>NZ_JACYOT010000001.1 GCF_014858005.1 Propioniciclava soli
ATCACATGAGCGCACCGCCGGCGGCATGTCAGGGCTTGGCCAGCTACCGCGACGCCATCGCCTGTCGCGCACTGCGTCGGCTGGGCTGTCCGGGGATGTCGTCTTCTCCGGAAACCGGCGGGGCAGTCTCACGCTTCGCTGGGTCCTCCTCCACGTCTTGCGTGAGCTGGCCCAGCATTGCGGACACGCGGACATCTTGCGCGAGCAGCTGCTGGCCCGCCGCAACCAGTGAGGCGGGTCGCCGGGCCGGCGGGCCTCACTGGTCGAGCGCTATCAGGCGCCTGCCCGCGTCGCCGCACGCCAGACGGCGTCCGGGACGAGTTGGTCGAAGGTGTCGATGATGTGGTCGGGACGCTGCTCGGGCGGGGCGGCCTCCGCTTCTTCGGGCGTGCTGTCGCCGGTCAGCACCAGCACGGATGCCATGCCGGCGGCCCGGCCCATCGCCACGTCCGTGGCCAGGCGGTCTCCCACCATGAGGACGTCGGCGGGCTCGACTCCCAAGCCGGCCACCGCCTCTGCGACCATGATCGCCCCCGGCTTGCCCAGGTTCACTGAGCAGCGGACGCCGGTGCACGCCTCGATGGCGGCCGTGATCGCGGCGCAGTCCGGCTCGCCGCGTCCGCCGGGGAAGGGGCAGTAGCGGTCGGGGTTGGTCTGGACGAGGATCGCCCGCTTGTGGAACCACAGGGCGTCGAACGCGATCTGCAGCTTCCGGTAGTCGAACGTGCGGTCGTAGGACGCCACCACGATGTCGATCTCGGCCGGGTCCTCACTCAGGCGGACGCCCGCCTCCCGCAGGGCCCGGATGAGGGGCTCCTCCGCGATCGGGAACACCACGGCGTCCGGGTGGTGGGAACGCAACCATCGCACGGTGGTGACAACGGTGTTGGCGATGTCGTCCACTGGGGTGGGCAGGCCGAGGCGTGCGAGTTTGGCTGCGTACTGCTCGGGGTCCTTGGTGGGGTTGTTGGACAGGAACCGCAGGGGGATGCCGCGCTCCCGCAGGAACGCGAGGGTTTCCCGCACCCCCGGGAGGACCTCGTCGCCGAGGTAGATCGTGCCGTCCATGTCGAAGACGTAGGCGCCGTACAGGCGTTCGGGACGCATGGCTGTCGCTTCCTCGATCCGTGCCGCGCTCAGGTCCACAGCCCGCCGGGGGCGAAGACCTCGTCCACCAACTCGTCGAACCAGCCGATCTCGCGGGTCACGTCGAGGACGGTGTAGCGCGAGCGGTAGTACATCGCCTTGGGGAACGTGTCCTTGAGCTCGGCGAGGGTGAGGCCGATGTCCTCCGGGCGTGTCGGCGTGCCGGCCGCGGCGAGCATGCGCTGCAGGTCACGCGCCGGCATCAACTGGTCGACGAGGCGGGGACGCAGCGACGGCCAGCCGTCGACCAGGGTCTGCACGCGCGTCCGCAACCCGGCGGCGTCCACGTACTTTTCGCGCGTCTCCCGGACGCCCTTCTCGGCGAGCGGGCCGGTGAGCTTGCTGCGGATGTCGGCCTCGACGGCGTCCCAGGTCGGCCAGGCCGCCACCACGGCGTCCACGTCGATCGCCGCGAGGTCTCGGGCCATGAACCGCTCGTAGAACGCCGTCATGGCGAGTGTGCCGATGGCCACCTTGTAGCCGTGGGAGAGTGGCGGGTCGAGGTCTGCCCCCAGGTGGTCGAGCTCCCAGAGGTGGCTGAAGTAGTGCTCGGCCCCGGACGCCGGGCGGGTGCCCTTGTAGACCTGCATGGCCAGCCCCGAGAGGAGCAGCCCCTCGACGAGACCCTCGTAGGCGTCCGCGTCGCCGGCGGCGAGGGCGTCCGGCCGGGAGAGCGCCTCCGCAACCCCTCCCTGCACGAGGTCCCACGCGAGGGGGTCGATCGGGTCGAGGCCGATGGCGTCGGACAGGATCCAGTCGGCTCCGGCCGGGATCTTGGCCGCGAGGTCGCCGTAACCGGAGGCGACCATGGCCTTGGGAGCGGCGGCGGCGACGTCGAGGTCGAACAGGACGACGGCGGGGGCGGGACAGGGCATCGTGATCTTGACCCCGCCCTGGCTCATGGGTGCCCCGAACCCGGAGTACCCGTCCATGGATGCCGCCGTACCGACCACCGCGTAGGGCTGGTCCAGCTCGCCGGAGGCCAGCTTGACGAGGTCGTTCAGGGTGCCGGCACCCACGGCGACCCCGAGCGCGTTGGTCTCCCGCAGGCGCTCGCGGATCGTCTCGCAGTGCTCGTAGGCGGCGTACAGGGTCGGCGTCCCAGGGAAGACGAGGGGCTCGGTCTGGGTGAGGCCCGCCGCCTGAAGGGATGCGGCCACCGCCTCACCCGCGGCGACCCAGGTGCGCTCGTCAGCGACGATCAACAGCGGCCGGCCCGGCTGGGCGAGGGAGCGGGCGAGGATCTCGCCGGTTCGGGAGAGGATGGCGCGACCGACCTCGATCACGCGGGTGTCGCTCGCGTGCCGCAGTCCGTCGGCGATGGCTTGGTTGGTCATGGTGCTTCCTTCGGTGGGTGGCGGCGGGCCGGGTGATCGGTGGGCCGCGTGGTCAGGGGGAGGACTGGAGGATGTCGGCGGTGGCCTCGAGGGCCTCGGACTCGTCGAGTCCGTCTGCCCAGATCGAGACCCGGTCACCGTGGCGCAGGCCCAGGGCGAGCACGTCCACGACGTTGCGCAGGCTCGCGCTCCGGCCCCCGGTGCGGAGGAACAGGCTGCTGTCGAAGTGGGCGGCCTGTTCGGCGAGGTCGTGGGCCACGAGGGCGTGGACGCCCAGTTCGTGACCCACGACCACCTCGCGGTGGATCACGCCTCGATGGCGATCGTGCTGCCGACGTCGAGCTGGGGCATCTGCTCTCCGCGGACGTGGATCGCGCCGTGCATCTTGGCCTTGTCGGCACCGTCCACGTTCACCGTGACATGCCCGAGGGCGTCGAGGTTCTGGCGGGCCACGTCGCCGACGGCCGTGATGGGGTAGCTCGTGCCGTCGAGCACGAGTACCTGGCCCACCTCGATGTCCTGCGTCGTCCGCGCCGAGGCGTCGATGATGAAGCAGAACTCCTTCAAGGCGTCGGGGGCGTCCTCGCCGAAGGTGACGAACATGCCCTGGCCGATGAAGGCGGTGGCCTCCGGTCCGGCCGCGGTGACGGTGGTGCGGTACGTCTCGGTCATGAGGGTGATCCTTTCGTGGTCAGGAGGAGTAGAGGCCGATGCTGGCGAGCCATGCGACGGCGACGCGGGGGACGCCGGTCAGGAACCGGGAGTAGAGGACCGACGGGACGCCGACCTCGACCGTCTCGGTCTCCGCCTCGGCCAGGCCCAGTCCGACGGGGATGAAGTCGGCGGCGTTCTGGGTGTTGATGGCGAACAGCGCGGGCAGGGCGAGGCTCGGGTGGATGGTGCCCTTGCCGATCTCCACGCCGATGAGGGTGCCGATGATCTGGCCGATGACGGCGCCGGGGCCAAGCAGCGGCGACAGGAACGGCAGCGAGCAGATGAAGCCGAGCACGATCAGTCCGATACCCGAGCCCGCGAGCGGCGTCAACATGTTGGAGAACCAGGTGCCGAAGCCCGAGGCCTGGATGATGCCGATCAGCATGGCGACGAAGCCCATGAATGGGATGACGGTGCTGAGCATCGTCTGCACGGCGTCGCGGGCCGCCTGGTAGAAGATGGACACAACGCGGCCGGCGCCGAGGCCGATCTTCTCGAGGATCGACTTGTTCTTCTTCGCGGCGATCGTCTGGCTGATCTTCTTGTCGGTGGTCCACTCGCCTTGGACCGCGAACTTGGCTCCGCCGCCGGCAGCCTGCCCGGACGCCGAGGCGTCGGTGGCCGCCGCCGCCCCTGCGGCTGCTGCCGGAGCTGCCGCAGAGGCCTCAGAGGCCGCCACGGCCTCCGACTCGTCGGCCAGTCGCACCTGGACGTTGCCCACCGCGGACACGTAGATGTCCTCGTTGATGAACTGCGCCAGAGGGCCCGTCTTGCCGGTCGGCATGACGTTGATCGTCGGGATGCCCTTCTTGGGGTACAGGCCACAGCGGAGGGTGCCGCCGCAGTCGATCACCGCGGCGAAGACCTCGTCGTCGGGGATGCTGGTGCTGAAGCCGTTGACTGCCTCCGCCCCGGAGAGCTCGCAGATGCGGTCCACCACGTCGGGGCGCATGCCGCCGCCGACGATGTAGAGCACCTTGTTCTTCTGCTCGGTGGGCGTCAGGGTCAGCGGGCCACCGAAGCCGCCACTGCCCCGCTCGATCACGATGGTGCGGTACTGGGACATGTGCGTCACCCTTCCACGTGGGGTTCGGCGCTCAGCACGACACCCTGCTGCTTGCTGACATAGGCGGTGGTGAAGTCGGTCACCCAACCAGCCACGAAGTTCATGACGAGACCCACCAGGAGGTACCGGATGGCCAGGGGGCCCGTGCTCAGGCCGAGCGTGGTGACTCCCTGGGCGATGCCGAGCCAGATGAACAGCTCGGCAGGGTTGATGTGCGGGAATACGCCGTTGCTGGTGTGGCAGAACTGGGCGGCGCTCGCGAAGTAGCTGGGCTTGTAACGCTCAGGCAGGAAGCGGCCGAGCGAGTGGACCATCGGGTTGGCCAGCATGAAGGCGCCGACGAAGGGCAGCAGCATGTAGCGGCTGACCGGGTTGTGGGCGGCCTTGCCGGCGAACCGGTTGATCTTGTCCTCACCGATCAACTGGATCAGCGAGTTCATGGCGATCAGCAGCATGAGCACGAGGGGAACGATGCTGCCCATCCAGCTGATGAAGACGGTGGCACCGGCCTGGAAGAGGCCGACGAACCATTCAGCGGCGTGAACGAGGATGTCCATGATTCAACTCCTTTCGATAATGCGGGTGGTACGGGTGGGCGTTGGGGGGTCAGGCCGCGGTGGCGGGGCGGCGTCCGAAGAGGCGTCCGAGCCGGAGGCCGACCTGGGCGAAGGGTCCGGGTGGGTCCAGCGGCTTCCCGCCGGCCAGGACGGTGCGGTAGTTGTCGCGGGCGTTGGCGACGGCGCCACGGAGCGGCTTGCTGAAGCGGCGGTCGCCCTCGGGGGCGAGGTCGGCCAACTGCAGGCCGTTGTAGACGTCGAACGTCTTGAACCGCGAGAGCACGGTGACGCCGGAGAGCTTGCGGCCCTCGACGATGTGGCCGGCGTCGTCGAGCAGGAACAGCACCAGCGCGCCGGCCACGAGCAGGCCCTGCTTCTTGCCGAGAGCGACCTTGCCGCGGCGGCGCATCGCGGTGAACGTGTCGGCGAAGTTCTTCGACTGCCTCAGCCCCAGCACCGTTTGGGTGAGGTAGAGCACGGCGAAGCCGATCAGGAAGGTCCAGAACATGTTGCTCCTCAGGTGGTGGGACCGGTGGCGAGGTTCTCCATGAAGTAGAAGAACTGCTCGTAGCTGGTGAGTCTCGAGAGCTTGGCGAGGGCCGGCCGGTTGGCGCCCAGGCGGATCACTTCGTCGTAGACACGGATCAGCAGGGTGTCGTCGTAGGCGAGCTTCGCGGGAACGGCGAGGCACACGATGACCCGGACACCGGCCTCCCCGTCGGACCGTGGGACCACCCCGAGGGCACACACGGGCCTGGCGATCGTCGGGTCGGTGGCGTGGGGGAATCCGATCTGGTCATCGAGCCGCATGGTGGCGCGGTCCTCGCGGGCGGCGATCGCGGCGGCGAACTCCGCACCCACCAGGCCTCGCTCGGTCAGGCGCGCGACCAGGCGCTGGGTGCCCTCCCGGTAGTCGCAGCCCGCGGGCAACCGCACGAACCGGCCCTCATCCAGCAGGGCCGCCAGGAACGACCCGGCCGACGCCCCGTGGGACAGCGGTCCGTGCGTCGGCACGCGGAGCGCGTGCAGCCGGCGGAGGACGGCCTGACGGTCGAAGACCTCGCCCAGTTCCAGCGTCGGCCGCCGCGTCGCGGCGCGGGTCCCCGGGGTGGTGACGACGAGGTCGCTGGCGTCCAGGTCGCCGGGGGCGGCGTCCGGCACGATGCTGTAGCGGGTGCCCGCCGGCAGGACCGACTCCAGGTTGGCCCGCACCAGGCGGGCCGTCGCCGGGCCCCGCCCCGACACGATCGTGACGACCAGGTCGCGGCTGCCCTTGGACGCATGCTCGGCCAGGAACACCTGAAAGTAGGTGGTGAGCAGCGAGAGTTCGCCGGCCTCGACGGCCAGCCCGGTCTCGCGCTCGATCACGTCCCCGGCGATCGTCGCCATCCGCGATGCCGCGGGGTACTCGTCCCGGAGGCGTCCGCCCTGCGTGTCGGGTGCGAGGCGCAGCCCGAAACGCATCCGGTTGAGCAGGAAGGTGAGGTGCTGGCTGAACTCCTGGGTGAGTTCCGACGGCGCCAGGCGCACGTCCATCTCGTCGGTGATGCGCTCCAGGATGCGCCCCACGAGTTCGCCCGCGGCCGCCGCCGTCGGCCAGACACCGGTGGGTCCGTCGTCCACGACCATCCGCAGACCCGCGGCGGAAAGGGCCAGGAACAACACCTCCTCGTCGGGGAGCCGTTCGCCGAGCAGTGGTTCGAGGCGGGCGGCCAGGGCGCGGGCCAGGTCGTGGGCGGGCGTGTCGAGCAGGTCGTGGTAGGTGGCGGGCAGGGCGCCGAGGTCGTGGCCGGTGAGGTGCCGGTCGAGCACGACGGTGACCCAGCGCAGCACGAGCGCACGGCCCTCGCTGCCCAGCCGGTACGCCGCGAGGACCTCCTCGACCGCAGCCTGCAGGTCGTCGCCGAGCGGGTAGTCCCGGTAGGCCGCCTCGTAGGCGTGGTCGAGGACCGCCAGCCGGATGCCCGCCTCGGGCCCGGCCAGCTGCAGGCCGACGCGGGTGCGTCCTTCGATGGTCACCCCGAAGGGGGCGAGCAGCGTGCGGACGTCCGCGACGTCGGCCACCACGCTGGTGCGGCCGAGCCGCATCTCGAGGGCGAGGTCCTCCGTGCGGACCGGCACCTCGCTGCGCAGCAGGCGGGCGAGGATCCACGCCGCCCGCCACTGCGGATCGTTGAACGACTCGCGCACCGTCGCCAGGCGCTCACGTCCGCGTCCGTAGGCCCCGGCGTCCACGATGAGCAGGCGGTAACGTCCATCGGCCAGGCGGATGGAGGCGGCACCCTCGAGGGCCTTGTTGAGGTGGGCGATGTCGGACGCGATGGTGCGGACCCCGACGCCGCAGCGCCGCGCCAGCTCCTCCCGCGTGGTGGAGTCGGACGACTCCAACTGGCTCAGGATGGTGACCGCTCGATTCATCTCTCCTCCTTCCGGCTCGGTCCGCTGTGGGTGACATGAACGTAACCCGGTGGGGGCTTGGGGGGGAGCCTTGAATAGGCCGGGGATCGGGGCACCGTGCGCCGCAGGAGCGACCGAATTCCGGTTGCCCACCGGATCCGGGCAGGGACAGGGTGGGGGGCAGCAAGCAACCCAGGAGGAACACCGTGAAACGTCTTGAGACGGACGTCGTCGTGATCGGCGGCGGATCGACCGGGCTGGGCGTCGTGCGCGACGCCGCGCTGCGTGGCTACCGCGCGGTTCTCGTGGAGCGGGTGGACCTGGGACAGGGCACCACCGGCAGATTCCACGGACTGCTGCACTCCGGTGGCCGCTACGTGGTGAGCGATCCCCAGTCGGCGACCGAGTGCGCCGAGGAGAACGCGATCCTGCGTCGCATCCAGTCTGCGGCGGTCGAGGACACCGGTGGCTTCTTCGTGACGCTGCCCGGGGACGACCCGTCCTACGCCGACCAGTTCCTGGCCGGCGCTGCGAAGACCGGCGTCCCCGCGACAGAGATCAGCGTGGCCGAGGCGCTCCGCCGCGAGCCGCGGCTCCATCCGGGCATCCAGCGGGCCATCGAGGTGGCTGACGGTTCGGTCGACGGCTGGCAGCTGGTCTGGGGGGCGGCGCGTTCGGCCATGTCCCACGGGGCCAAGGTGCTCACCTACCACCGCGTCACCCACATCGAGCGCGAGGGCGGCCGGGTGTCGGCCGTGCTGTGCCGCGACGAGAAGGGCGGCGAGGACGTCCGCATCGAGTGCTCGTTCGTGCTGAACTGCGCCGGTCCGTGGGCGGGCCAGATCGCGGCGATGGCCGGCGCCCGTGAGGTGGAGGTGGTGGCGGGCCGCGGGATCATGATCGCGATGAACCACCGGATCGTGAACACGGTCATCAATCGCTGCGTCTACCCCACGGACGGAGACATCCTCGTACCGGTGCACACGGTGTCGATCATCGGCACCACCGACATCCACGAGTCCGACCCGGACCACCTGCCGATCCCACGCGACGAGGTCCAGCAGATGCTGGACGCCGGCGAGGCGATGATCCCCGGCTTCCGGACGGCGCGTGCGCTGCACGCCTGGTCGGGCTCGCGGCCCCTGATAAAGGACGACCGAGTCGCCGCCCACGACACCCGGAACATGAGCCGCGGCATGGCGGTCATCGACCATTCCGAGCGCGACGGGCTGTCGGGCATGCTCACCATCGGCGGCGGCAAGCTGACGACGTACCGGCTCATGGCGGAACACATCGTCGATGCCATGGGCGACCAGCTCGGCGAGAACCGCCCCTGCCGGACCGCCGACGAGGTGATCCCGGGTAGCGAGGACCGGCGACTGTACGCCGTGACCCACCGGCTCGAGGAGCGTGAGGCGGACCGGCTCGACGACCCGATCGTCTGCGAGTGCGAGCTGATGAGCCGCTCGATGCTCGTCGACGCCCTGCACGCGCAACCCAACGCGACCCTGGACGACCTGCGTCGCCAGCTCCGTCTCGGGATGGGCCCGTGCCAGGGCGGTTTCTGCGCCGCGCGGGCGGCCGGGATCGCCTGCTCCGAGCAGGTCGCGGACGCCGAACGCGCGACCGGGCTGCTGCGACTCTTCCTCAAACACCGGTGGATCGGGCTGTGGCCCATCCTCTACGGGCCACAGGTGCGGCAGACCGCGCTGGACCACTGGATCTTCGCAGGCACCCTCGACGTCGAGCACCTGCCCCACCCCGAACAGGAGGTCGTGCGATGAGCGACGTCGTCGTCATCGGCGCCGGGCTCGCCGGCCTGACCGCAGCCCTGCGGCTCGCCCGCAGCGGCCGGTCGGTCATGCTCGTCACCAAGGGCCCCGGCGGCCTGCAGCTGTCCCAGGGCACCCTCGACATCCTCGGCTACACGCCCGAGCGGGTCGAGCGACCCCTGGAAGCCGTCGCCGCCGTGGCGTCCGACCACCCGTACGCGTCGATCGGTGCGGACGCCGTCGGTGCGGCCGTCGCATGGCTGGCCGGGGCCCTCGGCCCCGAACTGCTCGTGGGTGACCCCGCCCGCAACCTCCACCTGCCCACGGCGGTCGGCGCCCTGCGGCCCACAGCCCTGGCGCAGCCGTCGATGGTGGCCGGGGATGCGATCGGGGGCCGCAGCTACGCGGTCGTCGGCGTCCGGCAGCTGAAGGACTTCCCCGCCGACCTGGTGGCCGGCAACCTGGCCCGCAGCACCGCCCCCGACGGCGGAGCGCTCGCGGCGAGTGCGGCGTGGGTCGACCTGCCCGCCCGCCCGGGGGAGGCCGACCCCAGCCCCCTCACCTACGCCCGCGCCCTCGACGAGGAGGCCTTCGCGGCCCGGTTCGCCCGCGCGGTCGCCGCCGCTGCCGGTCCCGGCGACGTCGTGGCCCTGCCCGCCGTGCTGGGCGTGCGCCGCAGCGGGGTGTGGCGCCAGGTCGCCGAGGTGGTCGGACGCGACGTGTGCGAGATTCCACTCCCGCCCCCCTCCGTGCCGGGACTGAGGCTGTACGAGGCGCTGCTCGCGCTGGTGCGCGCCGCCGGCGTCCGGATCGTCACCGGCAGCCGGATCGTCGGCCGCACCCTGGAGGCGGACGCCGTGGCGTCCGTCACCCTGGCCGCCGCCGGCGGCCCGCGCCAGCTGCGGGCCGACGCGTTCGTGTACGCCCCGGGCGGGTTCGAGAGCGGTGCACTGGAGGTGGATTCCTTCGGTGCGATCTCGGAACCGGTGTTCGGACTGCCCCTGACCGCCACCGACGCGGGGCCGCTGATCCCGGCCACCTACTGGGGGCCCCACCCCCTCTTCGCCGTCGGCGTCCGCACCGACGCCGCCGGCCGACCCGTGGACGCCGCCGGTGCGGCCGTCCACCCCAACCTATACGTGGCCGGCGGCCTCATCGCCGGCGCCGAGCGCTGGCGCGAGAAGTCGGGAGACGGGATCGCCGTCGCCACGGCCGTCCGGGCCGCCGACCACATCACCGGAGGAACACGATGAGCGAGAAGTCCAGGGCCGAGCGGGCCCAGCACCTGCGCGAGCGGCTCAACAACGAGCTCAACCGCATGAGCCTCGACCAGTGCGTCAAGTGCACGATCTGCGAGACCAGCTGCCCGGTGGCGGCGGTGACACCGCTGTTCTCGGGGCCGAAGTTCGTCGGCCCCCAGGCCGAACGGTTCCGCGACGGGGACTCCGTCGACCACTCCGTCGACTACTGCTCCAGCTGCGGCACCTGCAGCGTCGTCTGCCCCCAAGGCGTCAACGTGGCCGAGCTCAACTCGCTGGCCCGGGCCGTCATGAAGGCCGAACACGGCGTCCCGATCCGGGACCGGATCATCACCCAGACCGTCCTCATGGGCCAGGCGATGACGCCGGTCGCCCCCCTCGCCAACGCCGTGCTCGACAACAAGCTGGCCCGCTTCGCCATGGAGAAAGTCGTCGGCGTCCACCGCGGCGCCCCCATGCCCACCGCGCGCACCCAGTCGTTGCACACCTGGCTGAAGAAGCGGCCCGGCCCGGCCAAGGCACCCACCCGCGGAGCGTTGGTCTACTTCCACGGCTGCGCCGGCGGCTACTTCGAGGTGGACGCCGCGAAGAAGGCCATCGAGGTGCTCGAACACCTTGGCTACGAGGTGCTCGTGCCCCCCCAGGGTTGCTGCGGCCTCGCCGAGCAGAGCAACGGCCTGTTCGAACAGGCGACGAAGTCGGTGCGCGCACTGGTGAAGGCGCTGCGCTCCGCCGGAACCGACCTCACCATCGTCAGCACCGCCGGCAGCTGCACCGGCATGCTCAAGCACGAGGCCCACGAGATCCTCGGCCTACACGACACCGAACTGGCCGACGTCGGCACGCGGATCCGGGAGATCTCGGAGTTCCTCATGGAGCTGCACGAGGCGGGCGAGCTGCCCACCGACTTCGAGCCGATCAAGCAGCGGCTGCCCTACCACGCCCCCTGCCAGCTGAAGAGCCAGGGCATGGGGACGCCTGCGTTCGACCTGCTGCGGCTGATCCCCGGCCTCGAGGTGGTCGACAGCAACGCCACCTGCTGCGGCATCGCGGGTACCTACGGCCTCAAGAAGGAGAAGTACGACATCGCCCAAGCCGTCGGCAAGCCACTGTTCGACATGGTGAAACAGACCGAGCAGGGCCTCGCGGCCTGCGACACCGAGACCTGCCGCTGGCAGATCGAGAACTCCACCGGTGTGCGCACTGTGCATCCCATCGTGCTCGTACACCAGGCTTACGGGCTGGGCGCGGTGACGCCATGACCCGCCCCGCGCGAACCCCGCACGACATCGAGTGCTGGCTCACGGACATGGACGGAGTGCTGGTCCACGAGGACCGCGCCCTGCCCGGAGCCGTCGAGCTGATCGACAGCTGGATCGCGACGTCGCGGCGATTCCTGGTGCTCACCAACAACTCCACGTGGACGCCGCGAGACCTGGCGGCACGGCTCGAGCGCGCGGGATTGCACGTCCCGGAGGAAAACCTGTGGACCTCCGCGATGGCGACCGCTGCCTTCCTGGCCGGCCAACCCGGCAAGAAGACCGCCTACGTCATCGGGGAGGCCGGACTCACCACCGCCCTCCACGACGCCGGCTTCGTCCTCACCGACGTCGACCCCGACTACGTCGTACTCGGAGAGACACGCAACTACTCGTTCGAGGCGATCACCAGAGCCATCCGACTGGTGATGGCGGGAGCGCGCTACATCGTCACCAACCCCGACGCCACGGGGCCGTCGGCCGACGGCGTAGTCGCCGCAACCGGAGCCGTGGCAGCCATGATCACCGAGGCCACGAAACGCAAGCCCTACGTGGTCGGCAAGCCCAACCCCATGATGTTCCGGTCCGCAATGAACCGCATCGCCGCCCACTCTGAAACCACCGCGATGATCGGAGACCGCATGGACACCGACATCGTGGCCGGCATGGAGGCCGGGCTGCACACGGTGCTGGTGCTCAGCGGCCTGACGACCATGGCTGACGTGGAGACGTATCCCTTCCGCCCGGACCAGGTCGTCTCGTCAGTGGCCGAGTTGCTCGACCAGCTCTGAGTCACTCGAAGAGACGCCGAGGTGTCCATGGCTGTCCACCGGTTGCAGTCGCCACCCGTTATGGCGGTGACTGGCTTGTCTGGGCCCATGACGGGAGGCCGCGATGCAGTGCGAGAAACGCCGCTCGGGTGTTCTGCGGCCCGACCATCGACTGGGTGGCAGGCCTGCAATCAACCAAACTCGCGGCGGTGACGTCTGGATGCCGCTGAGGCACAGCCTTGGACGCGAGCCCCGCGCGGGTCTCGGGTGCTGAGCTATTCCCCACGCATTCCCCACGACAAAGGGGTGACGACATGGCGAAGGCCCGTCAAAAGACCTTGTCAGGGGGCCATTAATTTCCGCGGCCATCTTCCTCAGTTGATCTTCCCTGGTCCACCCCGGTGCCGGCCACCACGGCCCAGCAACCGGGGATGGATCAAGGCCGGGAACCGGTTTGGGTGATGCGGTTCAGTGTGCCGGGTGGTTCAGGGTCCGAGGAGTGCGAGGGGGACGACGGCGATGCCGTCGGGGCGGCGGTAGGCGTGTTTGCCGGTGTAGATGATCATGCGGTCGCCGAGGCGGTCGCCGAGTTGTTCGCCAAGCCAGTTCAGGTGCTCGACGTCGGCGGGTCTGATGGTGTCGGTGAGTTTGACCTCGATCCCAACGGTGGAGCGGTCGGCCGTTTCGACGATGAGGTCGATTTCGTGGTCGGTGTTCTTGGTGCGTAGGTGTCCGACGTGGGCGTCGGCTGCTTCGGCGTAGACGCGAACCGATTGGGCGGCCAATGACTCGAACAGTGCCCCGAGCCAGGTGCCGGTGGCTGCGTGGACGCGGTTTCCTTGTCCTCGGAGGAGTCCTGTCTTGCCGACGCCGACGAGGCGGGCGGCCAGGGCGGGGTCAACCAGGTGGTGCTTGGGGGAGTGGGTGAGTCGCTTCAGCGGGGCGAACGCCGGCGTCCACGCCTCGATCGGGTCGAGCAGGAAGATCCGTTGTAGGTGCTGGCGGTAGATGTCGGCGGTCTGCCGGGCCGGCTTGTCGCCCTCGCATTCTCTTCTTGCGCGCCATAGCCCTTCCCACGCTCCAATCTTCGCACTCGCCGAGAACGCGAGTCGCGCGAGGTTGACGCGCGGACGGCCCGTGGGTCCCCATCGACCAGGCCGGAGCGAGGATGGTGCGAGGCCCGGCGTCCGTGAGTCGCCAAGCCCCGATCTGGCGATGGGCCGGAACGTTCGATTGACCGCGAGGTGCCGCCTATCGGGACGGGGGGCGTCCACAATCGGTCTGTTCGCAATCCGCCGCCAACGCAGACGTCCGACTCTGGGCATGTCCGCGAGATTGCGCGCAGTAAGCTGGGCCGAACGATGAACCCTCGAACACCTTGGCGCCGCGAAGAGCTTGCGCTGCTGGAGTCGTGGTCCGGCACGGACGCCTCCTTCCAGGCCACCCTCCCGGGCAAGCCAGATCAGATGTCACCTACTGTTGCAGCAGTCCCGGCTGGAACATCAAGAGGATCGTCCGCGCACTGCGCCCCCTGCAACACGTCACCATCACTCTGGCCGGCCAACAACTCCAAGCCGAACCCATAATCCCCGACGACATCGCCGAAATGCTCGCCCGCGTGGGTCACTAAAGAGGTCCAACTCAGGTTAGAGCAAGCGCTGCAGCCATGTGGTGGAACGGGACACCGGGGACGTTGCCTGCGGCGATGTCCGGATGTCCGATCGAACTCCGATGAAGTCCCCTTGGTTGCAGGCCATTGTCCCCGATGGTGAAAAGCAGCTTTTCGCGACCTCTGCTTGTCCGCAACATCTGCATCGCGCTGGGGCATGGGGAGGTGAAACCCCTCGGTTTCCTGGGCGTCCAGCCTGACTTGGGGGACAAGGGGGGACATCGCAGGGACATCCTCTGACAAGGGGGAACAACTCTCCGCGTCAAGGGGGGCAGCCCGATTCTGTGGATAGAAATGCCGGTAGTGCCGGTTCTGGGGACAACTCGTGGTACATCGATTTGATCCTTTTTTGTTGTGTTCATCCGCAACGGAAAGGTCTGATCATGAGCGTCGAATCCGAATTGGGTCTCGCCAGCAACCTGGAATCAACGATCGTCGCAGCGTGGTCGTCGTGGTCAATCGCCCAGCCCATCCTCAACTTGGTGGACGATCCCCGCCGGCTGCGGGAGTGGCTGCAGGAAGCTGACCCCGCAGACGCCGACGACGTGGTGTATGGGATCGCGTGGTTGGCATCGACCGAGGGTGGTCACGACCGCGAGGCCGCGCAGACGTTGGCCTGGCTGCTGGTGCCCGGATCCGCTTTCCTTGCCAGCCGACTGCGGACCCTGTCGGTCGACATCGACCACGTGGTCGCCGCCGAACTGTGGCTGCTGGTGTGCACGTTCCCGCTTCAACGCCGCAAGGTCATCAGCAACCTGATGTGGGACCTGCGCGCCAACGTGCTGGCCGCTTGCGAAGCCCCCGCGACCCTGCAACGCAAGGACCCCACCTGGTACGCCACCGTCGCCTTCGCCGACAGCGACCTGATGGCCGCGATCCCCGACGAGCCCGACCCGTCCGCGTTCGACGAGTTGGTGGGCGTCCTGGACTGGGCGTGCGACCACCACGTCATCGCGGCCGCCGACCGGCAGCCGTGCTGATGCTGGTGGAGGTCTCCCAGCAACTGCGGCTGCGGCAGACCTCCAGTCATGGCCTGCTCGGCAATGACGCGACTACCACCGTCGCCGCCTTGCTCGGTGTGTGCGACCGCACCGTGCGTCGCCGCTTCCGGCGCACCATTCGCGCCCTGACCGAGGCGGCACCCGCCTTCTCCCGTGCCGCCTGAACTCCTCCGCCGGATTCCCTGCAACCAGGTGTCCGTGGACGGGGTCCCTTCTCACTTCTGGAGGGTGAGGTGAATGTGCACATGACCAAGGACCTGAGGGCGACAGCGCGGCTGTTCGACGTCGCCAACACCGACGACGAGGTGATCGACAGCCTGGAGCGGCTGCTCGACACGCTGAAGCGAGCGCGACAGGCGAAGGCCGAGCTGGCCGGGCTGCCGCCGGCCGAACTACGCGCGACGATGATGTTCCGCGCCAACCGGCGGGCGTCCCGATGACCGCCCAGACGAGCCGGCCGGTCGCGGTGGAGGAACTCCTTCGCGCTTGGCACGCCGTTCAGGACGGTGCCTTCCGCCACCCAGCCCGGCCACAGCCCGTCGCCTCGGTGACTCCGCCACTCGCCACGGTGGGGACGCCGAAGCCCGCTGAGCGGTGGACGCCGGCGTCCGGCGAGCTGGTCGTGCCGGTCGTGGGCGCGGCGGGATCGTGCGGCGCGACCACGGTGGCGCTTGCACTGGCGACAGTGGTCGAAGGGCGAGCGCGGGTGGTGGAGTGCGCGTCGGCGTCCATGAGTGGGCTCGCCGCCGCCAGCATGACTGAACTCGGTGCCGACGACCACGGCTGGGTGCACGGCACCCGCGACCAAGTCCGTCTCGACCGGGCGCCCGGCGTCCGCACACACCCGGACGCCGTCCCGACTCCCTCACCGATCGACACCCGGGAGGTCACGGTCATCGACGTCGGCTTCCGAGTCGAGCAGGTCTTGGATGGACACGCCTGGCTGTCCAGCCTGCTGACCAATGCAGGTTCGGTCGTGGTCGTGGCGCGGGCCACGATCCCGGGCTTGCGGCGCCTCGAGTCGACCCTGCACCTTCTGGACGCCGAGCGCACGATCGCGGCAGTCCTGGGCCAGCCGCGCCGCCGCTGGCCCCGCGCGGCGACCCACGGTGTCGGCGGTCTGACCGCGGCGTTGGTCGCCGACGGTCGCCTCGTCGAGATCCCTGAGGACCGAATCCTCGCCCTCCACGGCCTCACCCCGGCCCCGCTGCCCGCGAGGTTGCTCACCGCCGCCGGCGCGCTCCTCTCACTGATCGAAGGGACCCCCCACCATGCCCACTGACTTCACCTTGCTGCTGCCGCTCCAGGTGTGCCCGGTCGCCCCCGGCGACGCCCAGAAGTACATCGACCAGATCACCGGCTACGTCCTGTGGGGCGTCGGCGTCCTGTTCCTGCTCGCCATCGTCGTCGGGGTCGGCGCCATCGTGGCCGGCCGGTTGTTCTCAATGCCACACGCTTCCCGGGTCGGGGTCATCTCCGTGGTCGTGGTGTTCGTCGCTGCGATCGCCTACCTCATCCTGCCGGGCATGCTCACCGGCCTCCTTGGCGTGGGGTGCATCTGACATGGCGTACCACGAGACAGGCACGTGGCCCCGCTGGAAGCTTTACCTCTTCGTCGTCGCTGCCCTCATCACCGTGATGGCCTTGTTCTTCGGGCTCGGCCTCGCCCTGTGGGCGATGATCCTCCCCACCCGGGGCGCCTCCACACCGGTGACCCCGATGCCGGCCTCCGGCGAAGTCCGCGGCGATGCCTGGCGCGACGAACTCGCCGCCCAACCGATGCTGCAGGTCCCGGCCGCCGCGGCGTCCACCCCCGGCGTCTCGGCCGAGCTCCCGCCGGTCCTGCTGGTCCCGGCCGCGGACGCCGTCGGCCCGGCCGGCGTGCCCACTGGGTTCCCGCACACCCCCGAGGGCGCGGTCGCCCAACTCGCCGCGATCGAGGTGACGGTCCTCGAGGCGATGAGCATCCCCACCGCCCATGATGTTCACGCCGCCTGGTCCTTGCCCGGCGGGGTGAGCCCCGCGGAGTGGGCGATGACACGCAACGTGCAGTCGTTCCTCACCACCCTCGGCGATCAGGGCAACGCGAAGGACGACAGCGTCCTGGTCACCGCCACCCCGGCCGCCGGACAGGTCAAGGGCACCGACGGGCCCGACTGGGTACTCGCCTGCGTCCTGCTGGACGTCCGCGCCGCGGTCGCCGCCACCGCCCGGATCGGCTACGGCCACTGCGAACGCATGGCCTGGCACGACGGTCGTTGGCAGATCGCCCCCGGCACACCACCGGCCAAGGCTCCCTCTACCTGGCCCGGCTCCGACCTCGCACTCCAAGCCGGGTGGCGCACCTGGCAGACCTCCTAAGGCATAGCCGTGGATGACCTGTTGAACCCCTTCGCAGCACTTGCCTCCGCCGCCGGCAAGGTCGTCGCCGACGCGTGGACCGCCGCGATGCTCGGCCTGTGGAACGCCGGCCTGTGGCTGCTCCGACTCGCCCTCACCTTCCTGGACTTCCTGCTCACCCCGGACCTGAGCGAGGACGGGCCCGGCGCCTGGCTGTACCAAGTCATGTTCTGGATCGCCGCCGCCCTGCTCGTGATCATGCTGCTGGTCCAACTTGGGGTCGCCGTCGCCAAGCGCGACGGCCAAGGCCTCGCCCGGGTCGCGCTCGGCTTGGGCCAGTTCGTGGTCGTCTGGGCCGGCTGGATCGTCTACGGCGTCACCATCGTCACTGCCGCCGGCGGCCTCACCCGCGCCCTCATGCAAGGACTGCTCAACGTCACCAGCTGGACCGCCTGGCAACCTTGGGAACCCTTCACCCCCGCCGACATCACTGACGGCACCGTCGCCACCGTCCTCGGCCTCATGGGCCTGCTGCTCTGGCTGGCCGCCATCGGCCACTTCCTGATCATGCTGGTCCGCTCCGCCGCGCTGATGGTGTTGGTGGCCACCACCCCGATCGCCGCGGCCGGCCTGGTCTCCGAAGCAGGCAGGTCCTGGTTCTGGAAGAGCCTGCGCTGGTTCCACGCGGCCGCCCTCTCCCCGGTGTTGATGGTCCTGGTGCTCGGCGTCGGCGTCCAATACACCACCGGCGTCGCCAACGGCCTCACCGGCGTCCAGGGCGCCATCGGCACCGCCATCCCCGGCGTCCTGCTCATCTGCATCGCCACCATCTCACCGCTCGCCCTGTTCAAACTGCTCGCCTTCGTCGACCCCGCCACCACCTCGGGAGCCTCCCTGCGGACATCCATGACCGCGGTCGGCGGACTCCAAGGGCTCCTCACCGGCAGCGCCGGCAGCGGTGGTGGCGGGAGGGCGGCCGCCACTGACGAGCAAGGGCGCAGTGCCGGGGAAGACAGCGCGGGGGACGCCACCACCGGACGCTTCAACACCGCTGTCGCGGGTGGGCTCAGTCAACTGGGACCGATCGGCCAACTCGCGTCCACCGGCTTGGGCCTGATCGCTGGCCTGGGCGCCGCCGGTGCCTCCCTCGGAGCCGACCTCACCAACCAGATGGGTGTCGGCCACAACACCTACCCGCCCGACTTCAGCCGCGCCGGACGCCGCGCCACCCACGACCGCCAGCAGTCCAGCGACCCCGGCGGGGACCAAACCCCGAACAACAACGGAGACCCGAACGACTCGGGACGAACACCGGACGCCGACCCGCCCGTCGGCGGCGGTTCGGACGCCGCCCAGTTCGCGCCCCCGTCCATCAACGGCGGCACCGGCCAGCCCCCCGCCTCACCCGCGCCCGCGGCTCCCGCCGCTGGCACCGGAGCTGCACCAGCAGGCGCCGGTGTTGCGGCCGGTCAGGTCAGCGCCAGCGAAGCCGCCGTCCTCGTCGTCTGACCCCCTCCTCGAAGGAGCACCCCTGTGGCTGTCTACTCCGACTACGCCAAGGACCGCATCGGCTGGTTCTTCGGCCTCACCGGCTCGCAACTCGGCACCCTCGCCCTGACGAGCCTGCCTGTGTTCTGGGCGATCAACGCTCAACAATGGCCGCTGGTTGGCACCCTCGCGCTCGTCTGGGCGCTCCTCGCCGTCCTTGTGGTCGTTCCGGTTCGCGGCCGTTCCGCCACCGGCTGGCTGCTGGCCACCGGCAAGTACGCGGTCGGCACCCTGAGCGGCTGGACCCGGTTCCGCTCCCACGCCGCGGTCGGTCGCGCCGAGGACCTCGCCCAGGCTGACCTGCCCGGCGTCCTCGCCGGCATCACCATCCACGACGGCCCACCGCAGGGACCCACCCTCGCCCGCGCCGCCATCATCCAGGACAAGGCGGCCCGCACCTGGGCGGTCACCTGCTCGATCACCCACCCCGGCATCGGACTCGCCGACGCTGCCACCCGGGTCCGGCAGGGCGCCGGGCTCGCCGACCTCCTCGACGTGTGCGCCCGTACCGAACTCATCGATGAACTCCTGATCCTCGTTCGAACCGTCCCCGACGATGGCGCCGAACGCGACCTGTGGATCCGCCAGCACCGGCGTCCCACCAGCCCAGCGCTGGCCACCCAGGTGAACGACGACCTGGCCGCCACCCTGGCCCGCGCGTCGGTCCGCACCGAGTCTTTCGCCACGATCGTGGTCCCCGAAACTCGACTCGGTCGGGAGGCCCGGGAGGCCGGCGGTGGCCTCGAGGGCCGAGCCCGCGTTCTCTACCTGCTGATGGGCGAGGTTGAGGCCCAACTCCGAGGCGGGCTGAATGCGACCGACGTCACCTGGCTCACCAGCCCGCAGCTCGCGCTCGCGGTCCGTACCGGGTTCGCCCCCGGTGACCGCGCCGGCATCATCGAGGCCCTCAACGAACGCGAGACGAACCCGGCGGTGAACGCCGACGTCCCCTGGGCGCACGCCGGACCCTCCGGCGCCGATGTGGCCCCCCGTCACTACTCCCACGACGCGTGGAACTCGGTCTCAGCCACGGTGAAGCTGCCCGACAAAGGAGCAGCCCTCGGGGCCCTCGCCCCCGTCCTTGTGCCCAGCGAACCCGGCGAACGCCGCAGCCTCGTGGTCGCGTTCCCGCTGCTGCGCCAGACCACCGCCGACCGGCAGTCCGCCAACGCAGAGTGGGCCGCCGACATGGGCGCCAGCCTCCGCGCCAAAGCCGGCGTCAAGATGCGCGCACGGCAGCGGGCGGACGCCGCCAAGACCTACCACCTCGACGACAAGCTCGCCCGCGGCCACGCCCTCACCCGCCCCTACGCCGTCGCCACCGTCACCGTCGCCAAGACCACCCGTATCAGCGAGTACGGCCGCAAACTCGACGCCGCCATCCGCCGCGCCGGCTACGCCCCGCTCCGCCTGGACCTCGCCCAAGACGCCGCCTTCGCGGCCTCCACCCTCCCCCTCGGAGTCAGCCTCACCCGCCGGAGCGACGCATGAACGCCTCCCGCGGTCGTGACACCGCCCGCCTGCTCGCCGACTTCGGCCACCAACTCCCCACCCTCGACAAGCCCGCGCCGCCGGTGAGGGAGGCACGGTTCTTTCCGCCCACCCCGCGCCGTGGCGTCCGACAGCGTGGACGCGGCTGGGCGCCGGCGTCCGCGCCCGTGTCGGTGTGGCGGATGACCTCCGACCAGGCACCGGTGTTGTGGCCGCTGATCGCCGCCCCCGGCCTGCCACCCACCGGCGCCCAGATGGGCATCGACCACCTCTCCGGGGGCTCGTTCTACGCCGACCCCAACGGGTGGGTCCTCGACGACGCGATCCCCGTCACCAACCCGAACATCTTCGCGTTCGGGAAACCCGGACGCGGCAAGTCCGGCACGGTGAAGGCCTTCTGCCTGCGGATGATGGACTTCGGCTACCGCACCCTGATCCTCGGCGACCCCAAGGACGAGTACGAGAAGCTCTGCCGCGCGTTGGGCGTCCAGCCTTTCGCGATCGGCCACGGGCTCGGCGCCCGCATCAACCCCCTCGCCTTCGGACCGCTGGCCCAAGGCTGGGCCGACCTCCCGACCGCCGAAGCCCAACGCCGCGCGGCGATCGTGTTCGGACGCTGGCTCACCCTCGTCCGCGGCCTCGTCGGCTCCCAACGCCTCGGCGATGCCCACGTTCCCTTCGGCCCCACCGACGAAGTCGTCGTCAAGACCGCCCTCGCGCACCTCACCGGCTACACCGCCGGCAACACCCGGCTGACCGAGACCACCATCCCGCAGCTGTGGCGCCTCCTCGACCAACCCACCGCGGAACTCGTCACGGAATGCCGTTATGCCACCGAACGCCAGTTCCTCGACGAGACCCGTCTGCTGCGGGACGCCCTGGGCCAGCTCGTGTCCGGGGCGCTGGCCGGGCTGTTCGACGACCACACCACCATCGCCGTCGACTGGACCGCCCCGATCCAGTCGCTGTCGCTGTCCCGGCTTGAAGCCTTGGGGGACGAGGCCGTCGGGATCGCCCTCACGTGCCTCAACAGCTGGGGACGCGGCATGCGCGAGCTCGCCGCCCCCGGCGACCTGCGCATCGTGGTCCGAGACGAGTCGTGGAAGCAACTCAGGCTCGGTCCGGACGCCGTGAAGAGCTTCGACGCGGACCTGCGGCTCTCCCGGCGGGACGGCGACATCCAGTTCGCCGTCGCCCACAAACCCTCCGACCTGCTCTCGGCCGGGGACGCAGACTCCCAAGCCACCGCGATCGCGAAAGACCTGCTGCACCTGGCCGATATCAAGATCCTCCACGGCCAAGACCAAGCCGTCGGCGAAGAACTCGAACGGCTCCTCGGCCTGGGACCCATCGCCCAGGACCTCGTCACCGGCTGGGCCATGCACGGCAAAGGACGCGCCCTGTGGTGCGTCGGCGACCGCCAGTACAAGGTCGCAACCATCCTCCATCCGGCCGAGGCCGCCCTCGCCTACACCAACGATGCGCTGGACTCAGCACGATGAGGAACGAACATGAACCCGCTTGCCTGGCTGCTCGCCCCCGTCCTGGCCTTCCTGCTCGGCGTCCCCCTCGGCTCCGCCCTGATCATCGCCACCGTCGCCACCCCCGCCGCAGGCTCCCTCAACGCCAACCCATGCTCCACCGTCGGCGCAGACGGGACCCTCGACATTCTCGAGCCGCTACCAACCCCGGGCGACGAGCGCCGCGCCAGCCTCACCAACCCACCCGCCGACATCCCCGCGACGATCCTGACGCTCTACCAAGAGGCGGCCTCCGCCCACGGGCTGCCGTGGCCGCTCCTCGCGGGCGTCGGCATGGCGGAAACCAACCACGGACGCCTCACCGCCACCTCCTCGGCCGGAGCCAGAGGACTTATGCAGTTCCTGCCCGCCACCTTCGCGGCCTACGGTATCGACGGAAACGGCGACGGCCGCGCCGACATCCTCAACGACGCCGACAGCATCCACTCCGCCGCCAACTACCTCGCCGCCCTCGGCGCGGCGGACGGGGACGACGGTGTCCGACGGGCCCTGTTCGGCTACAACCGAGCGATCTGGTACGTCAACGACGTGCTGGCCTACGCGCAGCACTACGCCACCCAAGCCTGCACAACCGAAGCGGGTGAGCTGCCTGACGGCCCTGACGGCCTCTGTCCACCCTCCGGCAGCGCCGCCGAACGTGGCCTCCAACCGGCAGCCCTTCGAGGTCTGCGCTGCGTCAAAGCAGCCTTCCCGTGGATTCAGTCCATCGGCGGAGTCGGCTCGCGACCCAACCATTCCGACCACCCGGCCGGACGGGCCGTCGACTTCATGATCCCCGCCTGGAACACCCCCGAAGGGCGAGCCCACGGCTGGCAAGTCGCCCACTGGCTGCAGGCCCACGCTGCCGAACTCGACGTGACCTACCTCATCTACGACGACCACGTCTGGCGTGCTTACCGAGCCTCACATGGCTGGACGCCCTACACCCACCCCAACGGATCGACCAGCAACCCGACGCTGCGACACCTCGACCACGTCCACCTCAGCGTCAACGGCTGACCGTCGCCGAAGCTCCGCATCGGTCGGGTCGGGGAGTCTGTCAGGCCCAGCTGCCACTTCCCTCCGCCTCGGGCCGAGCTCACGTCGAAGTTTGTCGGCGGTCCGTGTCCCTGGAGGGCCCTTTTCGTCACTTCTGGAGGGTGAAGGACTACGAGAAGGAGCACCGACCATGGAAGAAACCCGGCACGACTTCGAGGACGTGCGGGGCCCGCTCACGGACGTGCCGCTGATCCTGGAGGACCTGCTCTGTCAGATCGAGGAACTCCGCGCCACCGACGGTGACGAGGACGTGATCGCTGACCTGCTTGCCCAGGTCGAGCTACTCCAGGGCCGGTGAGCCCGATGGCAACGCGTGGTCGAAGGACTTCCGGCTACGACCGGGAGGATGCGGACGCCGCCCGTCAGGCGACCCTGGAGACGATGCACACCCAACTGGCCGAGAAGGTCGCGGCGTTGGCGTCTGGTGAGGGCTGGGCGTCCTGGCTGCGGTTCGCGAACAGCTTCCACCGGTACAGCTTCAACAACACGCTCCTGATCTGGGCGCAGAAACCGCAGGCGACGATGGTCGCCGGCTACCGCGCGTGGCAGACCCGCGGTCGGCAGGTCCGCCGCGGCGAGCAGTCGATCAAGGTGTACGGACCCGTGACCCGCCGCGAGCCCAAGCTCGACCCGCAGGGACGGCCCATACGGGACGCCGACGGCAAGAGGGCCATGGAGGTCCGCGTGGTCGGGGTGAAGCCGGTGAGCGTGTTCGACGTGTCCCAGACCGACGGCGACCCGCTGCCCGAACCGCCCGAGGCGAAGCTGCTGACCGGGCAAGCACCACCGGGCTTGTGGGACGCCCTGCAAGCCTTCGTGGAGGCCCAGAGCTACAGCGTGTCCCGTGGTGACTGCGGCGAGGCGAACGGGGTCACGATCTTCGACACCCGGCAAGTCCGGGTCCGCGCCGATGTCGATGACGCCCAAGCGGTCAAGACCCTCGCCCACGAAGCCGGACACGTCCTGCTGCACGCGCCCGAACGGCGGGACAACTTCTCGTGCCGAGGTGTCGCGGAGGTCGAAGCCGAGAGCGTCGCGTTCCTGGTCACTCAGGCCCACGGCCTGGATGCCTCCCAATACACGTTCAACTACGTGGCCGGTTGGGCCCACCAGGCCTCCACCCCTGACGGGCCGACCGTCGAAGAGGTCGTGAAGGCCACGGGCCAGCGCGTGATCGGGGCCACCGACCGGATTCTTCAAGCCACCCAACCCGCCCCCACCCTCGTCGAGGAGGCCCTGGCCGACCTGTCCGTCCAGGTCGGCCGTCCCGTGGACGCCGTCGCTTCCACCCCGCAACTCGCCGTGGACGCCGACGCGAGCGCTGCGCGGCCGACGATGGCGTCCACCCCGGACATCCCCGGGTTGCGGGCGGCGTCCGTGCCCGTGCCCGTGTGGGAACGCGTCACGACTCCCGCCTTGGACGGTGCCGCGCGGGACCGGCAGGCCTTACCGCGGCAGTCCGTGGGCCCGGCGCCGGCGCTGCACCGCTGACGATCGACGAGAGGGAAGGAAGTCGATGGACTCGAACGAGACGCCCAGCCGGTACCCCTACCTGATCAGTGTGCGGGGCGGCCGCCCGGTCCCGGCACGCAAGGAGGGTCACTACTTCGTGTGTGCCTACCAGGTGTTCCTCGGCTTGTGGTGGTCGCCGCGGGAGGTGCGCGTCCTCGAGTACGACCCCCACCGCGACTTCTACCGTGAACAGCGTCAAGCGAAGGAAGCCGCCCAACGGGACGCCCCGCCCGGCGCCGGACCTTCGGCGCCCGAGGCCACCACCGCCAGAGGGGACGCCGCCACCGACGAAGCCCCGGTGTGGGAGCGCGTGGACAGCCCAGGCCCGCGGCGCCCGAGCCCACCCGCGGGTTCCACACGGTATGCGCCGCGGCGAGCGTGGGGGCG
This sequence comes from Propioniciclava soli, assembly GCF_014858005.1. Lineage (GTDB taxonomy): Bacteria > Actinomycetota > Actinomycetes > Propionibacteriales > Propionibacteriaceae > Propioniciclava > Propioniciclava soli. Next base: position 24,805 of record NZ_JACYOT010000001.1, read on the forward strand.
ATGAGCATGGACGCCGACACCCCCGACACCGACCGGGGCCACCCGTGGTTCCTCAACGCGGAGGAGCTGGCTGCCACCCGCGCCAAGATCGCCAAGCTCCAGCAACGCGCCGAAAGGAAGGGGTTCACCGGGACGATCGACGTGGCTGCGGTCCCGGCGACGCGTTCCTCCACTTCGGCGGGTGGACTGCCGGTCACCGTGCACGGCTTCGACGTGACGATCACCGGCGACCCGCCCCGCTACCAAGGGTGGCGGTTCGTCGCCGCCGTGGACGCCGTCGAGGGCGGCACGATCCTGCGCTACCCGCCCGGCTCCACCGCCGAGGTGCCGAACGATCAGATTCGGCCGGGTGAGTGTGACCACTGCCACACCACTCGCGCCCGCCGCTCCACGGTGCTGGTCTCCCACGACGACACCGGCCAGCTGCTTCAGGTGGGCCGCTCCTGCCTGAGGGACTTCCTCGGCCACAACACCCTGCCGGTGTTCCTCACCCACGACGAGATCGCCAACACCCTCGGCGGCAGCCTGGCCGGCACGCCGTCCGCCTGGGACGTCCACAGCGTCCTCATCTACGCCGCCGCCGCGGTCGAGGCGTTCGGGTGGACGCCCGCGTCGGCGTCCGAGCATGGCCGCGTTCCGACCCGCGACCAAGTCCGCTTGGCGCTGGTGGGTGGACGAGGCGCCGACCAGCTCCGGGGGCAGCTCGCCCCCCATCTGGCCGACGCCATCGCCCGGGCCCCCCATCTCCGTGACGACTTGCTGAACGGGCTGAAGGGCAGCTCCGGGTACGAGGCCAACCTGGTGGCGGTGCTGAGCGGTGCCGCAGTCGACGCCCGGCACCTCGGGTTGGCGGTCAGCGCGATCCCCGCCCACCAACGCCTGCAGGAGGATCGGCGGCGCGAGGTGGCCCGGCAGGACGCCGCCAGGACGGTCGACTACGCCGGGACCGTCGGGGAGAAGGTCACCTTGTCCGGCGTCGTCCGCACCGCGCTGCGGGTCGACGGGTACACCTACCGCTCACCCGACCAGGTCATGCTCGTGGTGGACTGCGGCACCGCGGTGGCGAAGATGACCACCTCCGCCGCGTGGGCCTACCAGGTCAAGGTCGGCGACCCCCTGACGGTCACCGGCACCGTCAAGGCCCACACCGAGTGGAACGGGATCAAGCAGACCGTCCTCACCCGCCCCAAGCAGCTCGACACCATCGCCGAGGGTGCCCAGACGTCCCTCGCGGGCGCCGCCCCGCCGGCCCTTTGGGAGACGGTCGCCAGTGCGCGTCTCGACGGCGTGCAGGCCGCCCAACGCTGGACCACCACCCGGACGCCGTCCCGCGGCGTCGCCGTGTCCTACTGACCGCCAAGGAGCCCCGCCATGCAGCGCGCCCGCCGCCACAACCCCTACCCGCTCACCTGGGAGATCCCACTTGGGATCGCCTGCGCGGTTCTGCTCACCCTCGCCGTCGGCGTCCACCTCGGCGACGCCCTCGCCCACCTCGCCGCCGGCCAGCCGTGGGCTTGGCCTCAGCCCCGCGACGTGTTCGGCAGCATCCCCGCCGTCTTGGCCGCCGAACCGGCCTCGGCGGCGGTCGATCCGCGGGTGTGGATCGTCACCGTCGAACTCCTGCTGACCGGCAGCCTCGGCTGGGGCGCCTACAGCACTTGGCAACGCTGGGGACCGTCGCGGCTCAAGGGCATGGCCACCAGCGAACAGGCAGAACAGGTCCTCGGCGTCCGCCGGCTCCGCAAGGTCGCCGCCATCGTCCGCCCCGACCTCCACGCACGCTCCCCGAGGGAGGCCCGGCGATGAGGACCCGGTTCGATCCCACCCAGGTCGGTTGGCGGATCGGGAGGGCGTGGGAGCCCCGCGCGCGTGATCTGTGGTGCCCGTGGGACCGCACCGCCGGCGTCATCGGCCCCCAAGGCTCCGGCAAGACCCTCGACCTGCTCACCCCCGCCCTCCTCGCCGCCCCTGGCGCCGCCCTCGTCACCCTCACCAAGGTCGACGACCTGCTCCTCACCATCACCGACCGCAGCACCGAGGACCGGCCGTGCGTGGTGCTCGATCCGTTCGGCCTCGCCCCTGGCCTGCCCGAACTCGTGTGGGATCCCGTGCAGGGGTGCGTCGACCCCATGGTCGCCGAACGCCGAGCCAAAGCGTTCACCGCCGGCACCATCCGCGGCGCCATCCACACCGGCTCTGGTGACAGTGCCGCCCGCTTCTACGCCTCCGAAGCCGCCAAAGTCCTCCAGGGCTACCTTCACGCAGCGGCCCTCACCGGCCGCACCCTCGACGACGTCCTCGATTGGGTGTCCAGGCCCTTGTCGACCACCGAACCCGGCGAGATCCTCCGCGAGCACCCCCACGCCGCCCCCTACTGGCACGGCCTCCTCCACGGCGCCCTGCACGGCGACGACCGGACCTCCAGCAACACCGTCACCACCGTCCACCAAGCCCTCAACCTGTTCTTCCAAGCCGACATCCGCCGCCGCTGCGTCCCCAGCGCGGTCCGGGCCGCAACTGACATTGCGGACGTCATCCGCCGCCGGGGCACCATCTACCTGCTCGGCCGGGAGGACCCGTACGCGTCGGCGTCCCCGCTGATGACCGCCCTGGCCGAACACGTCCTCGACACCGCCCTGGCGTTGGCCAACACCTCGCCGTGGGGACGACTGTGCCCACCGATGCTCGCCTCCCTCGACGAACTCCCTTCCACCGCACCCCTGCCGACCCTGCGGACCCGGATGGCGAACGAGCGCGCCCTGGGGATCTCGTTCATCTACGCGGCGCAGACGTGGCGGCAGCTCGCGGCGATCTTCGGCGACCAGGAAGCCAAGGCGCTGTTCGGGCTCACCAACGTGCTCGTCATGTTCGGCGGCAGCAAGGACGTCGCGTTCAACCAAGAAGTCTCCGACCTCGTCGGCACCGTCCGCGTCCCGCGCACCACCTGGCAAACCGGACGCGGCGGCCGCTCCATCTCGGGGGAAGACATCCCCATCCTGCGTGGCGAGGAGATCCGTCAACTCCCCGAACGCCGAGCCCTCGTCATCGCCGAGAACAGCAAACCCATCATCGCCAAACTCACCCGCTGCCTCGACGGCAAACCAGGCCAAGCACTCCTCGCCGCCCAGAAGGCCGCCCGCCAACATCTCGCTAACGCCCGCCGGGGTCAGATACCGACGGACGCGCGCGCCACCGCCGCAGTCGTCGCCGCCCAACGCCAAGGCCTCACCAACGCAGGACCGCTCCGATGAGCGGCCCCGAGCCCGACGAGTTGGTGCGCGCCTTCCCGACCCCCGGGCCGCTGCTCGGCACCGCGTACCGCGACCTCTACCTCGCCACCGAAGGCAGCGACAACCAGAAGGCCGCGATCGGGGACCCCAGCCTCCTCCCGAAGCCCTGGGACCCGCCCACCTGCCGCAACCCGCAACTCCGGGCCGAACTCTGGGGCTGGCTCGACGCCGTCGCCATCTGGATCAACCACGAGTACGTGTGGGACCCCGACAGCACTATCCCGCCCTGCTGGCCCCAGCACCCTCACATCGTCCACGAACTCGCGGTGATGGCCGACCAGCGCCGGCGCGCGGGCATCACCCTGGACTCCAATGCGCTCGAGGAATGGCACCGCTACACGCTGCCCGGCTTCCTCGAACGCCTGCGCGGACGCCTCAAAGCCCACTGCGAGACCGACCACCAACCCTGGCCCGCACGCGGACGCGGTGCCCGCTACACAGACACCCGCAACACCGAACGCCGGCGAGACGCCTTCAACGGCGACCTCCGCCAACTTCAGCCAGCCGCACCGGTCGTCCCCGCCCGGCCGAGGCTCTCGATCCTCAACACCGAGACCGGCAAGATCACCAAACCGTGATCCGCCACGGCGTGAGCTTTGCGCGCGACGTCAGTCCCAGATGTCATCAGAGGCGCAACACTCGGACATGCCGACGGTCGTGACATGCACAGGACATGGTTGACTGGCGTCAGGTCTCCCGGATAGCCCGGGAATACTGCAACTGACGATAGATTGCGGAACCGCGCGCGTCTCTCGGGATGGGGGTGCTATGAGTCAGGGAAATGGCACGGACCTGATGGTTCGCCCAACTCCCAGCATCATGCAGCACGCCATCCGCATGCTCGTCATCCTTGACGGCTGCGGCGAACCCGTCGCGCAGGGCGACCCGGTCGGCTGTGTCGCGGTCATCCGTGCCGAGCTTCGCCTCCAAGCCTTGGACTTCTGGCTCCGGAATCCCGACTACCTGGCCGGCGAACTCCTCACGATGGTCGAAGATGGGTCTCTGCCACGTGGCGAGTTCCTGAAGGTCGTCGAGGAACTGCTTGAGAACCGCGAGCCTGATTTGCACTGGTACCCGATGCCTCGGTGGCACCACGGCGCGTACGAGGCCATAGACGACGCCTTCTCGGTGCTCTCCGCCTACGGGCTCGCACAGGTGCGACGCCTTGGCGGAATCCAGAAGACCGCAAGGAGTCAGTTCTTCCTCACCGACGCAGGTCGGGCCGCGGTTGCTGGGCTCCGAAGGGAGCCCGTCCTGTCCTGGTACACCGAACAGGTCAAGCTGGTTGCCCTGGTCGCCGGTTGCGACGTTGGCAGCAAACTGAAGAAGCGGCAGTATCAGCAGGCTGAGTACGCACGCACCAAGCTCGGGACCAACATCACACCAATTCACGCAGGAGTGCGTGACCGCTTGGAAGTGGTGAAGGAAGCGAGCGACGCGAGCGCCAGCGCAGAGGGAGAGTCATGACCATTCTGGGCGAAGCAGTCAGGGCAGAGCTCCAGCGCCGCGGTGTCGATATCGACCAGGCCGAGATCGAGAGGATCCTGCTCAATGCGGACATCGCCTCGACCGCGTCCCGCGGTGTACCTGCGCGGCTGCGTGTCCACCGGCTCCATGTAACCGGCACCAAGCGCTACTCGGAGAACCCCGGCACCGAGATCGATGCCACCGAGATGAAGACCGCACCCATCAACCTGGATTGGACGCCGAGGATCGGCGTGAATGGCGTCGGCAGCGAAGCGAACCTGCGCGGCAAGTCATCAGTGCTGCACCTGACGATGTGGGCGCTCACCGGCCGCAGCCACCTCCAAGCCGACGTGGTCTCGTGGGTAGACCACGTGAGCGCCGAGTTCCGCGTCGACGACGTGCCCTTCTACGTCGAGTTCGACGTCACTGACGGCGCTCCGAGCGGAACGGTCGCGCAGAAGATCGCCTCCGGCCGGGCCGTCCTCGGCACCTTCTCTGGCGCCGCCGAGTTCGAGTCCGTCATGGGCTCGGTCATGCTTGACCGGCTTCGGCTCGACGCCATCTCGGTCTATTCCAAAGGTGTCGAGACCGAGCACACATGGCCTTCCTACGCTGCGGCGCTGACCGTGCACGCGGACAGGCTCGACCCGATCATCGGCAATGAGAACACGCTGAAGACCCGCATACTGCAGATGTTCATCGGCACCAGCTGGGCAGCCATCGACGCCCAGGTCGCCACTGCACTGAACTCGCTGACTTTCGAGCGCGACGAGATCAAGGCTAAACGGCAAGCAGCGGCATCGGTCACCGCAACCGTCCTGGGGCAGGCCGAGGACCGAGTGGCGGCGGCGAAGAAGTTCCTGAAGGAATTCGACCCCGACGAGCCGGACGTCGACACGGTGTTCGCTCTCGCTTCCGCCGCTTCCGAGCGCGCCCGCAAAGCGCATCACCTATCGGTGCAGCTGATGGCCGCCGACACGGCGGCATCAGGAGCCCGCGCACAACTGCGCGCGGAGGAACTACGCCAGCGGGCCTCCGCAGAGACCGCCGTAGCACGACGCCTGTTTAACGGCATGACCCCCACCGTCTGCCCGCGCTGCTCCACCAAGGTTGACCCCGAGCGCTACGCTGCCGAGCCGACGACCCACGAGTGCTCGCTGTGCCTACATGACCTGGACCTCGAGGAGCTGGCCGTGCCCGCGGCCGGCCAGTCGATCAGCGCCGGCGGGGCCGAAGTTGCTGGCGAGCTCGACGAGAGCGTGGACCCCGTTGAAGCTCTTCGCGAGGCGGTAGCCGAAGCCGAAAGGGGTGTTGCGGACCTCCGTACCAAACACCGCCAGGCAGAAGCCGCGCGGCGTGAAGCCGAAGAAGCCGCGGTGAAGGGCCGCGAGAAGCTCGACTCTGCCCGCGGCCGACTGAAGGCCGAACTCGAGTTGGCCCGCGCCCAAAGTGCGCTCGACACATTGCGCGATGCCACGAGAGACCAGCCACCGAAACTGGCAGACCTAGAGATCAAAGTCCTCACGGCCGCGTCGGACCTGACGAAGAAATGGGTCAGGGACGAGCAAGGGCCCCTCTTGGAGTCTGTATCGGGTGCGATCGCGGTCCTCGCCCGCCGATTCGGGTCCACCAACATCACCTCGGTCAAGCTCAAGGGTAACGGCAATATGGACGTGCTCAAGGGCGGAGCCCCCACCACCTACAGCAACCTGACCAACGGAGAGAAACTTAGAATCAAGCTCGCCGCAGTCATCGCGCTCATCGAACTCGGCGACCGTGAGGGCGTTGGCCGCCACCCAGGCTTGCTGTTCGTCGACTCGCCAGCCGCTGAGGAGATCCCCGAGGCAGACCTCAGGGCCATGCTCCAAGCCATGACCGCCATCGCCGAGGAGACGGACCTGCAGATCGTGGTCGCCACAACCCACGGGCCGATGCTCAGCGATGTCCTCCCGAAGGGCAATCTGCTCGTTGCTGCCGGCACCGACTTCGTATGGTGACACCCCATCAGATGACTGCCCACCGCCTGTCGGCCCGCACACTTAGGTGATCACACAGTAGAACAGCCCAATAGCCTGCAGACGCAGCCGAACAGGAGGGGAATTGCCGGACCAGCAAGATGCCAACGAGATCGCCGCCAACCTCCGCGCTGCTCTGACCGGTGCAGAGCCTCCAGCGGACCTGCTGGACCAACTCGGCGGCGAGCAGGGGCTGGCAACTCTGGCTCCTACGCTGGTCGACGACCCGCTGCTCACCCCTGCGCTTTCTCTGCTCGCGCGCGAGGCGGGTCGCGCCACCGAGGCCGGCGGAGACCTGACGTCCATCCGGTCCGCTGCGGCTGCGCTTGCCGCCGCGGCGCTGGATTCGAAAGACCCCGCGCAGTTCGCCTCGAACATCGAGATCCTATGCGCGGACGCGGTGCTTCCCGCACTGGTCGGTGACCAAGTCGCGGCGAGTTGCCTCAAGCTAGCCACGCCTCCACGAGCCGCCGCCGGAGGTGAGGAAATGCCCGAGGCTCAAGTTCTGCGTCAGGCGATCGCGTTGGAGTCTGTGGGGCGGCTTGTCGTCCGCGGACACGGGTCGAAGTACAAGCTGCTGGCACTACTGGAGGATGTCAAGGAACCGCAACCTCGCCGATACGCCCAGGCAGTCGCCCGCATCGTCACCCTCGCCTTCGATCATTGGGAGACGGACGACGACGTGGCCGACGTCCTCGACATCCTCACCGGCGTCGTCGCGCCGGCCAACGACGCCGCGAAGGATCCCGGCCTACAGAAGCGCAACGACGAGTTGCGCAGAGACATCGCTCCAGATGCCCTCTGGGCCAAGTCGAACGTGGCCTTGGCCCAAGCTCTGCGCAGCACCACGAAGCAGGGTCTCTGCAACCGTCTTGACGACGCTCTTGAGCACCTCCAGGGCGTCACGCAGTTGGATGACCGCTCCGATGCCGAACTCCTCCGCGCCGCGCTCAAGCTACTGCGGGGGCTGCTCGGCTCGCTCGACGACTCAACAGGCTCGCAGGACGCAGCGACCTGGGAAGCGTCACTCACCGACGCCGCATCGATGGCAGCACGCGCCGACCAGTTCACCTTCGACACCCACGGCCTGAATCACTGGAGCGGCGACAGGAAACTCGCCGTCCTGCTAGGTTGGCGTCGGCTAGCCAACGACTTGGCCTTCCTTAAAGACCAACTCAGCCGAGACAGCATCTACGAAGCGGCCTTGGTCCTCGACGATATCTTGGCAATCTACGCCTCATCGCGTTCCTATGATGTCACCAGCAGGGCCCACGGCGCTGAGAACGTACTCGCAACAATTCGGCCGTCGATCGCAAGCGGCTTCGCCGCCCGCGCCGGACTGCTCCGAAACTTGATCGACCACACGGAAGTAATCCGTCACCGCATCGAGGCGGCACAAACGACCGACGATATTGAGGGGTTGCGTCGGCGTCTGACCACAGCGGAGACCGTCCTTCAAGCTGCCCGGGCCAGCCTTGCGGCCGGCGCGGAGCCGCCGGGAAAACAGCATGAGCGGGCGGCGGACCTCCCGCCCCTGCTAGCTGACCTCCTCGGACCCACGCCCACCGTCATCGAGTGCCTCCAGGGCGCCGATCCTGCTGAACTCGAGCAGTTGGCCGCCGCCGTGGCCGACCTGCAGGCCGCTACCGACCTCGACCCGGACATAATGGTCACCTCGACCCGCAAACGGATTCTCGCCGCGCTTTCATCCTCCGAGGACTTCCGTGACGACGTAGTCCCAGCGGTCACAGTCGTGCTCGACCAGCTCATCAAGTTCGTGCGTCAACGGGTAAATAATCAGTCCTCCTGGAAATCATACCAATTCGATCCCGAAGCGGATGAACATGCTCTTCATGTCGACCTGTACGAGTGGCTCTGCCAGGGACAGTTCGGCAGCTTCACCAACGTCGAAGTTCAGGAGGTCGGCGCGGGCCGCGTCGACATCCAAATCCAGTTCTCCGGATTCCACCTCTACCTAGAGTTAAAGGCCGACGATACAGCGGTGCCGGTGAGCGCGAAAGCCGCATACATCAAACAGACCGTTTCCTACCAAGCCTCCGATGTCCGAATCGGGTTCCTCGTCGTGCTGCGGATGACGCATCCGAAGAACAGATCACCCTCGGCACACCTGACCGAGTTCGTCTCACACACCACGGTTGCCATCGATGGCAGCGACACTGAGCGGCATGTCGTGATGCTCGAAATCCCTGGCAATCAGACGAAACCATCCGCGGTTCGCTGATGAGGGTGGTCAAGCGGTGGGTTGCTTGGCGTGTCTGTGCGGAGATAGGTCTCGCTGTACGGGTGCTGGCCATTGTTGACCACTGGCACCCCGATGGTTGCCAGTGAACGGAAGATCAAGCCGGGTTCCGCGCGTGTGTTGTTCGGCCACGCTGGCCGCGCTGAGATCGCCCCGCATCCTGCGTTGGGCCTAGATGCCGATGCGGGGTCGAAGGATTGGACGACGAGGGGCGAACTCCTCGGGCTTCCTTGCCTCCCTGCCAGTTGCGCGTAACGACGCGCCTTCGTTGGCCGACTGGTCGTGGCGCGCGAGGCGAGTCTTGACCCGGTTCAGGTCGTGGAGGGCGGCCTGGGCAGAGGAGCGGGGGTTGTCGTTCCACGTGGCGGCGAGGCCAGTCAAGGCGGAACGGACTACGGCCGCCGGCAGACGGAGCCGATCGGCCACCTCTTGAACGCCGGCCTCCCAATGTCGGGAGGGTTGGGCTGCGACGACGCTGAGAGCTTCGAGGGCGGCTTCTCCTGTGGGCAGGTGGGCGAAGCGCTCGTCGACGAGTTGGTTCGCGAGCGGCCTCGCTTGCTCGAGGGCGGTAGTCAAGACGATGGCGCGTCCGGTGGCAAGGAGTTCGGCGGGGTCGGTGCGGTCGGGCAGGGCGGCGTAGCGGGGGTCGTGGCCGTAGGGGGCGAGGATCCAGTAGTCGCGTTCAGCGGCGACACGGCCGGCCAGGTCTGCGTCAGTGGCGACGATGGGCGTCCGATGCCCAACCTGGCGCAGTTGTGCGGCTTGTTCGTAGGTGAGTGACGTTCCTAGGGGTGCGACGCCGATGTACCGGCCGTTCGTGGCGACGGTGACCGCGATGGCGTCCATCGGGCCTTCGACGATGACGGGGGTGACGTCGGGGTCGAGTGGTCCGGTGGTGAAGAGCTGGTCGCCCTTGTGGAACAGGGGCGTTTCGCTGGTGTTGAGGTACTTGGGTCCGCTCTTGTCGCTGTCGGTGCGGGCAGGGTGGCGGCGTCCGACGAACCCCAGAACGATGCCGTCGTGGCGAATCGGGAAGACCGCCCGGTCGCGGAACCGGTCGATGAGGCTTCCGGTCGAGGCTTGAGTGGCGACGCCGGCGGTGAGCATCTCGGCGTCGGTGACACCGAGGGCGTGGAGGTGGTGGACAAGCGTGGTCCACCCTGCGGGGGCGTAGCCCGGTTCCAGGTCGGGGTGGCCGGTGAGGTCGACGCCGAACCGTGACTCGAGGTAGGGCTGGGCCCACGAGCCGGGGAGGCGGTCGGCGTAGAAGTCCGCGGTGAGCCGGTTGATCTCGGCGACTCTTCCGGGGGTGGAGGGGCAGTCGCGCCAGGCGTCGGCGCGCTCGAACATCTTGCGGGTGTCCTGGTCGGTGGGCTCGGGCAGGCCGAGGCTGTCGCGGATCATCGCCTGAAGCCACAGGTTGGCACCGCCATCGTCCTCCTCTTCGGCGGCGACCGGAGCCTCGCCAGTGGGATCGACTGCCAGTGGTTCGTCGTGTTCAGCGGGGTCGCCGATGAGGATCGGATGGGCGAGTTCGAAGCCTTCCCACAGGTCGGCGGGCGGCTCGTCGTCGGGGTGCGGTGGTTCGGGCACGTCGTCGCGCGCGCGAGTGAGGTCGGTGAGGGTCGAGATCCGCCACACCAGGGCGAGACAGTCGTCCACCTGTCGGTCGCCGTTGGTGCTTGCTGACAGGAGGTCGGTGGCGGTCCAGCCTTGGCGGATGCCGTGGTCGACGGCGGTGACGAGGGCGGGCCACCAGCGGCTGGCTTGGAGTTCGGCGGCTTGATCGGCGCCCACGGTGTCGGCGAGGGATCCGGTCCACGCGGGGGTGAGGGGTTGGTCGGTGTCGAGGGCGCCGGTGACGGCGGGGGTGAGGTGGCGGGCGATCCGCCACCACAGGGCTGCGGCCGGGTGGTCGTCGGGCAGGTTCCCTTCGCTCGCCGCGGTGAGCAGCAGGCGGCGGGCGTCCAGGCCGGACGCCGAGAGTTGCGCGAGGCGTTGGGCGAGCATGGGGGTGAAAGCATCGCCGGTGGTGTGGGGGGCCAGCTGGTGGAGGAGGGGTCCCCATTCGGTCATGGCGGGCTGGTGGTCGCCGGTGAGCCGGTGGTCGAGGTGGCGTTGCCAGCGGGCGGCTGCGGTGGGGAATTGCCGTTCGCCGGTGGGTCGGAGGTCGGTGTCCGGCACGTTCATGGCGGCCCGCCACACGGTGAGGTCGGCGATCGTCTGCCCGGTCGGCTGCCCGAGGCAGGACGCCAGCCACGCTGGCATCCGGGTGGGGGCGAGTCCTTGCTGGTGGACGGTGTCGGCGAGGTCAGCGACCAGGCGGGCGCGCGCTCCGAGGTAGGTGCCCCATTCGGGGTGTTCGCGGAGCCGGCTGGGAACGCTGGGCAGCCACGGCAGGGGGCCTGGGGTGGTGTTTCGGAGTCCGGTGGGGTCGAGCCGCCAGCCGAGGACGGCCGCGGGATCGGCGGCGCCGGTGAGGTCAGTTCTGGCGGCGACGGTGCGGAGTTCGGTGAGGGGGTCGTGGCCGTCGGCGGCGATCAGCAGCAGGTGGGCGCGGAGTGCGGGCCAGGCGTCACACCACGGGACGCCGGGCAGGAGCTGGTCGACCTGACGCTCGAGGGCGCGGACGGCAAGGTCGCCGGCGAGGTCTTCGGCGGCCACCGTGAGGGCGTCGGTGTAGCGGGCGACGGCCTGTCCGAGCCGGAGCCGCGGGTCTTCAAGTTGCTGTTGTAGCGACGTCGCGGAGGTGGGTGCGGTGTCGCGGGCGAGGATCTGTTCGAGCATGTCGGTGGCGGTCGGCGGCCGGACGGTGTCGGGCTGGATGAGGGTGTGGGGGTCGCCGTCGCCGACGACTTGCAGGTAGACGTGGTTGGCGTGCCGGCCGCGGGTGAGCATCGTGTACAGCTGCTGGCGGCCTTCGGTACCGGTGGCCACGCCGTGCATCGTGTCGACGGAGACGCCTTGGGCGGTGTGCACGGTGGACGCGTAGCCCAGTTCCACCGACGCGGCCACATAGTCAGCGGGCAACACGACGCTGAGGTGGCTGCTGGTGTGGAGGGCGCGGACGCTGCCGTTGGGGGTGATGGCGGTGATGGTCCAACGGTCGCCGTTCTTCACCCAGTCGGTGGGGCTGACGCGGAGGCGGCGGTCGTTGGTGCGGGTGATGATCGTGTCGCCGACCGAGGCGGACAGCCCGTCGGCGAGCTCCACCTCCCGCGTGACGAGCTCGCCGGTGAGGCGGTGGGTGCGGGCGCGGGTGTTGAGTTCGGCGACCAGATCGCGGGTGGGGGCCAGCATGATCGTGTCCAACCCGGCGGTGCGGTCGGCCTGCCAGGCGTCGAACACCTGGTTGGTAATCGTTGCGAGGTCGCCGACATGGACCCGCTGGCGGTCGAGGTAGAAGCCCAGCGCTTCGGTCTGTCCCTCGCGCAGGGCGAGGCTGGCGCCGCCTTCGGCGGGGTCGGCGAAGCGGACGAGTTCGTTCAACCGGGCGGCACCATGTTGGGTGGCGATGTCACGCAGGACGCCGCCGGCCCCGATCGCGGCCAGCTGTTGGTCGTCGCCGACCAAGCGGACGCTGCCCCCACGAGCCAGGATGTGGCCGACCGCGGCATCCAGGGAGAGGGTGTCGGCCATGCCTGCCTCGTCGATCACCACCAGGGTTTGGGGGCCGATCTGGGCAGCCCAGTCGGGCAGGTCATGGTGGTCGATCGACCAGGTGAGTTTGGCGAGCGTGTCGGTGTGCGTGTCGATCTGCGCGCCGAGCGCGGCCGCCGCCGCGGCGGACGGCGCGAGGCCCAACACGGTGCCGCCGGCTTCGGTCCACGCCGTGGCGAGGGCGCGCATCGCGGTGGTCTTCCCCGACCCCGCCGGTGCGATCGCGACCTGAACCCGGGCACCGGAGCCGGCCATCGCCCGGACGAGGGCGACCTGCCCGGAGTTCAACTCGACCCCGTTCGCAGTGCTTTCCAGGAGGGCGACGGCGATGGTGGCCGCGTCGACGACCATCCCATCGCGACGGGCGGCGGCATCCACCAGGCGTTGCTCGGCGGCGAGGATCCGCGGCGACGTGAACAACTCCGCGCCGGCGACCGTGTACACCGACTGCCCATCCACCCGCCGCAGGGCTGCAGGCTCGCGGACGCCGTCGTCCGGCACCGCCAACCGCACTGAATGCTGGGCGAGTGACACGGCGACGAGACGATCCACGGTCGCCTCCAACAGGGTGGTGGGGACGTTCGCGGTCCGCGCGCGGCGTTGGGCTTCGGCGCGCACGTGCCAGGACTGCCACGTCGCCCGCGACCCCTCGACCGTCGCGACGATGGACGCCGCCGTGCTCGTGAACCACGCGTCGTCCAACGCCGCTCCGAGGGTGCGCTTGGGGTGGAGGGCGCTGTCGATCATCCGACGGACGCCCTCCGGCCCGCCGAGGACCTGCTCGGCCTGGGCCCGCCAGCTGGCGCGTTGCTCGGCGAGCGTGCGGGGCGGGTGCTTGTCCTGCCTGGTTTCGAGGTTGGCCTGCTGCGCCAGGGCGAGGGTCTCGATCGCGGTCGGCGGACGACCATGCGCCGCCTGGAAGTCGGTGGCCAACTCCGCTTGTCGCTGCTCGATGGAGCGGCGCCGTGCGGACCAACGCCGGTTCAGGGCCGGGTCGACACCATCGATCTCCCGGACGGGCCGGCGTCCAGCACTGGTGGTCCGGTTGACGAACTGGACGCCCAGCGCGTCCGCCAAATGCCGTTCCAGGGCGGTGTTGTAGGTCTCCGACGCGGTGACCTTCGCCTTGAACAACACCCGGCCATCGATCGACAACCAGCGTCCATCCAGGGTCTGCACCTTGTTCGCGACCGCGACATGGGTGTGCAGGTCGGGGTCCCCGGCGCGGGGATCACGGTGGGTGAACGCCGCGGCGACCAGCCCTCGGACGTTGACCTGGCGGACGCCTTTCGCGCCGGTCCGGGTGAACAGGCCGTGGTCCTCGATCAGCTTGAGGGCGTCGGCGATCGCGGCGTGGTGAGCGCGTTCGATGACCGCCGCCGTGTGCGGGTCGGCGAGCGCCCACAGGGTCGACACGCTCTTGACCGGCGAGAAGGTGAGGTCGAACCCAGCGATCGCGGTCGTCTGCGGGCGGGACAGCTTCGCGATCAACCCGGCCAGTTCGCGGGAGTCCGCGGGTTCGCGGCCGTACTCGGCGCGGAAGAACTCCCGGCCCACCTCGGTACGGATCCTGGCGCGCTGGTCGGCGGCGACCGCCGAGCGGGCGGGGACGCCGTCGAGCAGGTTCAGGGCGGCGAGGCGTTTGGCGACCTCAACGCGGAACGGCGACACGTCGTTCGCGTGGATCTTGAACGGCGACCCCAGCCGGGACACCACCAGGTAGTCGGCCTCGGTGAGGCCCGGCCCATGCAAGGCGTCCATCCGCTGCTGCGCCAACGGGTGCAAGCCAGCGCCGAACAGGTTCTGCATCTGCTCGGCGGTCACCACATCGCCGGCGTCCAAACCGTCGATACCGGCCATGCCGGCGCCCACCCACTGGCCGGGGGTTTCGCCGCGTTCGGTGTAGTAGGAGGCCAGTCCGAGGTGGCCCTTCTCGGTGGAGTCCTGCACGGCGACCTGCCGGGTCAGGTAGTCGTACCCCGATCCGGCGGTGATCTTGTGCAGACTCATCACACCCTCCAGAAGTGATTTCTGAGCCTCTCCGGGGACACTTTCGGCGAGATTGGTCCGACGAGTTTCGTGCTGGTTCCGACCTGGGTGCACTAGGTGTGTGCCACATGAAGACGTCGGGACAATCGGGAGGGACATTGGCCGCCGTTGGGTCGGTCGTGACTGAGGGCCGGGTCGGGGTCGCTGCCGCGCGGGAAGGCTGCGGTTCATTGCGTGGTTGCTGGGGCGTGACGACGATCGGTTTCATCGGTTCCGGACACATCGGCTCGCAACTGGCTCGGCTCGCGGTGGGCCAGGCCACGACGTGGTGATGAGCAACTCCCGGGGCCCGGAATCGCTCGCGGCGTTGGTCGCCGAGTTCGGCCCCCACGCATGGGCCGCGACCCCGGCTGAGGCAGCTGAGGTCGCCGAGCTCGACTCCGAGGCGGAGTGGACGCCCCCGCCTGTCAATGGCCCTCCCGGACTGCGCTACCGGGACGCACCCCACGACACCGAACGCGCAGTGTCGTAGCGAGGTCGGTCAGCGCCACAGGTGAAGGAACGTCAGACTGCGCGGATACCTTGAGCCATGTGTCGTCCAGGATCGGTTCGGAGTTCGGGACGCTCGGCAAACGCTTGGCGGCCATGAAGCCCAAGCCCCCCGAGCGCCCGGTGGATCCGGCCCGTCACGTGTGGGTGCAGACCCCGTCGGGACGCCAGGCCGGACTACTGGTCGCCTGGGTCACCGGCGTCGATGGCACGTGGTGGGGCAGGGTCGCCGTCTCAGACGCCCCCGGCGAGGCCAGCCTCCAACTCCTGGCCGGCCGGCTTCTGAGTCCCGTCCAGCAGGAAGCCGAGGGACCAGAGGTCAGGGCAGACCAGCCCGGGTGAACTCCTGCTGCAACCGCGGACGCCGGGGGTGGGCCTCCCGCAGGTCGGCGACCAGCGCGTCGACGCCGTCGGCCACCTCGGTGCCGCGGGTGAGCGCGCGCAGATGGACGAGCTTCCGCGCCGCGGCCCGGTAGTGCTGGGCATCGGCGTGCTCAAGATGATCGAGCACCTGCCGGGTGTGGATCGGCACGACGGCGAGCGGATCGACCTTCTCGTACCGGTCAGCCAAGGTTCCCCACAGGCCGGGCTCGTCCAGACCGAGCGAGTGGGCCAGCTCCCACGCCAACTCGACGTCGTCCAGGGAGTGCAAGGCGAACGACACGGCCTCGGCCGGCCGCCGGCGCAGCGCGTCCATCACGCGCTGTCGGTGGTCGGGCCACGCCTGGCCGGCGGCAGCCCGGACGCCGTCGGCGTGGGTCGCGGTCGGCCACCGGTCGAACACCGCCAGCCGGGCGGTGAGTTCCTCGGCCGGCCGGTGCTCGGCCAGCAGCCGGCACCAGAGGCGGGCGGCGTGGACCGATTGGTGGCCCCGGTCGAAGAAGGTCGCCTGGCGTGCCCAGTCGATCGCCAAGTCGGTCTCGCCGATCTCGGCGAACGCCTTGGCGGTGTCCTCCAGCCAGGCGGCGACCTTCCGGTCGCGTGCGTGGGTGGCGATGATCGCGTCGACGTCCCGGTCCCAGACCGCCAGCCGCTGGGCGTTCCACTCCAGCACGAACCGGGCATGCCGTAGCCCCGCCTGCTGCTCCCACCCGGTCGGGTCGGCCGTCCGCTGCAGCCACAACGCGTGTTCTTCCGCTTCGGTCGGGGCGGGACCCACCGACGCGGCGATTTCGGCGAGCTTGGTCTTGTACAGCGCCATTCCTCGGTCGCCGAGCGCGGGCCCGTAGGCGGCGGGGTCGAGGGTGAAGTAGTCGACGACGCCGTCGAACTGGAAGTCGATCATCCACGCGACCAGCCGGGCCGGTGGGGGAGGGGCGGCTTTGGTGAGGTCGGCGTGCAGGGCGAGGAGGTCCTTGATCGCGTCGCCGATGATGCCACTGGAGTCGTCGGCGCGGGCGATCGCCTTCAACGCGCTCGCCAGCGCACGCTGGGTCACCGGCAACACCTCGGCCGCCGGCTGCGTGTGTGCGGCAGCGCGCAGCAGGGCGACCGCCTGGTGGACGCCGTGGCCGTAGCTGTTGGCGGCACTCCAGCGGTGCAAGTCGGTCCGGGTGCGGACCAGGGGCAGCACGGCGTCGGCCAACGATCCCACGTGAACCCCTCCCGGTCGGATTGGATGACGGTCAGTCTGCCACGACCCGGTTCGCGAGAAGTCGGCGGAATTCGTGGCCGCCGGGTGTCCGCGGAGGGCCCTCCAGCTCACTTCTGGATGGTGAGAGGACTCACACCCAGGAGCGAAACCATGACCGAGACGAAGACCGGAGATCAGTCGATCCGGCGCGCAGCACGGCAGGCGGCGGTCGCCGCCCAGGCTCGCCGGCGCGCGAAGACCGCCGAGCGGGACAAGCGATTGGACGCCGCCGCCCTCACCCTGATCGTCACCCTCGCCGAACGCGACGCCCTGGAACGTCGAGCCGGCGCCGCCATCCGAGCGATGCTCACCGACGGGCTCACCCTCACCGACGTCGTCACTTGGATCGACGGCGAAGCCACCCTCAAGGAAGCCACCCGCCTCGCCGGACTGGCACCCACCGGGGAGCCCCAGCCATGACCACCACCATCCACGTCGAGGCCCTGCTCTACGGCGGCCGCACCCTGGTCGGCCACACCGAGGAAGGCGAACGCATCGCCGGCTGGCCCGAGGTCGCCTACGAGGCGATCCGCGCCATCAACCACCTCACCAGCCACGGACCGATCCCCGCGCCGACCGCCTACCGGATCCTCGGCGACCTCAAGGGCGTCGGTCACCTGCTCCCGCAGGCGCTCGAGCAACTGTGCCGCGGCCTGCAGGCGTCCCTGGAGGCGTTCGACGTGTACGACCAGCGCCGTGACCCCGGGGCGTCCGTGTCGGACGCCATCGCGCTGCTCGCCCGGGCCGGACGCAAGGCCGCCGACCTCGGCCAACTCCTCGAGGACGCCCAGGCCGCCATCAGCGAACAGGGGTACCACGCCGACCCCGAGGCCGACAGTTCACCGCGACTCCCCGGGACCCGGTGAACCGATCATGGACGCCGCGCCGACTGCTCGAACCTTGCCGGATCTTCGGCTCCGGCTCCTCAAGGCCGCCGTGGTGATCCCCGACCTGATCATCAGCAGCCTCATCACCTTCGTGCCCCTCGCCGCCCTGCCAACCGACGTCGCCGCCGGCTTCATCGCGGGCATGCTCGTAGCGTCGATCATCGTGGGCTCGGTCCGCGCCGAGGGGTTTGCCGTCCGGATCCTCCACGCCGCCCGGCGACCAGCCCCACCTGAGGAGCGGCAGATCGCTGGGCCACTGCGGCTGGTCATCGCCGGGAGCGGCCAGGAGGACCTCCGGGTGCTGGTCGGACGGGGCGACAAGACAGTGCTCGCTGCCGGACGCCGGCACGTCATCCTGCACCGTGGCGTCGTGGACGCTCACCGCGCTGGCCGGATCACCGACGCGGAGGTCGCCGCCCTCCTCGCACACGGGGTCGGACGCCTCCGCTGCGGCCAGCCTCGCCTCGACCTGCTCGTCGCCCTCTGGACGCTGCCGTGGGACTTCCTGCGCAGCCTCGCGCGGGGCATCGGTCGCCGCCTCACCTGGATCCCTTTGGTCCAGTTCGCATGGCGAACCCGATTCGTCGTTGGCACCATCGCGGTGGCCATCGAGACGCAGGAGGGACGGGTCATGTCCGCCATCATTATTGCGACATTCATCTTGTTGACGTACGTCATGCCTCTCGCTCAACGCGCCTGGGAGATTCGGCTGGCCGAGCAGACTGAGTGCGTCCCGGCGGCGCTTGGTGTGTCGGGGGGGGCGACACGGGTGACCGCTTTGTTCACTAGCCTGAGGTCATGCGCCGGCCCGGACCTCAGGAACGCGACACCTGTCGTGACTTCGTGGTGCCGGCCCTTGAGGCGTCCGGGTGGCAGCCCGAACAGGTGGCCGAGCAGTTCCCCGTCGCCGCGCAACGCGTGGCGACCCTTGGCGGCGTGACACGGGAACTCGGGTCCGGCTTTGTCGACTACGTTCTTGAGGGGTCCCCGGGTCTCATGACGGCTGCCGTCGAGGCCAAGCGTGAGTATCGGACCGCGGAGGATGGTCTCCAACAGGCACTGCGCTACGCCCAGCAGTTGGACGCCCCCCTCGCCTACGCAACCAACGGCGTCGACATCATCGAACACAACCTTCGCACCGGCCGCGAGCGCCGGGTCTCCGAGTTCGCTTCGCCGGTCGTGGCGTGGGACGAGTACCAGCAGCTGCACGGGCTGGAGCCCGCGAACTCCTCGCTGGTCCGGCAGCCCCTCAACCGTGGACGCCGCAACGCTGCGGGCGATGTGATCACGCCGCGCTACTACCAGGCCGTCGCCATCAACCGGGTCCTCGCGGCCATCGCGCGCGGCGAGCGTCGCGTCCTGCTGCTCATGGCTACTGGCACCGGCAAGACCTTCACGGCCATGCAGATCGTCGCCAAGCTGCGCGCGTACGAGGCCGCCGTTCGGCCCCAGCGGAACTACCGCGTGCTCTACCTCGCAGACCGGGACCAACTCCTGTCGCAACCCATGCGCAAGGACTTCACGCCGGCGTTCGGCGCAGACCTCCTCAACCGCGTCCGGGGCGGCGTCGACACCAGCCGCGAGATCTACTTCGCGACCTATCAGGCGCTCGCGGCCGGCGGCGATCGGGATTCGCTGTTCGAGGCTTTCCGCCCGGACTTCTTCGATCTGGTGATCATCGACGAGTGCCACCGCGGCAGCGCTGAGGAGAACTCGGCTTGGCGCGCCGTCCTCGACTACTTCACCGACGCGGTCCAACTCGGGCTCACGGCGACGCCCCGCAGTGGCCGCGTCAACAGCTACGAGTACTTCGGGAACCCCGTCTTCCGGTACACGCTGCGTCAGGGCATCGAGGACGGCTTCCTCGCGCCCTACCGGGTACGTCGGGTGATGCTCTCGCCGGACGCCGAGGGCTGGGAGCCAACCCCCGGCCTGCTCGACCGCCTGGGACGGGAAGTGCCCGAGGGGGTCTACTCCACGCGCGACTTCGAGCGCGTCGTCTCACTCCTAGCCCGGACGCAGTTGGCGGCGAGGCACCTCTCGGGGATTCTCCGGCGCGACCCGACCGCCCGCTGCATCGTGTTCTGCGTCGACACCGAACACGCGGACGAGATGCGCCGTGCGCTCGTCGACGAGAACCCCGATCTGATCGCCGCCGACCCCGAGTGGGTGGTACGCATCGTGGGGATCGAGGGCGAGAAGGAGCGATTGCTGGGCGACTTCACCGACCCGGACAGGGTGAGCCCCGTGGTGGCGACCACGTCCCGTCTGTTGTCGACGGGCGTGGACGTCGAGGACCTGAAGTTCGTCGTCCTCTTCCGTCCGGTCGGCTCGATGGTGGAGTTCAAGCAGATCATCGGTCGGGGCACGCGACTCTTCCCCGACAAGGGGAAGACAAGCTTCGAGATCATCGACTACGTCGGAGCCACGGCGCTGTTCGAAGACCCGGCCTTCGACGGCTACCCCACCGACATCATCCGCGAAGTCGTGGACGCCGACGGCGCGGTCGTCGGCGCCGAGCCGGTGGCCCCGAACGCCGAGACTCCGGACACCGGCGAGCAGGTCAACGACCCTTGGGTGGAAGAGCCCGTCCCTGGATTCGAGGTGCATGACCCGCCCGAGGCCGTGCCCGGACGTCCGGCCGGACGCAAGCTCTACGTGGACGACGGCGACTTCCGCGTTGTCGGTGAGGCGCGCCTGGTGCCGGACGTGGGCTCGGGTCGGCTGCTGCTGACCGAGTACGGCGCGTGGGTGCGCGAGCGGATTGCAGCTGAGGGCGATGAGGACACGCTGCGGGAACGGTGGTCGCAGGCGCCGTCCCGGCACGCCTTGGCGTCCTCCCTGGAGGTTCAGGGCATTGACGTGGCCGGCCTCGTCGAGTCCGCCGGGTTGACCGACAGCGACCCCTTGGACGCCCTCCTGCAGGTGGCGTGGAATCGGCCGGCCCGCACCCGCTCCGAGCGGGTCCGCGAGGTGCGCGAGCAACACGCGGCCGAACTCGCCGCTCAGACGGCCGGGGCACGGGCCGTGCTGGAAGGGCTGCTCGCCCGGTACGAGGAGTTCGGCGTCGCCGACCTGGAGACGACCGAGGTGTTCCGTCTCGCGCCGCTGGGCGACTTGGGATCACCCATCGACCTGGCCCGCGTCTTCGGTGGTGGCGACGGCCTCCGTGCGCAACTCGAACGGGTCCAATCGTGGCTCTACGCCGCTTAGAATACCTTTAGTTTCCCGAGGGTTATTCCAGCTAAACTAAAGATTCTATTGAGTTCGCATCCTGATAGGCTGATGCTATGCCAACACCCCGCCAGGATCTTCGCCGGGCGCTCCACGCTGTGGCGTTTCAGCAGGCGGGCTACTTCACGGCGGCACAGGCGCTCGAGATCGGCTACTCCTACCAAGCGCAGAAGTACCACGTCGACGCCGGCAACTGGCTTCGGGTCGACCGTGCGCTCTTCCGGCTGCCCGAATGGCCGGCCGACGCGGATGATCTCTACGTCCGATGGACCCTGTGGAGCGACGGGCGGGGCGTCGTGTCCTACGAGTCCGCCCTGTCGGTTCACGGCTTGTCGGACGTCGATCCCGTCAGACTGCACCTCACGGTTCCGCCGGGGTTCGGTGCTGTCGACGACATGGTTGTCACCCACGTGGCCGTGCTGTCGGACGAGGACCGCGAGGGGCGTCGCGGGTGGGCCGTCACTACCCCGGTGCGCACCCTCGTGGACGCTGCCGCGTCCGAGTTGTCACACGAGCACGTCGACCGAGCGGTGGCGGACGCCCTGCGGCTCGGCCTCACGACGCGCCGCCGGCTCGTGCGGGCGTCCGCGGATGCCCCCGACCGTGCAGCCCTCCGCCTCGAGCGTGCGCTCGCTCGGCTTGCTGCTGATGAGTGACCCGCGTTCGGTTCGGCGGGCGCCGTTCGCGGTCATGGCCGCCGAGATCGGCCTGAACGAGACCACGCTCGACGCCGCCGCCGCGCTCGTGCGCCGCTTCTACATGTCCGCCTTCGATGACGAGGAACCCCAGTGAGCCCTGCAAAGAACTCCGTCCAGACAACCCAGGCGCGCCTGCAGTCGGTGATCAACCAATCGCGGCAGATCATGCGCAAGGACGCCGGCCTCAACGGCGAGCTGGACCGTCTGCCGCAGTTGGCGTGGCTCCTATTTCTGAAAGCGTTCGACGACTTGGAGGAGGAGCGGGAGGCCATGGAGGCGGGCTATCGACCGGTACTCGCCGAGGAGTTCCGCTGGCGCACCTGGGCGTCCGGCAGCGACGTCACCGGCGATCCGCTGTTGGTCTTTGTCAACGGCAAGTTACTGCCCAGGCTGCGCGGCCTGCAAGGGTCGGGCCATCCGGGCGACCCCCGCGACACGCTCGCGCGCGTGTTCCAGGACACGACGAACAGGATGCTGTCGGGGCACCTCCTGCGCCAGCTTGTCGAACAGGTCAACAAGGTTGAGTTCTCCCACCGCGACGAGATGCACGCCATGGCGGTCTTCTACGAGACCATGCTCCGCGAGATGCGGGACGCAGCCGGCGACTCGGGTGAGTTCTACACGCCGCGTCCGTTGATCCGGTTCATCGTCGAGCAGGTCGACCCGCGTCCAGGCGAGACGGTCCTCGACCCGGCGGCCGGCACCGGCGGCTTCCTCATCGAGGCCTTCACTCACATGACCTCCGGGAACGTGTCGGCGTCCGAGGTCGAGCAGG
Source organism: Propioniciclava soli (assembly GCF_014858005.1). Taxonomy (GTDB): domain Bacteria; phylum Actinomycetota; class Actinomycetes; order Propionibacteriales; family Propionibacteriaceae; genus Propioniciclava; species Propioniciclava soli. Next base: position 47,262 of record NZ_JACYOT010000001.1, read on the forward strand.
TGAAGGCCGGGCTGCGCGGCATCGAGAAGAAGCCCATGCCCTTCCTGCTGGGCCAGATGAACCTGCTGCTGCACGGAATCGACCGGCCGAGCTTCACCGAGCAGAACTCCTTGAACGTGTCGCTGGCGGAGGTCAAGCGCGCGGGCGTGGATGTCGTGCTCACCAACCCGCCCTTCGGCGGCGAGGAGGAAAGGCTCGTCCAGGACAACTTCCCCGTGCAGTACCGGACGGCCGAGACCGCCTGGTTGTTCCTGCAGTCGGTGATGGCGCGGATCGAACGCAGCCCCGCCGGACGCTGCGGCATCGTCGTGCCCAACTCCGTCCTGTTCGACACCGGGGTGGGCGGCAAGATCAAGGCCGACCTGATGAGCCGGTTCAACCTGCACACCGTACTGAGGCTCCCCAACGGCGTCTTCGCGCCTTACACGATCATTCCCAGCAACGCGCTCTTCTTCGAGAAGGGCAAGCAGGGGCCGGTGTGGTTCTACGAGATCCCCGCCCCCGAGGGACGCAAGAACTACACCAAGACCAAGCCGATGCGCTCCGAGGAGTTCGCCGACTGCGCGTCCTGGTGGGGGGGGCGCGGCCGCGAGGGCCGCGCAGAGAACGAGCGCGCCTGGCGGGTGGACGCCGCCACAATCAGGGAGTCCGGGTACAACCTCGACCTGCACAACCCTCACCGCCGGGACGACCTCGAACACCGGTCGCCCAAAGAGCTGGTCGCCGAGTTGATCGAGACCGAACGCGAGCTGCTGCGCCTCTACGAGGACCTGCAGCGCGAGATCGACGGGTTCGTGCTGTGAAGGTCGAGTGGGTGCCGCTGGGCGAGGTTCTGGAGATCAGGCGGACCCCGATTGACCTTGCGGCCGGGGAGAGCTACAAGCGGATCGGCATATTTTCGTGGGGAAAGGGAATGCTTCGACGCGATCCAGCGGCCTTTGCCGAGATGGGCAGCATGAAGTACTTCCGCTTCCCGATACCCTCCCTGATCTTCAGCAACATTCAAGCGTGGGAGGGAGCCGTCGCTTTGGCGGGCGACGAGGACACGGACTTCGTGTGTTCCAGCCGCTTCTACCCGTACATCCCCCGGGAGGGTGCAGACGTCAATCTCGGGTACCTCCTCGAGTTTTTCCGCAGCGAGGAGGGTCTCGCGCTCATGCGACGAGCGAGCCCCGGCACGCAGGTTCGCAACAAGGTTCTGAGCCGAACGGCGCTCGAGGCAGCCCGAGTCCCCCTTCCCTCCTGCCTCGACCAAGAACACATCGCCGCCCATCTGACGGCTGTCGCGGATCGGGCCGCGCATTCGGGTGCGCGTGCGCACGGCTCCGTCGACAGGGTCGTCAGTTCTTGGCTCGACTCGCTTCCGCAGCGACTTCTTGGCGAACTGGTTGAAGTGGGCCCTCGTCCCTTTAGGCTGGCACCCGAGGTTCCCATCGACTTCGTTCCTATGGAGGCGGTCGACGCCGTCACTGGATCGATCACCGGGGCCATGCCGCGAACGCGGGGCGAATTGCCGTCCGGCTATCGGCAGTTCCTACCCGGCGACGTGATCTTCGCTCGGATCACCCCGAGCATGCAGAACGGGAAATGCGCGATCTACCACGGAGTGAGAGCCGATGTGGGGTATGGCTCGACTGAGTTCCATGTGCTCCGGCCACGTGACCCTCGCTACAGGCAGTGGATCTGGGCTCTCCTGCGTACGCAGTGGTTCATCCGCCGGGCCATGGCAGCGTTCACTGGCACGGCTGGGCAGCAGCGCGTCCCGGCGTCATTCCTTCAACAGGTGAGCGTTCCAACGCCCGCGCCGCCTCAGCTTGAGGGTGCAATCCGGCGGCTCCTGGAGGTAAGAGTGCGGGTGAACGTTGCCAATGAAGTCGCACGCTGGCGGGATGAACTGGCCAAGTCGCTGCTCCCCGCGGCCCGCAATGAGATCTTCAGCGCGATGCGGTGACGCTGCGCCACGCGGCGTCCGTAACCACCACGTGGTCGAGGAACCGCAGGCCCACGTGACCAGCGGCGTCCGCGACCTGTGCCGTCGCGGCGCGGTCGGCGTCCGACGGGGCCGGGTCACCGCCGGGGTGGTTGTGGGCCAGGGCGAACGCGACGCCGTCGTGGCGCAGCACCGCAGCGAGCACCTCCCGCACGGGAAGGCCGCAGCCACTCGCCCCGCCCTGAGCCACCTCCTCCAGGTGACGCAGCCGCAATCCCGATTCTGCCACCAGCACGAGCAGGCGTTCCACCCGGGCGCCGGCGAGGCGAGCGTGGGCGACGGCCGCGATCGTGCCGGACTCCGTCAGGCGGGGGTGCTCCTCGGGTGACCCGACGCGTCCGGCCAACGCCAGGGCGGCGACCAGCCGGGACGCCTTCGCGGGGCCCACGGCGTCCAGGCGTGCGAGCTCGGGGACGCCCCACCGCGCCAGCCCGGCGACCCCACCGCAGCGGGCGAGAACGTCCTGCGCGAGGGCCACGGCGTTGCGGCCACGTCCACCAGTGCCGAGCAAGATGGCCACCAGTTCGGCGTCGCTCAGCGCGTGTGATCCCTCGCGCAGGAGGCGCTCCCGCGGACGGTCGTGGGCGGGCAACGTCAGGAGGGGTGGGGAGGTCATGGTGGCAGTCTCGCGGACGGGCCCGACATCGGTCCTCGGCGAGTGAGCGCCTGTGGATAACCCGTTTCACCAACCGTCCTGCTCGCCGGCCCAAGCCACCGCGGCACCGATCGCTGACCGGACTCGGAGAGTGGGTCCGTGCGCCAGCCCTCTCCGCACGGCAGGATGAACGAAGATCCCGGAGGAGTGGCATGGTGAAGGCGAACGAGACCAACCTCGAGGGCATCCTCGAGGGCAAGCGGCAGTACCAGGTGCCGCTCTACCAGCGCGTCTACTCATGGGGTCCCAAGCAGATCGACCAGTTGTGGGATGACCTGATCGAGATCGCCGAGGTTCGCCGTGCGGGTGGCACGCCCACCCACTTCATCGGCTCGCTGGTGCTGGCGGCGAGTCCCGACAACGGGGCGGTCGGCGTCCAAAAGTTCCTCGTGGTGGACGGTCAGCAGCGGCTGACGACCCTGTCGATCCTGTTGGCCGCGATCCGCGACCACTTGGCCGACTCCAACGGTCAGGAGCACCGCGACCGGATCGATGCCCAGTACCTCGTCAACAAGTACGAGGCCGGCAAGCCTCCCAAGCTGGTGCCGACCCAGGCCGACCGGTCGGCGTACCTGGCGATCGTCCGTTCGAGCGCGGAGGCGGGCGGCGAGGACGCCGTGGGTGCGGCGTACCGGCGGTTCCGGGTGAAGCTGGCCGAGATCGATGATCCCGAGGATCCCCACGACATCGCGGCCATCGAGAACGCGGTCCTCCGTGGGCTCGCCCTGGTCGCGGTCACAGCCGAGGCGGGCGACAACGCGCACCGGATCTTCGAGTCGCTCAACAACACCGGCCTGCGGCTGACCCAGTCGGATCTGCTCAAGAACCACTTGTTCATGCGTCTGGGGGATCGTGCGGAGGAGGTGTACGAGGCGCTGTGGCGTCCGTTGGAGGACAAGCTCGGCGCGGAGAACCTGGAGTTGTTGTTCTGGCTGGACCTCGTGCAGAACGACGAGAAGGCCAAGCAGTCCGACACCTACCTGGGGCAGCAACGCCGCTTCGACACGCTGACCACCGCGGCCCAGGTTGAGGCGGAGATCCGTCGGATCGCCCAGCTCGGCGACGTGCTGGCGACCATCCTCAAACCCGAACGCGAGCAGAACCCGGCCCTACGCAAGCGGCTCGAACGGATCCGGGCCTGGGGCTCCACGACGGCGTACCCGATCGTGATGCAGGTGCTGGCGCAGCAAGCAGCAGGACGCGCTTCCGACGACAAGGCCATCGCAGCCCTCCTCTGCCTGGAGTCGTACTTCGTTCGCAGGATTGTGATCGGGAGGGCGACCGCAGGCTTGAACCGGACGCTCTTGCAGGCGGTCGGCGCCATCACCGAGGCGTCCGACGTCGAGGCGGCGTTGCGGGATTACCTGTCGGAGGGGCGCAAGCACTTCGCGACGGATGCCCAGGTGCGCGAGGCCGTCACGACCGTGCCGTTCTACTGGCAGGGGAGGGCGTCGCAGAAGAAGCTCATCCTGCTGTGGCTCGAGGAACCCCTGCGTCCGAAGGAGCCGGTGGACGCCAAGCAGCTCACCATCGAGCATGTGCTGCCCCAGACGTTGACGGATGCCGTACGCGCCGAGTTTGCTGCCAGTCTGCCGCCGGAGGCGGAGGTGGCGTTCGAGCACGAACGCCTCGTCCACACGTTGGGGAATCTCACGCTGTCCGGGTACAACAGCGAGCTGAGCAATCGGCCGTTCTCGCAGAAGCGCACAACGCTCGCCGAGAGCGGTGTGCGCATGAACCAAACGATCGCCGAGCACCCGACGTGGGGTGCCAGCGAGATCACCGACCGCGGGCAGGCACTGGCCGAGCGCATCATCGAACTGTGGCCCGGCCCCAACGAGAAACTCGTCGGGGTCCGTGACCGGGAATCCGAACTACGTCTGGACGTCGCCACCGTCCTCGCGGGGATCCCGTCCGGGCGATGGACCACCTACGGCGAGGTAGCAGTCGTGGTCGGGAGTCATCCCGTCCCGGTGGGTCAGGCGATCGCGAACCATGCGATGCCAAACCCGTGGCGCGTGCTGAACGCCGGCGGAACCGTGTCTGCCCAGTTCCGCTGGATCGACCAACACCGGACAGACGACCCACGTGAGCTGCTCCGTGCGGAGGGGGTCCACGTCGACGAGGCGGGTCGTGCCGACCCGGAGCGGTTCATGGACGCCGTCGAACTGGCGGCCGGGATGGGGCTGGACATCGAGGCGTCCACCTTGAGGAAGCGCCGGCGCCGGCAGGCACGGAAGACAACCACAGATCCTGGAGCCTTGGGTGTCCAGCAGGCGACGTTCTGGGAGTCGGTGCAGGAGTGGGGGCGGCAGCATGCCAGACATGCTTCGTTCCATCGCAGTCCTGGTCGCCGGCATTGGTTCTCGGTGGAGCCTGCGGGCTTCCCCCTGCTGGTGAACCTCAACGTGAACACCATGAAGCCACGGGTCTACGTGGAGATGTACCTCGAGGGGGGCAAGGAGCAGTTCCACGCGCTGCACAACCAGAGGCAGGAAATCGAGGGCGCCCTCGGCTATGCCTTGGAGTGGCGGGAGCAACCGGACAAGAAGGCGAGCCGCATCATCCGCGAGCGACCCGGCGACTTCAGGGACCCGGCCCAGTCCAAGGAACTCGTCACGTGGCTGGTCGAGACCGCCGACGACTTCGTTCGAGTCCTTCAGGCAACCCACTCGTGAAAGAGGGGCGAGCGACACGCTTGCCCCCGGGGGTGGTGTGACCACCGGCCTCTCCACCCTTCGCCGACCGGCGCCACTGCCGGTCCGCCTCGTTGCCTCGGCGGTGCACCAGCGAGTCAACGGGGCACTGCGCACCCTCCCTGGACTCGACGCAGGCTTGAGTCATGAATTGGAACGGCGGGCGGAAGAGGTAACGACCTGCGAAACGGGCGGTACGGATTTCGCGCGGAGTGTCCGTGGAGGGCCGTCTTGGTCACTTCTGGAGGGTGAAGGACGACACCGGCGTCCGTCGATCACTGAGGAGATGACATGACCGCCCTGACGATGACCCGTTCGAGGAAGACCACCCAGCAGCCGACATCCGATCGCACGTCGAAGTGGTTGTCCTACCCAGAGGCGGCCGAGCTCTCCACGCTGTCGGTGCGGTCGCTGAAGCGGCTGACTGCGGCGGGGAAGCTGCCGTGCTACGTGGTGGGGGGCAAGGTGCTGCGGCTCAAGGCGTCGGATGTGGAGGCCCTGTTCGTGCCCGCGGACGAGTGCCGAGGGCGGTGACCGTCCACGCATCTGGATCCCTGGAGTGCGCGCCCCCATGGGGGCGCGCACTTCGAGTTTATGCCGCGGGTCCGGCGCCGACAGGCGCGTCGGGTCTCAGGCGTCGTCGGGAGGATGGGCCAGGGCGGTCATGCGCTGGGCGAGGTCCTTCTTCCGGTCGTTGACGGCTTCTTGGTAGCGCATGGCGACGTGGATGTCGCTGTGGCCGGCGAACTGCATGAGTTCCTTGGTGGTGGCGCCGCTGATGGCGGCCATGGTGGCGGCGAAGTGGCGCAGGTCGTGGAAGCGGAAGTCGGGGCGTCCGATCTGGTGCCGAGCCTTGTAGAACCCGTTCCCGGGGTGGGTCTGCTTGCCGGTGCGCTTGTTGAACCGGGGTGCGTGGCCGTAGACCTGCCCCGGGGTGAGGGGGAGGCCCTCGTTTCCGGGGAAGACGAGTGCGTCGGCGTCCGACGCGGTGAAGGTGGCGAGGTGCAGGTGGACGTCTTCGATCAGGTGGGGCGGCAGGTAGACGGTCCGGCGTCCGGCGACGGACTTGGGGGTGGTGATGAGTCGCTGACCCGACACGGTCACGGCTGCTTGCCGGACGGTGATCGTGCCTTCGGCGAGGTCGAGGTCGCGGCGGCGGAGGGCTGTGAGTTCGCCGAACCGGAGACCGCACCACGCGGCCAGGAGCACCAGGAGCTGGTGGCGTGGGGGCATCGCTCGGGCGAGGTCCTGGACCTGGGCGACGGTGAGCAGCGTCACGTCCTTGGGGGTGGATCGTGCTGTGGCTCCCTCGACGGCGACGGGGGACTCTGTGACCAGTCGGCGGGCGACGGCTGTGCGGAAGATCGACTTGAGCAGGGAGTAGGCGTGTGAGCGCATGGTCGGGGCGTCGGGGAGGGTGCGGTACCAGGCGTTGATGTCCTGATGGGCGATGGACGCCAACGCCCGATCATGGAGCGGGGCGAACCATCGTTCGTGGATGTCCAGGTAGTGCTCGCGGGTTCGGTCCTTCAAAGGGCGTCCCTTGACCAAGCGGTTGTCGATCCAGTCGCGGGCGAACTCGTCGAAGGTGGTGGACGCAACCTCGACTTGCCGACGACGCTCGGCGGGAGGTGTCCACTCCCCGAACTCAATGAGCTTCAACTCGCTGGCGAGCCAGCCCTGTGCGCGCTCGCGGTTGGTGAAGGTCATGCCTGCCCGGTGGAGCTTGCGGTCCGGCCCGGTGTAGCGGACCTTGAACCGACCCCTTGTCTCTATGATGGTGCCGAAGCTTCGGTGCTCCGGTTTAGTTTCTCGCCGTCGAGTCGCCAACCGTCCAGAGAGTTCCCCGCGGGGAACTTGTGGGGAACTTTGACTGGTCAAAATGGCCCTTTCTGCTCGGCCCGTCATGCGATGTTGAAAGGGTATCTTGTGGGTGTCCCTCCTAGTCAATGGTCACTTAGCTCGCTCTGTCATGCGTTGGCCGACAGAGGCTGATTTGGTCCATTCACTAATTCAAGTCCAGTTAGGCCCACCCGTTCAAACCCCCTCCCACTAGGGCAGGGGGTTTTACCATTGCGCGGCCGGGGTGACTTATGGACAACTCAACGATCCGGCCCCCCTCGAGCGACACTGTTCTCGACTGCCCTGCGGCCCGCCTGTGTCGATCTGGTCGTACTGATCCCCAGAGAGTTGGCGATCTCGCGCTGGCTGGACCCGTCTGCGACCAGGGCGCGCAATGCCAGCGCCCGTCGCAGCCGGGCGACCTCCTCCTGATGTAGGGCGCTTCGGTACTTCACAACCAAGCTCATAAGGCCAACTTATGTACCGGATGAAGACGTTTCCTGATGGACTGTGCGAACGCACTGTTACATGTAACACTGGATGCATGGCGGTGAGAGAGCGGGTGAGCGAATACCGGCGGCGGATGCGGGAGCGCGGGTACCGACCGGTGCAGGTCTGGGTACCCGATGTGCGCACGCAACAGTTCGCCGCTGAGGCCCGTCGGCAGGCCACGCTGGTGGCCCAGGTCGATCGAACCGGTGACGACCAAGCGTTCATCGAGGCCGTGTCGGCGCCGTGGGAGGATGCGTGATCCGCGGTGAACTCTGGACGGTCGCCGGTGGTGTCTACGCTTCAAAGCCCCGCCCGGCGCTGATCGTCCAGGACGATCTGTTCACCGCAACCGACTCGGTGACCGTGGCGCCCCTGACCACCACCCTGACGGACGCGCCGCTCCTTCGCGTGCGTATCACACGCAGCGAACTGGCAGGCCTGGCCCATGACAGCGACGTGATGGTCGACAAGCTCACCACCGTCCGCCGCAGCAATGTTCAGACCAGAGTCGGCCGGCTCACCGCTGAGCAGCTGGCAGAGTTCGAGCGCTCCTTGATGACGTTTCTCGGCCTCGCCCGATAGGCACGTCCGACGTCTGCTGCGGGCAGCCTCACCCTGACACTCCCTCAACGCCACGCGGCTGGACGCGCCCGCGTCCGCGCTTGAGCCTCCTCCGGGCGTTTGGACCCGAGGAAATGGCGCCATGGCGCCACAATCTCGGGTCCACATGGGGAGCAGGGGGTCCCTTCACGCCTTGCCGGGGGAGCCTGGGGCAACTCGTCAGGGGAGACCGGCCCGGGTGAACTCTTGCTGCAGCCGCGGGCGCCGCCGGTGAGTTTCGCGCAGTTCGCGGATGAGCGCTTCAATGTTCTCGGCCTCGTTGGTGCCGCGGGTGAGGGTGCGCAGGTGGGCCAAGCCGCGTGCGGCGGCACGGTAGTGCTGCGCGTCTGCGTATTCCAGGTGCGCCAAGATCTGACGCGTCTGAACGGGGACGACGGCGACCGGATCGAGTTTCTCGTAGCGATGGGCCAAGGTGTGCCACACACCGGTCTCGCTGTAGTCGAGGTCGAGGTCGTGGGCGAGGTCCCAGGCCAGCTGGGCGTCGTCCAGAGTGTGCAGGGCGAACGCTACGGCTTCTCCCGGCCGCTGTCGCAGCGTATCCATGACGCAGTCGCGGTGGTCAGGCCACGCGTCTCGGGCGGCATGGCGGACGTCGTCGGCGTGGGTCGCGGTGGGCCAGCGTTCGACCACCGCCAGCCGGGCTGCGAGTTCCTCGCCCGGCCGGTGGTCGGCCAGAAGACGGCACCAGAGCTGGGCGGCCTTCACGGACTGGTGGCCGCGGTCGAAGAAGGTTGCCTGTCGGGCCCAGTCGATGGCCAGGTCGATCTCGCCGATCTCGTCGAATGCCGTGGCGGTGTCCTCGAACCAGGCGGCGACCCTCCGGTCACGGGCGTGGGTGGCGATGATCGCCTCGATGTCACGATCCCAAACGGCCAAGCGGCGGACGTTCCATTCCAGGACGAAGCCTGTGTGCCGATCCTGCACCTGCTGTTCCCAGCCCGAGGGGTCGGTCGCACGCTCCAGCATGGAGGCCTGCTCCTCCTCAGGTGTGGGTGGTGGACCGAGCGCTGTTGCGATCTCGGCGAGGTTGGCGCGGTACAAGGCCATTCCGCGATCCCCCAGCGCAGGCCCGTAGGCCGCAGGGTCGAGGGTGAAGAAGTCGACGACACCGTCGAACTGGAAGGCGATCATCCAGGCCACGAGACGGGCTGCCGGGGGAGGAGCAGTGGTGGCGAGAGCGGCGTGGAGGGCCAGGAGGTCGTAGATCGCGGCGCCAATGATGCCGCTGGAGTCGTCTGCGCGAGCGCTGGCTTTCAAGGCGCTTGCCAGGGCGCGCTGGGTGACGGCCAAGACCTCGGCAGCTGGCTGGGTCTGGGCTGCTTCGCTCAGGCGAGCGACCGCTTCATGGGCGCTGTAGCCGTAGCTGTTGGCTGCGCCCCAACGGTGCAATCCGGCCCTCGTCCGCACCAGGGGGAGGACCTCATCAGCCAACGACCCCATGCGTCGCCGCCTTTCGTCTGATCGTGCCCACGGCGAGTGTGCCATCACTGGCGCCTCTTGTAGACGGATACATCTACAAGTACCGTGCGGCCCTGGCCGAGTCGACAGCCATCCGCATCAGTCGAGACACACATGCGCGCGTGACCACCTTGTCGGCTGAGCGCAACGAGATGATCTACGGCGCCTACACGCGGAACGTCACGCCCCCGTCGTGCACCGTCGCGCTCATGCCGGGGTGACGCGAAGGTTCGGGGGGCACCGGTTCAGCGTAGGCTCCCCGGCGAGCGCCGACGCACCTGAGGAGTCTCGTGAGAATCGACCTGAAGAATGAGCGCAAGGACCTCTACGCTCCGCCTACCGCCGACTTCGTTGAGGTGGATGTGCCGAGTGTCACCTATCTGGCTATTGACGGTCACGGCGACCCGAACACCTCCTCCACGTACGCGGACGCCGTCGGCGCGCTCTACACCGCGGGGTACGGCGTCCGGGCCGCGTTCAAGGAGCGCACGGGGGACGACTTCGTCGTCGGTCCGCTGGAGGCGCTGTGGACGAGCTCGGACCCGGAAACGTTCGTCCGCCAGGAGAAGAGCGCCTGGGACTGGACCCTGCTGATTGCCCTGCCTGACGCGGTGAGCAGCGTGGACGCCAACGCCGGGATCACGCACGCAGCCCAGCGAAAGTCCGAGCTACCGGTGGGGGAGGTGGAGCCGCGGGTCATCGCCGAGGGACGCAGCCTGCAGATCATGCACGTGGGCAGCTACGACGACGAGGGGCCGACCCTGGCGCGGCTGCATCACGAGGTCATGCCGGCGCTGGGCGTCACCTGGAACGGGCCGCACCACGAGATCTACCTCTCCGACCCCCGCCGCGTCGCGCCCGAGAAGCTGCGCACCGTCCTGAGGCAACCAGTCATCGATGCGGTGGCGCCAGAGTGACGCAAGCGCTGTCGGTGCCGGGTGATCACGCCTCAGTTACGGGATGACACCGCGGGGTGGTGAGGGTCGGGGAGGGCGACGTAGACCTCCTCGGTGAACTCATCCAGACCGTGATCGCCTCCTTCGCGGCCGAGACCGGAGTGCTTCACACCGCCGAACGGCGCGGCGGCATTCGAGATGAGCCCCGTGTTGGCGCCAATCATGCCGACCTCGAGACTTTCGCTGAGCCGCAGGATCCGGTCGAGGTCGCGGGTGAACACGTAGCCGGCGAGGCCGATGGGGGTGTCGTTGGCCAGCTCGATGGCCTCCGCCTCGGTCGTGAACGTCGTGATCGGTGCGACGGGGCCGAAGATTTCCTCGCTCAAGATCTCGGCGTCGTGGGAGACCCCGGTGAGCACGGTGGGTGGGTAGAACCAGCCCGGCCCCTCCAGCGGTTCGCCGCCGGTGACCACCCGGGCGCCGTCCGCGACCGCGCGCGTCACGAGCGCGTGCACCCCGTCGCTAGCGGTTTCCGTGATCAGGGGCCCCACGTCCACGCCGGCGTCCAACCCGTCACCCAGGCGCTGGTTCGAGAATCGTTCGGCGAGGCCGGCGGCGAAGGCGTCCGCGACGTCCGCGTGCACGATGAACCGGTTGGCCGCGGTGCAGGCCTCACCCATGTTGCGGAGCTTGGCGGCCAGGGCTCCCTCGACGGCGACGTCCAGGTCCGCGTCCTCGAACACCAGCAGCGGTGCGTTACCGCCGAGCTCCATTGAGCACTTCAGCACGTTGTCAGCGGCCTGTCGGAGCAGTTGCTGGCCCACCGCAGTCGAGCCGGTGAACGACAGTTTGCGCAGCCGCGGGTCGGCGATGATCGCGTCGGTCACGTCGTGGCGGGAGCTGGTGATGACGTTGACCACGCCGTCCGGGACGCCGGCGTCGCTCAGGATCTTCACGAACAGCAGCGAGGTCAGCGGGGTGAGGGACGCCGGCCGCAGCACCACGGTGCACCCGGACGCCAGGGCCGGGGCCACCTTGCGCGTCGCCATGGCGAGCGGGAAGTTCCATGGGGTGATGAGCAGGCAGGGCCCCACCGGACGCCTGACCACCAGCTGGCGCAACGACCCCTCGGGCGAGGGCCGATAGGACCCGCTGATGTGCGCCGCCTGCTCGGAGAACCAGCGCAGGAATTCAGCGCCGTATGTGACCTCCCCTTTGGCTTGGGCGAGCGGTTTGCCCATCTCCAGCGTCATGACGGTGGCGAGGTCGTCGGCGCGGGCGGTCACCAGGTCGAACGCACGCCTCAGTATCTCGGCCCGCTCGCGCGGCGGCGTCCGGGCCCATGCGGATGCTGCCGCGGCGGCCGCCTCCAGGGCGGCGAGGCCGTCGTCGACGCCGCCATCCGCGACGTGGGCGATGGTCTCGCCCGTGGCCGGGTTGTCGACGGCGATGGTGCCGCGCGCGCCGTCGCGCCACGTGCCGCCGATGAAGAGGCCCGAGGGCAGGTCGGCGGGCAGCACGGGCGGACGCGGGCTCATGCGGCGCCGTCCCGATGGTCGAGGGCGATCTCGATCCACCCATGGAGGTCGGCGTCCCGGGCCACACCGTCGGCATCAATCCGCAGCCAGCCCGGCCCCATGGGCTGTTCGGACGCCCCCATCACCGCCGGGTGCGCACCGGGCCGGGTGAGGAGTTCCTCGTGCCGCTCGGGATCAATGCGGACGAGCAGGTCCCCGTCGCTCCCGACCGAGACGACCATGGCCTCGTCGACCATGAAGGCGCGGCCGCCGAACATGGACACCTCCCGGACGCTGCGCTCCGCCGGCAGCGCGGCGCGCACCCGGGCGCAGAGATCATCGCGTGGGCTCATGGCTCAACGCTAGGGCGTCACGGGCAGTGAGCGGGGGTAATCGGCGGCTGTGCCGAGAGCACAGGGGGAGGCGTCTGACCTCCATCAGTGCCCTGCGCCCACTAGGGTCAGCGGGCGGCGTCCGGCACCGAGAGGGGCACCTCGGCGTCCGGCTCGTGGGTGAACCGGTTGCGCAGGTCGCGGCGGCACAGCTCCATGATCCAGAGCCACACGACGTGGCCGAACAGCTCGGAGAAGTGCTCCTCAAAGGGCTGGTCCCAGGGCGCGGGCACCGTCCCGAAGGCAGGCATGATCACGATGTGGAAGGCGACGTAGACGACGAAACCGAACACGGCGCCCTGCCACAGCTTGATCTGCGGCCACTTCTCGGCGACGACCGCGTAGAACACCATCACGCCGATCGAGAAGGCGAAGTGCACGATGAAGCTGATGATCGGCAGCTCGTTGCCGGAGTAGGTGTAGGTGAGGTGCGTGATGTCGAAGGGGACGCCGAGCTGCTCGAGCAACTGCTGGGGAGGATTGGTGGCGTTGCGCTCGGGGGTGCGCGGCGGGAACGGGACTTCCCAGCCGAACTTCACGATCGCGCCGATCGCACCGGCGATGACGCCGACGAGGGCTGCGGTCGCGTAGCGGCGGCGGGCGGGATCGGTGACCTGCAGAGCCATGGGAACCTCTTCCGAAGCTGGGTGGGGTGCGAGGGCAGTCCATCTGTAGCGAGCCCCTGGAGCGCACGTCAATGGCCCTGGACGTCCGTGCTTGTGGCGCGATGGTTGAGTGTCGAGGGTTGGGACGCGGTGCCCTGAGGCCACGGTACGGGATCGCGACCAGCTCGCGACCTGCTCGCGAGCCGCGAAAAACCAGCGCTGAGTGACCACGCCGCCATCTAGGCGCGCTTGTCGCCCACGGCTCTCAGCAGGGCTTCCACGTCTTGCCGCCGGGTGCGTAACAGCGAGGCCCGGTGTAACCCAGGTACGGGTTCGAGCTCTCCTTCTTCGACGTGGCTGTTGTCTTGTTCGAGGACGCCTTGGTGGTCGTGCGCTTGGTGGAGGGCTTTGCTGCGGCCGCACGCTGCTGACGGGCCACCTCGGCCTGACGGGCTTCCTCGGCGAGGCGTGCTTCCTCCGCGAGGCGGGCTTCCTCGGCGAGGCGGGCTTCCTCCGCGAGGCGTGCTTCCTCGGCCAGACGTGCCTCCTCGGCGAGGCGCACCTCCTCGGCCTTGCGCAGCTCGCTCTCCTTGAGGCGGGTGAAGTCTTGCTCGCGCCTCTCCTTGCGCTTCTCGGCATCGGTCAGGGCGCTGGCCAGCTTCTCCCGGTGCGCGGCGGTCTCACTCGCATAGATCGCGTGCAGCAGTGCATGCTTGCCCGTCTCGACGCCGATCAGCCGCTGCTCCAGCGCTTCACCCGCGAGGATGCCGCTGGTGAGCGCGGAGATGTTCGCCGTGGCGGCAGCGGAATCGGTGGGGGTCTGCGTGCCCAGCTGGGCCAACGTCTCGACCGCCTGCTGCACCTGGGCCGGAAGCGTGCACGTGACCCCGTCGTCATAGAGACCGAAATTGTCGCGTTGGGCGGCGCGCTGGGCTTCCGCGACCTCGTCGTAGTACCGCGCGTTGGGCTCGTAGAGCACCGCGGCCCCGAGGCCGCGTCGCGCGATCTCTGCGTTGACCAGGCTTTCCGATTCGAAGACTGCTGCCAGGGTTCGCCCGTAGCGATCGGTGCGCTCCTCGTCGTACTTCAGGCGAACGCGGGTGCCCGGTGGGAGCCTGTCGGTCAGGAACGCGGACGCCTCCGGCCCCAGGCATTCAACGGGTCGCTGGGGATCCTTGGTCTCGGGGGCGTCGACGTTCAGCAGCCGGATCGTCTGGTCGTGGCCGGCGACCGTGGCCACGAGGGTGTCTCCGTCGATGACCCGGACGACTGTCGCAAACGACTCTGCCTGGGCCAGGAGCAGGCTGGGAAGGGCGACGGTGGTCACCACCAGCCCCCCCACCACGGCCATTGTGGTCTTGCTCACAGGTCTCCTTCGTCTCAACCGGGTTGTCGCGGTCAGCGCAGTATTCGAGATGAGCAGATGAGTGCGTCACCCTGCACGCCGGGCCCGGACAACACCATGCCGACGCCGCTGATCAGCGGCTCGGTGATGATATCTATCACAGACCGTGGTGGGTTCGCTGAGCACGGCGGTCCCCCCGAGTCTTCGTAACGCGATGAATTGCAGACTGCAAGACGGCGATCACACCAGGAGGGGCTTGCCTCGCGCTGGGGCCGATCATCCCCGCTCCGTGAGGATCAGGTGTGCATGGATGGGCGTCCCGCTCCAGGGAGATCTCAGGACGTCACGCGCTCGATGATCGCGGACGCGACGGCGTCCGGCTCGTTCTGGGGCAGCCAGTGGGTGGCGTCCAACTCGACGAACCGGTAGTCAGCGGCGACGAAGTCGCGGGTCTTCTCTGCGGCGACACGGTCCAGGTAGGGGTCTCCGTTGCCCCACACGTACGTGGTGGGGACGCGGACGATCAGGTCGGTGGCGGGCTGCGACAGGGGGATCGCCCGGTACCAGTTCATCGGTCCGGTCAGGCGCCCGGGGTCGGCGTAGCGCTCGGCGTACCGGCGGGCGTCCTCGGCGTTGAGCCCGGACGCGGTCAGCGTCCGCTCCAGGGCGGGCGCACCCGCGCGCTCCGGCAGCCAGGGGAGCTGGAAGAACCCCATGTACCAACTCCGCAGCGCCTGCTTCGAGTGAGGAATCGCCCACATCGCGGCCGAGGGGTGCGGCGTGGCCAGCACCACCAGCGACGCGACGCGCTGCGGGTGGCGGGTGGCGAGATCCCAGGCGACGCCGCCGCCCCAGTCGTGCCCGACGACGTGGGCGCGCTCGATGCCGGCGGCGTCCAGCAGGGCCAGCACATCGCCGGAGAGCTTGTCGAGGGTGTAGTCGCCGCGACGTTTCGGCATGGCCCCGGGGGAGTAACCGCGCTGCTCGGGCGCGAGCGTGCGCAGCCCGGCATCGTGGAGCAACGGCGCGACGCGCTGCCAGCTCTGGGCGTCCTCGGGGAAGCCGTGCAGCAGCACGACCGGGTCGCCGGCGCCGGCGTCCGTGTAGTCGAAGGTGAGTCCGTCATGGGTGTAGGTCGGCACGACCCCACGCTAACCGACGCGGCGAGGCGCGGATACTCCATGGAATATCGGCGGCAGCGTGGGTGCTGAGGGCGCATGAAGAACATCGGCTTCCTGTCGTTCGGGCACTGGTCGCCCTCGCCGCACTCGGCGGTGCGATCGGCGTCCGACGTGCTGCTCCAGTCGATCGACCTGGCCGTCGCCGCTGAGGAGATCGGAGCGGACGGAGCGTACTTCCGCGTGCACCACTTCGCGCGGCAGCTGGCCTCGCCGTTCCCGCTGCTGGCGGCGATCGGCGCGAAGACGAGCCGCATCGAGATCGGCACCGGCGTGATCGACATGCGTTACGAGAACCCGCTCTACATGGCCGAGGACGCCGGCGCGGCCGACCTGATCGCCGGCGGACGCCTCCAGCTCGGCGTGAGCCGTGGTTCGCCCGAGCAGGTCGTCGACGGGTACTCGTACTTTGGGCACACGCCCGAGGACGGCGACCACGCCCGCATGGCCCGCGAGCACACCCAGGTGCTGCTCGACGTGCTCAAGGGTGAGGGGTTCGCCGAGCCGAACCCGCGTCCGATGTTCCCCAACCCGCCCGGGTTGCTGCGCATCGAGCCGCACTCGCCGGGCCTGCGCGACCGCATCTGGTGGGGTGCCGGCTCGCGCGCCACCGCCGAGTGGGCGGCCGAGCAGGGCATGAACCTGATGAGTTCGACCCTGCTCACCGAGGACACCGGCGTGCCCTTCCACGAACTGCAGGCCGAGCAGATTCAGCGGTTCCGCGACGCGTGGGCCGCGGCGGGTCACACCAGGACGCCGCGTGTCTCGGTGAGCCGGAGCATCTTCCCGATCGTCAACGAGACCGATCGGGCGTACTTCGGCCTGGAATCGCGCAGCCAGGACCAGGTGGGACGCCTCGAGGGCGGCCTTGCCCGCTTCGGCAAGACGTACGCGGACGAGCCTGATCGCCTCGCGGCCGCGCTGGCGCAGGACACCGCGATCGCCGCCGCAGACACCCTGCTGTTGACCGTGCCCAACCAGTTGGGCGTCGACTACTGCGCGCACGTGATCGAGTCGCTGCTCACCCATGTCGCTCCCGAGCTGGGGTGGCGCTGAGCTAGGTTCGTGTGCTCATCCTGAAGCCAGCCACGACGCGGTGCCGCGCAGGCTTGCGTACCTGAGCGACCGGGGGGTAGGGGTCAGCAGCGCGTAAGTGACACGTAAGCCAGCAAACATCGCGGATACGAGATGTTAAGGTCCACCATGGTCAAGCGCCCCACTCCGTTCGCCACCAAGCGCGCCGGCGACAGCGTCGGTGCCAACCTCGCTGTTTGGCGCCGCCTGCTGGGCCTGCCAGCGTCGGTGGTCGCCGAGCGCGCGGGGCATCTCCGTCTCCACCCTCAGTCGCCTGGAGAACGGGGACACCGGCGTCGGTCTCGCGACGTTCCTCAACGTCGCCGGCGCGCTGGGAATCCGTGATGCCGTCGTCCAAGCCACCGACCCCTTCGAGACCGATTTCGGCCGTGCCCGCGCCGAGCTGGCCCTACCCAAGCTCGTCCGCCGATGAGTGAACGCATCGAGGTCGCGGTCGATGTCGGTGGCCGAACCATCGCGGCAGGGACGCTCCATGTCACCGTGGGGCGGACGCTCACGAGCAGCTTCCAGTACGGGTCCGAGTATCTGCGCGACACGGACGCCTACGCGCTCGCCCCGCAGATGTCCTTGCTGGACAGACTTGTGGCAGCAGGTGAAGACGGGGCAGGTCGAGTGAAACATCCGCGTGATCACCACCAAGAGCGCCAAAACCAGGACCGAAGAGCCGTTCACGCTCACCGAACAGGTCCTGAGCGCCCTCCAGTCAGCCATCGACACTAGGCTCGCGGCCAAGTAGAGGAGACCTCATGGTCGAGTTTCGCACGGTGCCCATCGACGCCGGAGTCCGCGCTGTGCGTGCGTGGGCCGAGATGGACTGGCCTGTCACCAGCGAGCAGGCCGCAGCGATGAGGAATCGGCTCGGGTGGTCGGAGTCGTCAGAGGACGCCCGCGCGTTCACCACCGATTTCGGACTCGATTCCCATGACGGGAGCCTGGGCGTTGACCATGGGCTGCTGGCCGAGGTGGCCTTCCGGCTGTCGACATTGGCGCCGAGGGGAACCGAAGGGGAGGTGGCGGAGCGGTCGTGGGCGGCGTTCGCGGCCTATGAGGCGGCGTTCACGGCACTGTGGGGCCGACCGAAGCAACACTCCCATCGCGGGGTGAAGAGCGATGACTGGGTACTGCCGAACGGGGCTCAGGTGATGTTGGCGGGGTTGGACCGAATGATCAAGGTCGAGGTCGAGTCGCCAGCGTTGCGCGAGATGCTGGAGGCGACCGACGACGAGTGACGTGCTGCGGTGGTGGCACGGGGAGAGCGTGTCCTTGGCCTTCTGAGGGGTCTCTACTCGTGATCGGCCACACCTCGATCAAGCACTCCCCAGGTAGTGCCCAAGCGCACGTGCTGAAGACACGTCGGAGAACGCCGGACTGACGAACGGCTGGGCGGACGGGACCTTCCGGCCCTACGCCCACACCCACCGCGACGCCACGGCCGCGTTCTTCCAACGCTTCACCCAGGACAACGGCTTCTCCCACAACAGCGAGGCCAACCGCTGAGGCGCGGGCCTCAGCCGAGGTCCACCACCTCGTAGCTCCACAGCTCGGCGCTGAGACCGACGGGGCGTGGGGTGGGGGACGCGGTCGGGTGCTCGCCGAACGCCGTGGGGGTCGATTCCGCGGCCGGGGAGACCCCACCGTGCTGGCGGGACAGCTCGGTGTCGCGTCCGCCGTGGGCGCCGCGGAAGTTCGAGGAGTTCATCCAGCCCTGGAACGACTCCTCGTCGCGCCAGCGCGTGAGGACGAGCCAGACGTGACGATCGGCGTCCAGCGGCTTGAGGAGCTCGAACCCCTCGAACCCGTCCTGGCCGTCGACCGCTCCGGCGCGCTGGGCGAACCTGTGGGCGAGTTCGTCTCCGCTGTCGGCCGGGACGGTGATGGCGTTGATCTTTGCGATGGTCATGGTTGCCAGCGTGGCTCGATACTCTGCTCCGTTCAACCGCCCCCCACGGATTCTGGCTCTCAGACCAGCTTCGAGGCGGAAGTTGATTAGTTCAATTCGGTGACTCTCAGGAAGGGTGTCGGTGACCCGTTAGCGGTTGGCTTCGCTGTTGTGGCTGTAGCCGTTGTCCTGGGTGAAGCGTTGGAAGAACGCGGCCGTGGCGTCGCGGTGGGTGTGGGCGTAGGGCCGGAAGGTGCCGTCGGGCCAGCCGGTGGTGATGTCGTGCTCAGCCGCCCAAGAGATCTCGGCGTAGAACGGATCGGTGGGCGCCAGATCGCGGAACGGTGACACCGTCGGTGGGGCGTACTCGGGCGAGCCGGAGTAGCGGTAGAGGAACGCCATCATCGCGTTGCGGTCGATGGGCGCGGTGGGTCGGAACGTCCCGTCGGGCCAGCCGGTGGTGACGCCCTCGTTGGCGGCCCACACGATCGCGGCGTAGTGCTCGGTCGCGGGGGTCACATCAGCAAAGGGTTCGGTCAGCCCGGCCACGGACGGCGACCCGGCCGCCCGGTACAGGAACGCGGCCATGGCGTCGCGGTTCACCGCGGTGGCGGGCCGGAACGTGCCATCGGGCCAGCCGGTCGTGAGGCCGGCGTTCTTCATCCACACGATCGCGTCGAAGTGCTCCGTCCCGACCGGCACATCGCCGAACGGCGGCACTGCGTCCGCGCAGGGCAGCGCGCCCGCCCGCAGCGCGCCCGGCTGCTCGCCATCGGCGAACCACCACGCGGGGCGGACGCCGTCGGTGCAGAGGTCGGCCGTGGCGGTCGCGAAGCCCTCGTTGTTGAGGTTCGGCATGGACGCCGGCCGCTCGACGTGGACCAAGCCGGGGGCGTCCGTGCCGTTGAACGTGATCTGCGTCGCCAGACCGTTGCAGCCGTTGTCGCACACGGCCCACAGCACGCCGAGGTCGGTGTCCCAGTCGAGCGCCATGACGCCCCCCAGGGAGGGGATCGTCTCGCTCACCCGGGCGAACGTGCCGTCGGCGTTCAGCGCGTAGCCGTACACGTGGCCGTTGGTCTCGAGCGCCACGAAGAACAGGCCGTCACCGTGGCCGGGGTGATCGGCCGGGTCGTACGGCTTGCCGAGCGCGTCGTCCCACAGGACGCCGGCGAGGTCGGCGTCCGCCACCCACTCGACGGCCTCGAGGCCGGTGTTGGCGGACACGTCCGGCAGGTCGGCGGTGAGATCCCACTCCTGGGACGCCACGATCGTCGCGCCCGCGGCGTCCGGGTCGATCTGCAGCACCTTGTTCAGGTTCACGCCCTTGGCGTTGTTGACGCGCTCGACGGCCACGTACAGGGACCCGTCGCCCGACACCGTGATGCCCTCGGCGTCCGGACCCGCGGGGCCGGTGCCGGCCTGGAAGCGAATGTTCTTGCCGTTCTCCCAGCCCTGGGCCAGCGCGAAGGAACCGTCGGCGGCCACGTGGGACTTGAAGATCGTGCCGGCGTCGTTGTCGACGCCCCACAACACCGAGCCGTCGTCGGTGTGCTCGACGTCGAGGCCGGAGGAGTCGGCCAGGAAGGTGGCGGTGGTGTCGAGGACGGTCACGTCCGGCGAGCCGGGCCAGGTGATCGTGTTGATGGGCGTCTCGGGCTCCGGATCTTCCGGGATGACGCCGTCGCACGCGTTCGGAAGGCCCTTGGTGGAAGCGATCTGGTCGACCATCGGGCCGGTGGTGTCGGGGCAGCGGCCGATCGAGACGGCGGCGTGGGCCGCCCAGGCGGACTCGGCCACGACCGTCCCGTTGGCGTCCCGGACGCTCGCCACGTCATTGGCGCCGAGGCCGAACGAGAAGTGGGTGCCCTGGTCGAAGACGAAGTACGCACCTGCCCCGAGCACGGTGCCGGACGGCAGCGGTGCGGTCTGCCCGGCGTGGCCGAAGGGGTCGTCATCCATGACCGTCCAGCCAGAGAGGTCGATCGGCGCGTCGGAGGCGTTCACCACCTCGACCCAGTCGGTGGCATCGCCGTCGGACTCGATCTCGTTGATGACGATGCCGCCGGGGCAGTCGTTGAAGCCACCGGAGGTGGTGTACGTGACGACCCACTCCTCACCAGTGACGTTCGGGCAGCGGGAGAAACCGGCGACGGCTTCGTCGCCACCGATGGCGGGGTGCGCCGTCCAGCTGAACGACTGGAGCGCGCTGGCCGGGTCGAAGGCCGTCTCGCCGGGGCCGAAGAGGTGCACGGAATCTGCGCCGCCGAGACCGAAGGTGAACGTCCCGCCGTCCACGACGAGGTAGCCGCGCGCCGGGACGGTGGTGCCGGCCGGGAACGCGTAGCGGTGCGTCTCGTCGTTGGGGGCATTGTCGGTGAGCACGTAGCCGCCGATGTCGAGGGGCTGGGTGCCGGTGTTGAAGAACTCCACCCAGTCGAGCGGGCCGGAGTCGACCTCGTTGAGCACGAGGTTGCTGGGGCCGACCTGTTCGACGTCGCAGTCGTTCGGCGCGCCGAGGGTGACGCTGTTGGCCTGGAGGAAGTCGCCGGTGCCGTCCGGACAGCGCGACCAGCTGGGCAGGGAGTGGGAGGCGAACGTGTGGGCGTCCACCACGGTGGTGCCGTCGGGGAGGTAGAGCCGAGCGGCATCGCCGTTGCCCAGGCCGAAGGTGAACCCCGGCGTGCCGTTCTGTGTCAAGACGAGATAATCCCCGGCACCGATCACGGTGCCCTCGGGCAGGGCGTCGATGCGGGTGTCGTCGTCGTCCTTGATGAGCCACCCGGAGACGTCCACGGGATCCGTGCCGGTGTTCGTCAGCTCGATCGCGTCGGCCAGGACGGGATCGTTGGTGACGATCTCGTTGATGCGGATGCTCGTCTCCGCCGCGTGGGCGTCCGGCTGGCCGGTGGGTGACAGCAGGGTTCCGGCGGCCAGGAGTGCCGCCGCCCCGGCCAGGGCAGTGAACCTGCGGGACGTGGACGGCTTCCGCTCAGACAGCATGGCTGTCATCAAAGCTTGGGCGGGTGAGGGGCCGGTGTCGCGCGGGTGAACAGCCGGCCAACCGGAGTGATGGCTCGATGGGGTGGGAGCTCCGGACGCCTCTGGACGCGGCGACGCGCCCGGCTCAGGTGAGCGGGCGCGTCGGGTCGGTCGGGGGCGGGGATGGCCCCGGTGGTCAGCGGTGGTCGACGGGGGCGTCGACGGTGCGCGCCGCACCGGGCTTGCGGAACGCCAGGGTGGCGAGCGCAATGATGCCGATGAGGTAGATCACCCCGAAGATCTGGTGCACGAGCGTGAGGTGCAGGTGCCCGAGCACGATCTGGAGGACGCCGAACAAGGTCATCCCGAGCGCGTGCCACAACAGGCCCCGGTTGCCACTCTGCCGCGACCAGATGAACGCGGCGATGGCTCCGATGGCGGCGAACGTGGTGGTCGCCTCACCCATGCGGGGGTGCAGCGGCCACGGGCCGGCCCAGCCGAAGCCGGTGAACAGCTGGTAGAGGGCGATGAGGGCGGCCAGGACGGCCGCGATGCGGAGCAGGACGAGAGACCAGTGTGACTTCATAGGTTTCAGTGTGGTTGATGCGAAGGGTGGGCCCAAGTCGGTGGCAATCGGGCGGTCGATCCGCCGGGTGGCGACGAAAAGACCGCAGTGAGTGCGCGCTCACTCGGGGTCGCCCGCTCAGCGCGAAGCTGGATGAGAATCGAGTGTCGGCTTTTCGTCGCTGCGGCCCGGTCACTGCCGGTGCTGCCGGGGCTGCCTGCGCTGCCGGGACGAGCGGCCACAGGCCGCCAGAGACCAGGCACCCACGGCACGCGAGCCACGACCCGGAGGGTACCGACTCGAATGCCTGCTCTCGGGTGGGAGACGCGGGCCGCCCGGATGACTACGGTGGGAAGGGCACCGGGGCGCCTTTTGCGCACCGGTTCGGCGAACGAAGGAGTCGACATGAGTGAGCAGAAGTCCGAGGTCCAGAACCTGACGGCGCCCGCGGAGGGCACCGAGACCCTCGATGCCGCACCCCCCGCGGTGGACGCCGGGCAGGTCGCTGACGGCGAGCCGAAGGACTACGGCCGCGACACCACGGGCGTCGACCAGGCGGTGGGCGCCGAGACCCAGGCCGGCGAGGAGCGCAACGACTCCCGCGGCGAGGTCATTCCCTGACGGTCAGCCGAACGCGCTGATACGCGCGCTCAGCCCAGGCGTTCCAGCGTCAGGGTGAATCCCTGGGCGCGCAGACGGCCGACCAGCGCCTCGCCCATCGCGGACGCGGGGGTCAGGACGCCGGCGCGCTCGGGGAGGTCGTCACGCGCCAGGCTGAGCGCACTCTCCCCGAGCATGATGGCGGTGCCGTCGTAGCCCGGGTCGTGGTCGGCGGCGACGACGGCGCGGTAGCGGGCGCCGGTGGTGGTCGTGGTCGTGATGTCGAGGCGGAAGCGTCCGGTGGCGCGGCTTTCGGCGTCCGGCCCCTCACCCGGGGCGGGCAGCAGGCGGTCCAGCAGCGTGCGGGTCGGCTTCCACGCCAACCCGGCGAACAGCACCCCCATCCCCACCGACAGGCCCCCGGCGCGCAGCACGCCGCGCGGCCCCGTGCCAAGCTCGATGAGCTCCCGATAGCGCAGCCCCCGGCCGTAGGACCAGTCGGTCAGCGTGTTCGAGAGCCGCACCACGCGGGCGTTGTGCGCGGCCATGACGAACGGCCCGAGCCACCGGCCGGTCCCCGGCTCGCGCTCGGCGGGCAGCAGCGAGCCCTTCTCCTGGGCGCCCTCCGGCTCCTCGTCGCGCCGCGGGCTGAGCAGGTGGGGGTCGGCGAGCAGCCGGCGGGCGGCCGGATCCTTGCGCCACGTGATGGCCATCTGGCGCGCCGAGTCGAGTGTGCCGCCCGAGATGCCGCCCCGCAGCGAACGGACGACGAGGGTGGTGTCGGTGAGCGTGCCCTCGCCGTCGGCGTCCGCCCGGTCGGCCAACAGCAGCACGCCGAGATCGGACGGCACGGAGTCGAACCCGCACGAGTGCACGATCTTGGCCCCGGTCTGGCGGGCGCGGGCGGTCGCCGTGTCCACCGACCAGTGC
This sequence comes from Propioniciclava soli, assembly GCF_014858005.1. GTDB lineage: Bacteria > Actinomycetota > Actinomycetes > Propionibacteriales > Propionibacteriaceae > Propioniciclava > Propioniciclava soli. The sequence goes on from NZ_JACYOT010000001.1 coordinate 71,000, forward strand.
ACGAACAACGGCTCGCCGGTGAGATCGGCGTAGTGGGTGCCCTCCTCGGCGCAGGCGCGGACGACGAGTCGGCCGTCGCGCGCGTAGGGCCCGACGGTGGTGACCACGACCCGCGTGCGGGACGCCATCGCCCGCAGCCCCGCGGCGTCCGAGGCGTCCACCTCGATCAGCGGCCAGTCGGAGGCAGCCTCGCCCAGGTCGTCGCGCAGCCGGGCCAGCCGGGACGCCGACCGGCCCGCCAGCCCGATCCGGACGCCCTCGCCGGCGTGTTCGGCCAGATGGCCTGCGGTCAGGGATCCGACGAAACCGGTGGCACCGAGCAGGACGATGTCGAGTTCACGATCAGTCATCGCTCCACTCTGCCATGGCCGCCACGGGTGACGGCGCAGCCCGAGGTCGACGCCGCCCGGGGATCGCTCCGCTACCGTGGACGCGTGGCGCCACGACCCCGGATCCGCCTCCTCGCGGCCGACGACGACCCCCAGGTGCGGGCCGCCTACCGCGACCTGTTCGCCCACCACCCCGAGGTGGAGCTGGTCGGCGAGGCGAGCGACGGGGCCGAGGCCGTCGAGGCGTACGCCCGGCTGCGGCCCGACGTGGTGCTCATGGATCTCCAGATGCCCCGGGTCTCCGGCATCGACGCCATCGGCCAGATCCACCAGCGGTGGCCGGACGCCATCGTCGTCGCGATGACGACGTTCGGCACCCAGGAGTACGTCGTGGCCGCGATCCGGGCCGGGGCGGCGGGGTATCTCATCAAGGGGGTCGGCGGCAGCGGCCTCACCACCGCGCTGCGCCAGGCCGTGGCCGGCGACATGCCGCTCAGCTCCACGGTGCGGCGCGAGCTGGCGGCCGTCCTCAAGGGGGACGCCGCGAGCCCGCCCCCGCAGCACGACCTCACCCCCCGCGAGACCGAGCTCCTGCGCTGGCTGGGGCACGGCTTCACCAATGCGCAGATCGGGGCCCGGATGCACCTGTCGGAGGGGTCGGTGAAGCAGTACGTGGCGCGCATCGGCGACAAGCTGGGCGTCACCTCGCGCACGCAGATCCTGGTCCGGGCGATCCAGCTGAGGGTGGTCGACCCCAGCGACCTGCCCCCCATCCACGATTGACGGCAGGGTCGGCGAGGACGCCCCGCGTCAGCCGCAGCGCTCGACGGCGGCGGTGAGCTCGTCATCCTTGAGCACCGTCGAGAACCCGGCGGGCACCGCCGCGCACACCGCGGCCGCGTCGCCGGCGTACTCGATGTGGAACACCGCCTTGCCGTCCGCCAGCATCGGGGCGTACGCGTCACACTCGGCGTACGCGACGCACTCCTCGTTCACCGCGAAGTCGACGACGCCGCCGAGTTCGGGCAGCACCTCCACGGCGTTCTTCAGCCCGAGCGAAAGGCCCCGGGCATGAGCGGCCTCGGCGAGGGCCCGCACATAGGCCACCGTGTCGCCCCGCGTCAGGTCGAACCCCGTCTCGGCGCCGTACCCGTCGACGTTGTCGGGGTCGACCGCGTCGAATCCCTTGGCTGCGCAGGCGTCCAGGCGCGCGGTCATGATCGGGAGCAGCACGTCGAGCTGGCGGGTGTCGAGCCAGCGCTCGCCCTCCCAGTCGTCGAGGGGTTCGCCCAGCACGGGGGCGGGAAAGGCGTCGGCGTCGGAGCGCCAGTCCTCCCAGCCGCCGGCGTTCACGTAACAGATCGTCCGTGCCCCGGACGCCTCCGCCGCGGCCACCCAGTCGGCCGGGGCGTCCTCACCGTCGACGTCGTAGACGCCGACCCCCGGCTCCAGCGCGGGCATCTCGGCGTAAGCGATCTGCCAGGGGGCGCCCTGCTCGGGAGCCCAGACCTCCGGCGTCGCCCCGGCCGTCTCCGCTGCGGGCGAGGCCGACGGCCCGCCCGAGGCTGCGACCGGTGCTGCGGTGTCGGCCGGGGTGGGCGCGGCAGGGGATGTCGGGTGGGCACGGCGGGCGTCCGGGGACGCCGGTCCGGCGCTCGCGGCCGCGCAGCCCGTCACCCCGCAGCCCGCGATCGCGAACCCCGCGATCGCGACGAGCGCGACGACGAGCCGGGTGGGGGTGGAGCCGGCGCGCCGGGGGTGGGTCACGGCCACGCCTCCGGCAGCCGTGCATAGGGGTTGGGGAGGGTCGCATCGGTGACCCACACGAACGCCGCCCCGCGGCGCGCCGCGACGTCGCGTGCCGCCGTGATGTCGGCGAGGGGCACGCCGTGCACGAGGTGCCACGTGGGCCCGGCGGCAGGGCGGTCCGGCCAGGCCAGACCGGCGTAGGTGCTCCACGCGCACTCCGACACGCAGGTGACGTCGGCTGCCGCCACGACCTCCGGCGCGCACGGTGCCCCGGGATTCAGCGCCACCTTCGTCGCCCCGTCGGCGCGCAGGGCGCCGATGAGCTCCAGCGTGGTGCTGGGCGCGTCGGTGCTCACGCAGTCCAACATCACGCCGCTCACCCCGTACCGCTCGCGCCACGTGGCGGCGTCGCGACGGACGGCGTCGGCGTCCCGCTGCCCGTACCCGGTGTTCACGTACCCGAGCAGCGGCGTCCGGATGCCGGGGCGCAGGGCCTCCGTGTAGTAGGGGTCGCCCTCCGGGCCCGGCCCGCTGGCCACGTTGACCACGGCGAATGCGAGGCCGAGCGGACCCTGCCGGAGGAACTCCCAGGCCGTGGGGTGCTCGGCCGGGTGCAGGTAGAACGGCGCCGCCAGCTGGGGCCCGTCCGGTGTCAGGGTCACCATGCGCTCGGGGAGGCGTGGCGCGACGCGCCGACCGCGGTGGTGAGAACGAGACTGGCCGCCATCCAGGCACCGTAGCGCACGGCGTCGGTCGAGCCGTCGGCCAGCCAGACCGCGGCCGCGAGGGTGGCCATGCCGGCCAGGCACATGAGGGCGGAGGTGGGCGCGTGCCCCGAGCGCAGCAGGATGGACGCCGCCGCCGTCAGTGCCGAGACGGCGATGGCCGCGGTGGCCAGGGGCACCGTCCACGGCAGGCCGAGCACGGCGGCCGTGGCCCAGCCCGTGAGCTCGCCGACCCCCGTGACCGCCCAGACCGCGAGCACCCCCACGGTGCCGCTGGCCCACAGGGCGATGCGCCAGGTCGTCGACACCGAGGCCACGCTGCGCGCCGAGCGGGCGCAGAACTCGTGCAGGGGGTCGGCGGCGGCCGACGCCAGCAGGCCGGCGGTGGCGATCACGATGAACGCGGGCCCGAGCCGGCCGAACAGCAGGGCCAGGATGCCGAGCAGGGCCGCGACCTGCAGGGTCGTCCAGCCGACCGAACGGGTCAGGGCGGGCGTCCAGGCGGGAGCGGCACCCCCGGCCCGGCGGGCGAGCACGAGCAGTGCCCAGCCGGTGGCGCCGGCGATGACGGCGTAGGCCACCGCACCGTCGAACCGGGTGCCCGGCAGGGCGAGCCCGGTCAGCGACAGTGCGGCCCCCGCGGCGACGATGCCGGTGAACCGCCAGCCGGCGAGCAGGCAGGTGCCCACCGCCCCGACGACCCCCCACGCCGCCCAGGCGACGATCGCCGGCTGGGCCCAGGCGAGAGCGACCACCGCGCAGCACACGACCACCGCGATCGCGAGCCGCAGGGCGGTGGCGGACGCCGCGGCGAGCCGCCCCTGCCCCAGCCCCCACCACAGGACCGCGCCGAGGATCTGCCCGCCCAGCCAGGACGCCGCCCCGGCGGCGAAGACGGCGGGCGGATGGTCGCCGTTGGCGAGGGTCATGACGCAGAGCACCACGCCACCCAGCAACGCCAGCGCGCGGGCGATGGCGGGCGCGAGGCCCGCCGCGGGTCGGGGCGTCACCACGGCGCCGTGCCCCTGGTCGGCCAGCAGATGCGCCGCGTGGTCGAACGCGTCGTGGTAGCCGGCGCGGATGGCGTGGGCGTCCCCGAACCCCTGGGACTCGAGCCGCGCCGTGGCGTCGAACACGTCGACCGACCCCGCCACGGTGGCCGGAATGCTCGCCCACGCCTCCCCCGGCGTGCCGGTGTAGCCGCTGGCGCTCATGCCGGCTCCAAAACGGTGGCGGCGGCCCGGACGCCCCCCGCCCGGTCGGGCACGAGGGTTGCCACGCGCGCCGAGACGGCCCGGGCCGCAGCATCGTCGTACACCGCGCGGTAGGTGTCGGCGAACACCTGCAGCGAGAAGACCTCGAGGGCCCGCTCCCGCGCTGCCAGCCCCATGGCATGGCGGGCGTCGGCGTCGGTCAAGAGGGTGACGAGGGCGTCCGCCATCGCTGCGGGCTCGCGCGGCGGCACGATGAGCCCGGCGGCGCCGTCGCGGCCCGTGCACTCGGCGACGCCACCGACGTCGGTGCTCACGGTCGGGCGGCCCTGCATCATCGCCTCCAGCACGGTGAAGGGCAGCCCCTCCGAGATGGACGACAACGCCACGACCTGCCCGGCCTCGATGGCCGGACGCGCCGAGGGCGCCGGCCCCTCGAAGGTCACCACCTCGCCCAGCCCCAGCAGCGCCACCTGCTCCACGAGCGTGGCGTGGTAGGCCTCGTTGCCCGCCGGTACGGGGCCGAAGAGGCGCAGCCGGGCGTCCGGCACCCGCGCCATGACGAGGGCGAACGCGTCAATCAGGGTTGCCAGGTCCTTCAGCGGGTCGATGCGGCCGACGAAGCTGACGACCGGATCGGCGGGCTCGCTCTCCAACATCGGGAACAGGGAGGGGTCGACGCCGTTGTACACCGGTTGGATGCGCTCGGGGTCGGCGCCGAGGCGGGTCTCCCAGCGGCCGTTGAAGAAGTTCACGGGCGCGATGATCTCGGCGTCGGTGTAGGCCAGCGTGCACACCGAGCGGAGGAAGGCCAACAGCACGTACCGGACGTTCCACGGCCACCCGGCCGCGTGCAGGGCCAGGTAGCGCTCGCGCAGGAACACGCCGTGCTCGGTGAGCAGCAGCGGCGTCCCGGTGCGCCAGTGGCGGGCCAGCGCCATGAGCGCGGCCGGGCCGTTCGAGGTGGCGTGGATGACGTCCACCTCGGGCCAGTCGGCGTCCATGAGGGCGAGAGCCCGGTCGGCGTGCACGGCCGCGGCGGCGGCGTCCGACGCCGTGAGCGCCGGTGTGCCGGGCACGTGGACGCGGTGGGCCTGCCAGGCCTCCAGGATCGGACGGGTGGAGCCGGTCTGGGTGAGCAGCCAGTCCAGCGCCTGGTAGCTCGGCACGGCCAGCCGGCCCAGCGCGTCGCGGAGCCGGTCGATGTTCTCCGGGTCGGCGGGGTTGCTGGGCAGGACGGCCGCCCACAGGTCCCGCAGTGCCTCGCGGGTGCGGCGGAGCTCGCGGCCGGTCGTCCGGGGTCGCCAGGGGCGGGTGCCGACGTGTGCGTCCCACATCGGCACGCACGTCGTCGAGGCCACGTTGGCCGGGGCGTCCCACACCGGGGTGCGCTCCAGCCCGACGATCGTCACCACGTCGAAGGTGTGTTCGGGCAGGTGGGTGAGCAGCTGGTCACACCAGGTGCTCACCCCTCCCTTCGCCACGGGGTAGGTGCCCTCGTTCAGCAGTGCGATGCGCATGGTCAGCGCCCCGCTGCGACCTTCGGCGCGGTTGCCGGTTCGTGTGCCGACTCCCCCGCCATCGGCTCCTCGGGGGCCAGCGGCGCCTCGGTGAGGACGGGGAGCTCGACGGTCGGCTCCTGCGCCTCGACCGCCGGGTTCGGCGTGGCGACGGGCACGTCGGGCACGACCGGCCAGACGACCGACGTGGCGTACCCGCTCGCCGCGGGCAGCGTCAGCGTGAGCGTCTGGCCCGCGGGGACGCTGCGGGCGCCGGACGCCTGCCCGCCGTAGCTGGGCATCGTCCAGGCCGTGCGTCCCACCGCCGCCTTCGTGCCCGCGGGGGCGGTGGCGGGCACCGTCACGGCGCTACCGGCACGGTTCGTCACCGTCACCTGCTGACCGGAGAGCGTCGCCGAGATGCTCGCCTGCTGGGTGGGCCAGGTGCTCTGGCGCAGCAGCTCCGTCCCGGCCTCGACCATCGTGGGGTTCACCACCGGTGCGTTCGTCGCGAACAGCGCCTGGTACCGGGTGAGGATCTGGTCCACCACCGGGTAGAGGATGCGCTCCCCGGCCAAGTTGGACTGGTGCGCATAGTGCGGCCGGGGGTCGTTGGCGAGCACGTGGCCGAGGTCGATGCGCGCCTCGAGCGGCGCGATGTAGCTGTCGTACCCGGTGGCGAGGTCGAGCGGGGCGATGCACGTCGTCGTCTCCGGGTGCGCCTCGCAGTAGCCCGAACCGCCGTCGGCCGCCGCCGTGTACATCCAGTTGTACTCGTCGGCCATCTGCTGCTTCGTGGCGGCGTTGTAGAACACGGCCATCGGGTAGCGCGGCACCGTGGTGGCCGGCCCGATCGTCCGCACCGTCGATTCGCGGGAGTTGTCCGTGGCGATCCAGGCGATCTTCTGCTGGGCCAGCGCCGTCGCGAGGTTGGGGTTGTCGTTCGGCATCTGCGGCAACGCGCGGATGCCCGAGTGCTCGCCGGTGACGAGCGCCTTGGCGTCGTAGTTGGGCAGCAGGTTCCACTGCGCGTAGCTCTTGTTCTTGCCGATCTCGGAGTTCAGGGTCGCCAGCGACGTCCACGCCACGGCGCCGGTGGCGTCCGTGCCGCACTGCCACGTGCCGAGGGCGGTGTAGTTCTGCGTGCAGCCCAACCACGGGTGCGACCAGGTGTGGTTGATCCAGCGGAGCTGGTACTTGTTGAGCAGCAGTGCCATCTCGAGCGGGTCGATCAACGTCTTGTGGTCGTTCTTGTACTCGGTGGCCCCGAACCCGTTGTAGACCATGTCGAGCTTCACGCCGGTCCGCTTCTGCCAGGCCAGTAGCGCCGTCACGTCGGCCTTCGTCATGCGGACGGTCGCGCCCGGCCCCTCGGGCGGATACACGGCCGGGTCGCAGTCGTCACCGATGGTGCAGTTGCCCTCGACGCTCCACAGGCTGTCGGGCAGCAGGACGTCGTCGATGTGAACGCTGAGGTAGTTGCGCGACGTGCCCAGGGTGACACCGCGGGTGAGCCACGCCACGATGCCGTGCGCGAGCACCTGGAAGTGCGCCTGGTGGCGGTTGGACGCGAACGTCGTGACCAACTGCTCGCGGCCGTCGTGGGTGAAGACGCCGAGCAGCGAGCCGGCCTCGGCCGAGCCCGGGATCGGCGCGGTCACGAGCGGCGTGAATGAGGTGGTGGCCGTCGGGGCCAGCGGTGTGGCCAGATAGCCCCAGGACTCGTCCACGCGCGGGTCGAGGTCGTCGAGGGTGAACGTGCCCTTCAGGTAGCGGAAGTCGGCGGCGAGCGCGGCCGGCGTCACGGTGGCGGTCAGCCCGTCGACGGCCCCGACGTAGCCGGGGTTGGCGGCGTAGTTCAGGCCCACCTCGGGGTGCGCCCACGTGTAGGCCGCCACCTCGCGGACGCCGAACGTGCGCTCGTACTGGGCCAACACCTGCCGCTCGGCCTCGCTGAGCTGGCTGGGCGCCTCGTTCGGCGCGACGACGCCCGAGAACTGGCCGTGCGCACCGGCGGCGTCCGTCGTCGCGAGGAAGTCGGCGGTGAGCGTCGGCCGGTCGGCCGCGTTCAGGTCGACCACCGTGGTCGGCTGCCCCTCGGACGCCAGCCGCGCCGCCAGGGCGGCGACCATGGGCTGGCCGTCGTCGAGCACGAGCACGTTGAGCCGAATGTCGGCGCGGACGGCCGTCGCGGCCGTGGCCGGCGCAGCCGCACCGGCGAGAAGAATGATGATCGAACCGACCAGTCCGCCCCAGACGCGGACGCATGACATTGGAACCACAGTGCTCCCCCCAGCACCCGTGGGGGAAACACCACAATCGGTGCCGGGAGGCCCCCCAACCGCACCGGCCCTCTCATGGTGAAACTCCCGTTCGGCCGCCGTCAAGACCCCCTCAGGGGGGCCGGATGCCCGGCGGCGGCGCCCTTGGACGGCCTTCACAGGAGAGTCACAGGGGCCGCCGCGGCATCCCCAGTAGTGGCAGGGGGTGCCGCGCCCGGTTGGTCGCGTCCGGCCGGGCGAGCCGGCACGGCCGCTCGGCCGATGATCGCCCCCGAAAGTCCCCCACGGGGGTGACATGCCCACCCCGCTACCGTGGACCCGTGAACCAGCCAGCCGTCGTCGTGTGCGCCCACGGCACCGACGACCCCGACGGCCGCGCGACGGTGCTCGGCATCGCCGCCGCGGTGGCGGCGCGACTGCCCGGCGTCGTGGTGCGGGACGCCTACGTCGACGTCCAGAGCCCCACCCTGGGCGAGGTGGTGGACGAGCTCGTTGCGGCAGGCCTGTCCGTCGTCGTGGTGCCCGTGCTGCTCACCCTCGGGTTCCACACCGAGGTCGACGTGGCGAGGGCGGTGGGCCGCCACCCCGGGCGCGTCGTCTCGACCGGCCCGCTCGGCCCGCACGAGGCCCTCGTGGACGCCCTGCTCGGCCGGCTCGCGGAGGCGTCCGTTGCGCCCGGCACGCCGCTGGTGGTCGCGGTCGCCGGCTCGTCGCGTCCCGCGGCCATCGCCGTCGGCCACGGGGTGGGGGACGCGGTGGCCGCTCGGTGGGACGGCCCGGTCACGGTCGGCTTCCTCTCGGCGGCCTCCCCGACCGTGCCGGACGCCGTCGCGGCGGCCCGGGCGCAGACCGACGGGCCGGTGGCGGCGGCGTCCTATCTGGTGGGTCGGGGGTTCTTCCAGCGCAAGCTCGAGCGCGCGGGTGCGGACGCGGTCAGCGCACCGCTCGGCGTCCACCCGCGGCTGATCGACGTGGTGGTGGAGCGCTACCGGGCCGGAGCGTCCGAGCTGGTTCCGGACGGCCTCACGCCGCGGCCGGACGCCTGACCCCCGAGTCCTCGGGCGGGCGCGGGCTCGGATCCACGTGCAAGCGCGTCGGTAGCATGGCGCGCACCTGCCAGCTCTGACCCACCGGTCCCGCGGTGAGGGTGCCGCCGGTGAGCCGAACCCGCTCGTCCAGGCCCAGGAGGCCGAACCCGGTGGAGTGGTCGGAGCGCAAGGGCGTCGCGGGCAGGGCGTTGGTGATCGTGAGTTCCAGGTGGGCGTCGTCGCGGGTCGCGCGGAGCGAGCAGGACGCCCCGGCGGCGGAGTAGCGCAGGATGTTGGTCGCGGCCTCACGGATGATGCGGGTGAGGGTCTTCTGGGTGCTCGGATCGGTCAGATCGACCGCCGGATCGACGTCCACGCTCACCTGGCGGCCGGCGTCGCGCAGCGTGGCGGCCGCGGCGTGCGCGGCCCGGGTGGGGGTGAGCCACGCCGCATCGGCATCCGCGGGCGCGGCGTCCGCCGAGGCCGGTTCGGCGCGCATGACGTGCAGCAGCAGGGCCAGGTCGGCCTGGGCGGAGCGGTTGATGGTGGCGACACGCTCGAGGGTGTTCCGCACGGCGGACGGATCGCTTTCGCGGGCGTGGGCGCCGACCTGCATGGTGATCAGCGAGAGCTGGTGCGCGACGATGTCGTGCAATTCCCCGGCCAGCTCCTTGCGGACGCTGTCTCGAGCCTCGTCGTGGCGCAGGGTCTCGTCGCGCAGCTGGCCCAACTGGTGCGTGCGGAGGCGGAGGAAGTACTGCATGACGAGGCCGATGATCACACCCAGCCCGGGATCGACCAGGGAGAGGGTCATGAGGCGCGGGTCGACCCCGCCGAACCAGGCCGCGGTGTAGAGCAGCCAGCCGCCCGCCATCACCCACCCCCACCGGGTGTCGCGGATCACGGCCAGCGCGGTCAACACCACCAGGGATGCCTGCGCCGGTTGGCCGGCCAGCACGTCCGCGCGCGCCCAGAGGAGCGAGAGCACGAGGACGGCGACCTGCACGCCGATGCCGAGCCACCAGCGCCACACCGACGCGGTGGTGCCGAGCAGCACGAGCGCCCACAGGGCGGTGGTGTGCCACGGAGCGTGCTGCTGGTGAAGCGTGATGGCCTCGGCGGCCACCAGGACCGTCGCCGCGGTGAGGGGCAGTAGGGCGCCCCACTGGAGCACCTCGTCGAGCTTCCGGCGCCGCAACAGGTGGCGCAGTGAGTCACGGGGGGCGGCGGACGCTGCCACGGGCCGGGTCGGCAGGGTCACGCGGAGGCGCCAGAGGCCCCCGTCGGTGGTCAGGTCCATGGCGCCACCCGTCGCCTCCACGCGCTGCTGGACCGAGCGCAGCGGGGTGGTGAGCGGGGCCGGTTCGTCGAGGCTCGGGTGGGAGATCTCGAGGACGGCGGCGTCCGGGGTGTGGGCAAGGCGCAGGGTGCACTCCACGCCGGCCGGTGCGTGGGACGCCACGAGCGGGACGGCGGCGCGGAGGGCGTTGGCGAGGAGGTCGCTGCTGAAGTCGCCGGCGCCCTCGGGCGGACGCGCGATCTCCAGGGCGACCGGGTGACCATGCCCGACCAGGAGGTCCTCGGCCTCCTCGGCCACCATCACCAGATCGGTCGGTTCACCTCCGCCGTCCGCCGGGTCGTCGGAGGGACGCCCCCGCAGGGTGGACACGAGCCCCCGGAGTTGCGCCAGCGCCTCGCGGGAGGAGGCCTCGATGCCGGCGAGGGCGCCGTGCATCCCGGCGGCGTCCGGCGCGGCGAGGCTGCGGCCCAGCACGCGCTGTTGGTCGGCGAGCCCGTCGGTCAGGAGCGTCGAGAGTTCGTCGGCCAGCGCTGCCCGTTCGTCGCGGGCGATCCGCTCGGTCTCGCGCTGCAGCCGCGCGATGTCGTCCTGGACGCGGTGGCTCCGGGCAATCAGGGCGCGGGTGACGAGGCCCACGGCCACGACCCCGAGCACGAGGGCGATGCTGAGCCCGAAGGTCGAGGGCTGGGTGCGCAGGCCGACCGCCACCGTGTGGGCGAGGTACGCCGTGAGCGTCAGGAGCACCGCCCGGCGGGAACCGACCGCGGTCATGACGAGGATGCCGACCAGCAGCGGGAGAACGCCCTGGCCGAGGATGACCACGAACGTGGAGGCCAGGGGGATGGCGGACAGGAGCACGCCGAGCTTGGGTCGGAACACCGTGGTCACCACGGCAAGGGTTGAGGAGAGCGCGATGGGGACGGCCACCGGGGCGCCGACGCCCGAGGCCGCATGCGTCGAGAGGGTGGAGGTCAGATCGACGAGGGCCACCGCGATCAGCACCCAGCGCATCGCCCGCAGCGGTCGCGGCAGGGCGGCACGCCCGCGGCGGGCCGCGGCGTCCTTCCGGTCGATCCCCGCATCGCTCCGATCGCGAGGGTGCAGGTCAGGTTGACGGGCGGGCGAATTCCACATCTGTGTGCATCCTGTGGGTGGCGATTCCGTCCTCAGCGTAGACGACCCCTGACGCGGGGTCAGGGGCGTCCCACGGCGGACCCGCGTGGGGGTGAACGCGGTCATTCGTGGGGAATGGTCGCCGCGACGATCCACTCCTCGCCGACGGGCCCGGCGCTGAAGGTTCCGCCCGTGAGGCTGATCCGCTCGCGGAGGCCGCGCAGGCCCCAGCCCCACGCCGGGTCGGCGGGGGCGTCCGAAGCCCGTGGGTTGCGGCCGTGGAACGAGACCTGGTGGTCACTGACCTGCACCTCGATCGTGCACCGCGACCCGGGCAGGGCGTGGTGCTGTTGGTTGCGGACCGTCTCGTTGATCAGCCGGGCCAGCGTCCGCTGGACGGTCATGTCGAGCCCGTCTGCCGCGGCCGGCACGCGCACGGCCGGCTCGAACCCCGCCTGGATGAGCAGCAGCTGACCGTCGGCACCCGCCTGGGTGGGCGACTCGCGTTCGGCCAGCTCGCGGATCTCGGTGCCGGACGCGCCCGTGGCCGGGTCGTCGCGGAGCACCCGGACAAGGAGGCGGAGCTCACTCAGCGCGGCCGCGTTGGACCGCTCCACCGCGGTCAGGGCCCGGCGCAGCACTGCTGGTTCGCCGCTGCCGTGGGCCGCCATCAGGTGCAGGGAGGCGGTGGAGAGGTGGTGGACGACCACGTCGTGCAGGTCCGCCGAGAGGGCGCGACGTTCATCGGCTCGGATGCGGGCGTTCTCGGTGGCCATCCGGAAGGCTGAGCGTTCCGTCCGCTCGCCGCGTTCGCGGACGACGTGTCCCACCCATCCGGCCACCAGCCCAACCGCCAGGCTGAGACCGAGCACGAGCAGGGTGAAGAGGCGCGGCTCCGCGCCGGGAACCACGGCGACACGCAGGGCCACGTAGCCGGCGAGGCCGGCGCTCACCAGCAGCGCCGGTCGCCGCGCGAGCTGGAGGACGGCCAGCGCGGTCACCACGGTGAGAAGCACCGCGTCCATGCTGGTCGAGGGCCAGAACAGCGCGGTGGCCAGGGGGGCGGCCGCCAGCGCCAGCCCCAACCGGGGCCGCCACAGAGCGCAGATGATCGCGACGTAGGCCGTCACGTCCATGGTGGTGACGAGCGCTCGGGTCTCGAACTCGGTGGGTGAGGTGACGCTGAGCCGGACCAGGTCGATGAGCAGGAACAGGATGACCGCCGCCAGCAGGACGCGGACGAGGTCGGTGGTCGCGAGACTGCGCAGGCGCCGAACCAGCGCGAAGGCCGTCGCCTCGGAGGTGTTCATCGAGAGGGCGCTCATGGGGGTGTGTCACCGGGGGCAGGCCGGAAACCACGGGAACCAGAGGCAGGAGTCGGGCCGATCCCCGCCGACGGACGGCGCGACGGGCCCCAGGGCCACCAGCGGCCAGATCATGAGCGTGGAGAGGAACTTCTTCATCGGGGTGCCTTTCACGAGGGTGTGGTCACGGTGGGTGACCTCCGCCAGCCTCCGCTTCGACGGCGGGCGGGCACCATTCACCAATGGACACAGTGGTCGTCACGACTCGTCCGGCGCGGTCATCTCAGGGGACACGCCGAGACGTTGGCCGGAAGTGAACTGTCAGGCGGCCAGCACGCTGCCGTTGGATGGGGGCCATGAGTACCGCACCCAGCACCCGAGCGGTCCGGGTCCTCGTCGCCGACGACGACGCCCTGGTCCGCGAAGCGTACCGGTCGTTCTTCAGGACGACCCCGACCTACACCCTCGTCGGTGAGGCTCGCAACGGCAACGAGGCCCACGACACCTACGCCACCCTGCTCCCCGACGTCGTCCTCATGGACCTGCAGATGCCGACCTGTTCCGGCATTGAGGCCACCTCGCGCATCTGTGCCCGCTGGAGCAACGCCTGCGTGGTGGCCCTCACCACGTTCGGCACCCGCGAGTACATCGTCGCGGCGCTGCGGGCGGGGGCGTCCGGCTACCTCTTGAAGGACACCGGCGCGCACAACCTCGTGGCCGGCATCGAACAGGCGATGCGTGGGGACATGCCGATGTCGGCGTCCGTGCGACGGCAGCTCGTGGACTCCGTCACCTCGGACAACCCGGTGGGCCGCCAGCCCGTCGACATCGGCCTCACCCCGCGGGAGACCGAGTTGCTGGGATGGCTGACCCAGGGGCTGACCAATGTCCAGATCGGCCGGCAGATGTACGTCTCGGAGGGGTCGGTGAAGCAGTACCTGGCCCACGTCGGCGACAAGATGGGCGTCAAGTCCCGCACCCAGATCCTCGTCCGGGCCATCCAGCTCAACATCGTCGATCCTCATTCCCTGCCCGCCGTCAGCGAGCACATGGCTGCCCGCTGAGAAGTTCGCCGGTCGCGTGCGGCCCCACCCTCTCGGCCCCGGAGTTGCCCGCTCCGGGGCCGTCTGTCATAGCAGTGCCGACGTTGGGGCGGACCGATCGGGCAGGCCCCCTAACCAACGGGCAGCCTTCACTGCAATTGATTGACCCCTCCCGACCGGGGCAGTTGACTGGCGGCAGAAACACACACACATGCCGCGTGTGAAGGTCACACCGGACAGCACAAGGAGGTGAGTTCCATGGCCGAGATCATCGACATGCAGAACAACGATCCCGACGTCCCCGACGAGGAGAAGGACTCCTACGTCTCCTACTTCGCCTGCCGCAATTCCCACCAGAGCCAAGCCCTGTGCTGGCGCTACTGAATCCGTCACCCCGAGGAGGCACACCGTGAGCGACGTGCTCAGGCTTCAGAATCGCTCCGACGACACCCCGGCGGTTCCGTCGGAGGAAAAGGTGTCGATGGTCAGCGTCTTCCAGTGCTACAACAGCGCCGTCAGCGTCGTGATGTGCCAGGCGTTCGGGCGGCTTTGACCCATCGCGCCACGGACGCATCAGGGAGCCCGTGCCGGTCGGCGCCTATCCGACCGGAGCGAACTCCCTGAACCCCCACCATCGTGCCACCCCGGTGGCCGAAAGTACATCCCCTTTTCACCCCCGCCGGGGGTGAGCCCACCACAGAAAGGTGATCGCTGATGCCTTCGCACGTCTCCAGCGCCGAGCGCATCGGCGACCTCCTGACCGACCCGCCGACCCACCCGCTGCGGCGGCTCCTGCTCATTCTGCGCTCCGACCCCCGCGCCATGGTGGTCGCGTTCCTGGGCACGGTGGTCGCCTCGCTCGCGTCCCTCGTCCAGCCCGCCCTCACCGGCTCCCTCGTCGGGGCGCTGCAGTCCCTGGACATGCCGCAGCTGATCACCATGGGGAGTCTGCTGGTCGGGGCCGCGCTGTTCGCGTCCCTCGTGACCGCCGGCGTCAACCTCGTGGTCGCCTATGCGGGCAACCGGCTGGTGCGCACCTTCCGCGACCAGTCGGCGGCCATCGCGTTGCGCGTCCCGGCCGAAAAACTCGTCGAGCATCCCACGGCCGATCTCGTGGCCCGGTGCTCGATCGATTCGGACAAGATGGGCGAGGTCTTCACCCGCGGGCCGATCCAGGCGCTCGGCAGCATGGTGCTCGTCGTCGGCTCGCTCGTGCAGATGGTGGTGCTCGACCCGATTCTCACCGTCTCCGCGGTCGGGCTGTGCGTGCTGGCCCTGGTCGTCATCATCGTCTCCTCCAGCCGCCTGACCGGCGTGGCGTTCGAGCGCCAGGAGGCGCAGGGCGCCTACGTCGCCGAGATGACGCGGGCCCTGGACTCGGTGCTGACCATCCGGGCGTTCGTCGCGAACGCGTTCGCCATCGGACGCCTCTCCGGCACCTCGCAGCGGCTGCAGGACGCGTCCAACAAGTCGGCCCGGGCCCAGGCATTCATGGAGCCGATGGTGTCCGCCCTCGTGCAGGGCACCATGCTCGTCATCATCCTCATCGCGTTCGCGCGGGTGCAGACCGGCGCCCTGGCGGTGGATTCCCTGGTCGCGTTCTTCATGTACACGATGATGTTGATCGGCCCCATCGCCGGGTCGACGGACACGGTCATGCTGATGGCCGAGACCCTCGGGGCCCTCAAGCGGCTCGTCGAGTTGAAGGCCGTCACGGAACGACTGCCGCGCGACACGCAGCTCATCCGCGCCGAGCTCGACGCGATGTCGCTCGAGGAGTACGGAAACCGGCCCCGCGCGAACCCCGACGTCATCGAGGGCGACATCAGCTTCCGCAACGTCTCGGTGCGGTACGCCACGGGCGGCTCCACCGACCGCGAACACGCGATCGCGGACGTCTCCTTCGACGTGCGGGCCGGCTCGTGGGTGGTGCTCACCGGCACGTCCGGCTCGGGCAAGTCGACGATCCTCTCGCTCATGGAGCGGTTCCTGGTGCCGAGCCAGGGGTTGATCCTGGTGGACGGCGTCCCCATCGAGGATCGCGACGAGGACGTCTACCGCAGCCAGATCGGTTACATCGAACAGGCCTGCCCGTTGTTCGCCGGCACCGTGCGCGACAACCTCCTGCTGGGGCGCACCGACATCTCCGATGAGGCCTGCTGGGAGATGGTCGACCACGTCGGGCTGCTGGGCACGATCCGGGACCGCGACGAGGGTCTGGACGCCCCCGTCGGCGAGTCGGCCTACGCCTTCTCGGGGGGCGAGCGGCAGCGCCTCGCCATCGCGCGCACGCTGCTCCGCTCGCCGCGGATGCTTCTGCTGGACGAGATCACCTCCGGTCTCGACGTGCTCAACCGGATGCAGATCATGGAGCTGATCCGCACCACGATGGGCGACATCACGGTGCTCGCCGCCGGCCACGGCCGGTTCGGCACCGACTGGGCCGACCAGGTGCTCGTCATGGACCGGGGCCGGCTCGTCGAGAACGGCCATCCCACCGAGGTGGCGGCGCGATCGTCGCTGTTCCGTTCCCTCATCGCCCAGTGACCCCGTCGCCCCGTAGAGGAGATCCCGTGCTCGACCTGCCCGACCTGTCCTGGGTCGACGACCTCGACGCCGAGCAGCTGCTCGCCGCGTTGGCCACCCACGGTTGCGAGGTCGACGGGGATCCCAGCCATGCGACCCCGGGCGGTGCCGAGTCCGATGGGCCCAGCTACCAGCTCATCCCCCTGGGCGACGCCTGGCTGCGCCTCGAACCCGACAGCGGTGGTCGGCTGTGGGGGGCCATGATTCCGGACGCCCGCCACCCCGATGTCACCAACGGTGAGCCGCCGATGCGCTTCGACGACGACGCGGAGGATCTGTTGGGCTGGATGATGGCCCGCGCCGACATCGACGGGTCGGGGCAGCGGTGGGTGACCGTCATGCGGCGTCCGGAACGGGAGGCCTACGTCGCGCTGTTGTACGACGCGGGTACGATCCGTCCCGTGCGCCAGCTGCTGGTGAGGGGGGTCTACCCCGACATCAGCCTCATCGACGACGGCCATCACCTGGCGTTCGTGGAGCCCGACCGGGAGGTCACCGGCGGGCAGCGGGCGATCGTGGCTCGGGCCGACCCCGACCTCTTCGAGGAGTCGCGGCAGGTGATCGCCTACTCGGCCACCGGGGGCATCGGCATCAAGCCCTGCTCGGTGCGACGCTTCTTCAAGATGAGTCACGGCATCCGCTCGGAGCGGGTGTGGGACGTGGTGGACGTGCGCCAGGACCCCCCGCAACCCATCGCCGTCCCGGGCGCACCGAAGGACCCGAGCCTGTTCGACATGGCGTTGCTGGACGGCCTCCCCGTCCTCGTCCAGCTCTACAACGGTGACGGTTCCTGGACCCTGATGGCCAGCCTGCTCGACGACGGCCAGGTCATGCGGTCCTGGGCGTGCGCGTCCGGCGTGGGTGCGGCCCGCGAGATCACCTCGGGGGTGGGGTACGCCGTCGTCCGGGTGAGCCGCGACGGCGAGGAGTCCCTGCACCGCGTCGACATCGACGGCTTCTCCACGGGCCGCTCCCCCCTGCTGGTCGCACCCGGGCTGCTCGACCTGCGCTACAACCAGGTGACACCGTCCATCGGCTTCGCGGCGACCGAGATGAGCGGCGGCATCCCGCCCTTCGTCTGGTACTTCAACCGCGCCGGGGAGTGCCGCAACGACCCGGCCGACATCGCCCAGCGGGCCGCCGGGCTCGCCCGCGCCCGCCGGGAGCGCGTCACGTCCGACGACGGGTACGCCTTCGATCTCGACCTCCGGTGGCCGGCCTCGGCGGGGGACCGCTTCGTGGGCCCGGTGGTCGTCATGCTGTACGGCGCCTACGGGCTCGATCTCGACCTGGATTCCGACCCCGACCTCAAGCAGTGGCTTGACCGGGGCTTCGCCGTGGCCACCCCCCACGTGCGGGGCGGGGGTCCGGAGCTGCGCCACCTCGCCGGCACGCGGGCGAAGCGCGGCCGCTCCCTGATGGACGCCGCCGCCGCGATCCGCCACCTGCGCGCCGGCGTGGGCGTCGTCGAGGCCACGGACATCGTGACGCTCGGGGCGTCCGCCGGGGGGTTCCTCTCCGCGACGATGGTGAACGTGTGCCCCGGTGAGGTGGACGTGTGCGTGGTCGTGAACGGGTTCGTCGACCCGCTGACCAGCCTGGTGCGACGCGACACCTTGACCTCGGCCAGCGACGAGGACGAATGGGGTGACCCGACCAACCCGAACGACGTGGCGGTGCTGCACGCGATCTCCCCGGTGGAGAACCTGACGCCGTCGGCGGCCGAAGCGCTCGTGGTGGTGGCCGGCTGCGACGTGCGGGTCAACCCCCGCCAGGGCCTGAAGTGGGCGCTCGGCTACCGGGCCCTGGGGGGCTCGGTCGAGCTCTGGTACGACCCGAACGGCGCCCACGACTGCTGGGGCGCCGGCATGCCGCGCACGGCGTTGGTCGACTGGGTCAGCGCCGCGGTCGCGCGCCGACGGGCCAAGGTGGCAGCCTGAGCCGCGCGTCGGCCCGGCCCACCGGTCCGCCCCCACGTCACGTGGCGCACTGCCGCCTCACGTGGCGAGGCTTGAACCCACCTGGCGCACCCCAGCTCACGTGGCGGCCCGTGCGCGGCCCGCCACGTGGGCCCCACTGCGCCACGTGGGGTTGGGGCCCGCCACGTGAGGCGGAAGTGCGCCACGTGGGGTCATCCCGGGGGTGGCTCGGGGCGGGAGTGCTCACCGGCCGAACGGCTGGTGGGCGTCGTCGCAGGTCGTGCCGGGGGCCGGCAGGACGCCGTCGAGGAGGTAGGCGTCCACGTGCGCGGTGGCGCAGGGAGAGATGCCGTAGGCGGTGTGGCCCCAGTTGGTGCTCGTCAACAGCCGGCTGCGGGGGAGCAGCCGGGCGGTCGAACGGGCCGCCTCGTAGCTGGTGGCCGGGTCGTACAGGTTGCCGACGACCAGCAGCGGGTGGGCCGTCACGGTGTTGAACGGGCCGGCGTAGGCGTCCTCGTCGTGGGCACCCCACAGCTGACCGGCGCAGTAGACGGAGTTCCAGAGCCAGTACCGGCCGACGTGGGGGGCACGGGTGTCCTCAGTGTTGGCCAGGGCGTCCCAGGCCGCGGGACTGCGCGGGTTGCGGCTGTCGGTGCACATGATCGCCGGAACCTGCTCGAGGGTGTTCTCGTAGCCGGCCGCCCGGCGGAGCGAGGCCGCGGCCGTCCGGGAGTAGCGCCGGGAGAGGTCGACGCGGGCGTCCCGGGTGAGGTCGCTGGACTGCAGCTCGTCGAGCATCGCTGCCAGGGCGGGCACGGATTCGGCGCCGACGTCGGAGTACAACGAGAAGATCACCGTGGTGATGAACATCTGGTAGGTCACGTCGTAGGCGCCCTCAGGGTCGGCCACGGTCACGGGCCCCGCCAGCAGCCGTTGCGCCACGCGGTCGAAGGTGGCTTGCGGATCGGGGACGCCGCAGGCTTCGGACGCCGCCGCGCAGCGCCGCAGCACTTCGGTGAGGGCCTTGCTCGTGGCTGTTGCCGAGTCCATCCGGACGCTCATCGGCGTCTGCGCGGTGGCGTCGGTGCCGACCCAGGCGGTCGGGTCGACGACGCCGTCGAGGGCGATGGCCCGCACCCGGTCGGGGAACAGGTTGGCGTACACCTGCCCGAGGTACGTGCCATAGGAGAAGCCGAGGTAGGTGAGCTGCTCGTCACCGACGGCGCGCCGCAGCACGTCCATGTCGCGGGCCACCTGGGCCGTCGAGATGGCCGAGGCCACTTCCCTGCCGAAGCCGGCGCAGCTCTTCGCGAGCCTGCGGGCGGCATGGACGAAGCTCTTCTCCTCGGCCTCGGTGACGGGGAACGACATGCCGACCAGCGTGCCGGTCACCCGGTCGAGCCTCGCCACCGTGGGGAAGCACTGGGTGTTCGTGCTGCCGTTGGTGCCGCGGGGATCCATGCCGATGAGGTCGAACCGGTCGAGCACCTCCTCACCCAGCCACTCCGTGGCCCGCAGCGGAAACGCAGCACCCGACGCCCCCGGCCCGCCGGGGTTGAGGAACAGGCTGCCGAGGCGGCGGCTCTGGTCGCGGGCGGGGATCCGCGTCACGGCGATGTCGACGCTCGCGCCCCCGGGCTCGTCGTAGTCGAGCGGCAGCCGGACCGTGGCGCACTCGCCGAGCTCGCACGGCTCCCACGCCAGGGTGGGGGTGGGGACGGTGTCGACGCGGGCGCGTTCGCGCGCGGAGGTGGTGGGGGCGGCGTCCGCCGCCAGGGGTGGCACGGTCACCGTCGCCAGGCAGGTGAGCGCCAGCAGGGCGGACGCGAGCGTGCGGCGTCCGCGGGGGGTGCGAGGGCTGCGGGGGCGGGCGCGTCGGGCGCGAGGGAGCGGGGTCATGGCGGGTCCTCCGGGTCGTGGGGCGGTCACCTCCACTCCACGCCCCGCGCCGACGCCCACGCCATGGGCTTTCGGGCAGAGTCGTCGCCCGCTCACGGGGGGGTGGCCGCGTGGTGTGAAGCGGCGGTGACACAGGCGTTACCGGCGGCGTCATTGCCTGCAATGCGCGCTGTCTACCGTCAGGGCAGGAGCAGCGTCGCTCACGGCCCCCGACCCGAAGGAGCGACCATGACCAGCACCGCGTCGCGCTCGACCGCCACCACGACCCTCGATCACGGCCTGCGCCGCAACCCCGGCCGTTGGATCGATGGCTGGGATCCGGAGAACCGCGACCAGTGGGAGGGCGTGGGCCGCCCCATGGCGCGCCGCAACCTGTACTGGTCGATCTTCGCCGAATTCCTCGGCTTCGCCGTCTGGGCGCTGTGGAGCATCGTCGTGCCCCGCCTCAACACGGTCGGCTTCGACCTGAGCGTGGACCAGATGTTCTGGCTCGTCAGCACGCCGGCCCTGGTGGGAGCCACCCTCCGCATTCCCTACACCTTCGCGGTGCCGACGTTCGGTGGCCGCACGTGGACGATGGTCTCCGCGCTGCTCCTGCTGATCCCGACCGGGGCGCTCGCCTGGGCCGTCCACCACCCCGAGCTGCCGTTCGGCGCCCTCGTCGCGATCGCGGCGCTCGCCGGGTTCGGCGGCGGCAACTTCGCCTCCTCGATGGCGAACATCTCCTTCTTCTTTCCGGCCCGGGAGAAGGGCGCCGCGCTCGGCCTCAACGCCGCGGGCGGGAACATCGGCACCGCGGCCGTCCAGTTCGCGGTGCCGATCGTCGTCGTGATCGGCGGCGGCATGGCGCTCGACCGGGCGGGCCTCATGTTCATCCCGCTCGCGTTGCTCGCCGCCTTCGGCGCCTGGAAGTACATGGACAACCTGTCCCACGCCAAGGCCGACCCCCGCGCCTACGCGGCCGCGCTGAAGCACCCCCACACGTGGATCATCGCGTTCATCTACATCGGCACCTTCGGCAGCTTCATCGGGTACTCCGGCTCCTTCCCGACGCTGCTCGTCAACCTGTTCCCGCAGGTGACGCTCTCACTCGCCTTCCTGGGTGCGCTGGTCGGCTCGGTCACCCGGCCGCTGGGCGGCTCGCTCTCGGACCGGTGGGGCGGCGGCATCGTCACCGTCATCTCCTTCGGCGCCATGGCCCTGGGCGCGGTGGGCGCGATCTTCGGTTTGCAGCAGCAGTCGTTCGTGCTGTTCTTCTGCTCCTTCCTGTGGCTGTTCGTGTTCACCGGCATCGGCAACGGCTCGATCTACCGGATGATCCCGGCCGTCTTCGCGGGCACGGCCGGCACGCAGACCGACGCCCTGCTGCACGCCAGCCGGTCCGCGGCGGGTTGCATCGGCATCGCGGGGGCCATCGGGGCGTTCGGCGGCTTCCTCATCCCCCGCGGGTTCGCGATGTCGACGACCGCCACCGGCGGCATCCAGGCCGCGCTGTGGGTGCTGATCGGCGCGTACGTGCTGATGGGCGTCCTCACCTGGGCGGTCTACCTGCGCCCGGGTTCGAAGCTCGCCGCCCTCAAGGTCTGACACCGGACGCCGCCCCATGGTCGCCACCCACTGCCCCTACTGCGCGCTGCAGTGCGCGATGGACGTCGCGCCCACCCCGGACGGGCCGACCGTCACGCCGCTGGAGTTCCCCACCAACCGCGGCCGGTTGTGCCAGAAGGGCTGGACGGCGGCCGACGTCCTCACCGCGTCCGGCCGGCTCACCGCGCCGATGGTGCGGGGGGCGGACGGCACCCTCGCCCCGGTGTCGTGGGAGGAGGCGCTCGACCGGGTCGCGGGTGAATTGCGGCGCCTGCGTGCCGCGCACGGCCCGGAGTCGGTGGCCGTGTTCGGCGGCGGCGGGCTCACCAACGAGGAGGCCTACCAGCTCGGCAAGTTCGCCCGCGTGGCGCTGGCCACGCCCAACATCGACTACAACGGCCGCTTCTGCATGGCCTCGGCCGCGGCGGGCGGACGCCGCGCGTTCGGCCTCGACCGGGGCCTGCCCTTCCCCCTCACCGACCTCGACGGGGCCGAGGCGATCCTGCTCGTCGGCTCCAACCCCGCCGAGACGATGCCACCCTTCGTCACCCACCTGGCCGGCGCCCGCGAGGCCGGTGGGCTGGTCATCATCGATCCCCGGCGGACGCCGACGGCCGACCTGACCCAGGACGGCGGCGGCCTGCACCTCGCCCCGCTGCCCGGCACGGACCTCGTCCTACTGCTCGGCATCACGCAGATCCTGTGGGCCGAGGGGCTTGTGGACCGCGGCTACCTCGCCGAGCGGGCCAGCGGGGTGGACGCCCTGCGCGCCAGCCTGGCCGCCTGGTGGCCCGAGCGGGTGGAGCGCGTCACCGGCGTCCCCGTGGTGCAGCAGCGGGCGGCCGCGCGGTTGCTCGCGGCGGCCAGCCCGGCCCGGGGTGGGCGCGGCGGGTACGTGCTCACCGGGCGCGGGGCCGAGCAGCACGCGCACGGCACGGACACGGTGACCGCGGCGGTCAACCTCGCGCTGTGCCTCGGCCTGCCCGGCCGGGAGGGCTCGGGGTACGGCTGCCTCACCGGGCAGGGCAACGGGCAGGGTGGGCGCGAGCACGGCCTCAAGGCCGACCAGCTGCCCGGTTACCGGACGATCACCGACCCGGACGCCCGCGCCCACGTCGCCGGCGTGTGGGGCGTGGACGCGGATTCACTGCCCGGGGCGGGGCCGCCCGCGGTGGCGCTGCTCGCGTCGCTGGCGACACCGGGCGGGCCGCGGGCGCTGCTCGTCCACGGCGCGAACCCCGTCGTCAGCGCGCCGGACGTGGGGCCGCTGACCGAGCGGTTACGTGCCCTGGAGCTCCTGGTGGTGTGCGACTTCGTGCTGTCGGAGACCGCGGCGCTGGCCGACGTCGTGCTACCCGTCACCCAGTGGGCCGAGGAGACCGGCACGATGACCAATCTGGAGGGCCGTCTACTGCTGCGCGACGAGGCGGTGCCGCCGCCCGAGGGCGTCCGGACCGAACTGTGGGTCTGGCGCGAGCTGGCCCGGCGGCTGGACGCGCCGATCGACTTCTCCGAGGACGCCGCCGAGGTCTTCGCCGAGCTGGCCCGGGCGAGCTCGGGCGGCGTGGCCGACTACACCGGCTTCTCCCACAAACGCCTGCGCGCCGGGGAAGCCCTGTACTGGCCCTGCCCCGAGCCCGGCCACCCGGGGACGCCGCGGACGTTCCTCGACCGCTTCGCCACCCCCGACGGCCGCGCCGTGCTGCATCCGGTCGACGAGACCCCGCCCGACGACCTGCTGGACGCCGAGTACCCCCTGTATCTCGTGACCGGCCGCGTCCTGCAGCACTACCAATCCGGGGCGCAGACGCGGCGGGTGGCCGCCCTGAACTCCGTCGAACCCGAGAGCTACGTCGAGCTGCACCCGTTGCTGGCCCAGCGGCTCGGCGTCGAGGCGGGCGAGCGCGTGGGCGTTCACTCGCGGCGCGGGTCGTGCGAGGCGGTGGCCCGGCTCAGCGAGGGCATGCGGCTCGACACGGTGTTCATGCCGTTCCACTACCCCGGACGCGGCGCGGTCAACCGGGTGACGAACCCGGCCGTCGATCCGGTCTCCGGCATGCCGGAGCTGAAGGTCGCGACCGTCCGGCTGGAACGGCTCGTGGACGCGCCGCATTCGTTCGCACCCGCGCCGGGAGACGCCGCATGAGCCACCGCATCGTCGTCGTCGGCCACGGGATGGTCGCGCACCGCTTCGTCGCGGAGCTCCTCGCCCACGGGCTGCCGGACGTGACGCTCACCGTTCTGGGTGATGAACCCGAGGCGGCCTACAACCGCATCCTGCTGCCCGACGTGCTCCCCGGGCACCTCGACCTGGCCGGCCTCACCCTGCCCGCCCACCCCGGCGTGGACGCGCGCGCCGGCGTCCGGGCCACCGCCATCGACCGGGGACGCCGGGTCGTCACGGACGATGCCGGGGGCGAGCACCCCTTCGACACGCTCGTGCTCGCGACGGGGGCGGCCCCGGTGTTCCCGACGATCGAGGGGCTGCGGGATTCGGCGGGGCAACCGATGCCGGACGTCACGGCGCTGCGGAGCTGGGCGGACGCCCAGCACATCCGCGCGGCGGCGGCCGAGGGTGCGCGGGTGGTCGTGCTCGGGGGCGGGCTGCTGGGCATTGAGGCGGCGGTGGCGCTGCGGCGGGCGGGCTGCGCGGTGACGGTGATCCACCGGGGCGGGGCGCCGCTGGATCGGCAGTTCGACGCGCTCAGCGGCCGGGTGGTGGCCGCGAGCCTGGCCGACCACGGCGTCGCGGTGCTCACCGACTGCCGCATCGCCGGCATCGAGCGCCGCTGGAACCACGCGCTGAAGAGCATCCGGCTCACCGACGACCGGCGTATCGAGGCCGATCTCATCGTCGTCGCGATCGGCGTGGAGCCCCGCATCGAGCTGGCGGCGCGCGCCGAGCTGGCCGTGCGCCGCGGCGTCCTCGTGGACGACCTGTGCCGCACCGACGACCCCGACATCCACGCCATCGGCGATTGCGCCCAGACCGGTCGCGGCTGCCAGGGCCTCGTCGGCCCGGGCTGGGAGCAGGCGCGGGTCGTGGCGCACCACCTGGCCGAGAAGATCGGCGGGCGGGCGCGGCCCCGGCCGACGCTGGGGTTCGACGCCGGCGTGGTGCGGCTCAAGGCCGACGGGGTGGACGCCGTGACCATGGGCGCGTTCCCCGCCGATGAATTCGGCCTGGGGGCGCCCCGGGTGCTCGGCTTCGTCGATGCGGCCGGACGCCGCCGCGTCCGCATCGCCGTCGCCGACGGCGTACTGGTGGGGGCGACCTGCGTCGGCGACCCGCAGATCGCCGCCGACCTGACCGTGGCCTTCGACAGCCGGATGCCGGTGCCGGCCGATCCGGCCGCGCTGCTGGCCCGGCCGCTCGCCGGGGCCGCGCCGGCGGCGTCCGTGCTGGACCTGCCGGACGAAGCGGTCATCTGCCGCTGCAACGCGGTGCCCAAGCAGGCGATCGCCGCGGCGGTGGGCGGCGGGGCGGCGTCCGTGCCGGAGGTGGCCGAGGTCACGCGGGCCACCACCGGGTGCGGGAGCTGCACGAACGACGTGTGCCGGCTGGTGGAGGCGCTGGGGGCGGCACCGTCGGCCCTTGTGACCGAGAAGGAGGGCGCGTTCGCGGTGGCCTGACCGGGCGGGTCGGGCTGGGAGGTGTGAGCGGCCCGTCACACGGCCGAAACACGGGCGTCGCCGGGCTGTCGCGCCGACGCCGTAGATTTCGGGACGCCCCCGTGCCCGCCCCCACCCAGGAGGTCCGATGGAACAGCCGACGACGCCCCCGGTGCCGCCCGGTGTGCCCGACCCTGCAGCGGTGGGTCCGGACCAGGCGTTGGCCGGGTGCCGGGTGCTGCTCACCGCGAAGCGGCGCGCCACGGAACTGGGGACGGCGCTGCAGCGGCGGGGGGCCGAGATCGTCCACGCGCCGGTGCTGTCGATCGTGCCGCACGCCGACGACGAGCAGCTGCTCGCCCAGACGCGGGCGCTCATCGCCGATCCACCCGATGTGGTGGTGGCGACGACCGGCGTCGGGTTCCGGGGCTGGCTGGAGGCGGCGGACGCGGCCGGCGTCCACGCGGAGTTGCTGGCGGTGTTGCGGGGGGCGCGCCTCATCGCGCGGGGCCCCAAGGCGCAGGGGGCCATCCACGGCGCCGGGTTGGTGGCCGACTGGGTGGCCCAGTCGGAGACCGCCGCCGAGATCAAGGAGCTCTTCGAGGCCGAGGGGGTGGCGGGCCTGCACGTCGGCGTCCAGCACCACGGGTCGGGAGCCGACGGCATCGACGAATTGCTCCTGGCGCTCGGCGCGCGGGTGACGCCGCTGGTGGTGTACCGCTGGGGGCCACCGCCTGATCCGGAGGCCGTGCGGCGCGGCGTGCGGCTGGTGGCGGACGCCGCCGTGGACGCGGTGGTGTTCACGGCCGCCCCGGGGGCGGTGGAATTCCTGGCTGCAGCCGAACGCGCGGGGTTGCGGGACGCGGTGATCGCCGCCCTGGCCGGGCCGGTGTTGCCGGCGACGGTGGGCCCGGTGACGGCCGCTCCCCTGGTGGAGGCGGGGTTGACCCCGCTGATCCCAGACCGGTTCCGGATGGGCGCGCTCGTGCGGGAGCTGACGGCGGCGTTGACCGGGCGCGGGGTGGTGGAGGTGGGGACGCCGGGGGGCGTCCTGCGGTTGAAGCGGAGCTGGGCCAGCCTCGACGGCCGGGTGTTGCCGCTGAGCCGGGTGCAGTTCGACGTGCTGGCCGCCCTGGTGGGGGCGGCAGGTCGGGTGGTCACGCGCGAGGACATCTTGGCGCTGTTGCCGGGAACCTCCGCCGATCCCCACGCCGCCGAGGTCGCCATCGCGCGCCTGCGGGACAGCCTGGGGAACCGGGCCGTGGTGACCACGGTCCCGCGGCGCGGGTACCGGCTGGATCTGGCGTCCTGACTCCGCGCGCCGCGTCCGGGGAGCGCGTCAGGCGGCGGGGGAGGCCCGGATCGTGCGGCCGGGCCTCAGAGGCTGGTGAGGGCGAAGGCGATGCCGCCCAGCAGGGCCCCGGCGAGGGCGACCATGACGGCGAGCGCCGGGACGTTCTTGTCCCGCTCGGCGACGGTGAGGGCCGCCAGCGCGAGCAGGAAGCTGCCAGGCAGCAGGTACCACCCGGCGGTTGCGGTCGCCGGAACGAGCGCGAGCAGGGAGCCGACGAGAGCCAGCGTCAGGGCGACGATGCCCGGAAGGTTGCGCGGGTGGCGGGGTGCGACCCACGGGTCCGCGATCGGCGCGGTGGCGGCCGGAATGATCGAGATGGTGCTCATCGGATTTCCCCCCAGACAGTTAAGTGAACATTCAACCAACGCCCACAGGTGAAGATTCAACCATCCGGAGGTGTCTTGTCAAATTTCCTCACTGGGTGGTTGTTGAAGGGGCAGGAGGACGGGGCTGCGACGCCCGAACCGCCGCGGGCTCCGCGGCCCGCGAGGGTGACCCCAACGTCGGACACCTCAGGGTCGAGACGGTGGGTTAAGGTGCCCCCAGCACGCGACCGCGGCGGACGGCACACCGGTCAGTCGTCGCGCGACGCGTGTTCTGGACGCACAGCCCGAACCGACGAGGAGCGCCCGTGGAGTGGCTCGCCATGCTCGCAGCCCTGGTCGACGTCACGATCTGGACGGTGCTCTTCTTCGGCCTCACGTGGCTGGTGGCCCAGACCGTCCGGCGCGTCCTGGGTGTGCGCGTCGGCTGGCCCCGCACCATCGCGGTGTGCGGCATCGCCATCCTCGTGCTGGTCGGAGTGATGGGTGACGTCATCACCAGTCAGCCGCGGGAGGGGGCGGTCGGCGCCGGCACGCTGGCCCACCTCGGCGTCCTCGTGCTGTGGGCGTTCGCAGCGTCGGCCGCCGTGCTCCTGATGGCGGAGATCGTCGTGCCGACCGGGGCGATCCCACCCGTGCGCGCCTGGCTGCTGGGGTGGCGGCGCCGGACGGCGCGGGCCCGCCGGTACCACCAGATCACGATGATCGCGGCGCGCCACGGCCTGGGCGCGCCCTTGCGCGGGCTGCGGCCCGCGCGGCGCGACGACGAACTCGCGGCCTCGCTCCGCCGCGCTCTGCAGGAGGGTGGGGTGACGTTCGTGAAACTCGGCCAGATGCTCTCCACGCGCTCCGACCTGCTGCCCGAGCCCTTCGTCCGGGAGCTCAGCCATCTCACCAATCGCGCCGAGCCGGAGCCGTGGGACGTCCGCGCCGTCGTGGCCGATGAGCTCGGCCGACCGATCCAAGAAGTCTTCAGCAGCGTCGAAACCGAGCCGCTCGCGTCGGCGTCCGTGGCCCAGGTGCACGCCGCGACGCTGGCCGACGGCCGCCCCGTCGTCGTCAAGGTGCAGCGGCCCGGCGCGATCGCCCAGGTTGCGGCCGACCTGGATCTGCTCGACCAGGTGACGCGCTCCCTCGACCGGAACGCCGGCTGGGCGCGCGCCATCGGACTGAACGACCTGGCGCGCGGGTTCGCCGCCTCGCTCACCGAGGAGCTCGACTACCGCGTCGAGGTCGACAACATGGCGGCGGTGCGCGCGTCGCTCGCCGCGCGGGGCGTCCGGGTGCCGTGGGTGGCAGACGCCTTCTGCTCCTCCCGTTTGATCGTCATGGAGCGTTTCGACGGTACGCCGGTCGCGCAGGCGTCCAACCTGATCGCGGGGCTGGACGCCGGCGTCCGCACCGCCGCCGCCCAACGGTTGCTGGACGCCGTGCTCGGCCAGATCGTCGGGGACGGGGTGTTCCACGCCGACCTGCATGCCGGCAACGTCGTGATCTGGCCGGACGGCAGCGTGGGCCTGTTGGACTTCGGGTCCGTCGGACGCCTCGACGCCGTCTCGCGCCGGACGCTGGGCATGCTGCTGTGGGCCATCGACGCCGACGACCCGGTGAGCGCCACCGATGCCCTGCTGGAGCTGCTCGACCGCCCCGACGGGCTCGACGAGCGGGCCCTCCAGCGGGAGATCGGCACCCTGATGACGCGAGTGCGCGGCGGCCTGGGCTCCGGCGGATCGCTCAAGGTGTTCGGCGACCTGCTGTCTCTCGTGGTGCGCCACGGCTTTCGCGTGCCGCCCGCGATCGCCGCCGCGCTGCGCTCCCTGGGCGCGCTCGAGGGCACGCTGCGCCTGATCGACCCCCACCTCGACCTCGTCGCCGCCGCCCGCGAGGCCGGCCGCGACGTGCTGGGGGATCTGTCGGCCGAGCGCGTCCGCGCCGAGCTCACCCAACGCGCCCTGCACCTGCTGCCGCTGCTCGACCACCTGCCCCGCCGGGTCGCCAAGATCACCGAGGACCTCGAGCGGGGCCGGCTCACCACCCACGTCCGCGTGCTGAGCGACCCCGACGACCGCGGCTTCCTGCTCGGACTGGCACAGCAGGTCGTGGCCGCGGTGCTGGCGGCGGCGGCCGTGCTGGGTGGCATCCTGCTCGCGACCGCTCCGGGCGGGGTCCAACTCGGCTCCGGCGTTGGCCTGTACCCCGTGCTGGGCTCCCTCCTCGCCTTCGCCGGCTTCGTCCTGGCGCTGCGCTGCGTCGCGCTGGTGTTCGGCCCGCGTCACTGACGAAGTCCCTCGGGCGAGCGGGTGCGGGTTTAGCATCGGGCCCATGGGCGATCCCTGCGTAGTGCTCCCGCTGGCTGACGTCGGACGCGAGGACATCCGCCTCGCCGGTGGCAAGGGCGCGAATCTGGGGGAGCTGCTGCGGGCGGGGTTCCCCGTGCCCGACGGGTTCGTGGTCACGACGGCTGCGTTCGATGACTCTTCAGCTGGGTCGGGGTCAGGTGGGTCGGGGTCAGGTGGGTCGGGATCAGTGCGGCCGGTGTCGGACGCCCTCGCCGGCGTGGTGGCCGCCGCCTACGCGTCGCTGGGGGGCGGCCCGGTGGCCGTCCGCTCCTCGGCCACCGCGGAGGACCTGCCCACGGCGAGCTTCGCGGGGCAGCAGGACACCTATCTGGGCGTCGTCGGCACGGACGCGGTGGTGGACGCCGTCGCCCGCTGCTGGGCGTCGCTGTTCACCGAGCGGGCCGTGGCCTATCGCGCTGCGGCCGAGCGCGCCGGACGAGATGCCCCCGGGCACCTCAGCATGGCGGTGGTCGTGCAGCTTCTCGTGGAGGCCGAGGTGGCGGGCGTCCTGTTCACCGCGCACCCGGTCACCGGGCGCCGCGACGAGAGCGTCATCACCGCCGCGTGGGGCCTGGGTGAGAGCGTGGTGGGCGGCACGGTCGAACCCGACGAGTTCGTGGTGGGGGCGGACAGGATCCGCGTCACGATGGGGAGCAAGCAGTCCATGACGGTCGCCACCGATGGCGGGGTGACGCAGCGGCCCACACCGGACGACCGGCGTCGCGCCCGGACGCTGACCGACGACCAGGCGCGCGCGCTGGCGTCACTGGGCGCGCGCATCGCTGCTCACTTCGGGTCGCCCCAGGACATCGAGTGGGTGTTGGCCGGCGGGGAGTTCCAGATCGTGCAGGCGCGTCCGATCACCGCGTTGCCGGAGCCCTCCGGCCCGGTGCCGACCACGTGGCCCGTGCCCCGCCCGGGCAGCCTGTACTTCCGGGCCAGCATCGTTGAGCACCTCCCCGACCCGCTCAGCCCCCTGTTCGCCGACATGGCGGCCACCGCGGTGCCGGCGGGGCTGCAGGGCCTCGTCGCGGAGCTGAGCCCGCGCACCGCCACGCTCGATGTGGAGTTTCCGACCATCAATGGGTACGCGTTCTACGACTACAGCCGCCGCGCGTGGAACCAGATGTGGTCGTTCACGCCCGCGGGCCTGGCGCACCTGTCGCGGAGCGGGTTCGTCCACGACCGGTGGTGCGACCGAGAGCTGCCCCGCTTCCGGCGGACGGTCGCTGCCTGGGACGCGAAGGAGGCGGCCGCGCTGGCGTCCGTGGAGCTGCTGACCGGTGCGCAGGAACTGGTCGACGCGACCTGCCTGTACTACACGACGGTGCAGTCGATCATCCCGGTCGCCGCGATGGCGGAGATCGCCTGGACGACGCTGCACTCCCGCGTGCTGGCCAGGCCCCACGGGCCGGACGCCGCAGCGTTCCTGGTGGGCTTCGACTCCGAGCCGATCCGGGCGGAGAAGTCGCTGTTCGACCTCGCCGCCTGGTGCCGGGAGCATTCCGAGCTGGCCTCGTCGCTGACGACTCCGGCCCTCCAGATCGGCGACGCCGCGCCCGAGGGGGTGGCCGCGGAGGTGTGGGCCGAATTCCGCCGGCAGTGGGATGCCCACCTCGCCGCCCACGGCCACCTGCTGTTCAACCTCGACCTGATGAATCCGGTGCCGGCCGACGACCCCGAGCCCGTGCTCGTCGGCCTGCGGTACGCGCTGGAAGGTCAGTCGGGCGACCCGCATGCGCGGCAGCGCGCCCAGGCCGTGCTGCGGGAGAGGATCACCGCCGAGCTGATGGGCTGCCTCGACCCCGTGCTGCGCCGCCTCGCGCGGCGCTCGCTCGCGTTGGCGCAGCGGTGGGCGCCGATCCGCGAGGACGCTTTGGCCGCGCTCGGCCTGGCCTGGCCCACGGCCCGGCGCCTACTGCGCGAGCTGGGTGGCCGGTTGGTCGGCGCCGGCGCGCTGGCGTCCGCCGAGGACGTGTACTGGCTCACGCGCGCGGAGGCCGAGGGGTTGGCGTCCGACCTCGACCGGGGCGCGCCGGTCGCGCCGCACTCCGAGATCGTCGAGGCACGGCAGGTCGCGTGGCGGGGGCAGCGCCGGGCGACGCCGCCGCAGTACCTGCCCCAGGGCGGTGGCCTGCGGTGGCTGGAGTCGATGATGCCGGCGCGGGAGTCCGGCGACGGCCCGGTGCTGAGCGGCACGACGGGCAGCGGCGGCACCGTCACGGGCCGGGCGCGGGTGGTGGCCGGGCCGGAGGACTTCGCTGCCTTCGCACCCGGTGAGATCCTCGTCGCCGCGATCACGACCCCGGCCTACACGCCCCTGTTCGCGCGGGCCGCGGGCGTGGTGACCGACATCGGCGGCGTCCTGAGCCACGGGTCGATCGTGGCGCGCGAGTACGGCATTCCGGCGGTGCTGGGCACGGGTGCGGCCACCCGCCGGATCGCGACGGGCGACGAGATCACCGTGGACGGCGTCGGGGCACGGGTGGTGCTGGATGAGGCCGAGGCTACGCCGGCCACAGCGGACGCCGCTGGGCGGGTCGCTGCGGCCCTGGCGACGGCCGTCGCCCTGGGCGCCGTCGGTGCTCTGTCGGCATCAGTCTGGAGACGACGTCACTGACGCCGGCGCGACCCGGGGGAGGTTGGCGGACAGTGGCCGGGCGTGAAGTTGTACAATCTTGTCCATGTCAGTACCGATCAGTGTGGCTCGCGCCCAGTTGGCCCACCTCGTGGAACAGGTGGAGGCCGGTGACGAGGTGGTGCTGACGCGGCACGGCCGGCCGGTCGCGGTGATGGTCCATCCGTCCGCCATCGCGGTCCGGCGAGCGGACGCCGCGCTGGCGGAGGCTCGCTCCCTGAGGGACACCCTCGCCAGCGCCCGGGCGGCCGGGGTGCTCCAACCGCGGCTGTCGGAGGCGGACGCCCAGGCCTTGGTGGTCGATGTCCGACGCGGCCGCGACGGGTGACATGGACGCCTTTGACGCCGACGTCCTGATCTACGCGGCAGTGCCCGACCATGTGCTGGGCCGCCGAGTTCTGCCCCTGCTGCGAAGCGACGCGCCACGCGTCGGCTCGACCGTGCTCCTGCCCGAACTCCTGAGCAAACCGCTGCGCGAGGGAGCTCATGACCAGGCCGGCGTTCTCGCGGAGGTGCTCGGCCGCCTCACCTTGCTTCCCTGCACCGAGGTCGTCGGGGAGCTCGCATCGGTTCTGGGGGCGAAGTACAAGCTGAAGGCCGCGGACGCGATCCACCTCGCGACGGCGGTCAACGCCGGTGCCGAGCGCTTCATCACCAACAATGCCCGTGACTTCGGCACGTCGATCGCGGAGATTGACATCGTGCGCCCGGCAGCGCTGCCTGATGCGGACGCGCCCCCCGGCCCGGGTGGGATCTGACGCGACGCGTTCGACCAGGCGCACTTCAGCCGCGACTTCCGCCGGGTCACCGGCCTCACCCCGGCGGCCTACGCGAGCCGGCACGGGGCGGCGTCCGCCACCGGCTGACGGGCCCCCTCAGAGGTCGATGCTGACCACGGCTCGGCGCTTCGAGGGCCGGTGCACCACGGTGAACCCGGCGTCGAGGTAGACCTGCAGCGGGCCGGGATGCTCCTCGCCCCACGTCGCCTGGGCCACGGTGATGGGGTAGGCCTCGAGCCGCCGGGCGCCGCGCTCGCGGGCGAAGCCGACCGACGCGGCGGCGAGCGCCCGGGCCACGCCCCGGCCGCGCATCCCCACCCGGGTCAGCAGGCACGTCACGGCCCACACCGATGCGTCGTCCCGGTCCTCGCTCCGGCCGCGCCACGCGGTCTGGTTGGCGTTGCGCACGAGCCCGCCGTACGCCGGCCGCGGGGCGACCGCACACCAGCCACACGGTTCGTCGTCCAGGTAGGCGACCAGCCCGCTGGTGGTGGACGCCGAGGCGTCCCCGCACGCCGTCTGCTCGCGCAGCCGCTGGGCGCGTTCCTCGACCGGGGTGTTCCCGAAGGCCTCGCCGCGCGCCAGCCGGTACCGCTGGCACTGGCACTCCGCAGCCGCACCGCGCGTCCCGAACACCGCCGCTATGTCCTCACATGCCGCTTCATTGGCGGGGACGATCAGCATGGCGCCGCTACCCTCCGTCCCTCTCCCGGTGGCTGCAACCGGGCCAGCAACACGGACGCCGCTGCCCCTCCTCCAGCTCCTCCCGGGTGCGGCGGACGCGCCGCGCGCGCGTCTGTTCCTTCTTGGCGTCCTCGACCCAGCAGATGAATTCGTTGCGGGCCAGCGGGGTGATGTCGTGCCACGCTGCCAGCGCCTCGTCGTGCGCGGACAGCTCGGTGCGCAGGTCGGCGGGCAACGCATGGACCGTCCCGCCGGGGAGCTTCGTCGTCACGCGCTCAGGTTAGTCAGCCGAGGTGCGACGAGGAAGGGGGCCGCAACGGGAGGCCATCGGCCTGGCCCCCTCCGGGCCCAGGCCGATGGCCGACCCCGCCCGTTCATCCAATGCTCATCTCAGGTGAGTCCCGCGGAGCGCCCGGGTGGCCCTAGCGTCCGACCATGCGCATCCTCCACCGTGCCGCCGCCGGGTTCCTCTCCGCGGCCGTGTGCCTCTCGCTGGCCGCGACCTCGGCCCCGTCCGCCGCCGCCGCCCCGGCGAAGCAGAAGAACGTCCGCGTCGTCGTTCCCACCCTCGCCGCCCGGGCGACGCTCTCGGCCGACCACCTCGAGGAGGGGCCGCCATCGGGGGCGCTCGCGTCCCCGGGCAACGGCCGCCAGGGCCCGTGGCCGGGCCAGGTGATCCCGGGTTTCTCGGCGATGATCGAGAACGCCGACGGCACGTTCTGGGGGATGCCCGACAACGGGTTCGGCACCCGCGCCAACTCCGCCGACTTCCTGCTGCGGCTGTACCTGGTGCAGCCGCACTGGCAGGTCGCCTCGGGCGGCAGCGGCGAGATCGAGGTGCTCTCCCACATCTCGTTGCGCGACCCGCAGCGCCGCGCCGGCTTCCCGCTCGTGAACGACGCCACGCCCGAGCGGCTGCTCACGGGAGCGGACTTCGACATCGAGTCGGTCGTGCGCGCCGACGACGGCACGTTCTGGATCGGTGAGGAGTTCGGCCCGTTCCTGCTGCACTTCTCCGCCGACGGCGTCCTGCTCGCGGCGCCGGTGGCGCTGCCGGGCGGGCTGAAGTCCCCGTCCAGCCCCTTCCTGGCGCCTGGCGAGACCCCGACCGTCCGCGGGTCCAAGGGGTTCGAGGCACTGGTGGCCCAGGGCCGCTACCTCTACCCGATCCTCGAGGGCTACCTGCCGAACGACACCGACAAGCGCCGCCGGATGATCTACCAGTTCGACACCCGCACGGGCACCTACACGCAAAAGACATGGGAGTACCGCGCCGACACCGACGACGCGCTCGTCGGTGACGCCTTCGCGTTGCGCGGCAACCAGCTGCTCGTGCTCGAGCGCGACGACTTCTGGGGGCCCGAGGCCGTGACCAAGCGCGTCTACCGCGTCAACCTGGCGAAGACCGAGGCGGGCGGCCACCTGGCCAAGGAACTCGTGGTCGATCTGCTGAAGATCGACAACCCCGATCGCATCGGGATGGAGAACAACGCGGACGCCTACGGCGTCGGGGAGACGTTCGCGTTCCCGCAGCAGTCGGTGGAGACCGTCGTCCAGTTGCGGGACGGGCGCCTGCTCATCGCCAACGACAACAACTACCCCGGCAACGACGCCCGCTACCCGGGCGTCCCGGACGACACGGAGATGATCATCGTCGACCTGCCCACCGTGAAGCGGAAGGCGGACCACACGGTGCCGGTCGTCGCACACCGGGGGGCGTCCGGCTATCGCCCGGAGCACACGCTGGCCGCCTACCAGCTCGCCATCGAGCAGTGCGCGGACGCGATCGAGCCCGACCTGGTGATGACGGCCGACGGCGTGCTCGTCGACCGGCACGAGAACGAGATCGGCGGCACCACCGACGTGGCGACGCGGGCCGAGTTCGCCGGACGGCGGACGACGAAGACCATCGACGGCACCGCGGTGACTGGGTGGTTCACCGAGGACTTCACGCTGGCCGAGCTGCGGACGCTGCGGGCGAAGGAGCGGCTGCCGCAGCTGCGCCCGGGCAGTGCGGAGTTCGACGGGCTGTACGTGGTGCCGACGTTCTCCGAGGTGGTCGACCTGGCCCGTCACTCCCGCACGTGCGACGGCCAGCAGGTGGCCGTGGTGCCGGAGATCAAGCACCCCTCCTACTTCGGGTCCATCGGCTTGGCGATGGAGGACGCCGTCGTCGACACCCTGCGCGCGGCGGGCCTCAACCGGCGCTCGGCACCCGTGGCGATTCAGAGCTTCGAGGTGAACAACCTCGTGTACCTGAGCCAGCGCTCGCCGGTCACCCTGGTGCAGCTCGTCAACTGCTCCGGCGGCCCGGCCGACCGGCCCGAGCTGACGTACGCCCAGATGGTGACGCGGCAGGGGATGCGGAACGTCGCGAGCTACGCCGACAAGATCGGCTTCTGCAAGGACGTGATGATCCCGCGCCTGGCCGACGGCACCCTCGGACGCCCCACCGCGGCGATCCGCAACGCCCACCGGGCCGGGCTGTCGGTGGTGGGGTGGACGTTCCGCGCCGAGAACCAGTTCCTGCCGGTGGAGTACCGCTCGAGCGCCAACCCGGCCGACCACGGCGACCTGGCCGCGGAGATCCAAGACTTCTTGGCGGCGGGCATGGACGAGTTCTTCACCGATCAGCCCGACCTGGGGGTCGCGGCGGTGCGGTGAGGCCCAGGTGGCCCAGACCGCGCATACCTGGCGCGGGCGGAGTCCACGTGGCGCGGTCTGGCATCACGTGGCGCGCTCGGACTTCACGTGGCGCAGTGGAACCCACCTGGCGGCCTGTCCAAGGCCCGCCGGGTGAGCTCCGCTGCGCCACGTGGGGTTGAGGCGCGCCACGTAGCCGCCGCGGGCGTCAGGCACCGCGACCGCACCGCCCCGGGCCCTCGAGCTCTCCCTCGTTTTCCACGCGGGCGCACCGTGGGGACGGCCCCCCACTCAGGATTGTCAGAGCCGCGGGCTAGGCTCGCGGGTGCCATGACGACCTATCCGGACTGGGTGCGCACCCTCGACGAGAACACCCTGCAGCGCCGCTTCGGGCACGACACGCTGGAGCGCGGCCGGCGGTATGCCGACGAAGGCCGCCTGCAGCGCATCCGGCGGGCGGACAATCTGGTGATGGCCGCGGTGCGCGGCTCGCAGTTCCAGACCTACCAGACCTCGGTGGTCTGCCAGGCGGGGCCGGCGTCGCTGGTCGCGACCTGCACGTGCCCGGTGCGCCGTGACTGCAAGCACGCGGCGGCGCTCATCGTCCACATGCGCGAGGCCCAACCGCGGCGTGAGGTGTCCGGCTGGCAGCAGGTGCTCGATCCGCTGCTGACGCGGGCGGCGTCCGCCCGGGGTGGCACCCCGTTGGCGTTGCAGGTCGACGACGACGTCCAGGGCATCAGCCTGCGCCCGCTGCGCCTCGGGGCGCGGAACACGTGGGTGAAGTCAGGCGCGACGTGGGCCGACCTGCGCGGGCCGGAGGCTGCCTCGTTCGACCAGGCGCAGCTCGCGGCGCTGGTGGGGCTGCTGGAATCGCGCCGCCGCAACGACTTCTACTACGGCCACCGCGTGGACGCCCTGCCCCTGGCCGAGCTACGGCCCGACGCGTGGGGCGTCCTGGAGCGGGCCGTCACCGCCGGCGTCCGGCTGCTGGGTGGGGAGGACCGGATGCGCCGCCGCATGCCCGACCCACTGCTGGCGAGTGAGCCGTTCGTGCCCGCGATGCGGGTCGACAGGGCCGACGAGGGCCTGCGGGTCACGCCCGCGTTGGCAGGCAATGAGGAGATCGGCCCGCTCGACGGGGTGTCGTTCATCGGACGCCCCCCGCACGGTGTCAGTGCCAAGACGCCTGAGGGACGCCTCGTGCTCAGCCGGTTGAGTCGCCCGCTCGACCAGGCCGAGGCGCGGTTGTTCGAGGGGGGAGCGATGGCGATCCCCGCCGCGGACATCCCCCTGTTCGCCGCCGGTTTCCTGCCCCAGTTGCAGGATCGGCTGGCCGTCCGGGTCGACCCGGAGCTGGACCTGCCCACCGCGCAGCCGCCGCGGTTGCTCTGTCGGGTCACGTTCTCCGATCGGCGCGCCCAGGTGGCGTGGGGGTTCGCCTACCGGGTCGGCACCGAGGTCCACGAGCTGGGGGTGCGACCGGCGGCGTCCGACCCGCCGTTGCGCGACGCCGGAGCCGAGGCCGCGCTCGCGGCGTCCGTGCCGCAGGGGCCGTGGCGCACCGGGGGTGCGCTGCCGGAGCTGCACGAGACCACGGTGATCGGCCGCGGGCTCATCGCGTTCACCACCGATGTGCTGCCGGGGTTGCTGGAGCGCGACGACGTCGACGTCACGCTCACCGGCGAGCCGCCGACCTTCACCGAAGCCGAGGAGGCGCCGCGCGTCGAGCTCACCGTGACCGACTCCGAGGTGGGGGACTGGTTCGACCTCGGCGTCGAGGTGTGGGTCGGGGACGAGCGGGTGCCGTTCGGGATGCTGTTCGCCGCGCTGTCGGTGGGTCAGGACCACCTGATTCTGGAATCGGGCACCTGGTTCGACCTGGCGATCCCGGAGCTGGAGGAGCTGCGGGCGCTCATCGATGAGGCCCGCGAGCTCGTCGACCACGACGGCGACACCTTCCACCTACGGCCCGAGCACGCCGGGTTGTGGGAGGAGCTGGTCGGGCTGGGCGTCGTGGGGGAGCAGTCCGCGGCGTGGCAGGAGGCCGTGACCGCGCTGCTCGACGTCGAATCGCTGCCGGAGGTGGCACCGCCGGTGGGGTTGCGTGCTGAGTTGCGCCCTTACCAGTTGACGGGATTCCGCTGGCTGTCGCTGCTGTGGCGCTCCCGGTTGGGCGGCATCTTGGCCGACGAGATGGGGCTCGGCAAGACCCTGCAGGCCTTGGCGATGGCGCAGTCGGCGTTCGAGGCCGGTGAGCTGGAGCGGCCGATGCTGGTGGTGGCACCCACCTCGGTGATCGGCACGTGGGCGTCCGAGGCCGCCCGGTTCACGCCCGACCTGCGGGTGGTGGCGGTCGACGGCACGGTCAAGCGGCGCGGGCACACGCTGGCCGAGGCGATCGAGGGGGCGCACGTCGTCGTGACGTCCTACACACTGTTGCGGCTGGAGGCGGACGCCTACGCCGAGCAGCCCTGGTCGGCGGTGATGCTGGACGAGGCGCAGTTCGTGAAGAACCACAGCTCGCAGGCGTACAAGGCGGTCCGGCGGCTGCGGGCGCGCATGAAGGTGGCGCTGACCGGCACCCCGCTGGAGAACAACCTGATGGACCTGTGGTCGCTGCTGTCGATCACCGCGCCGGGGCTGTTTGTCGACCCGAAGACGTTCACCGACACCTATCGCAAGCCGATCGAGAACGGTGACGCTGAGGTGTTGGCCCGGTTGCACCGTCGGATTCGGCCGCTGATCCTGCGGCGCACGAAGGCGGCCGTGGCGAAGGAGTTGCCCGACAAGCAGGAGCAGGTGCTGCCCATCGAGCTGAGCCCGGCGCACCGCAAGCTCTACGACAAGCACCTGGCGCGCGAGCGGCAGAAGGTGCTGGGCCTGGTGGGGGATCTGGCGCGCAACCGGATCACGATCCTGCGGTCGCTGACGCTGCTGCGGCAGCTGGCGCTGGCACCCGTGTTGGTGGACGAGAGCTATCCGGAGGCCTCGGCCAAGGTCGACGCCCTGGTCGAGCGGCTGGGCGAGGTCATCTCGGAGGGTCACCGGGCGCTGGTGTTCAGCCAGTTCACCGGGTTCCTGGGGTTGGTGCGGCGGCGGCTG
The DNA here is from genome assembly GCF_014858005.1 of Propioniciclava soli. Classification (GTDB taxonomy): domain Bacteria; phylum Actinomycetota; class Actinomycetes; order Propionibacteriales; family Propionibacteriaceae; genus Propioniciclava; species Propioniciclava soli. The sequence goes on from NZ_JACYOT010000001.1 coordinate 110,051, forward strand.
GAGGCGGAGGGCATCGCGTTGGAGTACCTGGACGGCCGGACGCGTGACCGCGCGGCGCGGATCGCATCATTCCGGGAGGGCGAGGCGCCGGTGTTCCTGATCTCGCTGAAGGCCGGGGGGTTCGGGCTCACGTTGACCGAGGCCGACTACGTGTTCATCCTCGACCCGTGGTGGAACCCGGCCGCGGAGTCGCAGGCCGTCGACCGTACCCACCGCATCGGGCAGGACAAGCCGGTCAACGTCTACCGCCTCGTCGCGGCCGACACCATCGAGGAGAAGGTCGTCGCCCTGCAGGAGACCAAGCGCCACCTGTTCGACCAGGTGGTCGGGCAGGCGTCCGACATTGCGGCTCCGTTGAGCGCCGCCGACATCCGGGGGTTGCTGGACGCCTGAGGCGGTCCCCCTCAGCCCGGGAGGATCAGCGCGGGACGCTCACGCCCCGCGCGGTCGTGCGTTCCAGATGCCCACCTGCGAAGTCCCAGCGCTGCGGGATGTGTCGCGGACGCGGCCAGATCGGCCTGCTCCAGCGGAGCGGTCTCGGCGACGGGGATGGTGGCTTGGCGGCGAGGTCGCACGGTGATGGCCAGCTTGCTCCACCAGTGCTCGACAGCTGTGCCGGCCCACGTGGCGCACCTCAGGCCCACGTGTCGCACCTCAGCCCCACGTGGCGCAGTGCAACTGACGTGGCGGCCCGTGCAAGGCCCTCCACGTGAGCGGCGCTGTGCCACGTGAAGCGTGGGTGCGCCAGGTGACGCGGAGAGGCGCCACGTGGAGGGGTCATGGCCGCCGCGGGCGTCCCACCCCCGGGGCTTGCCCAATTGGACCCGAGCACATGGCGCCATGGCACCGTTTCCTCGGGGCCAAATGCCCCGTGGGGCAGGAGACCAGCCCGGTCAGAGCATGGCGCCGATCATGCCGGTGAAGTACGGGATCAGCCAGATGGCCCACACGATCACCGACAACCGGTGGAAGGTGCGCAGCTCGGCGTCCCGGTTGCGGACGAGCACGACCACGGCCCACAGGAAGTGCACGGCCATCAGCACGAGTGCGATGAGCCCGGTCACGGCCATGACGTTCATCAGGACGCCGCCGGTCGCGGTCGCGCTGTCGTGCGTGCCGGCCTGCGCGATGAGGGACATGAGCCACGTGCCGGAGGCGTCGAAGGCCAGCCCGGCTCCAAACAGCACGACGTGGAAGGGGCGCAGGCGTCCGGCGATGCGCTCGGCCCACACGCCGGCGGTGTAGGCGACCAACGCCAGGGAGATGAGAATGATGGCAGCAACAAGCATGCCTCCACCCTCGCCTGAGCAGGGGTTTCACCGACACCGCCGGGCATCCATCCTTCGATGGACCCCCGGATGCCGGGGTCAGGAGACGGTGATCTCGAAGTCCCGCAGCGCGTACCCGGCGACGATCTCGTCCCATTCCAGGCGCGGTTCACGCACGAGCGCCACCTTGTGGGAGAACAGCCGGGTGAGAAACAGATCGGTCTCGCGCAGGGCGAGCGCGTTGCCCGGGCACTTGTGGGCGCCGTCGCCGAAGCTGATCATCTCCTCGCTGTACCCGCGCGGCAGCTCCCGGCCGGGGCACAGCGCGTCCGGCTGCTCGCCGACGATCCGTTCGTCGGCGTTGGTCCGGCGCAGGGAGAGATCGATCAGGGCGCCCTCGTGGATGACGTGGGTGACGTCGCCGTCGGTCACCTCGATGGCGCGCTGCGCGCGGCGGTACAGGTGGCCCACCACCGGTTCGAGGCGCAGCACCTCGCCGAGCATGGCGAGGCGCTCGGCCTCCCCGGCCACCACGAAGCGCTCGCGAAGGGCGTCGTTGCGCAGGAAGTGCAGCGTGGCCATGGAGATGAACTCGCGCGTCGTCACCATGCCGGCCGCGCCGTAGGTGATGCACTCCATCACGATGCCCATGTCGGAGTAGCCCTCGTCGATCAGGTGGCTGATGACGTCCTCGCGGCGCTCGGCCTTGCGGGCGCGGATCGCCGGGCGCACGTCGCGCAAGTAGAACACGAGCACCGGCAGGTTGCCGGTCAGCACCGCGCGCAGCGACTCGAAGCGGGAGCGGCCAAGACCCGGCTCGGCGAGGTCGAAGGGGGGCTGGTCGAAGAACTTCTCCAGCCGGTTCGCCATCGCATCGGTGTCGGAGTTCGTCAAGCCGATCACCTGGGCGGCCACGTCGACCGAGAGGCGCAGGGTCACATGGTCGAGTTGCACGGTGTCGGCCGCGACCATGGCGTCCACGAGGGCGTCCACCCGCTGGGTGATCAGCTCGGAGTAGCGCGTCGAGACGACCTTCGGGGCGAAGTAGCGGGCCACCTTGGCCCGCTGCTGGCGGTGCGCCTCGCCGTCCATGAACAGAATCGGGGTGTCCGTCATCCGCCCCTTCATCGACTCCGCGGTGAAGCCGGCCTGCGTGGTGGCGTCGCGCTCGCGCAGAACCTGGCGCGCCACCTCTGCGGAGCGGACGTGCCAGACGTCGCCCACCTTCTCCACGCGCGGCGTGGTGCGCTCGCCCTCGCGCTGGGAGACGCGGTCACAGGGACCAGTCATGCACCCATTCAACCCTGTATCCGGCCGCGTGCGCAGCCCCGCCGCCCCGGGGGCGGGGGTTTTGCCCGTTCGGGTGGGCTCAGCCGGCGGCTGCGGCGTCCAGTGCCTCGCTGTCGGCCCACTCCCAGAGCGTGCCCGGACGCCCCCGCCCCAGCACGACGCGCTTGTGCGCCACGCGCAGCTCCGGGATGGACGCCAGTCGACGGTTCAGGTTGCCGCGGTCGGGCTCGACGCCGTGGAGCGATCGAGTGACCGCGACCGCGGCCGAGACCGGGAACTGCGGGCCGGTCAGCGCGCGGGTGAAGGCGAGGTTGCGCCACAGCCGGTCGATGAGCAGCGGACGGCCCACCGTGACCATCTGGTCGTGGTCGAACGCCAGGTGGGGCACGGCGTCGAGGCGGTGCCACGTGACGTCGGGGTGCGGTTCGGCGTCGTCCGCCACGGCCCACATGACCACCGACAGCGTGAAGCCGCGCGGGTCACGGTGCGGTTCGTCGAACACGGTGAGCTGCCCCAGGTCGCGGACGCCGACGCCCAGCTTGGTCGCCACGGCGCGCCGCGAGGCGTCCACCAGACGCTCGCCCTCCAGCAGGGTCACCCCCGGCAGGGCCAGCTGCCCGATGTAGGGCTCGGTGGCCCGCGGGTAGACGGCGATCTCGACCTCGCGGCCGGCCTCGTCGTAGCGCAGGGTCAGCACGTCGACCGAGACGTTCGACGTGGGGCGGGGATCCATCGTGTCGTCCTCGTGCAGTTCCGGCGGGTGGGCGGGGCCCATGCTAGTCGCCGAGCCCGGCGGGGGGCGGCGCGGTCGTCAGCCGGTCAGATCGTCCGTGGGCAGGCCATCCGTGGGCAGGGGCGCCCAGCCGCGCTGGACGACGACACCGCCGGCGTCCAGTTGCGCGAGCACCGCCCGCTGCAGGGAGGTGGCGCGGGGCAGGGAGGCGAGGTCGACGTGCTGCCCCGAGCGGGTCTCGCGGTGGAAACCGAAGTACAGGGCGTCGCGCCGCCCGTCGCGCGGGGTGCCGTACCGGGTGAAACGGCCAGCGAAGCGGGCCATGTTGGACGCCGGGTCGAGCCGGGCGACCATGCTCGGGTCGAGTAACCACGATTCGCAGGTGATGCGGCTGATGGGGAAATCGGCGAACGCGGTGTCCGCCAGGTGGCGGGCCTGGCGGAAGGAATCGTCGACGGCGGCGGGCGTCAAGGAGCCCGTCTCGGGGATGTGGCAGCCGAGCACCCAGCCGAACACCTCGTCGCGCTCCAACGTGTACTGCAAACGCCCCAACCAGACGAGGCCGCCGGCGAAATTGGGCGCATTCCACCCGGTGGTGCCGAAGCCGAAGCGGCCGTGGACGCGGCGATGGACGGCGACCTGCTGGCCGAGGTCGGCCACCGAGCGCCAGGCGACGTCGGGGGTGACACCGCGGCGCACCAGCTCGTGCTGCACCTGCGGAGCGGCCGCGACGAGGGCGGCCAGGCCGAGCAACTCGGGGGCAAGCGGATGGTCGATCGGCTCGCCGTGGAGGGGGTTCGGCCGGTCCTCCAGGAGGCCGACACGGGCGGCGAGCAGGCCGTGGAGGCGCTCCACGGTGGCCCAGTCGGCGTCGGTGAACGCACGCAGGCAGTCGGTGAACGCCGCGGCGTCCTCGGGGCGGAACGCGAGGCGTCCGAGGAGTTCGGGCAGCGCGGTGCCGTCGGGATTCAGGGTCGTGCGTGCTGACACGGTGCTCCTCGCGCTCGGTCGGGAGGCCGGCTCCGGACGGTGGTGACCCAACGTACCCATGCGGACGCGGTGCCGGGCCAGCGGCCGGCGGATCGGCTCCGCGGAGCGGTGAAAAGAAACGTGCCAAGTTATCCACACCACATCCCGGACAGGTGGATTTCCCCCCGCGTGTCCGCTTACCGTGGCCCTCACGTTGTTGTTTCGACCACGCGGAGATCAATGTCCACCGTCGCACCGGATGCCCGTCGTCCTCGTCTGCGCCTGCGGCGCAACCCCTTGTGGCTGCTCGCCGGCATCTTGGCCGTCGCCCTCGGGGGGCTCGCCTCGGCCTACCTCTACACGAGCGTGGCCTCGACCGAAGAGGTGTTGCGTGCGACACGGACGATCCATCGTGGCGAGCCCATCGTTGCCGGGGACCTGACGGTGGTGTCGGTGGGCACCGGGTCGGGCGTGGACACCGTGCCGGCCGACGACCTGGCCAGCGTCGTCGGGCAGCGGGCGACCCTCGACATCGCGAACGGCTCGTTGCTCGTCGGCGGCACCTACGGCGACGGTGCGCTGCCGGACGGGATGGCGCGTGTGGGCGTCCGGCTCGAGGCGGGCCGCTTCCCGACAGGCCTGACGGCGGGCACGAACGTGCTGGTCGTGGCGCTGCCCGACGCCAACGCGCAGAGTGCCTCGACCGAGCAGGCGGCGCTGCCGGCGAGCGTGCCAGCGACCCTCACGAGTGCGCCGGCGACGCAGAACGACGGAGCGGTGGTCATCGACCTGACGCTCTCGGCGACCCAGGCCGAGTCGGTGACCCGGCTGGCCTCGGCCAACCGGGTGTCCCTGGTGGAGCAGGACGCGGGCGCATGAGCACCGTGGTGCTGGCGAGCGCGTCGGGTGCGCCGGGCGTGACCACGACGGCGCTCGGGCTCACGTTGGCGTGGCCCAGGGACGTGCTGCTCCTGGACGCCGACCGCAGCGCGGCGCACACGGTGCTCGCCGGGTACCTGCGGGGCCAGGCGCCGCACGCGCTGGGCGTCCAAGGATTGCTGCAGGCCTATCGGGAGCGCCTGCCGATGGGCGAGGCGCTGCTGGCCAACGCGGTGGCGCTGCCGGACGCCCCGGCCTCCCGGGCCGCCGAGGACCCATCGGTGCCGGATCGCCGCTTCGTCCCGGGTTTCACGCACCTGGGTTCGGTCGGTCTGTTCGACGGGGTCTGGGGGTCGTTGCTGGAGGCCGGCAGGGGGAGCGAGCGTGATCTCGTGGTGGACGCCGGTCGCCTCGGCCCCGCAGGACTGGCTGGCGAGCTCGCCGGCGGTGCCGACGTGATCGGTCTGGTCTGCCGCACCACGCTGGTCTCGCTGGCGGCCCTGCGGTTGCACCTGCCGCCGCTGGTGGACTCCGGCCCGCCCGGCCGCGTGGGTCTGGTGCTGGTGGGCCCCGGGCGTCCCTACGGGGCGCGGGAGGTGGCCGACCAGTTCGGCGTCCGCGTGTTGGCCGAAATTCCGTGGGAGCCCAAGGCTGCCGCCGACCTCATCGAGGCCGGGTCGCTGCCGCGCAACTGGTCGCGTCAGGGGTTGGCGCGGTCGTATGCGCGGACGGCCGAGCAGCTGCGCGCCGCCATGATCGAGGGGCTCACCCTGCCCCAAGCCGCGGCAGCGACGACCGTTGGGGCGGGGGGTGCGGCATGAACCCGGCTGCGCGGCCGCTGGCGGAGGTTCCGCTGCTCCAAGGGGCGGACTATGCGCTGTCGGCTCCCGAGATTCGGCGGGCCGAGGCCGTGGTGCCCCACGACACGGCCATCGACTGGGGGCTCGTCGTCATCCTGCGGCGGAAGGCGAGCGAGGAGATCACCCGCGAGACCGAACTCCAGGCCCAGGCGTCCGGGGGCGTGGTGGCGGAGGCCGACCGCCGGCTGCTGGGGCGATCGGTCTGCCGACGGATCGTGCGTCAGCATGCCGAGGGCCAGAGCCACCTCGGGGAGCTGTGGCCGCTGGAGCGCGAGCGCGCCTACGCGGTGGCGCTGGAGGACGCGATCTTCGGCTACGGCCGGCTGCAGCCCCTGTTCGCGCTGCCCGACGCCGAGAACATCGAGATTCACGGCTGCGACTCGGTGATGGTGCAGTACGGCGACGGTCACCGCGTCGCCCACCCGCCGGTGGCCGACTCCGACGAGGAGCTCGTCGAGGCGATCCGATTCTTGGGTGAGTCGGTCACCCCGCCGCGTCCATTCGACGACGCTCACCCCACGATGACCCTGGCGCTCGGCAACCGGCACCGCCTGCACGCCATCGGTTTCGGCCTGAGCTACCGGCCCAGTGTGACGATCAGGCAGCACATCCTCACCGCGATCGACCTGCCCGAGTTGGTCGACCGCGGCATGTTGCCCGACGACGTGGGCCGCCTGCTGCACGCGGCGATCCTGGCGCGCATGTCCATCGTGATCGCCGGTGACCAGGGCGCGGGCAAGACGACGTTGTTGCGCGCGCTGATCGCGTCCATCCCGCCCAACGAGCGCTTCGGCACCCTGGAGACGGACTATGAGCTCCTCACCCACCTCCAGCCCGGACGCCGCAACATGCTGGCGCTGCAGGCACGGGTGGGGCTCGGTGAGATCTCCGACGGCCGCTCGGTGGGCGAGTTCTCGGTGGCGGACCTGATTCCCGAGGCGCTGCGTCAGAACCTGTCCCGATTGGTCGTGGGCGAGGTGCGTGGTGTCGAGGCCGGTGCGATGTTCGAGGCGATGCAGGCCGGCGCGGGCACGTTGAGCACGACGCACTCCCACTCCGCCGCCTCCACGATGGACCGATTGGCCGCGCGCGTGGCGCAGGGTGGCGTCCTCACCATGGACGAGGCCTACCGGCAGATCGCACTCCACATCGGCCTGATCGTGCACGTGCAGCTCGACGACGACACGTGGCGCGGGGGCGTCCGCAACCGGTATGTCTCCGAGGTGCGCGCGCTGACCGGAGCGGTGGAGGGCAACCGGCCGGTGACGCACCTCGTGTACACCGCGGGCGGCCCGGCAACGGCGTCGGCGTACCACCCCGAGGCCGCGCTGCTGGAGCAGCTCGAGCCGTTCTGGGGCACTTGGAGGCAGTCATGACGACGGCCGCGGTGGTGCTCGCCAGCATGCTGACGATCAGCGGGATCGTGCTGATCCTGGCCTGGTCGTTCGGGGTGATCGGTGCGCCGTCGGCCACGGCGTCCTCCACAGGGCTGTGGACGAAGGCTGTGGACAAGTACCAGCGCATCCCGCGCCGGACCCTCGTGCTGACGGGGGTGTCCACCGTCGCGGCGGTGCTCGTGACCGTGTGGACGGGCTGGCCCCTGATGCTCGTCGTCGTGCCCCTGGCCGTGCTGGGCCTGCCCCACCTGCTCTCGGCGCCGCGCAACGTCGAGATCGAGTTGCTCGGTGCCCTCGACCGCTGGGTGCGCGGCATGACGGCCACCATGGCGACCGGCAAGTCCATCACGGACGCCCTGCGCCTCAGCGCCCGCCAGGCCCCGCCGGAACTCAGCGATGCGATGGTGCTGCTCGTGCGGCGGCTCGACGACCGCTGGACGCCCTCGGACGCACTGCGGGCGCTGGCCGACGAGCTGGACAGCGCGGACGCCGACACGGTCATCGCCAGCCTGATTCTGGCCGTGCAGCGCGGCGGGAGCGGTGCCATCGTGACCCTCGCGGCGCTCGCCGACTCGGTGCAGGAGCGGCTGCGCGCGCTGCGCGAGGTCGAGGCCGAGCGCGCCAAGCCGCGGGCGGTCGTCCGCCAGGTGACGCTCATCACGCTCGTGGTACTGACGGGCGCCTTCCTGTTCGGGCGCGGCTTCTTCGCTCCCTACGGCACCCCGCTCGGCCAAGTGCTGCTGGCCGTGTTGCTGACCCTGTACGTCGGCTCGCTGGTGATGCTGCGGCGGATGACGCTGCCCCGCCGCCGCGAGCGCATCCTGCGGGCACGCGCATGAACGCCCTGCTGGTCGTCGGCCCCGGGCTGTTGCTCGCGCTGGGGCTCGTGCTCATCGTCGGGGCGTTCCTGCCCCAGCACGTGCGGCTGGCGGACGCCCTCGGTGTGCTCGGCGACACGGCCCCGCCCGAGCCTGAGACGGACCTGGAACAGACCCGGCTCGAGTCGGTGGGCAGCTGGTGGCTCGACCGGCGTCCAACCGTGGTTCCCGCCGAGCTGACACGGCAGTTGCAGCTCCGCGGGCGGAGCCTCGCGCGGCATGTCGGCATCAAGCTCGTCTGCGCGCTGGCCGGCTTCCTGCTGCCCGTCGTCGGCGCGGTGACCTACTGGGTCGTGACGGGTCAGCTGGCGCTCGTGCCGGTGCTGGCGAGCCTGCTCGGTGGGCTGATCGGGTTCATCGCGCCCGACCTGCTGCTGCGCGCCGCGGACCAGACCACGAGCTCGGACGCCACGGAGGCGCTGCTCGTGTACTTCGACCTGGTCACCCTCGAGCGGTTGGCCAACCAGTCCGCCACCCAGGCCCTGCACGCGGCGGCGTCCCTGTCCGACATCGCGATCTTCGCCACCATCCGCTCCGCCCTGGACCGGGCGCGCCTGCAGCAGCGCATGCCGTACGCGGAGCTGCGGGAGGTCGGCGCCCAGCTTGAGTTGCCGGCGCTCGTGGACCTGGCCGACGTGATGCGGCTCGACGAGTCGGGGGCGTCGCTGTCGGGCACCCTGCGGGCCCGCGTCAAGGAGCTCCGCGACGCGCACCTCACCACCGTCAAGATGGCCGCCGCCGAGACCTCCGAACGGATGACGCTCTTCATGGTCATCCCGAGCCTCGTCTTCGGTTTGTTCTTTCTCGTGCCCCCGCTCCTGACCCTGCTGAGCAGTTGAAACACCACCAATGAAAGGAAACACCATGGAAACCGTCCACCGACTCATCGGTTCCGCCCTCGTGCTGAAGAACAGCATGACGGAGGCCGCACGCGATCAGCGGGGCCTCTCCCAGTCGACCGAGCAGGCGATCCTGCTGGCCGGCGTCGTCGCGATCGCGATCGGCATCGTGACCCTCATCACGGGCTTCGTGAACGGCAAGCTCGCGGGGATCGGCTGACCGACGTGACCCGCCACGACGAGCGGGGCATGACGGATTCGGTCCAGTGGGCCATCCTGACGCCCCTGCTCCTGCTCACCGTGCTCGGCATCATCCAGGCCGGGCTGTGGCTCCACGGGCGCACCATCGCGTCCAGTGCCGCCATCGCGGGCGCCGAGGAGGCCGCCGTCCTGGGCGCCACCGACAGCGCCGCGGTCGCCATGGCCGAGCGCCTGGCCGATGGGGGTGGGCTCGCGGACGTCACCGTGTCCGTCGAGCGGAGCACCGAGCGGGTTCGCGTCGTCGTCAGCGGGCAGATGCCCACGTTCGTCGACCTGGGGCAGACCCGGGTCAGCGAGCAGGCGACCCGGCCCGTGGAGCGGGTGACCCGGCCATGACGCACCCGCAGCGGGAGACGCGCCGGGGGGAGCGCGGCGCGGCCTCGGTCGAGTTCGTCGTGATCGTCCCGGCGTTGCTCCTGATCATCAGCCTGGTGCTGGCGGGCGGACGGCTGGCCCTCGCCCGATCGGCCGTGCAGCAGATGGCCGACTCCGCAGCCCGGTCCGCCTCGCTGGCTCGGGACGCCTCCACGGCGCGGCAGCACGCGCTCGAGGTCATCGGGGCGGACGCCGCTGCGGCCGGGCTGCGGTGTTCCGGCGGTCTGGATCATGTGATCGGCACCTCGGGGTTCTTTGTGTCGGTGGGCCAGGAGGCGCGGGTCGAGGTGCAGGTGCGCTGCGCCGTGACGCTGGGTGACCTCCTCGTTGCAGGCCTGCCAGGCACGTGGGTGATCGAAGGGCAGGCCAGTTCCGCCATTGACCGCTACCGGGGGAGACGATGATCAGACGTTCGGCGGCGTTCGCCGCACTGGTCGGCCTCGTGGTCGCACCGCCGTTGGTGTTGCTCGCCATCGGTTTCCGCGACTGGGCCACGCTCAGCCTCACCGGCGTCACCGACATCCGGCTCCTGCTCGCCCTCCTGACCGTCGTCGGCTGGGTGGCGTGGGTGGGGTGGGTGGTGGCTGTCATCTGGGAGCTCGTCACGCTCCTGGCCCAGGGGGGTGCCGTCCCGCGCCGCGCCGCCACCGAGCGGGGGGGGTGGGCGGTCATCACCGGGCCCCGGGCCCTGGCGGCAGCCCTGTTGGCCGCCGCATTCGTCGCCCAGGTGACGCCCGTGGCGTCCGGTACGCCCGGGGACGCCGCTGGTGCCGCCACAGCGGGTGGAGGTCGGCTGCACCTGACCTGCGCCGGTGCGGACGCCGGGCCGGTTGCCGGGGAGCATGGCGGCGGTGACCGTGGACGCCAGACCGCGGGGGAGCCGGACGGATCGATCGAGACCGTGGGGGGTGCCGGATCAGACGCGACCCGTGCCGGGGCGCTGGCCGCCCGAGGGCAGTCCGGTGCCACGGCGTTACGAGCCACCGTCCACACGGTGCGTCCAGGTGATGACCTGTGGAGCCTGAGCGCGCGCTACTACGGCGATGGTGCGCAGTGGCGCCAGATCGTCGCCGCGAACCCGAGCCTGGGGGCCGACCCTCTGGCAGATCTCGCGCCCGGCGCCCAACTCACGATCGCCGAGCCCGTCATGCTCGTCACCGTGCGGGCCGGGGACACGCTGAGCAAGCTCGCCCTGCGTCACCTCGGTGAGGCGGATCGTTGGCCCGAGATCCACGCCCTCAACCGCGACCGTGTCACGGATCCCGACATGATCGACATCGGCTGGGTCCTGCGCGTGCCGCTCCTGCTCGCGGCCGACACCGCTCCTGAGGCACCGGCGCCCGTGCCCGCCGAGCAATCGACCGACGCCCAGGCCGACGGGTCGGCGGACGCGCCTGGTGACGGTGTCCAGGAGGCCGCGTCCAGTGCGTCCGACGATGGCGCTCCGACGGATGCCGCTCCGGAGGGGGACGCGACGGACGCGACCTCGGCGGGCCAGGAGCCGGGCGGTCCGGCGTCCACCGACGGGGCGGGGTCCACCAACGGGGTGGGGACTCCCCCCGCGAGCGCCCCCTCCGCCCCCGCGGCGCCGCCGACGGCTCCGGTGCAGCCTCCAGCCCCGGTGCAGCCCACAGCCCCGATGCAGAGCACCGTGCCCACGGCGGACAGCCTCGCGCCCGAGCACGACCAGCGGGCCGTCGCTCGCCTCGTGGGTGGGCTGACGACGCTCACGGCGTCAGCGGTGCTGGGGGGTCTGGCGCTGCGGCGTCGCTGGCAGGAGGCATCGCGGCCACTGGGCCGGCGGATCGCCCCGCCGGAGGCGGAACTGACGCGTTTCGAGTCGGCGCTGGGGCTGGTGCCGAACCACCATGAGCCGGATCGCGAGGATCTCATCGAGCGGGCCATGCGCCACCTGGCGCGGCACTGGTGGCAGCAGGGTTTGCTGGCGCCGGTGCTGGCCGAGGTGGTCGTGGGGCCGGACGACGGTGAGTTCCGCTTCGTGGCCGACCCGGGTTCCGCGCCGCCCGGATTCCAGAAGGTCGGTGACCGGCTGGCCGTCACGTGGGCGGCGCTGCGCGAACTCGACGACCCCCCGCACCCCGTCGCCTACCCGGCGTTGGTCACCCTCGGTGAGGACGTCGGTGAGAACCTCGTCATGGTCGATCTGGTGGCCTCCGGAACACTCGGCGTCCGCAGCGAGGGGGCCACGCTGGCGTCCGAGGCGCTCTCGGCGATGCTGGTGGAACTCGCGTGTGCCCCGTGGTCGGCCGAGTTGCAGCTGCTGGTGGTCACCGACGACGAGGCGTTCACCCACGTCGCCGGCACCCATCGCGTCCGCACCACCACGGACGCCGAGGCCGCAGTCGCGGAGGTGGAGCGGATGGCGCACGCCCGCCAGGGCCTGCTGGGCCAGGAGGCCTGGGATCGCGTGCGCCTCGATCCCGACCGCGCGGATGCCTGGGCCCCGTGGGTCGTGCTGTTCGAAGTGCGGCCGTCGCCGGCACACGTCGCCCGCATCCAGGCGGCCACGGAGGGCACGGCGGTGGGTCTCGCCGCCGCACTTCCGGTGGGCGCCGAGGCCGGGCAGGCCACCTGGGAGCTCACCGAGAACGAGGAAGGTCGCGGTGTGCTGGCCGGCGAGCGCTCCCTCGTGCCCCAAACCCTCCCGTCGGCGACGCGCGCCGCGATCAGCAACCTGTACGCGCTCGCCGATTCCACCCTCACCCACCCAGCCCCCTGGTGGTCGTCCGACGACCCGGAGGAACCCGTGAACATCGTCCAACTCCACCCCCGCCCCGCCGACACGCACGCCCCCCGCGTGCTCCTGCTCGGCCCGCTCGACCTGGTGGGTGCCACCGGGGAGGCGCCCGCCCGCTCGACCCGGGCCTGCGTCGAGTACTGCGCGTGGCTCGTCGAGCACCCCGGCGCCACCCCGTCCCACATGTCGACGGACCTCTTCGTCACCGATGGGACGCGGCGCTCCAACCTCAGCCGGCTGCGGGCCTGGCTGGGCTCCGATCCCGACGGGCGGCCCTACCTTCCCGAGGCCTACTCCGGCCACATGCGGCTGCACCCCGAGGTGACCTCGGACTGGCGTGACATGCTGACCCTGACGCGGGGCGGCGTGAACACGATGTCGCTGGAGCGGCTCAAAGCCGCGCTGACCCTGGTGCGCGGAGCGCCCCTGGCCGATGCCGCCCCGGGGCAGTGGGGTTGGGCGGAGCACCTGCGTTCCGAGATGGCGGCGCTGATTCGCGACCTGGGGGTCGTCACGGCGCGCCTGGCGCGGGAGAAGGGCGATCTGGACGCCGCCCGCTGGGCCGCGAATCGCGCCCTCATGGCGGCGCCGGACGACGAGTTGTTGCTCGGCGAACGGATTCGCGCCGAACAGGCCGCCGGCCGTTACGACGAGGTGGAACGGCTCGTCGGACGCCTCCACCGGCAGTCGCGGCTGCTCGGGGTGGACCTGTTGGACGAGACGGTCGACCTCATCCAGGAGACGGTCGAGGGGCGGCTGCGGGCGCGCGAGGCCTGAGCCGGGGCGTCCGGCGTCCGGAGGGGTCAGTCGGTGAGCAGGTGGGCGGGTACGAACTCGACGCCGGCCACGCCGGCCAGCAGCCGCGGGTCGACCTTCTCGCCGCGCCGGATGACCGTGACGCCGCCCCGGGGCTCCAGCACCACGACACCGGCGTCCTCGAGATGGCGGACGCCGGCCGAGCGGAGCCGGGCCATGAGGTCGGCCTCGGAGACCAGCAGCTCCCGCGCCGGACGCGACACGAACCGGCCGTTGACCATGACCACGCGGGGCTGGTGGCGGCGGGAGACGGCGGCGATGCGCCGCAGCCTGCCGAGCAGCGCTTCGAGAACGAGCAGGGTGGTCGATGCGACGAGCGCCCCGGCCAGGGTGGGGGTCGGCCCCAACATCCCGCGGGCGATGAGGCTGCCCAGAACGGTCAGCAGGGCGAGGCTGAGGGTCGATGAGCTGGAGAACAGCCGGGGGCCCGACCACGCGAGCACCAGCGAATAGGCCAGGTAGAGCACCGTGGCGGCGATCACGACTCCCAGCGCGTCCCACGGTGTCATGCCGATGTGCGTCCAGAGCTCACCCATGGCTCCATTGAACCGCAGCCTCGGGGGGCCGGGAGGTGGCTCGGTGCGGAGCGCAGCGTGCCTGGGCCGGGGGCGGGTGCGGAGCCACCTCACCCACGCCGTAGCCTTGTCGCATGGGGGAAGCCGCATTCTGTTACGTCGTCATGGCCCACAACCCGGACGGGGTGGACCGGCTGGTGCGCCGTATCCGGAGCCTCAGCCCCAGCGCGAACGTGCTGGTGCGGTTCGAGCCCCACCAGGGGTTCGACGCCGAGGCGCTCCGTGTGGCGGGCGCACACCCGCTGGCGTCGGCGATCCACGTCCGCTGGGGGTCCTGGGAACTGACCGCGGCGATGATCGAGGCGCTGGCGACCGCCGAGGCGGAGTTCCACGCCGAGCACTACGTGCTGGTCTCGGGCACGGACTATCCCATTCGCTCCCTGGCGGCCTGGGAGCGGGAATGGGTCGACCAGGGTGCCGATGCGCTCGTCGAACAGACGCCCGACCAGCCCGACAACTGGCGCTTCCGGTGGTTTCTGCCCGAGGTGCGCTTCCCGAGCCAGCCGTCGCTGTACCGCGCGGTCCGTCACGTCGGCTGGCGCATCGGCACGCTGACCCGACCGGTCCTGCAGGTGTTGCCCCGGTTCGTCGAGGGCGACCGCCGCTGGTTTGTGGGCGTGCGGCGTCCGGGCGTGAGGCCGCCGGTACCGATCGTGAAGGCGAGCCAGTGGATGACGCTGTCGGCGCGCGCGCTGCGCCGCGTCCTGGATCGGGACGCGCGCGAGTCGCAGCTGCGCCGCTGGTTCCGCACCGTGCGGATCACCGACGAGATCTACCTCCAGTCGCTGGTGCACGACGACCCGGAACTCCGCGTCGTCCAGGGGCCCACCACGCTGAAGGAGTTCGGTGAGGATCCCTCCAGCCCGCTGTGGTTGGACGCCGACCGCCTCCGCCGCCTGACCGACGGCGCGCGGGCCCCCTTCGCCAGGAAGTTCGCCCCGGACGCCCCCGCGGAGCTTTTCGCCGCCGCCGACGCCTTGGCCGACGCAGAACGATCCTGAGAGGCACCGTGGCTGACATCGTCCGGCACTGGAACTCCCCGGCTTGGTTCGCCGAGGCCTCGACGTGGATCCTGGCCACCTGCGCCCGACTCGGGCTGCGGGTGGTGGCACCGGTGGCACACCATCGGGTGCGGTTCTGGTCGGTGCTGCTCACGGTGGAGACGGCCGAGGGCCGGGTGTGGTTCAAGGAGAACAATCCGGGGCAGCGGTTCGAGGCCGCCCTCACCATGGAGTTGGTCGGCATCGCCCCCGGTCAGATCCTGCCGCCGCTCGCGGTCGATCGGGACCACGGCTGGATCCTCACCGCCGACGCCGGCCCAGTGCTCCGCGAGCGCGGGCCGCTGACCGAACCGGTGCTGCTCGACTTGGTGCACACCTGCGCCAACGTCCAGCGCCGCGCAGCCGAGCACGGGACCCGGTTGCGTGCCGCAGGGTTGCCGGCGCGACCCAGCGGCGACGCCGTCGGATACGTGCGCAGGCAGGTCGAGTGGCTGGCGCGGTTGGATGCGACCCACCCACTGCACCTGGATGCCGCCGCGGCGTCCGAGCTGCTGGCAGGGCTGCCCCGGTTGGACGACGCGGTCGCGCAGGTGGCAGCGCTGGGGCTGCCGGACAGCGTGGAGCACAACGATCTCCACACCGGCAACGTGTTCGTGGCTCCTGACGGGCGGCTCCTGCTGTTCGACTGGGGTGACGCCGTGTGGGCCAACCCTGTGGGTTCCCTCCTGGCACCGCACCGGATTCTCACCGTGCACGGTGATCTCGGGGGCGATCCACCCTTGGCGCGCACGGTGGACGCCTACCTCGAACACTGGAGCGATCTCGCGCCGATGGGTGAGCTGCGCGCGGCGGTTCCGGCGGCCCTGCGCGTGGCGGGAGCGCAGCGTTTCGAGACCTTTCGTCGCCTCATGGACGCGATGGACCCGGAGCATCTCGTCGGCTGGCGCGACCCGATCCTGTCGTGGCTGCGGTCCACGGTCGCGTAACGGCGTGATCCTGCCAAGGCATCTCAGACCCGGTCGCCACCCCCGCCAGCTCAGGACACACCCATCACCAGACCCCACCACTCCCAGGGACTCACCTCCTCTCTCGCACCCGGTTGACTCACGTCCGAGTGGGGGTGAGGTAGCGGGTGTGCTGGCGCGGCCGACCCGTCGGGTCGATCCGACGCGGTGGGATGACCTGCGCTGGCCCGTGGGCCGGGAGGTAGATACGCCAGCGGTCGGCGAGGGGGTCGTGGCTGGGCTCAACCACACCGTGGTGATGCGGGCAGAGGAGAACCAGGTTCGCCAGGGCGGTGCGTCCCCCGGCCCACCAGGGGGTGATGTGGTGGGCGTGACAGTTCTCGGGTGGTTGTTCGCACCCGGGGAACACGCAACCCCGGTCACGCACGGCCAGCGCCGTGCGTTGGGCGTCCGTGACGAGGCGGCGCTGCCGGCCCTGGTCGAGCACCTCCGAGTGCCCGCCCAGCACGATGGGGAGCACCTCGCAGTCGCAGAGCCATTGGCGCAGCGTGCCGGCGTCGATGGGCCTGTCGCTGCCGACCACCCGGCCGTGGAGCCGTGGTGGCGCGTCGCAGGCTGCTTGGTTCAGCTGGTCGAGCGTCATCGTGATGACGACGCGAGGCCGGTCGCCGCCGTGTCGCGGGGACAGGGTGGTGCGCGACAGCGCGTCGACGAGCGCGACGAGGCCGTCCGCTCGGCGCATCGCCGGCGTCAGGAGCGGCGCGGCGGGGTCGAGGGCGTCCAGCGCGCGCCGCTGCCCCTCGGCCCAGGCGTTCACGGTCTTCACCACGAGCTCGGCCTGGGCCACCGGCAGCGACCCCTTGATCAGGATCGAGCCGCAGTGGTCGGGAGTGAACGTCAGGTGTCGGGCCCGGGTGGCCTGGGCGCGTTCCCGCTCCAGGCGGGCAGCCTCGTGGGCCTCGGCGACCTCCGGAGCGAGCAATTCGACCAGCCGATGGGTGAGCCGGCGAAGCTCGGTGGAGGTGTGTGTGGCGGCAAACCCGACCATCATGTGCTGGGCCTCCTCGACGACCGCCTCCTGCAGGTCGGCGGGCAGCTGGTCGAGCACTGCGGTGATGGCGTCGCTCTGGGCGGGCATCACGTCGCCGGCGCGCGCGGCATCGCGGACGACGGCGAACCGATCGAGGCGCTGCCCGTGGCCGATCAGCCGGTGGGCCTCGGTGCGCGTGTGGCGGGTCGCGTCGGTCAACCAGGTCGAAGCCGAGGTGCCGTGAGCCCGCCACGCCACGTCGTCGTGGTCGATCGCCGCAGCCAGCCCCGCCTGCCACGCGTGCAGCCGTCCGGTGACCCGCACCGCCTCGGCGAGCAGCGCCAACCGGTCGGCGTCGGAAGGCAGGCGGAGTCGGTCGTCGGTCAACGCATCGAGAGCGCGACCGATCAACGCCACCAGGGCGGCGTCATCGAGGTGCTCCAAGCCTTCCGTCATGACCACCACGCTACGATCCGCCTCTGACATTTTTGGCCCGGACAGCCCATCGGGAAGCGATGTCAAGTAACGAATAGATCACAGATTCTATTGAAGGGCTCGGCGGGGAGGGGTGAGCCTATCCTCGGGTGATGGACACCACACTCGCCCGGACGCTGCTCCGTGACGTCTTCGACCGGTTCGCCGACGCCCTGACCGATTCACTCACCGATCTCGACGCCGACGCCCTGCGCTGGCGTCCGGCGCCCGATGCCAACCCGATCGGCTGGATTGCCTGGCACGTCCTGCGCGTGCAGGACGACCACCTGGCCGAGCTGGGCGGCGTCGACCAGGCCTGGTTCGCGCAGGGCTGGCAGGAGCGGTTTGCGCTGCCCTACGCCAAGGACGCCCACGGCTACGGCCAGTCCGCGGACGAGGTGGCGGCCTGGCGCGGCACGGCCGGCGACCTCACGGGCTATGCGGCTGACGTCCATGCGCTGACGCGGCGCGTCCTGGCGGAGTTGGGCGACTACGAGCGGGTCGTCGACGAGAGCTACGACCCGCCGGTGACGGCAGCGTCGCGCCTCGTGAGCGTCGTCAACGAGGTCAACCAGCACCTGGGCCAGATCGCCTACCTCCGCGGGCTCTTGCCGGACGCGCCGGCGTGACGGCGCGCGGGGGGTCCTGACCCGAGAGCAGTGCGGTCGGACGCCCCCACGCGCGTGGGTGCCAGCCGGGAGACGCCGGTGCAAACTCACTGCCCCAGGGACGGTGACCCCGCGCCGCCCCGCAGCTCCGCCGCCTCCCCGAGCGCGGTGAGGACGGCGTCCCGGGTGGCCTCGGCGTGGCTGCGGCCGTCGTCGGTGCGGGAGTCGGCGTCGAAGTAGCCGCCGTCGCCGTGGTGGCCGAACGGCCCGAGATCGACGACCGTGACGCGCCCCTGGCGCCGGGCGCTGTGGAACGTCGAGAACGTGTTGATCGGCCAGCGCCCCGGGCACCACAGCGGCCCCATGAGCCGGATGCGGTCGCGGGAGCCGCGGATGTCCCAGAAGTGCTCGACATGGGCGAAGCCACGGTCGTCGGAGTAGACCCCGCCGAGCGAGATCACCGAGCACCGCACGTGGTGCAGGGTCAACAGCCACGAGACGCCCAGCGCCATCTGTGCGCCGCCCGAGTAGCCAAGGAACGTCACGGGCACCCCACAGCCGCGGCGATAGCCCTGCTCGGTGAGCTGCGCCCACACCTGGCGGGCGAGGTCGGCGTAGTAGGTCGGGCCGTACCGGGGGTCGGCCGCGATGAGGGCCTGGACGACGTTGCGCACCTGCAGCAGCAGCGCGGTGACGACGCGTCCGACCCCCTCGCCGGCCTGCTCGGCGAGCTCGGCCGAGCCGCCGGTCGCCCGCCCCAGAGCGCGGTGGTTCGTCACCGCGTAGGGAAACACCTCCCGGATCACGGTCGTGTCGGGCCGGGCCCGCTCGATCTCCCCGAGGATCCACTCCTCGTCCTCGTGCGGCTCGGCCTCCGGATCGATGTCGCCCACCCCCGACAGGTAGACCACGAACCGTTCGGGCAGCCCGTCGACCGGGCACGCCGGCTCGGGCCCCACCAAGAGCTCGCGGGTGCGGGCGTGCCCCTCGCGGGGCCACCAGCGGGCGGTCTGCAGCGGTGACAGGCACGCCAGCACGAGCACGGCCGCCACGGCGACGCCCACGATCCACCCCATGGTTCAGGCCACCTCCGTCCGGGCGTCCACGGGGACGATCGGCGTCCCGCTGAGGAAGTCCTGCGCGGTGAGGAGGGTGGGATGGCCGTACGCACGCGACCACCAGCGGCTTCCCCCGTTGCGGATCGGCTCGGCCAGCAGCCGCGAGGCGACCTGCACCACCAGCCAGGCGACTCCCGCGACCGCGAGCGAGACCCAGCGCGACACGTCGTACAGCTCGCCCACCAGCGTCACCATGACGAGCAGGCTCCAGGCCTCCAGCAGCCGCCCGAGGAACAGCCCCACGTGCGGGAGCGCGATGATGACGGCGAGCACCTGCGGCGCCAGCGAGAGCACCATCAACATGACGATGGTCAGCACGGGAACGACCTGCCCCGTGACCAGGGTGGCCAGCCCCCAGACCAGCAACGCCTCCAGCGCGCGCAGCACCATGAGCGCCACCGCGCCGGCACCCAACGCCACCGGCCAGCGGGAGGCGGGCACCTTGTTCGCCAGCAGCACGGTCGCATGCCCGAGCGTGACCGAAAGCAGCGCGATCACCGCGATGGCCACGATCTCGGGCACGGGGGGCCGGCTCGGCAAGGCATGCGCGAGGGCCGGGTCGAGGAGCAGGTCGTCCTGCAACACGCCGTAGACGCGCACGATGTTCTGCCACACCTCGGTCACGGGGGTTGCCTCCTTCCGGTGTCCCCACCCTAGTGACTGGGCAGTGTCGTCCGGCACCGCGTCCTGGCAGGAGCCCCCGACGGATCGCCGGTCAGCGGCCGGCCGCGGGCCGGCGGCGCTGGACCCTCCGGACGCCCCACCCGACCGCCAGGCCGAGGGCGGCGAACACCGCGTAGAGCAACCCGTAGACCAGCGCGGAGTCGTTGTACACCAGGTACGCGGCCGGCACGAACAGCACCGGCACGGCGAGCAGCAGCGGCCAGGCGAACCCGTGGCGGTACCCCGCCAGGCCGGCGACGACGAAGCTGGCCGCCGGGTTGAGGCCGAGCAGGCTGAAGAAGACTGCGGCCTTCCAGGCGCCGGGGTCCGGCGCGGCGTTCGCCACCGCCGTCAGGGCCGCCGGAATGACGAGGTAGACCACCAGCAGCGCGAGCGCATGGGGCCAGAGGTTGAGCAGTCGCGTGAGCACGAGCATCTCCGATCGGTGAAGGTGGGGCAGGGCGGACGCCCGGGGGCGGGGACGTGCCGGGCCGTCAGCCCGGACCCGCCATCACGGCAAAGGCCAGGAAGAGTGCCCCCCAGATCAGGACGAGAACCGCCACGCCGCCGAGCACCAGGCCCACCACCACGCCCGGACGCCAACGCGGCCGGTGGGCCTCGCCGATGGAGCCCGCGAGATCGGAGGCGTCCCCCATGGCGCGCAGGGCATCGGCCTCGGCTGCGGCCCCGGGCACGCCGCTCTCCCGGGCCGCGGCGTACCGATCCAAGAGGTGGGCGGTGAGTTCCTCCTCGGCGGCGAGGCGGTCACGGCGGTCGTCGATGTCGGCCGTCGCGCGGCGGGCATAGCGGCGGAAGCTGTCAGGCACGTCCACGGGGTTCTCCGTCCACGATGGCCTCCACCGCACGGGTGAAGGCATGCCACTGGTCCAGGCGGTCGGCCAGGTCGGCGCGTCCGGCCGGGCTGATGCGGTAGTACTTGCGGCGCCGTCCGCCGCCGGAGGCGTCCCATCGGCTGGTCACCAGGCCGTCGCGCTCCAGGGAGTGCAGCACCGGGTAGAGCGTGCCCTCCGAGAAGGTGAACGCGGCCGCCGAGCGCTCCTCGAGGGCGCGGATCAGCTCGTAGCCGTAGGTGTCGGCCTCCGAGACCAGCTGCAGGACGAGCAGGGGCAGCGTGCCCTTCACGAGCTCCCGATCGGGGGCTGCCCTCGGTGGCGGATGCATTGGCATGCAATGCATCGTAATCCGAGGCATGCCGGTGCGCGTCCACCCGTGGGTGGACCCGGGGTCACCGGTGCCGAGCCTCGCGGAGCTCGCGCAGGAGCCAGGGCAGTTCGGTCTGCACCGCGTCCACGCCGAGGTCGAGCAGGTGCGACCACGCGGCGGTGGGGCTCTCCAACACCGCCTTCTCGTCGTCGAAACCACCGAACAACGGGACGCCGGTGGTGAGGGTCTCCGAGTTGATCCAGACGAGCAGGTCGTCGCGGTGGATCGAGTCGAGGACGTCCGGGTCGAACCACGGGTGGTCGGCGTCGTGGGCGATGAGCTCCACCCCGACCAGGTTGACCGCCTCGTCACCCAGGGGCAGGGCGGCCAATTCCTCGGGGGTCGAGCAGATGGCCAGCACCGGGTACCGGGTGCGGTGCTGGCGCAGGGCGCCGAGCGCGGAGGTCTCCCAGCCGGGCACCTTGAGCAGCAGCTGATCGGCCATCTGCAGCCCGTCGAGCACCCGCAGCAGGGTGGGCCAGCGCCACCACGAGCGGTCGAGGGCGAAGATCACCGGCTTGCCGCGGAACTCGCCGAGCAACGAGGCCAGGCGCTCGACCTGGGCTCGGTGCCCGGGCCGGTTCTTCCAGCGGTAGCTCAACTGGGCGATCTCGGCCGCGGTCAGCGACTGGATGTTGCGTTCCTCGCCCAGCAGCTCGTCCTCGAATCCGTCGTGGAAGGCGTAGAAGATGTGATCGACGGACGCCGACACATCGATCTTCACCCCGTCCGCCCCGGACTGCAGCGCGCATCGCACCGCCGCCGTCGTGTTGGACGGGAATGGCCCCACGGCCACCCCGGCGTGCGACACCACCAGCGGTCGTCCGGCGCCGGCGAGGCTGTTTACCAGCCCGTTCACCTGCGCGTGTGTGGCATGTCCGAACACGTGACCTCCTTGTCAGCGCGGCATGGTCGGGTGGGGGAGCCCTGCCGGACCAGCATAGTCGGCGCCCTTCCGGCTCCCGGGAGCGGGGCGGTGCCCTGCGTTTCAGGGGCACCCGTCAGGCAGCGCACAGGTCGGTCACAGCCACCGGGTCGACCCTCGGAAGCATGACTTCGACCCTGCCAACCGGCACCGAAGCCGGGCCGGCCGGCGCGTCCGCCCCTGCGCCGATGCCCGCATTCCCGGCGCCCGCCCTCCCGGCGCCCGCCCTCCCGGCACCCGCGCAGCCGACAACCGCGCCCTCGGGGGCCCGGGAGCAGCTCGCTGCCCGCTACGCCGCCCAGCATCGCCGTCGGACGTGGGCCGCCGACACCCTGCAGGTGCTCGCCTGGATGGTGGTGGTGCTGCCCATCGGCCTGTGGCTCCACGACGGCGGCTGGAGCGCCCTGACCGCCTCGGCCGCCGGCCTGATGCGCGGCGTCGGCATCCTCACCGGCCTGGTGGCGACCTCCGCGATGGTCCTCATGCTGTGGCTCGCGGCGCGGGTGCCGTTCATCGACCGCACCCTCGGCCACGACCGCGCCCTGGCCCTCCACAAGGCGCTCGGCCAGTGGACCTTCGGCGGTCTGGTGCTGCACGGCGTCTACCTCGTCACCGGGTACGCGATGGCCGACCAGCTGAGCTGGTCCGCCGAGTTCGCCACCCTGTGGGGGGTGGGCGACTTCGTCCTCGCCGTGGTCGCAACGGGCCTCCTCGCCGTGGTGGCGGTCACGTCCGTCGCCGCCGCCCGCCGCCGGCTGGGCCACGAGGTGTGGCAGGGGATCCACCTGGTCACCTACGCCGCCATCCTCCTCGCATTGCCCCATCAGTTCTCGATGGGTGGGCTCTTCGCCGAGGGGCCGGCGCTCTGGTTCTGGCTGGCGCTGTGGGGGGCGACCTTCTTCGTGCTACTGACCCACCGCGTCCTCGTACCGCTCTTCGCGTCCGCCGAGCACCGCCTGCGCGTGTCGGCCGTGACGTGGGAGACCCCCGACACCGTGGCCATCGAGATGACCGGACGCCGCATCGCCCAGCTGGGCATCCGGCCGGGGCACTTCGCTCACTTCCGCTTCCTGCAGGGCGGGCTGTGGTGGCACCAGCACCCCTTCTCGCTGTCGGCCGCGCCGCACAAGGACACCATCCGCATCACCGTTCGCATGCTCGGTGAGGGCACCCGTCGTCTCGCCAGCACCCTGCGCCCGGGCACGCCCGTGCTCATCGAGGGGCCGTACGGCGTGTTCACCGACGCCGCCCGCACGGCCCCCGACGTGGTGCTCGTGGGGTTCGGGATCGGCGTCGCCCCGATCCGCGCCCTGCTGGAGGGCACCGACGTCGTGCCGGGCCACGCCACGGTCATCGTCCGGGCCTCCAGCGAGGTCGAGGTGGCCCACCGGGCCGAGCTGGAGGCGTGGTGCCGGGCCCGCGGCGTCCGCCTGCACGTGCTGACCGGCCACCGCGGCGTCCTGGCCGACGGCTCGACATCCTGGCTGCCCGCCTCCCATCTGCACTGGCGCCTGACCGACCTCACCGGCCCGCTGGACGAGGCCGACGTGTACGTCTGCGGGCCGGCGGGCGCGACCGAGCTGGTGGCCGCCGAGGCGCTCGCCGCGGGCCTGCCCCCCGAGCGGCTGCATCGGGAGGAGTTCGCCTGGTGAGCCAGGGCTGGACGCCGTGACCGAACGCGCGCGAGGGCTCACAGCGCGAGCACCGCGACGATCGTGAGCGTGGCACTGGCGGCCAGCGCTGCGTCGCGCCACCCCCAGCGCACGGGACGCCACACGGTGCGCGGGGAGCGCCCCAAGCCGCGGGCCTCCAGCGCCTCCGCCAACTGCTGCCCACGCCGCAGCGCCACGACCAGCAGGCTGAAGGCGGCCCGCCGGAACGCGTCGAGGGTGAGCCTGTCCCGGCCGGCGCCCCGCGCCCGGACGCGGTGCGCGGCCCGCAGCGTCCACCACTCCTCGGGCAGCATCTCCATCAGCCGGTAGCCCGCCATCAGCGCGTACGCGTGGCGCGCAGGCACGCGCGCCTGCTGATGGGCGGCGTTGAGGAAGGCGATGGCGTCGGTGGTCAGGGCGAACAGCGCGGCCAGGGCGCCGATCGCCAGGGAGCGTGCGCCCAGCGCGAGCCCCCACGTCAGGCCGTCGTCGGTGATCGTCAGGGGCCCCCACCGTGCCACCGGGACGCCGCCGCTGCGGCTGAGCATGTTGACCAGGAACGCCGACAGCGCGAACCACGCCACGGGCACCTGGAACAGCAGCAGCCGGCGCAGGGGGACCCGGCCGAGCGTCAGCGCCGCCGCGGCGGCCAGCGCCCAGAGACCCAGCACGGGCGTGACGTCGAGGGTGAACAGCAGCGTGATGCTGACGGCGAACACGAGCGCGAAGGTGGTGACCGGAGAGCAGCGGGCCAGGAAGGAGTCCGGCACGCCCGACCGCGCCGGCCGCGAGCGTCCGGCAGGCTGGGCGCTGAGCTGCACCTCGGCGTCCGCGAGCCGCTCCACCAGGCCCCTGTCGTGGGTCGCGACGAGCAGGGCCACCCCGTCGGCGCGCAGGCCGGCGAGGACGCCCTCGACCGCGGTGACCCCGGCGTCGTCGAGCCCGAACGTCGGCTCGTCGAGCAGCAGCACGGGTGGGCTCTGGGCCGCGGCGGCCACCAGCGAGAGCCGGCGTTGCTGGCCCAGGGAGAGCTGGTGGGGGCTCAGTTCCTCCAGCCCGGCGAGCCCCACCCGCTCGAGCAACACCGCGGCGCGGCGGGCATCGGCGTTCCAACTGATCTCCTCGCGCACGGTGTGGGTGACGAACTGGTTCTCGGGGCGCTGGAACACCAGGCCCACGCGGGGGGCACCCGACGCGGCGCGGTGCGCGGGCAGCAGGCCGGCGATCGCCAGGAGCAGCGTCGACTTGCCCGAGCCGTTGGGCCCGGTGAGCGCCGTGAGGGTGCCCGGCCGCAGCGCGATGTCGACGCCGGGCAGCACGACCGGCCCGTCCGGCGCGCGGCGCACATCGGTGAGGTGCCAGCGGAATGGCGCGGCCGCCGTGGGAGCGGGGCGCAGCGCCGGGCCGGGTGCCCCCACGGGCCGTGCCGGCGCGGCGCAGCCTCGCCCGAGCGCGACCGTGTGGCTGGCACGGACGCCGGCGCGCGCCAGTTCCGCCCGGCGGTGCTCGACGATGACCGCCGCGGGGGCCCTGCCGCTCCGCGAGGCACCCTCCGCGACGCCCAGCTCCGTGCCCCGCGCCGTGCCCAGCTCCGTGCGCAGCAGCGCGGCGACGTCGGCGGCGGCGTCCGGGTCGAGCATCGAGAGGGGCTCGTCGAGCAGCACGACCTCGGGCCCGCCCACCAGGGTCGCCGCCAGCGCGACGCGCTGGGCCTCCCCGCCGGAGAGTTGCCCGGTCTGGCGTCCGAGCAGGTGGGTGATGCCGCAGCGCTCGGCGATGGCGGCCACACGCGGGCCGATCTCGGCGCGGGGCACGCCGGCGTTCTCCAGGGGTAGGGCCAGCTCGTCGCGGACGTTGGCCAGGCACAGCGACGAGGCCGGGTCCTGCGCCAGGAACCCCAGCCAGGCCGCCCGCTGCCAGGGCGGCTGATCGGTGACGTCCGCGCCGTGGTGCAGCACCCGGCCGTCGAGGTCGCCGGCCCGCGTGTGGGGGATCAACCCGGCCAGCACCGCCAGCACGGTCGACTTGCCCGACCCCGACGGACCGGTCAGCGCCACCACGTCCCCCGCGGCGAGCGCCAGGTCGAGGCCCCGGACGACCGGCTCGTCGGTGTGGGTGACGGTGATGCCCTCGGCCCGCAGCGGCTCGGCTGCGTCCCCCGTCATTCCTGGCCGGCCGGCGCCAGGGCCCCGCGAGCGCGCTCCGCCCGCTCCGCGCGGCCGGCCGGCAGGTCCCGCAGCACGCCGCTGCGCAGCAGGGCTCGGGCCACCGCCCAAGCCAAGAGCCCGCACAGCACCACGCCCGAGGTCAGGTGCAGGCCCAGGCGCAGCGCGAACAGGTCTTGGCCCCACCAGCCGAAGCGAATCGTCGCGTAGACGAAGCTGAGGGCCGCGCCGGTCAGTCCCGAGGCCAGGAAAACACCGAGCCCATAGCGGCGGTACCCGGTGAGCAGGAACGCCACCTCGGCGCCCAGCCCCTGGATGAACGCGCTCAGCAACAGGATGGGCCCGACGGGGCTGCCGAGGAACACCACCTCGACGACGGACGCCGCCACCTCCGCCAGGATGCCGGTGCCCGGGCGCCGCGTGATGAAGACGGCCAGGGGAGCCACGACGATCCAGCCCCCGATGAGCACGTTCTGGGCGAGATCGCCGAAGGGGCCCATCAGCACCCCGAGGGCGCGCCAGCCCAGCACCAGCGCGTAGTAGAGAAAGCCGAACACGACGCCGAGCACGACGACCGAGACGATCTCGGCCAGCGTCAGGGGGTGGGTGCCGGGGGTGCGTGGCGATGTGGTCACGATCAGACCCCCTGGGTCGGTGAATTGATGGACAGCGACAGGTGGGTGACCACGTGCTGGACGCCGGCCCCCGTGCGCAGCCACGCGGTTGCCACCAGCGCCAGGATGGCGCCGACGTCGCCGGCCAGGCGGGTCACGAAGTGATCCGACGAGTGGAACAACCCGGACGCCCTGGCCGTGGCGATGGCGTCCATGATCGGGGTCATGTGGGCCCCGCCCCCCTGCCCGTCGAGCAGGGGGTAGAGCGACCATTCGGCCCAGGCGCGGACGCCGGCGTCCGGCACCGCGACCGCCTCGCCGTCGGCCCAGGGCCCGTGCCGCAGCGTGCAGGTCACCTCGCCCGGGCAGCCCCGGGAGAGGAGGACCTGCGCCGCCAGGTGGGCGCCGTCGGCGCGGTGGGCCGCAGCGGCCACCAGGTCGGCGCAATACCTGACCACAGCGGCATCGGGGCCGCCGATGAACGTGCTGACGGGCGAGGTGGTGAGCTCGAGCTCCGGCGGCCGCGGGGTGGCGGCGAGAGCTGTGGTGATGATGTCGACGTACCGGTCGGTCATGGGGTGGAGGGCGATCCGGGCCCCGATGCCGTAGGTGGACGCCGAGGGTGCGGACGGTGTGGGTGCTGCCATGCCTGCCTTTCCGCCCCTGAGGGTGGTGGCCGGCAACGACGGGTGCGGCGCGACGCCCCACCCAGCCCGACTCCCTCCGCTGGTATGAACCAGTTCAGGTTCCACGGGTCAGTCAGGATGACTTTCTCAGCGCGTCGCGCTCCCCGGGGGCTTGCTGGCATCAGGCTAACCCATGGGCCCCCCTCCTGCGGCCGGCGTGGGGATTCCGGTGGTCCGGGTGGCCCGGCGAGTGTCCTCCCTGGGGGGACTGGTGAATTGATAGTGAAGGTGTCTAGCGTGGGAACTGTCTACGAACGGCCACTCCGGTCCCCCGAACAACAGGAGATGCCATGCCCCGCAGTCGCGCCAACCGTTCCCGCAGTGCCGTCTTCACCGTCGTGGGGCCCTGCCGGGTCCAGGGGCTGCAGGTGCCGTCCTGGTTGGCGTGGGTGACCCGACTGTCCTTGCTCACCCTCGCCGCGATCCCGGTGCATCAGCTCTTCTACGCGATCCTCGGGCCCCACTACGTCACGCCCTTCGGTGTCATGGGCATCAGCGAGGCGACGTTCGCCGCGTGGTGCGTGGCGATGGTCATCCTGCCCGGCTACCTGTGGATCACCTTCGCCGGCTGGCTGCAGCAGCGCAGCTAGTGGCGCGCCTTCCTCACCCAGGCCCGCACCCTGGGCGCCGACGTCATCCGGGTCGAGTGCGTCGAGGACGTCTCGGGCACCGCATCCACGGTCAACGCCCGCTCGGTGACTGCCCAGGGTGACACCGCGGACGCCCACCGCGTCGTGGTGTGGGACTCCGCCCGTGACGTCCGACCCGACACCTGGGTGGCGCTCAGCGAGAGCCGCCGCGTCCTGGCCACGGCCACCTCCGCCGAGCGTGACGCCGATCTGAAGCTGAAGCGCTGGGGTTTCCGCGACCTCGCCCCCGCGCCGGTGCCCGCCGTCGCCCTGCGCTGAGCGGACGCACGCTCGGGTTCGCACCCGTCCGACAGGCCGCCCACAGGACCGCCACAGGTGCGGCGCCGAGGCTGATGCCTGTCCGACGAAAGGAATCAGGATGAGCAGCAGGGCCAGGGCCGCCGCGGCGTTGGCGTCCCTCGGAATCCTCGGGCTTGGCTGGGGCACGGCGACCGCCCAGGGGCAGGTCGCCCTGGCACTCAACCCGCCCACGACCGACACCACGACGCCCTCCGACACCGCGTCTTCCGACACAACGGCCTCCGACACCGCGTCTTCCGACACCGCGTCTTCCGGCTCTGCGGCGACGAGTGGTTCCGGGGCGTCCTCGTCCAGCGGCGGCACGACCTCCTCCAGCAGCACGGGCTCGTGGGCCGACGGCACCTACACCGGCTCGACGGCGCGGCACCGCTACGGGTCGGTCACGGTGACCGTGATTGTGGCGAACGGCACGATCACCGGGGTGTCGGAGTCCGTCGTGAGCGATGGCGACCGCAAGTCCAACCAAATCAACGCCCGGGCCGTTCCGGCCATGCGCAGCGCGGTGCTGAAGGCCCAGGGCGACGACGTGGCGACCATCTCCGGAGCGACCTACACGACGGAGGCCTACCTCACCTCGCTGCAGTCCGCGCTCGACCAGGCGGCCGCGTGATGGGCGCCCCGTTCGTCTTCGCCGCCATGGGCACCGTGATCAGTCTGCACAGCGCCCGGCCCGTCCCCCGCGCCACCCAGGACGCCGTGCTCACCGCCTTCGCCACCCTGGAGGATCGCTTCAGCCTGTGGCGTCCCGACACCGAGGCCGCCCGGTTCGCCCGCGGCGAGCTGGCCCTGCCCGAGACCACCGAGGCGTTCCGGCAGGTGTACGACGAGGCGGTCACCTGGCGGCTGGCCACCGGCGGCGCGTTCACCCCGCACCGGCCCGACGGTGTCGTCGACCTCTCCGGCATC
Organism: Propioniciclava soli; assembly: GCF_014858005.1. Taxonomy (GTDB): domain Bacteria; phylum Actinomycetota; class Actinomycetes; order Propionibacteriales; family Propionibacteriaceae; genus Propioniciclava; species Propioniciclava soli. The sequence goes on from NZ_JACYOT010000001.1 coordinate 138,930, forward strand.
GTCAAGGCCATCGCCCTCCGCGACGCCGGCGCGGTGCTGCGGGCCGAGGGCCTCACCGACTGGTGCCTCAACGCCGGGGGTGACGTGGTGGCGTCCGGGCACCGGGCCTCCGGGGAGCCGTGGGTGGTCGGCATCGTCGACCCGCTCGACCGGTCCCAGCTGTTCACCGAGTTCCAGATGGGCCCCGAGCGGTGGGCCGTCGCGACGTCGGGCACCGCGGAGCGTGGCGAGCACGTGTGGCGGCTGGGCGCCGACGACACTTTCGTGCAGGTGACCGTGTGCGCCCGTGACATCGTGACGGCCGACGTGCTGGCCACCGCGATCCTCGCCGGCGGGCCCGAGGCGCTGGCCCGGGCCCAGGAGCTCGACGACATCGACGTGCTCGCCTGCAGCGCGGGGGAGCGCGTCTGGGCCAGCGCGGTGTTCCTCGCGGCCTGACGCTGCGGGGTCGTCCCAAGGAACGACTCCTTTGGTGCGACCCGGTGGCAGGGTGCGTCCTCCCAAGGAATGAATTTCACCACGGATCGGGTGTTGGGGGTGCGCGACGGGTCTGAGGATTCTTAGGGTGTTCTCATGCGTGACCCCAGTGCGCTCGACGCGGTGCTGCGTCGACTGGTCCTCACCGTCGCCGGTGCGGCCCTCTTGGTGCTGTTCCCCTCCGGGGCCTTCGGCGGTGCGGGGTGGCTGCCGGTCACCCCGGTCGCCGACCTCACGGTCGCCCAACTCGCCGGGCTGCTCGTCATCGCGCTGGCCTGGGCCAGCCAGATCGCCCAACTGGGTGCGCTGCCCGCCGCCCGGCTCGCGGAGCCGGGCACACTCGCGCTGGCGGCGGCAGCGGCAGGATCACTGGCGGCGGTGGTGCTCGCCGTCATCCATGCCGAGGCGCTGGCCGTCGTGGCCGCGCTGGTGCTGCTCGTCGGCGCGCAGCTGGGCCTGGCCCTGCGCATCGACCGGGTGCGGCGCCGGACGCCCGCGGCGTCCGGCCCCGTGGCGCCGGTGGCTCAGAGGTAGTCCTCGAGGGCGCGAATCAGCGACGCCTTCGTCTTGCCGCCGGTCATCGAGGTGACGACCGTGCCGTCCACGAACAACTGGAGCGTCGGCAGGCCCATGATGCCCTGTTGGGCGGGAACCTGTGGGTTGCTGTTGGTGTCGAGCTTCACGAACGTGACCTTCTCGCCGTACTCGGCGGCGAGCTCGTCGATGATGGGGGCAATCTGCTTGCAGGGCGAGCACCAGTCGGCCCAGTAGTCCACCAGGACCGGCTTGGACGACTGCAACACGACCTCATCGAACGTGGAATCGGTGACCTCGGCGACGGAACCCATGCTTGCTTCTCCTTCGTGTGGGTACCCGTCCAACACTATCGGGTGGCGCGGCATTCCTCGTCCCGGCCGGGTCCGGGGGCTCAGGCGCTACGGTGGCGCGATGGAGGAGTGGCTGCGCATCGGTGAGGTGGCCCGCCGCACCGGGCTCACGGTGCGGACCCTGCGCCACTACGACGACCTGGGCCTGCTCGTGCCCAGCGGCCGCTCCGGGGGTGACTACCGGCTCTACTCCGCCGACGACCTGCGCCGGCTCCTGGCGATCCAGCACCTGAAGAGTCTCGGACTGGCGCTGCCCGAGATCGCCGCGGCCCTCGACGACCCGGCCTTCGACGCCGCGGACGCCCTCGCCCGCCACATCGCCGTCGTGGAGGAGCGCCTGGCGGCCGAGCGGGCGCTGCTCGCCCGGCTGCGCGGCCTCGTGGGCGTGGCCGACGCGGGCTGGGGCGACGTGGTCGACGCCATCGCCCTCACCGAGCGGCTGCGCCACCCCGAGGCGCACGTGCGGTTCCGGGCGGCGCTCGACGCGCCGGCGTCCGCCCCGCTCGCCACGCTGCTGGCGCAGCTGCGCACCGAGCCCGAGCCGGGCGTCCGCGAGAACCTCACGTGGGCGATCGTGCGGCACCCGGACGCGCTCGCTGCCGTGGTGCCGCAGCTGGCGGACCGGGACGCCGGCGTCCGGCTGCGCATGACGCACGTGCTGTCCAAACTCGCCGACCCGGCGGCCGTCCCGGCCCTCGTGCCCCGGCTGGCGGACGCCGACGCCGCGGTCCGCGCCAAGGCGGCCTTCGCACTCGGGCAGGTGGGCGGCCCGGACGCCTTGCTCGCCCTCGTCGGGGCGCTCGGCTCCGACGACCCGCTGTTGGCCGACGCGGTGGTCTCCGCGCTCGACCGGTTCGGGTCGCGGGCCGTCCCGCTGTTGGAGGCGGCCCTCGCGAGCGGCGGCCCGGCGGTGCGCGAGCAGGCCGCCGAGGCGCTCGGCTTCGTGGCCGACCCGGCCGCCACGGACGCCCTCGCCGCCGCCCTGGACGACCCCGAGGGCAGCGTCCGATTCGCTGCGCTCACGGCGCTCGGCGCCCTCGGCACGCCCGAGGCCCGTGCGGCAGCCGGGCAGCGGGCCGACGACGCCGACCCGCACACCCGGCTGCTCGCCCGGCGGATCGCGGTCAGCTGACCAGCGCCGCTTTCAGGCCCGCGCCGCCAGTCGCTCCCGACGCGCGGCGAGCGCACCGGCCACGCTGGCGAGCACGCCGTCGTCACCGGCGGCCAGCGCGGCCAGGGCCTCGTCGGCCACCGGGCCGAGCTGACCGAGCGCCGTGGCGGCCATGACGCGCACCTCCGCGTCGGCGTCCGCCGTGGCACCGGTGAGGGCATCCACGGCCGCGTCGGCGTCCGGGCCGAGGTGGCCCAGCGTCTCGGCGGCGTGACGCCGCACCGCCACACGCTCGGAGGTCAGCGCCTCGACTAGGGCGGGCACGCCCGCCTCGCCGAGAGTCACGAAGGCGTTGGTGAGCGCATCGGTCTGGTGCGCGTCGCCGTCGCCGAGACGAGCGGCGAGCAGCGGCACGACCGAGGCGTCGCCGGTGTTGGCGGCCGCGCGGTAGGCCTTGATGGCCACCTGGGCGTCGGCGTCCGCGACGAGCGGGGCGAGGTGCGCGGCGAACTCCGGGCGCGCGGCCTTGCTCAGCACGTGGGCTGCCTGCATGCGGGCCTCGGCGTCCGGGGAGTCCAGCAGGGCCAGGACGGCGGGCAGCGCGGCGTCGATCACCTGGACGGTGGCCCAGGTGACGCGCTCGCGCACCTGGCAATCGGTCTCGGCGCCGAGGCGCGCGGCGAGGGCGTCCGCGGCGTCGGTCACGCGGTCGATCCCGATGAGGGACGCCGCGTCAAAGCGCGTCGCGCTGTCGTCGCTGTGGAGCTGCGTCACGAGCAGCTCGGTGGTGTACGTGGGGTTGTTGGTCATGGTTCCCACCTCCTGGTCGTGAACCTAGAGCCTCACGCAGCGTGAGGGTCAAGCGGTGGTCGCCTGGGGCCGATAGCCTGCGCCCATGACCCCGCGGATCCGGTCCACCAACCTCGCCCGGCCCAAGCCCGACCCGGGCACGCCCCGCCTGACGGGGATCGACAAGCGGTCGGCGCCGGCGATCGAGGTGTTCGCCCCAGGGTCGGCCGACGGCGACGGGCCTCATTACGGGGACGGCCCCGGCGTGGCGGGGGATCTGGTGGGCGACAGCCAGCACCACGGGGGTGCCCACAAGGCGGTCTACGCGTTCAGCCGCGAGGAGCTCGACTGGTGGGGCAGCGAGCTCGGCCGCGACCTGCCCGACGGCTGGTTCGGGGAGAACCTCACCACCGAGGGCCTCGACCTCGACCGGTTGCTCGTCAACCAGCGGGTGCGGGTCGGGGACGCCGTCGAGCTCGAGGTGTCGATCTCGCGGCAACCGTGCGCCACGTTCGCCCGCCACATGGGCGAGCGGGGCTGGGTGAAGCGGTTCGCCGCGCACGGCCGGTGCGGGGCGTACTTCAGGGTGGTCGGGCCCGGCACGGTCCGCCCCGGTGACGCCGTGACCCCGCTCGAGGCCCCCGAGCACGACATCGATCTGGTCACCCTGTTCGCCGCCGAGATGGGCGACGACGACGCCGCCCGCCGGGTGGTGGCGGCCGGCGTCGTGCCGCCCCATTGGCACGACCGGCTGGCCCGGCGCGTCAGGCGCGGGCGATCGCCTTCTCGGTGAGCACCGCGTCGGCCAGCGCCTGCAGGTAGCGTTCGGCGTCCAGCGCCGCCTGGCAGCCGGTGCCGGCGGCGGTGATCGCCTGGCGGTAGGTGTGGTCGACCAGGTCGCCCGCGGCGAACACGCCGGCCAGGTTCGTCTCGGTCGACTGGGGCTTGGTGAGCACGTAGCCCTCGGCGTCGAGGTCGACCTGGCCCTTGACCAACTCCGAACGCGGGTCGTGGCCGATGGCGATGAAGACGCCCTGCACGGGCAGGTCGCGGGTCGCGCCGGTCTCGGTGTCGCGCAGGGTGATGGATTCCACCGAGCCCTCGCCGTTGATCGACTCCACGACGGAGTTCCATTCGAACGCGACCTTCGGGTCGGCCTCGGCGCGGGCCGCCATGATCTTGGACGCCCGCAGCTCGCCCCGGCGGTGCACGAGCGCGACGGAGGAGCCGAACCGGGAGAGGAAGGTGGCCTCCTCGACCGCGGAGTCGCCGCCGCCGATGACGGCGATCGGCTTGTCGCGGAAGAAGAAGCCGTCGCAGGTGGCGCACCACGAGACGCCGCGGCCCGACAGTTCATCCTCACCGGGCACGCCCAGCCGGCGGTAGCCGGAACCCATGGCGAGGATCACGGCCTTGGCGCTGTGGGTGGTGCCGGCGGCGTCCGTCACCGTCTTGACCGGGCCGGTCAGGTCGACTGCCACCACGTCGTCGGCCACCAGCTCGGCCCCGAAGCGCTCCGCCTGGGCCTGCATGTTCATCATCAGATCCGGACCCATGATGCCCTCGGGGAAGCCCGGGAAATTCTCCACCTCGGTGGTGTTCATCAGGGCGCCGCCCGCGTCCACCGCACCGGTGAACACCAGCGGCGCGAGGTTGGCGCGCGCCGCGTACAGCGCTGCGGTGTAGCCGGACGGACCCGACCCGATGACGATGACTTCGCGGACGTCGCTCATGAGTTCCCTTGCTCGGTGCGTGTGCGTTGCGTGTGCGTTGCGTGGACCAATCTAGTGCCGCAACGCGACACCCCCCGCCGCTATTCCGGCCCCGGGTGGGCTCACGGGCCGACGCTGACCTCGAAGATCGAGCCCTGGTGGTTCGGCTCCACGCGCGGCAGCTCGGTGAGGTAGACCAGCACGAAGCGCGTGGCCTCGGCCGCATCCAGCGGCAGCTGGACCTCACCGCCGGCGCCGTCGAACCGCGCCACGGTGCGCCAGTCCCGCTCCGAGCCGAGCGGCGGCACCACCGCCGTCGGATCGTTGGGCACCCGGATCTCCCCGCTGGTGGGGCCACTGCCCAGCAGCACCGACACCCGACCGACCTCCCTGACCTCCCCGAGGTCGACGATGACACCGGCCCCCGGCTTGCGGTCATTGAATGTCGCCGTGCGCCCGTAGCGCTCGGTGGTCCAGGCCGTGGTCGGGTCCCCGTCGACGGCGAGCGAGGCCTGGTCGGGATTCTCGGTGTCGTCACCCCCGTCGCCGGCCGGGTCGAAGTCGCGGGCGGACGCCACCGCGTACGTCGCCGGCTCCTGGGGCGTCCGTGCCGTCTGCGACAGCCCGTTGCCCACCATCACGAGGCTGACGACCAGCGTGACCGCGAACAGGCCGAGCAGGGCCCCGTACCACCGGCGGGGCGGATCGGGCGGCAGCGAGCGGGCGTCCGGGCCCCCCGGCCGCGCCGCCTCGAATGCCCGCGCGGACGACGCCGAGCGTTCTGACGACGCCGAGCGTGCCGACGACGCCGATGTCGCCGTGCCGCCACCCGTCCGTCCCCCGCGGGGCGGCGGGACGGGCGTGATCCGGTCGGTGTTTTCCGGCTCGTCATCGTGCTCGGCGGCGGGCCGACGGTCACGCGTCGGGCGTCGGGCGTCGCCGTCCTCCGCGTCGAACCAGTAGGACTGCGTGGAGTCCCCGTCCCCGGCGCCGGGGGCCCACCGCTGCGTGCCGTCCTCGTCGTCGTCCTCGCCTCCGGCGTTCGGAACCACCCGCGGCGGCGGAAGAGCAGGGCGTTCGCTCGGGCCCCGCACGCCGAGCGGCGTCGCACCCGGGGTGCCCGGCACCTCCGGCGGGAGCGGCACGGCGGGCACGTCGAGGGGGGCGGGGGTGTCGAGGGGGGCAGGGGCGTCCAGGCGTGCGAGGGGGTCGCCGAGGGCGAGCGGGGTGGCGAGCAGGTTGGTCGGCGGCGGCTTGGGCACGGTGAGCTGCACGGTCGAGACGGGGAAGCGCAACCGCCGGTCGAGCACGTGCGACTGGTCCTGCCCACGCAGGAGGTGGGTGAGCGCGTGGTCGATGTCTTGGGCGCTGGTCAGGCGCGAGGCGCGCCCGCGCGGCGTCCGGGACACGATGCGGTCGACCACGTCGGACAGTTCCGGAGAGACGCGGGCCGTCACCTGGCGCGGCAGGAGCAGCCGCCCGCCCGCGTCCGTCGGCGCCGCCGCCAGCCCGTAACGGGCGCCACCCGGCCAGCGGCCCACCGTGGCGGCGTACAGCAGGTGGCCGAGGGCGAGGACGTCGGCGCGCTCGCCGTCCGCGTCGTCGGACGTCTCCGGGTGCAGGGCGTTCTCGACGAGGAAGCCTACGATCTTCACGTTGCCGCTGGCGGTGATGATGATCGTGTCCGGGTTGAGCTGCCGGTGGTAGAGCCCCTGAGCATGCATCGCGACCAGGCCGGAGGCGACCTCGCGCACCACCCAGGCGGCCTCGAGGTCGCTGAAGTGGCCCTGCCGGAGCGCCAGCTCCAGCGACTGCCCGGGGGCGTACTCGCACACGATGTAGCTGCCGTGCGCCTCCTCCTCGACGAGCACCGCGTCCCACACCCGCAGGAAGCGCGAGTCCACCGCCGGGGCGGCGCGCCGGGCCTGGTCGAGGATCTCCAGGGCGCGCGGGTCACCGGGTGCCATGACGTGAACGAGCACGGGCCGGGAGAGCTTCACGTCGAACCCGCGCCACGTCGAGGTGCCGCCGCGGCGGTGCAGCGGCTCGTCCAACCGGTAGCGGGCGTTCAGGATCTGGCCGGGTACCACGTGGCCCACCGGGACGTCGGAGGCCGGGAAGGAGGTGGCCGGCGTCCGGTGGGGGTCGTGCGGATCGGGGTAGGAGAGCAGGGGGGCCTCCCCGGTGGGGACCTCCGGGGCCTCGGCGCGCCCGCCCGCGCCCGGCCCTGCCACCGACCCTGCACCCGGGTCGCCGACCGGCGACGGGCCGCCGGTGACCGGGTCTGCCTCACGGCCGCCCCCGGCCGGGGCGGGGCCGTCGGCGTGCTCGGCGCCATCGCGTCGGCGGCGCAGCACGGCGAGCAGCTCGCCGGGCTCGGCGATCCGGAGGTGCCGGGCCGTGACGAAGAACGCCACGAGCACGACGGCGACCGCCCCCAGGAAGCCGGCCACCACGACCGGGAGGGACCCGTCACGCAGCACCCACCAACCGATGACGAGGGCTGCGATGCCCCCCGGGGCGGCGGCCAGCAGCAGCCGGGCGAGGTGTTGGACGAGGGTGCCCCCCGAGAGCCCGGGGAGGCGGCGACGCAACGCGGCGTGGGTCACGAGGGCGCCGACCGCGTAGGCGACGCCGTACGCCAAGGCCAGCCGGGGGGCGACGGTGGCCGGCGAGCCGCCCAGCCCCACCAGGAGCAGGCCGACCCCGAGGTTGACCACGGCGATCGCGATCTGGAGCAGGAACGGGGTCCGGGTGTCCTCGAGCGCGTAGTAGGCGCGCAGGTACACGTACTGCACGGTGAACGGCACGAGCGCCGGGGCGAACGCCACGAGCGTCCAGCCGATGGCGTCCCAGCCCGTGGCGCCGGCGCCGTGGCCGAAGGCGATCCGCGCGAACGGCAACCCCAGCGCCAGGAAGCCGACGGAGGCGGGCACCAGGAACGCACAGGCGAGCCGCATCGTGCGGGTCGTCTCGGCGGCGACGCCCTGCAGGTCGCCCGATGCCGCGAGCCGGGACGCCGACGGCAGCATCGCCGTGGCCAGCGAGACGGTCAGCAGCGAGTGCGGCAGGATCCACACCAGGTAGGCGGTGCTGTAGGCCGCCAGTCCGGCACCCTGACCGTCCGGCGAGCCCGTCGCGGAGGAGGCCAGCCGGCTCACGACCGCCTGCACAACGGTGGTGAGCAGCACGTAGCCGAGCATCCAGGACGCCAACCGGAACGTCTCGCCGAGCCCCTGGCCCGCCAGGTCCCACCGCAGGCGGTACCGCAGCCCGATCGACCGCAGGGCCGGCAGCAACGCGAGCGTCTGCACGATGATCCCGAGCGTCGAGCCGAGGCCCAGCAGGTACACCTGCTCGTCGGTGAACGGCACCGAGCCCGCCTGGTTGGTGCCCCACAGCGCGACGTAGAGGCCGAGCACGCCGATGCCGACCACGTTGTTGAGGATCGGTGCCCACATCATCGGCCCGAACCGGTCGCGGGCGTTGAGCACCTGGCCGACGAGGAAGAAGGCGCCGAAGAAGAACAGCTGCGGCATGGTGAGCAGCGCCAGCAGCACCAGCTGGTGCCAGTGGCCGGCCATGGCAGGGGCGCGCCAGCTCGCGTCCGTCCACAGGCTCATGAGTGGGCCGGCCAGCGCGGTGGCGAGCACGGCGAGCACCGCCAGCACCACGCCGAAGGCCGTCATGATGCGTTGCACGAACGCCTCGCCGCCGTCGGCGTCGCTGCGCACGTGGCGCACGATCTGCGGTACGAGCACCGTGTTGAGGGCGCCGCCGGCGAAGATCATGTAGAGGCTGTTCGGCACCAGCGTGGCCACCGCATAGGAGTCGGCGAGGGGGTTGTTGGCGCCGAGCACGATCACGAGCAGCGTCGCCTTCACGAAGCCCAGCACGCGGCTGATCGCGGTGCCGGACGCCATCACGGCGGTCGCGTTGACCAGGCGCCGGGACGCCGCGCCGGCCTCCGGTGCCGCCTCAGCCATGCTCGCCCGCCTTCTGTGCTCGTGTGGCCGCCCGGACGCGGTGGATGCGCAGCGCGGTCGTCGTGACCAGCACGACGGCCGAACCAATCACCAGCACCCACCCGATGAGACCGAAGTTGGTGGTCTCCACCACGATCGCCTCGTCGGCGGTCAGCCTACGGCCCGCGAGCGACTCGACGTGGATCCGAGCCTCCACCACGCCGCCGCCCGACGCCTCCGCCCGCAGCAACAGCGCGGTGCTGCTGCCCGGTTCCACCCGCGTCGCCTCCGCCGGGACGAACCGAATCCGCTGCGGGTTGTCGGTGGTGGCCACCACCCGCACCACCACCGGGTCGACGAGGTGGTTCGTCACGGTGACGGGGTAGTCGCCCGAGGAGCCGGCGAGCGAGAAGCGGGCGGACGCCGACAGCTCCAGCCCCGCATCGAGCGCCCAGAAGCCCGCCCGGGTGTCGACGGCGTCGAGGTAGGCGTCGCGCCCGGCGGGGTCGTCGGCAAACCAGCGGGACGCCGCCCGCGCGAGCACGTCCTCGGGCAGACCCGCCAGGTCTGCCTCCGGGGCCGCCTCGGCATAGGCCTGGATGCCCGCCATGAGGTCCTCGACGCGCAGCAGGGTCGCCTCGTCGAGCCCCGTGGTGGGGTCGGCCGCACCCAGCGTCTGGTCGGGCGGGGTGGTGGCGAGCAGCGTCGCGAGGTCGGTGCGCCTCACCCAGTCGGGGGTTGCCGCGTCGATCGCCACGTCCTCGGCGCTGCGCAGCACCCGCACCTGCCGGCCGTCGGCGCGGGCCAGCGCCGTCAACACGGCGGTGCGCGCCAGGGGTTCGTCGGCGAGCGAGGCCGGCAGGGTCAGGTCGGTGGGGGCGAGCGCCGGCACCACCGTGGTGCCGCCCACGTCGACGGGGGCGGCGTCCGCGTCGAGCCCGGTGGCGAGCACCGGCCGGCCCTGGTCGCTGAGCGCGGCCAGGGTGGTGGCGGCCGGGGCGTCCAGCACGGCGGCGACAGGCAGGTCGACGTCGGGGACGGCCTCCCCGGCCGCCGTCGCGGCGGCGACGACCTCGGCGCGGGCGGCGTCCGGTGTGGCGAACAGGCCCGCGTGACCGCGGTCGGGGTCCAGCTGGTCGTAGTCGCCCAGCCAGGCCTGGGCCAGGTCGGCGTGGGTTCCCTCCTCGGAGACGCCTGGTGCGGTGCGGACGCGGTAGCCGTCGGCCATGTCGCGCACCTCGGCCAGCAGGGCCGGGTCGACCACCCAGTCGCGGCTGCGCGCCGCGTCGAGGAGGACGCGCAGGCGGCCCTCGAGATCGTCGGCGAGACCGTCATCGACGAACAGATCGCCCTTCACCTGCCGGGGCGGCGCCGAGAGGTCGACGACGGAGGTCAGCGACACCTCCGCCCCGGCGTCCGGCACCGTGACGAGGGTGCGGGCGATGGCCACCTCGCCGCTGGGGGCGTCCGGTGCGGCGCGGGCGGTGACGCGGACGCCGACCCAGTAGGAGGCCCCCGTGCGGGTCAGGCCCAGGCCGCCCAGCGTGCCACTGACCGACCCGGAGACCTCGGTGCCGAACGGCAGGGACGCGTCGGGAGCGGTCAGCGCGGCGGTGTTGCTGGGCTCGACCGCCTGGCTGGTGCCGCTGGGCGGCTCCTCGGCCGCGAGGGTGCGGGTGAGCGCCGCGGCCGACCGCAGCACGGCGGTGGAGCGCCACAGCTGGAGTTGGACGTCGTGCAGCGGATCGCCGGTGGTGTTGGCGACGGTGGCGGTGAGCACCAGCACGGCGTCCGGCCCGGACCCGATGAGGCTGGCGGCGGTGAGCGCGACGGCGGGCCCCTCGGCGGCGGCCGCGCGGGGCGGTGCCAGCGGCCACAGCAGCGCCAGGACGATCGCGACCAGCGCCCCGAGCGCGGGCGCGCGGCGTGGCTGCGGTCGACTCACCGCTCCATCGTAGGCTCGCCCCCGGTGGGCGCCGACACGCACACTCCGGTCTCGAACTCCGGTTCCGGAGCCGGAGTTTGAGCACCAAACCGGAGTGTGAGCGTCCCTCGCGCAGAGCCGGACGCCGCACGCCCGGCCGTCGTGCCGGCCGCGTAAGCTGACTGACCGTGCCCAGCCTGACTCCTGAACAGCGCCGCGCCCTTGAGGGCGTCGTGCTGGCCGAGCCCGTCATCGGCCGGGTCGCCGCCGCCTTCGCGGACGCCGGTCACGACCTCCACCTGGTTGGCGGCCCCGTGCGCGATGCGCTGATGGGCCGCGCCGTCCACGACCTGGATTTCACCACCGGCGCCCGGCCCGCGGAGATCGAGACGATCCTGCGGTCTCTCACGCGCAGCACCTGGGACATCGGCCGCGCCTTCGGCACCATCGGGGCCTCGTTCGCCGCGCAGGGCGGCGAGCTCGTCGTCGAGGTCACCACCCACCGCGCCGACTCCTACGACCCGTCCTCCCGCAAGCCCACCGTTGAATTCGGCGACACCCTTTCTGGCGATCTCGCCCGGCGAGACTTCACGGTCAACGCGATGGCCCTCTCGGTCGTGACCGGCGCGTTCACGGACCCCCACGGTGGCCTGGGCGACCTGGCCGCCGGGGTGTTGCGGACGCCGTCAGCGCCGGAGGTCTCGTTCAGCGACGACCCGCTCCGGATGATGCGCGCCGCACGCTTCACCGCGCAGCTCGGCTTCATGGCCGCTCCCGACGTGGTCGAAGCCATGACCGCCATGGCTGAGCGCATCGACATCATCTCCGCCGAGCGCGTCCGCGACGAGCTGAGCCGCCTCCTGCTCACCGACGCCCCCCGCCCCGGCCTCGACCTGCTCGTGCGCACCGGTCTGGCCGCCCGCGTCGTCCCCGAACTCGCCGCGCTCGAGGCCGAGGTCGACGAACACGGCCGCCACAAGGACATCTACGCCCACACCCTGACCGTGCTGGAGCAGTCGATCGACCTCGAACGCGCCCGCGGCCACGCCCCCGACCTCGTCGGACGCCTCGCCGCGGTGTTCCACGACGTCGGCAAGCCGCCCACCAAGCGCTTCGAGGGCGGCGGCAAGGTGTCGTTCCACCACCACGACGTGGTCGGGGCCAAGATGACCGCCAAGCGCCTCACCGCCCTGCGGTTCAGCACCGACGACGTCAAGGCCGTCGCCCGGCTCGTCGAGCTGCACCTGAGGTTCCACGGCTACGCCGACGCCGACTGGACCGACGCCGCCGTCCGGCGTTACGTCCGCGACGCCGGCGACCAGCTCGAGCGTCTCCACATCCTCACCCGCGCCGACTGCACCACCCGCAACGCCCGCAAGGCCAACCGGTTGCGCACGGCGTACGAGCAGCTTGAGTGGCGCATCGACGAACTCGCGGCCGCTGAGGAATTGGACGCCCTGCGCCCCGATCTCGACGGCACGCAGATCATGGCCATCTTGGGCATCAAGCCCGGCCGCGAGGTCGGCGAGGCCTACCGCTTCCTGCTGGAGCGTCGCATCGACGCCGGCCCCCTCGGCGAGGAGCGGGCCCGCGAGGAGCTGCTCGCCTGGTGGGCCGAGCGGTGACGTGGACGCGCCCCTGACCGACCCGGGCCACCCGGTGACGGGAGGACGCGCCCGGTTCGCGGCCTCACCGGTCGTCCTTGTGCTGATCGCGATCGCCACCGTCCAGATCGGGTCGTCCGCCGCGAAGGACCTCTTCGCCGTCACCGGACCGCTGGCCGTCACGTGGCTGCGCCTGCTGGCCGGGGCCGTCGTGCTCGGGCTCGTGGCGCGCCCGCGGCTGGCCGGGCGGCCGGCGTCCGACTGGGCGTGGGTCGTGGGGTACGGGCTGGTGATGGCCGCGATGAACCTCTCGTTCTACGCCGCGATCGCCCGCATCCCCATCGGCATGGCAGTCACCCTCGAGTTCATCGGACCGCTCGGTGTGGCGGTGGCCACCTCGCGTCGGCTGCGCGACCTCGGGTGGGTGGGCCTGGCCGGTCTCGGAATCGTGCTGCTCGGCTTCACCCCGGGAGAGCTCGATCCGGTCGGCGTCCTGCTGGCCCTGGTCGCCGGCGCCTGCTGGGCCGGCTACATCCTGCTCGCGCGGCCGGTCGGCCGGAGCTGGGAGGGCGTCACGGGCGTGACGATCGCGCTGTGGACGGGGCTGGCCGCCATCTCGGTGCCGGTGATCGCGCTCGGCGCCTGGCCCCCCGCGGCCGCGACCCCCTGGCTGCAGGGCCTGCTCGTGGGGATCCTGGCGTCGGTCATCCCCTACGGGCTCGAAATGATCGCCCTCCGTCGGATCGAACCGCGGGTGTTCGGCGTCCTCATGAGCCTCGAACCCGCGGCGGCCGCCCTGGCCGCCCTCGTGCTGCTCGGGGAGGAGTTGCGGCCGGTGGAGGTCGCCGCCCTGGCCTGCGTGGTCGCCGCGTCCATCGGCGTGGTCCACGCGCCCGGACGCCCCCGGCGCGACGCCGCCTAACGTTCGGCCAGTTCCCGCCCCCGCCCGTTGCCCGGCCGTGGGGCGTGTGTTTGGCTCGGGAGCGAACAGGCCGAAGGGGCGTCCCCCGTCCCTCCGGGCTCGGGATCACCCACCCACCCCACCCCGGGGTGCCCACACCAGAGCCGGGTCGGCCGGCCGCACAAGGAGCAACGAGATGACCAACCAGATCGAAGCCGCGGCGCCCACCGCGACCCGAGGGGCACCGGCCCCTCTCATCGCCGCCCACGACGTCCGCAAGTCCTACCAGGTCGGACGCGACTCCGTCGAGATCCTGCACGGGGTCAGCCTGGGCGTCCACGAACAGGAGATGGTCGCGGTCATGGGCCCCTCGGGTTCGGGCAAGTCGACCCTGCTGTACTGCCTCGCCGGGCTCGAGGCGCCCACCTCCGGCGGCATCATCCTGGCCGGCAAGCCCCTCGATGCCCTGTCCCGCGCCGACCTGGCAAGGATGCGTCGCTCGCAGGTGGGCTTCGTGTTCCAGTCCTACAACCTCATCCCCACCCTGACCGCCACCGAGAACGTGGCGCTGCCCTACCTGCTCGACAAGGCCAAGCCGCCGCAGGATCTCATCGCCTCGACGTTGGCCACGGTGGGTCTCGCCGAGCGCGCGGACGCGCGTCCGCCGTCGATGTCGGGCGGCGAGCAGCAGCGCGTGGCGCTGGCGCGGGTGCTGGCCCAGCAGCCCCAGGTGATCTTCGCCGACGAGCCCACCGGCGCGCTCGACACCCGGACCGGTGAGCTGGTGCTGGCCGAGCTGGTGCGCATCGCGCACACGCCCGGCCGCTGCGTCCTGGTCGTCACGCACGATCCGAAGGTGGCGGCGTCATGTGACCGGATCCTGTTCATGCGCGACGGCCTCCTGGTGCGTGAGCTCCACGACGCGTCGGTCGACACGGTCGCCGCGACGCTCGCCGGTCTCGGCTCGCGGGAGGTGTGAGCGATGCGCAAGGTCTACGCGGCGGAGCTGCGTGACTCGTGGCCCGCCTGGCTGGGTGTCTCGCTCGCCTTCGTCATCACCAACCTCTCGTTCGTCAATTCCGCGCTCGTGCTGCGCTCGGGTTGGGCCGCCGTGGCCGCCGGAAAGATCGACATGATGGACAGCGCCGACTTCACGCTCACCCCGGTGTCCAACTTCGTCTTCTCCGGCATCGTGGGCCTGACGGTCATCGCGACCAGCACGTCCATGGTGGTCGACTCGCGGCGCGGCAGCTTGGCGCGCCTGGGCGTGGCCGGCGCCGCGCCGGGCCAGATCGTCAGCTCGATCATGACGCAGCTGGTGGCGGTCTCCGTCCTGAGCGCCCTGATCGCCAACATCATCGCGGCCGCAACCCTGGACCCGTTCCTCCACTTCCTGACGGTCGGCGTCGAGTCCGGCCTTGTCCTCGAGCAGCCCGCCCCCGTCTACGACGTCGGGGTCATGGTGCTCGCCAATGCGGTGTGCATCGGGGTGGCCCTGCTCGGTGGCTACGGCCAGGCGCGGCGGGCAGCGACCATCCCGCCGGTGGAGGCGCTCCGTCAGGCCGTCGCCGCCCCCGGGGAGCGGATGACCGTGCTGCGCTGGATCGGTGCGACGCTGTGCGTGCTGGTGCTCGTGGCGCTCTTCGCCGGCATCTTCGTGATGATGCAGTTCCGCACCAGCGAGACGGTCAGCACGCTGATGCAGATGGCCCTGGCGGCGCTGCTGGTCTTCACGGTGCTCGTGGCCATGGTGGCGCCCCTGCTCATCGGGCCGTTAGCCCGCGGCTGGACGGCGCTCGTGCCTTTCCGCGGCCCGACGTGGCAGATCGCGAGGAAGAACGTCTACGTCCGCGGTTCACGATTCTCCCGCTCGGTCGTCCCCATCGTGTTCACCATCGCCCTGATGCTGGGCTTGTTGAGCCTGGGGCCAACCATTTTCGCGACCTCGGCGGCGAGCGGTTTCGAGGGTGGGCCCATCACCCTCGACAAAGCGGGAATGGGTGCATTCTTGAGTCTGCTCGGGCCTGCGCTGGCCATCGCTCTCGCGGGTGGGGTGGGAAACCTCTTCATGATGAGCAAGCAGCGCGACGCCGAGCTGGCCCTGTTCGGCATCACGGGGGCGACCCCGACCCAGCGCAGGGTGTTGCCCATCCTGGAGGCGATCATCCTCACCGTGACGGCGACCATTCCCGCCGTCCTCGCCCTGGCGCTGATGCTGACGTACCTGTACATCTCGTTCACCGGCGCGGGCCTGGTGGCGGTGTTGTCCGTACCCCTGTCCGCCTGGGTGGTCGGCGTCGGAGCCACCGGCCTGATCATGGTGGCCGCCACGTTCCTGCCCACGCTCTCGGCGCTCCGGTTGCCCGAGCCCCGGGTGGTGGCCCGGCTCGCCGCGGAGTGAGCCCCGACCCACCACGCCATTTCCCCAGCAAGGGCCTCGGTCATCGTGACCGGGGCCCTTGTTGGCGTCCGCCTTGATCGTTTTGGCCACATGGTCAGCCCCAGGCTGTCGAACGGCCACCGGTGCCGGTATTTCATTGACGAGGTGGGGCGCGCGGAGTTGAATGGGGTCATCGGCAGGAAAAAAGAAATGTTCTCACTTGAAATTCCTGCCGGCGAAAGCACCCCCATCCATTCCCACCAGGAGGCCACCATGGGCGTTCGTCCCGAGTACTTCATGGCAGCGCAGCACGGATCGCCGTACTACGGCCGTCCGCGGCGCGTCGACGAGCTGATCGGGCCCGGCGAGAGCCTCCAGGGCGAGGAACTGCCCGCCGGTTGGCTGCGGCAGACCTGGGGCGTCTGGGAGGGCTGGACGCCCCGCGACTGGACGCCGCGCCTCCAGGGCTGGAAGATCCACGTGTCGGCCTCCCTGGGCTGCGCGCGGGAGACGCTGGCCCGCACCACGCGGGTGTGCGCCGCCCGCGGCGTCGCCTTCAAGTTCCTCCCCGTCGAGGGCATGCTGGCCGACAGCAACGGCAAGCAGAACGACCGCGGTGCATCGGGCAAGTTCATCACCATCTACCCCGACGACGACGCCCAGCTGGGCGAGCTGCTCGACGAGCTCGACGAGACCCTGACGGGTCAGGAGGGCCCCTACATCCTCAGCGACCTCCGCTTCCGCGACGCCCCCGTGTACGTCCGCTACGGCGCCATCATGGCCCTCAACTTCCCCGACCCCACGGACCGGCCCGTTGCCGCCATCGTCACCGGAGACGCGCTGACCCTCACCGAGGACCACCGCCAGCCGCGGTTCAGCCTCCCCGACGGCGTCCAGCTGCCGGCCTGCCTGGAGGAGTCGTATGCCCGGTCGCGCCAGAGCAGCCCGAGCCGGTTGCGCGAGTTCAAGGCCATCTCGGCCCTCCACTTCAGCAACGCCGGTGGCGTCTACAAGGCGACCCTGCCCGACGGCGCGCGCCACGTCCTGCGCGAGGCGCGGCCCCACACCGGGCTCGACGGACGCGGCCGGGACGCCATCGCGCGGCAGCGTGACGAGGAGATCACCCTCACCGAGCTGGCTGACGTGCCCGGCGTCCAGCGGCTGCTGGGCAGCTTCAGCGCCTGGGAGCACCGCTACCTCGAGCTCGAGTACGTCGACGGCCGCACCCTCACCGCGTGGATGGTGCAGAACAGTGCCTGCGACGTGCGCGACGGCGGCGAGAAGAAGCGCGCCTACGTGCAGCGTGCCCACCACGTTGTGCGGCAGCTCATCGACACGGTTCAGCGGATCCACGAGCGCGGCTGGTGCATCGGGGACCTCCACCCCGGCAACATCATGGTCACCGAGTCCGACGAGGTGGTGATTCTCGACTTCGAGGACGCCACGCGACGAGGCGAGGACCGGGCCGTCGGCTTCCGCGTCTTCGAGTTCTGCGCCCCCGAGGAGTTCAGCGCCGAGCAGGCCGACTGGTACGCGGTGTCGCGCTCGATCATGCTGCTCTACTTCGCCGACTGGGAGCTGGAGGTGATCGCCCCCGCGTTCTGGGACCGCGCGCGGAGCCGGCTCGCCTCCGAGTTCGGGGCCGAGTCCGCAGCCCAGCTGGACGAGGTGATGGCGCTCTTCCCGGCGACCGAACGTCACCTGCTCTCACCGCGCGAGCCGGTGGGCCTGTGGGACGAGCGGCCCCACCCGGACGCCGCGATCGTCGCCCTCGACGAGGGCATCACCTGGTCGCGCCAGTTTTCCCCCCGGAACTCCTACCCCGGGGACTGCTCCCAGCCGGGAGACGTCAGCGAGACCTGGGGCTACGGGCGGGCCGGTGTGGCCTGGGCCCGGGCCCGGATCGGACGGCCCGTGCCGGACGACGACATCGCGGCGCTGGAGCGCGCCGCCGAGGGCTGGACGGCGGAGGACGCCCCCGGCCTGGTCGACGGACTCGCGGGCATCGCCCTGGCCCTCGGCGAGGTGGGGCGACCCGAGCAGGCCGTCGCCGCCGCGCGAACCGCCCTCGCGGGTGCGGAGGCGCGCCGCCGACTGGACCTCCAGGCCGGGTTGACCGGCGTCCTGCTCGCCGGCTTCGAGCTGGCCGGCGCGACCCGGGACGACGACCTCCTCGAGCGGTGCCGCACCAGCTACGAACGGCTCCACCGGGCCGTGGCGGCGGGGGGCAGCAGCCTGGCTGCACTCACGCACCGCCGTGGGCTCCACTTCGGCCTCAGCGGGCTCGCGCTGGTGGACCTCTCCGCCCACCGCGCCACCGGCGAGGCCCCGCTGCTCGATCGCGCCATCGACCGGATCACCGACGAGGTGGCAGCGTGCTTCGTCACGGCGGACGGCGACATGATGGTCCGCGACGTCGACAACAACCGCGCCCTGCCCTACCTCGAGTGGGGGAGCGCCGGCGTCTGGGTGGTCGTGATGATCGCGGAGCGGCTGGCCAAGCAGCAGCTCCTGACCGACGAACAGCGCGCCGCTTTCGCCCGGGCCTGCTCCTCGGACTTCTACGTCTACCCGAGCCTGCTCCACGGTCGGGCCGGGACGCTCGCGGCCCTCGCGGCGGACGGGACGGACCACGCGGAGATCCAGCGGCAACAGGACTTCGTGCTCGACACCCTGTTGCATCGCGAGGGCATGGCCTTCACCGCCGGCGACGGGTTCCTCAGGCTGAGTTCCGATCTGGCCACCGGCGCCGCCGGGGTCGCGCTCGGGCTGCACAGCGTCCGGCGTGGGCGCCCCTTCGACTGGCTGCCGCTCGCCAAGGGCACGGCGGACGCCCTCGCCGGGCTCCCCACCCCGCAGCCGGTGCCCGGATTTGTCCCGGCCAGCCTGGCCGGCGCGATGGTCGGCCACGGCTGACCCGTGGCTCGGGGCAGCACGCCCCGACCGCACCCCCTGACCCCCTGACCCTTCGACACCCGAGAGGAGGTGTATCGCACATGGCCGAGATCATCGATCTCCAGGACGACAGCCCCGAGGTTCCCGACGAGCAGAAGGCGTCCAACCGCAGCTGGGGCTTCTGCCACAACAGCTACCAGTCCTACGTGTTCTGCCTCGTCAAGTGACGCGAGCAGGCACGTGAACCTATCGAGCACCATGTGAGGAGGTGAATTCAATGGCCGATGTCATCGATCTCCAGGAAGCCTGGGACAACACTCCCCAGGAGGAGAAGGCGTCCAACTACTCCCTCGCGCTCTGCCACAAGAGCTACAAGTCGTGGGTCGCGTGCTGGGTGAAGTGAAGCGCCGACCACGTCGATCCCCATCCACCACCCGAAGGAGGTGACACCCATGGCCGAGATCCTCGATCTCCAGGATGGTGCGGAGGACGCACCGCAGGAGGAGAAGGCGTCGCGCCTGAGCCTGCGGTTCTGCCGCAACTCCTACATCTCGCTCGCGCTCTGCTTCGTCAAGTGAGCAGCGCGCACCACCCGATTCACACACCGAGGAGGTGACAACACCATGGCCGACATCATCGATCTGCAGGATTCCGACGAGGTTCCCGCCGAGGAGAAGGGCTCGTTCGTCTCGTACGCGTTCTGCCGCAACTCCTACCGCAGCGAGAAGTTCTGCTGGAAGTGGTGACAACCGAGCCGGATCACCCGGGGTCCACGCGGGCAGCGCCTATCTGCCCGACCTCGACCCCGCGGTCCGAGTGACAAACGCCGCCGCCACCCGTGAGACACGGGTGGCGGCGGTGGTCGTTCGCCGCTCGCGCGGCGGTCGGGCTCAGATGACGGGCTGGGTGTGCCAGATCCGCTTGAGGTAGTCGCGCATCGAGCGGTCGGAGCTGAAGAAGCCGCTGCGGGCGACGTTCAGCACGGCCGAGCGCGTCCAGGAGTCGACGTCGGCGTACTTCTCCTCGACCTTCGCCTGGGTGGCGAGGTAGGAGTCGAAGTCGGCCAGCACCATGAAACGATCGTTGTGCACCAGGTTGGTCACGACCGAGTCGAACAGGTAACGGTCGCCGTCGGAGAAGTGACCCGACCAGATCAGGTCCAGCGCCGCCTTCAGGCGGGGGTTGCTCTCGTAGTACGTCCCCGGGTGGTAGCCCTGCGCGCCCAGCTGCGCGACCTCCGGCTCGCTCATGCCGAACAGGAAGAAGTGCTTGTCACCCACCAGTTCGCGGATCTCGACGTTCGCGCCGTCGTCGGTGCCGATCGTCAGGGCGCCGTTGAGCGCGAACTTCATGTTGCCCGTGCCGGACGCCTCCATGCCGGCCAACGAGATCTGCTCGCTCAGGTCGGCGGCGGGGATCAGCTTCTCGGCCAGCGTCACGTTGTAGTTGGCGGGGAAGGCGACCTTGAGGCGTCCCTCGAGAACGGGATCGTCGTTGACGATCGCGGCCACCTTGTTGATGAGGTGGATCGTGTCCTTCGCCATCTTGTAACCGGGCGCCGCCTTGGCGCCGAACACGACGGTGCGCGGCGTCAGGTCGGACGCGGCGATCGCGCCGGAGTGCACCTGCTCGTACAGCGACACGATGTGCAGCAGCTTGAGCGACTGGCGCTTGTACTCGTGCAGGCGCTTGACCATCACGTCCAGCAGGTGCCCGTCGGGCAGCTCGATGCCGTCGCGCTGGGCCAGCAGGTCGGTGAGCCGCGTCTTGTTCCAGGCCTTGGCCGCGCGGAACCGCTCGCGGAAGTCCGGGTCGTCGGCGTAGGGCTCCAGCTCACGCAGCCGCTCGAGGTCGGTGACCCAGCCCGAGCCGATGGTGTCGGTGATGAGCTCGGAGAGCTTCGGGTTCGCCATGCGCACGAAGCGCCGTGGCGTGACGCCGTTGGTCACGTTGGTGAACTTGTCGGGGTAGAGCTCGGAGAAGTCCGGCAGCACCTTGTCGCGCAGCAGCTGGCTGTGCAGTTCCGCCACACCGTTCACCTTCGTGCCCGCCACGGTGGCCAGGTAGGCCATCCGGACGCCGCGCGAGGGGTACTCCGCGATGATCGACATGCGACGCGCGCGCAGCTCGTCACCGGGGAAGGCCTCCCGCACGCGGGCGAGGAACTCGTCGTTGATCTGGTAGATGATCTCGAGGTGGCGCGGCAGCAGCCGGCCGAGCAGCTCGGTCGACCAGATCTCCAGCGCCTCGGGCAGCAGCGTGTGGCAGGTGTACGCGAAGCACTGCTGGGTGACCTCCCACGCCTCGTCCCAGTCGAAGCCGTGGTCGTCGACCAGGATGCGCATGAGCTCCGGCACCGCGATCACCGGGTGGGTGTCGTTGAGCTGGAAGTGGATCCGCTCGGGCAGCCGGTGGAGGTCGAAGCCCTCCTCGAGCTCGTTGTCGATGAAGTCGCGCAGCGAGCAGGCCACGAAGAAGTACTGCTGCTGCAGGCGCAGCTCCTTGCCCTGCGGCGTGGAGTCCTCGGGGTAGAGCACCTTCGAGATGTTCTCGGCGAACGTCTGTGCCCGCACGGCGTCCGCGTAGTCGCCGGAGTTGAAGATCTGGAGGTCGAACGCCTGCGTGGCCTGGGCGCTCCACAGCCGCAGCGTGTTGACGCGGCCGTTCAGGTAGCCCGGCACCATGTAGTTGTAGGGGACGCCGAGCACGTTCCACTCCGGCACCCACCGGGTGCGCGCGGTGCCCGCGGCGTCGGTGTACTTCTCGGTGTGACCGCCGAAGTGCACCGTCACGGACGCCTCCGGGTGCGGGAACTCCCACGGCGAGCCGAGCGCCAGCCACGTGTCCGGCTGCTCGACCTGGCGTCCGTCGACGAAGGTCTGGCGGAAGATGCCGTACTCGTAGCGGATGCCGTACCCGATGCACGGCACGTTCATCGTGGCGAGG
Source organism: Propioniciclava soli (assembly GCF_014858005.1). GTDB lineage: Bacteria > Actinomycetota > Actinomycetes > Propionibacteriales > Propionibacteriaceae > Propioniciclava > Propioniciclava soli. Next base: position 160,521 of record NZ_JACYOT010000001.1, read on the forward strand.
GAGTCGATGAAGCACGCAGCGAGCCGGCCGAGGCCGCCGTTGCCGAGGCCGGGCTCGACCTCCTGGGCGCGGAGCGTCGCGAGATCGAGGCCGCAGAGCTCGAGGCCGCGCTGGGCGATGTCGCCGAGGTCGGTGGCCAGCAGCGCGTTGCCGAGCTGGCGGCCGAGCAGGTACTCCGCCGAGAGGTAGCCGACCGTCTTGGCCTGCGACTCGCGGGTCTTGCGCCCGGTCTCGAGCCAGCGGGCCATCAGGTAGTTCTTCACCGTGCTGGCGAGCGCGAGGTACTGGTCGTTGATCGAGCTGCGGGACAGCGCCACACCCTGGTTGGTGTTGAGCTCGTGCAGGAACTCCTTGACGAACCCGTCCACCGAGAAGGGCGGCGGGGAGACGGGCGCCGTCGCCAGCGGGTGGCTCGGCGTGCTGCTGGGGCCGTACACGCGGTGATCGGTCGACGGGGACTCGTCCGCAGTGGGAGCCGGCCCGGACGTCTGGATGTAATCAGGCATGTCCTCAAGCCTAGGGGTGTTGTGTGACGGCGAAGTCACGCGAACGCCCCCCGACTGCCGACGTCGGTGTGGGTTTCCATCTGTTTCCTCCGGAGAGCGGTTGCCACCGGGGGTGAGGACGCCGCGCGCGCCGGCCCGGCGTCCCCCAGGCCCGCGACTCAGCCCTGCGCCGGTGCCCCCAGGACGTCCGGCAGCGTTGGCGTCCGGCCGTGGACGTGCTCGCCGACGAACCCCAGCACCACCTCGTACCAGACCTTTGCGTGCTGGGGCTGCAGGATCCAGTGGTTCTCGTCGGGGAAGTACAGGAAGCGGTGCGGGCTCTGGCCGTGGGCGTCGGCCGGCAGGCCGGACGCCGACAGCAGCTCCCACCACAGCCGCAGCCCCTCGCCGATGGGCACCCGGTAGTCCTTGTCGCCGTGGATCACCAGCATCGGCGTGGTGATCTGCCCGACGAAGCGGTGCGGCGAGTGCGCCTCGGCGAGGCCGCCCATCTCGCGCGACCAGTAGAAGGGGGCATCGGTGGTGGGGCCGAACTGGTCCAACGCCCACAGGCTGGCGTGGGTCACGATGGCCGCGAACCGGTCGGTGTGCCCGGCGATCCAGTTGGCCATGTAGCCGCCGAACGAGCCGCCCATCGCCACCGTCCTCGACCCGTCGATGTCGTCGCGCGCCTCGGTGGCGTCCGTGATCGCCAGCAGGTCGGTGTACGGCGCGTCACCCCACGCGCCCCAGCCGCGCTGGAGGAAGTCGTACCCGTACCCCGTGCTCAGCGCCGGGTCGGGCAGCAGCACGGCGTAGCCCTGGGCAACGGCGTTCCACGGCGTCCACCGCCAGCTCCAGGCGTTCCACGAGCCCACCGGGCCGCCGTGGATCCACAGCAGCAACGGGGCGGGGGCGTCCGCCGAGGCCCCCTCGGGCAGGCAAAGCCAGGCCCGCACCCGGACGCCGTCCGCGGCGGTCGTCTCCACCTCGGTCAGCGTGCCGGGCAGGTCGGGCCGCTCGACGGGGTTGGGCAGCCGCGTCGCGCCGGCGGCGTCCAGCCGCACGACCTCGCTGGGGTAGGCATAGCTCGACCGGACGCCGACGACCGTCCCGTCGGGCCCAATCGCGGCCGCCGAGTAGGCCGCCTCGTCGGTGAGCCGGGTGACCTCACCGGAGCCGGCGTCGACGCGGAACAGCGGGCCCCGGCCGTCCTCGTCGGCCTGCACCAGCACCGCGGAACCGTCGGGGTACCAGGCCAGCGGGTGGGGCCACTGGTCCCAGGTCTCGGCGAGCGGCGTCACGGCGCCCGAGGCCACGTCCAGCAGGGCGAGGTGCACCGTGGTGGCCGTGTCGCGGGTGCCGCGGCGTCCGGTGGTGATGACGGCGCGGGCGCCGCCTCGGCCAATGGGCCCCGGTGCGTGGTGGACGTCGTCGTCGCCGGCCACGATCTCCCGCGTCGTGCCCGCCGCGACGTCGATCAGCACGATGCCGTCGTTGCGCGCGCCCTGCGCGACGGCGGTCGTGACACCGGCCAGCGCGAACGACCCGTCGGGCGCGACGTGCAGCCCGCCGCCGCGCAACCGCGCCCCCAGGCCCCGGGTCAGCAGGCGCAGCCGCTTGCGCGGCCCCGCGTCGACCGTGCCCGGCAGGTCGGGGTCGGTCGGGGGATCGTCCGCGTCGGTGTCGTCTGCGGCCGGCTGGGGCTCGTCGGCGGGGGCGTCCTCCACCGCGAACACGTGCGGGGCGTCCGGGCCGAGGTCGGCGTCCCAGTACCGCACCTGCGCGTCGGTGTGCAGGATGGCCGCGACCTTCTTCTCCTTGCGCAGCGCGCGCGCCTGCGCGTCCGTCTTCTCCGGGTCGTCCGACGCCTCGGCGACCGGCAGCAGGCCGGCGACCACCAGGACGCCACCCTCGCGCCCGGTGTGCACGGACTGGACGCCGCCCGGCCGCGACACCACCAGGCGGGCCTCGCCGCCCGCGGCGGGAATCATCCACAGGGCGGGCACCGGGTCGTCACCGTCGGCGTCCGGGTCGGGCCGCGCGCTGATGAAGTACAGGTTGCCGTCGGCGTCGTACGCGGCGCCGGACTCGCCCTTGGCCGAGCGCGTCACCCGGCGCGCGGGCTGCTCCCCGGTGGGGTCCAGCTCCCAGATGGCGTTGGCGTACCGGGTCTTCTTCGCGTCCAGCGTCGAGACGATGGTGGCGATGCGACGCCCGTCGGGGCTGAGGGCCAGCCCGTTCACCCGCGGGTGGGCGATGAAGTGGTCGAGGTCGTGGAACGGCGTCTGCGGCCGGCGGTGGCTCATGGGCACCATCTTGGCCGCCGCGGCCCCACAGGCAAGTCGCGAGGCGGGCGAACCGGTCCGCTCGGTCAGGGACGGTGGGTCGGTCAGGCCGGCGGGGCGGGGGGGCGCAACGCCGGTGCGCGGACGCCGGCGCGCCGCAGCGCCTCGGTCGAGCGCTCCAGCAGGTCGCGCTGCACGCCCCACTGCTGGTTCGGTGCCGTCTTGGCGAAGATGCGGAGGGTGGCGGCCCCGTCGGCGACGGCGTCCACCCCTGCGACCGTGGGCTTCTCCAGCAGGACGCCCTGCCAGCGCGGGTCGGCGTAGACGGCGTCCACCACCTCCTGCAGGACGTCGATGGCCCGCGCCGCATCCTCGTCCCAGGCGATGGGGACGCCGACGCTGCCGGTCGACCAGCCCTGGGACTGGTTGCCGATGCGCACGATTTCGCCGTTGCGGACGTACCAGACCTGGCCGGTGGAGTCGCGCAGCCGCGTGACGCGCAGGCCGACCTCCTCGACCGTGCCGGTCACCTCCCCGGTGTCGATCAGATCGCCGACGCCGAACTGGTCCTCCAAGATCATCAGGATGCCGGTGATGTAGTCCTTCACCAGCGACTGGGCGCCGAACGCGATGGCCACGCCACCGATGCCGGCCGACGCGAGCAGCGGGCCGAGCGGGATGCCCAGGATGCTCAGGATCGTCAGCACGATGAGCACGAACACCACCACGTCGAGGGCGTTGCGCAGCACCGAGCCGATCGTTTTCACCCGGGCGACGTGGCGCGCGTCGTTCGCGCCGCTGACCTCGCGCAGGATCTGCTCGGCCCGCCCCGTGACGCCCTCGCGGCGCCGGTCGGCCGTGTGCAGGGACGCCGCGACCCCCAGTTTGATCGCTCGGGCCACGACCAGCCGGCCGATCCCGGCGACGACGAGCACGGTGAGGATCTCGAGGGCGGTTTCCGGCCAGGTGAACGTGATGAGCGGCGTCATGCCCCCATTGTCGGGCCGGCCAGGCACCCTGCCTGCCGGCGACCGACGCCAAATCGTGATCCGGACGAAACCTCGAGTGTCGGACGCCGCGGCTAGGGTGCCACGCATCCGATTCCCCGATCCTGAGGTGAACCCCATGAGCACCCTGCACCGCCGGACCCTGTTCGGCATCTCCGCCGTCGCCGCCGCCGGCACCCTCGCCGGGTGCGCCCAGAGCCAGCGCACCCCGGACTCCGCCAGCACCAGCGCCGGCCAGCCGGGCAGCACCGGCACCACGGCCGAGACGTTCATCTTCGCCGGGTCCTCCGACCCGGTCATGCTCGACCCGGCGATGGCGTCGGACGGCGAGACGTTCCGCATCGCCCGCCAGATCTTCGAGGGCCTGGTGACCGTCGAGCCCGGCTCCACCGAGCTGGCGCCCCTGCTCGCGACGGAGTGGACGAGCTCCGACGACGGCCTGGCGCACACGTTCACCCTCAAGGAGGGCGTGACGTTCCACGACGGCACCCCGTTCAACGCGGACGCCGTGGTCGCCAACTTCGAGCGCTGGGCCAACTGGAGCGGCATCAACCAGAACGAGAACATCACCTACTACTACGGCAAGCTCTTCCGTGGTTACCGCAACCCCGAGGACGGCGCCGAGCCCGGCATCTACGACCGCTGCGAGACCAACGGCGACAACGAGGTGACGGTGCACCTCACCGCGCCGTTCGCGTCCTTCGTGGACGCGATGACGCTGCCCGCGTTCTCCATGCAGTCCCCGTCGGCGATGGAGCAGTACAACGCCGACAACACCCAGGGCACCGTCGACGACCCGCGCTTCTCCGAGTACGCGACGGCCCACCCGACCGGCACCGGCCCCTTCACGTTCGAGAGCTGGGACCGCGGCCAGCAGGTGACGCTCGTGCGCAACGACGACTACCACGGCGAGGCCGCGCAGGTCAGCCGCGTCGTCGTCCGCATCATCTCCGACGCCCGCGCCCGCACCCAGGAGCTCCAGGCCGGCAACATCGACGGGTACGACCTCGTGGCCCCCGCCGACATCCAGGTGTTGAAGGACGCCGGCTTCCAGGTGCTCAACCGGCCCGCCTTCAACATCTTGTACCTCGGCATCAACCAGAACGTGAACCCGGCGATGCAGGACATCCGCGTCCGCCAGGCGATCAACCACGCGATCGACAAGGACGCGGTGATCAGCCAGTCGCTGCCCGAGGGGTCCATCGCGGCCATCGAGTACATGCCGGACTCGGTGAACGGCTACAACCCCGACGTCACGCAGTACGCCTACGACCCCGACCGGGCGCGCGAACTCCTCGCCGAGGCCGGTCAGGCCGACCTCACGCTGCGGTTCGCCTACCCGACCGGCGTCTCGCGGCCCTACATGCCCACGCCGGAGGACACGTTCGTCGCGATCCGCGCCCAGCTCGAGGCCGTGGGCATCACGGTGGAGCCGGTGACGGCCCGCTGGAGCCCCGACTACCTGGACATGGTGCAGTCGGATGCCGGCATCGACCAGCGCGACGTGCACTTCCTCGGCTGGACGGGTGACTACAACGACCCGGACAACTTCATCGGCGTGTTCTTCGGCCAGCACAGCAACGAGTGGGGCTTCGACAACACCGAGCTGTTCACCGCGCTCGCCGAGGCCCGCCAGCTCGCGACCGCCGACGAGCAGGAGGCCCGCTACGCCGAAATCAACCAGATGATCGCCGACTTCGTGCCGGGCGTGCCGATCGCGCACCCGGCCCCGTCGCTGGCGTTGGGCCCCGGTGTCGAGGGCTACGAGCCGAGCCCGGTGCAGGACGAGGTCTGGAACACGATCACCATCACGCGTTGACGCATGCTGCGCTTCGTCGTCCGGCGGCTGCTGCTGCTGGTTCCGGTGCTCTTCGGGCTGAGCCTGCTGCTGTTCGCCTGGCTGCGCGCGCTGCCGGGTGACCCGGCGCGCGCGCTGCTGGGGGACCGGGCCACGCCCCAGGGCATCGAGCGCCTCAACGCGCAGTACGGGTTCGACCAGCCGCTGCCCGTGCAGTACGTGCGTTACATGGGCCAGCTGCTGCAGGGGAACTTCGGCAACAGCCCGCGCACCGGCCAACCGGTGCTGGCCACGTTCGTGGAGCGCTTCCCCGCCACGGTGGAGCTCTCGGTGGCGGCGCTGCTGTTCGCGGTGGTGGTCGGCATCCCGCTCGGGTATTTCGCGGCCAAGCGAGCGGGCGGCGTCCTCGACCTGGTGGCCGTCGGCAGCTCGCTCGCGGGCGTCGTCATCCCGGTGTTCGTGCTCGCCTACCTGCTGAAGGTGGTGTTCGCGATCGGGCTGCCGGGCCTGGACTGGCTGGCGGTGCTGCCGCCGTCGGGGCGTCAGGACGTGCGGATCAACGCCACCCACATCACCAACTTCTACGTGCTCGACGGGTTGATGACACGGGAGTGGGACGCGGCGTGGGACGCCGTCCGCCACCTCATCCTGCCCGCGCTGGCGCTGGGGTCGATCCCCCTGGCGGCCATCACCCGCATGACGCGGGCGTCGGTGCTCGAGGTGCTGGGCGAGGACTACGTCCGCACCGCCCGCGCCAAGGGCCTGGCCCGGGGTCTCATCACCCGCCGCCACGTCCTCAAGAACGCCATGCTGCCGGTCATCACGATGATCGGCCTGCTCACCGGGCAGTTGCTCTCCGGGGCAGTGCTCACCGAGAGCGTGTTCGCGTTCAACGGCATCGGCAGCTACCTGTTCGACGCCATCGCGACGCTCGACTACGCCGTGCTGCAGGGCTTCATCCTGTTCATCGCGCTGATCTACGCGCTGGTGAACCTGGTGGTCGACATCGTGTACGGCCTCTTCGACCCGAGGATGCGTGTGCGATGACCTCCGTGACCCCCGCCTCGTTCACGCCCGACGAGGGCCTGCCCCGGCCGCAGTCGCTGGTGGACGCCATGGGTCCGGCCCTGGACGCCCAGGAGACCGGCACCAGCCTGTGGGCCGGCGCGTTCCGGCGGCTGCGCCGCGACCCCTCGGCCATCGTGGGGGCCGTGATCGTGACGATCTTCGTGCTCGTCGCGGTGTTCGCACCCGTGCTCGCGCCCTACGAGCCGGCCCGCACCCAGTGGGCCAACCAGATCACCCCGACCACGCTGCCGCCGTTCTCGGCCGAGCACCCGCTGGGGCTCGACTCGTTCGGCTCGGACTTCCTCACCCAGCTCATCCACGGCGCCCGGCAGTCGCTCATCATCGGCATCGTCTCGACGCTGCTCGGCCTCGCCGGTGGCGCGCTGCTGGGTGGCCTCGCCGGCGCTTTCGGCGGGTGGGTGGACACGCTGGTGATGCGGATCGTCGACATCCTGTTGTCCATCCCCGCCCTGCTGCTGGCCGTCAGCGTGGCGGCCATCGTGGGGCGGCGTCCCGAGGCGCTGATGATCGCGATCGCAGCCGCCCAGGTGCCGATCTTCGCGCGGCTGCTGCGCGGCTCGATGCTGCGCCAGCGGGGGCAGGACTACGTGCTGGCCTCCACGTCGCTCGGGCTGCGGCGGCGCACGATCGTGATGGCGCACGTGCTGCCGAACTCGCTGGGGCCGGTGATCGTGCAGGCCACGCTGGTGCTGGCCACCGCGATCATCGAGGTGGCCGCGCTGAGCTACCTGGGCATGGGCTCGCCCGACCCGACGGTCGCCGAGTGGGGTCGCATGCTGGTGCGCGGCCAGGAGCGGCTGCAGTCCTACCCGCACCTGACCCTGTTGCCGGGCCTGTGCATCGCCGTGACCGCGCTGGGGTTCACCCTGCTCGGGGAGGCCCTGCGCGAGGCCCTCGACCCGAAGTCGCGGAGGTGAGGCCGTGAGCACCGTGGTGGGTGGGGCGGCGGCGTCCGGTTCGGTCGGTGGCGGGCCCCTGTTGAGCGTGCGTGACCTGAGCGTGGTGTTCGGACGCCGCGGCCAGCCGGGGTTCACGGCGGTCCACCACGTGTCGTTCGACGTGGCGGGCGGCGAGGTCGTGGGCATCGTGGGGGAGTCGGGCTCGGGCAAGTCGGTGACGTCGATGGCCGTGATGGGGCTGCTCCCGGCGCGCGGCGTCCGGATCAGCGGCGAGGCGCGTTACCGCGGCCGCGACCTGCTGACGATGCCCGACCGCGAGCGCGCCCGGTACCGCGGCGCCGAGCTCGCCATGGTGTTCCAGGACCCGATGACCTCGCTCAACCCCGTCGTCACCGTGGGGACCCAGGTGACCGAGGTGCTGCACGCCCACGAGCGGCTCTCGCGGGCGGACGCCCGCGACCAGGCCGTCGACCTGCTGCGGCGGTGCGGCATCCCCGACCCGGCGCGCCGGCTGGGGGAGTACCCGCACCAGCTGTCGGGCGGCATGCGCCAGCGGGCGCTGATCGCGACGGCGCTGGCGTGCAAGCCGAAGCTCCTGATCTGCGACGAGCCGACCACCGCGCTCGACGTGACGATCCAGGCCCAGGTGCTTGAACTGCTGGTCGAGCTGGTCAGGGATCTGGGGACGGCGATGGTCATGATCACGCACGACCTGGGGGTCGTCGCCGGGCTGTGCGACCAGGTGAACGTCATGTACGCCGGCCGCATCGTCGAGCGGGCGGGCTGTCACGAGCTGTTCGCGCGCCCCCGGCACCGCTACACGGAGGGGCTGCTGGCCTCGATCCCACGGCTGGACGGCGACCGGTCGCTGCCGCTCACGCCGATCCCGGGGACGCCGCGCGACGTGGTGGCGTGGGATCGGGCCTGCGCGTTTGCGCCCCGCTGCCGGTTCGTGACGGACGCCTGCGTGCGCGGCGACCTGGCCCTCGCCCCCCTGGGGCCGGGCCACGACGTCCGCTGCGTCCACCCCGCGGGCGGCGCCGCGCCCGGTGCCGTCACCGCCACGATCCAGGAGGCCCCGTGACCGATCACCTCGTCGAGGCCCAGGATCTCAAGGTGCACTACCCGATCCGCCGGGGGCTGGTGTTCGACCGCACAGTCGGCCACGTGCGCGCGGTGGACGGCGTCAGCCTGGCCGTGCCGCGCGGCAGCACCTACGGGCTCGTCGGCGAATCGGGCTGCGGCAAGTCGACGCTCGGCCGGGCGCTGCTGCGCCTGGAGGAGACCGCGGGCGGGCAGATCGTCTTCGACGGCGACGACATCACCCAGCTCCGCGGCGAGCCGCTGCGGGTGCTGCGCCGACGGATGCAGATGGTGTTCCAGGATCCGATGGCGAGCCTCGACCCCCGCCAGTCGATCCAGTCGCTGCTCACCGAGCCGTTGCGCGTCCACGGCTTGGCGGAGGCCGATCGGGAGGAGTTCGGGGCCGACTCGTCGGCGTCCCACCTCGCCAAGGCGGTGCGCATGCTCGAGCTGGTGGGCCTGCCCCGCGCGACGCTCGAGAAGTACCCCCACGAGTTCTCCGGCGGGCAGCGGCAGCGGATCGGCATCGCGCGCGCGGTGATCCTGAACCCCGAGCTGGTGATCGCCGACGAGCCCGTCTCGGCGCTCGACGTCTCGGTGCAGGCCCAGGTCATCAACCTGCTCGAGGATCTGCAGGACGCCCTCGGCCTCACCTACGTCGTGGTCGCCCACGACCTGGCGGTCGTCCGGCACATCAGCGACCGCATCGGGGTGATGTATCTCGGCGTCATCGTCGAGGAGGCACCGGCCGACGACCTCTACGCCGAGCCGCTGCACCCCTACACGATCACGCTGCTCTCGGCGATCCCGGTGCCGGATCCGGTCGCCGAGGCGTCCCGCGAGCGCATCCTGCTCTCCGGCGACCTGCCCAGCCCGGCGAACCCGCCGACCGGATGCCGCTTCCACACCCGGTGCCCCTGGGTGCGCGACGAGCTGTGCCGCACCGAGGTGCCCGCGCTGCGCGAGATCGCGCCGGGGCGGCGCGTGGCGTGCCACTGGGCGGAGTCCATCGCGGCGGGCCGGCTGGCCCCGGACGCCGACGCCGTGGTTCCGCCCCGCGGCGACTGACCCCGGCGATTCACGGGAACACCCGGCGTCGGCCAACAGACGGTCCACGTGGCGCACCCGGCATTCACGTGGCGCACCCGAGAATGACGTGGCGCAGTGCCGCTCACGTGGCGGCCCGTCCAAGGCCCTCCAGGTGAGCGGCGCTGCGCCACGTGGAACTGAGGTCTGCCCAGTGGTGTTGAGCTGCGCCGGGTGGAGCTGCGGTGCGCCGGGTGGGCTCAGGCCGAGGCCACGGCTTCGGTGAACCAGCCCGTGAGGGTCGTCGGGTGGGTGATGGCGGTGCCGACCACGACGGCCCATGCGCCGTGCCGGATCGCGCGTGCAGCCTGAGCCGGCGTGTGGATCCGGCCCTCGACGAACACCGGCACGGACGCCAGCGCCACGACCTCGTCGATGCACTCCCAATCGGGGCCGTCCGTCTTGGGTCGCTCACCGGTGTAGCCGGCCAGGGTGGTCCCGAGGATGTCCGCGCCGGCGTCCTGCGCGGCGGCCGCGTCGTCGGCCGACCCGCAGTCGGCCATCACCAGCACGTCAGGGAAACGGTTCTTCAGCTCGGTGACGGTGCGGGCGAACGACAGCCCGTCCGGACGCGGCCGCCGCGTCCCGTCCAGGGCCACCACCTCGACGCCGGTGTCGGCGACGGCGAGGCAGTCGTCGAGGGTCGGGGTGATGTAGACCCCGGAGTCCCCCACCTTCACCAGCCCGATCAGCGGCACGGACAGCACGGGGCGCATGGCCCGCAGGTCGTCCAGTCCCTTGCCGCGGATGCCCACCGCTCCACCGGCCACCGCCGCCTGGGCGACCTGCGCCATCGTCCGCGGGTCGAGCATCGGCTCGCCGGGGTAGGCCTGGCACGACACGACCACGCCACCGCGCAGGGCCTCGAGATCCACCGTCATGACGCCACCCCCCGCGGCGACGCCACGAGGCCCACCTCGGCAAGGAGGACGTCGATGCGGGCGAGCGCCGCGTCCGGCAGCGGCGTGAGCGGTGCGGGCATGGCTCCGGACGCGATCACACCCAGCCGCGCCAGAGCCGCCTTGAACGCCCCGATGCCCGCGGCGTCACCACCGAGACCCACCGGGGTGAACGCGATCTCGAACAGGTGGGCCAGGCGATCCTGCTCGGCCCGGGCAGCACCCCAGTCGCCCAGGAGGGCGGCGTCCCAGAGGCGCCGGTACCCGGCCGGATCGACGTTCGCCAGGCCGGGGACCACGCCGTCGGCCCCCAGCAGCGCCATGCCGTCGACCATCACCTCGTGACCGGTCGAGATCGACAGGGGGGAGCCGGCGTCCGCGTTGGCCCGCACCAGGCGGCGGAAGGAGACGTCATCGCCGGAGGAGTCCTTGACCCCGGCCAACACCCCCTCGCGCCCCAGCTCCACCACGAGGTCGACGCCCAACTTCGCGTTCACCCGCACCGGCACGTCGTACGCGATCACCGGGACGTCGACGGCGCGCGCGATCATCCGGAAGTGCTGGGCGACCTCCGCCGCCGACGCGAGCGCGTAGAAGGGCGCGGTCGCCACGACGGCGTCCGCACCCCAGTCGACAACGCGGCGCGCCAGCTCCGCGACCCGGCGGGCCGTCAGGTCGGGCGTCCCGACGAACACGGGCACTCGGCCCGCAGCACGATCCACCACCCGGCGGACCACCGCCTCGCGCTCCGCGTCGGTCAGGTAGGCCACCTGGCCGGATGAGCCGAGCACGAACAAGCCGTCCATGCCGCCGGCCACCAAGTGGTCGACCAGACGGTCCAGGCTCGGCAGGTCAAGCTCGCCGTCGACCGTGAAGGGCGTCAGGACGGGGGGGATGATGCCGGACAACAACGACATGGGTCACCTCTCCAGGAGGGTCGGGGCGGCACCGAGCAGGGTGCGCGTGTACGGGTGCTGCGGGTGGGTGAAGAGCGCGTCGGACGGCCCGGTCTCGACGATCTGCCCGGCGTTCATCACGGCCATCCGGTCGGAGACGTAGCGGACCGTCGCGATGTCGTGGCTGATGAACACCATGCCCAGGCCGAGGCCGTCCTTGAGGTCGGTGAGGAGGTTGAGCACCTGGGCGCGCACCGACACGTCGAGGGCAGAGGTGGGTTCGTCGGCGACGATGACGTCCGGCTCGAGCGACAGCGCCCGGGCGATCGCGACCCGCTGCCGCTGCCCGCCGGAGATCTGGCGGGGCAGCACGTCCAGCGCCGAGGCGGGCAGGCCGACCAGTTCGAGCAGCCGGCGCACCCGCGCCTCCCGCTCGTCCTCCGTCCCGATGCGGTGGACGACGGGCGGGTCGAGCAGCTGGTCGCGCACGGGCATCCGCGGGTTGAGGGCGGTCGCAGGATCCTGGAACACCACGGAGACCGCGCGACCCAGCTCGCGCCGGAACCCCGCGCCGTAGCGCAACGGACGGCCCCGGAACAGCACCTCGCCCTGCGTCGGGCGTTGCAGACCCACGAGCACCCGGGCGAGCGTGGACTTCCCGCAGCCCGACTCGCCCACGATGCCCACCGTCTCGCCGCGGCGCACGGTGAAGTCGACGTCGTTCACGGCATGGACGGTGCCGGGGCGGAAGAGCCCGCCGGTCCGCGTCCGGTGGATCACGTGGACGCCGCGCAGCTCCAGTGCCGGAGAGTCGTCGGCAGGGCCGGCAGGGCCGGCGGTGGTGGCAGCGTGGCTCATCGGAGGGCCTCCAGTTCGGGGTGGGCCGCATACACGTGGTCGGTGCCCGGCACGGTGACCATCGGCGGCCGGACGTCGCGCCCGATCTCCGGGTGGGAGGAGCGGGGCGCGAAGCGGTCACCGGTGACGAACTCCCGCGGGCTGGGCACCACGCCCGGCACCTGGTGCAGCCGGCCCGCCCCGGACACGATGGAGAGCACCGATCCGAGCAACCCCCGGGTGTACTCGTGGCGCGGGTCGCGCAGCAGGTCGGCCGTCGCGCCCGACTCGACGACCTGCCCGGCGTACATCACGGTGACGCGGTGGGCGACGGACGCGACGAGCGCCAGATCGTGGCTGACGAAGACCATGGCGAAGCCGAGCTTCTCCCGCAGGTCGTTGAGCAGGTCGATGACCTGCTTCTGCACCGTCACGTCGAGCGCCGTGGTCGGCTCGTCGGCGATGACCAGGCGCGGGTTGCGCGTCAGCGCCATCGCGATGAGGACCCGCTGCCGCTGCCCACCCGAGAGTTCGTGCGGGTAGGACGCCAGCGTGCGGGCCGGGTCGAGGCCCACCAGGTCGAGCAAGTCCTCGGCCGACCGCTGCCCCCCGCGCGACGTGAGCTGCTTCAGCTGGGTGCGCACCAACATCGACGGGTTCAGGGAGCTGAGGGCGTCCTGGTAGATCATGGCGATCTCGTGGCCGCGCAGGGCGTTGTGCCGGGCCGGGCTGAGCGTGAGCAGGTCGGTGCCGTCGAAGCGGATCGATCCCGACAGCCGCGCCGAGGGCGGCAACAGCCCCATGATCGCCATCGACGTGATCGACTTGCCGCAGCCGGACTCGCCGACCAGGCCCATCGTCTCGCCGGGGCGCACGGCGAAGCTCACGTGGTCGACCACCGCGACGTCCCCATGCTGCTCGGGGAAGCGGATCGACAGGTTGTCGACCTCCAGCAGGGGCGTGGCGTCCTCGGTGTAGACGAGCCGGTCGTTCCGCTCGGCCTCCACCACGGCGAGCGCGGCCAGGCGCTCCTCCAGCGGCACGGCGGGCTCCCCGGCGGCGGCGAGCTCGGCCGCCACGGCGTCCGCCCCCGCCTCGTCGGCGGCGTCGCGGATCCTGACCGGACGCCGCGCCTTCGGCGCGACCATCGCGTCGGTCATCCCCTCGGAGAGGATGTTGAGGCACAACGTGGTGACGAGGATGGCGAGGCCGGGGAAGAACGTGGCCCACCAGCCGCCGATGAGGAGCAACTGCTTGCCGTCGGCCAGCACGTTGCCCCAGGACGGGTTCGGCGGGCGGACCCCAGCGTTGATGAACGACAGGGACGCCTCGAACACGATGGCGTCCGCGACCAGCACGGTGGCGAACACCAGGATGGGCGCGATGCAGTTGCGGGCGACGTGCTTGGCGAGGATCCACCACGTCGCGGCGCCCATGACGCGGGACGCGGCCACGTAGTCCTCCCCGAACTGGGCGAGCACATTGGCGCGCACCACCCGGGTGAGCTGCGGGGTGTAGAGGAACGCGATGGCGAACACGAGCACCGGCAGGGACGCCCCCCACACGGCGACGAACACCGCGGCGAGCGCGATGCCGGGGAAGCTCATGATGATGTCGAGGATGCGCATGAGCACCTCGGAGACCCACTTGTGGCTCGTGGCGGCGACCGAGCCGAGGACGGCCGCGGCCACCAGGGCCACCGCGGTCGCAGCCAGGCCGATCACGAGCGAGCTGCGCGCACCGTGCACGACCCGGCTGAAGATGTCGCGTCCGATCTGGTCGGTGCCGAAGAAGTGCTCGGCGCTCGGCGGCTGGGCGGGGGTGCCGGTGGCCAGCGGGCTCTGCGTGGCGACGAGCGGCGCGAAGATCGCCATGAGGGCGACCACGGCGAGCAGCACGAGCGCGATGCGGGACCCCCACGGCAGGGCGCGCAGGCGCAGGCCGGGCTCGGAGAGGCGTTCGGTGAGGCGGCGGCGCATGGCAGACCGTCCTGATCCTGGGGTTCACGAGGACGTAGAGCACGTCCACGATGATGTTGATGACGATGAACGCGATCGCCACCGTCAAGGTGACGCCCTGGACGAGATAGACATCGTTCCGTGTCACCCCGTCGAGGATGAGCTGGCCCATGGCGCGGATGTTGAAGATGATCTCGATGATGACGGCACCGCCCATCAGGTAGCCGACGCGCAGGCCGAGCACGGTGATGGGGGTGATCAGCGCGTTGCGCAGCACGTTGCGGGCGATCACGACCGGCCGGGGGATGCCGGCGCCGATCGCGGTGCGGACGTAGTCGCGGTCGAGCTCCTCCACCATCGAGGTGCGCACCACGCGCGTCAGGGAGCCGGCCACGGGCACCGCGAGCGCGATGGCGGGCAGCGAGATGTTGTTCACCCAGATGCCCGGATCCTGGGTGAACGGCACCCAGCGGGCGATGACGGCCGGGTAGAGCCCGGCGCCCCCGGGCACCGTCGAGAGCCACTGGATCAGCAGGATCGCCAGCCAGAAGGACGGCGTCGCCAGCGCCGCGATCGACAGGACGCGAATGATCTGGTCGGGCCAGCGGTCGCGGTACAGCGCGGCGGTGATGCCCAGCACGAGCGACAAGACGACGGCCAGCACCAGACCCACCAAGGTGAGCTGCAGCGTGATGGGGAATGCCGCGGCGACGTACTCCGTCACCGGCACGTTGCCGGCGCTCATCCCCAGGTCACCGCGTAGCAGACCGCCGAGGAAAGAGACGTAGCGCACGAGCAGGGGGTCGTTGAGGCCGTGGGTCTCCCGGTAGGCCTCGATGGCCTCCTGGGACGCCGCCTCACCGAGGGCGAGACGGGCCGGGTCGGCCGGGGAGAAGGACATCACCAGGAACACCAGCAGCGTCACGCCCAGCACCATGACGGGGAACGCGACGAGGCGGCGTCCGATGAGTTGGAGCAAGGTGGTCACAGGTGACTCCAAGGAGATGACGAAAACGGGACCGGCCCCCAGCGGGGTGGGTCGGGGGACGGGTGGCCGGCCCGGAGGGAGGGGCCGGCCACCCGCGTCAGGGGGTCAGGCCTGCGTGGTGCCGACGTCGATGAACGACAGACCCGTCAGGGCGATGGGCTGGAAGTCGACCAGCGTGTCGGCGTCGTAGCCCGTCGTCGTCTTGCGGTGGAACAGCGGGTACAGCGGCACCTCGTCGCTGAGGAGGTTGAAGATCTCGCTCCACGTCGCCTCCTGCTCGGCACCGGTCTGCCGGGCGCCCTCGTCGAGCAGCGTCTGCACCTGCGTGTACGACTCCGTGCCCTTCCAGTGCATCCGGGCCTCGGTCCAGGTGTCCCCGGCGTACCACCAGCGCATGAGCAGGTCGGCGTCCGAGCCGAACACCGACGGGTCGCCGGGGGCGACGAGCACGTCATAGGCGTTCACGTTCTCGGGCCCGGTGATGGCGTTGTAGGCCTCCGAGCTCTGCCGCTCGTCGAACTCCACGGTCAGGCCGACCGCCTCCAGCGACTCCCTGATGATGGGGGTGGCGAGCTGCACCCAGCCGTGGTTGGTGCACATCATGCGGAACGAGGTCAGACCGGTCTCGGCGAGCAGTGCGCGGGCGCGGTCGGCGTCCAGCGCGTACACCGTCGACGCCCGCTCGTACGAGGGGTGCGTCTCCTGGAGGAACGAGGTGGCCGGGGTGGCGTTGCCCTGGTAGGCGGTCTGGACGACCTTCTCCATGTCGATCGCGTAGAGGAACGCCTGCCGGTTGCGCACGTCGTCGAACGGCGCCTTGCCCTGGTTGAACATGGCGAACAGCAGACCGAAGCCCTGCTCGGACGCCACCGTGGCGTTCTGCTCCAGGGTGGCGATCGAGAGCTCCGGGACGAGGTCCATGGGCCCGTGGCGCATGACCGACAACTCGGCCACGTCGCGCGAGATCGTCTTCGAGCGGTTCGACGACTACACCGGTTCGCGGCCAGCGTGAGGGCAGCGGTCGTGGTCAGCGGGTCGTAGCCGTTGGTGCCGAGCTCGTAGCTGATGCCGGCGGTGATGGTGCCGTCCTCGGCGGCCGTGCCTGCGCCGGGGGTGGTGCCGGCGTCGGTGCCGGTCGTTTCGCGCTGGGCGGGGGTGGTGCCGCAGGCCGAGAGGGTGCCGGTGAGAGCCGCAGCGGCGCCCATGGCCCCGGCCAGCCCCAGGAAGCGCCGGCGCGTGGTGCCGGGGAAGAGTTCGTTGCTCGTGGACGCTCCTAATGTCGGACGTCCGATGTCTGACGTTTGTGCCAGTATAGAGGGACGCAGGGCGAAGGAGCAATCACGAATGGATCACGATCCGCTGCCGGGGGGGCGCTGGCACACCACCACGGCGATCAAGGAGCTGATGCTCGCGCGAGGCCTCAAGCCCGGCGACCCGATGCCGACGGAGTCCGAGCTCGTGGAGACGACGGGCGTGTCGCGCTCCAAGCTGCGCGAGGCCGTCCGGACGCTGACCGCCCTCGACATCCTGCAAGTGCGCCACGGCACCGGCACGTTCGTCGGGCAGCTGTCGATGCGCCCCCTGGTGGAGGGCATGGTCTTCCGGGGGGTGTTGGCACCCGGGGACGACACGACGATGCTCACCCAGGTGGTCGAGGTGCGCACGGGGCTCGACCTGGGGCTCGCCCCGCGCATCGTGGAGCGGCTCGCGGGGCGCGACGACCCCGAACTGAGGGCCTGCGTTCGGGCCATGGCGGACGCCGCGGGCCGCGGCGAGAGCTTCAGCTCCGAGGACCGGACGTTCCACCTCACCCTCGCCGAGCGGCTCGGCAACGATCTCTACGGGGAGATTGTCGCCGCGTTCTGGGACATTCACATGACGGTCGCCCCCCGGCTCGGTCTGGCTGGGCCGCGTGACCTGACCGACACCGCGTTGGCGCACGAGCGGATGCTCGATGCCGCGATCGCCGGCGACATCGACGCCTACCGGGCGGCGGTGGTCGACCACTACACACCCATCCTCCGGATGCTGGGCCAGCACGGGCCCAGCCCCCGGGATCCCTGAACAGGAGTTGTCATGGAAGTCATCATCTGTCCGGACGCCGAGGCGGTCGCCCAGCTGGCTGCCGCCAAGGTCGAGCGCGTCGCGCGCGACCGGGGGCCGCAGCCAGTCATCGGCGTGGCCACCGGGTCGTCGCCCGTCGCGCTCTACGACGCGCTGGCCGCGCGGGTGGCGTCCGGAGAATTGGACCTCTCCGACGCCCACGCCTTCGCCCTCGATGAGTACGTCGGCCTGCCGCCGGGGCACCCCGAGTCCTACGAAGAGGTGATCCGCCGCACCGTGACCGAGCCGCTGGGCCTCGATCCGGCTCGCGTCCACGTGCCCGACGGCCGTGCGCAGGATCTCGAGGCCGCCGCGGCGGCGTACGAGGACGCCATCGCGGCCGCTGGCGGCGTCGACGTCCAGATCCTGGGCATCGGCTCGAACGGCCACGTCGGGTTCAACGAGCCCACCAGCTCGCTGGCGTCCCGCACGCGCATCAAGACGCTCACGGCTCGCACCCGCTTCGACAACGCGCGCTTCTTCGCGTCCGCCGACGAGGTGCCCACGCACTGCCTCACCCAGGGGCTCGGCACGATCATGGCCGCGCACGAGGTGGTGCTGGTCGCGCAGGGCGACGGCAAGGCGGACGCCGTCGCCGGGCTGGTCGAGGGGCCGATCACGGCCATGGTGCCCGGGTCGGTGCTGCAGTTGCACCGGCGTGCGACCGTGGTGGTGGACGAGGCGGCCGCCGCCAAGCTGCAGCTGGCCGAGTACTACCGTGAAACCTATGAGCGCAAGCCCGACTGGCAGCGGTTCCGCACCGGCCTGTGACACCCGCCTCCGGGCGGGGCGGGTCTTCACGGGCCACGAGGTGGTGGCGCCCGGCGTCCTGGACATCGCGGCGGGGCGGGTCGTCGGGGTCTCAGGTGAGCCGCACGGTGCCGCGGCGCAGGAGGTCGATCTCGGCGACGTGACGCTGGCGCCAGGGTTGGTGGACGTCCACACCCACGGCGGTGCGGGCGCGGAATTCGCCAACGATCCGGTCACGGCCGCCGCCCACCACCTGCGGCACGGCACCACGAGCGCGGTCGCCTCCTTCGTCACCATGCCGGTGGCCTCCCTGGCCGAACGCGTCGCTGCTTTGGTGCCGCACGTCGCGGCGAGGACGATCGCGGGCGTCCATCTCGAGGGGCCCTGGATCGCCGAGGAATTCCACGGCGCGCACCCCGTCGACCTGCTGTGCGACCCCGACCCGGCCGACGTCGCCCACATCGTCGAGGCGGGCGAGGGGATCGTTCGCATGGTCACCATCGCGGTGGAACGCCCGGGGGCGATGGACGCCGTCCGCTTTCTTGCCGACCGGGGGGTGGTCGCCGCCATCGGGCACACGGCGGCCACGTTCGACCAGACGCGGGACGCCCTGGTGGCGGGGGTGAGTGGGGTCACGCACCTGTTCAACGCCATGCCGGGCCTCCACCACCGCCGGCCCGGGCCCATCCTGGCGCTGCTGCAGGACGCCGACGCGTGGCTGGAGGTCATCGCCGACGGCGTCCACCTAAACCCCGAGCTGGTGCGCTGGGTATTCGGCCAGGCGCCCGGACGCGTCGTGCTGATCACGGACGCGCTCGCCGCCGCCGGCATGCCGGACGGGCACTTCACCTCGGGTTCGCTCGACGTGGACGTCCGGGACGGCAAGGCGCTGGTCGCCGGCACCGAGACGATCGCCGGCAGCACGCTCGTGCTCGGCGACGCGGTGCGCAACGTCATCGGCTGGGGGGTGCCGTGGGCCGACGCCGTGCGCGCTGCCACCCTGCACCCCGCGCGCTACCTCGGCCTGGACGGCGTCGGCGAGCTCGTTCCCGGGGCCCGTGCGGACGTGGTGGCGCTGGCGTCCGACTGGAGCGTGCGCGGGGTGTGGAAGGACGGGGCCGCCGTGGCCTGACCCGGCTCAGGCCACCAGGGCGGGAAGCGCCTCCTCGATGCGGTGCCGGACGACGGCGTCCGCCTGCGGATCGTACGGTGTGGGCTCGGCGTTGACGATGACGAGCAGGGCGCCGCGACCGACCGCGTGGGGCACCAGCCCGGCCACGGGGTGCACCTGCAGGGAGGTGCCGACGGCGAGCACAAGATCGCACCGCTCGGCGAGCGCCACCGCGGCGTCCAGCACCGCCGGGTCGAGCATCTCGCCGAACAGCACCACGGTCGCCCGGGTGATCCCCCCACAGCGGGGGCAGCGGGGGTCGGGGTCACCCGCCTCGACCAGGGCGAGCATCTCGGCGAGCGGGCCGGTGGCGTCGCACCCCTCGCAGCGCCACGAGCGGGCGTTGCCGTGGATCTCGTGGACGAGTTCGGGCGACGAACCCGCCGCCAGGTGCAGGCCGTCGGTGTTCTGCGTGACGATGCCGGCCAGGCGGTGCTGACGCTCGAGGGTGACGAGGGCGTGGTGGCCCGGGTTGGGCTGCGCCGTGCGAGCCGGGGACGTGGCGCGGATCTGCCAGGCGCGGCGGCGGATCTCGACGTCGCGGCGGTACCAGCTCAGCGTGGAGATGCGCTCGGCGTCCGGGTCGAGGGTCCAGCGGCCGCGGGGGCCACGAAAGTCCGGGATGCCCGAGGCCGTCGACAGCCCCGCCCCAGTGAGGGCGAGCACGGCGGACGCCCCCGCGACGAGTGCGCGGGCCTGCTCGAACTGCTGATCGGTCATGCCACCCCCTGGCGGTCCGGCGGCGTCGCCGGTGGGGAACACCGTACCCAGTCCGCTCCGTCTCTGGCCTGTCGGACGCCCTCGCCGGGCAGACTGCGCCGCGCGGGGCGGGCTGGGGGGCGGCGGCTCGCGTAGGGCGGCTCCAGGCACGCCGCTTGCCTGCGGCGGGGGCTCGAGGCACGTCGCTCCCCGCCCATCGCCGTGCTCACGTTGCAGCGAGAGCGGCGCTACGGCCAGGGAGGGGAGTGGCCCGGAAGGGGCCCGCAAGGAGAGCACTCCGGCGCCGGGGGAGCAGCGCTGCGTCCGGGGAGCGAGGTTGGCCGCGGGGGCCTGTGGACCCCGGTGGCCGTGGGCCCCGGTGATGGTGAGCCCCCGGTGATGGTGAGCCCCCGGTGATGGTGCGGCCCGAGCCTGCCCCGGTGCCCCCCGACGGGCTAGGCTCCCCACCATGACCGACCCCTCGCAGGAGCGGCGCGCCGACGCGCAGCGCATGGCCGAGCTGGCGGTGTCCGCGCGCGCCGGGGAGTCGCGGGCAGCGCAACGGATCGTCGATCGGTTCGTGGAGCAGGCGACCGCGCGGGGCATCGCGCCGGTTCCGCTGGAGGCGACCCAGTTGGACGGCCGCCGCGTGCGCACCGACCGAATCGGGTGGTACGTCAACAAGAAGCAGACCCTCGCCATCGGCACCGGGGGAGAGTGGTTCGTCCTCCAGGTGCCGACCTCGTGGATGAGCCGTTTCACCGGCGTGAAGCTGCAGCCGTCGCCGCCGGAGCTGGTGGTGGCCCGCGGTGGACGCGACGGCGAAAGTGGTGACCTGCAGGAGTTTCTCGACCGTGTTCTCGCCGGCCGGTGAGCGTCACAGCCCTGACGTGAGGCACCGAGAGGCTGCGGCACCCCAACCAGCAGCCCCCCGGGCAGTAAAAGGGTAAGCCAGCCCCGGGTTCAGAGCAATCATCGCCGCCCCTGCTCTCGCTGCTCGGCCCGGTGGGGGCGCCTGCACCACGCCAACGATGAATCCCCCCACCCCAGGGTGATCCGGCGGACAACACCGGGGGTGGTTCGGGCAACACTCCTGCCAACACCCGGACGCGAATCTTGCGGCCATGACAGCAGAGCACTGGCAGGCGACGGCGCGGGCGTGGGATGCGGAGTGGGAGCGCCTCGCGCCCCCGGGGCGGACCGTCCCGACGGCGTGGCTGCTCGCGTGCCCGGTGTTGACGCCGGCCACGTGGGTGTGTGAGGTTGCGGACGTCGTCCGCACCGATCCGGACGCCGTGCTGCTCGCCCTGCTGCGGCTCCACCGCACCGGGGACACCTTGGCCGGGCAGGCCGTCCTGCGGGCGATGACACCGAAGGCGGTGCGGATGGCCGCTCGCGACGCCGAGGCGGGCCTGGCCGACTACCTGGCCGCGTTGTGGGAGCGGATCGCCACCTATCCGGTGGAGCGCCGCCCCACCCGGGTGGCGGCCAACCTCGCACTGGATGCACTGAAAACGGTGAAATCTGCCCGGGCGTGTCGCCCGACCCACGCGTGGGCGCCCGTGGCCGAGCAGCACGACCCGTTGGTGGGCGACGCCGTGCTGGACGCAGGCCTGCGGCTCGGTGTCATCGACGCCCAGACGCGCCGCACCCTGGCCTGCGTGTACGTCGAGGGACACAGCAGCGCGGACGCCGCGCGCGAACTCGGCACCAGCAGCGACGCGGTGCGGTGGCGGTGCAGCAAGGGGGTGCGCGCCCTACGCGCCCACGCCGGCGACCTCGTCGCCGAGCTCGTGGGGTGAGGGCGGCCGCCGGCGGGTCAGCGCCCGGCGAGCCCGTTCTCGTAGGCGAAGAGAACCAGGCCCACCCGGTCGCGGGCCTGCAGCTTGGTCAGCAGACGGCCGATGTGGGTCTTGACGGTGCCCTCGGCCATGAAGAGCCGCGCGGCGATCTCGGCGTTGGTGGCGCCGGCCGCGACCTCCCCCAGCACCTCCCGTTCGCGGTCGGTGAGCAGGGCCAATCGGGGATCCTGCGCGTGGGGACTGGTGTCGAGGGTGGGCACGACGTGGTCCAGCAGGCGGCGGGTCGTGGAGGGGGCCATGACGGCGTCGCCGGCGGCCACGTTGCGGATGGCGTTCAGCAGGTCGGCCGGGCGGGCGTCCTTGAGGAGGAAGCCGCTAGCTCCGGCCTTGAGGGCGGCGAACGCGTACTCGTCGAGGTCGAAGGTGGTGAGCACCAGCACGCGCGAGGGCAGGCCCGCCTCGGTGATGCGCCGGGTCGCCTCCACGCCGTCGAGCACGGGCATGCGGACGTCCATGAGCACGACGTCGGCGGGGTGAGCGGTGAGGGCCCGCAGCGCCTCGGCGCCGTCGGACGCCTCCCCGACCACCTTGAGGTCCTCGGAGGAGTCGATCAGCATGCGGAAGCCGCTGCGCACCAGGGACTGGTCGTCGGCCAGGAAGACGCGAATGGGGGGCACGGGTCAGCTCCTTCGGTGGGTGGGATGGGGGCTCGGTGGTGGCGCGGGCAGCGTGGCCAGCACGCGGAACCCGGGGGAGGAGGTGCGGGGGCCGGCCCGCAACGACCCGCCCATGGACGCCACGCGTTCGTACATGCCGCGCAGGCCGTTGCCGCCACCGTCGGTCGGATCCTCGACGCCCTCGCCGTCGTCCTGCACATCGATCGTGATGTGCTGCGGGCCGTACGACAGCGAGACCGTCGCGTGGGCGGACGCCCCGGCGTGCTTGAGGAAGTTGGTGAGGGCCTCCTGCACCACGCGGTAGATGGTGAGGGCCAGGGCCGGAGGCACGTTGCCGGGCTCGCCGTGCACGACGAGGCGCGCCCGGTCGCTCGTCCGCGCCACCAGTTCGGGGATGTCCTCGAGGGTGGGCGTCGGTGCGTACGTGGGCCGCTCCCCGGCCTCGGGGCCCGCCCGCAGGACGCCGACGATGCGGCGCATCTCGTGGAGCGCCTCGCGGCCCGTCTCGGCGATCGTGTCGAGCGCCTCGGCGGCCACGTCGGGGTTCCGCGCGGCCGCGGCCCGCCCGCCCTCGGCCTGCACGATCATGACCGACAGCGAGTGCGCGACGATGTCGTGCAACTCGCGCGCGATCACGGCACGGGCGGACGCCTCCGCCAGCCTGCCCTGCTGTTCCCGCTCCGCGAGCAGCAGGCGATACCGCTCCTCGGCGATGCGGACCTCGGCGCCCCGAGACTCGGCGACCTCGCGCGCGCGGCGTCCGATGGCATAGGGGGTCAGCACCGCGCCGAGACAGGCGCCCCAGGAGAGCACGTCGACACTCGGGTTGCCGGACGTCGTGTTCTCGAACCAGCGCATGGGACCCAACAGGGAGGCAAAGGTGCCGATGACCAGCACGGAGCGCGACGCGTGGCCGGGCACCCAGCGCGCCACGCTGTACGCGACGATCGGGACGGCGATCAGCGACGGCGACGGCACATCGAGGAGCACCAGGTGCAGCGCCCCGGCGACGCTGACGAGCGCGAGCATGAGAAGAGGGGCATGCCGGCGCAGGGTCAGGGGCAGCAACATGGCGAGCGACACGCCCACGACGCGGGGGTCGGGCTCTTGGGTGCCGCCGAGCCAGACGAACGGCACCGCGATCACGACCAGGGACAGGGACACGGCGAGGATCCCGTCGGCCATCCAGTCACGTCGGGTGGCGCCGGGCGGGAACACCAGTTCGCTCGCACTCATCGGGCCCCAGCGTACGAGGCGGGACGAATCCGCAGTCGCTCGCGCGTGGGACAGCCTGGGGGACCCTTCCTTCCTAAGATGGGGCTGTGAAGAAGTTGGGTCTGCTCGCCGTGGTGACCGCCGCCGTCTGCGCGGCGTGGGCGCTCCGCACGCGACGCGTCCGCCGGGACGCCGCGGTGTGGGCGAACGTCACCGACACGGTGTGAGCGACCCGGCGTCCGTGCCGGAGACGGCACCCGTGAAAACCGGCACGGTGACTCCCGGTGAGGCTCCCACCACCTCCCCCGACATGAATGGTGAAGTATTCGCTACGGTGACCACCTGGGGCGCCGGCGACCCGCGTCCCGCCTCACCGGGGCGCCCGGGCACGGAAGGGGGTGAAGGGGTCATGGAGCTGTCGCGCTCTCGTGGCCGCAGCATCCTCATTTCCCCATGGCTGGGGGTGATCGTCCTCTTCGGGGCCCTCTCGTCGGTCGTCTTCATTGTGGCGGCCGTCCAGGCCGAGGATGTGCTGGCGAGGATCGTCGCGGCGGCGGCGATCGTGACGCTGTTCGGCGTCTTCTGCAATCTGACCGGCGACGCCATCCTGCTGCTCGACCGGCGGGGATTCCGCACCCTGTTCCAACGGCGCACGCCGTGGGAGGCCGTCACCGCCATCCGCGTGGCCGAGGTGCCCGAGTGGGGCATCGAGACCACCGCCGTGGTGCTCGACGTGGTGCGGGGGGACCATCTGCAGCAGCGGGTGCTCAAGGGTTTCGGGCGCCTCGGGCACCTGGTCGACCTCGAGGGCCTGCGTGACCGGCTCGAGGCCGCCCGCGCGGAGGCCCTGGGCGGGGCGTCCGGCACCGCGACGCACTGACCCGCCCCGGCGCCACCGACCTCAGCCCACCAGGGGCCTGCGCGTCCGCATCCGCGCCACGAGCGTTGCGACCACCACGACGACCGCGGCGACCGCCGCCGCCACCCCGACCGGCGTGGAGAGCGGGTCGCCGGCGAGCCGGGCCACCGCGATCCAGGCCAACCCCCAGGCGAGGGCGGCCGTGATGGCGAAGCGCCCGCCCAGGCGAAACGCGAGGAAGACGCCCACCGCCGCGACCACCACCAGCAGCGCCACCCCGGCCCAGTCGGCCGCCGCGCCGAGGTCGACGCCGGCGTCGACGAACGCGGCGGTGACGTTCGCGCACACCGCCACCGCCACCCAGCCGAGGTAGAGGCCGAACGTCACGTCGACGGCGAGCAGTTCGAACCAACCGCGCGGCTGCTCGCGGTGGATCACCACCATGAGACGGGCCAGGACGGCCAGCAGCGCCACGATGACCAGCACGCTCACCCAGATCCACCCCACCTGCGTCACACCCAGCCAGGCGCCGTTGAGCAGCATGGACGCCGCCGCGAGCCCCCCGGTCGCGCGGGCGCGGGAGTCGCTCGCCACGGACGGGAGCCACTGCCAGATCGTGTAGAGCAGCAGGCCGACGTAGATCACCGACCAGATCGAGAAGGCGGGGCCATCGGGGGCGATGAGCGTCGCGGTGTCCGACAGGGCGCCACCGGCCGACTCCGCGACCCGGTCGCCGACCAGGCCGGTGCCGAAGGCGGTGCCGATGTAGCAGACGATGAGGGAGACGGTGACGAGGATGCGGCGCGTGAGGTCAGACACGTGTCGGCCTTTCGGTCCAGATGGGATGCTGGCCTCCAACCTAGGTGACCGCCGAAGGGCCGGCCGCGGGCCGCCGGCAGCGGCGTCCGTGTGTGTCGTTTCAACAGTAGGATGGGCGACTCACAGCGAGAAGGGGGCGTGATGGAGCGCAGTCGTGAGCCGCGCCTGGGTGACGTCGCCGCACGCGCCGGGGTCTCGGTCGCCACCGTCTCCCGGGTGCTCAACAACCGCGGCTACCTCAGTCAGGCGACGCGCGAGCGGGTGTCCCAGGCGATCGAGGAACTGGACTACCGCCCCAACCAGGTGGCCCGATCGCTGCTGAGCCGGCGCACCGGCACCGTCGGCCTCATCCTCCCCACGGTCGCCCTCCCGTTCTTCGGCGAGGTGGCCGTCGCGGTGGAGAACGAGCTGGCCGAGCGCGGCCTGCGCCTGCTGTTGTGCAACAGCTTCGGACGCGCCGATCGCGAGCGCGAGCACCTCGACCTGCTCGTCCGCAACCGCGTGGACGGCATCATCTCCGGAGCCCACAACGATCCGTTGGCCGAGTACGACACGATCCGTCAGCCCGCGGTCACGATCGACCGCGAGCTGGCCCCGCACATCCCCAATGTGCGCGCCGACAACGAGGCCGGCGGTCGCCTCGCGACGCAGCACCTGCTGGAGCGCGGTGCGCGGCGTCCGGTGTTCCTCACCTCGCGTTCGCACGAACGCAACCTGCGCGAGCGCGGGTACTGCGCGGTGCTGGCCGCCGCCGGCATCGAGCCGATCGTCGTGACTGCGGAGTTCCACACCCCTGAGCCGGAGCGCAGCCAGCGCGTCCATGGCGCGCTGGATGCGCTCGCCGAGGTGGTGGACGCCGTCTTCGCCACCGACGACCTGCTCGCCGCGACCGCCCTGGAGTGGGCCGCCCTGCGCGGCCGGCGCGTCCCCGACGAGCTGCGGGTCATCGGCTTCGACGGCACGGCCACCATGCGGAGCGCCCTGCCCGGGTTGACCACCATTCAGCAGCCGATCGCCGAGATCTGCCGCACCGCGGTGGCCGTGCTCGCCGAGCGGATCGGCACCCCGGACGCCGCGGCGGCCAGCTCGGACGCCGTCGCCGCGGTCGAGCTGCCGGTCACCCTCGTGGCCGGCCGCACCACCTGACCCAGCACCACCTCATTCAACGCCACTCCACCGCGGCGGCCTCGGCCTCCCGCTCGGCCTGCTCGATCGACTCCCCGACGGCGGCGCTGGCCAGCGAAACCTTGCCGCGGGTCGAGCCGTAGACCATCGCGGAGGTGAACGCCAGCACGACGGTGATGCCCTGGACGACCAGGAACAGGGGGATGTCCTGGGGCCGGATCGACAGGAAGCCGACCAGCCCGGCGGCGCCGAGCGCAATGCCGTTGATCTGGAACAGGGCCACCAGCGCGCCGCCGATCGCGGCGCAGCCGAGGCCGATGAAGAACGGCCACCGCAAGCGCAGGTTCACACCGAAGATGGCGGGCTCGGTGATGCCGAACAGGGCGGACGCCGCCGAGGCACCCGAGATGCCCTTGAGCTTCGCGTCCCGCGCCAGGATGAAGACGGCCAGACACACGGCACCCTGGGCGACGTTGGCCATGGCGGCGATGGGGAAGATGAACGAACCGCCCTGCGCGATGAGCGGCAACTCGACGGCGGGGAACGACTGGTGCAGGCCGGTCACCACGATCGGGGAGTACACCAGGCCGAACAGCAGGCCACCGAAGACGCCCGTGTTCGCGTACGTCCAGGCCAGGCCGTCGGTGATGCCGGTGGACAGGATGCGGGTCAGGGGGCCGACGACCACGAAGGCCAGGAAACCCGTGAGCAGCAGGGTGAACAAGGGGGTGAGCAGGAAGTCGGCGGTGCCCCGGAAGATCGTGTGGAAACGCTTCTCGATCCACGCCAGCATGAACGAGACGAACAGCACGGGGATGACCTGGGCCTGGTAGCCGACCTGCTCCACCGACAGGCCGAACAGCTGCCATGTCGGGATCGTCTCGCCGGCTTCCAGCATCGCGCCGTAGTCGTAAGCGTTGACGAGGCCGCTGCTCACCATCGCGGCGCCCATGGCCGCACCGAGGTACACGTTGCCGCCGAAGCGTTTCACGGCGGAGAAGCCGATGAGGACGGGAAGGAAGGCGAACGCGGCGGCGGAGATGAGGTTGATCAGCGCCGCGTAGTCGGCGATCGCGGGGAACATCTCGACGACGGACTGGTCGCCGAACAGGCCCTGGGCCGTCAGCACGTTGTTGAGCGCCATCATCAGGCCGCCGGCGATGAGGGCGGGCAGGATCGGCACGAAGATGTCGGCGATCGTCTTGATCAGGCGCATCACGGGAGGGTCCTTCGCGGCCGCGACCTGTTTGGCCTCGTCCTTGCTGACCTCGCGGAGGCGCCCGGTGCCCACCAGGAAGTCGTGGACGATGTCGACGTCGCCGGGGCCGATGATGATCTGGTACATGCCGCCGGCCAGGAAGGTGCCCTTGACATCGGGGTCGTTGTCGAGGGACGCCTGGTCGACCTTGTCCTCGTCGGCCAGCACGAGGCGCAGGCGGGTGGCGCAGTGGGCGGCGGCGTTGATGTTGCCCGGGCCGCCGACGGCGGCCAGGACCCGGCGTGCGACGTCGGAATGATCCATGCGAAAACCGGTCTCCTCTGATCCGGGTGCGTGCGCCCCCGCCGCCAGGCGGAGGCGCCGGTCCATCAACCGAGGAGCACACTAGGGGGCCGAGGCGCCGGTGTGAAGCTGCTCACCCGGGGCTTGCGCCGGTGTCGTCCGTGCGCTCACCCCGGGTGCCGTCGATCACCGGCTGACCACCCGCCGCAGCACGACCTTCTCGATCTCCACGGCCACCATGACGGCCAGTCCGATCGCGCCGCACAACGCCCAGGCCTCCCAGCCCAGCGGCGTCGAGCCGAACCAGGCGTGCATGAAGGGGGCGTAGACGAACACCAGCTGGAGCGGGACGAGCAACGCGATGCAGATCCACACCACCCGGTTGTTGAACAGCACCGAGGGCTTGAGGCTGGAGCCGGTGAGCGACTTCACGTTGATGAGGTAGAACACCTGGGCCAGCACGATGACGTTGACGGTCAGGGTGCGGGCTTCCTCGAGCGGCACGCCGGCGTCCATCTGTGTGAGGAACACCGTCAGCGCCGCGCCGCCGATCAGGGCGGAGACGAAGATCACCCGCCACAGGAAGACGCCGTCGAGGATGGGGCGTCCGGGTTCGCGGGGGGCGCGGGCCATGATGCCCTCCTCCGCGGGCTCGTAGGCCAGCGCGAACGCCAGCGTCACCGAGATGACCATGTTGACCCACAGGATCTGCAGCGGCGACATGGGCAGCGCGAAGCCCGCCAGGATCGCGGCGACGATGACGAGCGCCTCGCCGCCGTTGGTGGGCAGCATGAACAGGATCGACTTGCGGAGGTTGTCGTAGATCGTGCGGCCCTGCTCGACGGCCCGCTCGATGGAGGAGAAGTTGTCGTCGGCCAGGACGACGTCGGCCGCCTCCTTGGTGACCTCGGTGCCCTTGATGCCCATGGCGACGCCGACGTCGGCGCAGGGCGGGGGCGTCGTTCACGCCGTCGCCGGTCATGGCGACCACCTGGTCGCGGCTCTGCAGGGCCTTCACCAGGCGGAGCTTGTGCTCCGGCGAGACCCGGGCGAACACGTTGTGCTTCTCGGCGACGTCGGGCAGTTCCTCATCCGACAGCTCCTCCAGCTCGGCGCCGGTGATCGTGGAGATCTCGTCGGCCAGGGCCAGCTCGCGGCCGATGGCCTCGGCGGTGCCCGCGTGGTCGCCGGTGATCATCTTGACGTCGATGCCGGCGCTGCGGCACAGCTTGATGGCCTCGATGGCTTCGGGACGCGGCGGGTCGACGATGCCGACGATGCCCTGGAAGGTGAAGCCCTCGCCCGGATCGTCGCCGAGATTGCCGTCCGCGGCGCGGCGGGCGGCGGCCAGGACGCGCAGGCCGTCGGCGGAGAGCTCGTCGATGACGCCCTCCCAGTGGGCGCGGTCGAGGTCGGCGGTGGCGTCCGGGTTGTCGGCGTCCGCCTGGTCGGCGCACAGGTCGAGGATCCGGTCGGGCGCGCCCTTGAGGAACACGATGTCGTCACCGTCCGGCGTCGTGGCCTGGACGGCCATGTATTTGTTGTCGGAGTTGAACGGGATGTCGTCGGTGCGCCGGTGGCCGTCGGCGTCGAAGTCGACCTTGGCGGCCAGCGTCACCAGGGCGCCCTCGGTGGGCTCGCCGCTGATGGTCCAGCGCTGGTCCTCACGCCTCAGCTCGGTGTCGTTGGCCACGGCCATGGTGGTCACGAAGGCGCGGAGATCGGCGTGGTCGTCGAGGCGGATCTCGGCGCCGTCGAGCGTGACCTTGCCGTCGGGGGCATAGCCCTCGCCCGCCACCTCGTAGCGGTGGGTGGGCGTGACGACCGTGCGGGCGGTCATCTCGTTGGCGGTGAGCGTGCCCGTCTTGTCGGAGCAGATCGTGGTCACCGAACCAAGGGTCTCGATCGAGGTCATGGTGCGCGTGATGGCGTTGCGGTTCGCCATCGCCGAGACGCCGCGGGCCAGCGTGATCGTCAGGATCGCGGGCAGACCTTCGGGGATCGCGCCGACCGCGAAGCCGATGGAGGCCTGGAACAGCTCCTCCAGATCGGAACCGTGGAGCAGCCAGCCGAGCCCGAACAGGGCGGCGGCGGCCAACACGATGATGAGGCTCAGCACCTTGCCGAACGAATTCATCTGCTTGGTCAGCGGCGTCTCGAGGGTCTCGACCTCGCTCAGCATGTCGCTGATCCGGCCGATCTCGGTGTCCTGGCCGGTTGCGACGACGACGCAGCGGCCCGAGCCGCCGGCGACCATCGAGGAGGAGAACGCCATCGAGCGCCGGTCGCCGACGCCGGCGCCCGCGTCCACCGCATCGGTGGACTTCTCGGCGGCCTCGGACTCGCCGGTGAGCGCCGACTCCTCGATGCGCAAGCTGCTGGACTGCACGAGGCGCAGGTCGGCCGGCACCCGATCGCCGCTGCGGAGCCGGACGATGTCACCCGGCACGATCTCCTCGGCCTCGACCTCCGTCCACGACCCGTCGCGGCGCACCGTGGCGCTGGGGGAGAGCATGTCGCGGATGCCCTCGAGCGCCTTCTCCGCGCGGCCCCCCTGCACAAAGCCGATGACCGCATTGATCACCGCGACCGCCGCGATGACGATGGTGTCCACCCAGTGACCCATGAACGCCGTGATCACCGCCGCGACGAGGAGCACGTAGATGAGCACGTCGTTGAAGTGGTGCAGGAAGCGCAGCACCGGGTTCTGCTTCGGCGGCTCCGGCAGCGCGTTGCGCCCGTGCTCGTCGAGCCGCCGGGACGCCTCGTCTGCGGTCAGCCCGGCGTCCGCGTCGGTCTGCAGGGCGGCGAGGACGGCGTCCGGGGCTTCACTGTGGGCGCGTTCGAGTTCAGTGGAGGGCATGGGATGCCTTTCACGACGATGGGGTTTCGCCCCCCATTCTAATGGCTGCGACAAGCCCTGTTGCTGCTCGGAGGGGTTTGCTGACCGTGCCGAGCTGCGTGATCGAGGCCCGCGGCGGGAGCGGTGCCCGGGGCCGCGTCGGCAGGGTTGTGCGAGTGAGGACGCGGCGGCGCGCTGCGGGTGGGTGGGGACCATCACGTGGCGCCCCGGGGCGCACGTGGCGCGTCTGATGGTCACGTGGCGCAGCGGGGCTCACGTGGCGGGCCTTGCACGGGCCTCCAGGTGAGCTGCGGTGCGCCAGGTGACGTGGGCTGCGCCACGTGGGGTGGGGATGCGCCACGTGGGGATGGAGGGTGCGCCACGTGGGGATGGAGGGTGCGCCGCGGTGGGGATGGGGGTGCGCCAGGTGACGTTGGGCTGCGCCGGGTGGGCTCTCCGGACGCCCCGCGCGGCGCGGGCGACGCCCTGACGCCTCGGATGTGCAGGGGTGGGAAGACAACGACCAAGCGGGGCCTCGACGTTGACACCGGCGGGCCCTTTGCTCACACCGGCAGGGCTCATCCCGACGCAGACGGGGCCGTCTTCTCGGAGAATCGCCCGTCTGCTGCCGCCGACGCGATCACTCCCCTGCTGAACCGACCGCCTCCCTGGCCGAGTGTTCGCCTCCCTGCCGGAGTGCCCACCACCCCACCCCTTTCGCACCTCCCTGCTGGTGCAACAGCAGGGGGGTGGACTGGGGATGGGGTGGCGACGGCAACGCTAGGGAGGCGGGCCTTCGGGCAGGGTGGCGCGGTGAACGGCAGGGTGGCGCGGTGAACGGCAGGGTGGCGGTGGTGTTTGAGGGCAGGGTGGTGTCGGCAACGCCAGGGAGGCGGGCTCACCGGCAGGCTGTCGGCGTCGACGGCAGGGTCGCTGCGTTGATTGGGCCGGGTGGCGGCGTCAACGGCACGGATGAGGAGCTGGCGTCCGGCCCCGCGGCCGAAGCGCTGCCCGGTGCCGAGGACGTCACACTCACCACCTCCGACGGGCTCGAACTCAGTGCGTGATGGGTGCCGCCGACGGCAGCGGACCGGGAGGTCGCCGTGCTCGTCGCGCCCGGGAACGGCGGCAATCGCGGCGGTCGGGCCCCGCTGGCCCGGGTGTTGGCCGAGCGAGGGTTCAGCGTCCTGCTCATGGATGACCGCGGCTACGGCGGCAACCCCGGCCGCCCTCGGAGACCGGCATCACGCGGGACGCCCGCGCTGCGGCCGCGCTCGTCACCAGCCGCGGGTTCACCCCCGAGCGGACTCTCCATCTCGGCGAGTCACTCGGCACCGGCGTGGTCGCCCAGCTCGCGGCGTCCGGCCCGCCCGCGGGCGTCGTCCTGCGCTCGCCGTACACGTCGTTCGCCGATGTGGCGAAGGTGCCGTCGTCGCCTGAGACCGTGCGCGGGCCGCAGGGAGGTAATGACGGACCCTCCCGCGGCGGCGGCGTCCGGCCTACCGTGGAGACATGACTGATGAACTGGTGCTGAACAATGGTGTGACGATGCCGTCGGTGGGGCTGGGGGTGTTCCAGAGCCCGCCGGAGGAGACGACCGCGGCCGTCGCCGAGGCGCTCAAGGTGGGCTAAGGGCACATCGACACCGCGGCGGCCTACGGCAACGAGCGCGAGGTGGGTGAGGGCATCCGCACGTCGGGGGTGGATCGCGACGAGGTGTTCATCGAGACGAAGGTCTGGGTGAGCGACTACGGCTTCGAGTCAACGCTGCACGCGTTCGAGAAGGCGAGCGCGAAGCTGGGGGTGCCGACGCTGGACCTGCTGATCCTGCACCAGCCCGGCACGGGCCGGTTCGCCGAGACGATCGAGGCGTACCGGGGCCTGGAGAAGCTGCTGGCCGACGGCAAGGTGCGCGCCATCGGTGTGAGCAACTTCATGCGCAGCCAGCTCGAGGAGCTGCTCGCGGCCACTGAGGTGGTGCCGGCGGTGAACCAGATCGAGCTGCACCCGTACTTCACCCAGCCCGATGTGCAGGCCGCCAACGCCGAGCACGGCATCCTCACGCAGGCGTGGTCGCCGATTGGCGGCATCACGTTCTACCCGGGCTTCGGGGACGACGATGGCGAGCGTCGCTCGGTCATGGACGACCCGTCGATCAAGGCGATCGCGGACGCCCACGGCAAGTCGGCGGCCCAGGTGATGATCCGGTGGCACATTCAAGAGGGCCGTTCGGCGATCCCGAAGTCGACGAACCCGAAGCGCATCGCGCAGAACTTCGACGTGTTCGACTTCCAGCTCACCGACGACGAGCTGGCGAAGCTGGACGGGCTCGACACGGGCGTCCGCGGCGGGCCCGACCCGCTGGAGTCGCAGGCGGCGTACTTCGAGCGGGAGATCCCGGAGGCCTGAGGTCCGGCGACGGCGTCCCGCGGTTCAGTTCTCGGACAGCGGGATGCCGTCGCGGCCGGAGTAGGTGACGACGATCTCGGCCGGGAGATCGCCGGTGTAACCGCGATGCACGGTGCCGACCGGTTCGCCGAACGCCTCGCCGCCACGCACGTGCAGCGTGCGCCCGCTGTCGCGCTCCTCAAGGGTGAACTCGCCCTCGATGACGTAGGCGGCGTTCGGGATCGGGTGCGTGTGCCACGGCAGGGAGCTGTGCGGGGGCACGCTGAACCGCATCACGGTGAGCTGCGGCACACCTTCGGGATAGCCGCTGTACGCGACGCCGTTCCAGGATTCGGTGGTCTGCAGCACCTGATCGGTGCGGACGCCCCCGCCGTCGGTGGAGGTGGTGGACGCCCCTTGGCTGAGGAAGGCCAGCAGGTGGCGGTTGAACGCCTGGGGCTCGTTCCAGTGTGGGGTGTGCCCGCTGTGGGCGTAGACGGTGAGGTGCGCGTCCGGGAGGTTGTCTACCAGCCACTGCATGGTCTGCGGGGGGTAGGCGAACGAGGACGCCCCCGTCGCCACCCAGGTCGGTACCGCCACCTGCGGCACCAGGTCGCGCCAGTCGGCCACGAAGTGATCGGCGACCAGGGCCGCGTGCGGACCGGCCATGAGGTCGGTGAGCGGGTACTGGTCGAGTAGCTCGCGGACGTGACTCGGCTTGGCCGGCTCCCGGCTGGCGTCTCCCAACGAGTGGCCTCCCGCGACATGATCTTCAACGCGATCCCACGTCATGCCCCAGAGCCCGAGCTGCCAGTTCGCGTCGTTGACGATGCGCGGCGACTGGTCGATCAGCACGATGCGCGCGATCGAGGCGGTGCCGCGCAGTGAGAGCAGCGCGAAGACGACCGAGACGCCCATCGAGTGACCGACCAGCACCACGTCATCAAGCCGCTCGTGCTGCAACAGCTCGTGCAGGTCGGCGCCGAGGCGGCTGATGCGGTGCCCGGTCGGGGTCGCTGAGGACGCGCCATGGAAGCGCAGGTCGACGGCGATCACGCGGTAACCGGCCTCCAGCAGGGCCGGGCGTTGTAACGACCAGTGGTCCCCGCGGGAACCGAGCCCGTGCACCAGCACCACGGGTTGGCCGGACCCTTGGTCGTCATAGCTGATCGATGCCCCGTCGGCAGTGGTGAACGTTTTCGTGGCCATGGGCGTCCTCTCGGGGTGAAAGCTGACGAACCGGTGCGGGGGTGCCGGCGACGAGGTGGTCCGCCGTCGATGGTCCCGCTCCTTGCTGCGCCAACGCTAGCGCGAATCTACGCGGACGATGGGAGCGCGGGTGCGATCAGAATCGCGGGGGACAAGTCCGTGGTGGGGGAGGTGATGCAGGCCCTCGCCCGGACGCAGCAGGCCCGGTCAGATCCATGCCAAAGATGGGTGAGGGGATGCTGCGGCGGGTCGAGGTGCGCGCTGTTGACCTCCACGGTGCTCTGCATGAGGTGGTGTAGGGGATGCATGAGGTGGTGAAGGGTCTGCATGGGGTGGTGAAGTGCGACCTGAACGTCTGCATCGGGTGGACCTGCGTAGAGAGTTTGAGAACCCCTGCCCAACCCTGAAAACCCCTATCTTTGCGCAGGTCACGCGGCTTCTACAAGCAGGACCGCCGTTCGTCGGGGGCCGACAGTGGCGGACTCGCGCGGTCGGATGGTGCGGTCAGTTGAGATGGCTCAAACCCTTCTGCTCCCCGAACAGGTCGACGATCTGGTGTCGGAGTATCGGTCGGGAGCGACGCTTGTGGAGCTGGCGGCGCAGTTCCGCGTGAACCGCCGAACTGTGGCCGCCCACTTGGTTCGTCGGGAGGTTCCGATCCGACGCGGGAGCTTCGACCCTTCCCGCATCCATGAAGCAGCCGACCTCTACCTCAGCGGACTGACGCTGGCAGAGGTCGGCGTAAAGGGGCTCTTCGGACATTCGGTGGGGATCACTGGGTGAGTCCGCCGGCGGCCAGGAGCATCCGGAGTCGGTAGTTCTCGAAGTTGCGGTAGCCGCGGGCCAGGCGGCGGTGGAGCTCGATGATGCCGTTGACGGCCTCGGTGCCACCGTTGGATGCCCGGGCGGTGGTGAAGTAGGCCAGGAACGCGTCCTTCCACTTGCGTAGCGTGCGGCCCAGGCGCGCGACCTCGGGGATCGGGCAGGTGTGGAAGACCTCGACGATCTTGGTCGCCGCTGCCAGCGCCTTCTTCGGGTTGGGCTGCTTGTAGGCGGCGCGCAGGTCCTGGGCGCAGCGCCAGGCGATGTAGACCTCCTCGTGGCGTTCGTCGGCGTTGATCGCCTCTTGCAGGCGTTGCAGCTGACGGTCGGTGAGGTTCTCCGCGCCGGCCCGCAGCATCGTCTGGATACCGAACAGTGGGTCGCCCTTGCGGCCCCGGTGACCGGTGGTGTCCTGCTGGACGCGGCGGCGTACCTCATCGACCACCGCGGTGCCGAGCTTGACGACATGGAAGCCGTCCAGGACTGCGACTGCGTCGGCGAACTGGTCATCGATCGCGGACTTGTAGCCGCCGAAGGGGTCCAGGGCCGCGACCCGATGCCCTCACGGAAGGCTGGCCCGCGTTCGGCGAGCCAGTCGGCGTAGGCCTTCTTCGAGCGTCCCGGCACCAGGTCCAGCAGCCTGGCGCGCACCACCCAGCGGCCACTCTTGTTGCGGTGGCGGGTCAGGTCGACCATCCCGGTCAGCTCCTTCGGGCCACGCTTCCTGGGGTCGACGTGGTGCCACAGGTGCTCATCGACGCCCAGGCTGAGCACGCCCTCGAAGCGTGTCTGGTCGGCGGCCAGGCCCTGCAGTCGGGGCTTGGTCGGGCGCCACAGCGTCTTCCAGGACGTCCCTAGCTGGCGGGCCAGACCGGCGAGGGTAGCGTGCTCACCACGGAGCTGCCCAATCGCCCAGGACACCGCCCGGACGGTGATCGAGCCGCGGGCGGCGACCAGGTCCGGGGCCTGCTCGGTGAACGTGGCGACACCGCAGTCGGGATCGGGGCAGCGCCAGCGGCGTTGCCGCCACCGCAGCCGCACCAGGGTCTGCCCATGCGGGACATCGCGCAGCACCCGAACCCTGCGGCCCCGGCTGAGCGCGACCACCCCACACCCCGGGCATCCCATCAGCTGCCGTGGCGTCGAGACCGTCACAACGAGCAGATCAGCAGATCGCTCGACCGCCTCCACGTGCACGACGCCCAGGCCTAGCATCACGTCGCAGCGCGGGCACGGGTCAGAAGTAGTGGGTGCGGCAGCGCACCCCGTAACGTCAGGCACGTTGAGGTCCTCGAGACTGGATCAGTGGTTGGCGCTTCTGATCCTCGGGGACCTCGACCCCTACCCGCGCGCTACCGCGCCGTCAGCCCCGCTCCCCACCGGATGTCCCTAGAGCCGGATATCCGAGTTGATCGAGGGCGCTCTCAATGACCAGGTCGTACTTCGTGGTGAAGACTTGCGGCCTTGGCAGATTGACGCGACGACTACGGATGATTCGGGAGAGGAACGTGCGGTGCGCAAGCAGTGGGTCGGAATCGAAGGGTGCGTCCAACGGCTTGCCGGGTTTCGGCAGGCGGCATGCTTCAGCGAGCGCCCGGTTGATCTGTTGTCGCAAGGCATCGACTTGCTTCTTCGGGTAGGACTTGGCATCCGCCCCCGAACCGAGCGTCACTGAGTCCTGGCCGGCTTGCGTCGCAAGCGATGCGGCAAGCTGGAGTCCGTTCAGGAGCTTTTCTAGATCACCGCTGTCGGTGGGATTGATCGTGGCAAGGAGCGATTGGTGTTCCTCCGTTGGCTCACCGCCAGCCTCCCTGATGAGCCCAAGTACCTGCTCATTGGTCAGGTCTCGCGTCTTTGGAGAGCCCAAGTGGAACGACGCGCCAGAGCCAAGAAGGACGACGAGGTTCTTCACTTGCAACAGCGAACCCAGATGCTCCCGGACCAATTTCGGCTCGGATGTCGTGATGATCTCTTTCACCGTGCCACCGATAACGAGGAGGCCCTTGGCGTCATCCTCCGACTCCGTTTCGGCGTTCGTTGTTGTCATCGGGCCCCCTCTTGCTCGTTGATGTAGGTGATGCCGAACGCGAAGACCTGACGGAACTCCTGGCGGCGGGAGCCGAGGTCGAACTGGCTACCGGAACCCTTCTGGAAGATGTCGAGACCACGCCCGAGGAGGAGCTTCCAGCCGTGGTCGGTGCGGATCGACCGGTCGTGGATGGTTTCATCCCAGTTGACGGTGAACTGGATACCGACCGTAGCGGCGCTGTCCTGGATGTCCTTGAGCATGAGGAGGTGCTGCTGGGCATACTCGCCGCGGTCTTCCTTGGTCACCAGTGTCACCGCGATCTCGTCGGCGGGGTCCTTGGCCGCCGCTAGCAGGGCCAGCAGATCGACGAGGTTGCGTCCCTGGTGCGGGAGCCGGATGTAGGGATCGACGATGGTGATGTCCGTGGCGCCGTGCAAATAGGGCATGAGCAGCGTCTCGTACGAGACTCCACGCTGGTTCTCCTGGAACTCCCGGTGCCCTTCGAACAGGGGCGCCGCCACCTCGGGAGCAACTGGAGCCGCAACTGCGACCTCTGCTTGCGCGGACCCACGCTCCTCCGCCGACGCCTCTACTTCGCCCTCGGCCTCGGGGCGGCGAGCCTGGTAGTAGTCGGGGTACTCGTCCTCCTCAAGCGTGGTGACGCCACGCCAGGTGCCCGACTTGTCGGAGTAGCCGAAGTTGACGGCGGCCATTGTGGTGTCGATCCGAAGAATCTGGTCCTTGACGCGCTTGCGTCCTTCGACGGCGAAGCGCAGCAGTTCCTCGATCTCCTCTTGCGTGGCCTCGCCGCCCGGGTAGATGAGCTTCATCAGGCCAGAGAAGGTCTTGTGGATGCCGTCGCGGTCCCGAGTGGAGATGTCGGAGCCGAGCGTGAAGTGCTGCTGGTAGCGGTCGGAGTAGTCGATGTTGCGCAGTGGCCTACATCGCTGCCTTCGACGCGTCTCGGATGCATCCTGACGGTACCGGGCTATCGGGGTGTGGCGACGTGTTCGAGTGCATCAATGTCGAGGATGGAGACGTCTCGGCGTCCGTGGAGTTCGATGATGCCGGAGGTGGAGAGCGCGGCGAGGCGTCGGCTCAGGGTTTCGGGCGTGGTTCCGAGGTAGGCGGCGATGTCTTGTTTCGCCATCGGCAGCCTCACCGTGGGTACGCCTGCTCGCATGCTGCCGGGCAGATCTAGCAGGTAGGCCGCCACGCGGGCGTTGACGTCGCTGGAGGTGACGGCGCCCAGCAGTCGCTCGACTGAGGAGAGCCGGTCGGAGAGTGTCCGCAGCATCCGCTGACTGATGTCGGGGTAGTCGCGGAGCAGGGCCGAGAGGTCGGCGTGGTCGAAGACGCACATCCGACTGTCTTCTAGCGCGACGACGAGGTCGACCGGGCGGTGGCCCGTCAGGAAGGCCCGTTCTCCCACGACATCACCGTCTGTCACCGTTCGCAGAATCTGTTCCTGACCATTGGCCGCCGTGTGGCTGACCTTGAGCTGTCCGCTGTGCATCACCAGCAGACGCGACACCGACTGTCCGGGGGAACAAACAATATCCCCCTTGTGGACGCACACCGGGCGAACGAAGTCGGCGACGTGCAGCTGCTCCTGGCGCGTCAGTCCTTGGAAGATCGGTACGCGAGCTACGCACAGGTCATCCTCAGACATGCCTCAAGCCTACCGGAATCGGCGCGGGCGCCACCGTCCCAGATGCCCCAGGGGGCGCCTCGTACGGTGCCGTCCGGACTTGACCTGGGTCAAGGAGTTCGCAGTGGCGCGAACCTATCGTGAAGGTGTCAATACGGAACACCACCAAGAAAAGGATTCTCACAATGACTACCTCCACCGCCACCCACACCCTTTTGAGGGCCGAGGGATTCTCCTGCCCGTCCTGCGTGGCGAAGATCGAAAAGCAGGTCGGCCGCCTCAAGGGTGTCGAGAACGTGAAGGTCCATTTCGCCTCATCCCGCATCGAGATCGACCACGACGCCGAGCGCGTCTCCGTGGATGACCTCGTGACTGCCGTGGCGAAGGCCGGCTATAAGGCCACTCCTTCAGCCTTCTGAGGCACGCGGGCCCCTGTGGGGTCGCACATTTTTCGCTCATACCCGATCTGCCGGTCCGCTGGCACTCATCGCAGAAAGGTCGTACCCGAAAGTGAACAGGCTCCAGAAATGGGTCTATGGGAACTGGTCGGTCCCCGTCGTGTCCGGCGTACTCATCATCATCTCCTTCGCCGTTCAACGGCTGGCCGAGGGTGCGGCCAACCTCACCATCAGCCCCCAGTGGTGGCTCGATGCCGGCGCCCACGCCACCCATGCCACCGCGGTCTTCACCCTCGCGGATGCCTTCATGGTCGCCGCCGCCGTGGTCGCCGGCTACGGGATCGTGATCAAGGCGGTTCGCGCGCTGATCGCCAAGGTCATCGGCATCGACCTGCTGGTGTCGGTGGCGGCCATCGGCGCGGTCATCATCGGCAACTTCTGGGAGGCCGCGGCGGTCACGTTCCTATTCGCCATCGGACACGCTCTGGAAGCGGCGACCCTGAACAGGACCCGCTCGGCCCTGGCCGAGCTGGTCGCCGTCGCCCCGGATTCCGCCGTCGTTGTGCGCGATGGTGAACAACAGGAGATCCCTGCCGGACAGGTGAGAATGGGCGAGATCGTCCTGGTCAAGAACGGCTCGAAGGTCCCCGTGGACGGCCAGGTCGTCTCCGGCTCCGGCGCCATCAATGAGGCCTCCATCACCGGCGAATCGATCCCGGTGGAGAAATCCAAAGGTGACCAGGTGTTCGCCGGCACTGTCTCCCGCGGCGGCTTCCTGCAAGTGCTGGCTACCGGCATCGGCGCGGATACCACCCTGGCCCGCATCATCCACCGGGTGGAGGAGGCCCAGGACGCCAAGGCCCGCACCCAGGCCTTCATGGACCGCTTCTCCCGCTGGTACACCCCCGCCGTCATGGTGCTGGCACTGGCGGCCGGACTGATCGCTGGTGATGTGGTCCTGGCGTTGACCCTGCTGGTCATCGGCTGCCCCGGCGCCCTGGTGATCTCCATTCCGGTCGCGATCGTGGCAGGCATCGGCCAGGCTGCCCGTAATGGCATCCTGATCAAGGGCGGCGAGTTCCTGGAGACCTCGGCCAAGATCTCGGCGGTCGCCGTGGACAAGACCGGCACCCTCACCGAGGGCCAACCTGTCCTCACCGATGTCGTGGTCCTGGATTCGGCACGGGACCGTGCCGACGTGCTGCGCTGGGCCGCGGCCGCCGAGGCTGGTTCGGAGCACCCGCTGGCCCGTCCCATCCTTCAGACGGCGCGCGATGAGGGGGTGGCCCCCGAGGGGGTCCCCGGCACCGTCACCCCGGTCCCCGGTAAGGGCATCGTGTCCGACGTTGCCGGCCAACGGGTGCTCATCGGCAACCCGCCGCTGCTGGACCAGTACGGCGTTCCCGACGACGGCAGCGCCGCTCGGGCGGCGGAAACGCTGGCCTCCGATGGAAAGACGCCGATGATCGTGGCCGTCGACGACCAGGTGATCGGCGTCGTCGCCGTGGCCGATCAGATCCGGCAGGACGCCGCCGAGATGGTCGCCCGGCTCCACCGAGCCGGGGTCGAGGAGGTGGTCATGCTCACCGGTGACACCCGACTGGTGGCCGAAGCCGTCGGGAAGGCCACCGGGATCGACGAGATCCACGCCTCCCTGCTCCCCGAAGACAAGCTGGACGTGGTCGCACAGTTGCAACGCCAGGGCCACACGATTGCCATGGTCGGGGACGGTGTCAACGACGCCCCCGCTTTGGCCACCGCGAACATCGGCGTGGCAATGGGCGCGGCCGGTTCAGCCGTGGCCGTGGAGACCGCGGACATCGCCCTGATGGGCGACAACCTGCTCAAACTGCCCGAAGCCATCGGTCTGGCCAAGCGGACCGTGTCCGTGATGCGGCAGAACATCGCGATCGCCCTGATCACCGTGGTGCTGCTGCTGGCCGGTGTTTTCGCCGGCGGGGTGACCATGTCCGTCGGCATGCTCGTCCACGAAGCCTCCGTACTGGTCGTCATCATCAACGCAATGCGACTGCTACGGAAGAGCCGCGGTTCGACCACGACGCCACCGGCCGAGAGGACCACGGAGAAGGGGGCACAGCAGGTAACCGCCTGACATCCAAATCCGCACCGGGGCCCTGGGGCCCGCACGCCTCCGGATCATCCCGAGGACGGATAAGCACGAAAACTCAGACAGCGACATAGAGACAGCCATACAGGAAGCAGAGGAGATCAGCCATGACCGAGAAGAACTTCACCCTTGGAGACAACGTCGAGCACTTTACTATTGCGGACGTCGCCCGGGACAATCCGGACTTCCGGAAGGTGCTGTGGACCGGCGAACACGCCCAGATCGTCGTCATGACGATTCCGCCCGGTGGTGAGATCGGGGACGAGGTCCACGAACACACCGACCAGATCCTGACCTTTGTCTCCGGTATCGGCGAGGCGGACCTCAACGGTCACACCCACCCCATCGAGGCAGGCGACCAGTGCGCGGTTCCTGCCGGCGCCCAGCATAACTTCCGCAACACCGGCGAGGAGTCGCTGGTGCTCTACACCGTCTACAGCCCGCCGGAACACGCCGCCGGTGTCGCCTTCGCCACAAAGGGCGAAGCCGACGCTGCCGAGGCCGCCGGCCGAGACGAACCGCCGCGGCACTGAACAACGCCGTTCTGGCGAACCCACTGGGACGCCGAATCGAAACCACTGAGAAGGAGATCCCATGTCCAAGGTCTATGTGTTCAACGACTACGGCGGGCCCGAGACCCAGCAGCTGATCGACCGGCCTGTTCCCGTGCCCGGGCCCGCAGAGCTGGCCATCGAGGTACGGGCCGCCGGAGTGAACCCAGCCGACTGGAAGATCCGCGAGGGCCAGCTGGGCCATCACTGGAGCCTGCCGGCACCGATGGGACGCGAGGCCGCCGGCGTGATCACCCAGCTCGGCGACGGGATCGAGGAATTCACCGTGGGCGACGAAGTGCTCGGTCTGGTGGCACCCGGACACGGTGGGCTGGCCGAACACACACTGTTGCGCGCCGCCACGACCGTGGCCAAGCCCGAGGAGATCTCCTTCACCGACGCCGCCACCATCCCGGTGGCCGCGGCCACGGCCTATGACGCCACACACCAGATCGAACTCGAACCGGGCCAGACAATGCTGCTGCTGGGCGCGGGCGGTGGGGTGGGACTGATGGCCGCACAGATCGGCCGGGTGCACGAGTTCAGGGTCATCGGTGTGGCCAGCTCAGCTAAGCGGAGCCTGGTCGAGTCCACCGGTGCCATCTTCGTCGAATCCGGTCCGAACCTGCCCGAACGGGTGCGTCAGATCGCCCCCGACGGGGCAGATCTGATTGTCGACCTCGTCGGTGGGGATGCGCTGCGCGCCGTCGCGGACCTGGTGCCCGACCGGACCCGGATCATCTCAGCGGCTGATCCGGACACCGCCGCCGAGCTGGGCGGCCTGGCCCTGGCACGCACGAGTGAGGCCATGGGGAAGATCACCGAGGTGATCCAATACGGGCTGGTCGATCCGCACGTGGACGCCCAGTTCGGCCTGGATGAAGCAGGTCAGGCGATTGCCGCAGTCGAGACCAGACATGCGGCCGGAAAGATCGTCGTGGTGCCCTGAGGCGAGCCCACCGAGGCCGGACGGGGCGCGGTGAGCATGCGTTTTTCATTCGGGGCGGGCACGCTCCACTGCATTGCTCCTGAACAGGGGCTCAGCTCGACGTGCCCGGATGAGCCGAGAGGGTGGGGAGGGTCCCGATGTCGATCGTACCGCGATATGTGCTGGAGACGCGCGCTCCGCAGCCGCGTGCGGGTGCATGTGTCGGCATCAGTGCGGTCACCGCTGGCGGCGTTGCTTCCATCACCTTCGGCACGGTCGTACTCGCTGCTGTACTGCTCTGTGGATGCAGCCAGCAAGGCGCACGTCTGCTGGACGTGCATGGACCGGGCGACGCCTCGGCTCCGGGTCATCCACAGACCGTCGCAACGACGGGCGACGGCGACCCGGACGGTGCGGGCGCGTGACGGCATGCCCGTCGGACGTTTCTCCCCGGTGCTTGCCCGCACACGCTCCATCCATGCTCCGATTTCCCCCATCGCCTACGACTGCGTCAAGTTGATCTTTGTGCGTTCGGGCTCCGCGGTCCTGCTCAGCGAGTTCGGTGAGAAGCCGGTCGCCGTCGGCGATGTCGTGGCGTTGGGGGCAAACACTCTGTGCGGGAGCGAGCCCGAGGGCTGGGTCACGGTCACCACGCTGTACCTGGATCGTGACTACGTCATTGATCAGGTGTTCTGGCAGCACGCAGCGTTGCTGGCCGATCGGTGGGATGCCCAGGGCTTCGCCGACGAGCTGTACTCCGAGCCTGCACAAATATTGCTCCTGGGTGAGGACCGCGTGGGGATGCTGATGCCCTGGCTGGACGAGATGGTCGCGCTCAGTATCGACGGACCCGCAGCGGAGAGTTTCTACCGGCTCCAGGCGCTGCTGTTCGCGGTGCTGGATGTGATCGCCCCTTTCGTCAAGACGACTCCGGTACGACGGACACACTCCCAACGGTTGGCAACGTGGCCCGGCTTGCCCCACCACCGCCGGTTCGCGCCCTTGCGCGCCGAAGCCCGCGAGGCCGCTGGACTCCTTCGCACCGCGACAGCACGTCGATGGACACTGCCCGAGCTTGCCAAGGCAGTGCATCTCTCGCCGTCCCAGCTGGGCCGGGTCTTCGTCGACGCCTACGGGAAAACACCGATGACGTACCTGGCGACATTGCGCGCCCAGGAGTTGGCGCGTCTGCTGCGTGAGACCAATCTGCCGATCGAGGTCGCGATGCGTGAGGTCGGGTGGCACAGCCGCGGTCACGCCGCGCGACTATTCCGCCAGTGTGTCGGAGCAAGCCCGACGCGCTACCGCCAGCTCGTCCGGCAGAAGGCCGCCAGCTGACGACTCGGTGCACATAGGAGCATCTGCGATACGGGAATCCGCATCATCACCCGATCCGGCGCGTTCTTCGCCTGACGGGCTGGTAGTCCGGTAGATCTCGTCGGTTCCACCGCCGCTCCCGACCGGTCGCATCCTCGTCCGTTTCGTGGCATTGGTGCTCCCGGCGCACCTGATGGTCACCGAGCTCGATCGGCCCGGTGCTCAGGGTATCGGGAGGAGACAGCGACGATGGCCACGACACGAGAGGAAGTCCTCCTCCTCACGGACTCCCTCGTTAATGAGGCTTCGTATCTTCGCGCGGCCCGCCCGGCTGAATGGCTGGCAGGGTGGCCCTCCCGCGACAAGATCAATCCCAAGCGGCTGGAGCCTCTCGATGAGAG
Source organism: Propioniciclava soli (assembly GCF_014858005.1). Taxonomy (GTDB): domain Bacteria; phylum Actinomycetota; class Actinomycetes; order Propionibacteriales; family Propionibacteriaceae; genus Propioniciclava; species Propioniciclava soli. Next base: position 205,219 of record NZ_JACYOT010000001.1, read on the forward strand.
CCGCCACTTGGTCTTGGTCGGACATGTCCACATCGAGGGCAAGCCCGCGGAACCGTCGCGGTGGTGCCGCCGTTCTGGCACCACCACCCGGAGATGGTCTGGGAGCTGTCGGCGCTGCACCTGCATTGGCTGGGGGCCTACGACCCCGAGCAGAACGCATCCGCGCCGCTCGGCTGGCACCGCGACTTCGCCGACGCACGAGAGCGCCTTCGCTACTGGGTCACCGCCTGCGGCACGCGTGGCGATCGTGACCGCCCGACCCGGCAAGCTTCTTGGCCCGGTGAGGACCCGGCACCCGCGATCCAGGACTTCACCTTCACCGACCGGGACACCGAGTTCGCCGAGTTCGTCATCGCCCAAGTCCGCAAGCGCCAGGAGGCCGAAGACGAGTTCTACGCCAGCCTGGCTGACGACGAAGCGCAGTAGACCGATGAGCCGCTACGCCAAGAAGACCGACCGTCGCCCGTACGAGGAGCGGTCGTTCTCCGTCCGGGCCGTCCACCGCGAACGTGCCGACCTGCACAAGCTCGCCGAGGTTCTCATCCGGCTGACATTGCAGGAGACCGGCGAGAACCGCGCGGCCCGCGCGGCCACTCTGGTACCCGACACCTACCGGGCGGCGACGGTTGACCTGGCCGCCTCTGAAGCCGCCCGGTAGAATGAACCGTGCAAGCCTCGCGATGCGGGGTGTTGTGGCCTAAACCTCGCCGCTCGGCGGGCAACACGCACCGAGACCATCGGGTCTCGCCCTACAGCCTTTACTGGCTGCTCTCACGATCAACACCCCTCCCACGAACAGTTGGAGCGCGAGGGTGGAACCGCATGAGAGTGAGACCCCGATGACCACCATTGCCGATGATCCGGCTGCCAGCATCATCGACCCGCCCAAGACAATGGCTGCCGCCGTGTCGTACCTGCGAGTCTCGACCCGCGAGCAGGCAGAGAAGGGCGGCACGGACGAGGGCTTCTCGATCCCGGCCCAGCGCGAGGCGACCCGGCGCAAGGCCGAACAGCTCGGCGCCAGTATCGTCGAGGAGTTCGTCGACGCGGGAGCCTCGGCCAAGTCGTCCGACCGGCCCGAGCTGATGCGGATGATCCAGTACGTCAAGGCCAACAAGGTCGCATACTGCATCGTCCACAAGGTCGACCGGCTCGCCAGAAACCGCGCCGACGACGTGAGCATCCACCTCGCACTCCAACAGTGCGGGGTCATGCTCGTATCCGCGTCGGAGAACATCGACGAGACGCCCTCCGGGATGCTGTTGCACGGCATCATGTCCACGATCGCCGAGTTCTACTCCCGCAACCTCGCCACCGAGGTCGCCAAGGGCATGACCCAGAAGGCCATCGGCGGTGGCACGAACGGGCGCGCGCCCATCGGGTACTTGAACGTACGCAAGCGCGACGAGCTCGGCCGCGAAGTCCGCACCATCGAGCTCGATCCCGAGCGAGCACCGATGATCGAGTGGGCGTTCAAGGCCTACGCCTCGGGCAACTGGAGCGTCAGCCAACTGCACGATGAACTCACCTCGCGCGGGCTGCGCAGTCTGCCCACACCGAAGCGGCCGGCGAAATCGCTGGCGGTATCCACCATCCATCGGCTCCTGACAAACCCGTACTACAAGGGCGATGTCATCTACCGAGGCACCCGCTACAAGGGCAACCACCCAGCGCTCGTGCCTGCCGAGGTCTGGTATCAGGTCCAGTCCGTGCTCACCGCGCACCAGTGCGCCGTCGAGGCAACCCAAGTCCACGGCCACTACCTCAAAGGCACAATCCACTGCGGCCAGTGCGGCTCCCGGCTCATCGTGTCCAACGCGAAGAACCGCCACGGGAACGTGTACTGCTACTTCGTGTGCTCCGGTCGGCACTCCAAGCGCACCGACTGCACGCGCCAGGCGATGCTCATCGAGGACGTCGAGAAGCTCGTCGAGGACTACTACACCCGTGTCCAGATCACGCCCGCCCAACAGGACGCACTAGCAGGGATGCTGCACCACGAGTTCGACCGGCTGATGGCCGCCGAAACCGAGGAACTGGAACGTCTCACCACCAACCGCGATCGGCTCGAAGGCGAGCAGGACCGGCTCATGCAGGCGCATTACGCCGACGCGATCCCGCTCTCAGTGCTCAAGCGCGAGCAGGACCGCATCGTCGCCGAGCTCGACCAAGTGACCCGCCGCATACACGCCCACTTCGGTGACTACGCCGACGCCCGCGCCCACCTCGACGACGCCTTGGGCCTGCTCGCGAACTGCGCCGACATCTACGCCCGCTGCGACGACACCAACCGGCGGCTGTGCAACCAGGCGTTCTTCACCAAGGTCTTCATCGACGAGGACAACGAGCTACGAGTCGAACACAACCGGCCCTTCGAGATGCTCCTCGATCCGCAGGTCAACGCCAACGCTCTGACCTGGGCCGCAGACGCGAACAAGGCCCGAACCTCGACCAACGTTTCCGTTGGCAAGGGTTCGAGCCTTGTGCGTTGGGTGGACCCAAGGGGACTCGAACCCCTAACCCCCTGCTTGCAAAGCAGGTGCGCTACCAATTGCGCCATGGGCCCCGGCAACGGCCCAGTCTAGCGGCCCCGACGGGCTGCTCGCGCCACGCCTCACCCCGGTTAGGTGACCCTTCAACCAAAACCACGGCAACCCGCTTCGGTGCCACAGGAGCCACCCGTACCATGGATCCCGATGTGGTCCAAGCGCCAGGAGGTCGACTACGCCCTGCAGCGCCGGAGTGTGCTCCGCGCCGTGCAGGGACGCCAGCGCGCGCTCGCGAGGTTGGACGCGTGTGACGCGGACCCGCTGCTCGTGCGCACCGCCCGCCACCACGGCGAACCCCATCCCGAGGCCTGCCCGGTCTGCTCCAGTGATGAGATGGTCCTGCTGCACTACGTGTTCGGCGACCAGCTTGGCCAGTACGCCGGACGCGTGAAGTCGCGCGCCGAGCTGGACGCGATGCAGAGCGAGTTCGGAGAATTCATGGTGCGCGTGGTGGAGGTCTGCCCCGCGTGCCGCTGGAACCACATGATCGCGGCGTACCTGCTCGGAGACGGCGTCACCCGCAAACCGCCCCGCCGGCAGAAGACTGTTGAGGACATCTATGGCTGACGAGCCCACCCGCGCCCCCGGCGCCGACGACGACCTTCCGGGCGGTCACACCCAGCCGGACGCCGACGCGCCCCCCGCCGCCGACGCGTCTCCCTACGCGGCCGCTGACGCGGATTTCGCCGCCCAGCAGGACGCCGACACCCCCGACGACATCTTCCGCGAGCCCGCCCCGGAGCCCGCGGCCCCCACTACTGAGGAGACCTCCGTGCCCCCTGCTTCGGGCGCCCCCGGCCGCGCCGCCGCCTCGGGCCGCGGCGGCTCCACCGCAGCCACCGGACGCGCCCTGCGGCGCAACGGCAAGCCGAAGCGACCGCTCGGCGTCCGCATTCTGGCGTGGGTCGTGGGCATCGTCGCCGCCCTCGCCGTGGCCGGTGCCATCGCGTTCGGCATCTTCTACGCGATGACGCCGATCCCCAACCCGAACGCCGACTTCCAGACCAACAACAGCCACGTCTACTACGCCGACGGCACGACCGAGTTGGGCACCTTCGCGATCCAGAACCGCGAGACGGTCGCCTTTGACCAGATCTCCCAGCACGCCAAGGACGCCGTGGTGGCGTCGGAGAACGCGACGTTCTGGGAGGACTCCGGCATCTCGATCCCCGGCATGCTGCGCGCGGTGCAGACGGCGTTGACGCCCGGTGAGGCCACGGTCGGCGGGTCGACGATCACCCAGCAGTACGTCAAGGTGCTCTACCTAACGCAGGACCGGACGATCGCCCGCAAGCTCAACGAGATCGTGATCGCGCTCAAGGTGAGCCAGGAGGTCAGCAAGGAGGACATCCTGGCCGGCTACCTCAACACCGTGTACTTCGGACGCGGCGCCTACGGCATCGAGGCCGCCTCCCAGTCCTACTTCGGCGTCTCGGCGGCGGACCTCTCGCTGCCCCAGGCCATCGCGCTCACCGCCATCATCAATTCGCCGAACAACCTCGACCCCCACCGCGGCGAGCAGGCGGCGTCCGACCTGCTCGAGCGCTACCAGTACACGATCAACCAGATGGTGGTCGAGGGTCACATGACCGAGGCCGAGCGCGACGAGATCTACACGACGCTGCCCGAGTTCCCCGATCTGCCCTCGGACTCCCGTTTCGGCGGCCCGAACGGCTTCCTGCTCAAGATGGTGCAGGACGAGCTCACCGCCGCCGGCCTGGAGGACTCCCAGATCAGCGGCGGCGGCCTGCGCATCGTCACCACGGTGAACCCGGCCGCCCAGGCCGCGGCGATCGAGGCCGCGCAGAACCAGGCGCGACGCATCGCGTCCGCCCAGGGGCAGCAGCAGGACTACTACCACCCGGCCATCGCCTCCCTCGACACCGCCACCGGCGGCATCGTGGCGCTCTACGCCGGCCCGGACTACACGTCCACCACCGACAGCCGCAACTGGGCCACCACCGCCCGCCCCACGGGCTCGACCTTCAAGCCTTGGGCCCTCGTCGCCGGCCTGCGGGACGGGGCGACGCTCCAGACCCGCCTCAACGGCAACGAGTTCACCCTCCCCGGTGAGAAGCAGCCCATCTCGAACGCCGGTGGGCGCAACTACGGCCCCGTGACACTGCAGCAGGCGACGACGTCGTCGATCAACTCCGCCTACATCGACCTCGTCGTGCAGATGGAGGACGGCCCCCAGAAGGTCATCCAGGCGGCCGAGGACGTCGGCATCCGCAACCCCGGCTGGCAGCCCTACCCCTCGATCGCGCTGGGCGTCGGCGAGGTGTCCCCCGTGGACGCCGCCCGCGGGCTGGCCACCCTCGTCAACGAGGGCCAGCGGACGACCCCACACATCGTCGCCGAGGTGACCGACCCGACCGGAGACGTCATCCACCGCGCCACGATCGCGCCGGAGCAGACCGTCGAGACCGAGGTGGCCCGCAACGCCGTCGCCGCGCTGACCGGGGTGGTCAACGACGGCACGGCACGTTCGGTCCGCGCCCTGGGCTACGAGGTCGCCGGCAAGACGGGCACGTACTACATCTCGGCGCTGCAGGAGACGCGTGCCACGTGGTTCATCGGTTCCACCAAGCAGATCTCCACCGCCTTCGTGCTCACCGCCGGGCCGGAGGGGCAGTCGAACCTGGGCCGCAACACCTACGGCTCGACGTACGCCGCCCAGGGCTGGCTGGAGTACATGCGCACCGCGATGGAGGGCCAGGAGCGTCTGACGTTCCCCGACGCCACCCGCACGCGCGCGAGCGGGAACTTCTCGGCGATCCCGGTGCCGCAGCCGACCCGGACGACGTCCGCGCCCGCCCCGGCTCCGACCACCGCCACTGCCACCGCCGAGCCGACACCGGAGGCCACCGATCCCACGACGGCCCCCACCGACGCGCCGCCTGCCGACGCCCCGCCCACCGCGGCGCCGACGACGCCGCCCACCGAGGCGCCCGACGCCGGCACGGACGAGGGCACCGACGACGACACCGGCGGGAACGGCTGAACCGCGCACCGGGGCGGCGCCCCGGCCCGGCGCCCGCGTAGGCTGACGCCATGCGTGGACCCGGGCTGACCGCCGTGCTCGGCGGCCCGTTGGGGCGTCATGCGGAGCCCGCCGGCTGGACGCCCCGGGCCGGGTGGGTCCTGGCCCTGGCCACGCTCACCTGGGCGGTGCTGGTCGCGCGGCACACCCCCTGCGTCGAGGACGGCTCGGCGCAGTACCGGGCGCTGTGCTACTCCGACATCGCGGCCCTCTGGGGCCCGCGCGGCATTGACCGGGGCCTGCTGCCCTACCTGCAGACCGATCTGGAGTACCCCGTCCTCACCGGCGGCCTCATCGCAGCGACGCGGGCCCTGGCCGGGTGGCTGCCCTCCACTGGCCTGGCCACGAACTTCTTCGGCCTCACGGCGTTGGCGCTGTTCGCCTGCTTCCTCGGCCTCGTCGCGGTGCACCTGCGGCTGGACGCCCGCGGCGCGGCCCTGCTGGCCGGCAGCCCGCTGGTGCTGGCCGCCGGGCTGATCAACTGGGATCTCCTCGCCGTCCTCCTCACGTCGGCCGCCCTGCTCGCCTGGACGCGGAACCGGCCGGGGCTCGCCGGCGTCCTCCTGGGCCTGGGGCTCTCGGCCAAGTTTTACCCCGCTTTGCTGCTCGTGCCGCTGGCCGCGCTGTGCCTGCGCGACCGCTCCTGGCCGGCCCTGGCCCGTCTCGGGGCGGGCGCGGCCGGGGCGTTCGTGACCGTGAACCTCCCGGTGTACCTGCTGGCGCCCGAGGGCTGGCTGCACCAGTGGACGTTTCATGCCGGCCGCGGCGCCGACCTCGGTTCGCTGTGGTACGTGCTGGAGCTGGCGGGGTGGACGCTGCCGGCCGCGGCCCTCTCCCGGACGCTGCTGCTGCTCGGCCTCGCGGGGGTGGCGGCGATCGCGCTCGCCGCGCCCCGGCGCCCCCCGGCCGCTGGCCTCGCCTTCCTCGTCGTGGTGCTGTTCTGCGGAGTGAACGTGGTGTACAGCCCCCAGTACGTGCTGTGGTTGCTGCCCCTGCTGCTGCTCACGCGGCCGGGGTGGCTGCGATTGGCGGCCTTCACGGGCGCCGAGCTGCTCTACTGGTGGGCCGTGTGGGCCTACCTCGATGGGCAGCTCTATGCCGGGGACGGCTCGGCCCGCCCCTACGCGGCAGCCGTCCTGCTCCGCCTGGGCGTCCAGGCCTGGCTCGCGGCGTCCGTGGTGGTGGACGCCCTGCGCCCGGCCCCCGCGACACCGCCGGCGCGCCCATGACCCGGGCCCGGTCGTCCACGCGGGCCCAGCGCGGGGACGCCCTGCTCGTTATGCAGGTGTGGCTCGCGACGCGGCTGATCTTCGCGCTGCTCGCGGTGTGGCTGGCCGTGCAGGGGCGGCGCTCGATCGAGTCGGTGGTGGTGCAGTGGGACGTCGCGCACTTCCTCCTCATCGCCAACGAGGGGTACGCCAACCCCCAGGAGATGGCGTTCTTCCCCGGGTTGCCGCTGTTGCTGCGCGGGGCCACCGCGCTCGGGCTCTCCCCGGTGCTGGTCGGGTGCACGCTGGCGTTGGTCTGCTCCCTGGCGGCCGCCTTCGCGTTGCGACGCCTGTACGGCCCATGGGCCGCGATCGCCTGGCTGTTGGCCCCCACCGCCGTCTTCACCGCCGTGCCGTACACGGAGGCGCCGTTCTGCGCGGCGGCCTTCTGGGCCTGGGAGCGCGCCACCCAGCGCCGGTGGGGTGCCGCGGCCGCGCTGGCCGCGCTGGCCTGCACGTTGCGCGTCTCGGGGTTGTTCCTCATCGGCGCGTTGGTGATTCTCGCGCTTGCCCAGGCCTGGGACGCCCGGCGCGCCACCTCGGCGCGCGCGCGCCGCGAGGGCGGGCTCGGCGTCCGCCTGGCGTGGCTCGTGCTGCCGGCGGCCGTCATCGCCGCCTACATCACCTACCTCTACGGCCTGACCGGGTCGTGGACGGCGTGGTTCTCCGCGCAGGAGGCCGGCTGGCAGCGCGGGTTCCACTGGCCGTGGGAGGCGTTGGCCAACCACTGGGAGGTGCTGTGGCGCCCGACGCCCGACCACCCCGAGTGGGTGTGGGTGTTCCGCGCCGAGATGGTCGCGTGGCTGGTCGGCCTCGCCGTGACGGTGGTCTGCCTCGCGCGCCGGCGGGTCGCCGAGGCCGCCTGGGTGGGCGTCCAGGTGCTCGCCTTCGCGCTGTCGTACTGGCTGATGAGCGTCACCCGGGCGCTGCTGCTGTGGTTCCCGCTGTGGGGGCTGCTGGGCGACGCCCTCAGCCAGCGGCGTCCCGGCCGTGTCGGCGTCGCCGCCGCGTGGATCGCCGGGCTGGTCGCCTGGGCCGCGCAGATCGTCTGGGCGTGGCTCTACCTCACCGGCCGGTGGAGCAGCTGACGCGGCTCACCGGACGCACCAACGAGCGCACGACCTGGGTCAGCCGTTCGGTGCGCTGGGCGTTGTCGAGATGGTCGCCGTCGATCAGGGCCGTCACCTCGCCGTGGGTGAACACCGCGAACAGGATTCCCATGGCCTGGGTGGGGGAGGTGCTCAGCTCGTGTGCGAGCCCGGCGAGCGCGTCGGTCAGCACCCGGGCCACCGTGTCCAGCCCCCGGCGGTGCATCGCGGAGTACGCCGGCGCGAACTCCGGCTCGCGGGCGGCGTAGAGCTGCAGCTCCTGGCTGACCAACACCGAGGTGCGATCGGACGGCTGGGTGGCGAGGAAGGTGCGCACCGCCCCGTCGACCAGCTCGTCGGTGGTCGTCGCCCCGGCGGCCAGGGCCACCGTGCCGGCCAGCGCCGCGAGGTTGCGCTGCAGCTGGCGCTCCATGATCGCCACGCACAATTCATCGCGGGAGGAAAAGTTGGAGTAGAACGCACCCCGGGTGAAGCCGGCGGCGTCGCAGATCGCCTCCACGCTGGCGCCCAGCACCCCCTTCTCGGCGATCACCTCCATCGCGGCGACGCACAGCTTCTCGCGCGTGACGGCGCGACGGGGGCTCACCGCCTCGGTACTCATGGCCCTCCTGGGGGAAAGTCTTCATCTGTGGCCCGCGGCCGCATCATGCCCCACCACCCTAGCCGTCCGGACCCCCACCCGCGCGGGGGATCCGCCGACGGCAACCGGCGAGCGGTTGGCCTGTGGGGTTGGGTGTGCCTGACGCTTCGAATACACTCGTGCATCGAATACACATCTGTAGCGGAGGCGCGGTGTCCACGTTCATCCATCGGTTGGCCCTGGCGTCTTGGGCCGCGCGCAAGCGCGTCATCGGGGCCTGGCTGGCCGTGCTGGTCGTCCTCGGCGGCCTGGTGGCCTTGAGTGGCGCGCGGTTCGACAACGAGTTCCGCATCCCGGGGGCCGCGTCGCAGGAGGCCCTCGACCAGCTCCGCATGACGTTCCCCGAGGCGGCGATGAGCTCGGCCACGGTGGTGGTGCTCGCGCCGGAGGGCCAGCGAATCACCGACCCCGACGTCCGTGCCGAGCTCGAGGCGGCGGCGTCCGACATCGAGCAGGTCGCCTGGGTGGACACGGTGCAGCTGCCTTACAGCGAGTACGTCGAGGGCCTATTGAGCGAGGACGGGACGGCCGGCCTCATCACCGTCCGGGCCACCCCCGGGATCACGGGCTCCACCATCACCGACGCCGACCGGGAGGAGCTCGTGGCCGCCGCGGACGCGCTGGCGGCGGCGGTGCCGGGCAGCGAGGTCCACGTCGGCGGCGACTTGTTCTCCGCGTCCCTGCCGCACCTGTCGGTCGTCGAGGTCATCGGCGTGGCCGTCGCGATCCTCGTGCTGTTCCTCACCCTGGGGTCGTTCGTGGCGGCGCTCATGCCGCTGGCCAGCGCGCTCGTGGGCGCCGGGCTGTCGACCCTGCTGATCATGGCGGCCTCGCACGTGTTCACCATCAACTCGACCACGCTGATGCTCGCCCTCATGCTCGCGCTGGCCGTGGGCATCGACTACAGCCTGCTCATCGTCTCGCGCCATCGCGACCAGCTGGCCACGGGCATGGACGCCCGGGAGTCGGCCGCCCGGGCCACGGCCACCGCGGGCTCGGCGGTGCTGTTCGCGGGCGTCACCGTGATCATCGCGTTGATCGGGCTCGGCATCGCCGGCATCCCCTTCCTGACCACGATGGGCATCTTCGCCGCCCTGGCCGTGGCCCTCGAGGTCGCGCTCGCCGTCACGCTGCTGCCGGCCATGCTCGGTTTCGCGGGCGAGCGCCTGCGTCCGGCCGCACCCCGCGCGCGTCGGGGCTGGCTCGCCCGCCTGCCGCGGTTCAACGCCTCGGCGTGGTGGGTGGGGGTGGTCACCAAGGTGCCCGCCCTCACGATCGCCGTCGTCGTGCTCGGGCTCGGGGCGCTGACCCTGCCGGCGCAGCACCTGCACCTGGCGCTGCCGAACTCCGGGCGTAACGACCCGGCGGCGGCCGACCGCGTCACGTTCGACGTCATCGCCGAGCGGTTCGGCGTGGGATTCAACGGGCCGCTCGTCGTCACCGGCTCGATCGTGGAGTCCGACGACCCGATGGGCGTCATCGGCACGATCCGCGACGACATCGAGGCGCTGCCCGGTGTCGAACTCGTCGCCGCCGCCGTGCCCAACCCGAACGTCGACACGATGATGATCCAGGTCATCCCCACCACCGGGCCGGACGACCCGGCCACCACCGAACTCGTCCAGCAACTTCGCGCGCTGGCGCCGCAGTGGGAGGCCGATCTCGGCGTCGCCACGGCGGTGACCGGTTACACCGCCGTCGCCATCGACGTGTCCGATCAGTTGGGGGCCGCGCTGCTGCCGTTCGGCGTCTTCGTCATGGGGCTCTCGCTGATCCTGCTGACGCTCGTCTTCCGCTCGGTGTGGGTGCCGGTGAAGGCGGCGCTGGGCTATCTGCTCAGCGTGGGCGCGGCGTTCGGCATCACGACGCTGGTGTTCAACGACGGCGTCGGACGCCAACTCATCAACCTGGCCGAGCCGCAGCCGATCATCTCGTTCCTCCCCATCATCCTCATGGGCATCCTGTTCGGCCTGGCGATGGACTACGAGGTGTTCCTCACCATGCGCATGCGCGAGGAGTACGTGCACGGCAACCACACCGACGCCGTCGAGCAGGGCTTCGTGCACTCGGCCAAGGTCGTCGTGGCGGCCGCGCTCATCATGGTGAGCGTCTTCGCGTTCTTCATTCCCGAGGGCGACGTCACGCTCAAGCCCATCGCGTTCGGCCTGGCCCTCGGCGTCGCGATCGACGCGTTCGTCGTCCGTATGACGCTCGGCCCCGCCGTGATGAAGCTGCTGGGCAACCACGCCTGGTGGCTGCCGCGCTGGCTCGACCGGCGGCTGCCCGTGCTGGACGCCGAGGGTGAGGGCATCACCCACGCCCTGGCCCTGGCCGACTGGCCGGAAGGGTCGACCGCGGTGATCCACGGGGAGGGCCTGGGTGCGGCCACGCCGCGCGCGACCCTGTTCGACGGGGTCGACCTCGACGTGCAGCCCGGCCACAGCCTCGTCCTGACCGGCGAGCCCCGCGCCCGACGGGCCCTGCTGCTCGCCCTGGCCGGACGCCTCACCCTCACCAGCGGCGATCTCAAGGTGCTCGGCCACGTGCTGCCCCAGCAGGCCGGGGCCCTGCGTCGCGACGCCACGTTCGTGGACGGCGCGGACGACGACGCCGCCCGCGCGCTCACCGATCCGGTCGGCGAGCTCGTCGTGATCGACGACGCCGACCGGCTCTCCTCGCCCGCTCGCGAGGCCCTCGCCGCGCTGCTGGCGCGTCCCGGCGACGCCGGCGATCCCGCCCCCACCCTCGTCCTCGGGGCGGCGGACGCCGACGGCGTCCGCGCCCTGCTCCCCACCCGCGTCCGCAGCACCGCGGACGCCGTCACCCTCGGAGGTGCCGCATGACCATCCGTTCCTTCCTCAGCGCCGGACGCTGGCGCACCGTGCTCGTGCTGCTGCTCGTGCCCGCCCTCGTCGCCGGCGGCGTCCTGTGGGGCACCTGGCACTCCGATGCCCGCCTCCGGCAGGTGCAGGCCGCCGTCGTCAACAACGACGAGATGGTCGAGATCGACGGCCAGCCCACGCCGCTCGGCCGCCAGCTCGCGGCCGAGATCGTCGATTCCGACCGCGCCCAGAACGTCACCTGGGTGCTCGCCGACACCGAGCACGCCCGCGCGGGCCTGGCCACCGGGGAATACGCCGCGGTGGTCACGATTCCGGAGGAGTTCTCGGCGGCGGCGACGTCGTTCGCCAAGCCGGTCGACGAGGCCGTCCAGGCGACGATCACGGTCGACACCTCGCCCGTGGCGACGCTGAGCGAAACCGCCGTCGGTCAGGCCGTCGCCTACGCCGCGGTGAACGCGCTCAACAACGTCCTCACCCGCGAGTACCTGACCAACGTGTACCTCGGCTTCGGCGAGCAGCGCACCCAGATGCTCGAGCTGGCCGACGGCACCCGGCAGCTCGCCGACGGCGCCGCCCAGCTCGCCGACGGCACGGACGCCTCCGCCGACGGCGCGCGCCAGTTGGCCGATGGGATGTCGTTGTCGGCCGACGGCGCGGCCCAGTTGGCCGCGGGGCTGGAGCAGGCGTCCGCCGCCTCCGGCGCGTTGCGCGATGGGGCCGGGCAGTCGGCCGCGGGTGCGGCGCAGCTGGCCACCGGCGCGGGCACGCTCGCCGACGGCACGCAGACCTGGGCCGCCGGCGCGCGGGCCTACGCCGACGGCGTCGGGCAGTACACCGGGGGCGTGGCGTCCTTGTCGGACGGGCTGGCGACGTACGCGGACGGCGTGGACACCTACGCCGACGGGGTCGCCGCCTATGCCGGGGGGATCAACCAGGTGCTCTCTCCCGCCCGATCGGCGCTGCAGGCCCTGCCCGAGTGGGGCGGCTGGCTCACCGCCGCGGACGCCTGGGTCGCCCGGGCGCCGCAGGAGGCCGCGGCGCTCACCGGCCCGCTCACCGACCTCATCAGCCAGACGCGGGCCTTCGTCCAGCGGGTGGCCGGGCTCGCGGAGCAGGGTGACGGCGTGGCGGACGCCCTCACCGCCGCCCGGGGCGCAGCCGATGGGCTCGCGAACGGCGGGGTGACCTGCCCGACCGAGCTGGACGCCGACGCCTGCGCCGCCTACACCGCGGGCGCGATCGCCGCCGCGGAGCAGGTGCGCGACGGGTTGGCCGAGGTCGACGACGCCGACCTGGCCGAGGGGCTCGACGGGCTCGCCGCGCTCGCCCCGCAGATCCTGGCGGCGCTGGACGAGGCGCAGACGGCCGTCGACGGCCTGACCGGCTGGGCCGGTGAGCTGCAGGCCTCCTACGCGGAGGTCAAGGCCGCCCTTCCGGCCGGCACGCCACTGACGAAGGACGACACCCTGGCCGTGCTCGACCAGCTGGTGAGCGCCGGAGACCAGCTCACCTGGGGTGGGCAGCAGCTCGCCGGCGGGGCCGGTCAGCTCGCCGACGGCGCGGATGCGCTGGCGGGCAGCGGCGCCGCCCTGGCCGGCGGGGCAGGCGACCTGGCGGGCGGGGCGACCCAGCTCGCCGACGGCGCGGGGAGTCTCGCCGGCGGTACGCGGCAGGTCGCCTCCGGGCTCGGCCAGCTCGCCGGCGGTGTCAACGCCTACACCGGCGGGGTGGACGCCGCGGCGTCCGGCGCGGGTGAACTCTCGTCCGGGTTGGGGCGGCTCGACGAGGGCAGCCAGCAGCTCGCCGGGGGCCTCGACGCCCTCGCCGAGGGCGGGCAGCAGCTCGCCGACGGCACCGACGAGCTCGCCACCGGCGTCGCCGCGGGCATCGACCAGATCCCGAGTTACACCGACGACGAGGCGGCCACCATGGCGTCCGTGGTGGCCGCCCCGGTGGACGCCGATCCGCTGGCGGGGCTGGCCCGCCCGGGCCTGGCGTACGCGAGCCTGCTGCTCATGCTGGCCCTGTGGCTGGGCGCGATGGCGACCTTCGCGGCGCTGCCGGCCCTGACGCCGCGGGCCCTCACGTCCCGGGCCAGCGACCTGCGGCTGCTGGCCGGTTCCTTGGTGCCCGGCGCGGCCGTCGTCGCGGTGCAGGCGTTGTTGCTGGGGGCCGTCGGAGCCGTGGTGCTCCGCCTGCCGCTGGGGGCGTCCGCCGCGCTCGTCGGGGTGTTGCTGGTGGCCGGGGCGGCGTTCGCGCTGGTCAACCACGCGCTGGCGTCCCTGCTCGGCAACGTCGGCCGGTTGATCGGCCTCGCCCTGGCGCTGGTGACGCTCGTCGTCGCCTCCACCGCGGCACCCGGGGTGCTGGACGCCGCCGCCGTGCTCTCCCCGCTGACCCCGGCGCTGGACGCCGTCCGCTCCGTCGGGGTGGGCACCAGCCCCGTCATCGCGGCGATGACACTGCTCGGCTGGGCGGCCGTCGCCTTCGTCGGATCCTTGGCCGCCGTCCACCGGACGCGCACCGTGCCGCTGGCGGCGCTGGCCGCCTGAGGGGCGGGCCGGCGGGGGGCCGGCTCAGGCCGGCGGGGCGTCCGTGCCGCCGGCCGGCTCGCCGGGGTGCGGATCCTGCAACGGCAGGGGCGGCTGCGGAGGCAGCGGCGGCAGCTCGACGTTGCGTGCCGCGGCCGCGCGCAGGGCGAGCTGGCGCTGGAAGTCGGCCTGGGTCGGCATGCCGTAGGCGCGGGCCGTGGTGTCGTGCAGCTCCACGACCTTGTTGTAGAGCCGCTCGGTGTAGCGCGGGGCGGACTCACCGGGCAGCGCCCGCTGCGGGTTGCCGAACACAATGTGGACGGGTGGGCGTCCGGGCACCGGCAGGTTCTGGCCATAGGGCATCGCGGCGTACGCCCCGACGAGGGCGATGGGGAGAACCGGCACGTCGTGTTGGATGCTCAGCGCCGCGACGCCGTTCTTGAACTTCGCCATGGCGCCCGTCCGGCTGCGGGTGCCCTCGGGGTAGATGAGCAGCGGCACGCCCTCGTCCAGCAGCTTGCCGCTCATGCCCTGGTGCGCGCGCATGCCGCCGCGGTCGATCGGGTAGGCGTTGAAGAACAACCGGGTGGGCAGCGACTTGATCTTCTGCTTGAAGAAGTAGTCGGCCGCGGCACCGGCGGCCAGGTTGCGCGAGAGGCGGCGCGGCAGCGAGCCGAAGATCACCGTGGTGTCGACGTGGCTGGAGTGGTTGGCCACGATGATGAACGGCGCCTGCAGGTCGTCCAGGTGACGCTCGCCGTGCACGTTCACGCTCAGCGCCGACCACACGTACGGCTTCATCACGAACTGCTGCGCGACCCGGCGGGCCAGGGCCTGGGGGGTGGCCGAGTACTTGCCGAGGTCGTCGGCGTCCTCAGGCATCGATCCCTCCCCTCGTCACCGGCCCCATTGTGCACCACCGGGCCGGGTGCGCGGGCACCGCGTCACGGGGTGCGCCGGCGACGGTCGCGACCGATCGCGCCCGAGAGGGCGCGCACCAGCGGACGCGGTGCGAGCTGCAGCGCGATCGCCATGGCCTTCCACCGCTTCGTCGGCAGCGAGACGACGCGGCCGGCGTCCGCGTGGGCCAGCGCCTCGCGGACGCAACGGTCGGCGTCCACCCAGACTGCGGTGGGGATGGCCGAGGTCTGAATGCTCGCGCGCTCGTGGAACTCGGTGGTGACCCAGCCCGGGCACAGCGCCGTGGCGGTCACGCCCGTGCCGCGCAGCTCGCCGGCGAGCGCCTCGTTGTAGAGCTTCACGAAGCTCTTGATGGCGGAGTACTCGCCCTGGGTCACCCAGGCCGACAGGGAGGCCACGTTCAGCACGCGGCCGTGCCCGCGGGTCACCATGGCGCGCGCGGCCGCGTTCGACAGCACGACCACCGCCTCGCCCATCACGGCCCAGGCGCGGTCGTGCTCGCCGAGATCATCCAGGAGCGACGCGGTGGGGCCGAACCCGGCATTGTTCACCAGCAGGTCGACGCGCTTCTCGGCGCTGGCGACGCGCTCGGCGACCCGGTGGAGGTCATCGGCGTCGCTGAGATCGGCTTGCAGGGTCTCGACGGCGACGCCGTGGGTGGCCTGCAGCTCGGTGGCGATCGTGGCCAGGCGGTCCGCGTCCCGGGCGACGAGGACGAGGTCGTCGCCGCGCGCGGCGAGCTGGCGGGCGAACGCGGCACCGATCCCGGCGGTCGCGCCGGTGACGAGGGCAGTGGACATGCCGCCCAACCTACCCGGCGGGCCCGGCCGGGGCGTGCCATAGGGTGCGGCCATGGGCGCGGAGAGGTCGGTGACGTGGGACGACGTGGCGGCCCAGGCGGAGCGGCGGTACGCCGCGTCCGGGGGCGTGCTCGGCTGGGCCGGAGACCTGCGGACCACCCTGACCCGGCTGGCGCGGGCGTGGGAGCTGCGGCCGCTGGAGCTCTACGACTCCGGGATCGGCCACCCCGTGGTGCGGGTCGCGTGGCCGGCGGGGGAGGCCGTCCTCAAGGTGGCGCCGCCGGACGATCTGCGGGCCCAGACGCTGGTGCTTGTGGCCGACGGTGGCCGGGCCTACGCGCGGGTGCTGGCGGTGGACGAGGCGGCGGTGCTGCTGGAACGCTTGGGTGCTCCGCTGCACGCGGCGGTGCCCGACCCGCTGGAACAGCTGCGCATCCAGGCGCGGCTGCTCCGGCGGGCCTGGGAGGTGCCGCTGGCGGTGGGGGAGCGCGTCGGCTCGAAGGCTGCTGGGCTGCTGGGCATTCTGGATGCCCACGCGGGGCTCGGTGCGGAGGTGCCGCACGTGCTGGAGCGCGCTCGGGGGCTGGCCGAGGACCTGGCGGTGGGCGAGTGCGCCGAGGTGGTGTGCCACGGCGACGCCCATTCCGGCAACGTGCTGGCGCGGGGTGGCGGCTCGTTTGCGCTCGTGGACCCGGACGGCTTCGTCGGCGAGCGCGCCTACGACCTGGGCGTGACGATGCGCAGCTTCCTGCCCGAGGTGCACGTGGGTGGTGCCCGGTTCGTGGCCGACTGCGCCGCCGTGTTGGCCGAGGAGAGTGGTGTCGAGGCCGACCGCATCGAGGCCTGGGCGTTCGTCGAGCGGGTCACGACCGGGCTGTTCCTGCGCCTGCTCGGCCACGGGGACGAGGGCGCTGCCCAGCTGGCGTCCGCGGCGTTGCTGTGTGGGGCGCGGTGACGCGTGGGGAGCCTGCGTCCCGATGAGCCGGGACGCGCCTCGGCCAGCGGGCGCCGTCCCTAGGCTGGGGTCATGTACCGGCACGTGTTCTGGGATCTCGGCGGCACCTTGGTCGACACCTATCCAGCGCTCGACGCGGCCCTCGCGGGGGTGGTGGCCGCGCGCGGCGGTCACGTCGGGGTCGCGGAGGTGGCGCGGTTGACGCGGCGCTCGACGGGCGAGGCGATCGAGGCGTTGGCCGCCCGCTTCGGCATCGACGCGGCGGCGTTTGAGCGGGCGAATGCGGAGCTCAAGGAGTCGTGGGAGCGGACGCCGCCGCCCGCCATGGCCGGGGCCGCCGACCTGCTCGCCGAGATCCGCGCTGCCGGCGGGCTGAACCTCGTGGTCACCCACCGCGACCGCGCCTCCGCCACCGCGCTGCTGAAGGGCCTGGGGCTCGAGGTCGACGACCTGGTCTCGACCTCCGACGGGCACCCCCGCAAGCCCGATCCGACGATGTACCGGCTGCTGGTGGAGCGCCACGGGCTCGACACGGGGGAGTGCCTGGCCGTGGGCGACCGGCCGCTCGACGCCACCGCCGCCCAGGCCGCCGGGATCGATGCGGTGATGCTGGAATCCCCCGAGGCGCCCGTCGACGACGACGCCCGCTATTCGGTCACCACTCTGGCCGGGGTCCGGCCGCTGCTGTTTCTGGCCGCCTCCCCCGCCTGATCCGACGACGTCCTGCATCGGACCGGCCGCACCCGTGCCGGGCACGGGGATCCGCGACGGTTTCGTGACACTCGATTTCGGAGCGCTGCAAGAAACCCCAGTGGGACTGGAGAAGTGAAGGGTCAATCAAAATCGAGTGTCATGAAACCGTCGCGATGTCTCGGAGAGGGCGGCCGAGGGCGGTCGGTGCACCTTGGTGCCGCGCTCCTCACGTGGCACTTCACCTCACGTGGCACCTCACCTCACGTGGCGCACTGGGCCTCCAAGTGGCACCTCACCTCACGTGGCGCACTGAGCCCTCACGTGGCGCACTGAGCCTTCACGTGGCGCACCTTCCCCTCACGTGGCGCAGCGCGGCTCACGTGGAGGGCCTTGGACGGGCCGCCACGTGAGCTCAGCTGCGCCAAGAGACAGCGCAGTGCGCCACGTGGAACCACGGTGCGCCAAGTGGTGCGTCAAGAGATCTGGTGCGCTGAGGGAGAGCGCCCTCTGACAAGGGCGGAACGCCAGGTGACCCCAGGCCGCTGGAACACCCATCCCAGCGCCCGGAGGAGGCGTCACAAACACGCCCCTGTCACCGGCTCACCGGGACAGCCCCGAAAACCTCAGCCCGCGATGACTGCGGAGACCTCCCGGGCCATCTGGAGCTCCTCGTTGGTCGGCACGACGAGCACGGTCACCGGCGAGTCGTCGGTGGAGATCACCCGTGGCTGCGAGCTGCGCTCGGCGTTGCGCTCCGGGTCGAGTTTCACGCCCAGCCCAGCGAGGCGTTCGCAGACGCGGGCCCGGATCACCGGGTCGTTCTCCCCGACGCCGGCGGTGAACGTGATCGTGTCGACGCCGCCCAGGATGGCCATGTAGGCGCCGATGTAGTGCAGCAGCCGGTGGATGTAGACGTCCAACGCGATCTTCGCCCGCTCGTCGCCGGCCTCGATCTTCGCCGAGATGTCGCGGAAGTCCGAGGCCCCGGCGAGCCCGATCATGCCCGACTTCTTGTTCAGCAGGTTGTCGATCGCATCGACGCTGAAGCCGGCCTCGCGGTGCAGGTAGAAGATCAGCCCGGGATCGACGTCGCCGGAGCGCGTCCCCATCACCAGGCCCTGCAGCGGGGTGAGGCCCATCGAGGTGTCGACGGCCACGCCGTGGTCGATCGCCGAGATCGACGCCCCGTTGCCCAGGTGGCAGACGATCTGCTTCAACGACTCATAGTCGACGCCCAGCGTCTCGGCCACCGTGTGCGACACGTAGTTGTGCGACGTGCCGTGGAAGCCGTACCGCCGCACGGAGTACTGCTCGGCGATGCCGGTCGGCACCGCGTAGGTGTAGGCCTCCGGCGGCAGCGAGCTGAAGAAGGCGGTGTCGAAGACGGCCACGTGGGGCACGTTGGGCAGCGCCCGACGCGCGCCGCGGATGCCGGCGATGCCGGGCGGGTTGTGCAGCGGGGCGAGCGGCGACAACTCCTCCAGCGTCTCGATCACGTGGTCGTCGATGACCGTGCTGTGGGTGAGCTTGTCCCCGCCGTGCACGGTGCGGTGGCCGACGGCCTTCACCTGGTCGAGCGCGGGGCCGTGCTCCTCGAACATCGTCACCATGGCGGCGAGCGCTACGGTGTGGTTCGGGTACGACTCCTCCTCGGTGAACGTCTCGTCACCGACGGTGTGCTTGATGCGGCTCAGCTCCTGGCCTATCCGCTCGATCAGGCCGGTGGCCAGGACGCGCTCGTCGTCGGCGTCGATCACCTGGTACTTGATGGAGCTAGAGCCGGCGTTCAGCAGCAGGATGGGCGTGGACACGAGTTCTCCTCAGGTCGGCAGGTCGGGGGTCAGCTGTGTTGGGCCTGGATGGCCGTGATGGCGATGGTGTTGACGATGTCGTCGACCAGGGCACCGCGCGACAGGTCGTTGACCGGCTTGTTCAGCCCCTGCAGCACGGGCCCGACCGCCAGCGCTCCCGCGGAGCGCTGGACCGCTTTGTACGTGTTGTTGCCCGTGTTGAGGTCGGGGAAGATGAACACCGTCGCCTGCCCCGCCACCTCCGAGCCCGGCATCTTCTTCGAGCCCACGGTCGGGTCGACGGCGGCGTCGAACTGGATCGGCCCCTCGACCTTCAGCTCCGGCGCCCGCTGCTTCACCAGCTCCGTGGCCGCGCGCACCTTGTCGACGTCGGCGCCCGAGCCGGACTCACCGGTGGAGTACGACAGCATCGCCACGCGCGGCGTGATGCCGAACGCGACGGCCGTCTCGGCCGAGGAGATCGCGATGTCGGCGAGCTGCTCCGCGCTCGGGTCGGGGTTGACGGCGCAGTCGCCGTAGACGTCCACCCGGTCGGCCATGCACATGAGGAACGACGAACTCACCACCGACACCCCGGGGCGCGTCTTGATGAACTCCAGCGACGGCCGGATCGTGTTGGCCGTGGTGTTCACCGCGCCCGACACCATGCCGTCGGCCATTCCCAGGTGCACCATCATCGTGCCGAAGTAGCTCGGGTCGGTCATCTTCTCCCGCGCCTGCTCCACCGTGACGCCCTTCTTGGCGCGCAGCGTCGCGTACTCCTGCGAGAACCGTTCCACGAGCTCCGGGGAGCCCAGCGACACGATCTCGGCGCCCTCCAGGGAGAACCCGAGCCCGCTCGCGCGGTTCTTGATCTCGGTGGCGTCGCCGAGCAGCACGATGTCGGCCGTGCCGCGGCGCAGCACGAGGGACGCCGCCTCCAGAATCCGGTCGTCGCCCGACTCGGGCAGCACGATTTTCCGCTTGTCCTTGCGGGCCATCTCGGTGAGCTGGTACTCGAACATCAGTGGCGTCCGGATGTTCGACGGCGCGACGTCCATCGCGGCCAGGAGCGCGGCGGCGTCCACGTTCTCGTCGAACAGCCGACGCCCGAGCTCGAGCTTGCGGGGCGAACTCGTCATCGTGCCCTCGAGGTTGAACAGCCGCTCGGCGGTCGTGTAGGTGCCGAGGTCGGTGAGCGCGATCGGCAGCTCGTGGTGCACCGTGTCGATGAGCGCGCTGACCGTGGCGGGGATCTCGTAGCCGCCCACCAGGATCATGCCCGTCAGCTGCGGGAACGCCCCCGAGGTGTGCGCCAGCAGCACGCCCGGGATCAGCTCGGAGCGGTCGCTGGGCACGACCACCGTCGAATCCGGCTGGAGCCGCGCCAGCACGTTGGGCAGCGTCATGCCGCACACGAGGACGCTCTGGCTCTCCAGCTCGATCTTCTCCGGACGCCCGTGCAGCACGCGACCGTCGACCGCGGCCACCTGGTCGTCGAACGACGGGGCCGTCAGCAGCGGGTGGCCCTGCAGCGCGCCGACCACCAGGCCCGGCAGCGCCTCGCCGAGGGCCGCGGCGTAGGCGTCCTCCTCGCCCACCGGCACGCGGGTGGCGAACACGCCGATGACGCCGGCGTGCTGGTGGCGGAACTCGGCCACCGAGGTCTGCGCGAGCTGGACGACCTGCTCCGGCGTCCGCTCCTGCCCCGAGACGGCGAGGGCGACCGGTGCGTTGAGGTTGGCCGCGATGCGGGCGTTGAAGGTGAGCTCGGTGGAGCCGATGACGTCGGTGTAGTCCGACCCGACGATGACGACGGTGTCGCGGCGTTCCGACAGCTCGCCGTACTTGTGGACGATCGTCGCCAGCGCGTCGTCGGCGTCGGCGCGGACGTCGGCGTAGGTCACCCCGACGGCTTCGGAGTAGGAGAGCTCGACGGCGGGCTGGGCGAGCAGCGCCTCGGCGACGCCGTCGCGTCCCTCCGACGTCACGAGCGGGCGGAACACGGCCACCGAGCCGAGGTTCCGGGTGAGGGCGTCGATGACGCCCAGGGCGACGATGGACTTACCGGTCTGGCCTTCGGGGGCCACCACGTAGATGCTCCGAGTCACCGTTTCAGGCTATCGCGTCCGCCCCCGCCCCGGTGCGGGCCGGCTCAGAGGCGCTCGCGCACCCAGGCGATCTGCGCGGGGTGGGGGACGGCGTCGGAGGTCTCGAGGATCACCGGGGCGCCGGCGTCCCGCGCGATGGCGGCCAGCGCGTCCGGGTCGATCTGGCCGCGGCCGAGGATCTCGTGGCGGTCGGCGCCCGAATCGGCCGGGTCGCGGGAGTCGTTGAGGTGCACCAGGTCGATGCGGCCGGTGATGGCGCGGACGTCCGCGACGACCGTCGCCAGGTCGAGCCCGCCGGCGTGCGCGTGGCACGTGTCGAGGCAGAACCCGACGTTCTCCGCACCGTCGGCCGCCTGGACGGCCTCCCACAGCCGCGCGATGCGCTCCAGGTGGCGGGCCATGGCGTTGGTGCCGCCCGCGGTGTTCTCGATGAGAATCGGCACGGTCAGCTCGAGCCCCTCGACGGCCTTGCGCCAGTTGTCGAAGCCGACCTCCGGGTCGTCCTTCGCGCCGAGGTGGCCGCCGTGCACGATGACGCCGCGCGCGCCGATCTCCGTGGCCATCCGCACCTGCTTGGCGAGGATCTGCCGGCTCGGGATGCGCACGCGGTTGTTCGTGGTGGCCACGTTGACGATGTATGGCGCGTGCACGAACACCCCGACGCCCGCGGCCTCCGCCTCCGCGCGGAACCCGGCCGCGCCGTCGGCGTGCGGCACGGCGTGCCCCTTGAACGCCTGCGGGTCACCCAGGAACGTCTGCACGATGTCGAGCCCCTGGGCGGACGCCCTCGCGATCGCGTCCGCGCCCAGGTGTGCGCCGAACTCCAGATTCACGACAGCGCCGTTCAACCCAACCCCCGTCATTCCAGACCGCCCAGCACATCGACGGCCGCCGCGACGTCCTCGACCGGCACGAGCAGGTGGTCGTGGTAGTAGCCGGCGATCACGTTGCACGAGATGCCGACGCGGGCGAGCGCGTTCGTCACCGCGGCGGTCAGCCCCACGGACTCCAGCGAGGAGTGCACCTGCAGCGTGATCCAGCCGAACTCGGCGTCGTAGGCGAGGCCCAGCTCGTCGGCCGCGTCCCGGTCCACCACCAATGTCGTGCCCTCGTCCTCGGTGATGCGCGCGTGGGCGATCACGTCGGGCGGGGTGGGGGTGGTCGTGAACACGTAGCTCCCCGGGCGGACGCGCGGTCGCAGCGCGCCGAGGATCTCGTGGAGGTTGGTCAGGCCGGCCATGGGGTGAGTCTACGAGCCGCGACCGGCCGCGGTGCGAGGCCGTCAGGACGCGAACGCCTTGGCCAGCGCGATCATGCGGGCCCGGAACGCGTCGGACGCCGGCGCGTGGGCGGCGGCGTCCACGGCGTTGAGGACGAGGCGGACGTGGGTCCAGGCGCGCACGCGGTCCTCGTCGAGGCCGGCCACGTCGGTGACGATGTCGGCGCGCAACCGCAGGTGGGCGCGCAGGCTGTGGGCGCGGGCGGCCTCGTCCGCGCGGTTCCACACGATCGGCGCGACCGCGAAGGCCCACTCGGTGGCCAGGGGCTTGGGATCGATGGCCACCCAGGCACCGCGGCCGGCGTCCAGCGGGGCCAGCACGTCGGCGTCGTGCAGGTCGGTGTGGACGAGCCGGTTCGTTGGGGGGTCAACGAGCAACGAGGCCAGCTCGGACGCCGCCTGCTGCGTCATCCGGCGGGGCACCAGGGGAGTCCCGGCCAGCAGGTCACGCCGCCAACGCTCGGTGTGGCTGGCCGCGGTGGTGAATTGCGGCGCCGCCGGTCGATCCAGCCGGGTGAACAGCGTGCCGATCTCCTCGCAGGCCTCCAGCACGCTGACGCCGCGCAGGTCGCGGTCGCCGTCGAGCCGCTCCAGCAGCAGGGCCCAGGAGGCGGGGTCGGCGGCGAGCAGCCGCACCGCACCGTCGCCGTCCCAGTGCCGTAGCGCCAGGTGCTCCAGCGCCGCCTCGGCGTGCGGCCAGGTGAGCTTCAGCGCGGCCCGCTCACCGGAGGCACGGCGCACCGGCACCACCAGCGCACACTCGCCGTGCCACGCGTCGCCGTCGGGGGCCAGCTCCCACGCCGCCAGCCGATCGGCCAGGAGCGACGGCAGGCGGGCGAGCCACGCGTCCCCGCTCACCGGGCCCCCGGGGCCGGCGCCGCGGGCGTCCGGCTTGCGCCCGGCCACGGTGGCGCGGAAGGACTCCGGGATCGGCGTGCTCACCGGGCCATCCTCCCCGGGGCCGCAAGCGCGCGGGATGACCCCGGCACCTACGGAACGGTAACCTCGGGCAGGGAGAGCGGCCGCGGGGGCGATCGCGGCGCCACGACAAGGGAGTTCACGCATGGACCAGGCCCATCTTGCCG
Organism: Propioniciclava soli; assembly: GCF_014858005.1. Lineage (GTDB taxonomy): Bacteria > Actinomycetota > Actinomycetes > Propionibacteriales > Propionibacteriaceae > Propioniciclava > Propioniciclava soli. Next base: position 228,836 of record NZ_JACYOT010000001.1, read on the forward strand.
TCCGCATGGCGGAGGTCTACGCCCGCCACGGTCGCCGACCCGCGATGCGCATCCTGCGCGGGGACGACTGGCAGACCCTCACGTATGCCGACGTCGAGCGGCGCGTCCGCAGCCTCGCCCGGCACCTGGTGGACGCCGGCGTCCAACCCGGCGACCGCGTCGCGCTGTTCAGCACCAACCGGCCGGAGTGGTCGATCGTCGACCTGGCGCTCCTGACCGTCCGCGCCGTCGTCGTGCCGCTCTACCCGACGAGCACGCCCGACCAGGTGCGCCACATCCTGGCCGACTCGGGCGCGGTGTTCGGCGTCGTCGAGAACGACGGCCTGCTCGGCCGGCTCGCCGAGGTGTGGGACGACCTGCCCGACCTGCGCGGCGTGTGGACGATGGAGGACGCCGACAGTGAGGACGAGCGCGTCACGACCTTGGCCGACATCCTCGCGGCGCCGGCGTCCGACACGGCCGAGGGTGAGGTCGCGCAGCGGCTGGCCGACGCGTCCGGCGACGACGTCGCCTCGATCATCTACACCTCGGGCACGACGGGCGACCCGCGCGGCGCCACGCTGACGCACACCGGCTTCACCTACGAGCTCGATGCGCTCGACTCGTTCTTCACCATCACGGCCGAGGACAGCTCGCTGGCCTTCCTGCCGCTCTCCCACGCCCTGGAGCGGGCCTGGACGTTCCAGGTGCTCATGTCGGGGTGCCTCAATACCTATGTGGCGGATGCCCGCACGGTGGCCGACCAGCTCGTCATCGCCCGGCCCACCATGTTCGTCTCGGTGCCGCGCCTGTACGAGAAGGTGTTCCTGACGGTCCACGAGCGGGTGGCCGGCTCTCCGGCGAAGAAGAAGATCTTCGCGTGGGCGATGGGCGTGGGCGTCCGCGCCCAGCACGCCTTCCGGCAGGGACGCCGCCCCTCGGCTTCGGTGCGCGCCCAGCTGCGGCTCGCCGACAAGCTGGTCTTCACCTCCATCCGCGACGCCCTCGGCGGCCCCAAGACGGTCATGGCCTGTGGCGGCGCCCCCCTGCGGCCGGAGATCGAGGAATTCTTCGGTGCCGCCGGCATGCTGCTGTGCCAGGGCTACGGGCTCACGGAGGCCTCCCCGCTGATCTCGTTCAACGCGCCGGCGGCGTTCAAGTTCGGCACGGTGGGGCGCATCATCGACGGCGGGGAGGTGCGCATCGGTGAGGAGTCCGAGGTGCTGTACCGCGGCCCCAACGTCATGCGGGGCTACTGGAACAACCCCGACGCCAGCGCCGCGGCCGTCGACGACGAGGGCTGGCTGCACACCGGCGACGTCGGCTACGTCGACACCGACGGTTACCTCGTCATCACCGACCGGTTGAAGGACATCATCGTCACCTCGGGCGGCAAGAACATCGCCCCCGCTCCGATCGAGGGCCTGATCCTCGCCGACCCGTTGTTCGAACACGCCGTGGTGCTGGGCAACAACCGGCCCTACGTCACCCTGCTCGTGCGTCCCTCGCCGCCGGCGCTGGAGGAGCTGGCGTCCCAGCTGCAGATCGCCGCCGCGGACGCCGCCGAGCTCGTTCACGCGCCCGAGATCGTCGCCGAGATCAAGCGTCGCGTCGCCGTCCTCACCGAGCGGCTGCCCTCGCAGGAGCAGATCAAGGACCTGCGCGTCGCCTGGGACGAGTTCACGATGGACAACGGGCTGCTCACCCCGACCCTGAAGGTGAAGCGCCGCCAGGTCGAGGAGCGCTTCGCCGCGCTGATCGAGGACATGTACGCCCGCGTCCAGGACGTGCGGGGCAAGAAGGACTGATCGCGCCCGACCACGCTGCAACGCCGCGTGGCCCGCACGCGTGGGACGGGTGTGACGCTGGAGGTGGCCCGGGACATGGAACCCGACGAGCGGGCGGTTGAGCCGCAGACGTTCGACGCCTACGTGCGGGAACGCTCCGTCGCGCTCCAGCGCTTCGCCTACCTGGTGACGCGGCACCCCGAGGACGCCCGCGACGCCGTGCAGGACGCACTGGTCGGGCTGTTCCCGCGGTACGCGCAGGTCGCGGCGGCGGGCTCGGTGGACGCCTACGTGCACCGCTCGATCGCCAATGCCGCGGTGTCGCGGTGGCGCAAGGGGGGTCGCCTCGTCCCGGTCGCCGAGCCGGAGGACGTCCGTGCCGACGGGCGTCCGCTGGAGGAGGCCGTGACCGACGCCGAGGTCGCCTGGGATCTCATCGGGGAACTCCCGCCGGCCCAGCGCACCGCCGTGGTGCTGCGCTATTGGTCGGACGCCACCTTCGCCGACATCGGCGCGGCCCTCGGTTGCCCCGAGGCCACCGCGCGTTCACACGTGCACCGGGCGCTCGCCCGGTTGCGCGCCCACCTGGGGGAGGATGACCATGCCTGACCACCTGCGGCTCGTCGGCGACGCCCGCGACGGGGGGACCGACCGCGCCGAGGAGGCGTTGCGCGCTGCGTTGGCGTCCCGGGCCGCCGACGTCGACGCCGCTCCGCTCGACCCGGACGACCTGCGGGCGCAAGCGGTGCGTCCGGTCGACCTGGGCGCCCGCCGCCGGCGTCGCATCCTGCTCGCCGCCGCGGCCGCCGCCGTCGTGCTGGTGGTGCCCGCCGGGTTCCTGCTGCAGGGGGGCGACCGCTTCAGCGCGGTGCCCGGGGACTCCTCCGCCCGATCGGAATCCGCAGTCGCCGCGGGGGGTGCACCGACGCAGGACGACGCCGAGGCCAGCGACGACGCTGGCACCGGGGTGGATTCCGCGGACGCATCGCAGGGCGACGTCACCGCGTCGGGCGACACCGGGGCCTCCGAACCCGTCGCCTGCCCGACGGCGGGGCCACCGGTGGGGGGCATCGTCGACTTCGTTGCCGTGCTGGAGTGGCACGGGCGCACCTACGCGTGGGCTGCGGACGAGCCGGTGGCCGGGTTGGGGGCGGTGCTGGGTGAGGTGCGGTGTTCGATCATCGAGATCTCCGAGGACGGCACGCGCACGGTGCCCGGCCCCTGGCCGGACGGCACCGCGACATTCCTGCCCGTCGGGGCGACCATCCACGAGGTGCCGGGCTTCGACCCGCGCTGCGCCGTGGGCGTCCGCTTCAACGACGCCGACACCCTCCTGCGCGCCATGGACACCCCCGGCTGCCCCTCCTCCTGACGCCGGCCCCGACTGGTCCGCCGCGCCCGGTCTCGCCCACGGGGGCCCACGCCCTGGGGACATCACTTCGCTCCTTGGCCGTAGCGGGGCTCTTCGTGCACGAAGAGCCCTGCTACGGCAGGGGAGCGAAGTGCTTGGCGCATGAGAGCAGCGCTATGTCCGGAGAGCACCGCCACGTTCGGGGAGCGAAGTGGCCCAGGACGACGAGGAGCGCGGCTCCGTGCGGGGAGCCCGGCCAGGGAACAGGAGCGAAGTACGCCGGACGTGGGCGGCTCACGGCTCTCGCGCCCGCTGCCCGTGCCCAGGACGCCTACGGCTCGTGCCCAGGACGCCTACGGCGCAGCCTTGGACGCCCGCGGCTCAGCCCCCGGACGCCTGTGGCTCAGGCTTCGGGGTCGTCCGGGGTGTTCACCAGGAAGTGCGCGGCGCGCACCAAATATTCGCGGAGTTCGGCGTCCTCAGCCGCGGGCAGTTCGAGGCTGTCGACGGCGGCCAGCATGTGGAATAGCCAGCGGTCCCGCTGGGTGGGCGTCACGGCGAACGGGCCGTGGCGCAGCCGCAAACGGGGGTGGCCCCGGGTCTCGCCATAGGTCTTCGGGCCGCCCCAGTACTGCTCGAGGAACATGCGCAGCCGGGCGGCGGCCGGGCCCAGGTCCTCCTCCGGGTAGAGCGCGCGCAGCGGCGGGTCGTCGGCCACCCCGGCATAGAAGCGGTCGACGAGGGCCACGAAGGTCGCGTGGCCGCCGACCCGGTCGTAGAACGATGCCGTCACGGCGTCCATGGTGGCAGACGCCCCATTCCCACCCCCGCCGGCGGTCGCGTCAACGACGCAACTCCTCGATGAAGATGTCATTGCCCGGCCCGAGCGGCAGGCCGAGGGAGTAGAAGACGAACAGCAGGGCCAGCCAGCCCAACCAGAACGGCACGACGAACGGGACCATGCCCGACATCAGCGAACCGAACCCGGCCTGCGGGGTGTACCTCCGCAGGTAGGTGAGCAGCACGATCATGTACGGGTTCATGGGTGTGATGACCTGGGTGGCGGAGTCGCCGATGCGGAACGCGGCCTGCACGAACGCCGGTTCGAAGCCCACCAGCCCGAACATGGGCACGAAGACCGCGGCCATGATTGTCCACATCGCCGACCCGGAGATGATGAACAGGTTCAGCAGCGAGCACAGCAGGATGAACAGCACGATGACGCCGAAACCGGTGAGCCCGGTGGCCTCGAGGCCGTCCGCGCCAGCCACGGCGATCCACGAGCCGATGCCCGACCAGTTGAACAGCGCGATGAACTGGCCCATCACGAAGGCGAGCACCAGGAACGGGATCATGTCCTTCAACGCCAGGCCCATCAGGCGCGGCACGTCGTTGAAGCCCTCGATGGTGCGCGCGCTGCGGCCGTAGACGTAGCCGCCGACGGCGAAGAGCGTGAACACGATGAACACGATCGAGCTCAGCAGCGGCGAGCGCGGCAGGAAGCCGCCGGCCTCGTTGCGCCACGGGGAGAACGGGACCAGCGTGGCGGCCAGCATCACGACGCCGACGCCCAGGACCGCGAGCCCGCCCATCACCAGCCCGCGGCGTTCGTCGGCGGTGAGGGCGTGGTTGACCTCCGCCGCGGTGTCGACGACGACCTCGTTGCCCTCGTCGTCGATCGTGTGGGTGGTGGGCGCGCCCGGGTCGGACGCCTGCGGCGTGGTGGGGACGCCGGTGCGGACGAGACGCGGCTCGATCACCTTGTCGATGATGAACCCGGCGATGAGGCTGAGCAGCAGGGCGGCGACGATGTTGAAGTAGTAGTTCGACACGGGGTTCACCGGGGCGGCGGCAGCCTCGACGGTCGGGACGGTCGGCAGCACCGCGTTGGTGATGCCGGCGAACAGGGCATCCAGCGAGGTCGGGAAGATCGACGTCGAGTAGCCGGCGCCGGCCGCCGCGAACCCGCCGAGCAGCCCGGCGACGGGGTGGCGTCCGACCGCCGCGAACGCCAGCGCGGCCAGCGGCGGCAGGATGACGAACACCGAGTCGGCCATGATCGAGCCGACGACGCCGAGGAAGCCAACCATGTAGGGCAGCAGCCAGCGCGGCGCCGAGCCGATGGCCGCCCGGATCGCCGCGGAGAGGAAGCCGGTCTTCTCCGCGATGCCGATGGCGAGCAGGATCGGCAGCACTGTGACCAGCGGCGGGAAGCCGAGGTAGTTCGGCCCGAGGTTGGCCGTGAACCACGCCAGCCCCTCGCCGGTGAACAGCCCGCGGACGGGCGTGACCTCCTCGGCCCCGGGCACCTGGACGCTCACGCCCGCCCACGCCGCGATCGTGCCGACGACGCCGACGATGCCGAACAGCCACAGGAACAGGTTGAAGGGCTGCGGCAGCTTGTTGCCTGCCGCCTCGAGCCCGGAGAGGAAGCGGTCGCTGAGCGCGCGCTTCTCGACGGTGCCGTGGGTCATGGGGGCCTCCTCGGTCGGTGGGGGGATCAGGGGGGACGGATGGGGCTCAGGTCAGGTCGTCGAACAGGTGCTCGACGTCGACGACACCACCTGCGGCGGCGAAGTCCTCGGCCACGGCGGCGGCCAGGGCGTCGTCGGTGAGGAAGTCCAGCGCGGTCGCAGCGAGCCCGTAGGCGCCGTCGGCCACGGCGTCCTGCGCGGCGTCCGAGCCGGCGGCGTCGGCGAACGCGCGGGTGTGGAGGGCGACCGAGGAGTCGGCGATCTTGAGCAGCGGGTGGATGCCGGGGACGCGCAGGCTCACGTTGCCGAAATCGGTGGACGCGGCGAGCGTCTCGGGCACGACGCCGAACGGCAGCGCCTGGCGTCCGCGCCGCGCCTGGGCTTGGGCCCACCGCCCGGTGAGCGGGCCGTTGCTGCGGACGGGGAGCGAGGGCGGGTGGGAGTCCCATTCGAGCTGGACGCCCACGCCGGCCATGAGCGCTGCGCCGTGCGCGAGGTCGTTGACGCGGGCGGACAGATCGACGAGGCTCTCGGTGTACTTGGAGCGAACGTAGAGCTGCAGCGAGGCCGTCTCGGGGATGATGGACGGCCGCGTGCCACCGTCGGTGATGACGGCGTGGACGCGGTCCACCGGCAGCATCTGCTGCCGCAGCAACCCGAGCCCGGTGTAGAAGAGCGTGGCGGCGTCCAGCGCGTTGCGGCCCATGAACGGCTCGGCGGAGGCGTGGGCCGTCACCCCGGTGAACGTGAGCCGGGCGGTGCGGCGTCCGAGCCAGGCCTGGTCGGCCAGGTCGTAGCCGTAGGGATGCAGCATGATCGCGGCGTCGAGCCCGTCGAAGGCGCCCTCGCGGGCGAGGTACTCCTTGCCGGTGTGGCCCTCCTCGGCCGGCGTGCCGAGCAGCACGACGCGGCCACGGACGGCGTCCGGGTGGGCCTCGGCGAGCCGCCGCAGCGCCAGGAACGCACCCACGGCCGCCCCGGCGATGACGTTGTGGCCGCAGGCGTGGCCGATCTCGGGCAGGGCGTCGTACTCGGCGAGCAGCGCCACGGTCCGCCCGCCCTCGCCAGCGGTGAACTCGGCCCGCAGTGCGGTGTCGAGGCCGTGGACGCCCACGCTGGCCGCCTGGCCCTCGCGCTCGAGCAGGTCGGCGATCCGGGCGACGCTGCGGTGCTCGGCGAACGCGGTCTCGGGGTCGGCGTGCAGGGCGGCGGCCAGCTCGGCCACGGCCGGGTGGACGTCGGCGACGGCGCGCTCAAGTGCGGCGTGGGCGTCCTCGGGGGCGCCGGCGAAGTCGGACGTGAGCCGGCCGGCGGCGCAGCGTCGATCCTCGGTCTCCCGGGCGGTCTGCTCGGAGTAGAAGGCGGACGGGGTGCTCGGCGTCGTGGGGGAACTCACGGAAAGGCACCCTAGCCAGATCGGGGTGCGCGGGGTGTTGCGATCATGTGAACCCGGGGCGGCGTCACGTGGTGGGGCGCCGATTGGCCCGCCCTCCGGAGCGTGGAGTAACATGGGCCGTTGGTGCGTCCTTCGGGAGGCATCGGCATATGCCCTCCTGCCCCGGGAAGTCCCCGTGGCCGCCAGACCAGAGGAGGTGGGGATACACGTATGCGTTCCTACGAGATCATGGTGATCGTGCACCCCGACGTCGATGACCGCCAGGTCGCCGGCGTCGTCGAGAAGCCGCTCGAAGGCCTGAAGGCCGCGGGTGGCACGGTGGACAACATCGAGCACTGGGGCCGTCGCCGGCTGGCGTACGACATCCAGAAGAAGTCCGAAGGCGTCTACTCGGTCATCAACGTGACCGCCGAGCCGGACGTCGTCAAGGAGCTCGATCGCCAGTACACGCTGAACGAGCAGATCATGCGCACGAAGGTGCTGCGCCCCGATCTGCACCACTGACGCGAGTTCTCCACAGGGTTGGTCGCGGACGCTACCGCCGCCTCGGCGGGGCCTGCGAGACTGACCCAGAACTCACTCATCACGACCGATTTCGGAGACATCCATGGCAGGCGAAACCACCATCACGCTCGTCGGCAATCTGACCGCCGATCCTGAGCTGCGCTTCACCCCGTCCGGGGCTCCGGTCGCCAACTTCACGGTGGCGTCCACCCCCCGCACGTTCGATCGCCAGACGAACGAGTGGAAGGACGGCGACGCCATGTTCCTCAACTGCGCTGTGTGGCGCCAGGCCGCCGAGAACGTGGCCGAGACGCTCACCAAGGGCATGCGGGTGATCGTGCAGGGCCGGCTGAAGAGCCGCTCCTACGAGACCCGCGAGGGCGAGCGCCGCACGGTGTTCGAGGTGGACGTCGACGAGATCGGCCCCTCCCTGCGCTACGCGACGGCCAAGGTCAACCGCACCAGCGGTGGCGGCGGCGGTGGCTACAGCCAGGGCGGCTCCGGTGGGGGCGGCGACTCCTGGTCGTCGTCCAACAACAGCCAGGGCCAGGGTGGCTCCGGGGGCGGCGGTTACAGCAACAACCGTCCCCAGCAGCCGCAGAACGACCCGTGGGCCAGCGCGCAGAGCGACGAGCCCCCGTTCTGATCGGCGGTTCGGACGCCGCGGCGTCCGGTCGGCCACCCGTTCATCCACACCCACGTCATTCCGGCCCCGTGCCGGGCTCGCTTGAAGGAGCACCACAATGGCTGCACAGCGTAAGCCTGTGAACAAGAAGAAGATCGCCCCGGCGAAGTCGATCAAGATCGGACACGTCGACTACAAGGACACCGCGACCCTGCGGAAGTTCATCTCCGAGCGCGGGAAGATCCGCGCCCGCCGCGTGACCGGCCTCTCCGTGCAGGAGCAGCGCAAGGTCGCCATCGCCATCAAGAACGCGCGCGAGGTGGCCCTGCTGCCCTACGCGTCGACCGCTCGCTGAGAAAGGACGTCGGACATGAAGCTCATCCTGACTGCCGCCGTCGACCACCTCGGCATCGCCGGTGACATCGTCGAGGTCAAGGACGGCTACGGCCGCAACTACCTCCTGCCCCGGGGCTACGCGATCCGCTGGACGCGCGGCGCCGAGAAGCAGATCGAGGGCATCAGCCGGGCCCGCGAGGCCCGCACCGTGCGTGACAACAGCCACGCCCTGGAGCTGCGCGGTCAGCTCGAGGACCTGTCGGTCGAGCTGTCGGCCCGCGCCGCCGGCGAGGGTCGGCTGTTCGGTGCGATCACGGCCGCCGACGTGGCCGCCGCGATCAAGAAGGCCGGCGGCCCCGCCGTCGACAAGCGCGCCGTGCAGATCGCCAAGCCGATCAAGACGGTCGGCGAGCACAAGGTCGGCGTCAAGCTGACCGAGGCCGTCACCGCGCACCTGCCGGTGAAGGTCGTCGCCGCCTGAGGCGTCGAGCAACGCAACGCACCGCGCACGCCGGTCGGATCCCCGGGATCCGGCCGGCGTTCGCCTATCCTGACGCCATGACCGACGCCCCCGAACCCGACGTCGAGGCCCTGGACGAAGGTCCGCACGACGCCGGCGGCCCGGTCATCGGGCCGACCGAGCGCGTGGTGGGCCTGGCGGCGTTGGCCGCAGTGCTGGTGGCGGCCGGGTTCGGGCTCCAGGCGGTGCGTGGCGCGGCGTCCGACGCGGTATCACCCGCCCCGGCGCCGGCACCGACCTACACCCCCGTCGCGATCCCCGACGAGGCCCGCACCACGGTGTACCGCTCCGACGTGACGGCCACCGGTGAGTTCGCGGGCGCGAGCCTCACCATCGACCCGGTGACGGCGGGGGAGTCCACGAACGCCTACGCCCTGCAGGTCGAGACCGGGACGAACATCGACCCGGACGCCGCGGCCCGCGCCGTCCAGGCGGCGCTGGACGACCCGCGCGGCTGGGCCGGGTTCGGCCGCAACGACTTCCGGCTCGTGCCGTTCGGGTCGGCGCCGATGGCCGGCGCCACCGCCCAGAGCGACGCGGCGGCGTCCGGCCTCGCCTTCGTGGTCACGATCGCGTCGCCGACCACTGCGGACACCCTGTGCGGCGAGGATGCCGCGACCGAGGGCCTGTGGAGCTGCACGGTCGGCCAGCACATCGTGCTCAACAGCGACCGGTGGCACTACATGGTGCCGACCTTCAACAACCTCGACGAGTACCGCGCCTATCTCGTCAATCACCAGGTCGGATTGTTCCTGGGCCAGGCGGTCGGCTTCTGCACGACGCCGGGCGAGCCCGCCCCGGTGATGGCTGAGCAGGAGAAGGACCTCGCCGGCTGCCTCCCGAACGCCTGGCCCCACCTCACCTGACCCACCCCGTGGCAGCGCCCGTGCCCGACTCGTGACCGATTCGTGACCGCACCGGCCGCCACGAACCGGGCGGGTGGCGCGTGGGGCAGTCATGGACACCTTGCCACTGCCCCGGGCCCTCGGCGCCCTGGCCGCCGCCCTGATGCTGCTTGCCGGTTGTTCGAGCCCGGCAGGCACCGACACCGCCGCCTCCCAGCCGGCGCTACCGAGTGTCGGCGAGGTGTATCCCGGCGACGCCGCCGACGCGTCCGGCGCCGAGGAGGGCAGCGGCGGGGCACCCGTCGGGGCCGGGGACGAGCGTGCCCAGCGGCAAGTGGCGCGGTCGGCGTCCGTCACCGTGGCGACGCCGGACGCGGCGGCCGCGGCGCAGCGCGTCCGCGACATCGCGGCCCACCGCTCCGGCTGGATCGCCAGTGAGTACCTCGGCATGCAGCAGGACGGCACGCGGCCGAGTGAGGCCCACCTGACGCTGTCGGTGCCCGCCGACGCCTTGGACGCCACCCTCGACGACCTCGCCACGGTCGGCACCCTGCTGAACCGATCGATCCTGGCCGCCGACGTGACCGACATGGTCGTTGACGTCGATGCCCGCATCCGGAGCCTCGAGGCCTCCATCGCCCGCGTGGAGGCGCTGATGGAGCGGGCCGGCACGGTGGCGGAGATCGCGACGGTGGAGAAGGAGCTCGCCAGCCGCCAGTCGGAGCTTGAGGTGCTGCGCTCCCAGCAGGCGTACTACGCGTCGATCACGCAGCGGGCCAGCGTCGACGTGGCGCTCACCGCCCCCGCCACGGCGTCGGCCAACCCGCTGTGGGCCGGCCTGCTCGGTGGCTGGGACGCCCTCGGCGCCTCCGCCCGGCTGCTGCTCGTCGTCGTCGGCGCGCTGCTGCCGTTCGCGGTGGTGGCGCTGCTCATCGCGGCGCCGGTGGTCTGGTTCGTACGCCGCCGCCGGACGCGCCGGGACGCCGCTGCCGCCGCCACCGCACCCGGGGAGGCCGAGGCGTCGGGAGAGACATCCGGGGCCAGCTCCGTCACTCAGGGCTGAGGCGACGCGACGGCCTCGGGCGGCTGGTGGCTCCGGGCCACCCAGACAGCCCGGGCCACGAGCGCCAAGGTCAGCACCACGCCGACGATGCGCCACACGAGGCCCTCGGCGATGAACAGGCACACGAGCGCGGTCAGGGTGGGGACGAGGAAGACGAACGTCCAGCGCACGTAGCCGGCGAAGCTCGGCATCCGGACGCCGGCGGCGTCCGCCACGGACTTCGTCATGAAGTTCGGGCCGTTGCCGATGTAGGTGATCGCCCCGCACAGCACGGCGCCCAGCGAGATGGCGACCAGGTAGGCCTCGGGCACGTCGGCGACGCGCGGCTCCCCAGGCAGCTGGGCGGCCATCTCGAAGAAGGTGGCATAGGTGGGCGCGTTGTCGAGCACCGCCGAGAGCCCGCCGGAGAACACGAAGAACGTCACCCGGTTCAGCGGCAGCGACGGCGCGACCTGAGCGAGGTAGATCAGGGCGGGCACCATCGTGACGAAGATGCCGACGAACAGGGCGGCGACCTCGCCGATGGGGCCCCAGGTGAATTGATTGAGCCGGAACCGCACGTCGGAGTCGCCGAGCACGAACGAGAGGGCCGCCGCTGTCAGGAACATCAACTCGCGCCACGGCACCCATGCCGTCCAGGCGGCGTGGCCGGCGTCGATGGCGTGCAGGTCGACCGACGGCACGAACGCCACCGCCACGATGATCAGGGCGAAGAAGGCGAAGTTCAGGCCCCCGGCGATGCCCAGCGGACGCTGCGCGCTGGCGTCCCACGCGAGGGCCTCGGGGGTCTCGCGGGCGTACTCACGGCGGTCGAGGGCGTAGTAGGTGAGCAGCAGCAGTCCGTTGACGAAGAGCCACTCGGGGAACAGGGAGAGGGTCCAGGTGAAGGGGACGCCGCGTAGGAACCCCAGGAACAGCGGCGGGTCACCGAGCGGCGTCAACAGCCCGCCGCAGTTCGCCACGATGAGAATGGTGAACACGACGGTGTGGATACGGTGGGCCCGCTCGCGGTTCGTGTTCAGCAGCGGCCGGATCAGCAGCATCGCCGCCCCCGTCGTCCCGATGAAGGACGCGAGCACGGCGCCGACCGCCAGGAAGAGGGTGTTGTTGCGTGGGGTGGCGCGGATGTCGCCGAGCAGGAAGATGCCGCCCGACACGACGAACAGGGCGAGGAGCAGGGTGATGAACTGCACGTACTCCACCAGCGCGTGGGCGATCTCGGTGCCGTGACCGGCCAGCACGAACCAGGCGGCGACGGGGAGGGCGAGCACGAGCGCCACCGTCAGCTTCGTCGTGTTGCGCTCCCACACGTGCTCGGTGGCCGGCACCAGCGGCAGGATGGCGATGGCCGCGAGCAGCAGCGCGAACGGGATGATGCTCCACCATTCGACGACCATGATGCCGGGTCTCCTCGCGTAGGGGTGCGATGGAGCAAGTCTGGCAGGGCACGGACGCCGCCGCGGCCCGTTCCGCGGCCTGCAACAGGGCCGTTACGTCGCCGGGTCGTCCTTGGCAGCCGCCGCCCCGGTGGGCGACTCGAGCGGGGCAAACGTGAACGAGCCGAGCGCGGACGTCGGCGGCAGGTGACCCGGGCGGAACGCCTCCGGCTCGCTGCCGGGTGGCGGGGCCGTGGGATCCTCACCGGGCGTGAACGGGCGCGGGTTCTCACCGAGCGCAGCCTGGATCGCGCGATCCAGGTCGTCGCGCGCCACCGGGTGGTGCTTGCGGGTCTCGGGCATGCCCGAATCCTAGCCCGGGCGCCCCCGTCGACCCGGCTACGGCGTGGGGGTGGCCGAGGCGGTCGGCGTGGCCGACGCGGTCGGGGTCGCCGAGTTGGACGGGGTGGCGGTGGCAGAGGGGCTCGCGGAGGCACTCCGCAAGGCCGGTGCGAGGGCGGTCGGAGTCACCGGAGCAGCGGAGGCGTCCGAGCTCGGCGACGCCGAGGGCGTCGGGGTCGGGTCGGGGCTGGGCTCCGGCGTCGGCTCCGGCGTGGGCTCGGGAGTCGGGTCCGGCGTCGGCTCCGGCGTGGGCTCGGGAGTCGGGTCCGGCGTCGGCGTTGAGCCGTCGGTGGGCGGGGTCGGCTCACCGGAGGGATCCGGGACCGGCGTGCAGGTGGGCTGCGGCGCCGGGACGTTCTCACCGGGGGCACCCGGGTCGGCGGGATCGGTCGGAGGCGCGGGATCGGTGGGCGTGGGTTCCGGGGGGCATGGCGGCAATGGGTCGCCCGGCTGCGCCGGATCGGGCGTGGGCGTCGGCGTGGGGCTGGGCGTCACCGGCGCGCCCGGGTCGGGCGTGGGGGTGGGGGTGGCGGGATCGGGCGTCACGTCCGCTCCCGGGGCCGGCACCGGGGCGGCCGGCTGCGGCGTCACGACCGGCGTGGGCAGCGAGCTGGACGGCGCCCTCGGCGGGGTGACCCGCGTGGTCGGGAGCTGCGTCAGGGTGGCGGTGGTGGGCACCGAGCGGCGCGCCATGCCCATCAGCTGCGCGTGCGGGGCGCCCGCGAGCACACCGGCGGGGTCGACGAAGTGCCCGTTGATGAGCACCTCGAAGTGCAGGTGGCAGGCGGTGGACAGCCCGGTGGTGCCAGAGAGGCCGATCACCTGCCCGCGCGTGACGCGGTCACCCACCGCGGCGCCGAGCACCGACAGGTGGGCATAGCGCGTGGTGAGACGGTCCTCGTCCACCGTGCCGTGGTCGATCTCGACGAGGTTGCCGTAACCGCCGGCGGACGCCGAGCGCGTCACCGTGCCGTCGGCCATGGCGACGACGGGGGTGCCGCAGGCGGCGGTCATGTCCGAGCCGTTGTGCATGCGGGAGTACTTCAGGATGGGGTGGAACCGCATGCCGTAGGCCGAGGTGATCGGCCCGGGCACCGGGGACATGTAGCGGGCCAGGGCCAACGGGTTGGCGGTACCGAAGTACCGGGCGGCGGCATCACCGGTGAGCAGCGTCCCGGTCGTCGGGTCGAACACGCTCAGCGACGGCACGCCTCCCAGCAGCATCCCGGCGGGCCGCGGCAGCCCGCTCGCGCCCGTGGCCACGAAGCCGTCGGCCATGCTCAGGTCGCCCGAACCACCCGTCAGCGGCAGGGCGCGTTGGGAGGCCAGGAGCTGTGCGGCGTAGGAGTCGACCTCGGCGTAGCTGGCCCGCAACGGCGTGCTCGACGTGCCGGGGGTGGCACGCTCAGCCACCGGACGCGGCGCCGGCGCCGCCACCGAGGGGGTCCCGGTGGCCGCAGCGGCCAGGGGCGCCAGCAGAAGGCTGGACGCGGCGATGACGGAGACGGCGAGAGCAGGGCGAACAGCAGCGACGCGCCGGGGTGGCACTTCTCGCCGTGAGCGAGCGTGAACGCGTGACATGGCTTCCTTGGGCTAGGCCGGGCGGGGGGGAAGGCCCCGGACGGAACTGCTGCTCGAAGCTTCCCTCACCGGGCCCCAGAAGTCCAGTCCCCCGAGGGGGACGCAATTCAATCTTCCGCGGCCCTCGGACCCTGCCGAGGCGGGCTGGGAGGGGGTTCGGCCGGGGGCCCGTCCGCCCGGAGGGGTGGAACTGGCCGTTGGCTAGCCGCGAAATCGCACGGAGCGGGGTGCCCGGCGGTGTAGACTCTTGGCAGGTTGATGTTTGGCCGCACGTGTGTGCTTCAGCGTCGAGCTCATCCTGGACCCCCTGTCCCATGGGGAGTCACGCAACACAACGAAAGCAGGATCCATGGCAACCGGAACCGTGAAGTGGTTCAACCCGGACAAGGGCTACGGCTTCATCTCCCCCGACGACGGCTCGGCCGACGTCTTCGCGCACTTCACCGCCATCAACTCGCGCGGCTTCCGCTCGCTCAACGAGGGTGACAAGGTGGAGTTCGACACCGAGCAGGGTGCGAAGGGGCTTCAGGCCAGCAACATCACGCCCCTCTGAGCTGACCTCAGAAGAACGCCGCGGCCCGTGGGGCCGCGGCGTTCCGCATTCTCGGGCCGGTCGTCTCAGGCGGAGGCCCGCACCACGACCCGGAAGGGATCGCTGGGCGGCGGCGGATCGGTGGGGATGCCGAGCCCCGTCAGGATGGCGGCGGTGGCCCGGTCGATCCCCGAGTTGAGGTCGAGCGCGACACTGGTCAACGGCGGATGGGTGAGCGCCGCCAGGGGAATGTTGTCGATCCCGATCACCGCGAGATCGGTCGGGGCCGTGAGCCCGCTCAGCCGCAGCCCTGCCAGCACCGCGATCGCGTACTCGTCGTTGTAGGCCGCCACGCCCGTGACGCCCGCCCCGCGCAACGCCGCGACGGCCGCGACGGCGTCCTCACCGGTGAGCCCGAGCTCCACCTCGACGGGCTCGGCCAGCCCGCGTTCGGCACAGCGCCGTCGGACGCCCTCGGCGCGCGGCTCGGCGTACACGGTGAACTGGGCCGAGCGGGGCCGGGCGAAGCCGATGCGCCGGTGGCCCGCGTCGGCCAGGTGGTCCACCTGCCGCATCGCCATCGCGTCGTGCGCGTAGGAGGTTTCGCCCAGGGCCCCGCCGGGCCCCTCACCGAGCAGCACGATCGGCAGGGACGGTGCCGACGCCCAGCCCTCGTCCTCCGGGCCGAGCTCGCCCAGGCACAGCACGGCGGCGGGGCCGATCTCGGCGACGAGGTGCCCCATGTCCTGCCCGGTGCGCTTGCGCCGCGAGACAGCCAGGAAGCCGTGGGCGTCCATGGCGTCGGTGAAGCGCTCGGTCATGCGGGCCAGGTTCTCGCCGACGGGGGCGTCCGGCAGCAGGAGCAGGACGAGATCGGAGCGGCCCGAGCGCAGGGCGCGTGCGGTGCGCGACGGGGTGTAGCCGAGGTCGCGGGCGGCTTCGCGGACGCGCTCCTGCGTGGCTGGGGTGATGGTCTGCCCGGCGGTCTCGTTGAGGACGTAGCTGACCGTGGCCTGGGAGACCCCGGCGCGCTTGGCCACGTCCTTCACGGTGACGCGGCGCTCAACCATGGCAAGCCTCCCGGAGGTGTGACGATTCAGGCGGAGCGTAGCGCGTCGCTCGACCCCGGGCCAGCGGACGCAGGACTCGGCGGGCAACTCGACCCCGCCGTCCTGGGGCCACACGTGTCGCCGGCCACCTCACACGCCGAGCCGCTGCCAGGCGACGCCCCGGGCCCGGACGCCCAGCGCGACACCGCGGCCGAGCATCGACACTCCGTAGGCCACCCACAGCCACACCAGGCCGGCGCCCGCGGCGTCCACCGCCAGGGCGAGGGGCACGTACACGACCGTGACCGCCAGGCCGGCCAGCGCGAGGTAGCGGGTGTCCCCGGCGCCGATCAGGACGCCGTCGAGCACGTAGACCAGCCCCGCCAGCGGCAGCAGCGCCGCGAGCACGAGCGCGGTGCGGGCCACGAGGGCCACGACGGTGGGGTCGGGGCTGAAAAGCACCCCCAGCCACGGGCTCGCCGCGGCCAGCGCCAACCCCAGCAGCACCCCGAACCCGACGCCCCAGCGCACCATCATCGCGGTGAGAACGCGGACGGCCGAGGCGTCCCCGGCCCCGAGCCACCGGCCGATGATGGCTTGGGCCGCAATCGCGATGGCGTCGAGGGCAAACGCGAGAAACACCCACAGAGAATTCACCACCTGGTGGGCGGCGAGCGTGGTCGTGCCCATGCGGGTGGCGATCACGGTCGTCACGGTCACGGACGCCTGCAGCGCGAGCGTCCGCACCACCAGCCAGCCTCCCGACCGGGCCGCCCGCAGGACGCCCGCCCCACGCACCTGCAGCGGGACGCCCGACCGCCGGGCGCCGCGAACGACCACGCCCGCCAACAGCAGCGACGCCGCCGACTGCGCGAGCAGGGTGCCCCACGCCGCACCGCGGATGCCGAACCCGAAGCCGTGGACGAACGTGAGCGTGAGGGCCACGTTGGTGAGGTTGAGCGCGACGACCACCACCAGCGGCGTCCGCGTGTCCTGCAGCCCGCGGAGCACGCCGGTGGCGGCCAGCATGATGAGCAGGAACGGGAACGCGAAGGTCACGACGCGCAGGTAGGCCACCGCCTGCAGCGCCACGGCGGGCGGGGCGCCGTAGAGGCCGACGACGGCGTCCAGGCCCAGTTGGAGCGCCAGCGTCAGCGCTGCGCCGATCAGCGCGGCGAGCGCCATGCCGTCGATGCCGCCTGCCAGCGCCCCGCGGTGGTCGCCGGCGCCGAGCCGGCGGGCCACGGTCGCCGTGGTCGCGTAGGCGAGGAACACGCACAACCCGGTCAGCAGCCCCATGAGGCTGCCGGCGATGCCGAGCCCGGCGAGCTCCGCGGTGCCGAGGTGGCCGACGATGGCCGTGTCGGCCAGCAGGAGCAGCGGCTCGGCGACCAGCGTGGCGAACGCCGGCACGGCCAGGGCCAGCACCTCGCGGCGATGGGCGCGGGGGGTGCCCATCGGTGGGGGCGGGGCGGCGGGATCGGGCACGGTGCCCAAGGGTAGGACCTCTACCGAAGGAGGGTTGCGCGCGGCAGGGCGGCGCGCGCACGCAGGCCCCGGCTACCGTGGCCGTGTGACCCGGCCCACCTCCTCCGACGCCGCCCCGGCCGCCCCGGCCTGGTCGGCGGCGTGGTGGCTGCGGCTCGGCCAGGCCGTGCTGTTCGTCGGCCTGCTCGTGCTGGCCACGGCGTTGGCGGCCGGCCGCGGGGCCAGCTGGCCGGTGGTGGCCGCGTCCGGCGCGGTGCTGGCCGTGTTCGCGGTCGGCTTCGCCGGGCACGGGCGCCTTGGCGCCCGCGGCCGCGCCGTGTGGGTGGCCGTGCTGTTCGCCGGCGTTACCTGGCTGATCCTGCACGCCCCCGAGTACCTGTGGGTGGCGTTCCCCCTGTGGCTGCTGGCGGCGGCCGTCCTGCCACTGCTGGGCGCCCTCCTGCTCACGGCCGTGACGCTCGCCGCCATCGTCACTGCGCTGGCCATGGCCGGCAACGACGCGCCCGCCGCCGTCCTCGGCCCGGTCATCGGCGCCCTCGTGGCGCTCGGCATCGCGCGCGGCGTCCTGCGCTTCGAACACGAGGCCGCCGAGCACCGCCGGCTCGTCGGTGAGGTGCTCGTGGCGCAGGAGGCGACGGCGGCCGCGCAGCGCGAGGCCGGCGTCCAGGCCGAGCGGGCGCGCCTCGCCCACGACATCCACGACACCCTGGCCCAGGGGTTCAGCTCGGTGATCCTGCTGGCCCGCGCGGCCGGGCGGGAGCCGGACGCCGCCCGCACCGCCGCTCTGATCGAGCGCATCGAGGCCACCGCGTCGCAGAACCTCGCCGACGCCCGCCGCGTCGTCTACGCCCTGGCCCCCGAGGAGACGAGCGCGGGTGGCCTGGCGGCCCCCTTGCGTCGGCTGGCCGGCGAGGCGGCGGACGCCGTCGGCGCGACCGCGTCGGTGACCATCGACCCCGACCTGCCTCGCCTCGGCACCGCCACCGAGGTCGCCCTCCTGCGCGTGGCGCAGGGGGCGCTGGCGAACGTCCGCGCCCACGCCCGCCCGGGACGCGTCGCCGTCGAGCTGAGCCGCAGCGGCGAGACCGTCCGGCTCGACGTCGTCGACGACGGCGTCGGGTTCGACCCGACCCGGCTGGGTGCGGCCACCCTCGAGGGGGGCTACGGCCTCCGGGCGCTGCGCGAGCGCCTCGTCGAGCTGGGCGGTGGCCTGGCGATCGAGAGCGAGCCGGGCGGCGGCACGGCCGTCTCGGCGCACCTGCCATTGCCGGGGGATGCCCTGCCCTCCGGACAGGGGACGCGGCCGTGATCCGGGTGCTCGTGGTCGACGACCACCCCGTGGTGCGCTCGGGGCTGCAGGCGCTGCTCGCGTCCGAACCCGGCCTGAGCGTGGTGGGGGCGGCGGCGTCCGGGGAGGAGGCGCTGGCGCTGGTCGCCGCGCACACGCCCGACGTCGTCCTGTGCGACCTGCGCCTCGGCGAGGGACTCGACGGCGTCGGGGTGACGGCGGCGCTGCGGAAGGGCCCCGGCCCGGGCCCGGCCGTGTTGATCCTCACCACCTACGACAACGACTCCGACATCGCGCGCGCCGTGCTGGCCGGCGCGGCCGGCTACCTGCTGAAGGACGCCGAGCCCGCGGCCATCGTGCGCGGCATCGCGGACGCCGCCGCCGGACGCCTTGTGCTCAGCCCCGAACTGGAGGGCCGCGTCGTCGACCGGATGGCCCGCGGCGTCCCGCAGCTGAGTGCCCGGGAGATCGACGTGCTCCGCCTGGTGGCCGACGGCTTGGCGAACAAGGAGATCGCCCGGCGCCTGTTCATCTCCGAGGGCACGGTCAAGACCCATCTCGTCCACGCCTTCGGCAAGCTCGACGCGGACTCCCGCACCGCCGCCGTCGCGGCCGCGCGGCACCACGGCCTGCTCGGCTGAGCGTCGGTCACCCCGACTACTCGGACGCCGCCTCCTCGGCCGGCTCCACCGCCGGCGGTGTGGGGCTGCCGGGGAAGCGGGCGACGAACTCCGCCCCACCCTCGGCCGAGCGGCCGGCCTTCACCCAGCCGCCGTGCGCCTGGATGGTCTGGGCGACGATCGACAACCCGAGGCCCGAGCCGGGCGTGGTGCGGGCGTGCTGGGAGCGGTAGAAGCGTTCGAACACGTGGGGCAGGTCCTCCTCGGCGATGCCCGGGCCCTGGTCGGAGACGCGGAGGCGGTCGCCCTCGAGGTGGACGTGGATGGTGCCTCCGGGCGGGGAGAACTTCACCGCGTTGTCGAGCAGGTTGGTCACGGCCCGCTCGAGCGCGTCGGGCTCGCCCATCAGGTAGAGGGGGTCGAGCTCGACGTCCCACGTGATGCCCGGCCCGCGGCGCCGGACGCGTTCGAGGGCGTTCTCGACCACGTCGCGCAGGTCGACGGGTTCGGGTGCGGCCTGCACGGTCTCCTCGCGGGAAAGCTGCACGAGGTCACCCACCAGCGTGGTGAACTCCCCGAGCTGCCCGGCGACGTCGCGCAGGATGTCGGCCCGGGCGCCCTCGGGGAGCATGCCCTGGCGCTCGTCGGCCACCAGCAGTTCGACGTTGGTGCGCATCGAGGTCAGGGGCGTGCGGAGTTCGTGGCCGGCGTCCGCGATGAGCCGTCGCTGGCGCTCGCGCGAGCTGTCGAGGGCCTTGAGCATCCGGTTGAACGAGCGGCCGAGATCGGCCACCTCGTCGTCGCCCTGGATCTCGATGGGGGTGAGCTTGTTGGTCGCGGCGATGGAGGCCACGGCGTCCGACAACTTGCGGATGGGCTGGATGCCGGACTTGGCGATGCCGTAACCGGAGAGTGCGGCCACGGTGGCGCCGAGCCCGCCGAACAGCACCAACGCGAACCCCGTGGTGCGCAGGATCGCCAGCGTCGGGTCGAGCGGGCGGCCGAGCACGAGGGCGTACTGGACGCCGGCGTCCACGAGGGGGACGGCCACGATCCGCATGGGCGCTCCGGCAGTGTTGGGCCCGGTCCGCGACGACCAGCCCATGCCCGTACGGGCGATGGCCAGCTCGTCGGCGCCGGGCTCCAGCGTGGTCTGCCCGCCGGGCCCGGTGATGACGTGATTGTCGGCACGGACGAGCACGATGGTGGTGTTCGCGGCCTGCAGGGCTGCCGGATCGATGCCGCCCATGTTCTCCAGGTCCTCCACCAGACGCCCGGAGAAGATCGAGGCGACGTCGACGAGCTCGTTGTCGAGCTGGTCGTAGACGGTCAGGAGGGTGAGGAAGTAGGCGGCGACGGCGGTGGTGGCCACGGCCCCCGCCACGGCGGACGCGATGAGGAGGGCGAGGCGCTGTTGCAGGGGGCGGTGGGCGTTGCTGAAGAGCCGGCGCAACCGGATCACGGTGGGGCCGCGCTCACGGCGCCGTCTCGCGCAGCACGTAGCCGATGCCGCGGACGGTGTGGATGAGCCGGGAACCGCCGTTCACCTCGGTCTTGCGCCGCAGGTAGCCGATGTAGACCTCGAGCGAGTTCGCGGTGGTCGGGAAGTCGTAGCCCCACACCTCGTTGAGGAGCCACGAGCGCTCGAGCACGCGGCGAGGGTGCTCGAGGAACGTCTGCAGCAGGGCGAACTCCGTGCGGGTGAGGGACACGCGCGCCTCGCCGCGCGTCACCTCGCGGCTGCCCAGGTCGAGCCGCAGGTCCTCGAACGTCAGCACCTGGCTGGACGCCGGCGCCGTGCCCGGCTCCTCGTTCTCCGGACGCGAGCGCCGCGTGAGGGCGCGGAGGCGGGCCATCAGCTCGTCGAGCGCGAAGGGCTTGGCCATGTAGTCGTCGGCGCCGGCGTCCAGGCCGTCGACGCGGTCGCCGACGGCGTCGCGCGCCGTCAGCACGAGAATCGGCACATCGTTGCCCTGGCCGCGCAGCATCCGGGTGGTCTCGAGGCCGTCGAGGCGCGGCATCATCACGTCCATGATCACCGCATCGGCGCGGTGTGTGGAGAGGTGGGCCAGCGCCTCGACCCCGTCGGATGCGGACGCGACCTCGTAGCCGCTGTACTGCAGGGATCGCTTCAGCGAATCCCGCACGGCTTGGTCGTCATCCACCACGAGGATGTGCATGGGCGTCATCCTAACGGTGCTGGAGCTCGCGCACCTTCGCAAGCACGCCGGGCAGGGCCGCCTCGATGGCGGCCATGGTGGTGTCGAACCCCTCGGGCCCGCCGTACCACGGGTCGTCGACGCCGGAGCCGGGCTCGGCGTCCGGGTCGAAGTCGGTGAGCAGGGCGAGCTGGTCGGCGTCCGGGGCGATGCGGCGCATGCGGTCGAGGTGGATCTGCTCCAGGCCGATCACGAGGTCGGCCCCCGCGATCTCCTCGGCGGTGATGCGGTGGGCGCGGTGGCCCTCGGCGTCGTGACCGTGGCGCGTGAGCACGGCGCGGGCGCGCGGGTCGATGGGGTTGCCCAGCTCCTCGGAGCTCACACCGGCCGAGGTGAAGCGGACGCCCTCGAGACCCTCGGCGCGGGCCGCCGTCTGCGCCATCCGCTCCGCCATGGGTGAGCGGCAGATGTTGCCCCAGCAGACGAAGACGACCTCGATGTCGCGGGCCATCAGGTGTGCCGCTCCCCGCGGTTGCCGACGAACGAGTTGAGGATGAAGCTCACCACCGACACGATCACGGCGCCCCAGAACGCCGACCAGAAGCCGGTGACACCCCACCCGACGCCGATCTGGGCGCACACCCAACTCGTCAGCATGAGCAGCGCGGCGTTGATGACGAGGAGGAACAGCCCGAGCGTGATCAGCAGCAGGGGGGAGGTGACGAACACGAAGAGCGGCTTCACCAGCGCGTTCACGAGCCCGAAGATGGCAGCCACGATGAGGATGGTGAGCACGGCGTCGGCCGGCCGGTCGGTGACGTCGAGCCAGATGCCGTCCAGCACCCAGGTGGCGAGGCCCAGCGACAGGGCGCTGACCAGGAAACGAATGATCACGGCCCCCATCCTCCCATGTGCGCAACAATGGCGGCTCCGGGGCGCAGGCCCCGGTGCCCCCGATGACCCCCCGGCACCACAGAGAGGCCCCGCCGTGATCGACCTGGCCGGACGCCACTTCCTCAAGGAGGTGGATTTCACCCCGGACGAGTGGAACCAGCTCGTCGCGTTGACGCGGCAGCTGAAGGCCGAGCGCCGTTCCGGCACCGAGCGGCAGCGGTTGGCGGGCAAGAACCTGGCGCTGATCTTCGAGAAGGCCTCCACGCGCACGCGGGCGGCGTTCGAGGTCGCGGCCCGGCACCAGGGGGCCTTCACGACGTACCTCGACCCCGCGGGGTCCCACATCGGCGCCAAGGAGTCCGCGGCGGACACCGCCTGCGTGCTCAGCCGCATGTACGACGGCATCGAGTTCCGGGGAAACAGCCAGGACACGGTGGAGACGCTGGCCGAGTTCAGCTCCGTGCCGGTGTGGAACGGCCTGACCGACGAGTGGCACCCCACCCAGTCGCTGTGCGACGCGTTCACGATGGTGGAATCGGCCGGACGCCCCGGGAGCGACATCGCCTTCGCCTACCTCGGCGACGCCCGGTTCAACATGGGCAACTCGATGCTGGTGATGGGCGCGATGATGGGCATGGACGTCCGGCTCGTCGCCCCCGCGGCCTTCCAGCCCGACCCGCGGTTGGTGTCGGGGGCGCGGGAGATCGCGTCCATGACCGGGGGACGCGTCACCGTGACCGACGATGTGGCGCACGGCGTCGAGGGCGCCGACTTCGTCCACACGGACGTGTGGGTGTCGATGGGGGAGCCGAAGGGCGTCTGGGCGGAGCGGTGCCGCATGTTGGCGCCCTACCGGGTGACCCGCCAGGTGATGGAGGCCACCGGCAAGCCGGAGGCCAAGTTCATGCACTGCCTGCCGGCCTTCCACGACCTCAACACCTCCACGGCGCGCATCGTGCACGATCTGACGGGGATGCGGGAGCTGGAGGTCTCCGACGAGGTGTTCAACTCGGAGGCGTCCCTGGTGTTCGAGCAGGCCGAGAACCGGCTTCACTCCATCAAGGCCGTGCTGGTCGCCACGCTGTCGGGCTGCTGACCCCCCCCGCAACGCAGACGAGCGAGGCCGGAGGGCCTCGCTCGTTGCTGGGGGAAAGGGTCGGGGTCGCTAGAAGACCCGGATGCGGTTGCCGCCGATCGGAACCAGGTTGAGGATCAACCCCACGACGATGAGGATGATGCCGATCGTGGTCAACGGGAATCCGGTGTCCACCAACAGACCGATGATGAGCAGGATGACGCCCAGCGAAACCATCAGTTCGCTCCTTCCTGTTGCCCTTTCCCGGACGGTTGTCCGGTGGCGCGAGCATGGCACCCTTGGTGGCCGTCTGCCCGCGGATGCGGGCAGACGCGCCGCCAAATCCACCCTTTCGGGTGAGCTGTGGGGCGTGGGGACGCTGCGGACCGCCACTCGCCCCGCGAAGGCCCGCCCCGCGGCGCCCCGTCGCCCGTCATGATGGACCCTGTGCAGACGTGGGATGGCCCGACGATCGCCGCGACCGTGTTCCTGGTGGCCGAGTACCTCATCAAGATCTGGGCGATCGGCGTCGTCCCGGAGAATCGGCGGCCGTCGTCGTCCAACGCGTGGCTGCTGCTGATCCTGCTCCTCCCCGCGGTCGGCCTGCCGTTGTTCTTCCTGCTCGGCAGCCCGTTCATCAACGGGCGACGCCATGAGATCCAGCGCGAGGCGAACCAACTCATGGCGGCGCGCACCGACCACCTGCCCGACGTGCCCGCGGGGGTGGACGTGCCGGTGGAGCTCGAGTCGTTGATCCATCTCAACCGGCGGCTCACCGCGCTGCCTGCGGTGACCTCGGTGAATCGCGGCCTGAGCAGCGACTACGCGGAGTCGATCGCGCGCATGACGGCGTCGGTCGAACGGGCCGAGCACTACGTGCACATCGAGATCTACATCGTCGCGTGGGACGCGACGACCGACCCGTTCTTCACCGCCTGCGCGGCGGCGGCCGCCCGCGGCGTCCGGGTGAAGCTGTTGCTCGACCACATCGGGTCGCGCAAGTACCCCGGCTTCCGCCAGCTCCTGCCCCGCCTGCACGCGGCCGGCATCGACGCCCACCTCATGCTGCCGTTGCAGCCCTGGCGGGGACGCTGGCGGCGCCCGGATCTGCGCAACCACCGCAAACTCGTCGTCGTGGACGGCCGCGAGGGGCACATGGGCAGTCTCAACATGATTGACTCCAGCTACCTTGTCCGGAAGAACCAGAAGCTCGGGCGGCACTGGCACGAGGTGACCGTCGAGCTGAGCGGGGAGATCGTCGCGGCGCTGGATGCGGTGTTCGCCGTCGACTGGTACACCGAGACCCACCAGGCGACGCCGGAGCGCCACGTCGACATCGGGGACCGGCCGGTGGGGGGCCCGGTGAACCTGTTCCAGCTCGTACCGTCGGGCCCCGGGTTCGAGACCGAGCCGAACCTGCGGTTGTTCGTGAACCTGATGCACCTGGCCCAGGAGCGGTTGACGATCTGCAGCCCGTACTTCGTGCCGGACGAGTCACTGCTGAACGCCATCACGACGACGGCGATGCGGGGCGTCCAGGTGGAGTTGTTCGTCAGCGAGCAGGCGGACCAGTTCATGGTCGACCACGCGCAGTCGTCGTACTACCGGGCGCTGCTGAACGCGGGCGTGCGCATTTACCGCTACCCGAAGCCGGCGGTGCTGCACGCCAAGTTCTTCACGGTCGACGACCTGGTCGGCGTCGTCGGGTCGTCGAACATGGACATGCGCTCGTTCGGCCTCAACTACGAGATCAGCCTGTTGGGCTACGGGGGCGACATGGTGGACGAGCTGCAGCGCATCGCGGCGGAGTACCGCGAGGAGTGCATCGAGCTGACTAGCGAGGCGTGGGACGAGCGTCCGTGGCACCAGCGGTACCTCGATTCGGTCTTCCGGCTGACGTCGGCGCTGCAGTGAGGCCGGGGTGCGCCACGTCACGGCGAGGGGTGGCCAGCGGCGGACCATGACTGGTGACCTACGGTTACGTAACGGTAGAATCTTGGCGATGGACACGCGCGACGCCTCGGCACCGGATGCGGCCGACCTCATCCAGCTGCTCACGCCGACCGGGCAGCGGGTCGATCACGCCCGGTTCACCTGGCGTCACGATGACGCCGTCCTGGTCGACCATCTGCGCACGATGGTGCTGGCGCGGCGATTCGACAGCGAGGCGACGGCACTCCAGCGCAAGGGGGAGCTGGGGCTCTGGGTGCCCATGCTCGGCCAGGAGGCGGCCCAGGTGGGGTCCGGCGCTGCCGTGGGCCCGCACGACATGGTGTTCCCCAGCTACCGCGAGCACGCCGTGGCCATGATGATGGGCGTCGACCCGGTCACCATGCTCGGCACCTTCCGCGGCACCACGATGGTGGACTGGGACAGTCGGGCCCTCCGCTTCCACCTCTATTCCTTCGTCATCGGCACCCAGGCCCTCCACGCTGTCGGCTACGCCATGGGCCTGCAGCGCGACGGCCTGGTCGGCAACGACGATCCGGACGCCAACGGTGCGGTCGTCGTCTACTTCGGCGACGGCGCCACCAGCCAGGGTGACGTCAACGAGGCGCTCGTGTTCGCGTCCAGCTATGCGACGCCGACCGTCTTCTTCGTGCAGAACAACCAGTGGGCGATCAGCGAGCCGATCGCGCTGCAGTCCCGCATCCCGCTCTACCAGCGCGCGAGCGGATTCGGCATCCCGGCGGTGCGCGTCGACGGCAACGACGTGCTCGCCGTCCAGGCCGTCACCGAGTGGGCGATGAACCGCGCCCGCAGCGGCGAAGGGCCGACCTTCATCGAGGCCTTCACCTACCGCATGGGCGCGCACACCACGTCCGACGACCCCACCAAGTACCGCCGGCGCGAGGAGGAGCAGGCCTGGCGCGCCAAGGATCCGGTGGCCCGGCTCACCCTCTACCTGCTCGGGCAGGGGGCCATCGACAAAGCGTGGCTGGACGCCCTCGACGCCGAGGCGGACGCGTTCGGCGTCCGCATCCGCGAGGGCTGCCTGGCGCTGCCGGTGCCGAAGCTCGAGGACCTCTGGGCCCACACCTACGCCACCCTGCCGGACGCCCTCGTGGCGCAGCGGGCGGATCAGCTCGCCTACGAGGCGTCCTTCGAGGAGGCCTGATGGGGGAGCAGATGACGATGGCGCGGGCGTTGAACGCCGGCCTGCACCGCGCCCTCGAGGCGGATCCGAAGGTGCTGCTGGCGGGGGAGGACATCGGCAAGCTCGGCGGCGTCTTCCGCATCACCGAGCACCTGCAGCGCGACTTCGGGCCGGAGCGGGTGGTCGACTCCCCGCTCGCGGAGTCGGGCATCGTCGGTACGGCGCTGGGCCTGGCGTTGCGCGGCTACCGTCCGGTCGTCGAGATCCAGTTCGACGGTTTCGTCTACCCGGCGTTCGACCAGATCGTGTCCCAGGTCTCGCGGATGCGGTTCCGGTCGATGGGACGCCTCAGCGTGCCGATGGTCGTCCGCATCCCCTACGGCGGGGGCATCGGCGCGATCGAGCACCATTCGGAGTCACCCGAGGCCTACTTCGCGCACACCCCCGGTCTCGTCGTCGTGACCCCGTCGACGCCGCTGGACGCCTACTGGATGATCCAGCAGGCCATCGCGCACGACGACCCCGTCATCTTCCTCGAGCCCAAGCGCCGCTACCACGAGAAGGGCGAGGTCGACCTGTCCGAGCCCCCACTGCGTCTGGACGCCGCCCGCACCGTGCTGACGGGCGACGATGTGACCCTGCTCACCTACGGGCCGATGGTGAAGACCTGCGTCGAGGCGGCGCTGGCCGCGTCCGCCGAGGGCCGCAGCGTCGAGGTCGTCGACCTGCGCAGCCTCGCGCCACTCGACGACGCGACCGTCCTCGCCTCCGTCGAGCGCACCGGGCGCGCGATCGTCGTCCACGAGGCCGTCCGCACCGGCGGCATTGGCGCGGAACTCGCCGCCCGCATCCAGGAACGGTGCTTCTACGCGCTGGAGTCCCCCGTGTTGCGCGTCACGGGTCACGACCTGCCGTACCCTCCCAGCAAGGCCGAACACACCTACCTGCCCGACCTCGACCGCATCCTGGATGCCGTCGACCGCAGCCTCGCCCACTAGGAGTCCGCGCATGTTCGAGATGAAGCTGACCGACCCCGGCGAGGGGTTGGTCGAGGCCGAGATCGTCGCGTGGCACGTCGCGCCCGGGGACGCCGTGAAGATCAACGACGTTGTCGTCGAGGTGGAGACGGCCAAGTCCGTCGTCGAGCTGCCGAGCCCGTTCGAGGGCGTCGTCGGTGAGCTGCGCTGCGAGGTCGGCGACGTGGTCGAGGTGGGCAGCGTCATCATGACCGTGTTCGACGCGGACGACCCGGGCGAGAACCCGCCGGACGGGGCGACGACCGGGGCCGAGTCCGAGGGACAGTCCGCGACCCGGGAACCGGCCGGGGCCCAGACCGAGTCAGCGACGGATGCCGCGGGCGCCGGTGATGCGACGCCGGAGGCGTCCGGGGCGCTGCTCGTGGGCTACGGCGCGGCGCAGGCGCCAGCCACGCGGCGTCCGCGCAAGGGCGTCGCCCGGCCGGACGCGGGCCCGCAGGGCGGGCAGGTCAACGAGTCGTACGGGCTGGACGAGACGCCGGCCCACAAGGTGGACGAGGTCTACTACACCAGCCCCATCGACGACGAACCGGCCGAGCCGCCGCTGCCGCAGCCGTCCGAGGCGCGGGCCCGGGGGGCGGCGGTGGCGCCGACCGACCCGGTGGGGCGTCCGCTGGCCAAGCCGGCCGTACGCCGGCTCGCACGCGATCTCGGACTGGACCTCGCCACCGTCGCCGGCACCGGCCCGGGAGGCAGCATCACGCCGAACGATGTGGCGCAGGCGGCAGCAGGGGAGGCCGGGGGGCGGCGTCCGACCACCCGGATCCCGCTGCGCGGCGTGCGCCGGCAGATGGTGCAGTCGATGACCGCGTCGCTGCAGGTGCCGCAGGCGTCGGTCTGGATGGACGTCGACGTCACGAACACCGTCGAGCTGATCGAACAGCTGCGGGGACGCCGGGAGTTCGCGGGGCTGCGGATCTCACCGATCCTCGTGCTGGCCAAGGCCGTGTGCCTGGCGATGCAGCGCCACCCGGACGTGAACGGCACGCTGGATCTCGAGCGTGGCGAGATCGTCGTGCGGCCCGACGTGAACCTCGGCATCGCCGCGGCGACGCAGCGCGGCCTGGTGGTGCCCAACATCAAGCGCGCCAACGAGCTCAACCTGGTGGAGCTCGCCCAGGCGTTGAACGACCTGGTCGCGACCGTGCGGGAGGGCCGGATCACCCCGGCGGACGCCGCGGACGGCACGTTCACCATCACCAACGTCGGCGTGTTCGGCGTCGAGGGGGGCACGCCGATCCTCAACCCGGGGGAGTCGGCCATCCTGTTGCTGGGCACGTTCAACCGGCGACCGTGGGTCGTGGGCGAGGGGGCGGACGAGCGCATCGTCATCCGGTCGGTCGCGAAGCTCACGTTGTCGATCGACCACCGGGTGCTGGACGGGGAGCAGGCGTCGCGTTTCCTGGCCGACGTGGCCACGATCCTCACCGATCCGGGCCTGGCGCTGCTCTACTGAGTCGGCCAACCACACGTCGGCTTCCGTCACGGCGGGGAAGCGTCAGGAGGTGAACGGCATGACGAGGATGGGAAAGACCGCCGGGTAAGGCAACTACGTCGCCCAGACCCACGCCCAGCGCCTCGGGCAGCGTGACGCGGCGGCCGTCGCGACCGGGTGGGCCCTGGTGGCGGCGGTCGGCGGATGCGTCGCGGGGGCGTCCGGGTTCGCGGGCGGCTGGGCGAGTGGGGTCGTGGGCTGGGTCGCCACGGTGCTGTTCGGCGCCACAGCCTGGTGGATGTCCGGCACGCTCCGGCGCAATCCGGTGCTGCTGCCGCGCGGCGCGCCCGTGCGGCCGCCGCACCTGTTGCGTTCGACCCTCACGATCCTGGCCGTGCTCCTGGCGCTCCTCGCGGTTGCGTTCGCCCTGATCGCGCCGCAGTTGGACGCCGCCGGGCGCCTGGTGCTGGCCGCGTGCCTCGGTGGTGCGGGTGCGGTCATCGCGACGGGGATGCTGCCCACGGTGCTGCGGCTGCGCCGCAAGGAGCAACTCCTGGCGGACGCGCTGCGCGCCCGGCCCGACCTCAGGGCTGCCTTCGACGAGGCCCGGCGTCGCCACGACGGCCCCCGGTGACCTCTGGTCTAATGGACGCCATGTCGGACGACCCCAACCCCTGGCAGCGCTCCCAACCCCATCCGGACCCCTGGGCCCCACCCGCCCCCGCGCCGGGTGACGAACCGCCGGCACCTCCGCAGGCCGTCAACCCCTACGCTGCGCCGTCGCACACTCCGCCCCCGCCGAGCGGGGCCTCGGCCTACCCCACCAGCGCGCCATCCGCGCCCTACCCACCCCACCCGCAGCAGCCCGGCTACCCCCAGGCCACGTATCCGCCGCAGAATGGCCCCGCCCAGCAGCCCTACGCTCCGGGCGCCTACGCCGGCGGCGCAGCCTATGGCCCCGCGCCGACACCGTCGCAGCGGGGCAACGCTCTCGGCGGCCTCCTCGACTTCTCGTTCGCCACGTACGCGACGCCCGCTGCGGCGAAGGCCATCTACATCCTCGCGATCGTGGCGTTCGTCGGCGGCTGGCTGGGGGACGTGCTGAACGGTCTGCAGGGGTACCCCGTGGCGATGGCCTCGCCCTTCCTCACCCTGCTGTTCGGCTGGGTGCCCGCGCTGCTGGGCATCTGCTTGGTCCGCGCGGGTCTGGAGGGGGTCCTCGCCCTCATCCGAACCCACGAGCGGGCGGAGCGCACGGCCGACGATGCCGGGGATTCCTCGGATGCCGGGACCTCCGCCGCCTGACATGGCCGCGGCGTCCACCAACATTGCGTCCACCAGCACGGCGACCACCGATCTGGGGGCGATCCGGCACAATCTCGCCGGGGTGCGGGCCCGCGTTGGCGACCGGCTGGTGCTGGCCGCCGTGAAGGCGAACGCCTACGGCCACGGCGCGCTCGCGGTCGCCCGCATGATCGATCAGGCCGCCGCCGCGGACTGGCTCGGCGTCGCCACCGCCGCCGAGGCGCTCGAACTCCGGGAGGCCGGCGTCCGCCTGCCGATGCTGATCTTCAGCCCGGTGGTCTCGGACGCCGCGGCCCTGGCCTGCGTCCGGGCGGGAGTCGACCTCACCGTCGCCTCGGCCGACACCCTCGACAAGGTGAGCAGGGCCGCCGCCCAGGCGGGGGTTCCGGCGTCGGTGCACCTCAAGGTGGACACGGGCATGCGCCGCATCGGCTGCCCACCGGACGCCGCGCCCGACCTTGCCCGGCGCGCGGACGCCGCCGGCCTCCACCTGCGGGGGCTGTTCTCCCACCTACCCGTCTCGGACACCGAGGACGGCCGGGCCTTCACCGACGAGCAGACCGCGCGGTTCGCCGCGGTCGCGGACGCCGTCGCCGCGGCCCGCGGGCGGGTGGAGCTGGTTCACCTGGCCAACTCCGGTGGCGTGCTGATGCACCCGGGCACGTGGTTCGACCTGGTGCGGCCCGGCGTGATGGTCTACGGCAACCTGCCCGACCCCACGACCGACCCCACCGTCGACCTCCGGCCGGCCCTGCGCTGGACGACGCGGGTGTCGTTCGTGAAGCGTGTGGCGGCGGGGGAGACGGTCGGCTACGGCCGGACGTGGACGGCGGCGTCCGACACGATCGTCGCGACCATCCCGGTGGGGTACGGCGACGGCTACAGCCGGCAGCTTTCGAACCGCGGCCGGGTGCTGGTGGGGGGCCGGTCGTGCCCGGTCGTCGGCCGGGTGTGCATGGATCAGACGATGGTCAACCTCGGCCCGGACGCCTCAGCGCAGGTGGGCGACGAGGTCGTGCTGCTGGGGGAGCAGGGCTCGGACGCGATCACCGCCCAGGAGCTGGCCGACCTCATGGGCACGATCACCTACGAGGTCACCTGCCTGGTGGGGGCCCGGGTGGGTCGGACGGTCTCCGACCTCAGCTGAGTGCCGGTTGCTGTCGTCGGCCGGAGGGGGACGATGTCGGGGGGAAGGGGTTGGCTTCTCCTGACTCTGACCCCGTGTCTTGTCTCGGAGCCAGCGTTGCGGTGAGCTGAACGCATGAGTGTCAGCGCGCGAGTCCGAGCCACCGTCACCCGCCGAGCGGCACGTGACCTGGTGTTCTGCGGGCTGGGTCTCACGGCGATCACGCATGCAGCGGTGCTGGTGAAGGCTTTGCCGCACACTGCGGTGAGCGGGGGACGCGTGCAAGACCAGCTCCATGGAAAGGTCATCGCTGCTGCGAGCCTGGCCAGCCTGCTGCCAGCCGCGTTGTTGACGGCGCATGTCACGCACGGCCCGGGGCAGCCGAGCCGCCGCGCGACGCGGGCCATGGCTGTCGCAGCAGCTGTGTGTGCCGCCAGCGTCCCTGTACAGCTGGTTGGCACGAAGTTCGAGCGGACGGTCATGGCGCCCACAGCCGCCGCGCTGGCTCTGGGGTATTCGCGACTCGCCGTCAGATGACCGCAAGCGCCCGAACCGGAGCACCCGTGTCGTTGGGAGTCGGCCAGGGCAGTTGAGGTGAGCCCCTTGCATAGTTAGTAAATGGCGGTTTACTAATGGCGTGGCGCGACCGCAGACGTTGAGCGATGACGAGGTACTGGACAGGTTGGTCGACTTCCTGAATGGTCGGGAGGGTCTACGGGCGTGGACGTTGGCTGAGGCCGGTGGCGCGATCGGTCTCTCGCCGGCGGGTCTGCTGAAGCGGTTCGGGTCTCGCAACGGTCTGCTGGCGGCTCTCTCCACCCGGTGGGTGGCGGGGATCCCGGGCTCTCCGCGTCGCCCGGAGGACCCGGAGGGTGAGCTGGCCGCATGGGTGGCGTCCAAGGCTGAACTGGAAGATGGGCGACGTGTGCCCTTGGTCACCCGGCTCTCCCAACTCGTCGGTGACCTGGCCGACCCCGTGCTGGCTGCGTTGCTGGTCGAGGGGTGGCGGCGGGAGCGGGCCTACGTCGCGGCTCTCCTGACCGCTCACGACCTCGCCCGCCTGCCCGACCCTGACCTGGCTGCCGCCCTGCTCCTGGACGCCTTGACCGGGGCGGGTCTGCGTTCCGGTGCCGGCGACGGGGCACAGGCCGAACCACAACAGATCTTCGAGACCCTGATGGAGGCATGGAAATGACGAACCGTACCTGGCAGGGTCGGGTCTTCATCGGCGTGAGCTTGGACGGCTACATCGCCCGACCCGATGGTGGGATCGACTGGCTGACCGACCCACCGGCCTTGGGCCGGGATCACCAAGAGGTGGCCAGCACCGAGCCGGCGATCGAGTGGGAGACCTTCTACCCCGAGGTGGGCCACCTGGTCATGGGCCGCGGCACGTACGAGAAGGTGCTGACCTTTGACGACTGGCCCTACCGCGACAAGCAGGTCATCGTGCTGTCCACAACGCTCGCCGACACCGACGACCGCGTCCGCGTGGCCCGGTCGCTCACCGAGGCCCTCGACCGGCTGGAGGCAGGCCGGGCCAGCCAGGTCTATGTCGACGGCGGTCGCGTCGTGCAAGCGTTTCTGGCCGCAGGCCTGGTCGATGAGATCACGATCGGCACCGCCCCGGTCCTCATCGGCGCGGGCCGCCCGCTCTTCGGGAACATGGACCACGACGTGCATCTTGAGCTGAGAGCTAGCCACGTCAGCGCCTCCGGAATGGTCCACACCACCTACCGCGTCGTCCCCACCCCACCCGTTGCATCCACGAGCGTGGGAGCCAGCGGCGACGCCTGATTTCACCACTGGGTTCCCCACATCATGCGCCACGCCGTTGGGTGTACTCCTCAATGACGACGCCCGAGCGGAACGCGCGTGTGCCGACCAAGTCGAACCTGCGCGGCATTGAGGTCGCTGCGCCGAACAGCGGGACACCGGCACCGAAGGTGAGTGGATTCCGCTTCAGGACGAGGCGGTCAATCTCTGTGATCAGAGCGCCGGCCAGTTGCCCGCCCCCGCATAGCCAGATGCCCAGACCATTTTTCTGTTTCAGTTCTCGGACGGTGGCGAGCGGGTCCGCGGTGAGCGTGATCGTCGGGTCGACGTCACGGATCTGCCGGCTTGCGACGATCTGGCGCAGGTGCGGGTAGGGGTTGTCGATCCCCATGTCGAGGGCGGGGGCAAGGGTGTGCCACCCCATGAACACCGTGTCGAACCGGGTTCCCGGGGGCTGGATGCCCAGCGCGGTGTGCGCGTGGGTGGGGAGGGCGTCCGCGTACTCCCCCAGAACGACGGACATGTGGTCACCATCGGTAAGGAAGGCGTCAAAGCCCCCGGCGCAGTCGGCAATGTAGCCGTCGATGCTGGCTGCCACGTAGTAGACAAGTTCTCGCATTGCGCGCTCCAATCACAACAGATGTCGTGGCGAAACTACAGCAGGCGTCGTGGTTCCGGCTAGTCTTGCTACATGGCCCGCAACGAGGAACGTCGCTCTGCTCTCGCCGATGCCGGGATTCGCGTGCTGGCGGAGGAGGGTGCTCGTGGCCTGACCCATCGCGCGGTGGACGCCAGTGCTGGCGCTCCCCGCGGCACGGCGTCCAACTACTTCCCCACCCGGGACGCCCTCATCGCCGCACTGGTCGAACGCATCGAGGAACGCCTGACCCCCGACCCCGGTGCGATCCCATCGCGCGCGTCGCGGTTGCCCGATCGATCGCTGTTCGCCGACTATGTCCGCGACGTGGTGCGGCGGCTCAGCGCCGATCGGCACGTGGCGCTCGCGCTGCTCGAGCTGCGGCTCGAGGCGGCCCGCAGGCCGGCGGTGGCGAGAGCGCTCGGAACCTGGCGGCAGCGAGCCTTCGAGGGTGACGTCGAGTTCAATCACCGGTCTGGGCTCCCTGGCGGGCGCACCGAGATCGCTCTGATGCACCATGCCATCGACGGCCTCATGCTGGACCATCTCACCGTTCCACTCGAAACCGGATTGACGGTTGACGCAGCTGTGGACGCGCTCGTCGACAGGATCGTCCAGTCCTGACCGCCCCCGGTGGCTGCTTGCCGAGAGGGCGCCCGTGCGGTTAAACTTCGATGAACATCGAAGGAGTGACCCATGGACCTGGACGCACGTGTCCACCTGTTGAAGACCATCGCGGACGCCACGCGACTGCGCATCCTCGGGCTGCTCGCCGAGGAGCCGCGCAGCGGACGCCAGCTGGCCGAGGCCCTCGGGTTGGGCGCGCCGACGATCAGCCACCACATGGCGCGCCTGGTGGAGGTGGGCATCGTCCGCGTCACCCCGGACGGCACGCGGCGGCTCTACGCGCTCAACGCCGGTCTGCTGGACGCGGCGGCCGCGCCCGCGGCGACCGCCACGGTTGCCCCGATCGCCGACCCCGACCACGCGCGCCACGTCCGGATCTTCTTCGACGGGCCGCGCCTGCGCAGCATCCCCGCCAAGCGCAAGGCGCGCGTCAGCGTGCTGCTCGAGCTGTTGCGCCGCTTCGAGCCGGGGCGGCGCTACGCGGAGGCCGAGGTCAACGCGCTCCTGCGCGAGGCCCACGACGACGTCGCCTTCCTCCGCCGCGAACTCGTCGACTACCGCTACCTCGCGCGTGAGGGCGGTGTCTACTGGGTCAACCCTGACGTGCCCGACCGTGATGCCAACGAGGCCCAGGAGGTGCCCGCCGGTGAGGCGGCGTGGCTCGGTCAGCTGGTCCGTGGCGTTGTGGCAGGCTGACAGATGCACCGCTCATCGAACCGACGAAGGGATCCGCCGATGAACTGCCCCCGGTGTGGCAAGGTCATGGAGGAGGGACTCGTCCAGTCCACCGGCCACCTGGCCTGGGTTCGCGAACCGCGGCGCCTGTTGGCCTCGCTTGCTGAGGGTGACGTGCGGGTCGCCCGGTCGATCTTCGGGGCCGCCACGCTACCCGGGTACCTGTGCCGGGCGTGTGAGCTGGTCACGATCGCCTACGGCGAGGACGACCCCACCTGAGTCCAGGAGTCAGCCCCTCAGCTCTGGGTGATGCGCCGGCGGTTGACGAATTGCTCGCGGGCGTAGGTGCCGACGGCCAGCGTGCTGAAGGCGTCCAGGGTGCCGCCGACGCCGCCGCCGATCAGCGGGATGCGCCGAGCGATGAGGACGGCCGCGTGCCGGCCCCCGATGCGGGAGGCGAGCTCGGCGAACACCTTCTCGCACACCACCTGGTCGAGTGAGGCGTCGAACACGGGTGCGGTCGCGATCACGAGCGGGCTGGCCGGCAGCACGTCCGCGTCCATGAGGCGCTGGGTGCCCTCCGCCCCCATGAGGCACAGGGTGAGCGCCGTGCGAACGCTGGGGGAGTCGATGTCGTAGCCGCGCAGGTGGGCGATGGCGGCCACAAGGCGGATCTGCAGCACGGCCACGCCGGCGATGTTTGTTGGCAGGGCGACCGCCAGGGTGGCGAGACCGCCGATATTGGTCACGACGCCCTGGGCCGTCGCGAGCCCCACATGCGTGCGCACCAGGGCGTCCAGGGCGTCCTCGACGCCGTTGCGCTTGACGAGGTGGTTCGCAGCCGTCGCCTTCGCGCCGGGCACGACCCCCATCCCGTTGATCGCGGTCTCCAGGAGCTGGCGCAGCACGTTGCCGCCCATCTCCGGGCCGCGCGCCGCCAGCGTCTTGCTGACGTCCCGTGCGTTGGCCATGGCCCAAGGCTAGGCGCAACGCCGGCGTCCGCCCAACGAGGGCTTCCCCCATGCGACCCTGAACCGGTGCCACACTGCGCCCATGAGGTTGTCGGGCGTCTTCGGGCCGTGGCGCGAATGGCCCGACCAGGACCTCATCGCCCTGTCGTCCGAGTTCGACGCCGACCTGGTCGCGGAGGCCTACCTGGCGGGTGCGTTCCCCATGCCGCTGCACGACGCCGGTCTGCCGCCGGACGCCATGGGCTGGTGGTCGCCCGTGCACCGCGGCATCCTCCCGCTGGACGACGTGCGCGTCACCCGGTCGCTGCGCCAGTCGGCGAAGCGGTACAGCGTCACGGTGGACGCGGCCTTCGACGAGGTCATCGCCCGCTGTGCCGACCCGTCGCGTCCGTTGGGGTGGATCGACGAGGCCGTCGTCGGCGTCTACACCGAGCTGCACCGGCTGGGCGTGGCCCACTCCGTGGAGGCCTGGACGCCGGCCGGCGACCTGGCCGGGGGGCTGTACGGCGTCGGGTTCGGAGGGCTCTTCGCGGGGGAGTCGATGTTCCACGACCCGGTGATCGGGCGGGACGCCTCCAAGGTCGCGCTGCTCGGGCTGTGCGAGGTGCTGGACGACGGGGTGGACGGCCGGCTGCTCGACGTGCAGTGGGTCACGGGCCACCTCGCCTCGCTGGGCGCCGTGGAGGTCGACCGGGTGGACTACCTCCGGCTGCTCGCCGACGCCCTCGACCTGCCGGCCCCCGCCTGGGGGGCAGGTTAGGCTGGTCGCCACGTCGAGGACGAAGGGGTGGTGGCCGTGCCCGAGATGCCCGAGGTGGAGGGGCTGCGCGCGTTCCTGGCCGAGCGGCTGGTCGGCGCCACGGTGACGCGGGCCGAGCTCGCCGCCTTCAGCGCGTTGAAGACGTTCACGCTCCCGCTCTCCGCCCTCCTGGGGCAGGAGATCACCGCGGTGCAGCGACGCGGCAAGTTCCTCTGCCTCGATGTCAGCGGTACGTGGCTGGTGTTCCATCTGGCCCGGGCGGGCTGGTTGCGCTGGTACGAGCAGGCGCCCGCCAGCCCGGCCAAACCGGGCAAGGGACCCCTGGCCCTCCGCCTCGTCGCGGAGCCCGCCGGCGGGTTCGACCTCACCGAGGCGGGCACGCAGAAGCACCTGGCGCTGTACGTGGTCGCCGACCCGGGCGAGGTGCCGGGCATCGCCCGGTTGGGGCCCGACCCGCTGGCCGACGACTTCGACGAGGCCGCGTTCGGTGCAGTGCTGGCCGAGCACGCCCGCACCCAGATCAAGGGTCTGCTGAAGGATCAGTCGCTGCTCGCCGGCGTCGGCAACGCCTACTCCGACGAGATCCTCCAGGCGGCAAAGCTGAGCCCGTTCAAACTGGCCGGCAGCCTGACGGGGGAGGAGACGTCCGCGCTGTACGCGGCCGTGCGGAAGGAGCTCACGGCGGCGATCGGGCGGGCCGTCGGCCTGCCGCCGGCCGAGCTCAAGGACGGCAAGCGCTCCTCCTTGCGCGTCCACGGACGCAAGGGTGAACCCTGCCCCGTGTGCGGCACGGTCGTCGCCGAGGTGAGTTTCGCTGACAGTTTCCTCAACTACTGCCCCGGCTGCCAGACCGGCGGCAAGCTCTTGGCAGATCGGCGCCTTTCCAAGCTGTTGAAATAGCAACCACCCGCGGGGGCGGAGGATTCCCCCGTGCGGGGACGTTTCGCCACGCAATGGGCGGCGTAGACTCCCTTTCCAGCGCCCGGACGGGCCTGGTCAATGTGTCTCCATGCTGGAGATGCGGGGGGAATTACCATGAAATCGTCTGTCGCGCGGCTCATTGCTGCGTTCATTGCCATGTCGTTGGCCGTGCTCACCGCGTTGCCGGCGCACGCCGCCACCCAGCGATTCAGTGACGTCCCGGAGCACGCCCAGTTCTTCAACGAGATCAACTGGCTGGCCGCCTCCGGCATCACGACCGGTTACCCAGACGGCACGTATCGGCCGCTCGACCCGGTGAACCGGGACGCCATGGCGGCTTTCCTGTACCGCCTGCACGAATCGCCCGAGTTCGACACCCCGGGGCAGACGTTCTCCGACGTGCCCATGGGGCTGCAGTTCCACCACGAGATCGAGTGGGTGGCGGCCGAGGGCATCGCCACCGGGTACCCGGACGGGACGTACCGGCCGCTCGATCCGGTCAACCGCGACGCCATGGCGGCGTTCCTGTTCCGCATCTACTGCCACGGCGGCGTGTACGAGCCCACCGGGCAGACGTTCACGGATGTGACGCCTGACAACCAGTTCTACACAGAGATCGAGTGGCTGGCGTCCACGGGCATCACCACGGGCTGGGTGGCGCCGGACGGGTCCAAGACGTTTCGGCCCACGGCGCCGATCGCCCGTGACGCGATCGCCGCGTTCTTGTTCCGGGCCGTGCAGCGCTTCGGCATCCCGCCGCTGTTTCCGGACTCCCCGGCCGCCGTCACCGGGTTGACGGCCACGGTCACCGGCTCCGACGTGGTGCTCAGCTGGAACCCCAGCCCCGAGCGCGACGTCATCCGCTATGACCTGTATCGGGGGCAGAACGACATCGACCCGACGTTTGGCCCGGTGGAGGTCACGGAGTCGACGTACACCGACACGACCGCCCCGGCGGGCGACACGCACTACTGGGTCATCGCGGTCTCGCGGTACGGCGTCGTGTCCGAGCCGGCGACGCTCTGGGTCACCGTCGGCTGAGCGAACAATTCATCCCCCCTTGAGGGGACGTGTGCGACGAACCGGGCCGCGGTAGCGTCGAGGGTGGCGCCGCAATGGGCGCAACGGCCCGTGGGGCCAAGGGGGGAAAACTTCATGATCAACGTTCGGGCGCATCTGCGCGCCCTCATTCTCACGCTCAGTGTGGCACTGGGATTCACCCTGGTGGGTGTTTCTCCGGCCTCGGCGGCATCGCGATTCGCCGACGTCGGTGACGACAACATGTATGCCACCGAAATTGCTTGGTTGGCCGACAGTGGCATCGCCACGGGCTGGCCCGACGGCACCTTCCGGCCCTACGCCCCTGTGGCGCGTGACGCCATGGCCGCCTTCTTGTACCGCCTGTTCGACGAGCCGGAGTTCACCCCCACGGGGCAGACGTTCTCCGACGTGGCTCCCGACAACCAGTTCTACCGCGAGATCGAGTGGCTGGCCGCGTCGGGCATCGCCACGGGCTGGCCCGACGGCACGTTCCGCCCCTACGAGCCGGTGAACCGGGACGCGATGGCCGCCTTCCTCCACCGCGCCTGGGGGGCGCCCTCGTACACGGCATCGGGGGACGTCTTCACCGACGTGGCATCCCAGAACCAGTACGTGACCCAGATCGAATGGCTGGCCGACGCCGGCATCAGCACCGGGTGGCCCGACGGCACGTTCCGCCCCGTCCAGCCGATCGCCCGCGACGCCATCGCCGCCTTCCTGTACCGCGCCGTCACGACGCTCGGCCGCCCGGGTCCGCTCGTCGCCGACCCGCTCGCGGACGCCGACGTGGTCGTTGCCGCCGACGGCTCCGGCGACGTCACCACCGTCGCCGAGGCCATCGCGCAGGCGCCGTCCGACACTTCGGCGTGGCGCATCGGCATCCGCCCCGGCACCTACCGCGAGGTCGTGCAACTGCGCCGCTCCAACGTCACCCTGCTGGGCGGCGGGGGGTCTCCCGCCGATGTGGTCATCACCTACGACAACGCCGCGGGGACGCCCAAGCCGGACGGCTCCGGCACCTACGGCACCACCGGCAGCGCCACCATGCTCATCACGGGCAACGACGTCACGGTGCGCAACCTCACCATCGAGAACGCGTTCGACGAGGCCGCCCACGACTACGCCTCGGAGCAGGCCGTCGCGTTGAAGACCCAGGGCGACCGCCTCGTGTTCGACACGGTGCGCCTCCTCGGTGACCAGGACACCCTGTACGCCGACTCACCCGCCGCGGGCCGGCTCGCGCGCTCCTACTACGTGAACTCTTTCATCGAGGGGGATGTGGACTTCATCTTCGGCCGGGGCACCGCGGTGTTCGACCGGAGCACGCTCCACGCGAGCGACCGCGGCAGCACGAGCAACAACGGCTACGTGACGGCGGCCAGTACCGACGTGTCGCTGCCGTACGGCTTCCTCATCACCGACTCGACCATCACCTCCGACGCGCCGGCGGGCACGTTCCACCTCGGCCGTCCCTGGCAGCCGAGCGGGGACGCGCAGGCCATCGCCCAGGTCGTCGTGCGCAACACGGTGCTCCCGGACGCCATCGCGCCGGCCCCCTGGACCGACATGACCAGCACCTTCTCCTGGCGCAACGCCCGGTTCGCCGAGTACGGCAACACGGGCCCGGGGGCGGTCGTGAACGCCGACCGGCCGCAGCTCACGACCGTCGAGGCGGCGGACCACACGAAGTTCACCTACCTCGCCGGCCCCGACGGGTGGAACCCGACCGGTGAGCAGCCCCCGGCCGACGTGACGGCGCCGGCCACCCCCACCGGGCTGGCGGCGGAGGCGTCCGACGGCAGCGTGGTGCTGACCTGGCAGCCGGTCACGGACGCCGACCTGGCCGGCTACACCCTCTACCGCGTCGAGGGCGCCGGTCCGGTGGATCTCGCCTCGGCGACGGCCGTGGCCACCGATCTCACCGACACCTCCTTCCGCGACCGCGGGGTCGTGAACCAGACGTCCTACACGTGGGTGGTCACGGCGGTGGACGCCGCCGGCAATGCGTCGGCGCCCTCCGCGGCGGTCACCGCCACGCCGGTCGGGGCCGTCCTGCCGGCGCACGACGTGCTGGTCGCCGCCGACGGCTCGGGGGACTACACGACGGTGCAGGACGCGCTCGACGCGACGGCACCGGGCACGGCGTCCGACCCGGTGGTCATCGCGATCAAGCCCGGGGTGTACCACGAGCTGGTCACGGTGGCGCAGTCGCACCTCACGCTGCTGGGCACCACGGGGAAGGCCGCAGATGTCGTGCTGACCTACGACAACGCCTCGGGGACGCCCACCGCCGGCGGGGGCACCCTCGGCACGTCGAAGAGCCAGAGCGTGAAGATCACCGGCAGCGACGTGACGGTGCGCGACCTGACGATCGAGAACGCATTCGACGAGGCGGCCCACGACTACCAGGCCGAGCAGGCCGTCGCCCTGCACACCACCGGCGACCGGTTGGTGTTCACCGACGTCCGGCTGCTCGGCAACCAGGACACGCTGCTCGCCAACTCCCCGGACGCCGACGTCGTGTCGCGGGTGTACTTCTACGACTCCTACATCGAGGGCGACGTGGACTTCATCTTCGGCCGGGCGACCGCGGTGTTCGACGCGAGCACGATCCACGCGCTGAGCCGCGGCAGCAACTCCAACAACGGCTACCTCACCGCCGCCAGCACGTCCGACCAGAACCCGTTCGGGTTCCTGGTGGTCAACTCGAGGGTGACCTCCGACGCGCCCGCCGGGACGGTGTCGCTCGGACGCCCCTGGCGCGGCTGGGGTGACGGCTACACGAAGGGCGGTGTCGTGTACAACAGCCGGGGCCAGGTGACGTTCCGCAACACCGAGCTCTCGGTGGCGATCCGCACGGCCCAGCCGTGGGCCGACATGACCCCGCTGGCGTGGACCGACGGCCGCTTCGCCGAGTTCGGCAACACCGGCGCCGGTGCGGCGATCGTCGATCCGGCGACCCGGCCGCAACTGACCGACGCCGAGGCGTCCGACGCCACACCCCGGGCCTACCTGGCCGGGTCCGACGGGTGGGATCCCGTTCTGGGCTGATCGGGGCATTCGTCACTAGACTCCTCGCGACGTGGGTGGGGAGGAGCGGCGGATGCGGGTGGCCATCCAGGGTGACATCGGTCAGCCCGTCTACCACGTCGGGGACGAGGCCATGGTGCACGGTGCCCTCGACAAGCTGGGCGCCCGCGGAGTGACCGACGTCGTGCTGCTGACGCGCGACCTCGACCACACCCGCCGGCACTTCGGCCCCGGGGTCGACGTCGCGCGCACCCTGGTGTTCCCCTGGCCGCCGGTCGATCGCGAGCGCTACCTGGCCGAGATCAAGGCCGTCATGGCCGGCCAGCCCGACGTGCTGCCCGCGCACGACCAGGTGTTCGGCGTGATCGAGACGCTCCGCGGCGTCGACGCGCTGTTCATCGCCGGGGGCGGCAACATGAACTCCCGCTACGGCTGGCTGCTGTACGAGCGCGCGGCGATGGCGCACATCGCGGTCGCTCTGGGCAAGCAGGTGGTCATCGGCGGGCAGACGCTCGGTCCGGAGCTTT
Source organism: Propioniciclava soli (assembly GCF_014858005.1). GTDB lineage: Bacteria > Actinomycetota > Actinomycetes > Propionibacteriales > Propionibacteriaceae > Propioniciclava > Propioniciclava soli. Next base: position 271,145 of record NZ_JACYOT010000001.1, read on the forward strand.
CGGACGCCGACCGCTCGACGCTGGCCAACCTGCTCCGCAACGCCTCCCTGGTCGGGCTGCGGGAGGACGCCTCCCTCCGCCTCGCCCGGGAGCTGACGCCGGACCACCCGGGGCTCCGGCCGTGTTTCGACGACGCCAGCGAGCTGCCCGACCCGCCCGTGCCGGTGCCCGAGCGGCGTCCGGCGCCCTTGGCCGCGACGTTCGCCGCGCCCGAGGGCGTCGAGCGTGACGCGGCGGCCCGCGCCTACGCCCGCCTGCTGGACGCGGCAGCGCGCCGGGTGGGGGCGCCGGTGCTCTTCGTGCCCCACATGGCCACGCCGGGTGAGGGGGACGGCGACGAGGCCTTCCACGCCGAGATCGCGGCGCACCTGACCGTGGGGCACGAGCTGGCGCCGGTGGCGTCCGCCCTTGAGAGCGCCGCGGTGGCGGCCCGCGCCCGGGGTGTCCTGACCTCGCGCTACCACCCGGTCGTGTTCGCGTTGAGCGACGGGGTGAGCGTCCTGGCCGTGGTGCCGGACGAGTACGGGCGCGTCCGCATTGAGGGGGCCTTCGGGCGCGTCGGCAGGGAGCCGGCCGTGATCGGGCTCGACGACCTGATCGCCGCCCCCACCGTCCGGTCGTCGTGGCTGGCGCCGCTGGAACGCAGCGCCACTCCGGCCCCCCACCTCGCCACCGTGCACGCGCAGTGGTGGGACGACATGGCCCACGCGCTGGGCTCGGACGGCGGTCGGCGCCGCAAGCTGGCGCGGCACTGGCTCCGCAGCCGCCGCCACGACGCCCGCCGCCTCTATCGCCGGCTGCGGGGCGGGGGCTGACAAGATGGGCCCCCGGCCCCGGCGTTGTTTGTTAGCGTGCGAGGCACCAACCTCTTCGAGAAGGCGAGTCCCATGCAGCGTTCCCTCCCCGGCCTCGCGGCCGGGCTGGTGACCGTCAGCCTCCTGACGGTCGTGCCGGCCCCGCCGGCCACGGCGGCGACGCGGATCAGCCCCATGGCCGCCGCTTCGACCGTGGCATCCGGCGCCGCGGCATCCCTCCTGTCGGACGGCGTGATCTTGACCGACTACCGGGTCGAGTGCGTGGGTGCGCGCGCGGTCGTCACCCTGGCGTTCGTGAACGTCACCGGCGCGGACGCCGCCGGCAGCTACGCCCTCACCGCCCCGGACGCGCTGCCCGCGGTTCAGGTGGCGGTGGACGTGCCCGTCACCGAGGACCCGGCCGAACCCACCGTCGTGACGGCCACGGCCCCGCGGGGCGCTTTCCGCGTCTGGGACACCTCGAATCCGTCCGAGCACTTCTACACCCCCTCGCTGTACGGCCGTGACTGCGCCGCAGGCTTCGGCTTCAGCGACCTCTACGACGGGCTCCAGTTCTCCACCGAGATGGACTGGACGGCGTGGGCAGGCATCTCCACGGGCTACCCGGACGGTACGTACCGCCCCTTCGAGCCGGTGGAACGCGGCGCGATGGCCGCCTTCCTCCATCGCCTCTCCGGGAGCCCCGACGTCACCGTGCCCGCCACCCCGACCTTCACCGACGTGCCCCGCTCCCACCCCTTCTTCCGCGAGATTGAGTGGATGGCGTCAACCGGCGTCACGACGGGGTACGGCGACGGCACCTACCGGCCGGACGCCCCGGTCAACCGTGACGCCATGGCCGCCTTATTCTCCCGCCTGAGCGAGCGGAGCGGGTTCGACGGCTACCCCCCGCGGGACGTCTCGCCGTTCGGCGACGTGACGCCGGACACCCAGTTCTACGCGGAAATGGCGTGGATGTACGACGCGGGAATCTCCACCGGTTACCCCGACCGGACGTACCGACCGGTGACCCCGGTGCTGCGCGACGCCATGGCGGCCTTCATGTACCGCTACGTCGACCTGGTCACCCCACCCGCGTGAGCACCGCCAGGGCGGCAGCCCGGTGGCGCCACCTCGGTGAGCGCGGCTGGACCCACGACGGACGCCTGGGGCTGCGACTCATCGTGACGAGCTGCCTGACCACGATCGTGGTCGGGTTGCTGGGCCCGTCGCCGGTCACGTTGAACGTCGGGCCGGCGTCCAGCCCGCTGCCGCCCTGGTTCATCCCCACCGAGGTGGGGGAGCGCCTCGGGCTGCCGCTCTCGGAGTGGGTCGTGGTGCCCGCGCTGTGGGTGGGTCTGTTGGTGGGGGCGGTCGGTCTGCTGGTGTGTTGGCGGGCGATCGAACTGGGCTGGCGTCCGTCCATCCACCGCCTGTTCGGCCTCGGTGCGGCCCTGACGGTGGGCACCGCGCTGGTGCCGCCGCTGACCAGCGCCGACGTGTTGATGTATGCCGCCTACGGCCGGCTGCAGCGCCAAGGCCTGAACCCCTACCAGATCACGCCCGCGGAGATCTTCCGGCAGTCCTACGACCCGGTGTTGGTGTGGACCGAGCGGCCGTGGCAGGACACGCCGAGCGTGTACGGCCCGATCGCGTCGGCCACCCAGTGGCTGGCCAACCTGCTGGGCGGCGACTCGATGCACGCGGTCGTGTTCTGGCTGCAGGTGATGAACACCGTGCCGTTCCTGGTGATCTGTGCGGTGATGATCAAGCTGGCTCACGGCAACGCCGCGGTGCAGACGCGCTCGGTGCTGTTCACCGTCCTCAACCCGCTGCTGATCTGGGCTGTGATCGCCGGCGCGCACAACGAGGCGCTCACGTTGGTGTTCGCCGTCATCGCGCTGTGGTTCGTGCGGCGCTCGGCGTTCGTCACGGGCATCTTCATTGGGCTGGGCGGCGCGGTCAAGGTGTCGTTGGTCTTCTACGGTCTGGCCCTCATCTGGGGCTACCGGCACGACTGGCGCAAGGTGGTGGCCCTGTGCGCCGGGGCCCTGCTGCCCATCGCCATCCTCTACGGGGTGTTCGCCCCCGAGGCGCTGCTCGCCGCGGGCCGCAACACCGGGTACATGTCGGGCGGCTCCTGGGCGCCGTGGCTGCACCAGGTGCTCGCCTGGATCCTGGGCCCGGGGCCCGCCTTCAGCATCACCGCGGCCGTCGCCTGGGTGGGGCTCGTGGTGATCGCCTGGATGCTCTCCCGCGTGCTGCCCTGGCACCCCGCCCCCGGGGCCATCGGCCCGGCGGAGCGGGATCCGCTCACCATTGCGCTCCGCACGGCGGTGATCCTGTGCACCGCCTGGCTCGTGACGTCGCCGTACACGCTCGCGTGGTACGACCTCATCGTCTGGGTGCCGCTGGCGCTCATGGTGCCGAACCGCCTCGACTGGCTCCTCGTGCTGCGCGGCACCGCGCTGAGTGTGGCCTACGTGACGGGGCGCACCGTGGGGTTCAGCGACGAGATGCTGTTCCTCGGGGCGGTGGTCGTCCGCGACACGCTGTGCACCGCGGTGCAGTGGTTCGTGCTGGCGGCGATCATCCACTGGTTTTGGACGCGGAACCGGCAGTGGCCGTCGCGCGCCTTCGTCGCCGGCGGTGTCGCCGACCTGCTGCGCGGGACGGCCCGGCCCCCGCGCGTGCGGGCGGTGCGGCGGCCCTAGACTGCTGCGGTGCTCGGATACTTCGGCCCTGCGGGAACCTTCACCCACCAGGCGCTGCGGCGCATCACGACGGAGGAGGCGCTGCCGTTCGCCACGGTGCCACGGGCGCTGGACGCGGTGCGCGACGGTGAGGTGACCGCCGCGCTGGTGCCGATCGAGAACTCCGTCGAGGGCGGCGTCACGGCCACGCTGGACAACCTGGCCTCGGGGCGTCCGCTGGTGATCGCGCAGGAGGTGATCATGCCGGTGTCGTTCGTCTTGGCGGTGCGGCCCGGCACGGCGCTGGGTGACGTCCGCCGCGTCCTCACCCACCCCCACGCCCACGCGCAGACGCGGGCCTGGGTCGCCGGCCACCTGCCCGGTGCGCTCGTCACCGAGGGGGGCTCGACGGCGTCCGCCGCCCAGGAGGTGGCCGATCCCGAGAGCCGGCATGACGCGGCGATCTGCGCCGCCGTGGCCGCAGAGCTCTACGGGCTGGAGGCGGCGGCGTCCGACATCGCGGACAACACGGACGCCGTGACGCGCTTCGTGCTCGTCCGGCTACCGGGGGAGACGCCCGCGCCGACGGGGGCCGACAAGACGACGCTGGTGGCCTACATGCACGCCGACCGCTCGGGCGCCCTGCTGGAGATCCTCGAGCAGTTCGCGATGCGCGGGGTGAACCTGACCCGTATCGAGAGCCGCCCGACGAAGAAGGCCTACGGCGAGTACTGCTTCTCGATCGACGCGGAGGGGCACGTTGGCGAGCCCCGCATGCGCGGCACGCTCAAGGGGCTGCACCGGGTGTGCCGCGAGGTGACGTTCTTGGGCAGCTACCCGCGCGCCGACGGCGTCCGCCCCAAGATCGCCCGCGGCTTCACCGCGGCCGATTACGACGCCGCCGAACACTGGATGGACGACCTGCTCGGCCGCCCGCACCGCGCCTGAGCGCTTACGACCGGGGTGTGCTGGCCGGTGTCATCACGCGCACGGCGCCGGGGACGATGGTGGCCTCCAGGCGGCGGCACTCGCCGACGGCGTCGCCGTCGAGCTGGTAGGCGACGGGCTCGGACGTCTCGATGACGAGCGTCTTCGCCTGGGCGCGGTGGACGCCGCGGGTGTCGGACTTCGTGAGCATGCTCGTGGCCATGGCGGCCCATTCGCCCACGTTCTGGGGGGTCGCGACGAGGATGTCGAGGAGCCCGTCGTCGGGGCTCGCGTCCGGGGCCACGTCGAGCTGGCCCTGGATCTGGCCCACGTTCGCGATGAGCACCATGGAGGCCGTCACCTGTTCGGGGGTCTTGGTGTCGGCCTCCAGGCGCGCGTCGAACGGCGGCCGGTTGAGCGCGTTCGCGGCGGCGACCACGTAGGCGGCGGGGCCGACGACCTTCTTCAGGTCCTCGTTCGTGTCACCCATGATCGCGGCGTCGGTGCCCATGCCGGCCATCACGGCGGACGCCTCCGCAGCCTGGTCGTCGGCCTTGATCTCGACGAGGTCGATGGTGCGGGGCGTGCCGTCGAAGGCCGTGGTGAGCGCGTCGGCCATGTCGAGGGGGACGTGCAGGTTGCGGGCCAGGAGGTTGCCGGTGCCGGCGGGCAGAATCGCGACGGGTGTCGAGGAGCCCGACATGGCGCCGCACACGGCGCGCACGGTGCCGTCCCCACCGGCCACCATCACCAGGTCGGCCTTGCGCCGCAGGGCGCGCCGGGTGGCGGACTCGCCGGGGTTGTCGGCCTCGGTCTCCAGCCACAAGGGCACCTGCCAGCCGCGCTCGGCGCACTCGCCCTGCACGTGGCGGCGGAAGACGACGGGGTCGGGGATCTTCGTGGGGTTGTAGATGACGGCGGCCAGGCGGGTGGGCTTGTCGTCCTTGGTCGCGGCCCGCGTGAGCTCCGGGAGCTTGCCCACGTGAACGCCGGCGAGGGCGAGAGCCAGCGAGGCCAATGCGCCCCCGAGGAACCCGCCGCCGATGATGTCGGTGAGGTGGTGGGCGCGCAGGGCCCAGCGGTCGTAGGCGATGAACCACCACACGATCGTCAGGCCGCCGGCCGCGAGCCAGATGAAGAGGTGACGCTGGCGAACGAGGATCAGGCCGGCGACGAGCAGGACGCACAGCACGGTGAGGGCGGCCATGTGCGCCGAGGGGTAGGAGTACCCCTCGGCGGTGATCAGCGGGGGCACGCCGGCCGGGCGGGGCCGCGCGAAGAGGGCCTTGAGGCCCTGGTAGGCGCCGAACGTGAACGGGATGGCCAGGCCTGCGGCCCAGGCGAGGTTGTTCAGCCGGCGGCGCGAGGCCCAGAACGCCAGGAGGGCCAGCCCGACGAACTGGACGACCGGCACGGTCACCACCGCGATCGCGGCCAGCACCTGACCCCAGGGCGAGGCCGGATCGACGCCCGGGCCATCGGAGAGTGCGTCCAGACCCGCGAGCGCCGACGTGCCCAGGGTCAGCCACGTCCACAGGATGAACAAGGCGGTCGTGACAAGGAAGAACACGTGGGCGGGGCCGATCTTCGCGCGCATGCCCCCAGTGTGGCACCCGGGGCCGACAGTCCGCGTGACGGGGCCCGTTCTGGACGCGCCGTGGCGCCGGCGTCCGGCGATAGACTCGGGGACCGTGATCGACCCGAAGATTCTGCGCACCGACCCCGACCGCATCCGCCGCAGCCAGGCGGCGCGCGGTGAGTCCGTCGAGCTGGTGGACGAGCTGCTGGCCGCCGACGAGCGTCGCCGCGAGCTGATCGCCACCTCCGAAGGGCTGCGGGCCGAGCAGAAGGCGTTGTCGTCGCGCATCCCGCGGGCCCAGGGCGAGGAGAAGCAGGAGCTGCTCGGCCGCACCCGGGAGCTGTCGGCCGAGGTCAAGGAGGCCCAGGCCGAGGCGGAGCGGGCGAAGGAGACCTACGAGACCCTGATGGGGGCGCTGGGCAACCTGGTGATCGACGGCGTGCCGACCGGTGGCGAGGACGACCTGTACGTCATCGACACCTGGGGCACGCCGCGCGACTTCGCGGCCGAGGGGTTCACCCCGCGCGACCATCTCGAGATCGGCGAGCTGCTCGACGGCATCGACATGGAGCGGGGCGCGAAGGTGTCGGGTTCCCGCTTCTACTACCTCAAGGGGCAGGTCGCCCAGCTCGAGTTCGCGTTGCTGCAGCACGCGATGGCCAAGGCGGCGTCGTGGGGGTTCACGCCGATGATCGTGCCCTCGCTGGTGAAGCCCGAGGCGATGGCGGGCACCGGCTTCCTCGGCCAGGCGGCCGAGGACGTCTACCACCTCGAGCGCGACGACCTGTATCTCGTCGGTACCTCCGAGGTGGCGCTGGCGGCCTACCATGCCGACGAGATCCTGCCCGCCGAGACCCTGCCGCGGCACTACGTCGGCTGGTCGTCGTGCTTCCGCCGTGAGGCCGGCGCCTACGGCAAGGACACGCGCGGCATCTTCCGCGTCCACTGGTTCGACAAGGCCGAGATGTTCGTCCACTGCGCCCCGGAGGACGCCGAGGCCGAGCACGCGAAGCTGCTGGGCTTCGAGAAGGAGTTCATCGAGTCGCTGGAGATTCCCTACCAGGTGCTCGACGTGGCGTCGGGCGACCTCGGCTCGTCGGCCGCCCGCAAGTACGACTGCTACGGCTGGCTGCCGACCCAGGAGCGCTACCGCGAGATCACGTCGACCTCGAACTGCACCGAGTTCCAGGCCCGGCGGCTCAACATGCGCATGAAGGACGCCGACGGCACCCGTCCGCTGGCCACGCTCAACGGCACGCTGTGCGCCATGACGCGCACGATCATCATGATCCTGGAGAACCACCAGCAGGCCGACGGCTCCGTCCGGCTGCCCGAGGCGCTGCGGCCCTACTTCGGCGGCCGGGACGCCCTGACCCCGGTCGGTTAGGCGCTCGGCGGCAGGGGTTTGGCGGTCCGGGGCTTGGTGGCAGGGTCTTGGCGGCAGGGGTTTGGGCCGATCGGGGCGTCGTGGCCATCACGTGGCGCCCGCTGGCCCCACGTGGCGGGGTTGCTGATCACGTGGCGCAGCGGGGCTCACGTGGCGGGCCTTGCACGGCCCTCCAGGTGAGCCGCGCTGCGCCAGGTGGGATTGAGGTGCGCCAGGTGGCGATGCCGAGCGTGGGGTCGACGTTCGCCAGGTGAGCCGGGCTGAGCCACGAGGAGCCGCCGCCGGTGCTGGTTGCCGTGCCTGGGGCCAGGGGCTCCGGCGGGTCGCGATGGGCAACATGTGAGTGCGGCTCTCGCTCTCCCCGCGCTCATTCGACGCCCCCGATCGCTTTTCGCAATGAGACGATCACCGGTCTCGCCCCGGCCGCGGGCAGGGAGATGCTCATGCGCTTGCAGGAATCGAACACAGGTGCTAATCGAGAGTCATGAGCCAGTCCCGCACCTCTATCGCCGCATCCATCGCGGTGGTGCCGGCTGTGCTCTCGGATGCCTACAGCGCGTTCGAGCATGCCCACGCGGCGAAGCGGGCCGACGAGGTGGCCGAGTTGATCGCGCTGTGCCGCGTCTGCGACGCGTACGCCATTTCCGACACCACGGTCGTGGAGGGTTGCGAGCGCCTGGTGCGGTTCGGCGGCGACGGGACGCCGGAGGTGGGGGAGTTCGTGGTGGCCGAGCTCGCGGCGCTCATGCGGTGCGGCACCGATACGGCCCGGGCGCAGGTGCGCCGAGCTCTCAACCTGCGGCATCGGCACCCCCAGCTGTGGGAGGCGACGGTCGCGGGCCTCGTGCCCGTGTGGCAGGCGTTCCTCGTCACGGACGCCTGCGCGGGCCTCGCGCAGGATGCCTGCCTGTGGGTGGACGCGCAGGTCGCCATCGCTTCGTGCCTGCAGCCCTTCCCCCGGGTGATGCGCCAGGTCGAGGGCTGGGTGCTCGCGGCCGATCCGGCTGCGGCCGCTGAGCGCGCAGCACAGGCGGAGAGCAGCCGCTACGTCCGCGTGGAGGGCATCGTGGACGGCGCGTGCGGCGTTTCGGCGCGGCTGAGCGCGGGAGACGGCCTCGCCCTCGATGATGCGCTCACGGTCGTCGCCGCCGCGCTTCCCGTCGTTGAGGACCATGAGGTGCGGCGCGCGACCGCCTTGGGCGTGCTGGCGCGCGCCGTCCTCGGCCAGGACGCGCTCCTCGCACCAGAGGTGCCCGCGGAAGAGCTGCCCACGGCACAGGGGTCCACTTCAGAGGCGCCCACGTCAGAGGCGCCCTCGGCACTGGTGCTCGCAGCAGCGGCCCCCTCGGCAGTGATGCTCGGAGCAGAGCGGCCCGCCACCGCTGCCCACGACGGTTTGGCAGTGCTCGGTCGTCTGGGTGATCACCTCACGGCAGGGCAGCCACGCCGGGCGACGGTCGTCGTCCACATCAACCGCGTCGACCTGCCGGCCCCCGAGCGTGGGGTGGCCGAGGTGGAGCGGTGGGGCCATGTGCTCGCCTCGCAGGTGCGCGAGGTGTTGTCCGGTTGTCAGGTGACGGTGAGGCCGATCCTTGATCCGGAGGCGCTCGCTCCCTCGGACGCCTACGAGGTGCCCGAGGTAATGCGGTTCGCGCTCCACCAGCGCAATCCGGTGGACGTCTTCCCCTTCGGGACGCGCGCCGCTCGGGCCTGCGACACCGACCACACCCAACCGTTCGACGCCGGGGCGCCACCCGGGGCTGGGCAGACGAATCTCACCAATCTCGGGCCGCTCGCCCGCTTCAGCCATCGAGTGAAGACCCACGGTGGTTGGCAGGTGACCCAGCCGACGCCGGGGACGTATTGCTGGCGCAGTCGCGCCGGCTATGAGTACACCGTCTCGGCGGCCGGCACGGTGATGGCCCGGCGGCCCACTGCGCCGGGTGACCGGTGGTGGTTGCGCGAGGAGCCGCCGCCGCTGGAACCCGAACCCCCCGCCTGAGGAAGCCCCGGCCCCCTGCGTGTGAGCGCAGGGGGGCGCTGTCATGCCCGCGCCCTGAGCCACGTCACCCACTGAGCCACTCGGTCAGGGGGCCATGCAACTCAGCCACGCTCGTGCGCGTCATCACAACCAGTCGCGGCGGCGGAAGGCGACGTAGAGCGCCAGGCTGCAGACGAGGATCAGGGCGGCGGACAACCACAGGCCGAGCGGCTGCCCGTCGCCGGGGAACGGGATGTTCTGCCCAAACCAACCCGTGATCGCCGTGGGGACGGCGATGATCGCGGCCCAGCCCGCCAGCTTCTTCATGATCGTGTTGAGGCGCGCGTCGGTGAGGGACAGGTTTGTCTCGAAAGCGCTCGTCACCAGGTCGCGCAAGGACTCGGTCCACTCCGAGGCGCGCAGCACGTGGTCGTACAGGTCGTCGTACCAGGGCCGCAGGACGGGGGCGTCCGTGCCGGGGTGCCGCAGCAGCCCGCTCACGACCTCCCGCATGGGCAGCACGATGCGGCGCAGAGCGACGAGATCCTTGCGGAGGGCGTAGACGGATCGCGCGAACGCCGTGCTCGTGGGCCGGTCGTCGAACAGCGTGTCCTCGATGGCCTCCAGGGCGTCGTCCAGGGTCTGGATCGCGGCGAAGTGGCCGTCCACCACCGTGTCGAGCAGGCCGTGCACCAGCCCGCCTGCGCCGGCCGCGAGCAGGGCGGGGCTGTCGTCCCAGCGTTGCTCGACGGCGCCGATGTCGAAGGTGTCGTCGAGCCGGATCGTCACGAGCGCGTGCGGGAGCATCCAGCCCGAAACCCGGCTGAAGCCGAGCCGCGTCCCCTCGCGGTGCACCGCGTAGACGGTGAAGAACACGTGCGACTCGTGCCGGATCAGTTTGGGGCGCTCCTTGGGGGCGAGGGCGTCCTCCACCGCGGTGACGGGCAGGCCCAGCTCCTCCGACACCTCCGCCAGCTCGGACGCCTCGGGCGCGAGCAGGTCGACCCACACCAGGGTGTCCGGGTCGTGCGCGGCCGTCACGAGGTCATTGCGCGTGATCGTGTGCTCGACCGCCACGCCGTCGCGCCACGTGCGGGCCGAGACCAACGAATCCATGCACCCATCTTCCTGCCGCCCCGTCCCGACCGGGGGTGCGACGCGGCGTGCGCGCCGCCCCGGGGTCGGAGGTGGCCGCGCTAGCGTGGCGTCCGTGGCCGGAGTGAGGAGCCCGATGCAGCCCTACCAGCGCGAGCCGGAGTATGTGACGACCCTGGCCGATGGCACCGTCAAACAGCTCAACCCGTTCACGGGCACGGAGGTGTGGACCGTGCCGGGCCGGGGCAACCGGCCGCTCGGCGGGGCGTCCGGCCCGGCGCTGCCGTTGGATCCGGACGCCGACGGCGCGCACTGTGCCTTCTGCGAGAAGCGCTACCTGGAGACCCCGCCGGAGAAGTCGCGCGTGGTCCACCGGGGCAACGACACCTGGGAGACCCACTACCGGACGCCCGCCGACGAGCTGCACGCCACCACCGCGGCCTTCCGGCGCATCCCCAATCTCTTCGAGATCCTCAGCTACGAGTACTGGCACCTCAACTACGGCTACGCGCTGCCGAGCCGGGTCGCGGCGCGCCGGGAGGCGTACCTGGCCTCGCCCGCCGGCTGGGAGCACGTGCGGCGGGTGGTCGCCATGAAGCTGCGCGCCGCCGGGCTCAGTGACGCGCAATTGGACGCCCTGGGCCGCGACGAGGTCGTGGCGGCGGCGTCCGGCTTCTTCGGGGGCGGGCACGATCTCATCGTCGCCCGGCGCCACTACGTCGACGGCGCCACCGACACCACCCAACTGGCGTCCTCGGGCACCCTGTCGGTCCAGGAGCACCGGGAGTTCATCCGGTTCACCGTGGAGTCGGTGAAGGCGCTGTACGAGCTGAACCGGTACGCGCGGTACGTGACGGTGTTCCAGAACTGGCTCAAGCCGGCGGGGGCGTCGTTCGACCACCTGCACAAGCAGCTCGTGGCGATCGACGAGCGCGGCGTCCAGCACGAGGCGACGCTGGCCAAGCTGCGGCAGAATCCCAACCTCTTCAATGACGTGGCGACCAACTACGCCGCGCGCAAGAACCTCGTCATCGCCGAGAACGATCACGCGATCGCGTTCGCGGGCTTCGGGCACCGGTTCCCCACCATCGAGATCTACAGCACCTCACCCACCTCCGACCCGTGGGAGCTCAGGCCGGAGGAACTGCGCGGCATGGCCGACATGATCCACGCCATGCAGGCCGCGACCGGCGCGGACATCCCGTGCAATGAGGAGTGGCACTACCGCCCCATCGACGTCGACCTGGCCATGCCGTGGCGCGTCATGCTGAAGTGGCGCATCTCGACGCTGGCGGGGTTCGAGGGGGCGACCAAGATCTACCTCAACACCATCACGCCGGTGATGCTGCGCGATCGCGTGGTGGAGCGACTGTTCGCGCTGCGCGCCGAGCACAGGGTGGCCGACGACCTCAAGATCGCCTTCGAGGCCCCCTGCCGGCCCAACACCTTGCGCTACGCCCGTCCCTCACGCTGAGCGGGGGCGGCCCCGGGCGGGCGGCGGCGTTAGGCTCGCCGCAGGACGACGGAGAGGTGTTGCATGTCTGAGTCCCTGCCCGAACGCCCCCTGTGGTCGCGTTTCAGCGCCGACCCGCACACACACGGCGACATGCGCGCGAGCGACGCCGACCGCGACGTGGCCGCCGAGGTCATCAACGCCGCCTTCAGTGACGGACGCCTCGACTCGATCGAGCACGGCGAGCGGCTCGCCGGGGTGTTGAACGCCAAACGGCTGGGGGAGCTCGTGCCGCTCCTGGGCGACATCACCGTGGCGGCCCGCCCCCAACCCCCGCAGACGCCGGTGCGCCGGGTGCGGGGCGCGGCGATCCGGTCGTGGCTCGGGCTCGCGGTGCTGTTCAACGTCATCTGGCTGATGAGCTGGCTGCTGTCGGGCAGCGAGCCGTTCTACTACTGGCCCATCTGGCCGATGATCGGCACGGGAATCCCCGTGGTGGTCGCCTACCTGTTCCCCGACCGCCAGGCAGAACGCGGCGATTGACCACGGTCGGGACGACGGCAGCGTAGGGCGCACCGGAACCCTTTGGCCAATGTCGGAGGCGGGCGGTAGCGTCACCGCCGTGTCCGTGATCGAGGCCCGAGAGCTCACCAAGACCTACGGTGACTTCACCGCCGTCGACGCCATCTCGTTCGACGTGGCGCCGGGGGAGTCCTTCGGCCTGCTCGGCCCCAACGGGGCCGGCAAGTCCACCACCATGCGCATGATCGGCGGCACGTCGCTGCGCACGGCGGGCACCCTCAGCGTGCTGGGGCTCGACCCGGAGCGCCACGGGCCGGAGGTGCGGGCGTCCCTCGGTGTCGTCCCGCAGGCCGATGCGCTGGACGAGGAGTTGCGCGCCCGCGACAACCTCTACGTGTACGGCCGCTACTTCGGGCTGCCGCGGGCCTACCTGAAGGCCAAGGTGCCCGAGCTGCTCGAGTTCGCCCAGCTCACCGACAAGTCGGACGCCAAGGTCACGGCCCTGTCCGGTGGCATGAAGCGCCGCCTCACCATCGCGCGCGGCCTCATCAACGAGCCGCGCATCCTGCTGCTCGACGAGCCGACCACCGGCCTCGACCCCCAGGCGCGTCACATCCTGTGGGACCGGCTGTTCCGCCTCAAGGAGCAGGGGGTCACGCTCGTGCTCACCACCCACTTCATGGACGAGGCCGAGCAGCTGTGCGACCGGCTCGTCGTGGTCGACCACGGGCGCATCGTGGCCGAGGGATCCCCGCGCGGCCTCATCCAGGAGCACACCACCCGGGAGGTCGTCGAGGTGCGCTTCGGCTCGGCCCGCAACGCCGAGATGCAGGCCGAGCTGGCCGCGCTGGTGGCCGACGGGCAGCGCAGCCGGGCCGGCCTGGAGGTGCTGCCCGACCGCATCCTGCTCTACACCGACGACGGTGAGGCGATGCTGGAGGAGATCAACCGCCGTGCCCTCAACCCGCTGACGCAGCTCGTGCGGCGCACCTCGCTGGAGGACGTCTTCCTCCGCCTCACGGGGAGGTCCCTCATTGACTGACACGGGCACCCCGGGGGCGGACGCCGGCCCCCGCGTCACCTTCACCGGCCTCGACCACCACGCCCTGGCCGCCCGGACCCGCCGCTGGGGCTGGCTGCAGTACGCCGGTTACCGTCAGGTCGCCGAGACGCCGTTCCTCGCCACCTGGCTCGCCGTCGCGTTCGGCAACCCGGTGCTCTACCTCGCCGCGATGGGCCTCGGCCTCGGCGCGATCGTCCAGGGGGACGTGGACGGCGTCTCGTACCTCACGTTCGTCGCGCCCGGCCTGCTGGCCGCCACGGTGGCGACGACCGGGGCGCAGTTCGGCACCTGGCCGATCTTCGGCGGCTTCAAGTGGCAGAAGAACTACCTCGCGGGGTACTCCACGCCCCTGGAGCCGGGGCAGATGGCCCTCGGCGAGACGACCGCGATCGGCGTCCGGCTCGTGCTGCAGGCCGTGATCTTCTGGCTCATGGCCGCGCTGTTCGGGGCGTGGCCGTCGGCGTCCGCGCTGCTGGCGATTCCCGCGGTCACGCTGGCCGGGCTCGCGATGTTCACCCCGCTCATGGCGTACTCGGCCACCGTCGAGAACGAGGGGCTGCAGTTCAACTTCATCCAGCGGCTCGTGGTGATGCCGATGTTCCTGTTCGCCGGCACCTTCTTCCCGCTGTCGGTCATGCCGGCGTACCTGCAGTGGGTCGGGTGGATCTCACCGATGTGGCACGGCACCCAGCTGGCGCGGATGGCGTCCTACGGCATGGCGAACCCGCCGTGGCTGACGGCCGTCCACGTGCTGTACCCGCTGGCGCTGATTTTGGCCGGGCAGTGGTGGGCCGGCCGCACGTTCGCGAAGCGGCTGGTGGGCTGATGGACGCCCCGAGCACCGGGCCCACCGACGTCATGGCCGCCACCAAGGAGCGGCTGCGGCGGCGTCCGGGGTGGATCGCGAACCTCTACGCGGGCAACGCGCGCGCCGTGATCGCGCGCGGGTTCCGCGTCATCCGCAGCGCCAACTGGGGCGTGGTGGCCACCGGGTTCTTCGAGCCGGTGTTCTATCTGCTCGCCATGGGCGTCGGCATGGGGGCCCTGGTGGGCAGCGTGCCTGGCCCGGACGGCCAGCCGGTCAGCTACGCCATGTACATCGCGCCGGCGCTGCTGGCGACCTCGGCGATGAACGGCGCGGTGTACGACTCGGTCAACAACGTGTTCTTCAAGATGCGCTACTCCAAGCTCTACGAGGGCATGCTGCAGACCTCGCTCGGCCCCATGGACGTCGCCATCGGCGAGATCTTCATGGCCCTGTTCCGGGGCTTCCTGTACGCCGTCGGCTTCCTCGGGGTGCTCACCGTGATGGGGCTCGTCACGAGCTGGTGGGCCCTGGCGATGATCCCCGTGGCGGTGCTGATCGCGCTCGGGTTCGCGTCCGTCGGCATGGCGGTCACGAGCTACATGAAGAGCTTCCAGCAGCTGGACCTGGTGCCCATGGTGCTGCTGCCGATGTTCCTGTTCTCGGCGACGCTCTACCCGATCACGGTCTACCCCGAGCCGGTGCAGTGGTTCGTGATGGCGATGCCGCTGTGGCACGGCGTGGAGCTCATGCGGCAGTTGTCGGTCGGCTACGTCACCGCGGCCTCGGCCGGTCACGCGCTGTACTTCGTGGTGATCAGCGTGATCGGCATCACCGCGGTGACGCTGCGGCTGCGCAAGCTGTTCCTGCGCTGAGCCGCCCGCCGCGTCAGGGCAGCCGCGTCCGGGCCACGACCTTGGCGCTGCGCTCGGCCAGCCGCTGCGCCTCGGCCGCCTCGTCGAGGGCGCCGGTCCAGTCGTCCACGGTCACCGAGACCAACGTGTTGCGCACCAGCACGGTGTGGACGGCCGTGTGCACCTCACCGACCCGGTAGGTGGCGGCGAACGCGTCGTGGTCGGCGAGCGTCACGGCGTAGTCCTCCACCCCGGCGGTGTCGAAGCGGCAGGCGCCGGTGTCGTGCGCGAGGTCGGCCAGCGCGCCGTCACCGTCGGCCCACGCGGTGACGACGTGGGTCGTGCCGACGCTGCCGTCGGTGGCGTACCAGGACCACTGCCGCCCACCCAGCGGCGTCGGCTCGAGGCCGGTGGCGCCGTTGTTGCTGGTGTCGCAGTACTGCCCCCCGGCGGCGGGTTGCAGCGGGCTCTGGCCACTGTCGAAGCCCAGCACCTGGCGCACCGTGAAGTCGCGGGCGCGGAGGGCGACGCGGCCGGGCACCACGGTGCTCGCCGTGGGTCGGCGCGCGGAATCGGGCACCAGGCTGATGCCGGAGGTCGCCGTGGTGGTCGTGACGGTGGAGCTGGCGGAGAGTTCGGTCGCGGCGGCGGCGGCGGGGGCGGTGAGGGGCGCGATGAGCGTCATGGCGGTGAGGGTGGCGGCGATGGCACGACGGCCGGTGGAGATACTCATGCCGACAACGACGAAGGACGCCCCCTTTGGGTTGCGTGGATTCTGCGGCGGGTCCGCACCCCGGCCACGAGCACGAGCCAGCCCAGCGCGGCGAGGAGCAACCCGACGCCCCCGGTGGCGAGGAAACCGGCCTGCCAGCCCTGGTGGTCGATGACCCACCCCACCACCGGGGGAGCCAAGGCGTTGCCGGCCGTGGCGAAGGTGCCCTGCCAGCCCAGCGCCTCGCCGCGGTACCGCTCGGGCACGTGGTGGCTGATGCGCTCGACCGCCGCCGCGAGGCTCGTGGCGCAGAACAGCCCGGCGCCCATCATGGCGAGGCTCAGCAGCCACCAGGTCACTCCCAGCGACCCGAGCAGGGTGGTCAGCGCCAGGCCGGCCACCAAGAAGGTGAGGGGGATCGTCCGGCCGGTGAGCCCCCCGTAGATCAGTCCGCCGATCAGCGAGCCGGACGCCCACACCGCCAGCACGACGCCCAGCAGGTGGGTGGTGCCCATGGCGCGCATCGCGCCGACGATCGCGAGGTCGGAGCCCGCGAGGGTGAACGCGATGGCCACGTTCGCCACGAACGTCGTCGCCACGGCGCGGTTCAGCCAAGTGCGCATCCCGGCGCGCGGCGTCGCGTCGGCGGCGGCGTCCGGACGCACGGGCGCGACCAGCGGGGGATTGACCACGACGAAACCGAGCGCGCCGAGCAGGCTCAGCAGGGCGAAGGTCACCAGCGCCCAGCCGGTGTCCCACGTGGTGGCGGCCAGGACGCCGGCCAGCGGCCCGAACATGAACGCCAGCTCGGTGAGCACCGAGTCGAGTGCGAGCGCCGTCCGGCGTTGCTCGACCGGCACGGCCGCCAGGGTCATCTGCCGGGTGATGACGAACCAGGGCACGGCGAAGAGCCCGACGGCCGCCATCGCCACCAGCAGCCAGCCGTAGCCGACGAACGTGGCGGCCAGGAACGCCACCGGGAGGACGACCAGGCTGGGGATCAGGGTGCGCCGCAGCCCGACGGTGTCGAGCAACCGGCCGCGCCACGGCGAGCTGACGGCGGTCGCGAGGGTGAAGACGGCGGTGACCAGCCCGGCGGCCGCGTAGCTGCGGCCAAGGCCGTCCACGACGTGCAGGGTGAGGATGATCGCGGCGCCGAACCACGGCGCCTTGCCGAGAAACCCGAGGATCGCGGCCTGACGCACCACCGGGTGCGCCCACACCGCGCGATACGCCGACAATTGCACCGCGCAAGCCTCTCACAGGCGCCGGGGGCGCCCGGACGCGCGTCAGACGACCAGGATGACCTTGCCGACGTTGTCGCCGCTCTCGAGGTGCTCGTGCGCGGCGCGGACGTCGTCGAGCGCGAACCGCGTCTCCCCGGCGGGGCGGATCGTGCCGCCGCTGATGAGCGGCCACACCGACTCCGCGACGCGCGCCACGATCTCGGCCTTCTGCTCGGTGGGCCGGAAGCGCAGCGAAGTGGCCGTCACCGTGGCGTTGCGGGTCAGCAGCGCGTTGAGGTTCAGCTCGCCCTTCACGCCACCCTGCAGCCCGATGACGACGAGACGTCCGCCCCGGGCGAGCGAGGCGACGTTGGACCCGAGGTAGGCGGCGCCCATGACGTCGAGGATCACGTCGACGCCCCGGCCGTCCGTGGCCTCCTTCAGCTCGGCCCCCCAGTCGCCGTGGTAGTCGAGGGCGAAGTCGGCGCCCAGGTCGCGGCAGACGGCCAGCTTGGCGTCCGAACCGGCCGTCGTCGCCACCGTGCAGCCGCGGGCCTTGGCGTACTGGATCGCGAAGCTCCCGACCCCGCCGGTGCCGCCGTGCACGAGGAGGGTCTCGCCGTCGCGCAGGCCGGCGTGGTCCATGTTCGAGACCACCGTGGCGGCCACCTCGATCAGACCCGCCGCGCTCAGGAGGTCGACCCCCTCGGGCGGCGACGTGACCAGGCCGGCCGGGACGACGACGTACTCCGCGTAGCCACCGCCGGCCAGCAGGGCGACCGCCGGGTCGCCGACCGACCACGTCGTCACCCCGGCGCCAACGGCCTCGATGTGGCCCGACACCTCCAGGCCGAGGGTCTCCGACACGCCCTTCGGCGGCGGGTAGTGGCCGCGGCGCTGCAGCAGGTCGGCCCGGTTGACCCCGGCCGCCGCCACGCGCACGAGCACGTCACCGTCGCCCGGGCTCGGGGTGTCCACCTCGTCGACGCGCAACACGTCGGGTCCGCCGTCCGCCGTCCTCACCACAGCTCGCATGGGTTCGAGCCTACGTGTCGAGTCGGTAGGATGAGGCCGTCCTTGGCGAGGTCGCATAGTGGACTAGTGCAGCCGCCTTGAAAGCGGCCGAGTGGCAACGCTCCGTGGGTTCGAATCCCACCCTCGCCGCGTGGAGTCGACCCGTCACGTCCTCAGGCCCAGCCCGGCGATCCGGGCGTTCGGGCTCGCCGCCGCGCTCGCCCTCGCCGGGGCGGCCCTGACCGTCGGGGCGTCCGCCTGGGGCTGGCCGCTGGCCTGGGGCGTCGTGGGGCTCGTCGTGATCGCGCTCGCCCTGGTGCTGGTCGGGCTCGCCTGGGCCGCCGCGCGGCGCCAGCAGGTGACGGTGGAGCTGGACGACGACGGTTATCGCATCGCCGAGCCCGGCGGGGAGCGGGCCGGCGCCTGGGCGGAGGTGACGCGGATGACCGGCGCCCCCGGACGCCTCACGCTGCACCACGGCGACAACGAGCGAGTCCACCTGGTCGCCTCACCGCAGCGGGCCGAGGCGCTGGACGCCGTCGCCGCCGACATCGCGCAGCGGCTCGACAACAGCCGCGGGTACACGACGCTGATCTGAGCGCCGCGCTTCGCGGGTGGCTCAGCCCCGCGCGGTGGGCGTGGGGGAGGGGGTCACCACCGCCGAGGCGGGGTTGTAGGCGCACTCGTCGGTCACGGTCTCGGGCGTGGGTGTGGCCTCCGGCGCGGCGGTGTCGGACGCCTCGGGTGCGGCCGTCTCGGTCGGCGCCGGGGCCGTGGTCGGAGCGGACGTCACCGTCGCCTCCGGTGCCGGCTCGGGCGCCGGCGGCGGCGCGAGGGCCTCTTGGACGCGGGCGCGCACGAGATCCCAGTCCGGCCGGGCGGTGGAGAAGCCGTCGACGGCGTTCTCGAAGCTGACGCTCTGCAGCGCCTGGCCCTGCACCTTGCGGGCCAGCACGAGCAGCGCCGGCAGCCGGCTGTTGGGCACGTCGGTCTGCACGATGTTGCGGCCCGCCTTGGAGAGCGCCTCGTAGTTGGTGAGCACGGTGGTGGGGTTGGCCTGCTGCACCACGGCCTGGATCACGCAGCGCTGCCGGGCCATGCGGGCGTAGTTGCCGGCCTCCGAGCCGTACCGGCCCCGGGCGAACCACAGGGCGTCGGTACCGTTGAGGTGTTGGGAGGGGCCGGGCGGGAGCCAGCGGTCCGGCGGACGGTTGGCGTCGTCGCTGCCGCCGACCGGAACCGGTTCGTTGATGTTGACCGTGACACCGCCCAGGGCATTGACGAACTC
This sequence comes from Propioniciclava soli, assembly GCF_014858005.1. GTDB lineage: Bacteria > Actinomycetota > Actinomycetes > Propionibacteriales > Propionibacteriaceae > Propioniciclava > Propioniciclava soli. The sequence continues at coordinate 290,538 of NZ_JACYOT010000001.1, forward strand.
GATGAAGCCGTCCATGTTCACCATGGCGTAGTAGTCGACGTCGAGGCCCAGCGCCGTCCCCACCGACATCTTCAGGATCTCGGCCGCCGGGTCACGCACGCCGGTGGGCACCAGATCGGGGGCCATGGCCGGCACGTTGTTGTACAGGGCGTTGAGGGAGTACTCGGGGTTGTAGGACGAGCCGTCGGTGAACCCGTTGGGCCACCGCTGTGCCAGCGCCGAGCCCTCCGGGAACGGCATGCGCTGGATCTGGCGGGGCAGGCTGAACAGCGTGGTGAGGCCGGTCTCGGTGTCGATGGAGGCGAGGATGACGGTGTCGGTGCGGATGCCGAGCGCCGCGTCCCGCGACTCCCCGGAGTCACCCCCCAGGAGCAGGATGTTGAGGCGGGGTTTGCTCGCCCACGGGTCGGTGGCGGTGCCGAAGGTGGGTTCGGGCGTCGCGCCCGGCTCGTCATCGGTGAACACCCCGCCGATCAGCTCGCGGGTGTCGTAGACCGAGCGGGCCGCCACAAAGCTGGGGGCCACGATGGCCAGCACCAGGGCCCCGACCACCACCGAGCCCAGCAGCCGTTGGACGCCCGTCGGCGCGGCCGGCCGCAACGCGAGGTGGGTGACGACGACGGAGGCAGCCCACACCAGCCCCAGCAGCGGGATCGCGACGCCGACCACGGTCAGCACATCAGGGTCGAGTGCGGAGGTGAGCAGCAGGTCGCGTCCGCCGAGCCACAGCAAGCCGACCACGGCGGCCAGCAGCGCCACCACGACCAGCATCACGACCCCGACGGAGCGCCAGCGCGTGCGCAGCAGCCCGGCCCCGGGCAGCACCGCGCCGAGCAGGGTCCAGCCGAGGGCCGCGGGGAACGTCCAGCGGTCCCTCACCCTGCGGGCGCGGGTGGCGTGCGGCATCGGGGCGGGCTCGTCCGGCAGGGCGCGCTGAGGGGCGGGGTCGGCATCGGACGCCTGCGTCGCGTCGTCCTCGCTGCTCGCCTCGGTGGCCATGCCGCTCCGTTCGGGATCGGTGAATGATCGTGAGCATACTCGGGGACGCCTCGGCAGGTTTTGCCTGCCTGCTCCCTGCCCGGGTAGCCTGTGCCCTTGGCCGAGGAGGTGTCGCCTAGTCCGGTCTATGGCGCCCGCCTGCTAAGCGGGTTTGGGGGTTAACCCCATCGCGGGTTCAAATCCCGCCACCTCCGCCGCGCGTCCCGCCCGCTGCCCGTCAGCCGGCGGGGCGTCCTGTTTCTGGGGGCACCGCAGCCCCTCAAGAAGAGTTGTCCACAGATCTGGCCGGTGGGGAGTCCTCCCCATGGCGCCCCCGTCGACCCGCCCCTAGGTTGAAGTCATCGAAGCGACACCGGGTCGCGATCGAGACACAGAACCAGAGGCTCCGGTGGGGGCCGACAGACGAAGGGAGACACCATGTCGGGCATGGTCGGAATGGACATTGCTGGCGTTCGTGCGCTGTCGAAGCTGATGCTCAGCAAGGCGGACGAGATCGACAACGCCGCCAAGGCGATCACCAAGCAGCTCAACTCTGTGAAGTGGGTCGGCAACGACGCGCAGCGGTTCCGCAACGACTGGAACGGGCGGCTGACGAGCAACGTCCGCACGGTCACCGATGCGCTGCGCACGGCGGGCAAGCAGGCCTCCCGCGACGCCGACGAGCAGGAGAAGGCCTCCTCGTAACAGACCTCGGCCGCGCCCCAATCCGCGGCCGAGCAGGGGGGGAGGAGTGGGGCGGACCGTCGGGTCCGCCCCACTTCTGCGTCGCGGCTCAGGCCGCCGGATCGGCGTGGGCGTCGGGGACGCGCGGGTAACGAGTGAGCGCGACGAGCCGGGCGGCGCATGCTTCGCGGACCGTGTCCTCCGCCGTGTCCACCATGCTGTCGCGCAGGGCCGCGTCGGTCCGGGACACCACCGCGTAGTAGAAGCCGGCGAACACGCCCAAGAAGCCGGCAACGCGCAGGTGCTCCCACGTGAGGTCGTAGCGGTGGCGGCTGGTCTCGAACGAGAAGAGCACGGCCGGGTCGGCGCCGATCCAGGCGCGCACCGTCTCGGCGTTGATCGCCAGCCAGCCCAGCAGCATGAAGAACGCGAACACCGCCGCGCTGATCACCGTCACCACGGTCACGCGCGAGGACGTCACCACGAGCCGCAGGTCGTGCTCGTGGCGGTCCCCCAGCGGCGTCCGCACGGGGGCGACGATCTCACCCGCCCGCGGTGCCAGGGGGGTGGCCGCCAGGAGCCGGTCGATCTCGTCGGCGTCGTCGAAGGTGGCGAGCGCGGTCAGGTCGAGGTGCTGGCGGCTGTGGATGAACATCCACGACAGCACGCCGAACAGCAGCAGCACCCCGAGGTAGGCCCAGCTCGCGAGGCGTCCGACCGACTGCCAGATCTCCCCGGTGAAGTAGAACAGGCCGACCACGCCGAGCAGGAGCGGCAGCGTCCGGCCCAGGGCCACCCCGGCCGAGAGGAAGGCCAGGGCCACCTGTCGCCCGAGCCACGGGAACACCGCAAGGATGCCGCTGCGCACGATCAGGGGCGCGACGGCCAGCACCACGAGCTGCACCACCACCTGCGCCGAGGCCAACAACGTCACCAACCAGGCAGCAGACAGGGGAATCCCGGCGTCGGCGTCCCCGCCACGCGGGGTGAGCGCGTAGGCGAGGGCGGGCAGCAGCACGAACACCACCCGCTCCGGCACACCGACCACCCGTGGCGGAGCGAGCGGACGCCGACGCCGCGCCAGGTTCAGGCCGACCCAGGCGCCCAGCAGCAGCGCGACTCCCACCCCCAGAGCGATCCAGGGGTGGGGTGCTTCCAGCGGCATGAGCACGAGCAGCGTGACGGCGAGCAACACGGTGAGCACGCGGGCCAGCGTGGCGGGGCTGCGGTGCATCGCCGTGCCGTCGAGCAGCGCGGTGAAGCCGCGGCGGCGGAACCACCGCTCGACCTCTCTCGCCTCGTCCACGCCCCCATGGAAGCACACCCGCGGCCGGGCGGACGCCCCGCGCCGCCGGTGTGGCCGTCAGTGAGCGGACGCCTCGGGGAAGGTCGGCGGCTCCTCGCCGAGCTCCTCCGCGATGCGGACGCGGATGTGATGCAGCTCGTCCATCAACGCCTGGGGCAGCTTCTCCCCGAACTGCTCGAAGTAGGCCTCGGTGAGGTCGCACTCCTCGCTCCACGCGGCGTGGTCGACGTCGAACAGTGCGGTCAGGCGCTCCTCGGGCAGGTCCAGGCCCTCGGTGTTGAGGTCTTCGGGGCGGGGGAGGCGGCCGTTGAAGCGGTCGACGGCCTCGACCTCGCCGTTGACGCGGCGCAGGGCCCACTCGATCGCGCGGGCGTTGTCGCCGAAGCCCGGCCACAGGAACGACCCGTCGGCGTCCTTGCGGAACCAGTTGACCTGGAACACCTTGGGTGCCCCCTCGCCCAGGCTGTTGCCCAGATCGAGCCAGTGCGCCCAGTAGTCGGCCATGTTGTAGCCGCAGAAGGGCAACATCGCGAACGGGTCGCGGCGCAGGGCCCCCACCGAGCCCTCCGCCGCAGCGGTCTGCTCCGAGCTCACCGTGGCGCCCACGAAGACGCCGTGCTCCCAGCCGTAGGTCTCTGTGACGAGCGGAATGTTGGTGGCGCGGCGTCCGCCGAAGAGGATGACGTCGATCGGCACGCCGGCCGGGTCGTCCCAGTTGTCGCTGATGGACGCCGCCTGGTCGGCGCGCACGGTGAAGCGGCTGTTCGGGTGGGCGGCGAGTCGCTCGTCCTCGGGCGTCCAGTCGTTGCCCAGCCAGTCGACGAGGTGGGCGGGGGGCTCGTCCGTCATGCCCTCCCACCAGATGTCGCCGTCGTCGGTCAGGGCCACGTTGGTGAAGATCGTGTCGTGGTCGAGGGCCTCCAGGGCCGTCGGGTTCGTCTTCAGCGAGGTGCCCGGTGCGACGCCGAAGAAGCCCGCTTCGGGGTTGATGGCGTAGAGCCGGCCGTCGGGGCCCGGGCGCATCCAGGCGATGTCGTCGCCGACGGTCTCGACCGTCCAGCCCGGGATCGTCGGGCGCAGCATCGCCAGGTTGGTCTTGCCGCACGCCGACGGGAAGGCCGCGGTGAGGTGGTAGACGCGACCGTCCGGCCCGGTGATCTTGAGGATCAGCATGTGCTCGGCCAGCCAGCCCTCGTCGCGGGCCAGCACGTTTGCGATGCGCAGCGCGTAGCACTTCTTGCCGAGCAGGGCGTTGCCGCCGTAACCGGAGCCGAACGACCAGATCTCGCGGGTCTCGGGGAAGTGCGTGATGTACTTCTCGGCGTTGCACGGCCAGGCCACGTCCGGGCGGGCCGCGCCGTCGGCGTCCACCAGCGGGTACCCCACCGAGTGGATCGCCGGCACCCAGTCGCCGCCCTCGGCGATGGCGGCGAGCGCCTCGGTGCCCATCCGCGTCATGATGCGCATGTTGACCACGACGTACGGGCTGTCGGAGAGCTCCACGCCCAGGCGGCTGATGGTGCCGCCCAGGGGGCCCATCGAGAACGGGATGACATACATCGTCCGGCCCCGCATGCAGCCGGCGAACAGCCCGCGCAGCGTCTGCTTCATCGCGGCCGGCTCGGCCCAGTTGTTGGTCGGGCCGGCGTCGCTCTCGCGTTCGGAGCAGATGAACGTGCGCGACTCGACGCGCGCGACGTCGGAGGGGTCGGAGCGGAAGAGATAGGAGTCCGGACGCAGCTCGGGGTTGAGCCGAATCGCCATGCCACTGGCGACCATCGCGTCGTAGAGCCGGTCGCGCTCCTCGAGCGAGCCATCACACCAGACGATCTCGTCGGGTTGGGTCAGCTCCGCGATCTCCTCGACCCAGGCGACCAGGTCGGCGGGCGCGATCGCAGGGGGGGCGGTGGTGGTCTCCACGGACACGGGGTGCTCCTTCGCTCCACTGCGCCGGCACCGTCGCCGGCTCAGGACCCCATCATGCCCGGTCCGGTACGGCGCACCGCAAACGCTTCGAGCGAGTCGATCACCCCCTGGACGCGTTCATCTCACGATGTGTGCCGGGGTCGCCTCAACGGCCGTGGCGGTGGCCGGCGCGCGCGGCCAGCAGGGCCTCCGCGGTGCGGCGTCCGCTCGCCAGCGCCCCGTTGATCGAGGCCCCCGCGAGGTGGTCGCCGGCGAGGTGGACGCCGGGCGCCACCTCCGCGGTGCTGGGCTGCCACCCGGCGCGCAGGTCGGGCAGGGCATGCGGCAGGACGTCGCGGCGCAGCAGGGGCCAGGCGGCGGCGTCCGTGCCGTAGAGGAGGCCCACGTGCGCGCGGACGTCCGCCTCGCTGGGGGCGACGTCGTCCAGCACCGTCGAGGCCTGCACGAGGTGGCGCCCGGCGGGGGCGTACCCGGGGGCAGCGTTGGTCATCACGCAGGTGTTGACGACGGGGCCGCGACCCCGGATGCCGTCCACGACGATGAACGGGTGGTCGACGGGCGCGGCGTCCGGGGCGAACCACCACGTGGTGAGGCCACGCATGGGGCGCACGGGCGCGCCGGTGAGTTCGCCGGCGGTGGTGGGGTCGGTCGCCACGATGACGGCGGACGCCTCCAGCCGCTCGCCGTCCACCAGCACGGCCGGGCGCTCCCCGGGCTCGACCGCGGTGACGCGGCGGCCGATCTCGACTGCGACGTCCTCGGCCAGCAACTCCGCCAGGTGCCCCATGCCCGCCCGCGGCACACCGGGCGTCCCACGTAGGAAGAAGCCGACCAGGGTGCGCGCGAACGCCGCGGAGGTGACGCCGGCGGTGTCGGCGAGCACGCCGGACAGGAACCCGTCGAGCACCGTGCGGAGCTGGCCGGTGACTCCCGCGGCGTCCAGGGAGCCGCGCAGGTCGCGGTCGCGGCCGCGGGAGGCGAACCAGCGGGCGAGCGCCACGGCGTCGCGGGGTGTCACGATGCCCGAGCCGAGGGTCTCACCGACGCGGGAGCGGTGACGGAGGGGGTCCGCGAGGACGGTCTGACCCGCGTCGGTCGCGACCGCCACGCCGCGGCCGAAGCGCTGCAGCGCCAGGGCGTCCACGTCGATCGCGGAGCGCAGCTCGGGGTAGGCGGGGTTCACCAGGGCAAAACCGCGATCGAGCAGGAAGCCGTCGACCGAGTCGGTTGCGATGCGACCACCGGCGCGGCACGACCCCTCCAGCACGCGGACCTCGAGATCGGCCGCACGGAGCACGCTCGCCGCGCGCAGACCGGCGAGGCCGGCGCCGACGATGAGGACATCGGTCATGGGAGGCTCCCTTCGACGGGCTGCGCCGGGCGTCGCGCCCGGAACAGGTGGAGGATCTGGTGTTGCCAGCCGGGGACGGTGGAGCGGGCGACGTCGTCGAAGCCGGCGGCGACGAGGCGGTCGGCGAAGGCGGCGGGGGCATCGAAGTCGATCACGCTGCGGTGCAGGTGGGAGTAGAGGGCGCGGTTGCCGCCGGTGACGGTGGCGAGGGGACGGACGACCCCGAGGGCGACCGTCGTCCACACCGCGCGGGGCGCGGGCGAGCCGTCGAGGGCGTAGTCCTGCGCCACGAGGGCGCCGCCGGGGGCGAGGTGGTCGTGAGTGTCGCGGAGCGCGGCGTCGCGCGCGTCGGCGGGCACGTTGCGGAACAGGTAGCAGGCCAGGACGCCGTCGACCGGCCCGTCGAGCACATCGCCCGACGCGCCCGCGCGGCCCTGCTGGAAGGTGACGCTCGCGGGCCACTGTTTGGCGCGCGCCTCGGCGAGCATGCCGGGGGAGGCGTCCACACCGATGATGCGGACACCCGCGCCGAAGGCGTCCAGCAGCGCGCGCGTCGAGGCGCCCGAGCCGCACCCCAGATCGACGATGGTGCGCGCGTGCGGCACGGCCTCGGCCAGCGCCGTCGCGGCCCGGCGCAGATGGGCGTGGTACCCGGGGTTGAGTGAGGTCAGCAGGTCATACCGGCGTGCGCCGGCGTCGAAGGCACGGGTGACGTGCTCGCTCATCGTTCTCCCGAGGGGTTGGGGGACGCCGCGGTGGCCGGGTGTCCAACCTAGCCGGACGCCGCGTCCGGCGCAGCCTGGTGGGTCGGAGAGGGCCGTTCAGGCTGGGCCGCGAGCGATGTGCGGTTCGGACGCCCCTGAGTCGCGTTTTGGACGCGGTGCGGCCGGGAGGGTAGAGTGGTTCTCCGGTTCACGACCGAGCGCTCGTAGCTTAACGGATAGAGCAGCTGACTACGGATCAGCAGGTTGGGGGTTCGAATCCCTCCGAGCGCGCCGCTGATGGATCAAGGGCCCCGCACCAAGTGGTGCGGGGCTCTTGTTCTTCTGCGTCGCGGTCCACCAGGGGTCGAGGGCCTCCGGCTCAGGGGCCCAGTGGCCGTCGGGCCACCCGGACTCGGCTCGAACCCGCGGGCGGCCCCCACGTGGCGCACGGCGGCATCACGTGGCGCACCTCAACCTCACCTGGCGCAGCGGAGCTCACGTGGAGGGCCTTGTACGGGCCGCCGGGTGGGCTCCACCGCGCCAGGTCGCGTTTGGGTGCGCCACGTCCTGGTTCACTGCGCCAGGTGATGCCCTGTTGGGCCCCGAGCACGAATCGCCCGCCCGGCTGGCCCATGACGCCGTACGTCTGGGCGCACGGTCCGGGTCGGGGCGGCGTCCGTGACCGGTGCCTAGCCGGCGATCAGTGCCGCCACCATCACGAGCGGTAGCGACACGACCGAGGCGATGGACGTCACCGTGGTCATCGTCTTCAGTGCGCCTTGGGTGGTGAGCCCGAGCAGGGACTTGAACATCCAGAAGAAGTTCGAGTTCACCTGGAGGGCGAACATGGCACCGGAGGCGATGGCCAGGGCGAGGATGACGGGGGCGACGTCCAGTTGGCCGGCGATCGGCGCGATGATGCCGGCGGCGGTGATGGCACCGACCGACACCTCCGATGGCCAGGTGCAACAGGGCCGCGATGAACCACGCCAGGAGGATCGACACGATGACCGGGGCGCCGGAGTCCACCGCGAAGAGTCCGCCGAGCAGGTCAGCAAGGCCGGTGGCCTTGATGACCGCGCCGAGCGAGCCGCCGACACCGGTCACCAGCAGGATGTCGCCGGTGGTCTTGAGGCCGTCACCGAAGGCGTCCGCCGTTTGCTCGGTACCGACGTAGCGACGGGCCATGACGTAGGCACCGACCAGGCCGAGGAACAGGGCCACGTTGGCGTTCCCGAAGAAGGCGATGATGTCGTTGGTGAAGCCGGCGAGCTCAGCGAAGGCGCCGAAGGCGATCAGCAGCAGGGGCACGATGATGGGCAGCAGTGAGAGCAACAGCGAGGGACGCCTCGCGCCGCGGGGCAGGGCGTCCGCGGCCTCGACCTCCTCGAGGGCCTCGGAGTGCTCCTCGTCCTTGGCCGCGTTCCACCAGCCGATGGTCAGCATCCGGCGGAAGATCCAGACGGTGACAAGGGAGGTGATCACCCCGATCACGACGCCGTAGAGCATGTAGAGCCCCAGCGGCACCGACAGCAAGCCCGCCGTCGAGATGGCTGCCAGCCCCGGGATGACGAACACGTACCCGACGAAAATGCCCGTTCCGAGTGCACCGGCCAGCCACGCGAGGCCGTTCTTCTCGATGTACCTCGCCGACGAGCGGGCGACCGGAGCGGCGAGCACGACCTGGACATCGACGTAGATGGACGGCGCGATGGTTGTCAGCGCGAGAGCCAACGCGTAGGGCAGCCTGTTCGCGGGCACGACCCGGACGAGCGCCTCGACCATGACCGTGAACGCCCCCATGCGATGAAGGAGGGCCCCCATCAGGACGCCGAAGCCGATGAGCAGGCCGATCTTCGTCATGATGTCGCCGAAGCCGGTCGTGATCGCCTCGACGGTCGCGACGAAGCCGGTGCCCGATGCCAGCCCGAGGTAGAGACAGCCAAGGACGAGCGCGATGATCGGGTCGACCTTGACCCTGATGATGAGGACGATGATCGCGAGGATGGCGATCACGGTGTGCAGGGCAATCATGGGGGACTCCTTCGGCCGCACCGTTGTGGTTGGCATCAGCGTGCGCCGGGTGGGCCCACGAGAGCACGTGCGTGTTCACCATGTGGTCCGGCGTCGCGTCGACGAGCCGGGCAAGCTGTCCCTGGCCGGGACCCCCGTTCAGCCGAGCGCGCGGACGAGCACCGCAGCGGACGCGGCGGCCCACGCCTGCGGGCGGCAGGAGGCTGGGTAGGGGGCCGGGGCCGCACACGCCCGGTGTTGCGTTGCCTCACGGCCCCCCGCCGCCACAACCGTGTGGTCTGGTAGCCGCCGTCAAGGTCACCTTCCCCCGAAGAGATCCGCTGGCCCCGCTGGGTCGCCCGGGCAGATTAGTCGGCGGGATGGCCCGCGGCGTCCCGGGCGGCGATGTAGCCGTAGACCAGCCCCTGGCCGATCGTGGCTCCTGCACCGGGGTAGCAGGCCCCGAACGCGTTGGCTGCAGTGTTCCCGATGGCGTACAGGCCCTCGACCGGAGACCCGTCGGCGCGCAGGGCCCGGCCCCGCTCGTCCGCCCGAACACCCCCGCAGGTACCGAGGTCGCTGAGCACCACCTTGACCGCATAGAGCATGCCGCGCAGGGGTCGCAGGTTCGGGTTGGGGGTGACGGTGGGGTCGCCGTAGTACCGATCGTAGGCGCTCTCCCCGCGATGGTAGTCCTCGTCGTTGCCGTTGGCGGCGAGCGTGTTGAAGCGCTGCAAGGCCTCCACGAAGGTGCCCTCGGGCAGCCCGGCGGCCCTCGCGAGGGTGGCGGCGTCCGAGCCCTTGGCGGCGATGCCCGCGTCGTACCACGCCTGGGGGATGGGCATGCGGGGGAACAGGACGCCCGCCATGACGTAGCTGTTGCGGTAGGCCTGGTCGAACACGAGCCACATCTGCTCGACGGGGTCGCCGGCCTGCTCGCGGGCCAGGACGCCCTGCCCGAAGGTCATGTAGTCGTCGGCCTCGTTGATGAAGCGGCGTCCGTACTGGTCGACCATGAACGAGCCGGGCAGTGACCGCTCGGCCAGCAGCACCTGCGGCGCATCCTCTCCCATGGGTGCAACGGCCGGGAACCACCACGACTGGTCCATCAGGTCGATGTCGGCGCCGTACCGTTGCGCCAGCTTGATGGCGTCGCCTGTGTTGCCCTCGGCGCCGAGGCTGACGTCGTGGGTGAGGGAGGGCGACTGGTGGGCCTGCCGCATCTGCAGGTCATGGTCGAAGCCACCGGCCGCGAGGACGACGCCCCGACGGGCCCGGACGCTCATCGTCGTGCCCCGCTGATCCAGCACGGCACCTGTCACCCGGGCATCCTCGACGATGAGATCCACCACGGAGGTGTTGGTCCACACCGGGATGCCTGCTCGGATCAGCCCGGAGAACAGTCCGGCCGCGAGTGCCTGGCCCCCCGCGGCGTACTCGCGGTGGATCACCAGGCCGCCGACGCCCTGGAGGGCGCGCTTGACGATCCTTGGCAGGGCCTTGGCCGGCGCCTTGGCCATGAGGTTGAGCCACTTGTAGTCCGCGCCGGTGACCGGCATGGGAATGGGCGCAGCCAGGGGCCCTGGGCGCAAGCGACCGCGCTCCTCGCCCAAGGCTTCTGTCACGTCGAGCGGTGTGCACTCGCAGGTACGGCCCTGTGAACTCCCGCCCGGGTTCTCCGGGTGGTAGTCGGAGTATCCCTTGGCCCAGAAGAACTTCATCGGGGTAGTGCGTCCCAGCATCGCGACGGCGGCGGGTCCGTGCTCCAAAAAAGCCAGCCACCGCTGCTCGGGTGTGGTGTCCCCCACGACCGCGGCGAGATACTCCCGGGCGCGGGCGAGGGAGTCCGCAGCGCCGTCCTCGGCGAGCGCGGGGTTGGCAGGGATCCAGAAGGCTCCGCCGGAGCGAGCGGTCGATCCGCCCACCGTGCTCGTCTTCTCGACGACGAGCGTGGACAGGCCGAGCTCATGCGCGGCGAGTGCGGCGGCCATGCCAGTGCCGCTGCCGATGACGAGGAGGTCCACCTCTGTGTCAACGGCTGTGGGGCCGGCGGGGATCGTGGCGGTGTTCATGGCTGGCTCCTTCATGGCTGGGCTTTGCCGGGGGGGCGCTGACACTGACAACGTGTCCTCGGCCGGATCGTGCTCTCACACTAGCCGATCGGCTAGTTTGGGCAACACGGTTGGCTAGTCGGAGCGACACAACGAGGGAAGGGGTCCTCATGCCAGGAAGTGGCGGCCCGGCGGCCCGCGGCCAGGTGGTCGCGGCCGCTGAAGAACTTTTCGCCGTTCAAGGGGTGGCGGGCACCTCCCTGCAGAACATCGCCGACTGCCTCGGCGTGACGAAGGCGGCCGTCTACCACCACTTCCGCACGAAGGCAGCCATCGTATTCGCCGTCCTGCACCCAGCCATGGACGGGCTCGCGACGCTTCTCCGCGTGGTTGAGGGTCACGATGACCCCGTTCGACGCACCGAGGCTGCCGTGGTCGCATTGGCCGACCAGGCTGTCGTCCACCGACGGCTCTACGGACTGCTCCTGGGTGACGTGACCGTCGGGCAGCTGATCAGCGACGACGCCGAGATTGCCGGTCTTTTCCACCAGCTCCATGACGTCCTCGCTGGCGCGTCTGCAGGTACGGACGCCTCGCTGGTCCGCGTGTCGGTGTTCCTCTCCGGCCTCATGGGCCCCGCCGTTGACCCTCGTTGCGCGCAGGTCGAGGACGTCGCGCTGCGCAGGGAGCTCGTCCAGATCGGCAGAGCCCTCTTGGTCCCCCCGTCCGCGGCGAGCGGGACGCCGAACGCGCCAGTCCGGTGAGTGGGCGGATCTCGAAGTGAACGACATCGAACGGTAAACTAGCGCGTGCTAGCAATCCTTCGGCGAGGAAGGGGAATCTCCATGGGGCAGCGTCGCGCGAGGCGGGCGTGCGTGGGTGGAGTGCTGCTGGGACTGGTCGTGGCCGTCCCGGCCTGCAGTGCCGGCGAGACGGCGGGTCCGCCCGCCGAACCGACGCTGGTGCCGACCGCGACGGCGCCAGCGACCTCGGTCGAGCTGACGGGGGCGAGCACGCTGGTGGTGAACGACCCTGACGCGGTGGGCGAGGTCGGTGATGAGCGGTTGTCCCTGACCGAAGCGCTCCAGCTGGCCTCCGGAGCGCTGGGCGACGGCACCCTGTCCGCGGCCGAACGAGCCCAGCTCGACGGGGTCCCGGGGGCTGGCAGTGGCGACGAGATCCGATTCGACGTCGACGGTGGGCGGATTGAGGTGCCCGAGCAGACGGTCCCCTGGGGCTTCGAGTGGGAGCCGGCACCTGCGGAGACGCGCCTGCCGCGGCGGGAGAACAACACGGGCGACCGCATCGTCGGTGGGGGAGTCATCATCGCGAACGGGCCCGTCGACGGCCCCATTGGTGGCCTGGCCCTCAAGGTGTCGAGTTCCGATGTGTCCGTCGAGGGCGTCACCTTCGAGCGCTTCGCGCAGATGGTGAGCATCCAGCCCGTCGGGGCCGGTGAGCTCACCGGAGTCACGCTGGCCGACAACGCGTTTCTCAATGGCGGGGGGATCGACATCACGGCCACCGCTGTCGATGGCTCGAAGAGCACCGTCTCTGCTGTGACGATCACGGGCAACGACATCTTCGGGCCCCCCGAGTTCGGGGAGACCTTCCCCCGGAAGATCCACAGTGCGGTCGGCGGAAACGCGGCGCTGCTCACCGCCTCGGACCGAGCTGGCGCCGCCACGATTCGTGGGCTCTCCCTGACCGACAACGATGTCCGGGGATTCCAGGGCGGGTTCACCATCGCAGCCCTCCAGTCCCGAGGGGGCAATGCCCGCGGGGCACTCGACGGCCTGGTGATCGAGGGCAACACGATCGCGATGCCCGAAGGCGCTGGCGATCCGGCGGTCTACATCTGGGGAGCGGTGAACATGGACGGGCACGTGACCGACGTGACGGTTCGAGACGTGCGCATCGCCGAAAACCAGATCGCCGGCAACGGGTACGTGGTGCTCGTCGCCGGAGTTGAGCACCTCCTCCAAGGCAACACCAGGTCCGACAGCGTCGCCCTGGACGGGATCGAGCTCGAGGGAAATGAGATCTCCGCCGTCGAGACATGCGACGTCGGCATCCTGCTTGCCGGTGCCTTCACCGAGATGGGTGGCGGGCCGGGTGAGGGCATCGCGGTGCGTGACGCGTCCATCACGGGCAACACCGCCCACGGCTGCACCACAGGCATCCTGGCCACGCCCGTGCTGAACTGGGGGACGGCGGGGGTTAGCAAGTCCAACACGATCGAGGGGTTGGAGATCCGGGGCAACCGTGCGGGCGGAGCGGTGCACGAGGTCGTGGTCGCGGGCGGGACGCTCTATGCGACGGACGCCAACTTCTTCGACGCCGGTGACGCTGGGGTGGAGCAGAACGAGATCCGCGGGCTGACGATCCAAAGCCCGTCCGGTGGGCAGGGAGCCGTGCTCGTCGCGGGTGGACTGGGCTGGGGGCCAGCGAGGGGCTCGGTCACGGGCAACGCCGTCTCGGTCACGGCCGTCGACGTCCCGGGCGCGTGCACCACGCAGGAGGACGTGTCATTCGACTCACGCGCCACCGTCACGGGCAACGTTCTGAACGGGGTGGGCTGCTGACCAGCGGGATCGCCGCATCGATGCCGGATCAGCAGGTGGGGGGTCGAATCCCCCCGAGCGCGCACTCACGCAGCAGTGCCCGGCACCAGAGGATCCGGTGGGTGCACAACCTGCGCCTGGGCGGGGCTTGTCTCGATGTTGCCGCTCGACCAGGCCTTGGCTTCGGCGCTACGAGCCCTGCGCGATGAGACGGATCTCGGCGTGGTGACCGCTGGTGGCGAGTTTCGCGTCGCAGGTGAGCAGTGGCGACCCGAGCGCTTCGGCCAGGGCCAGGTAGCTGGCGTCGTAGCTGGTGAACTGATGGCGCAGCTGCCAGATCCTCTCAGCCAACCCGGCGATCTCGTACCGGTGAATCGTCAGGGCGAAGTAGTCCTCGCGAGCCCGGTCCGCGTCCAGTGGATTGAGCTTGTGAGCCAAGGTGAGGCCGCGCAACACGGACAACACCTCGACATCCAGAAGGTGTGGGGCATACAGGTCTCCGCCGAGAGCCTCGAACAGCGCCGCGTCCGCATCGCGCCCGACCAGCGCCTCGACCATGGCCGAGGCGTCAACGACGATCACGGGCGGCTGTTCTCGACCGCGGCCACGATCTCGGCTCTGCTCGGACCCTCGGCGCGATCCCTGGCGCGAAGTCGAGCGGCCACGTCCTCGTTGGTGGGGCGGGCGGCGATCCTGGCCAGCTCCGCTGCCACATAGGAGGACAGCGACGTGCCCTGCGCAGCGGCGCGTTCCTTCAGTGTCGCGGCCACAGCCTCGGGGACGTCGCGGATGTACAGGATGGTCACGCCTTCATGCTAGCAGTCTGCAAGCACTGCGTTCGGTGCCGGACGGTGAGCGGCAGATCATGGACACCGCGGGGGTGCTGTCAAGGACTAGGGGTTGACGGCCCGGACACCGCCTCGACCGCAGCGCGGATCGGCTCGATGTCGATCTTCCTCTGCTGCTGCATGGCCCTGTTCGCTGCGCGTGCCCGTGCGGGATCGGGGTCGCTCACCAGGTCCAGCAGCTCCTGGGGGGACACCTGCCAACTCAACCCGTAACGGTCGGTGAGCCAGCCGCAGGCCATCTCTGAGCCACCCTCGAGGAGGGCTTCGTAGATCCGGTCTGATTCCTCCTGGGAGTCCGTGCGGACCTCGATCGAGACGGCGGGGCTCAACTCATCAGGCAGGCCCTGCATCACGGTGAAGGTCTGGCTGCCGAGCGTGAACCCCACGAGCAGCGCGGTCCCGGGTTCTCCGCCCGTGACCTCGCTGTGCGGGAGGACCACCGTTCTCCTGAGATCCGGCAGGATCGAGGCGTAGTGGTCGACGATCTCCTCAAGATTGCCCTGGAACGACAGGACGGTTCCGTAGCGCGTCACCGTGACTCCTTCTCCGTGCGGCTCCCCCGACGTGGCGCCGGCCCGTGTTCGAGCAACTCCAGTGTGAACGGACCGGCGTCGCTGGTCCAGGCCGTGGCGGGCATCGGTGGCGCGCGAGCGCCCGGGCCCCGCACCCACGAGTGCGGTGGGTCATGTATCACCAGTGTCGTGCGGGTGCTCCTTGGGGGTGGGCCAAGGACCACAGGAGGACTCCGATGACCACTGCACTGCACGCTCGCGCCTGCGCCGCGCTCACCGCGGTCGCTCTGGCAGCCTTGGTGCAGCCAGCCCTCGCCGCCGATGATCAGCCGTACACCGTCGTGGCCTCCGGGCTGAACAGCCCCCGCCACCTCTCCTTCGCACGCAACGGTGACCTCTACATCGCCGAGTCCGGGGCGCCCTCGGCCGACGCGGGTGCGTGCGCGGATCACCCCGAGTTCGGGGAGGTCTGCCTCGCACACACCTCGTCCATCACGCTGCTGGACCGCACCGGCCGGCAGTCGCGCCCCGTCACCGGGTTGCCCGCCATTGTCAACGCGGACGGCGAGGCGACGGGCGCCTCCGACGTCGTCGCCCTCGGCACGACCCTCACGGTGGCGATGGGGCTCGGCGGGACGCCTGAGCTCAGGTCGCTGCTCGGCAGCGATGCGGATCTTCTCGGCACCGTCGTCGAGGTGAAGACGAGAGGTGGGCGGCAGCGCACGTCCGTGCTGGCCGATCTGGCGCGCTATGAAGCCGACCGGGACCCGGACGCCGCCGGCGCGGACAGCAACCCGGTCGACGTCGTCCGCGACCGCAGCCACGTCCTCACCGTCGATGCCGGGGGCAACAGCGTCCTGCGACTCACCGGGCCGCGGCGCGGCGTCCGCGAGTTCGCCGTGTTCGACGAGCCGGTGCTCATGGATCCGCCCCCGATTCCCGGACCGCCCCCAGGCTGGCCCACCCCCTTCCCCGCACAGTCGGTGCCCACCGCGGTCGCCCAGGGGCCCGATGGCGCCTGGTATGTCTCCGAGCTCACCGGCTTCCCGTTCCAACCGGGCAAGGCGACGATCTGGCGCATCGCCCGCGACGGGTCGCGCACCGCGTACGCCACCGGCCTGACCACGGTGACCGACCTGGCTTGGGACCGCGGCACGCTCTATGCCGTGCAGATCTCCGACGCCGGTCTGCTGAGCGGGGTCCAGGGCTCGCTGGTGCGCGTGGACCGATCCGGGGCCCACCAGACCGTGGTCGGTGACCTGTTCGCCCCCTACGGCGTGGCCATCCGCCGGGGGCAGGCCTACGTCACCACGGGATCCGTGGCGCCGGGAGCCGGCCAGGTCATCCAGGTCGCGCTGCGCTGAAGCCTCCTTCGCCGTCCCCCGCCGGTCTCACGTCGAGGTCGGCATGCGCCACGCACCGGTGAGGTCGCCGCGCCACCGTGCCCGGGACGCGGCGACCCCCTCGGCCGGCGTCAGCCGGTGACCGCCACGTCCTCGATCACGGACCCGTCGGACAGCGTGAGGGTGAGGGTGACGTCAGGGGCTGGGTCCTCCAGGCTGACGCCCTCGGGCAGCGGCCAGGAGGCGCTGAAGGCTCCGTCCTCCAGGGTGGCCGGCACGACGAGCCCGTGCGCGTGAACGCTCACCGCCACCACGTTCTCACCAGCCAGGCCCTCGATGGTGCCCACCTCGTGGCCGTCCACGACCCCGCCGCCCTGGGCCACCCGCGCGACCGAGGTCGGCGCCGGGAGGGCGGACGCCGGCCCCGTGCTGTGGTGGGGTGAGACGGTCCCGTCGGTGTAGGTGACGTCAGCCGTCACGTCCAACGGGCCGAGGGTGTCGTCGGGCCCCCACGGGGTGGTCGGCCACCAGGCCACGAACTCGCCGTTGGCGACGGTGGCGTGGATGGCCCGGCCGTCGGCGTGCAGCGTGACCGCCTCGACCTCCGCCCCGACCCGGCCTCGCAGGAAGGCGAAGGCATATCCCGGGCCGCTCTGCATGCCGGGGCCGTCCATCTCCACGTCCCGGGGCCCCAGGGGGGCCAACGGGCCCGGGCCGCCGCCCGTCCCCCCGCGCACCTGGCCGTTCTCGGCCTCCACCAGGCACTCGGCGGTTGACCCGTCGTCGGCGCGCAGCGCCACGAACACATGGCTTCCGCGCTGCTCGGCGAGCCCGACGCGGGCGTGTCCCGCATCCGGCACCTCCCAGGTGCCCATGAAGGCCCGGCAGCCCTCGGTCGCCTTGGCGAGAAGCCCGGGTTCGACGGACGATGGCGTGTCCGTCCAGTCGGCGAACGCGGCGTTCAGGCTCGGGTTCCAGGGCCACACCAGGGCGCCGACGGCCAACACGGACGCCGCCGCGGCCGGCACCAACCAGCGGGCGAGCCGGCGCGGGCGCAGCGGGACGACCCGGGCGCCGTCAGCACCGCCCGTGGCGTCCGTCGCGAGGATGGACGCCAGGAGGGCGTCGGCCCGGGCCTGCTGGTCGGGCGTCAGGGGTGAGGCGGCGTCCAGGCTGCGCAGGGCGTCGTCGACGGGGTCGTGGTGAATGGTGTTCATGGGTGGGCCTCCTCCAGGGGCAGGGTGGTCGGTTCGGCGCCGAGGTGGCGGCGGAGTTGCGCCCGGGCGCGGGAGAGTCGGACGCGGTAGGCGCCCGGTGAGATGTTCAGCACGGCGGCGGCGTGGGTGGACGTCAACTGCTCGAAGACGGCGAGGGCCAGCACTTCCTGATCGGCCTCGGAGAGCTGATGCCAGGCGTTCGCGACGCTGATGCGCGCCACCACGGCGTCCGCGGTGTCGGGGGTGCGGTCGCCGTGCAGCGCGGCGGCGTCCGCGAGGCGGACGGCGAGGGCGTCCGACCGCCGTTCGCCCCGACGGTGGTTGAGCAACTGGTTGCGCGCGATGCCGAACAGCCAGGCGCGGGCGCCGTCGAGGTCGACGGGGAGGTCGGCCACGCGACGCCACGCCACCATGAAGGTGTCGGCGACGACGTCTTCTGCCCGGTCGGGGGTGGTGCGACGCTGCACGAAGCGCAGGACGTCGGGGTGGGCGGCCCGGAACACTCCCCGGAAGCGCTCGGGCTCTGATTGTGCGTTCACACCCTGTTCCTGTCCGGTCGATCCCCAGGTGTTACCGGCGGTGCGCCGCCGGGTGGTGGACAGTGTTTCCCACCCGGGGGGACTTGCGCCCCCAGGCCATCAGTGATGGATTTGTCCGATGCCTCCCGTCGTAGCGCAGGGTCGAGGCGCCCGTGCGCGGCGTGGGGGGCGGGGGTGCCCGTGCAACCGGCGTCACGACGCCGCTCAAAGTTGCCGTTCACCCAACGGAGGGTGAACAGTTGACGAGTGATGCATCCACCCGGGTGCATCGGACACTGGGGGGAGCGAGATGGTCGGCACGGGGTACCTCGTGGGGCGGTTCGACATGGTGAACATCCGCGACCTCGACCTCATCGCCCAGGCGTCGCAGGCCTGCGAGCAGTTGGTGCTGCTCGTTCCCTCTGACGAGTTGTCCCTCGCGATGACGGGACGGCTGCCCGTCGTCCCCGTGAACGAGCGCGTGGCCATCGCTGCGGAATTGCAGGGTGTGGACTCGGTGGTCACCGTGGAGAGCACCTCGCTTGAGCTGGACTCCGACGCCGTCCTCTTCGCCGCGGACGACGAGGTGCTGCCGGCCGGGTGGGACGCCGCACGGCTCAGCGGCATGCGCACCTCGGCCAGCGCCATCCTGCGCCGGTGGCAGGCGCCGGCGGTGAGTGGCGCGGCGTGACCGACGCCCAGCCCGCCCGCTACCGCCTCGGCTATGTGCCAGGGGCGTGGGACATGTTCCACATCGGGCACCTCAACATCATCCGCCGCGCGCGCGAGAACTGCGAGCGCCTCGTCGTTGGTGTCGTCACCGACGAGGCCCTGTTCGCCGCCAAGGGCAAGTACCCCATGGTCCCGCTCGAGGAACGCATGGAGATCGTGCGTGCCCTGGCCATGGTGGACGACGTCGTCGTGGACTTCTCCTCCGACAAGCGCGAGGTGTGGGAGCGCGTCCGCTTCGACGTCCTGTTCAAGGGCGATGACTGGAAGGGCACGCCCAAGGGGGAGCGGCTGGAGGCCGCCATGGAGTCCGTCGGCGTCACGGTGTTCTACTTCCCCTACACCGCCCACACGTCCTCGACGGTGCTCCGCCGGGTGCTGGGCGGCTGACGCTCGACCTCTCGCACGCTGCACAATGGGTGTTGGCGTGCCGGTCCGGACGCCGCACCAGCCGGAGGCGTCCCGACGCGGGGCTGGCGGCGCAGGGCTGACGGTGCAGGATCAATGAGGGGGCAACGGTGATCGTCCACGAGCACAGTGCGGAGGCGGCGGTGGATCCGGCCGTGGTGTGGGATCGGTGGACCCAGGTGGAGCACTGGCCGGTCGACGACCCCCAGGTGGAGCGGGCCACGCTGAACGGCCCCATCGCCGTCGGCGCGGTCGGTCAGGTGAAGCTTGCGGGTGGCCCCCGGGCGACGTTTCGTTTCGCCCAGGTCGACCGGATGGGTGGCCGTTTCGCGATCGAGTGCAAGTTGTTGTTGTGCACCCTCCGCCTCGAGCACGAGCTCGACCGTCCGGACCCCGACGCCCCCGACGTGGAGGGTCAGGACGCGCCGTCCCAGCTGTGCCGCATCACGCATCGCGTCGTCCTGACAGGCCCCCTCGCGCGGCTGTGGAACAGGGTCATCGGCGCCGCCATGGGTCGCGGGCTGCCGACGGTCGTCGCCAACGTCGTGGCCGTCGCGGCCATCTGATCGGCACGCAGGCATTGTGCGGCGGGCGCCGCGTGGGGTAGACACTCCAGTGCCCGCGGCGTCCGCCGGTGCACGGGTGACGAAGGGAGCCAGCCATGACCGAGGCCAACGACGAGCAGCTGCATCGCGCCGACGAGGCGATCGACGAGGCCAAGCAGGCCGGGGACCGCATCGCGGACGCGGCCGTGCCCGAGGATCTCCGCCAGCCCGACTACTTCGGTCACCTCGAGGTGGGCGAGGAGTCGCCCGCGCAGGCGTGGGCCGAGCGCGAGCCCGACGCCACCGACTTCGAGCCGGAGAAGCCCGGCGACAACGCCTGAATCAGCGCGCCTGAATCAGCGCGGCGCCCGGTGAGCGGAGGCCGCGCGGGCGGTCAGCCGCCCGACTTGCGCCGGAACTGACGTTTGCCGCCCTGCTGGCCGTGCGGCCCGCCGGACGCCCGGCCCGGTGACCCGGCCGGACCGCCCGCGCTGCCGTGCTGGGCGTTCTTCTTGGCCTCGAGCGCCGCCTTCATCTGTTCCCGCGGGTCTGGCTGGTCCGCGGCCTCGGAGGGCTGCGCCCGGCCAGTGTCATCGGTGGTGCTCATGGCGCCCACTGTGGCACCTGGGGGGTGCTGGCGTCCAGAGGACGAAGCCCGGGCCGGGGGGCCGTCTAGCATGGGGGGATGCCGTTGCACAGCGCGGGGCTGCTGCCCTTCAACGATGCCGGTGGAGAGGTCAAGGTCTTCATCGTCCACATGGGTGGCCCGTTCTGGGGCCACCGTGACGACGGCGGCTGGTCGCTGGCCAAGGGCATGTACATCCCGGGTGAGGAAACCCCTGAGGACGCCGCGCGGCGCGAGTTCTCCGAGGAGGTCGGCATCCCGGCGCCGGCTGGTGAACTCATCGATCTCGGCGAGGTGCGGCTCAGTTCCGGCAAGCGGGTGCGTGGCTTCGCGGTCGCAGCGGACGCCGGCCTCGCCTTTGTGACGTCCAACACCTTCGAGGTCGAGTGGCCCCGCCGCTCGGGGCGCATGCGCACCTATCCGGAGGTCGACCGGGCGGGCTGGTTCGGCCTCGACGTGGCCCGCACGAAACTCACCGCTGGCCAGGTGCCGCTGATCGACTCCCTCGAGCGCATCATCGGGTGAGGCCATCGAGGCGCCCAGCCAGGCAGTGTGCCGGGGGCTACGCTGGATGCATGACCTCCCCCACTCGTCGCCGTGACTCCGCTTCGTTGCTCACCGCTCTCGCTGCGTCCCTGGCTGCCGGAGCGGCACTGCTGTCCGGCTGTGCGGGTCAGCCTGCGGCCTCCCCGGACGCCGGCGTCACGCCCGCCACCACAGCGCCGGCGTCGGAGCAGCAGGCCCACAACGAGGCCGACGTGATGTTCACCCAGATGATGATCCCGCACCACGAGCAGGCCATCGAGATGAGCGACATCCTGCTCGCCAAGCCCGGCCTGGGCACCGAGATGACCGATCTCGCCACCGCGATCAAGGACGCCCAGCAGCCCGAGATCGACCAGATGCGCGCCTGGCTGGCCGCGTGGGGTGAGCCCGAGGGTGGCGCGCACGCCGGCCACACCGGCATGGACGGCATGGTGTCGGCCGACCAGCTGGACGCCCTCCGCGACGCCGACACCCTCGCCGCGTCCGAGCTGTTCCTGGAGCAGATGATCGGCCACCACGAGGGCGCGGTCGCCATGGCCGAGGAGGAGTTGGCGTCCGGCACCGACCCCGACGTGCGGCAGATGGCCGAGGACGTGATCGCCACGCAGACCCAGGAGATCGAGTTGATGCGCGAGCTCCAGGTCGGGTTCTGAGCCACCCGCCGCCAACACGCGGCCAACACTCGGCCAACACGCCGGCCGGGGGTTCGCAGGGGGGCCGCGTCCGGCTAGGGTCGGGGGCCTATGTCTCGTCCCCCTCGGCGCCACGCGGCGTCCGCCCCTGCGACCGGGGGAGGGGTGCACCCGTGAGCCAGTCCGCCTTCGAACGCCTGAGCCCCGCCTTTCCCCAGCGCGCGCCGTGGGGCACGTCGGCGTCGCTGCGCGCGTGGCAGGCCGAGGCGCTGGAGAAGTACACCGCCGCCGCCCCGCGCGACTTCCTCGCCGTCGCGACCCCCGGCGCGGGCAAGACCACCTTCGCCCTGCGGGTGGCCGCCGAGCTGCTCCAGGAGCGCACGGTGCGCCGCGTCATCGTCGTCGCGCCGACCGAGCACCTCAAGGTGCAGTGGGCGGACGCCGCCGCCAAGGTGGGCATCCAGCTCGACCCGGGCACCGGGGGCCGCACGCGCGGCCGGTCGCGGCAGTACGACGGTGTGGCGGCCACCTACGCGGGGGTGGCGGCGTCCGTGTGGGGCTACCAGGCGATGGCCACCGACATCCCGACGCTGGTGATCCTCGACGAGGTGCACCACGCCGGCGACGCGCTGAGCTGGGGCGAGGCGATCCGCGAGGCGTTCCAGTTCGCGGTGCGGCGGCTGGCGCTGACGGGCACCCCGTTCCGGTCCGACGAGAATCCCATCCCCTTCGTCACCTACGACGAGTCGGAGGCCGGCGTCCGCGTCTCGAAGGCCGACTACACCTACGGCTACGCCGACGCGCTGCGCGACCACGTCGTGCGCCCCGTGGTGTTCATGAACTACGGTGGCCCGATGCGCTGGCGCACCAAGGCCGGCGATGAAATCGAGGCGAACCTCGGCGAGCTCCTGACCAAGGACGTCAGCGCGCAGGCGTGGCGCACCGCGCTCGACCCGAAGGGCGAGTGGATCGCCGCGGTGCTCGGCGCGGCCGATCGGCGGCTGACCGAGGTGCGCCGCCACGTGCCGGACGCCGGCGGCCTCGTCATCGCCACCAACCAGACCGTCGCCCGCGCGTACGCCCGCGTGTTGGAGCAGCACACGGGGGCGCGCCCCACGCTCGTCCTCTCCGACGACACGGGTGCCAGCAAGCGCATCGAGGAGTTCGCCGCGTCCGAGGAGCGCTGGATGGTCGCGGTGCGCATGGTGTCCGAGGGCGTCGACGTGCCGCGCCTGGCGGTGGGGGTGTACGCCACGGCCACGTCCACGCCGCTGTTCTTCGCCCAGGCCGTCGGCCGGTTCGTGCGGACGCGGCGCCGCGGCGAGGTGGCCACCGTGTTTCTGCCGACCGTGCCGATCATCCTCGCCCACGCGTCCGCCCTGGAGCGGCAGCGCGACCACGTGCTCGGCGCGCCCAAGCGCGGTGACGACTGGGCCGAGGACGCCCTCGTCGACGAGGCGAACCGCAGCGAGGCGGCGTCCGACGACCTCATCGGCAGCTTCGAGGCGCTGCGGTCGGACGCGGTGTTCGACCACGTGCTCTTCGACGCCCAGCAATTCGGCATGCACGCGGTGCCCACGTCCGACGACGAGGCCGACTACCTGGGCCTGCCCGGGCTGCTCGAGCCTGACCAGATCGGTCATCTGCTCCGCGAGCGGCAGCGGCGGCAGGTGAACCGCCACGAGCGGGCCGAGCGGCGCGAGCGGGTGACCCCCGAGGTCTCGCTGCACCGGGCGCTGGCCACCAAGCGCAAGGAACTGAACACGCTGGTCGCCCAGTACGCGCGGGTCAAGGGTGTGCCCCACAGCCACATCCACGCCGAGCTGCGCCGCCAGTGCGGCGGTCCCTCGCTCGCGCAGGCCAGCAGCGACCAGGTGGACGCCCGCATCACGATGCTGCGCACCTGGCACGCGCGTCCCTGAACGGCGGCGCTCTAGGCTGGGCTGCATGCCTGTCTTCGAGCACGTGTCGCGCTACCCGCACCCCCGCGCGGAGGTGTTCGCCTGGCACACCCGTCCGGGCGCGTTCGTGCGGCTCACCCCGCCCGGCATGGCGACGCTGCTGCAGGGGCCGAGCGACGGCATCAACGTCGGCTCAAAGATCACGCTGCGCATCTCCCACCCGCTGGTCTCCGGGCTGCTGCCGCAGGTCTCCTGGCGCGGACGCCGCGGCCCGGTGGGCGTGGACTGGCGCGTCCGGCACGTCGAGCTCGAGCCGGGGGTGCGGTTCGTCGACGAGCAGGTGAGCGGGCCCTTCAAGGCGTGGCGCCACGAGCATGAGTTCGCCGACGGGCCCGGCGGGTCGACGGTGATCACCGACCGGGTCACCTGGGAGCTGCCCGTGGTGCCCGACCGGCTGGCCGCCCCGCTGGTCGAGATGCAGCTGGCGGGCCTCTTCGCCTTCCGCGAGCGCCAGCTGCGCGCCGACCTCGCCCTGCATGCCCGCCTGGCCGCCCGCCCGGACGCCGCACCGCTCACGGTCGCCGTCGCAGGTAGCTCGGGCCTGATCGGCACCCAGGTGTGCGCCCTGCTGACCTCCGGTGGGCACACGGTGCGCCGGCTCGTGCGCTCCACCAGCGCGGACGCGGACGCCGTCACCTGGGATCCTGGGGCGGGGCACCTGCCGGCGGACGCCCTGGCCGGGGTGGACGTGGTGGTGAACCTGGCCGGGCACTCGATCGGCGGGCGGTTCACGGAGCGTCACAAGGAGCAGGTGCTGGAGTCACGCTTGCAGGCGACGGGCACGCTGGCCGCTGCGCTGGCGTCCGACCCCGAGGGGAAGCGCCTCGTCCAGGCCAGCGCGATCGGTATCTATGGGGCCCGGCGGCCGGACGAGCTGCTGACGGAGGGCTCCCTGCCCGGCGAGGGGTTCTTGGCCGACGTGGTGCAGCAGTGGGAGGCGGCGGCGCTCCCGGCGGTGGACGCCGGCGTCCGCACGGCGTTCCTGCGGATCGGCATCGTGCTCAGCGAGGGTGGCGGCGCGTTGCTGCCGCAGGTGCCACTGTTCTCGGTGGGCCTCGGCGGCCGCCTGACGCGCCGCGACGCCTGGTTCAGCTGGATCGGGCTGGACGACCTGGCGCGCGCCGTCGTCCACGCCGTGGCGACCCCGGAGCTGACCGGCCCGGTCAACGCGGTGGCCCCGCGCCCGGTGACGCACGGCGAGTTCGCGCAGACGCTGGGCCGGGTGCTGCACCGCCCCGCGATGCTGCCGACGCCGGCGGTGGGGCCGACCGCCGTGCTGGGCGCCGAGGGGTACGACCAGATGATCGACACCGACCAGCGCGTCAGCGCCGGCGTGCTGGCCGACAGCGGGTTCCGGTTCGCCCAGCACACCTTGAGCGATGCGCTGCGGCACGCGTTGATGCGCTGAGGCGTCCGGGTCACCGAACCCGGGGTCAGAGCACCAGTGTGAGGCCTTCGTGGGTGGGGCGGAAGCCCATCGTGGTGTAGAAGCCGTGGACGTGGCTGCGGTCCTTCTCGGTCGCGACCATCAGGACGCGGGCGCCCTCGGTGCGGGCACGCTCCTTGATCCAGCGGAAGACATCGCGCCCAACGGCGACCGAGTCGTCGCCAGCCCGGATGCGCGCACCGTTCACGATGGCGCGCATCGCGCCGCCGCGGGCCATCGTGCTGAGGAACGACAGCTGGAACGTCCCGATCACCCGTTCGGTGTCGTCGAGCACGACGGCCAGCAGCTGGTTCGGGTCGCGATCGATCCGCTCGAACGCCGTGGCGAGCCCGCAGGTCTCATGGGCCTCGCCGAGGATGTCGTCGCTGATCAGGGTCGTGGTGGCGACGTGCTTCGGCGAGGTGGGGTCATCGGCCAGGAGTCGCTCGATGATGTCCACGTCGTCGCGCGTCGCGCGGGCGATCGAGACGTCGTCGAGGTACGCGAGAATCTCCATGCCACGATTGGACCCCTTCGGGCCGCGCCGTGGCAAACCCAGTTGCCGTCAGGCCTGCGGGGCCGGCCCGGAACCCTGGGGCCCATATCCCTGCGGCCCATACCCCTGCGGCCCATACCCCTGTGGCCCGGGCCCCGGGCCGAAGCCCTGCCCGTAGGCGTAGCTCGGCGGCTCGCCCGCGAGCTGGCGGTGGCGGTTGAGATACATCACCGTGATGAAGATGGCCGTGACGGGCTGCAGCACCACCGTGAGCAGGAACTGCAGCAGGCCGGCCACGACCGCGCCGACGATGGCCGCCGCCGAGACGTCATTCCCGGTCTGGGACGCCGCGGTCAGCGGCATCAGCAAGACCTGGAGGAGCATCGAGATGACGTAGCTGGGGATGCTGATCGCCAGACCGATCAGCAGGTAGTAGCCGAGCGTGGGCCAGAAGGCGCCACGCGTCAGCCGCCAGGAGCTGCGGAGCCCGTCGAAGCCGGAGACCTGCTCGATGCCCATGGCAGGGATCAGGTAGAGCCACCGGACGTTGAGAAACACCGCGAGCACGCCCAACGCCAGGAACAGCAGCATGACGAACGCCATGGTGCCCAGCACGGCGACGGCAGCGTCATCGTCCCCGGCGATGCTGGCCTGGATGAGGGGCATCACGATGATGGCGAGGAGTAGCGCGTACAGCGCAAACACGGCGGCGGACAGGGCGAGCAGGAGCAGGACGATCCGCCGCGCGAAACCCCGGGTGCGGTCCATCAGGTCGCGCCACCCCGGCTCGTAGCCGGCGCTGAGGTCGCGGGTCGCCAGCGACGTCATGGCCTGGCAGCGGTACTGGAACAGCATCACGACGAACAGCACGGCGAAGAAGGCCAGACCACCCAGGAGCAGGATCCCGAGGGACGGCCCCGACGCATCGACGCCGGTGGCGGCGAGGGCGGCCGCGACGATGAGCGACACGATGACGAGTGCCACCACCAGCACCGCCATGGGGGCCAGCGCGAGGGAGATGAACAGCCAGAACTTGGCCTTGTAGGTGTGCAAGGTGCCGGTGAAGTGATCGGCGAGCGTCAGGGTGCCCTGCTTGAGGGTCGGGGTGGTCACGGGTTGCTCTTCGGGTAGATCTCACCCGCGATCCTAGGGCTTGGTCAGCCCGAGGCCTTCGCCCGCTGCTGGGCGAGGCGAAACTTGACGACGCGCGTGACGAGCTCCACCGGGATCGGCGCGGAGAGCGGCAGCTGGATGGCACCCTTGCTGTGCTTCAGCCCGAGCTCGGTGCAGGCGTCCGCCACGTGGGCCACCCCGTCGGCCCCGGGATACAGGCCGACGTGGTGCTTGCCGGCCGCGACGTGGACGAGGTTGCCGTGCAGCGTCCAGGTGGGCATGCCCCAGCTGATCTTCGCCCCGGCGTCGGGGGCCAGCGCGCGGACCAGCGCGACAAGCTGGGTGAGGTGGGGTTGGTGGGACGTCTCCTGCGCGGCAACGTAGTCGTCGATGACCGACACCGCGGTCAGCCCAACGGAGCCGGGGTCGGGGCGGGGGTCTCGGCGGACGCCTCGGGCCGCGCTGTGCGGCGTCCGAAAATGAAGCTATGGGACGCTACGACGGCGGGGAGCAGCGCCCAGATGAGGAAGCCGAGCGTCCCGAACCACAGGCCCGCCAGCACGGGCAGGAACCCGCCCGGCTCGAAGGCGACGAGCAGCGTCACGGCGATCAGCGCGAGCAGCGCCCAGAGCAGACCGAAGGTGCGCGGCAACGCCCGCGCCTCACGGGTGCGGGCGAGCAGGACGCCGGCGGTGACCGTGAAGAGGGCCCACGCCAGGCCGATGCCCGCGCCGAGGGAGACCACACCGCTGGGACCGCCCCACAGGACGGTGCCCCACACCAAGCTGCTGAGGACTCCCGCCAGGGCGACGGCGCGGTGGGGCAGTACGTGCTCGAAACCCATGGCGGTGGCCCTTCTGCGGGGAGATGGGGGAAGTCTAACCAGGGCCGGTTGATTGGGGTAGTGCCGGGGGGAAAGGGGATGCCCCCGCCCCGGCTTGGGCCGGGACGGGGGCATCGGTGGTTGGGTCAGCCCTGCAGCTGCAGGACCTGCGCCTCAGCGGCACCCGCGGCGTTGTCGACCACCACGACCATGGAGCCCAGGGGCTGCTGGTCGGCGAGGGCGTCGGCGTCGATCGTGATGGGCAGCGACGAGTTCGAACCGGCCGCGACCGGCTCGTACTGGCCCGTCTCCAGCGCCGGAGCCCACGGGTTGTACCGCGCGCTGCCGTCGAAGGAGTCATTCGCTCCGCTGTCCGTGATGGAGCTCACGTAGGCGGTGTAGGTGAAGTCGCCGTCCTCGGCCGACAGGCCGAGCGAGCTGGCCCGGACGGGGATGAGGACGGTGCTGTTGTCGGTCGGCGACTGGGCGAGGTAGCCCGCGGCGAGCGTCCGCGCGTTGGCCACGTCGCGGATGAACACCTCGTTGCTGCCGTCCACGTTGCCGGTGCGGACCAGGCCGGAGTCGGTGGCGTACACCACGTAGTCGGCCTCGTCGTCCCCGTTGGTGTCGATGATCACCTGGGTGTTGTTGCGGGCCGCGTTGGAGTAGCGATCCCAACTGTTGATGGCGAAGACCAGCAGCTGGTCGTTGCCGTCGGTTTCGAAGGACTGCACACCGGCGGCGCGCACGTCGGTGCCGGGGTGGTCCGCCAGGGTGGCGTCACCTTCGGCGTCCTCGAGACCGGCTTGGTAGATGTCGGCGACGCCCTCGACGGCCCCGCGGTTGCGGAGGTTGATGGACAGGTTGTTCCGGTCCGCGCGGCCCCGGTAGGCGGCCGTGAGGTCGGAGTCGGCGCGGGGCACGAGGAGGTACGGCACCTTGATGGTGTCAGGCCCGGTGAAGACCACGCTGCCCGAGACCTCGTGCATCGCGAAGCCGCCCTCCAGCGCACCGCCGATCGTCTCGACCGGGACGCGCAGGGTCACCTGGACGGTGGCCGTGCGGTTGGCCGGCACGGTGACGCGCTGGCGGTTGACCGAGACCGTCGCCGGCTTGCTCTGCGGCGAGGCCTCGGTGCTGACCGTGTAGGTCACCGGCGCGTTGGTGTGGTTGGTGAGCACCACGCGCTTGACGCCCGTGATGTCACGCTTGGTGGACTCCGCGAAGCCGAAGCTCAGCGACGGCTCACGGTAGACACCGCTGGTCGTCGTGAACTGGTCACCGGAGGCCGTCACGCGGGCGGCCACCACCCCGGCGGGGTCCACGAGGCCGGCGCCACCGAGGGTGAGGCGGTAGTTGGCGATCGCGTCGGCGTCCGCCGTGTTCACCAGGGCGTCCGAGAGGGCCCGGGCGTTCCAGGTCGGGTGTGCCTCGACGGCGAGGGCAGCGACGCCGGCGACGTGCGGAGCCGCCATCGACGTGCCCGACTTGTACGAGAAGCCGTTGCCCGCACCGACCTGGGCCGAGCGGATGGAGACGCCGGGGGCCGTGACGTTCGGCTTGGCACCGGAATCACCGGTGCGCGGGCCGCCCGAGGTGAACGAGCCGTACTCGGAGAACGTCGGGTTGGCCAGGGTGCTGGCCGTCATGGTGACGCTGCCACCCGCGGCGGCGACCAGGCGGTCACCGTCGTCGGTGGGAGCCGTGCCCAGCACGCCGCGCACCCCGAGGAACGGGATGGTGACGGTGTAGGGGGTGCCGTCGTCGGGGTTCTCGACGATCGGGCCCTCATAGGGCGGGAAGGCGGCGGTGTTGTTGACCATGACCGCGGCGACCGCGCCGGCCTGCTGGGCGTAGATGGCACGCGCCACGCGGGCACACGTGCCCCGCTGGCTGACGGCCACCTGGTTGTAGCCCGGCGTGATGCCGTTGCTGGTGTAGGCGTTGACCGAGCACCCGAGGGCCTCGTTCTCGCCGGTGGCCGGGTTGTCCTTCAGCACCACGACGCGCGCCGGGCCGCTCGGCAGGGCGGCGCCGTTGGCGTTGATCGCGTCGATGGAGCTGCCGTCGGGCAGGGTGATCCGCGCGGCGGGGAAGCTCTCGGTGGCGTCGTTGGCGGCGACGCTGATGACGCCGCGTCCGGTGCCCGGGGAACCCGTCAGGTAGGGGTTCGGGCCGGAGTTGCCGGCGGACGCCACGACCACCACGCCCGCGCCCACCGCGTTGGCGGCGGCGACAGCGGAGGGGTCATCGGCGGTGCCGTAGGACGAGCCGAGGGACATGTTGATGACGTCCATGCCGTTGGCGACCGACCAGTCGATGGCCTCGACGGTGACGTCCGTGCTGCCCGAGCAACCGAACACACGCACCGCGTAGAGGTCGACCTCCGGGGCCACGCCCGGGCCGATCAGCCAGTCCTGGTCAGCCGTCGCCGCGTTGTAGGGCCCGGAGTAGGCCTGGCCGTCCGCCGTGACGCCGCCGCCGCCGGTCGACCCGGCGACGTGCGTGCCGTGGCCGTTGCAGTCGAGCGGGTTGGGGTCGGGCTGGGGCACGGAATCCGCCTCGCCGGCGTCGTAGTCGTTGCCCACCAGGTCGATGCCGCCCTTGATGCGGGGGGCGTTCGGGCCGAACAGGGCCGGATCGGCCGGCTCGGTGCTGGTGGCCTCAGCGGCCTCGAAGGCCTCGACCGTGCCGGGGCCGCCGAAGTCGGCGTGGGTGTAGTCGATACCCGTGTCGATGATCGCGACCTTGATGCCCGCGCCGGTGTAGCCCGTGCTCTCCCACACCTCGGGAACCCCGAGGTAGGGGACGCTGATGTGGTTGGTGCGCTCGTGGATCTCGACGGCGTGGATGGCCTTGACGCCCGGCTTCTCAGCCAGCGACGTGAGCTCCTGCTTCGAGACCCGCACCTTGACGCCGTTGTAGGCGTCCTGCATCTGGGCCAGCACCTCGCCGCCCTCGGCCTCGGCGGCGTCCGCCACCGCGGCCTGCTCGCCGCGCAGCTTGGAGCGGACGTTCTCCTTCTGCCGCTCGGAGAGACTGCCCTGCTTGGCCTGGACGACAGCCACCGGATCGGAGGCCATCTCGACGATGACGTCGACCGGCTCGGTGTCGGTGAGCGACGTCGGCATGATGGCGGTGTCGACGAGCCCGGCCTGGGTCTTCTCGAAACGGTCGGCACCGGTCGCCGTCGCCGGGGCGGCGTAGGCGACCATGGGGGTCGCGGCGATCGCCAGCGCGGCGACGCCTGCGATCACTCTGGAGGGGTGTTTCACGGAGATCCCTTTCGGTGGGGGCGGCCCCAGCCCTGGAGCCAAGATGAGGAGAGGCTAAACCGCTCTCAGGGTCCCTGTCGCCCCTTGTCACAAAATCGATACCTTCTTTCTGGCGCCGACACGCACACCCCGGCTCCGAACTCCGGTTCCGGTCGCGGAGTTTGAGCCATGAACCGGAGTTTGAGCGAGATGGCGGGGTGGATCGGCCCTGGGATGGGCGCTGCAGGGGCGACCTGTGGGGGGCTGGTGAGTCGCCGTGTGTGGGGTCGGCTGACGGCGCTCCTTGGGTGCAGGGACGCTCCCCGGACGCGGCGCTGCTCCCGTCCGTCAGGCGCTTCGCTCCTCGCCCGCCACCGGGCTCTCCGTGCAGGAAGAGCGCTGCGATGGCCAGGGAGCGCAGTGGGGTGGGGCCCACCCAAGCCGGCGACGGCGTCCGGTTCGGGGTTGTCGCCGGCGTCCGGGGGCGGCCAGACTGACGCCATGGAGCGTCCCGTTCTCGACCCGGCCGAGCAACGCGTGCTGGGGGCCCTGCTGGAGAAGGAACGGACGGTGCCGGCGTCCTACCCGCTGTCGCTCAATGCGCTGCGCACCGCCTGCAACCAGACCACCAGCCGCGAGCCGGTCTCCGACTACTCCGATGCTGAATTGGAGGAGATCGCGCGGCGCCTCAAGCAGCGCGAGTTGCTCCGCGTGGTGTGGGCGGGCAAGGGGTCGCGCACGCTGAAGTACCACCAGCGGCTCACCGACGCGCTCGCCCTCGACGACGCCGAGCGCGCGCTGCTCACCGTGCTGCTGCTCCGAGGGCCCCAGGCCGCGGGTGAGCTCAAGTCGCGCACCGAGCGGCTCCACACGTTCAGCGACCGGTCCGAGGTCGAGAACTGCCTCACCCGCCTGGCGGGTCGGACGCCCCCGCTGGCGGCTCAGCTGGAACGCCGCGCCGGTCAGCAGGATCCGCGCTGGTCGCACCTGCTCGGCCCGGTGCCGGACGCGACCGCCGCTGCTCCGGCGAGCGGGTCCATCGACCGCGAGGTCGTGCTCGCAGCAGGGCCGGCCGCCCGCGACGCGGCGGTGCGGGACGCGTACGACGCGGCCGCCGACGCGTACGCGGACGCCACCGCCGACGACCTCAACGACAAACCGTTCGACCGCTGGCTGCTGGAGCGGATCCCGGACGAGGCGCCGGCGGGCCCGCTGGTCGACGTAGGGTGCGGGCCGGGGCACGTGGCGGCCTTCTTGGCGGACGCCGGCGCGGAGGTCACCGGGGTGGACCTGTCACCCGCGATGATCGAACGCGCGCAGGCCGACTACGGCGACCTCACGTTCCAGGTCGGGGATTTCGCCCAGTTGTTGAGGCCGCCGCGCAACCCGGGGTGGGCCGCACTCGTGGCGTGGAACGCCTTCGCGCACCTGGCGGCGTCCGAA
Organism: Propioniciclava soli; assembly: GCF_014858005.1. Lineage (GTDB taxonomy): Bacteria > Actinomycetota > Actinomycetes > Propionibacteriales > Propionibacteriaceae > Propioniciclava > Propioniciclava soli. The sequence continues at coordinate 322,554 of NZ_JACYOT010000001.1, forward strand.
CTGCCGGGGGTGTTTACGACGCTGGCCCGCACGCTGATCCCAGGGGGCTGGTTCGTCGCCAACGTGGAAATCGGACATGAGGTTCGCCACGTCACGCAGGCGTGGGGTCGAAGCGTCGACCTGACGTTCGTGCGGCACGATGCTGGCGCGGTGCGCGATGCTCTCGCCGCGGCCGGGTTGCGCGTGGACGAGTGGTACATCCGCGGTCCACAGGCTGATGAGGAGGGCGAGCGGTTGCTCGTGCTGGCGCGGCGTCCGTGATGGTCGACGGCTAGACGCGCGCCTCGGCCGGCGGCGCGGCGCGTCCGGCCAACGCCAGGACGGCGAACCCGGCGATGGCCAAGAGGGCCAGGGAAACTCGCAGGCTGGTGAAATCCGACACCAAGCCGATGAGTGGCGACGCGGCCAAGAACCCAATGCGCAGCAGCCAGCTCGCGATGGTGACGCCCGCGCCCTCGGGCAGCCCGGGGAGGCGTCCGGCTGCGGCGTACGCAGCGGGCACGACCGTCGCGCTGCCGTACCCGGCCAGCGCGAAACCGATCAGGACGGCCGGCAGTACCGGCACGGCGATGACCAGGACGCCGCCGATGGCGATCATGAGGCCGCCGAGGCGCATCACCGGGACGACGCCCCAGCGATCGGTGGCGAGGTCGCCGAGGAAGCGGCCGACCGTCTGGGCACCGATCATGACGACGAAGCCGATGCCGGCGATGCCGATGGGGGTCTCGACGATCTGCACCAGGTAGAGGGCCGCCCAGTTCATGGCGACCTCCTCGGGCAGGACGCCGACGATCGCCAGCACGGCGAGCGGGATGATGGCCAACCACATGGACTTCGTGAGCCGTGTGGACGCGGGGTGGTTGGACTCTTCCCTCCGCTGGGTGCGGAAATCGGCGGGGAGCCGGGCGAGCCAGACCGCGAGGCCAGCGATGGCGAGCCCGACGAGGGCGGCGGCGACGAGGTGGATCTGGAGGGGGACGCGCTGGCTGGCGGCGAAGGTGGCGACGGCGCCACCCGTCACGGCGCCCAGGCTCCACAGGGCGTGCAGCGAGTTGATGATCGACTTGCCGTAGAGGTCCTCGACCAGGAGGCCGTGGACGTTCTGGGCGGCGTCGGTCACCGCGTCCGCGAAGCCGGCGAGGAACATGGCGGCGCCCAGGACGAGGACGTGGGGGGCGAAGCCGATGATGCCGAAGGCGACGGTGAGGACGGCCGTGCTGCCGAAGGCGGTGGGCGCGGCGCCGAAGCGGCGGATGAGCGGGGCGGGCAGCCAGGACGAGAAGAGGGCCCCGAAGGGGTACATCGCGATGAGCACGCCGAACTGGGTGTTCGTGAGGCCGAACAGGGCCATGATCTCGGGGTAGCGCGGCAGCAGGTTCGACAGGGCGAAGCCGTTGGTGAAGAAGAGCAACGAGATGCCGATGCGGGCGCGCACGGGGTGGGTCGACGATGGTGACACGATTCAGGATCGTACGGGCGGCGTCGGAGAGAAGTCGAACTGCGTGAAACTCCGGTTTGGGTCTCAAACTCCGGCTCCGAACCCGGAGTTTGAGACCCAAGGGAGCGTGTCGGCGCCCCTCGGGCGGGCGGCTCAGGCCTGGCGCTTCTGGACGGACGCCCATTCGTCGCGGAGGCCGACCGTGCGGTGGAACGTCAGCGGCTCCGTGGTGTCGGCGGCGAAGTAACCCAGGCGCTCGAACTGGACGACCTCGCCGGGCTCCGTCTCCGCCAGCACCGCCTCCACCTTGCAGCCCGTCAGCAGCTCCAGGGACGCCGGGTTGAGGTCGTCCAGCGGCTCACCAGTCGCCTCACCCGGCACCTCGGTGGTGAAGAGCCGGTCGTACAGGGCCACGGTGGCATCCGCCGCGTGGTGCGCCGAAACCCAGTGCATCGTCGACTTCACCTTGCGCCCGTCGGGGGAGTTGCCCCCGCGGCTGGCCGGGTCGTAGGTCGCGTGGACGGCGACCACCTCGCCCGCCTCGTCGGTCACCACGTCGGTCGCGGTGACGAAATAGGCCCCCCGCAGGCGCACCTCCCTGCCCGGCGAGAGCCGGAAGAACTTCGGCGGCGGCACCTCGGCGAAGTCGTCGGCCTCGATCCACAGCTCGCCGCTGAACGCGACAAGGCGCGTCCCGGCCTCGGGATCGTCCGGATGGTTGGCGACCTCGAAGTGCTCCACCACCGGGTTGCCGTCGGCGTCGGTGGGCCAGTTCGTGAGCACCAGCTTGAGCGGACGCAGCACGGCCATCCGCCGCTGGGCCGTCGTGTTGAGCTCGCGGCGCACGAACGACTCGAATTCTTCGATTGCCTTGCGCGAGTTGGTGCGCGTGACGCCGACGGCCTCACAGAACGCACGCAGCGCGGCGGCCGGGTAGCCGCGCCGGCGCAGCCCACGCAAGGTCGGCATGCGCGGGTCGTCCCAGCCCGACACCACCTTGTCCTCCACCAGCGTGCGGAGCCGACGTTTCGAGGTGATCGTGTGCGTCAGCTCCAGCCGTGCGAACTCGCGCTGGGTCGGGGCGGGGCCGTCCAGCGGCAGGTGCGCCAGGAACCAGTCGTACAAGGGGCGATGTGACTCGAACTCCAGCGAGCACAGCGAATGGGTGACGCCCTCGATCGCGTCGGACTGGCCGTGTGCCCAGTCGTAGGTCGGGTAGAGGCACCACGCATCGCCCGTGCGGTGGTGGTGGGCGTGCCGGATGCGGTACATCACCGGGTCGCGCATCTGCATGTTCTCGTGCGCCATGTCGATCTTGGCCCGGAGCACGCGCGCACCGTCGGCGAATTCACCGGCACGCATGCGGCGCAGCAGGTCGAGGTTCTCCTCTGGCGTCCGGTTGCGGTTCGGCGACTCGACGCCCGGCGTCGAAAACGTGCCCCGCTGCTCGCTGATGGTGTCGGCGTCGGAGTCGTCGACGAACGCCAGCCCGGCCTCCACCAGGTGCTCGGCCCACACGTAGAGCTGCTCGAAGTAGTCCGAGGCGTGGCAGACCGAATCGGGGGTGTACCCGAGCCACGCGATGTCGTCGACGATCGACGCGACGTACTCGGCCTCCTCGGTGTCGGGGTTCGTGTCGTCCAGGCGCAGCTTGCAGACGCCCCCGAAGTCCTCCGCGATGCCGAAATTGGTGACGATCGCCTTCGCGTGCCCCACGTGCAGGTAACCGTTCGGCTCGGGCGGGAACCGGGTCTGGACGCGTCCGCCGTAGGTGCCCGCCTCGTTGTCGCGACGGATCAGGTCGCGGATGAAATCGTGGGCCCCGGACGGCGAATCGGTCATGCGCGAAGGCTACCAACGGCGCTCACGCGTCGCTCAGGCGAGGTCCCCGATGCGGAACGACGCCAGCGCGGCGTTCGGTCGCGTTCGATCGGCATGCTGGGCGCGGAAGCGTTCGGTCGCGTCGGTACCGCACAGCCCAAGGATGCGTGGCGCGCCCCCGGGGTGACGCCCGACCCACTCGGTGAGGTCGTAGACGCCGCCGTCGATCGCCACCCAGCACGACGCGGCGTCCGCGTGGGTGGCCACCTCGGCCAGCGAGTACGCCACTGCCGGGGACGCCTCGGCCGCGGCGGGGGCTGCCAGCCGCTGCGTCCACGTCGCGGTCGAGCCGGAGTGCCCCGCCAGCACGACGAACGTCAGGCAGGCCAGGGCCGCGCCCACGGCGAGCGCCCCGACGGCCAGGACGCCCACGCCCCGCTGGCCGGGGCGGTCGGCGTCCCGGCGCTGCAGCACCCACCACCATCCCGTGAGGACGGCCAACGCCACCGCGGCGATCATCGTCAGGGTGCCCCACCGGGCGTGGGCCTCGGGCTCGGTGAGCTGCGCCGCCAACGCCTCGCCCGAGAAGCGCGCCGCCACCGCGGCCACGGCCGCGGCAACCACCGCCACCAGCGTCAGCCCGGCGTGACGCTCGCGCCACCTGGCGGACGCCACCGCCGCAATGACGGCCAGCGCGGCCAACGGCACCAGCACCACGGCCGCGTGCACGACCAGGGGGTGGAAGGGAAGTCCGAGCATGCGCGTCAGTCGGCCGCCAGGTGGGGGGCACCCAGCCCAAAGCCCGTCGCGTAGGCGTTCCCCGCCGCGTCCACGTAGGGCTCGTAGTCGTCGAAGACGTCCTCACAGGACGCCTCGACGGTCGCCATGTCGGCCGGCATGGTGGCGGGCAGCCGGCCACCGGGGTGCCCGGCGCCGGTCACCACGTCGAGCAGCGCCCGATCCGAGACGCCGTAGTGGACGAACAGCGCGTCGGCGAGCGGCTCCACCTCGGCCAGCACCACCGGCGTGTCCAGCTTCACCACCGCGACCACCGGCCGGTCGCCCATCGCGGCCCGGGCCTGCTCCAACCGGTCGAGGTCGGAGGCGTTGGAGATCACGGCGTCCGCGCCGCGGTAGCTGCGGTCACCCGCCAGGGACGCCTCGCGCGCGGTCTCGGCGCGGTAGGGCCGGTACTGCAGGCTGATCGGCCGGAAGCCGTCGACGTACGGGTCGGCGTGCGGGCTCTCCATCACGACCAGGGCGGCGTCGGCGTCCGCCGGGTCGTCCACCGCCTCGAAGTACTCCGCCACCACCGCCGGCTGCAGGGCGTCGCTGTCGGCGGCGGGCACGAGATTGCGCATGAAGCCCTTGTGGGCGTCGGTGTGCCGGGGCGGGATCCACACCTTCGCGCCGCGTGGCAACCGCGTGTCGAGGCCCTTCAGCGCGATCACGGACGCCAGCTGCGCGTCGTGGCCGGCCTGCACGAACGCCGGATTGCCGACCACGGCGAGGCTCTCGGCCAGCTCCAGGTAGGGGTCGTCGAACAGCCCGACGCGGAACATGCCCCGCAGCAGCCGGACGGCCGCCTCCTCGAATCGGGCGCGCATCACGTCCTCGCCGTACCACTCGGCACCCAGCGCGTACGCCTCAAGCACCGGCGCCACCTCGTTGTTGCCGCCGAACTGGTCGACGCCGTTCATGATGAGGCGCAGGTGACGCTCGGCCACGCTCAGGTCCTCCACCCCGAAGCAGCGGGCGGCGAAGGAGTCCATCGGCCCGGGGTCGCCGGTGATGCCCCAGTCGGTGCACACCACGCCGTCGTAGCCGAGCTCGCCGCGCAGCTCGTCTTTGATGAGTTGCTCGCTGTAGGCGTTGCCGAACGCGCCCTCGTTCTGCCCGACCGACACCGAGTAGTACGGCATCACGGCTCCGGCGCTGCCGGTTGGCCCGTCAAGGGCGAACGCCCCCTCCACGAAGGGGCGGCGGTGGGCGTCCGCGTTGCCGCCGGGGTACACGTTGTACTGGCCGAACCGGTAGTGGGCGTCGCGTCCACCCTCGCCGGTGCCGCCGCCGGGCCAGTGCTTGACCATCGCGATGACGCTGCCCGGCCCCCAGCCGCCCTCGGCGTCCGGGGTGGTCTGCAGGGCGTCCACGTAGGCGCGGGTGAAGGCGACGGCCTGCTCGACGTCGCCGCCGAAGGTGTCCACGGCGCGCATCCAGCGCGGCTCGGTGGCCAGGTCGATCTGCGGGCCGAGCGCGGTGGTGAATCCCAGGGCGCGGTACTCCTGGCGGACGGTGTCGGCGAAACGCCGCACGGTCTCGACGTCGCCGATCGCGGCCAGCCCGATGCCCTCGGGCCACTTCGACACCGCGGCGCCGCTCGACTTGAACTCCGCGCCGGAGTCGGACGCCCCGTGGCGGGGGTCGGTGGAGAAGTTCACCGGCACGCTGAACGGCTGCTCCTCGGCGAGCTGCTGCATGCGGTTGTGCCAGCCGACGGCGGTCGGCACGTCGGCAAAGGTGATGACGAGCACGTGGCGGATGTTGTCGCGCAGGATGAGCTCGCGCTGGCCGTCGGTGAGATCGTCGGGGGCGTGGACGTCCGGGTCGTACGGCTGCCCGCCGTAGGTGCTCGAGAACGGCCCGCCGGGCAGTGACGGCACCGTCTGGTGCCGCGAGTAGAGCATGAGCCCGGCGATCTGCTCTAGGCTGAGGCGGCCGGCCAGGTCGCGGGCGCGGGCGGTGGCGTCCAGGCGCCAGTCCCCGGCCGGGATCAGCTCGCCGGTGCCCGCCAGGTCGCGGAACCAGCGGCCGTCGATCTCGACGACGCGGCCCGTGGCCGTCGAGATCGTCGGCCCGTCGGGGTTGGTGAAGCGCTGAACCATGGGGTCCTCCTCGATCCGGTCTGCCCCCGAGCCTACGGCCACCGGGGCCGGCATGGTTGAGTGGAGCCATGACGCCGAGTGGATCCAGGACGCCAACGCTGCCGACCCCCCGCACCCCCGACCCCGCCGAGGCTCCGCCGCTGCGCTGGGGCATCATCGCTCCCGGCAACATCGCCGGCGCCCTGGCGCACGCGGTGCGCACCCACACCCGCCAGCGGCTCGTGGCCTGCGGATCCCGCTCGGCCGAGCGGGCCGAGGCGTTCGCCCGCGAGCACGGCATCGAGCGGGCCTACGGCAGCTACGAACAACTCGTCGCCGACCCGGAGGTCGACGTCGTCTACATCGCCTCGCCACACAGCGAGCACCGCGCCCAGGCGCTGCTCGCCATCGAGGCCGGCAAGCATGTGCTCATCGAGAAGTCGGTCACGCGCAACGCCGCCGAGGCGCGGGCGGTGTTCGACGCGGCCCGCGAGGCCGGCGTCGCCTGTCTGGAGGCCATGTGGCCGCGGTTCGCCCCGCGCTACGACATCGTCCGCCAGCTGCTGGACGACGGCGCGCTCGGCGAGGTCGAGACCGTGCTGGCCGACCACGGCCAGCGCATCACCGCCGAGCACGCGCCCCGCCTGCACGACCCGGAGCTGGCCGGGGGCGCGCTGCTCGACCTCGGCGTCTACCCGGTGTCGTTCGCCCAGCTCGTGCTCGGCTCCCCGGCGGACGTCGACGCCCGCGGCACCCTGACCGAGACGGGCGTCGACCGGCAGGTGACCATGGTGCTGGGTGCCCCGGGCGGCGCGCAGGCCGCGCTGTCGACGACCCTGGCGGCCAAGACGCCGTGCGCCGCGTCCGTCTCCGGCTCGGCGGCCCGCGTCGAGCTGCCTGGCGTGTTCTACTCCCCGGGCATCGTGCGGCTCGTGACGGCCGAGGGCGACGCGGTCGAGTCCGAGCAGCCCGCGATCACCGGCAGCGAGGGCCTGTGCCACCAGGTCGCCCACCTCGCCCAGCTCATCGCGGACGGCCGCACCGAATCGCCCCTGCTGTCGCCGGAGGAGTCCGTCGCCGTCATGACGACCATGGACGACGTGCGCGCGCAGGTCGGCGTGCGGTATCCGGGGGAGTAGGAGACCGCACGGCCGAGGTCAGGGGAGCAGCGCCAGCAGCTCGGCCGGGCGGTGCCGGAACCGCTCGATGCTCTCGGTGCCGTCGGTCAGGGCGAGCAGGGTGCGGGTCAGCACCTCGTTGACCGGGGTGGGGACGCCGTGGGCGGCGCCGTGGCGCACCACGGCCCCGTTGAGGAACTCGACCTCGGAGCGGCCCCGCCCCGAGTGCAGGTCGATGTGGAAGCTCGGCATCTTGTCCCCGCGCCCGGAGCCGAGCGCCCGCGTGAGGGCCGGCTGCGCGATCACCCGGGGCAGCCGTTGCGCGGCCAGGGCCAGCAGGCGGACGGGCGTGCCTGGCAGGTCGACCGGTCGCAGCCCCATCGCGCGCATCACGCGCAGGCACTCGCGCAGCACCTCGACCTCGACGCGGTAGAGATCGGCGTCGGAGAACAGCGCGGCCACCGGCAGATCGAGGATCGCCGAGGTGGCGTTGCCGGTCAGGTTCGTGAGTAGCTTCGACCACTTCATCGCGTCCGCGTCGGCAAACCCGCGGCAGGCGAGCCCGGCGCCGTCCAGCGCCGCGACGAGCCGATCGGACAGCGGGTGGCCGAGCGCGACGCCCATGCCGCGGTGCTTCTCCTCCACGGCCTCGCCGACGCCCGGCTTGCCGACGGCCGACACCACGGTGCCCGCGATCACCCCGGACGCCCCCACGCGCGCGGCGATCGTGGCCTCGTTGTCGACGCCGTTCTGTAGGCTGAGGATCGCCGGGAGCGACGCCCCGGTGGCCACCAAAGAGTCGATGGCGTCCGCGGTGTCGAAGGACTTCAGCGCCACCACGGCCACGTCGTGCGGGCCGGCGGCGAGGGCGTCCGCCGGGCTGTCGTACACCGTGACCGTGTCGACGGCGCGGACGCCGCCCGCGGTGGTCACGCGCAGGCCGCGCTCCCGGATCACCGCTGCGGTGGCCGGCTGCTCGACGAACGCCACCGTCTGGCCGGACGCGGCGAGCGAGCCGCCGATGTAGGTGCCGATCGCGCCGGCTCCCAGGAACAGGAACTTCATCGCCCACCGCCTTTCCGCGCCGAGCCTAGCGACCCGTTGTCGGTCGGTCTCCCTAAGCTGGCTGCCATGAGTACCGCCCACCCCGCGCCCCGCCGCGGCACGACCCTGTGGCGCCTCGTGCTGGTGCTGTTGCTCCTGGCCGTGGCGGCCGGGGTGGTGTGGGCCTATGTGGTGCCGCGTCCCCCGTCGCCGGACGCCGTGCCCGTCGAGACGACGCCGGCGCCCACGCCGACCCCGACCCCCGCGATCCCGGAGATCGCGCGCCAGCAGGTCTGGACGTCCGACACCCCCTCCTCGGGGGAGTACCGGCTGAACACGGTCGCCCTCGAGCCTGCCGTCGCGCACGAGCGGGTGGTCGACTATGTGGTCAAGGTCGAGTCCACGGTGCCCGACATCGACCCCGACGAGGCGGCCCGGGAGATCCAGGCCGTGTTCGACGATGAACGCGGCTGGGCCGGGTACGGCCGGACGTCCTTCCGGGCGGTCACGCACGAGTCGGCCGCGGCGATGATCCTGTACCTTGCCGCCCCCGACAGCGCCCAGGAGTTGTGCGCCCCGCTCGACATCGCGCGGACGTGGAACTGCCGCAACGGCGCCAACGTCGTGCTGAACACCGACCGCTGGCTGTACATGACGCCCACCTACGACGACCTCGCCGCGTACCGCGCCTACCTGGTCAACCACGAGGTGGGGCACTACCTCGGGCTGGGGCACGTCGAGTGCCCCGCGGCTGGCAGCGTCGCCCCGGTGATGATGCAGCAGAGCATCGACCTGGGCGGGTGCCTGCCCAACGCGTGGCCCCGCGAGGCGGACTGACTCAGCCGCCCGCCCGCCGGTAGAGGAAGGCGGCCATGGCCTCGCGACTGACCGGATCCCACGGCCGGTAGGTGCCGTCGGGGTAGCCAGTGGTGACGCCGCTGGCGACCAGCCACTCGATCTCGGCGCGGAACGGGAGCCCGGCCGGCACGTCGGTGAACGTCGCCCGCGCCGGCGGGGTGAGGGCCGGGGAGCCGCTCGCACGGTGCAGGAAGGCGGCCATGGCGTCGCGGCGCACGGGTTCGAGCGGCCGGTACGTGCCGTCCGGGTACCCCGTGGTGATGCCCACCGACGCGGCCCACTCGATCTCGCGGTAGAACGGGTTGTCGGGCGTCACGTCGCGGAACGTCTGCCGCGTCGGGGTGAAGGCGGGCGCACCGGCGGCGCGGTGGAGGAACGCGGCCATCGCGTCGCGGGCGATGGGCTGCGCCGGGCGGAACGTGCCGTCCGGCCAACCGGTGGCGATGCGGCGCGCAGTCAGCCATTCGACCTCGTTGCGGAAGCCCGAGCTGGCCGCATCGGTGTAGGACGCCGGTGGGGCGGTCACGCCGGCGACGCCGAGGGTCGTCCGGCGCGCAGCCGTCCACCAGATGGTCAGGTTCGCGTAGCGCTTCGAGCACACCCCGGCCGCGGTGCACGTCATCGGCGCCAGCGCGTTGCCCGTCCGGGCGGCCGTGAGCTGGGACGCTCGCGCGAGGGTCTCGGTGAGGGCGGGGGTGACGGTGGCCGGGGGCGAGGGCGCGATGGGCGGGGCGGTCGAGCCGGAGGCGGTCGCGGGGAACCAGGCGCGCAGGATGCGGTGGAAGTTGCGGTTGCCGTAGGTGGAGCACGCGTCGCCGGTGCCCGACACCGCGGCGATCGCGGCCTGGTTCGGCACGTAGGGGGTGTAGTTGTACAGCCCCGCGGTGGCCTGGTTCTGCAGGTACACCGACGCCTTCCCGCACGTGGTCTCGGGGTGGTAGGCGATCTGCACGGTGGTGCCGGCGCGGTGGTTGTAGCGCTCCGGGTGCTGCCGGTACTTCTGGAAGCGCTCGGCGGCGCCGTAGACCTGCGCGAAGTAGGACGCCCAGTCCGGCGCGCAGCCGGTGAAGTCGGGGCACCCGGCCCCCGTTGCCTGGTTGTACATCTGCCGGGTGAGCTGGCTGCCCGAGCGGGTGAGCAGGCTCGACTCGCGCTGGATCAGCACGAGCAGCACCTGCGGGTTGATGCCGCACGCCGTCGCCACGTCGGCGACGATGCCCGCCCCGGTGTTGGCGGGGTTGGCCGCGAGCGCTGCGCAGTAGGCGGTGGCGGTGAGCGCGGGGGTGGGCACCGTGTAGTCCTTCAGGCACGGCGTCTTGTCGGCGTTCGGCACGCAGGCGGCGCCGATCTGGGTGACGAACGCGGTCACCTCGGCGCGCGTCATCGCGCCCGGCCGGTAGAACGCGGCGTCCGAGATGAGGTTGCCGGGGTCGAAGCCGTCCAACGGGGAGGCGGCGGACGCCGGCGTCGGTGCGGCCCAGCCGGCCAGCCCGACCGCCAGGGCGGCCGCCGCGGCGGCGAGCGCGCGGAGGGGGCGAAGGACGGGCATGGTGCTCCTCAGGGGCCGACGGATGGGCGTCCGGGCGGGGTAGCCTGCGGGGCATGCTCGCCCTGCTCTCGCCCGCCAAGTCGCTCGACTTCGACACGCCGCTGCCGACGCGCAGGCACACCGTACCGACCCTGCTGGGCGAGTCGGAAGCCCTCATCGACGTCCTGCGCGGCCTGTCGGTGGCCGACGTCGGTGCCCTGATGGACATCTCCGAGGAGCTCGCCGCCCTCAACGCCCAGCGGTACGCCGAGTTCACCGTTCCGTTCACGCCGGCCAACGCGCGCCCGGCCGTGTTCGCGTTCGCGGGTGACGTGTACCAGGGGATGGACCCCCGCCGGTTCGACACCCGCGACCTCACGCGCGCCCAGAAGACGGTGCGGATCCTCTCCGGGCTCTACGGCGTGCTGCGCCCCCTCGACCTCGTGCAGCCCTACCGGTTGGAGATGGGCACGCGGCTGCGGACCGAGCGCGGCGCGTCCCTGTACGCGTGGTGGGGACGCCGCATCACCGACGCGCTGCGCGACGACCTGGCCGCCTCCCCGGGCGCGGACGCCGTGGTGAACCTGGCCTCGCAGGAGTACTTCGGCGCGGTGGACGTCGAGCACCTGGCCGCCCGCGTGATCTCGCCGCGCTTCGAGGACACCTCGGCGCGGGGCCAGCGGTCGGTGGTGTCCTTCTACGCCAAGCGGGCGCGCGGGGCGATGGCGGCGTGGCTGGTGCAGCAACGGGTGCAGAGCGTCGCGGCCCTGCGGGGGTTCGACGCCGCGGGGTACCGCTTCGACGCGGACGCCTCGACGGCCGACCAGCCGGTGTTCGTCCGCCGCTTCGAGGACAGGCCTGCGCCGGCCGGAGGTTAGGCGTCCGGGCTGAACGCCAGCGCGGCGACGTCCCCGATCACCACCACCGACGGCGGGGCCATGCCGGCGGCGGCCTCGGCCAGCTCGGCCAGCGGGGCGCGCACCACGTCCTGCCGCGCGGAGAACGCGTGGGTGACGACGGCGGCCGGCGTGGCGGCGTCCAGGCCCCCGGCGCGGAGCTCGGCGGTGATCTCGGGCAGGTTCTTGACGCCCATGAGGATGACCAGCGTGGTGCCGGCGTGCGCCAGGGCGCGCCAGTCCAGCGTGCTGCGCGAGTCGCTGGGCGCGACGTGGCCGGAGACCACGGTGAACCCCTGGGTCAGGCTGCGGTGGGTGACCGGGATGCCGACGGCCGCGGGGGCGGCGACGGCGGACGTCACGCCGGGGATGACCTCGACCGGGACGCCGGCCCGCGCGCACGCCAGCCACTCCTCCCCGCCGCGGCCGAACACGAAGCTGTCGCCGCCCTTGAGGCGGACGACCCGGCTGCCGGCGCGGGCGTGTTCGACGAGGAGGTCGTTGATCACGTCCTGGCTGGTGGCGTCGCTGCTGCGCGGCCGCTTGCCGACCTCGATCACCCGGGCGCCGGGGCGGAGGAACGCGGTGGGGTCGGGCGCGAGGTGGTCGATCAGCACCACGTCGGCCTGGCCGAGGGCGCGCGCGGCGGCGACCGTGAGCAGATCGGGGTCGCCCGGGCCACCGCCCACGAGGGTCACGGACCCGGGGAGGAGCTCGGAGCGCATGCCCGACAGGGTAGGCCAGCGCGGGTCGCGCGCTTCGGGCCGTCCGAGCCTTGTGCGTTCAGCCGGCGACGGCCACCTCGGTGACTTGGCGTCCCGCCGGGGTGAGGGCCGCGGGGTGCTGCAACACCTCGGCCGCGAGCGCCTCGGCCGCGGCGGGGTCGTCGACGGCCAGGCGCAGCACGACGGTCGGCCCCCAGGTGGCGTCGGTCACCTCGACGCCGCGCGCGAGCAGGGCGCCGTGGACGCGTCCGGCCTCGTCAGGGCCCAGTTCCAGCTCCACCAACGTACGCACGACGTGCCGGACGCGCGGCGCGCCGTCCAGCGCCAGCGCGACGGCGTCGGAGTAGGCGCGCACCAGCCCACCGGTGCCGAGCAGCGTGCCGCCGAAGTGGCGCGTCACGACGGCGACCACGTTGGTGAGCCCGGCGCCGCGCAGCACCTCGAGCATCGGGGTGCCGGCGGTGCCCGCGGGTTCGCCGTCGTCGGAGGAGCGCTCGATGGGCTGGGCATCGGCCACATCGACGATGAAGGCGCTGCAGTGGTGCCTGGCCTCGGGGGCTCGGGCGCGGGCGGCCGCGACCACGGCGCGGGCGGCGTCCTCGTCGTCCACACGCTCGACCCGGGCGAGGAACACCGACCGCTTCACCTCGAGCGTGGCCTCGCGGACGTGCCCGAGCGGCAGCCGGTCGGCCACGGTCAGGCCTGGGCCGCGGCGGCGTCCGGCTCGGACGCCTCGTCGGCCAGCACGCGCGCGGGGTCGGCGAGCAGGGTGGCGATGCCGTGGTAGGCCGCGCCGAGGGCCCCGGGGGCCTCGGCCGCGGTGCGGACGCTGACCTGCACCGGCTCGAAGGGCCCCGACAGCACGCGGGTGTCGAGCTCGGCGCGCACGGCCGGGGTGAGCGCGTCGGCCAGCTCGGCGAGGTGACCGCCGAGCACGACGTGGGAGAGGTCGAGCAGGTTGAGCGCCGCCGAGAGCGCGATGCCGAGGGCCCGGCCGGCGCGGGTGAGGGCGGCGGCGAGGGCCGGGTCGGGGTCGGGGGCGGCGGCGTCCGCGACGAGGACGTCCCAGTCGTCGCGCCCGGACGCGGCGAGCAGGGCCCGGCGTCCGGCGACGGCCTCCAGGCAGCCGCGCGCGCCGCAGCCGCAGACCGGCCCGTCCGGGTCGACGCACACGTGGCCGAGCTCGCCGGCCCAGCCGTGCCGCCCGGCGAGCACCTGGCCGCCGAGCACGGTCGACGAGCCGATGCCGACGTTGCCCGAGACGTACACGAACGAGTCGAGGTCGCCCGGGTACCCCGGGGCGGGCTGGGCGATGGTGAGGGCGGCGCAGTCGGCCTCGTTGTCCAGCCCCGTGAGGGTGCGTTCGGACGCCCATCGCGCCAGGTGGGGCAGCACGGCGACCTGGCTCCAGCCGAGGTTCGGCGCGCGCAGCAGGACGCCCGCGTCGTGGTCGACGATGCCGGGCAGGGCCACGTGGGCCGACAGCAGGTGGGCCCCGGCCGGGGCGTCCGCGAGCGTTTCGGCCCCGAGATCGGCCAGGCGCGCGAGGGTGGCGTCGGCGTCCGAGCCCGCGAGGTCGTCGGTCACGAACCGGCGAGCGAGCACGCGGCCGGCGAGGTCGATGACGTAGGAGGCGAGGTGACCGACGTTGGCCTCCAGGCCCAGCGCCACGAACGTGCCCGGCGCCGGCCGCAGCGGCACCCCGGGTCGGCCCCGGCCGCGCTGGGCCGGGTCGTCCTCGGCCAGGATGCCGCCGGCGACCAGCTGGTCGACGAGCCGGGAGACCGTCGAACGTGTCATGCCCGTGGCCCCCGCGACGTCCGCCCGGGTGAATTCTCCAGGGCGCGCGAACACGGCCTGGGCCACCAGCACGAGATTCAAGGAGCGAAGCGTCGACTGCCGTGCGCCGCGGGGTGAGGTGGAGGACAATGGCTGCACATCTTGACTGTACGCGAGAGCGCGTTTAGTCTTGTCGTGAAACTTATATCGATGGCGAGGAGGCCTCATCATGGTTCGTGCTCCGGAGAAGTCAGACAAGTTCTCGTTCGGTCTGTGGACGATCGGCTGGACGGGCACCGACCCCTTCGGCCCGGACACCCGCCCGGCCCTGGAGCCCTGGGAGTACGCGGAGAAGCTGGCCGAGCTGGGCGCGTGGGGCATCACGTTCCACGACAACGACGTGTACCCCTTCGACGCCGACGACGCGACCCGTTCGGAGCGCATCGACACGCTCAAGAAGGCGGCGGAGGCGTCCGGCCTGGTCATCGAGATGGTGACGACCAACACGTTCAGCCACCCCGTGTTCAAGGACGGCGGTCTCACCGCCAACGACCGCGCGGTGCGCCGCTTCGGCCTGCGCAAGGTGCTGCGCAACGTCGACCTGGCGGCCGAGCTGGGGGCGTCCACCTTCGTGATGTGGGGTGGCCGCGAGGGCACCGAGTACGACTCGTCGAAGGATCTCCACGCCGCGCACCAGCGTTACGCCGAGGGGCTCGACACGGTCGCGGCCCACATCAAGGAGCAGGGCTACGACCTGCGCATCGCCCTGGAGCCGAAGCCGAACGAGCCCCGCGGTGACATCTTCCTGCCCACCATCGGGCACGCCCTCGGCCTCATCGCCACGCTGGAGCACGGCGACATCGTCGGCCTCAACCCCGAGGTCGGGCACGAGCAGATGGCGAACCTCAACTACACCCACGGCCTGGCGCAGGCGCTGCAGGCCGGCAAGCTGTTCCACATCGACCTGAACGGCCAGAAGGGCCTGAAGTACGACCAGGACCTCGTGTTCGGCCACGGCGACCTGCTGAGCGCGTTCTTCACGGTCGACCTGCTGGTCAACGGCTTCCCCAACGGCGGCCCGACTTACGACGGCCCGATCCACTTCGACTACAAGCCCTCGCGCACCGAGGGCATGGAGGGCATCTGGGACACGGCGAAGGCCAACATGGAGACCTACCTGTTGCTCGCCGAGAAGGCCCGCGCGTTCCGCGCCGACCCGCAGGTGCAGGAGACCATGAAGGCCGCCGGCATCTTCGAGCTCGGTGTGCCCACGCTGGCCCAGGGCGAGTCGGTGGCCGACTTCCTGGCCGCCGAGGAGGAGTTCGACGCCGAGGCCTCCGGGGCGCGGGAGACGTACTTCGTCCGCCTGTACCAGCAGGCGCTGGCCCACCTGATCGGCTGACGCCGTGACGCTGGTCGCCGGAATCGACAGCTCCACCCAGTCGGTCAAGGTCCTGGTCGTCGACGCCGAGTCCGGCGCCGTCGTCCGCCAGGGCCGGGCCGCCCATCCCGACGGCACCGAGGTGGCGCCGTCGGCGTGGTGGACGGCCCTGGGCGAGGCCATGGAGTCCGCCGGCGGGCTGGACGACGTCGCCGCGGTGTCGGTCGGCGGCCAGCAGCACGGCATGGTGGCGCTGGACGCCTCCGGTGCGGTGATCCGCGACGCGCTGCTGTGGAACGACACCCGCAGCGCGCCGGCGGCATCCGACCTCACCGAGGAGCTGGGCGGGCCGCAGGCGTGGGTGGACGCCGTCGGCTCGGTGCCGGTGGCCAGCCTCACCGCCACCAAGCTGCGGTGGCTTGCCGATGCGGAGCCCGACCACGCGGCCGCCGTCGCGGCCGTGGCCCTGCCGCACGACTGGCTCACGTGGCAGCTCGCCGGCGCGCCGGGCATCGAGGCGTTGGTCACCGACCGGTCGGACGCCTCGGGCACGGCCTACTTCGACGCCGTGGGCAACGCCTATCGCCGCGACCTGCTGGGCCTCGCGCTGCGCCGCGACGCCGCCGACGTGGTGCTGCCCCGCGTGCTGGGGCCGGCGGAATCGGGGTTGGCCATGGCCACCTCCGGGGCCCCGCTGGGGCCGGGCTGCGGCGACAACGCCGGCGCGGCCCTGGGGCTGGGGCTGACCCCGGGGGAGACGTCGCTCTCGCTCGGCACGTCCGGGGTGGTGGCGGTGGTCTCGACCACGCCGGTCGCGGACGCCTCGGGTGCGATCAACGGTTTCGCCGATGCCACGGGTGAGTACCTGCCCCTGGCCTGCACGCTGAACGCCGCCCAGGTGTTCGACGTGTTCGCTCGCCTGTTGGGCGTCGACCACCGCGCGCTCGGTGAGCTCGCGCTGAGCGCCGAGCCGGGCGCGGGCGGGTTGGTGCTGCTGCCGCTGTTCAACGGCGAGCGGACGCCCAACCTCCCGGACGCCACGGCCTCTCTGCGCCACATGACGATGGCCAACTCCACGCGGGCCAACCTGGCGCGCGCGGCGTTCGAGGGCGTCCTCGGTCATATGGCCTACGCCCTGGACGCCGTCCGCTCGTTTGGCGTGGCCGTCGAGCGTGTGTCGCTGGTGGGCGGGGCGGCGAAGTCCGCCGCGATTCGCCAGCTGGCGCCGTCGATCCTCGGGGTCGAGGTCGTCGTGCCGCCGGACGGAGAATACGTCGCCCTGGGCGCGGCCAAGCAGGCCGCGTGGGTGGCGTCCGGTGCCGCCGAGGTGCCCGTCTGGCCCTTGGCGGGGGTCGAGACCCTCGCGGGCGACGACACCCCCTTCATCCGGCAGCGGTTCGCCGAGGCCCTGGCCGAGGCCGAGGGAGTCTGAGAAGCTGCCCGCATGGGTGTGCTGGCGCAGGCGTGGCAGGAGGTGCGCCTGCACCCGGCCCGTTTCGCGGCGACGCTGACCGCGATCGTGCTCTCGGTGGCGTTCCTGGCCGCCACGCAGGTGTTCGCCGCCACCGAGTCGAACGCGATCACCGAGCGCGAGATGCTGTTCGCCTCGCGCGCGGATGTGGTGGTCGACTCCCACCTGTGGCACTGGCCCGACGCGCGCCTCCAACGCGATGGCGGCCTGGCGTTGGCGGAGGAGACCCTGCGCGACCAGCCCGAGGTGGTGTCCTTCGAACGGTTCAGCCAGCTGTACACGCACCTGAGCAGCCGCGACGCGTTCGCGGGCGTCAAGCTCACCACCTCGCCGATGGATCCGGAGCTGCGGTGGTACGCCCCGAGCGAGGGCCGCTACCCGGAGACGGCCGTCGAGATCGTCCTCACCCGTGACACGGCCGCCGACCTGGGTGTCGGGCTGGGCGACACCGTGCAGCTCAACCTGGCCGACGTCCTGCCCCTGACCGTCGTTGGGCTCACCGACGAGCGCGGTTACGACGACCCGCCCGCCTACGCGATGCACGCGTTGCTGGAGCGAGCGGGCACCCTGTTGCCGCCGCCCGACTACAGCATCCTCATCAATCCGGCCACCACCGCCCGGGAGACCCCCGGCGCGTCCAGCGGCGGCGTCGGCGTCCGACTGCTCGTGCGCACCGCCAGCCCGGACGTGGCGTCGGCGGTCGTCGAGAAGACCCAGCAGGCGCTGTACCGGGCCGGCTTCCTCAAGATCATCGTCGAGCCCAAGGTGGCTGCGGTCGTCCGCGCCGAGGCGGCCGGGGCCGTCGCGGGCGGGGCCGGCTGGCTCAGCCTGCTGGTGACCGGCTGCGGTGCCGTGGCCGTGCTCGTCGGCACGCTCATCATCGCCAACACGTTCACGATCCTCGTCGCCCAGCGCCGGCGCCAGATTGGCCTGCTCCGTGCGGTGGGTGCGACGCGCGGTCAGGTGCTGGCCCGGTTCGTGGCCGAGGCGGGGGTGCTCGGCGCGTTGGGCACGGTGCTCGGGCTGCCGGTGGGGGTGGGGCTCGCCGCCGCGGTGTCGGGCTGGGCCACGCGGTCGCTGGTCCACGGGTTGGTCGTGCCGTGGCTGACGCTGGCCGGGGTGGCGCTGCTCGGCGTCGGGGTCACCGTTCTCGCGTCCCTCATCCCGCTGTCCCGGGCCACCCGCGTCCCGCCGCTCGCGGCGCTCCAGCCGGTGGACGCGGTGCCCCAGGCGGCCCGCCGGTCCGTCGTGCGGGGTGTGGTGTGCGCCGCCCTGGTGGCGATCGGCGCGGCGGTGATGGCGGCGGGGCTGGGGGCTTGGGCCGGCGTGGGCTCGGAGGCCTGGGGGCCGGTGGTGCGCGTCGTGGTGGTGGCCGTGGGCGCGGTTGGCGTCAGCGTGGGCGTCCTGGGCGCGTCGTCGCTGTACGTGCCACCGCTGGTGCGGCTCCTTGGCGCCCCCGTGGTGGGCCGGTGGCCGGAGGCGCGCCTCGCCGTCGCCAACGCCGTCCGCAACCCTGCCCGGGTCGGTGCGACGGCCACGGCCGTCATGCTCGCCGTCGGCCTGATCGTCACCGTGCAAGTGGGCAGCGCCTCGGGGCGGGCCAGCGCGTTCGCGCGGATGGACGAGCGCTACCCGGTCGATCTCGCGCTGCAGTCCGCCGTCGCAGAACCCGACCTCGCCAATCCCAACGGCGCCTGGGCGGGCCCCAGCCGCCGCGACGCGACCGGCCGGCTGAGGGGGTTCGCGCCCGGGGGGCTGGACGCCGTCCGCGCCACCCCCGGCGTGGCGGACGCCGAGCTGCTCACCACCACCGAGCCGCTCCTGCTGTGGACCGGCACGGGCATGATGCGCTTCCTGCCCGCCGCCGTCGTGCCGGCGGGGGCGCAGCGGCTGCTCAACGCTCCCGTCGAGGTGGGTCCGGGCGAGGTCGGTCTCCCGGCCCAGGTCATCTCACTGCTGCAGATCCAGGTGGGCTCGATCGTGATGCTGCAGTCGCTCACCGGGGACCGGGAGCCGTCGCTGCGGGTGGTGGAGAGCAATCTCGGCCCGTCGCTCGCGGTGCTTCACCCGGACACCCTGGCTGCCCTGCGCGCCCACACCCGCGACGGCCTCATTCTGGCGCGGCTGCAGAACCCGGACGACAGCGTGGGCGTCGTCCGGCAGTTGCAGGCGCAGCTCATGGCGGACAACCCGGGCCTCGAGGTGAGCGGGAGCGCCGAGCAGAAGGCCATGCTGCGCACCCTGCTCGACGACGTCACGGCGTTCCTCACGGGGCTGCTCGCCGTGGCCGCGCTCGTGGCGCTGATCGGGGTGGGCAACACGCTCGGGCTGTCGGTGCTGGAGCGCAGCCGCGAGTTTGCGCTGGTGCGCGCCCTGGGTCTGCAACGGTCGGGCGTCCGCCTCATGGTATTGCTGGAGTCGCTGGCGATCGCACTCGTCGCGATCGCGGTGGGGCTGGCGTTCGGCCTCCTGTTCGGGTGGGCCGGCGCGGCCGCCGTCGCCCAGGCGTTCGGGCTCAGCACCCCGCCGCTCGTCGTCGACTGGCCGGCCACGCTGCTCACCTGCGTGCTCGTCGTCGCGGCCGCGGCGCTGGCGTCCGTCCTACCCGGACGCCGCGCAGCCCGGGCGACCCCGGTCGAGGCGTTGGCGGACATCGGATGAGGGTCGAGGAGGGAGCGCCCATGGGTGAGGACGTGGTGGCCGAGGCCATCGATCTGGTGAAGGTGTACGGCGAGGGCGACCGCGCGGTCCGGGCCGTCGACGGCATCAGCGCGCGATTCACCCGCGGCTCCTTCACCGCGATCATGGGGCCGTCGGGCTCCGGCAAGTCCACCCTGATGCACTGTCTGGCGGGGCTGGATCGGGTGACGTCCGGCCGGGTGCTGCTGGGTGGGGTCGATCTGGCGGGCATGGACGACCGCACGCTGACCCGCACCCGGCGGGACAGGATTGGCTTCGTGTTCCAGGCGTTCAACCTGCTGCCCACCCTCACGGCCCGGCAGAACATCACCCTGCCCGCGGAGCTGGCGGGCCGCCGCGTCGGGCGGGAGCAGCTGGACTCCGTGGTGGCGCCGTTGGGGTTGGGGGATCGGCTGGAGCACCGGCCCTCGGAGCTCTCGGGCGGGCAACAGCAGCGCGTCGCGATCGCCCGGGCGCTGATCACCCAGCCGGATGTGGTGTTCGCCGACGAGCCCACCGGTGCTCTGGATTCCCACACGGGCGAGCAGATTCTCGCGCTGCTGCGCCAGTGCGTCGATGAGCTGGGGCAGACGGTCATCATGGTCACCCACGACGCGCACGCGGCGTCGTACGCCCACCGCGAGGTGCACTTGTCCGATGGCCGGACGGTGCCGGTGACGGACATCGGGACTTCTGGGCGCCCCGAGCGCTCGGGCGCGCCGACCTGACCAATGCCCGCCTGACCGATGCCCGGCCCGGAGTGCCGCTGCTGCAGCGGAGCAGATGGGTTGGGCCGGGGCCGGGGTGTCCGGTTACCCGGCCCGGGTGGCGCGGCCGGCCGGGTGGGCAGCGGCCCCAAAAGTTGCCCACAGATTGCCTCACCCCTCTGGTGCGCACGCTTCGATCCCTCTAGAATAGGTACATGAGTTCGAATAAGGCGAGAGCGGCGGCGGTGGGTGGTGTGATCAGCGCGGCCGCTGCCGACAACCTCGCCGCGCTCGACCATGCCACCGCGCAACTGGAATCGGCCGAGGTAGCGCAGCTGATCTGCTTGGCCAACGCCTGCGACCTCCACCGCATCGACGCCGCCGTCATCGTTGACGGGTGCGAGCGGCTGGTGTCGTTGGGCGGGGACGGGACGCCGCAGGTCGGGGAGTTCCTCGCCGCGGAGATCGGCGCGATGCTGCGGATCGGGCCCGGCGCCGCGAAGCGTCGGCTGGCGCAGGCGCTGAACCTGAGCCACCGGCACCCCCAGTTGTGGGATCTGACGATGCGCGGGTTGGTCCGCGTGTGGCAGGCGGTGTGGGTCGCGGACGCGTGCGTCGAGGCCGGGATCTCCCAGCAGGCCTGCGCCGTGGTGGACGGGCACTGCGCCGTGGCGCTCGCGATGCAGCCGTTCGGACGCGTCCGCGATCAGCTGGCGGGCTGGATCCTGTTGGCCGACACCGAACTCGCACACGAGCGCGCCGAGCGAACGGCGGGGTGGCGTGGGGTGAGGGTCGAGCCCATCCGCGAGGGTGCGACCGCGCTGAGTGGCAAGCTCGACGCCCGCGATGGCGTTGACTTGGACGACGCGCTGGGGCAACTCGCCCAGCAGCTGCCCACCGACCTGGACTTCCAGCACCGCCGCGCCCTGTCGTTGGGCATGCTGGCGCGGCACGCCTTGGGTCAGGACGAACTGCCCGACGTCGCGTCGCTCGCGCCCGGCGGCCCCGGCACGGGCCGGGGCGCAGGGGGCAACGACGATCCCACGGTGTTCGTCGTGGACGCCGCGGGCTTCGCCGCGCCGCGGCGAACCCCGGCCGACGGACGCGCGGACGGCGACACCGGCGCGGATGCTGCTGGGTTGGACGAGTCGGTGACCGACGCTGCGGCGGGTTGGTTCACGCAGCTGATCGGCGCCACCAAGCCGCGGACGCGCGAGCTAGTCATCCACCTCGACGCCGACGCCTTGCGCCACCCCGAGCGCGGCGTGGCGACCGTGGAGGGCTGGGGTGTGCTGCTGGCTGACCAGCTCGGCGGGCTGCTGAAGGACGCGACGGTGATCTGCCGGCCGGTGATCGACCCCGGCCGGCTCCCCGCCACGGACGCCTACGGCGTTCCGGAGCGGATGCGGCACGCGGTGGAGGTCCGCAACCCGGTGGAGGTGTTCCCGTGGGGTACGGCGCGGGCCCGGGCGTGCCAGCTGGACCACACGGTTCCTTTCGATCATGACGCCCCGTCCGGTGCCGGGCAGACCCGGCCCGACAACCTCGGCCCACTCGGTGCGTTCACGCACCGGGTGAAGACCCATGGGGGCTGGCGGGTCGAGCAGCCGATGCCCGGGGTGTTCTGCTGGGAATCACCGGCGGGGTTCCGCTATCTGGTGACCCCGACCGGCACCACGCTGGTCCGGAGGCCCCCGCCCCGGACGGGGGAGTGGTGGACGGTCGAGCCGCCCGGCTGGCTGGACGAGCCCGACCCACCCGAACACTGCGACCCCCGCGACGACACCCGTGCGCTGACCGCCGTCTGAGCCACCTCTGCGGCGGGCACCACTGCGCCCCAAATGCACCCCTGCGGGCGGTCACCACTGCGCCCGGGGGCGCCACGCATCAGGCGTCCGCAGCCTCCGCCAGCGCGTCGGCCGCCGACGCCGGCGAGGACAATACGCACCCGCCCCGGTCGTCGCCGCCCAGCGCGTTCGCCATCGTCGCTTGGGCGAGCACGATGACGGCACCATCGGCGAGGGCCGCGTCGACGGCCTCGCCGATGAGCCGGTCGAAGGTCGCCGTGTCGCCCACGTGGCGCGCCTGGATGGCGCCCTCCACGATGCGTCCGGCCACCTCGATCCCGGAGCCCGCCTCGTCGGTGAGCAGCCGGGTGGTCGGCTCGAGCGTGGACGCCAGGGTGGCGAGCGCTGTGATGCGGCCGCCACCCGCCTTCGCGAGCGCGGCGGCGCGCCGGGCCATGGGCCGGTCCACCCGCAGGACGGGCACGCGGGCGTCCAGGGCCACGCGGTCGCCGACCTCGCCGATCGAGGAGCAGGTGACGAGGATCGCAGCCGCCCCCCGCTCGGTGAGGTGTTCGACGTGGGCGGCGATCCGCTCGTCGTGGCGGCCGTCGACTCGGTGGCGGACCGCCTCGTCGAGCAGCCAGGCGTCCACGACGTGGAGTTGCTCGGCGTCGGGCAGCCGTTCACGGACGAGCGCGTCGAAGCGCACCGCGTTGTCGGGTGCGGTGTGGATGAGGCCGACGATGCGGCCGGCGCGCTGGCCGCCCGGGGTCACGTCTTGCTCCTGGGGTTCATGGGGCTCCTTGCTGGGTGGCGGCATCGATGAACTGCCCGAGCCGGACGCGGAACGCGTCGGCGCGGTGGACGAAGGGAGTGACGGGGGTGGTGGCCAGGGTGGTTTCGGCATCCGTGGCGCCCGCGCGGACGAGCGCCAACAGGGCGGCGGCGGACGCGACGGGCTCGGCGGCGTTCCCGTCCCGGGTCTGGACGTCCGCGAGGGTGGCCTTGATGCGCGCCCAACACCGGGTGCGGCGCAGCAGCTGGCCGATGAGCGTGAGCCCCCCGACCCGTCCGCCGGCCAAACCTGCCTGGGCGTCGATGAGGGGGCGCGGGCCCAGATTCACCGCCGCGGCGCCTGATCATCTCCGGGAGCAGCGAATTCAGAGGTGCAGGTGGAGCCGCAGCGCGTCGTCCAGTTGGGCCATGAGGTGTGTCGGGAGCCGCCCGACGGTCGCACCGAGCCGCTCCAACGAAACCGCGCGAACCTGCTCGCCCTGGGCCTTCGAGTCGGCGTGGATGCCTGTCTCGTGGGCCGGAAGCAGCACCTGGAAGGGGAAGATGCGCGCGATATTGCTCGTCACGGGCACAACGGTGACGACGCCGCGTCCCAGCCGCGCGGCCGTGGCGTTGGCGTTGTCATTGCTCACGATCACGGCCGGCCGGCGCTTGTTGGCCTCGCCCGGTCGAGCGGGCTCCAGATCGACCAGCCTGATCTCACCGCGCAGCATCAGGCCAGACCATCCATGGTGACGGACTCCCACGCGTCGGCGTCCGCTGAGCTCTCCCACTCCGCCCACGCCGTTTCGTAGGCGGATTGGAGTTCGGCATCCCTGAGCAGTCTGATCGCCTGCTTGATGGCGGCGGATCGGGACGTGATGCCAGCCGCAGCGGCGTACTTGTCCAGCGCCGCGACGTCGCTCTCGGAGAGGCTCACGCTCAACTTCACCTGGCTCATGCCACGAGGGTACTCCGGATGTTCCTACCACGGTAGTACCACTTTCCCGGTTCATCACCTCGACGCCGGACGCCGCGAAACCGGGGGTGACCACGGTCGCCGACCGTCCGCCCGAGCTCTCGTAGAGCCGCACGATCACGTCACGGGACCGGTCCGAGGCGAGCTTCACCGCCGCGACGACCGCGTCGGGCGGGTTGAGCAGCCGATGCCGGGGGTTGACGAACCGGCCCGCCCGAACAGCACGACCCCCGCCACCCCACCCGACACGACCCCCGACACGACACTCGTGACGACCCCCGTGCGCTGACCCTGGCCTTGACCCCACCCTGCCCAGGACACCAGTGCGCCCGGACAGCGTCGTTCGATCCGCTCGTGGACCCACCACTACGCTCGGGGACCGTTCACCCCCGAGGAGGCGAAGCGTGTCCACCTGGATCGCCCAGGGCCAGCTCGCGCTGATCAACGCCCTGATCGTGTTCGTCGTCACGTTCGTGCCGGTCGTGACGTGGCAGTACCGCCGCTACGGCCGCCCCAACGCGGCGCGGCTGCTGGGGGCGTTCGCGCTGGCGTCCTACACCACCGCGTTGCTCACCTACACCTGGCTTCCGCTGCCCGAGCGTGACAGCCTCGTGTGCTCGGCGGCGCCGCGCCCGCGGTTCGTCCCGTTCGCGTTCGTCGACGACATCGAACGGGCGGTGTCCGAGGTGGGGCTGCCGGAGGGGCTGTGGTCGTTCACGGTGCTCCAGGTGGTGCTCAACGTGATCCTCTTCGTGCCGTGGGGCGTCATCGTTCGCCGGTTCCTCCACCGCAGCATCCTCGCCGCGACGCTGAGCGGGCTGGCGGCGTCCGCGTTCATCGAATCCGCCCAGCTGACCGGTCTGTTCGGCATCTACCCCTGCGCCTACCGCATCTTCGACGTGGACGACCTCATCACGAACACCCTCGGTGCGTTCCTCGGCGCGCTGGTCGCGCCGCTCCTGTTGGCCTGGATGCCGCGAGCGCGGGAGCTCGCGGCCCACCGGCACGTCCCGCGCCCGGTCGCGGCGCCGAGACGCTGGCTCGGCATGCTCACCGACGCGTTCGCGTTCATGGTGCTGTCGGCGATCCTCTCGGTGCTGACGCTGGTCGGCGCTCTGGTGCTCGGCATCGAGACGGACGCCGGCATCGCCTCGCTCGGCTGGCTGGGCTTCGCCCTCACCGTCGGGGTGCCCTGGATCGTCTGCTTCGTCGTCCCGCCGTGGGGCGGTCATGCGGCCTCAGGCGGTCAGTACGCCGTGTGGCTCACCCCCCTGTGGCGTGACGCGGCCGGCAACCTGACCCGCGGCACGCTCGCCCGGCGCCTCGCGCGGGCGCACGTCGTGCCGGGGCCGATGCTGGTGACGCTGGTGCTCGACGAAGGGCTGGGTCTGGGGCCGGGGTGGAGCCTCCTGTGGGTGCTCGTCGTCGCCGCAGCCGTCCTCCTCGTCCCCTTCACCCGGACCCGACGCTCCCTCAGCGGCGTTCTCACCCGCGCCGAGATGGTCGACCTCCGCACGCTGGACGACATCCCGGACGACCTCCCCGACGAGGGGCACGCTTGAACCATGACGCACCCGCAGATGTTCGACGACGACGATGCCCTCCTGGCTGGCCTGCGCAACCTCGCCCTGTCCTTCCCCGGTGCGCAGGAGAAGGTGAGCCACGGGCGTCCGGTGTGGTTCACGCGCAAGACGTTCGCGTCCTACGGCGGGCACGTGAAGGGATCGCACGGCGACACCTCGCTCAGCCGGGCCCTGCTCTTCAAGCCCGACGCCGACCACCGCGACCTCCTGCTCCGCGATGAGCGCTTCGTCGTGCCCGCCTACGACGGTCCGTACGGCTGGCTGGCCCTCGCGCTCGACACGTGGGAGCCGAGCGCCGAGGAGGTGCGGGACCTGCTGGAGGAGTCCTTCCGCATGACGGCACCCCCGGCACTGGTGCGCGAGCTCGAGGCCTAGGATCGGCTCCGTGATCCGTCTGCGCCCCGACCTCGCCGCGCTGCCCGCCTACAAGCAGGGCCGCATCCCCGACACAACCGAGCGGGTCTTCAAGCTGTCCTCCAACGAGAGCCCCCACGGCCCGCTGCCCAGCGTCGTGGACGCCATCGCCGCGGCCGCGGCCGAGGTGAACCGGTACCCGGAGGCGGCGGCGTCCGCCCTGGCCGACGCGGTGGCGCAGCGCCACGGGCTCACCCCGGAGCACGTCGTGTTCGGCGGCGGCTCGGTGGAGAGCGTGTCGCAGGTGATCCGGGCCGTCGCCGGCCCCGGTGACGAGGTGGTGTACGCGTGGCGCTCGTTCGAGGCCTACCCGCTGCTCGTGGTCGGCGCGGGGGCGACGCCGGTGCCGGTGCCGCTCACCGAGGACGGCCGCCACGACCTGTCGGCGCTGCGGGCGGCGATCACCGACCGGACGCGCCTGGTGATCCTCTGCACCCCCAACAACCCCACCGGCCCCGCCATCGCGCCGTCCGAGCTGGCCGACTTCGTCGCCTCAATCCCCGACGACGTGGCGGTCCTCATCGACGAGGCCTACCTCCACTTCCAGCGGGGCCTGGACGCCGACCCCGGCGTCGCGCTGCTGCGCCGCCACCCGAACGTCATCGTGGCCCACACGTTCTCCAAGGCGCACGGGCTGGCCGGTCTGCGCGTGGGCTACGCGCTGGCCGATCCCCAGGTCGCCGAGACGCTCCGCAAGGTGGCGATGCCGTTCGCGGTGACCACCCTCGCCCAGGTCGCGGCGCTCGCGTCCCTCGCGGCCCAGGACGAACTGGACGAGCGCGTCCGCGGGATCGTCGCCGAGCGCACCAGGGTGACCGACGCGCTCGCCGCCGACGGCTGGCGCCTCCCGGATTCGCAGACCAACTTCATCTGGTTCGGCCTGGGTGAGGACACGCTGGCCGCCAACGAGGTGTTCGCGCGCCACGGCCTGATCGTGCGCGCCTTCCCCGGCGAGGGGTTGCGCGTCACGATTGCCGAACCCGAGGCGAGCGAGGCCATCCTGGCCGCCGCGGCCGAACTCGCCGCCTCGGGTCTGACCAACGGCCTCAGGGCCGGCGAACGAGCTCAGGCCTGAGCGAACGCCTTCACGATCCCGGCGTTGAACGCGGGCAGATCATCCGGCGTCCGGCTCGAGAGCAGGTTGCCGTCGGCGTGGAACTCCTCGTCCACCCACGTGGCGCCCGCGTTCACGAGATCGGCCTTGATGTTCTCCACCGAGGTGAGGGTGCGCCCCTCCACCAGACCGGCGTTGACCAGGATCCAGGCGCCGTGGCAGATCGGGGCGACCGGCTTGCCGGCGCTCATGAAGGCCGTGACGAACTTCTGCGCGTCGGCATCCACCCGCAGGTCGTCGGCGTTGATGGTGCCGCCGGGCAGCACGAGCGCGTCGTAGTCGGCCGCGTCGGCGTCGGCCAGGGTCACGTCGACGTCGAAGTCGTCGCCGCGGTCCCAGTCGCCCTTCAGCGCCGTGATCGTGCCGGGCTTCTTGCTGACCAGCACCGGCTCGCCGCCGGCGTCCTTGACGGCCTTCCACGGGTCGGTCAGCTCGGGCTGCTCGACGCCGCGGTTGGCGAGGAACGCGATCTTCTTTCCGGACAGGTCGGACATGGTGGTGCTCCCTTCGTCTTCCTCCACCGTAGGTCGTCCGCGGTCGGCGGACACCACCCGCAGGTGGGGTAGGTTGCCGGCGTGCACCCCCATCCGATCACCGGCCAGCCGTTCGGCTCGCCCGTGCCGCCCGGGGCGGGCTGGCCCGGCGACCCGGCGGACGCCGCCACCCCCGTCGCCCACGACGCGGCCGGGGTGGCCGCGCTCGCCGCAGCCGCCGCCAGCACGCAGGCCTTGGACGCCGCCGTGTCGGTCTGCCGCGCGTGCCCCCGGCTGGTGGAATGGCGCGAGTCCGTGGCGGCGACCAAGCGGGCCGCCTACGCAGGCGAGCCCTACTGGGGACGCCCCGCGCCCAGCTTCGGCGACCCGGCGGCGTCGGTGCTGATCGTCGGGCTCGCCCCGGCGGCGCACGGCGCCAACCGGACGGGCCGCATGTTCACCGGCGACCGCTCCGGCGACTGGCTGTACGCCGCCCTCCACCGCGCGGGCTTCGCGTCCCAGGCGCGCGCCACGCACACCGGCGATGGGATGCAACTGCGCGGCGTCCGCATTGCCGCGGCCGTGCACTGCGCCCCGCCGGCCAACCAGCCGACCACGGCCGAGCGGGCCACCTGCGGCCCATGGCTCGACCGGGAACTGCAGCTCCTCGAACCGCAGCTGCGCTCGATCCTGTGCCTGGGCTCGATCGGCTGGGACGCGGCGCTGGTCGCCCTGCGCCGCGGCGGGTGGGAGGTGCCCCGCCCCAAGCCGCGGTTCGGCCACGGCGCGGTCGCCGAGGTGGCCACGCCCACCGGACGCGGCGTCCGGCTGGTCGGCAGCTACCACGTCAGCCAGCAGAACACGTTCACCGGCCGGCTCACCGAGGCCATGCTGGACGCGGTGTTCGCCCTGGTGTGAGCCGCAGTCAGCGGGGCGGGCCCAGCAGGCCCAGCCGCGCGAAGGCGTGCGCGAGGCCGTCGGCCTCGACGTCGTCGGTGACCAGATCGGCGGCGGACTGCACGTCGGGGCTCGCGTTGCCCATGGCGACGGCCGTGCCGCAGGCGGCGAACATCGGCAGGTCGACGGTGGCGTCGCCGAAGGCGACGGTGTCGGCCCGGTCGGCACCCAGGTGGGTCAGGAGGGCGTCCACGGCGTACGCCTTGGTGACACCCGTGACGCCGACGTCGCCGAACAGCGCCTCGGCGCCCCGGCCGCCCCAGGTGCCGTGCTGCAGGTGGCCGAAGGCGGCCACGCAGGCGGTGTGGTCGTCCGGGGAGCCCAGGAGGTAGCTGACCTTCATCGCGTCGGCGCGGTACAGCTCGCCGCCGAACACCATGCCGTGCAGCACGACGCGGTCGGCCGACACCTCGGGCTTGGCGCGTCCGCTGCAGAGGTACACCAGGTGCCCCGCCGCGCGCGCCTGCCTGATCGCGGCGACCGCGGAGGCCGGCAGGTCGTTGTGGTAGTCGACCAGCGTGCCGTCGACATCCAGGAACAGGATGCGGCGGGCCATGTCAGTGGACGCCGACCGGCAGGTCGCCGTCGACATCGGCCGGCTTGCGGACGAAGAAGCTCGCGACGACGGCCAGCACCCAGACGCCCCCGGCGAACAGGAACGCCCAGTGGGAGCCGGAGAGCAGGGCGGCGGCGTCCGGCAGGCCCTGGGCGAGGGCGGCGTCCGACATCGTGGAGAACACCGTGACGAACAAGGCGGTGCCCGCGGCGCCGGCGACCTGCTGGATGGTGCCGACCACGGCCGAGCCGTGGGAGTAGAGCGGACGCGGCAGCAAGCCGAGCGCGACGGTGAACAGCGGCGTGAACATGAAGGCGAACGACGTGCTCAGCGTCATGTGGCCCAGCATGACGGCCCACCACGGCGTCGCCA
This sequence comes from Propioniciclava soli, assembly GCF_014858005.1. Taxonomy (GTDB): domain Bacteria; phylum Actinomycetota; class Actinomycetes; order Propionibacteriales; family Propionibacteriaceae; genus Propioniciclava; species Propioniciclava soli. Next base: position 351,872 of record NZ_JACYOT010000001.1, read on the forward strand.
GCGTGAGCGTCGAGAAGAACCAGAACACCCCGAGCACGACGAAGCTGGCGGGAATGACGAGCACGCGCGGGCCGAAGCGGTCGTAGAGGCGTCCGGCGATCGGCCCGATGAGGCCCATCATGATGCCGCCCGGCAGCATCATGAGCCCGACCTGGATCGGCTCGAGCCCGAAGCTGCGCTGCAGCAGCAGCGGCAGCATGATGACCGAGCCGAACAGCGCCATCATGCCCAGCGCCATCATCGTGAGCGCGACGGTGAAGGTGCCGTGGCGGAAGACGCGCAGGTCGAGCAGGGCGGTGTCGGTGCGCTGCAGCCGGAGCTGACGCCACACGAACAGGGCCAGGAACACCAGGCCAGCGACGAGGGCCACGGGGGCCTCCCAGGCGGCGCCCCCCTCACCGCCGCCGCCTTCACCGAGCATGCTCATGCCGAAGATCAGCGGCCCGAAGCCGAGCGCGGTCAGGGCGATCGAGGCGGGGTCGAGGGGAGTGAGGCGGTGGTCGCCGGTGTTGCGGAGCTTCCAGACGCCGAGCGCGAGCATCAGCAGCGCGATGGGCAGCACGGTGAGGAAGATGAAGTGCCACGAGCCGAGCTGCAGCAGGAAGCCCGACAGCGTGGGGCCCACCGCGGGGGCCACGGCGATCACGAGCGAGATGTTGCCCAAGACCGCACCGCGGCTGTGGGGCGGCACGAGGTTCATGATCGTGGTCATGAGCAGCGGCATCATCATCGCGGTGCCGGATGCCTGCACGATGCGGCCGGTGAGCAGCAGCGCGAACGAGGGCGCCACGGCGCACACCAGCGTGCCGAGGCAGAACAGCACCATCGCGGTGACGAACACCTGGCGGGTGGTGAAGCGGTCGATGAGCCAGCCGGTGATGGGGATGACGACAGCCATGGTGAGCATGAACGCGGTGGTGAGCCACTGCGCGATCCGCTCGGTGACGTCGAAGTCCGCCATGATCGCGGGCAGGGCGACGTTCATGGTGGTCTCGTTGAGGATGACGGTGAAGGCCGCCACCAGCAGGATCGCGATGATCGAGCGGTTGCCGGACGCCGTGGGGGCCGGGGCGTCGCTGAGCGTGGGGGCGGCGGACATGGGCGTCCCTTCGAGACGAAAACGGGGAGCGGCCGCATGCGGCCACGATTCAGGTTAGGCCACGCCGCCGGTGAAACGTAACAGTGTTGCCGTGATTTGGCGCTCGGCCTCGGCGCGGGTGACGGTGGGGACGCTGTCGTCGGCCTGCGGCCCGTAGCGCCCGAAGAAGGCGTGGACGGCCCCGGCCACCACGACCTCCTCGTGGACGGGCGGGAGCCGGTCGCGCCCGGCCTCGAGGCCCTCGGGATTGATGACGCCGTCGTGCTCGGCGAGCAACGTCAGGGCGGGGAAGGCGGCGTCGCGCAGGTCGACGCCGTTGCCGGGGTAGGCGCCCAGCAGCACGAGCCCGGCGACGGCGTCCTTGTGGCCGGCGCGTACTGCGCCGCCATGGCGCCACCGAGGGAGTGCCCGCCGACCACGACGCGCAACCCCGGCGCCAGCGAGGCGGCGACCGTCTCGGCGCGATCGATGCCGGTGAAGGCCAGGTCGGCACCGAACTCGGGGATCAGCGTCGTCACGCCCCCGGACGCCAGCGCGTGGCCGATCCACTCGTAGGCCTGGGGCCGCACGAGCGCGCCGGGGTAGAGCACGAACGCCAGCGTGGCCGGACGGTCGGTGGGCTCGACGACCAGCACGGTGCCGCCGGCGTCGGCGAGCCGCGCCCGGGAGGGGGCGGCGTCCGCCACCACCGCGTCCTGCCCCACGACCAGGGGCGCGCGTACGACGAGGGGTTGCAGGATGCCGATGCCGTACCCCAGCAGGCCCACCAGCACGACGAGGAGGGCCAGGCGCAGGCCCCCGGAGCGTTTCTTCGGCACGCCTGGCAGCGTAGTCAGCCGGTCACGCCGTCGAGGCCCACCCACGCGGCCGCGTCGGTGCCCAATCGGCCGTCGGTCAGCTCCGCGGACGCCACCAGCACCTCGCCGGCGGGCAGCTCGACCGGCTCGGCGCCGAAGTTGACCACGACCACCACCGCGCCGCGGGTGAACGCCAGCACCTCGCCGCCGTCGAGGGCGTGCCAGGCGAAGGCGTCGGTGCGCAGGTCGGGCAGGTCGCGGCGCAGGTGCAGCGCGCGGCGGTAGAGGTTCAGCGTCGAGGCGGGGTCGGCGGCCTGGCGCTCGACGGTCAGCTCGGCCCAGTGCGCAGGCATGGGCAGCCACGGGTCGGCGTCCGCGCTGAACCCGAACGGGGCGGCGTCACCCGACCACGGCAGCGGCACCCGGCAGCCGTCGCGACCGCGGATCGTGTGGCCCGAGCGCTCCCACACCGGGTCCTGCAGCACGGCCTCGGGCAGGTCCTCGACCTCGTCGAGCCCCAGCTCCTCGCCCTGGTAGATGTAGGCCCCGCCGGGCAGCCCCAGCTCCAGCAGCGCGGCGGCGCGGGCGCGGCGGCGTCCCCGTTCGATGTCGGTGGGCAACGCCAGCAACTGTGCGGTGAGGTCGATCGGATCGCCGGCGGCATCGCTGGGTTGGGTGAAGTCGCGCCCGGTGACCGGCTTGCCGTAGCGGGTGGCCACGCGCGTGTTGTCGTGGTTGCCGAGCACCCAGGTGGTGGGCGCGCCGACCTCGGCGTGCGCGGCCAGCGTCGTGGCGATCACGGCGCGCTGCGAGGCGGCCGACCACTCCGAGATGAGCGCGTCGAAGTTGAAGGTGGTGTGCAGCCGGTCGGGCTCGACGTAGGAGACGAGGCGCTCGATCGGGTCGAGGTAGGCCTCCGCGACGAAGACGCGCCCGCCCAGCTCGGAGTCGGCATAGGAATCGGCGACCCGTCGCCAGCGGCGCTGCACGTCGTCCAGCCCCGGGACGTCCCAGTGCGGCATGCCGGGGCGCTTGGTGTTCGTGCCGTACCCGGTGGCCGGGTCGAGCGGGGCGTCCGGCAGCGCCGGATCCTTCACCATCGAGTCGGCCACGTCGATGCGGAAGCCGTCGATGCCCCGGTCGAACCAGAACCGCAGCACGGAGTCGATCTCGGCGCGGACGGCCTCGTTCTCCCAGTTCCAGTCGGGCTGGGAGGTGTCGAACAGGTGCAGGTACCACTGCCCGGGGGTGCCGTCAGGGTTCGTCGTCCGCGTCCAGGCGGGGCCACCGAACAGCGAGCCCCAGTTGTTGGGAGCCTGGTCGCCCCCGGGGCCGCGGCCGTCGCGGAACAGGTACAGCGACCGCTCCGGGGAGCCCGGCGTCGCCGCCAGCGCGGCGCGGAACCACGGGTGGTCCCAGCTCGCGTGGTTGGGCACCAGGTCGATGAGCACGCGCAGGCCGCGCGCGTGCGCGCCGGCGATGAACGCGTCGGCGTCGGCGAGCGTGCCGAAGTCGGGGGAGATGTCACGGTAGTCGGCCACGTCGTAGCCGCCGTCGAGCAGCGGCGAGGGGTACCAGGGGCTCACCCAGACCGCGTCGACGCCCAGATCGGCCAGGTGGTCGAGCCGGTCGATCATGCCGGCGACGTCGCCCGTGCCGTCGTTGTTCGCGTCGGCGAACGAGCGCGGGTAGATCTGGTACACCACGGCGTGGCGCCACCAGTCGGCGGCGAGGAAGTGCGGGTTCGGCGGCGCGGCGGCAGAGTCGGTCACGTGCCACCAGCCCACCACCGCCGCGGCGGTCAGGTCAAGCCTGCGCGCTCTCGGTGATCGCCGCGCGCAGGTCGGCGATCGGCGCCTTGGGCGTCCGGTCGGGCCAGGTGAGGCCGTTCTGCTCCTGCAGGGTGTCGGTGAGCTGCGTCCAGCACCAGCCGGCCAAACCCGAGTCGGGTCCCACGGCGTCCACCAGTGCGCTGACCCGTTCCACCAGCGCGGACGCCGAGCGCACGCGTCCGTACCCGCGCCACGCCGCCTGGTCGCTGTCCAGCGACACCCCGCCGAACTCGCTGAGCACCACCGGGGTGCCCTCCAGGGCCAGGGTGCGGCCCAGGCGGCGGGGCGCGCCGACGACCAGCCGGCGGGCACCCGGCCGGCGCCACGCGAGCGTCGCGGCGATCACGCCCGGCAGGTAGCGGCGCTTGAGCTTGGCCGGCTCGTGGGAGTAGTCGTGGACGCCGATGACGTCGCCGGTGACGTGCTCCCAGCCGTCGTTGCCGAGGGCGAGCCGCGTCGGGTCGAGCGCCTTGGCCAGGGCCTGCAGCGCGACGACGGCGTTCTGCTGCCGCAACTCGCGCGCCACGCGCGGGATGCCCCAGCTCTCGTTGAACGGCACCCACGCGATGAGGCTGGGGTGGTTGCGGTCGCGCGCCACCAGCTCGGTGAGGTTGGCCGTCGTCCGCTCCAGCGCGGCCGGCGTGAAGAGCTGGGCGGCCGGCAGGTCGGCCCACACGAGCAGGCCGAGCTCGTCGCAGGCGCGCAGGAACCGCGGGTCGGCCGACACCTGGTGCATCCGCAGCCCGTTGAAACCCAGGTCGGCGATGAGCTGCGCCTCGGCGCGCAGCGCCTCCAGGGAGGGGGCGGTGAACTGGGAGTCCGGCCAGTACGCCTGCTCGAGCACGAGCCGCAGGAACGTGGGCCGCTCGTTGATGCGGACGGCGCCGCGCACGGCCCGCACGGTGCGCAGGCCGGTGTAGGAGGCGACCTCGTCGGCCACCGCGCCGTCGCTGACCAGCTTCACGTCGACGTCGATGAGGCGCGGGTGCTCGGGCGTCCACAGCAACCGCTCGATGGGCACGGTGCGGGCGTCACCGAGCCGCACCTGGAACTCGACCTTCGGCCCGGTGGCCTGCAGCGTGATGCGGGCCAGCAGCACCCCGTCGTGGGTGAACGTCGCCTCCACGCTGTGCCTCCCGGACGCCCCGCGCGGCAGCCCGGCCAGCGCGATGCTGCCGGCCAGCGTGCCATCGGTGTCGAGCGGCGTCCAGGCGACCGACGCGATCCGCAGCGCCGGCACCTCCTCCAGCCACACGCTGCGCCAGATGCCGGAGCTGCGCCGGTACCAGATCACCTCCGGGTCGGCCGTCCAGGCCTGCTTGCCGCGCGGCAGCTCCAGGTCGCGCGCGTCGTCGGACGCCGCGACGACCAGGGTGTGGGTGTCGCTCTCGCCGTGGCCCAGCGCGTCGGTCACGTCGAGGGCGAACGGGGTGTACCCGCCAGCGTGGCCGCCGACGAGGTGGCCGTTGACCCACACGCGGGCGTCGTGGTCGACCCCCTCGAAGTGGAGCAGCACGCGGTGGCCGGGGGCGGGGTCGGCGGTGAACGTGCGCCGGTAGCGCGGCTCCTCACAGGTGTCGACGCCGAGGCCGGACGCCGCCGACTCGGGCGGGAACGGCACGACGATGCTCTGGTCGAACGTCAGGTCGGCGGGGTTGTCGCCGGGGGCGCCGGTGGTGAACTCCCAGTCGCCGTCCAGGCTGGCCCAGCCCGGTCGGGCCAGGGTGGGGCGGGGGTGGGAGCGGAGGAGGGACGCGCGGTCGTCGGCGTCGGCGGTGCTGCGCATGGTGCCGACCCTAGCCGCCCCGCACGTCCCGGTGGGCGAGCGTCGTCAGCGCGACGGCGAGCACGAGCAGGCCGGCCCCCACCCACCCGCTGGGCGCCAGCCGCTCGCCGAGCACCACGGTGGCCAGCACCGTCGCGGTGACCGGTTCGAGCAGCGAGACCAGCGCCCCGGTGGTGCTCGACTGGGTCCGCAGGCCGCGGAAATAGGCGAGGTACGCGACGGCCGACGGGACGAGGCCGAGCGCGAGCAGCCAGGCGAGGGCGGCGGGGGTGGGCGTGAACGCGATGCCGCCGGTGGCGGCGGCCACGCCCAGCACAGCGGTGCCGCCGGCGAGGAACGCGCCCGCGGTACCGGTCGCGTCGTCGTAGTCGGCCACTGGCCGGGCGCCCAGCAGGCTGATCGCGGCGAAGCTCGCGGACGCCAGCAGCGCCAGCGCCAGCCCGGTCAGGGTGCGGCCGGCGTCCGCCCCGGTGGGCGCGGGCGCGCCGGCCAACAGGGCCAGCCCGGCCAACGCGAGGGCGAGCGTGAGCCCCAGCCGCGCGGTGGGGCGCAGGTGGCCCGTGGCCGCCTCGACGGCGATGACGACCAGCGGCGTGGCGCCGATCACCACGAGGGTGGCGACCGCGACCCCGACGAACTCCAGCGCCGAGAAGAACCCGAACTGGAACAGCGCCGATGCGGCGGCGATGGCCGCCACCCGCCGCCAGCCGGCCCGGGTGCGGGGCCAGCGGGCGCTGCGGGTGGCCCAGACGAACGCGAGCACCAGCAGCCCGCCCACGAAGATGCGGTAGCCGGCGACGGCAAGGAAGGCCAAGCCCGTCTCGGCGCGGAGGAAGGTGCCGATCGTGCCCGAGGTGCCCCACGTGAGCCCGGCGAGGACGAGCCACCCGAGGCCGGGGGCAGGGGCGGAGCGCACGGCGCCCAGTCTCCCACGCGGCCGCCGTCCGGCCGCCCTACGCTGGCGGCATGGGATTCCTCCTCGTCGGCTGGGGTTACCGCTCGCGCGCCTGATGGGAGGCTGCCCGCGGCACCGGGGTGGAGTGCCTCGGCGTCGTCGTCCGGACGCCGCGGCCCACCCCTGCGCCCACGTTCACCTCGCTCGAAGACGCCCTCGCCGCCACCGGGGCGCGGTTCGTCGTCGCCTCGGTGGACGCCGCCGCCGCGCCCGACGTGGTCCGGGCCTGTGTGGCGGCCGGCGTCGGGGTGCTCACCGAGACCCCGCCCGCCGCCGACCCCGACCGCCTGCGCGCTCTGTGGGCCGACGTGGGCGCCAGCGACCTGGTCCAGGTGGCCGAGCAATACCCCCGCTACCCCTCCCACGCGGCCCGCCGGGCGCTGGTCGCGTCCGGGATCATCGGGACGCCGACCCAGGCCCAGGTGTCATCCACCCAGCTTCACCACGCCGCCGCGCTGATGCGGTTCCACCTCGGCGTCGCTCCCGGGCCGGCCACCGTGCGCGCCACCACGACCACCGCGCCGCTGCTGCAGCCCCTCACCCGCGCCGGCTGGACGGGCGCCACCGAGCCGGAGCCGGCCACCACGACGCACGCCGTGATCGACCTCAAGGACGGCCGCAGCGGTGTGTACGACTTCACCGACAACCAGACCCGCAACCTGCTCCGCGTCCGCCGCCTGGTCGTCCGCGGCACCCACGGCGAGCTGGACGGCGAGGACGTCGTCGCCTGGGGCGGCCCCGAGACGGTGCTCACCAGCCGCATTGAGCGGCGCCAGGCCGGCCACGACCTCGACATGTCCGGCTTCGCCACCCGCACGCTCGCTCACGGCGCCGACGTGCTGTGGCGCAACCCGTGGCCGGGCAAGGCCTGGTCCGACGACCAGCTCGCGACCGCCGACCTCCTCGCCGCGACGGCGCGCTGGGCCGACGGCGAGGGCAAGGAGCCCTACCCGCTGCGCGAGGGCTGCCAGGACGCGGCCATCGGCTTCGCCATCGAGCGCGCAGCGGCCGGCGGCGAGGCGGTGCGCCTCACCGACGAGCCGTGGTGGTGAGTCAGCTCAGCCGCAGCGTGGGCGTCGCCAACAACCCCGAGCGGACGCCCGCGTCGGCCTGGTCGAGGTCCTGCAACACGAACCGGCGCCCGTAGCGGCGCGTGACGGCGGCCACCGCCTCGGCGAGGTGGGTGTCGTCGGCCAGCGCGTGGGCCGAGGTGCTGGACACGACCAGCGTCAGCTCGTTGGCCCCCGCGCGCAGGGCGTCGGTGAGGTCGAGGCGGAACGGCGGGGCCCACAGGACGCCGCAGTCGGTGCCGTTGACCCGCACCTGCACCACCGCGCCGACCGGGGGCTCGACCGCGGCGCGGAACGACGGCAGCCCCGAGTCGCCGGCGAAGGCCCCGTCGCTGGGGGCCGACGAGCCGAAGTCCAGCTCGGCGCGCGCGGGCGCGGCGTCCAGCGCGACGGTCGCCGTGTAGGTCACGCTGCCGCAGAAGCGGGCGAGCGCGGGGTCGTCCTCCCACACGTGCGGCAGCGTGACGGCCCGCTCGCGCGCGGCGGGGCCGTGGACGCCGGCGCGCAGCGTCCAGTCGGCCAGCGTGAGCCGCGTGGCGGGCGCCGAGGAGCCCACCAGCACCGCGGCCTCGTAGGGGGCCAGCGCGAGGTCGGCGAACGGGGTCTGCCAGGTCGCGCTGACCCGGCCGGTGTGGGCGTCCCAGCGTTCCAGCCCGGGCGCGGCGTCCGGGGGCCGGACGCGGACGCGGCTCTCGTGGGGGCCCGTGTTGGCCACGAACCACACGTCGACGCCGTCGATCCGGCGGTGCACGGCGCCGACGTCCCCCTCGCCGCCCTCGATGCCCACGTCGGGATCGCCCACCAAGTCCGGATCCGCGACCACCTCCGCTGCCCGCACCACCCGGCTGCCGGCGGCGGCCCGCTCGGCAAGCCACGCCTCGGCGCGGGCGTCGGTGGTGCCGGCCACGACGATGACCGGGCGGGGGCGGGGGGCGGCGTCCAGCACGGCGTCGTCGACGAGCACGTAGTCGTGCCCCGCGGTGCGCAGGGCGGCGGTCAGCTCGACGCCGACGTGGCGGCGGACGGCGCGAAAGAGATCCAGCTCGGGGGCGAGCTGGGCGTACACGTCGTGCCCGGGCACGAACAGCGTCACCTCGCGCACGGGCTCGCCCTGGCGCAGCAGCCACCCCAGCCGCGCGAGGTAGCGCCACAGCGCGGGCGCGGCGGGCCACCAGGCGTTGCGGTCGTCGAGGGCGCCGGAGGCGTAGAAGATCCAGCCCAGGCCGGGGGCGTCCGCGGGGGAGTGCGGCCAGCCGTGGCCGACGATGTGGTTGACGCCGGCCAGCAGGTGCTCGTGGGCCTCGCTGGCCAGATCGAGCGGGGTGGCGCGGAACGACGGGCTGTTCACCCACGTCCACGCCTCGGCGGACACCACCGGCGTGCCGCGCTCGTGGGCCGCCGAGCTGGCCCACTTCGCCGACGTCAGCTCCCGCCAGCCCCAGCCCTCGCCCTCGATCATCGCGACGTCGCGGTAGCTGGAGACCGACGCCGGTGGCACCCCGTAGCCCTGCAGCCGGAACGCGACGCCGCGATCATCGGCCCAGGCGCACACCACGTCGACGAAGTGCTCCTCGTACAGCTCGGTGAGGGTGCGGTGGACGTCGGCACGGAACGCGTCGCTGCCGGGGGTGTCCACCACCAGCTCGGCCAGCCGGGGCACCAACGCATAGCCCCGCCGGGCGGCGAACTCGGCCGGCAGCGCGGGCGTCCAGTTCGCGTCGTAGACCTCGAGGCTGTCGCAGAACACCGCGCCCAGCAGGCTCGCATCGACGGCGTCGAGCAGCACGTCGCCCACGGCGCGCAGGTGGGTGCGGACGGCCTCGGCGTCGTAGTGGTCGAGCACCGGACCCTCCGCACCGGCCGCGGCGCGCTTGACGTTCTGGCCGGTCCGCCGGGTGGTGGCGAGCAGGAGCTGGCGCGGGCCGGGGGTGTCGGGCACGTCGAGGTGGCCGTCGACCACCGGCAGGTGGACCGGCGTGGCCGGCCCCTCCAGCGGGAGGACGTACCCGCCGACGACGTCGTCCCCGGGGAACGTGGGCGAGACGGGGACGCGGTGGGCGCCGGGCGGCAGCAGCCGGCGCTCCCACACCAGCGTGCGGGCGGCGAGGTCGTCGGTGATGTGGGGGCCGCCGAACGACCAGCCGCTGCCCAGCGTGAGATCCATGCGCAGCCCCAGCGCGGCGCCGAAGCGGACGGCGTGGTCGAGCGCGGCCAGGAAGCGGGGGGAGAGGAAGGGGGCCTCCTCCTCGAGCACCCGCATCGGGTAGACGAAGGCGATCTCGGCGCCGCCCAGGCCGGCCTCGGCCATCGCGGTCAGGTCGCGCTCGACCCCCTCGGTGGTGATGTCGGGCCCGAACCACCACCAGCGCATCATCGGTGCTGCGGCGCGCGGCGGGTCGGCGAACCCCGCGCGCAGGGCGGCGAGGCCGGGCGATTCAGGCGTCAGGGGTGCCACCTCGCCCAGCTTAGGAGGCGGCTACTCTCGCGGGGTGAGGATCGCCACCTGGAACGTGAACTCGGCCAAACAGCGCGCGCCGCGGCTGCTGGCGTGGCTGGAGCAGCGGCGTCCGGACGTGGTCTGCCTGCAGGAGACCAAGCTCACCGACGCCGCGTTCGCCGACCTCTTCGCGGCCGAACTGGACGCGCTGGGCTACGCGTTCGCCAGCCACGGGCAGGGGCAGTGGAATGGCGTGGCGCTGCTCTCGCGGGTGGGGCTGGACGCCGTGGAGCGCGGCTTCGCAGACCAGCCCGACTTCGCCACCGCAGAGGCCCGTGCGATCAGCGCGACGTGCGGCGGCGTCCGCGTGCACAGCCTCTATGTGCCGAACGGACGCGAGCCGGACTCCGACCACTACCGCTACAAGCTCGCCTGGCTGGCGGCGCTGCGGGACGCCGTGGCCGCCGGACCGGCCGACGTGGCGCTCTGCGGCGACCTCAACATCGCGCCCACCGACGCCGACGTCTTCGACCCGGCCGCCTTCGTGGGCCACACCCACGTGACGCCGCCGGAGCGGGCGGCCCTCGGCGCGCTCCTCGACCTCGGGCTGACCGACGTCGTGCGGGAGCGCTGGCCCGACGAGCGCGTGTTCTCCTACTGGGACTACCGCGCCGGCATGTTCCACAAGAACCGCGGCATGCGGATCGACCTGGTGCTCGCGTCGGCAGGGGTGGCCGGACGCGTCGCGGCGGCCTGGATCGACCGGGAGGCCCGCAAGGGCACCGGCCCGAGCGACCACGCGCCCGTGATGGTGGATCTCGACGACGCCCCCGACGGCGACCTCGGCCCGATGGTGCCGCCGCCGTCGGCGCGCTGAGGCGTCCGGCTCAGATGTCGAAGCCGGCCTCGCCGGCGTGCAGGGCGTCGGCGATGGCCCGGATCTCGGCCGGCCCCACCCGGCAGCAGCCGCCGACCAGGCGGGCGCCGGCGTCCACCCACCCCCGCACGAGGGCCGGGTCGAAGGCGGACGCCCCCACCCAGGCGCGGGCGGTGGCGTCCCACTGCTGCCCGGAGTTCGGGTAGGCGACGCCCGGACGGACGGCGACGGCCTGCTCGACGACGCCCAGCACCTCGCCGGGCGCGGAGCAGTTGACGCCCACGGCCAGCACGTGGGGCGCATCGGCGGCCAGGGCGAACGCCTCGGCCACGGACTCCCCGGAGCGCAGCCGGCCGTTCGCGACCGTCACGGACAGCCAAGCCGGGATGCCGAGCTGTGCGGTCTCAGCGAGGACGGCCTCCACCTCGGCCAGGCAGGGCAGGGTCTCCAGGGCGAGGACGTCGGGCTCGGCGTCGGCCAGCACGGCCAGCCGCGGGCGGTGGAAGTCGCGGAGCTCGGTGACCGTCAGCCCGTAGTCGCCGCGGTACTCCGAGCCGTCGGCGAGCACGGCGCCGTAGGGCCCGACGGACGCCGCCACCCAGCCACCGCGCTGCGCCTCGTCGCGCGCCGTGCGGGCGAGCTTCACCGAGCGCCGCAGCATGCGGTTGGCCTCGGTGCGGTCGAGCCCCAGCGCGGCGAACCCGTCGTGGGACGCCTGGTAGGACGCCGCCGTCGCCACCTGCGCGCCGGCCTCGAAGTAGGCGGCGTGGGCGGCGACGATCGCGCCGGGGTCGTCGATGAGCAGCCGGGCCGACCACAGCGCCGAGCCGAGGTCGTGGCCCCGGGCCTCCAACAGGGTGGCCAGCCCGCCGTCGAGGATGACGGGGCCGTCGGCGAGGGCGCGGGAGAGCGGTCCGTGGGTCATGACGCCACGGTATCGGCCGCGAACGTGGCCTCCACGGCGACGGCGCCCTCGATGTCGTTGACCACCAGCGGGCTCGGGCCGTCGGGCGCACCGCCGGAGAGCATCACGGCTCTCCCGTAGGGCACCGGCCCGTGGTCGGGGCGCGGGTCGCGGAACGACACCGGCCGCACCGCGCCGGCGCCGGCGGCCTCGGCGATCACCGTGGCCCGCCGGCGCGCGTCGGCGACCGCCGCGGCGAGGGCGGCGTCCTCCAACTCCGCGCGGGTGGCGTCGCTGAGTTCCCAGTCGACGCCGTTGAGCTGGCAGGCGTCGCGCAGGGCCCACGCCGACACGAAGGCGGCCAGGGCGGGCAGGTCGGCGAACCGGGCGCGCACAGTCACCGACGCGGAGTGCCGCGGCGCGAGCGGCGCGCCGTCGGGGTCGTACGGGCGCCACGACGAGGTGGTCATCGCTCCGACGGTGTGCCAGGTGACCGGGCCGCCCGGGCCGGCCAGCCCGGCGAGTTCCTCGGCCAGCTCGCGGGCCAACGCCGACACGGTGTCGGCGGCCTCGCGGGCGGCGGGGGCCTCCGCGACCAGGCCGAGGGACACCAGCCCGGTCTCGGGCGGGACGCGATAGCTGTGGCGCCCGGTGACGGTGATCTCCATCAGTCGGTCACCTGGCTCTGCGGCGCCCGGTAGCGCAGGTCGGCGTAGTCGGGGTGCTGGTCCAGCCACGCCGTCACGAACGAGCACGTCGACAGCACGGGCATGCCTTGGCTGCGGACGTGGTCGAGCGTCGCCTGCACGAGGCGGCCGCCGATGCCCTGGCCCTCCCACTCTGGGTCCACGTGGGTGTGGGTGAAGACGATCAGCTCGGCGGTCTCCTGGTAGGCGGCCCAGCCGATCACCTTGCGCCCCGAGCGCATCTCGAAGCGCTCCCGCTCCTCGTTGTCGACGACCTCAAGCTCCATGCCCGCCAGCGTAGCCACGCCCGACCTGCCAGACTGCCCGCATGGCACTGCCCGCGTCGCTCGAGGGTCGCCTCCGCCTGCCGGTGGTGGCGGCGCCAATGTTCCTCGTCTCCGGCCCCGACCTCGTCGTGGCGTGCTGCCGCGCGGGCGTCCTGGGCAGCTTCCCGGCGCTCAACCAGCGCACGACGGCCGGCCTGGACGACTGGCTCACGCAGATCGAGGACGCCCTGGGCCCGGGCGACGCCCCCCACGGCGTCAACCTCGTGGTGCACTCCTCGAACCGGCGCCTGGCCGACGACCTGGCCGTGATTGCCGCTCACCGGGTGCCGGTCGTGTTCACCTCGCTCGGGGCGGCCACGGAGGTGGTCGCGGCGGTGCACGCCTACGGCGGGGTGGTGTTCCACGACGTCACGAACGCCCGCCACGCGGCCAAGGCGGCGGACGCCGGCGTCGACGGCCTGGTGTGCGTCGCGGCCGGGGCCGGGGGGCACGCCGGCGCGGTCAACCCGTTCGCGCTGCTCGCCGAGGTGCGGCGTGTCTTCTCCGGCACGCTGCTGCTCGCCGGCGGCCTCGGCACCGGCGCCGACGTGCTGGCCGCCCGCGCGATGGGTGCCGACCTGGCCCACCTCGGCACCCGCTTCATCGCCACCGCCGAGTCGATGGCCTCCGACGCCTACCGGCAGATGCTCGTCGCGGCCGGCGCCGAGGACGTGGTGCTGACGCCCGGGGTCAGCACCGTGCCGGCGAACTTCCTGCGCGCGAGCCTCGTCGCGGCCGGTCTCGACCCGGACGCCCTGCCCACTCCCGAGCGCCCCGACCTCACCCACCTGACCGACCCCACCCCCGACGACGCCAAGGCCTGGCGCGACATCTGGTCGGCCGGACAGGGCGTGGCGGGCATCGACGACGTGCCGAGCGTCGCCGAGCTCGTCACTCGGCTGGAGCTCGAGTACGACGCCGCGCTGGCGCGACTGGCGTCCGGCTGAGGGCGCTCAGGCGTCCAGCAGGTGGCGTTCGAGGGCGGCCTGGTCGGCGTCGGTCCAGCCCAACGGGGTGAGCGCGGCGCGGACGCTGCCGTGGGTGCGCGTCAGGTGGTCGAGGATCGCGAGCATCGGCTCGGGGGTGGGGCGGACGGCGTCCGGGTCGATCCGGCCGCCTGCCTCGGCCTCGTAGGTCGGGTCCTTCCACAGGTTCGCGATGACGTCGACGATGGCGTCCGCGGTGCGCGCGTAGTCGGCGGCGATGACGTCGTCGGCGACCCCGACCAGGGCGAGGGCCAGGGCGACCGTGAAGCCCGTCCGGTCGCGCCCGACGGCGCAGTGCACGAGCGCCGCGCCCTCGGCGCCGGCGATCGCGCGCAGGGCGGCGATCACCGAGTCCGGGCGCATGGCAAGGAACATGAGGTACCCGTCGGCGTGCTCGTTGCCGGTGACCGGCGTCACCTTCAGCTCGTTGTCGACCCAGGGCAACGCCTGGTCGAGCACGTCGGCGTCGTCGTCGGCCGCGGTGGGGAAGTAGCTGAGGTGGTGGTAGGCCACCCCCGCGCGCTCGGCGAACGGGGAGGGGGAGCCGTTCACCTCGAAGTCCGTCCGCAGGTCGATGACGTCGCTCAGACCCTGCTCGACCAGCGCGTCCAGCGCGGCCGGCGTGAGCAGCGTCTGGTTCTCCGAGCGCCACAGCCGCCCCGGTTGCACCGTCGCTCCGGTGCCGGTGGGCGTGCCGCCCAGGTCACGCAGGTTCAGCAGGCCGTCGACGCGCAGGGTCATGGTTCCAGCCTAGAGGTGAGGGCGATCACGACGAGCTGCGCCCGATCCCGGGCGCCAAGCTTCAGCAGGATGTGGCTCACGTGGGTGCGGGCGGTCGCCTTGCTGATGAACAGGCGCGTGGCGATTTCGTCGTTGTTCAGCCCCTCGGCGACGAGGGCGAGCACCTCCCGCTCGCGGTCGGTCAGCTCCGCGAGGCCCGGGTGCGCGCGGGGAGCCGGGGGCGTGCGTCGCGTGTGCGCGAATTGAGCGATCACCCGACGCGTGACGGTCGGCGACAGCAGGCTCTCCCCGGACGCGGCAGCCCGGACGGCGCGCAGGATGTCGTCGGCATCGGCGTCCTTGACGATGAAACCCGAGGCGCCAGCCTCCAGGGCGGCGAACACGTACTCGTCCAGCTCGAAGGTGGTGAGCATGACGACCTTGGTGGCCGTCAGGGCGGGGTCTGCCGTCACGGCGCGCAGTGCGGTCAGGCCGTCGGTGCCCGGCATCCGGATGTCCATGAGGACGACGTCGGGAGCCAGCTCCCGGACGACGGCCACAGCGGCGTCACCGTCTCCGGCCTCGCCCACCACGGTGAGACCGGGCTCGGAGGTGATGAGGGCGCGCAGACCCATCCGCACGAGGGGCTGGTCGTCGACGATCAGGACGCGGATGTCGGTCATGGCTCCTCCGGGGACGGGGACGGGAACGGTGTGGGATCGGGCAGCGTCGCGGTGAGGCAGAACCGATCCGGGCCGGGGGTGACGGCCAGGCGTCCGCCCACGGCTTCGACCCGGCTCCGCATGCCGCTCAGCCCCCCGCCCTCGGTGATCGCGCCCGCAGCGCGATCGTTGGCGACGGTGACGCGCAGTGCCCCCGCCCCCCGGGTCAGGGTCACCCGGACCGCCGAGCCGGGGGCGTGTCGAATGGCGTTGGTGAGTGACTCCTGGACGACGCGGTGGGCGACGGTCTGGACGGCCGCGGTCAGGCCGGAGGCGTCCGGGACGGGGTCGAGTTCGACCCGGACGCCGCCGGCGCGGACGTCCGCCACGAGGGAGGCGATGGTGTCGAGGGTGGGGGCCGGGGTGAGCACGGCGTCCGCGGTGCGGAACACGTCGAGGGCCGCGCGCAGTTCGGCCAGGGCGTCCCGGCTGGAGCCGCGGATGGCCTCGAGCGACAGGCGTGCCTGGGCGGGGTCGGTGTCGAGGACGCGGAGGGCGACGGCCGACTGGAGCGAGATCATCGACAGCGAGTGCCCGACGATGTCGTGGATGTCATGGACGACGCGGAGGCGCTCCTCGTGGGCGGCGCGCTGCAGCTCGCCCGCGCGGGCGGCCGCAGCCGCGCGCAGACGCGCCATGCGCAGCGCAGCAAAGGCTGCGGGGACCAGCGTCAGCGTCGTGGTGGTCACCACCGACCAGACCACGCGCAGATCTGTCAGGCCGAGCCACGCCTGGTTCCACGCGGGCGACCACAGCGCCACGGGCAGGGCCAGCAGCCACAGCCACAGCCGGCGCGGGGGGAGATGATGGACCAGGCCGACGGCGACGAACATGCCGGGCAGCACCAGCGCGGGCGCGTCGCCGCCCGCCAGACCGTGAGCCACCATGCCGAGGAGGGTCAGGCCGTACCCGAGGCGCGGCCGGACGCGCGCGACCAGCAGCCCGGCCACGATGATCGTGACGGTGGCGGCGACGAGCGGCGTGAGAGGCTTCGCCTCGATCGGGAGGCCCCCGGTGCTCCAGGGCGGGGCATCGCCCGGCGTCCCTGCCAGCCCGGCGAAGCGCCAGCCCGCCAGCAGCACGAGGGCAGAGGCGGCGGCGCGCGCCGCCGTGCCCACCCACGCGCGAGCCGCCATGCCTCGAGCGTAGGGCGTGGCGGGGACGCGTGTCGTGGGCTGAGGTGCGTAGCGCCACGTACGCACGCGGACGTATGAGGCCCCACCTGGATTCATCGCAGCGGCCGATGTGCAGGCTGTGGCGTGACGGTGGAATGGAGCCCATGGAAATCACACTCACCGGCCTCCCCCTGGCAGGCTTCGTTCTCTTTGGCCACCCGATCGGCATTGTCGTCTGGCCGTTCCTCTTCACGGTCCTCGCCGTCGTGATCGCCCTGCGCATTCTGCGCAGGCACGGTCGCCTCGACGCGGTGCGTCCGATCCATCCCGAAGCCGAAGCCCTCGCCGCTCTGCGGGGTCGGCTGGCCGCCGGCGACGTCACCGTCGAGGAGTTCCTCAGCCGGTCTGCCGTCCTGCGCGAGGATTCCTTGACCGTCGCGCACGCCGCACCCGAGCGCGTCCTGGCCCATCGGCTCGCCGATGGCGCTCTGGCGCCCGAGGAGTACCTCGAGCGGCTGTCGGTGCTCCGGGACCGATGACTCGCGACTGGGCAGCGGCTCCCGGGGTTGGGCGTTAGCCTTGGAGCGCCCAGCACCCACGAGGAGGACGCGTGAAGCCCACCCTGCCCGTCATCGACGACGTCTCGACCGTTCCCGTGGGGGACATGCCGGGCGACAAGGTGCACATCACGGAGGGGCACGTGCGCGGGGCGCAGGCGATCTTCCCGGTGTTGTGGGACCAGCTGACCCCGCTGCTCGCCGACGGCGGCAAGGCGGTCGTGGCCGTCCACGGCGGGTCGGGCGTCGGCAAGTCTGAGACCGGCTCGCTGCTGGCGCACTACCTCAACCACAACGGCGTCGGCGCCTACATCCTCTCCGGCGACAACTACCCGCGCCGCGTCCCGGCGGCCAACGACGCCGAGCGGCTGCGCCAGTTCCGCAACGGGGCGGTGCAGGGGCTCGTGAAGTCCGGGCAGTACAACCCGCAGGTGCGCCAGGAGCTGGCGGACCTGCAGGCGGCGGGGCTGGACGCCGACGCCGGCCAGGTGGCCGAGCACCCGTGGCTCGCGGCCTACCTCGACGCCGGACGCCGCACGCTGGCGTCCTACCTCGGCAGCAAGCGCGAGATCGACTTCGAGGAGGTCAACGGCATCCTCGCCGCGTTCAAGGCGGGCGAGCCGGTGCTGACGCTCAAGCGGATGGGCCGCGAGGAGGGCGACCTCTGGTACGACCTCGTCGACGTCTCCGACGTCCGCGTGCTCGTCGTGGAGTGGACGCACGGCAACAACGAACTCGTCGAGGGCGTCGACATTCCGATCCTGCTCAACAGCACCCCGGAGGAAACGCTGGCGCACCGCCGTTCCCGTGCCCGCGACGGCGCGGTCGACAGCCCGTTCACCTCGCTGGTGCTCGCGCTGGAGCAGGCCAAGCTGCACGCGCAGTCATCCCGGGCCAAGATCATCCTGGCCAAGTCTGGCGAGCTCATCGACCACGCGGCCTACCTGCGCCGCATGGGCAACGCGGGCCCGGACGCCGGCCCGATGCTGAACGCGTACCCCGACAGCCTCGGCGGCACGCTGGGCGACCTCGTCGACTTCCTCCGCGCGCCGGCCCTGACCGACGTGTTCAGCTCGGCCTACCTGTTGCCGAGCGTGTTCAACACCGACCTCGACCGGGGCTTCTCGGTCATCAGCTACGACCTGAGCGACGTGTACGCCACCCCGGCCGACCTCGCCGCGCTCTCGGAGCTCGGCATCGACCTGAAGTTCGACTTCATCCTCAACCACGCCTCGGTGCTGTCACCGCAGTTCCAGGACATCCTGGCCCGCGGCGAGGCGTCCGAGTACGCCGATTTCTTCATCGACTGGAACGCGTTCTGGGCCGGCCACGGGGAGATGACGCCGGAGGGCTACATCCAGCCCGATCCGGAGCTCATCAAGGACATGTTCTTCCGTAAACCGGGCCTGCCGATCCTGATGGTGCGCCTGCCCGACGGCACGGAGAAGCCCTACTGGAACACGTTCTACCAGCACGTCTCCTACCCCCGGCTCGACGCGCAGGACCTCATGGCAGCCGCCGGCCTGCAGTACGGCGCGGCCCTCCTCGCCGCCGCCCGCGTCAACGCGGCCCTCGACGCCGGCGCGCGGCCGGCGTCCGCCGATTTCACCGGGTTGGCCCACGCGGCCGACGCCGTGGTGGACGCCTACGAATCCCGCCGCCGGTACCTCGGCCAGATGGACCTGAACATCCGCTCGGAGAAGGTGTGGGACTTCTACGCCGACACCCTCGCCCGGCTGGCCGGCTACGGCGCGACGATCGTCCGGCTGGACGCCTTCGCCTACGCCCCGAAGGAGCCGGGGGCGACGAACTTCCTCAACGACCCGGGCACGTGGGAGCTGCTGGACCGCGTCAAGGGGCTCGCTGACCGCCACGGCGTCTCGCTGCTGCCCGAGATCCACTCCCGCTATGAGGAGCGCATCCACGAGACCCTCGCCGAGAAGGGGTTCATGACCTATGACTTCTTCCTGCCCGGCCTGCTGATCGACGCCTTCGACCGCCGCGACACCACCGTGCTGCGCCGCTGGATCGGCGAGATGCTCGACCGCGGCATCGTCACGGTGAACATGCTCGGCTGCCACGACGGCATCCCGCTGCTCGACCTCAAGGGCCTGCTCAGCGACGAGCGCATCGAGGCGGTCATCGAGACGGTGAAGGGCCGCGGGGGCCGCGTCAAGGATCTGCACGGCGCGAAGAACATCTACTACCAGGTCAACGCCACCTACTACTCGGCGCTCGGTGCCGACGACGCCCGCATGGTGCTGGCCCGCGCGATCCAGCTGTTCATGCCCGGCAAGCCGCAGGTCTGGTACCTCGACCTCTTCGCGGGGGAGAACGACATCGCGGCGGTCGAGACGCTCGGCCAGGATGCCCACAAGGAGATCAACCGGACGAACCTGTCCTACAGCGACATCGTCGACGGCCTCGGCAGGCCCGTCGTGCGCGACCAGCTGACCCTGCTGCGCTTCCGCAACACCAGCCCGGCCTTCGGCTTCGACGCGACGTGTTCGGTGGCCGACACCGACCCCGACAAGCTCTCGATCACCTGGACCCGCGCGGGCCACACGGCGGTGCTGGACGCCAACCTCTCCGCGGGCACGTTCACCGTCCACGCCACGGACGCCGACGGCGCCGAGACGTTCCGCCACACGCAGGCCTGAGGCACACCGGGGTCGATAGTCGAGGGTGGAACGGGGGGTGGACAAAGCCCACCTGCCGTCACTAGCTTGAGCGCCAGGCCGTCTCTGTCGCGACCCTCGCAGCACCGTCGACCACGTCCGGGTCAACCGTCAGGAGCTTCCTGACGGTCTCACCAACGTGGAGGTGTGGCCGTGAGCCTGGTCGACAAGAGCCATGAGGCCCAGCCGTCGAAGGCTGAGCTGACGATGTCCAAGGGCTGGGTGCAGGGCGTCGCCCTCGTCCTGGTCTTCGGTTTCATGGTCATGGGCGTGCTCGCCTACCGGACCTACACCGACTCCATGCCCCAACCCGACCGCGTCGTCAGTGCGACCGGTGAGGTGGTGTTCACCGGCGAGGAGATCACGGCCGGCCAGCAACTCTTCCTCCGACGCGGGCTGCAGCAGTACGGCTCGGTGATGGGCCACGGCGCCTACCTGGGGCCGGACTACACCGCCGAGTACCTGCGGCTGGCCGCCGACCACGTCCGCGGGGAGCTGGAGGCCCAGGGCGTGCCGGACCCCACGAGCGCGACCGCCGAGCTCATGCGCACCAACCGCTACGACGCCGCCACCGGCGTCCTGACCTACACCCCGGAACAGATTTCGGCGTTCGAGGAGATCACGGCCCACTACGCCGAGTTCTTCGGCGAGCCCAGCACGCGGTACGGGCTGTTGCCGAGCGTCATCACCGACCCGCAGCAGATCCACGAGCTCACGGCGTTCTTCAGTTGGACGGCGTGGGCCAGCGCCGCGCAGCGCGAGGGCCACGACTACTCCTACACTAACAACTGGCCCTCCGAGCCGCGGGTCAACAACACCCCGACCGCCGACATCCTGGTCTGGTCCGGCATCTCGTTGGTCGCGCTGCTCGGCGGCCTCGGCGCGCTGTTCGCCCTCTACGGACGCTGGAGCCGCAAGATCGGTTGGCACAGCGCCGAGACGCCCTCCCTGCGCTTCCTGCAGCCCGGGGCCGTGGGCATCACGAAGGCGCAGCGCTCCACCGCGTGGTTCTTCCTCGTCGTCGCACTGCTGTTCGCGATCCAGACGACGTTGGGGGCGGCGATCGAGCACTACCGCGCCGACCTGTCCACCTTCTTCGGGATCGACCTGGCGCGCATCCTGCCGTTCAACCTGGCACGCACGTGGCACCTGCAGCTCTCCCTGCTGTGGACCGCGGCGGCCTTCCTCGCGGCAGCCATCTTCCTCGCGCCGATCATCTCCGGACGCGAACCGAAGCGGCAGCACTGGCTGAGCTTCGGGCTCCTCGGCGCCCTGGCGCTCGTCGTCGGCGGCACCTTGGTGAGCACCGCGATCAGCGCGTACGGCCCGCAGTGGGCGGCGGGCTCGATCTTCTTCGACCAGCAGTGGGAGTACCTCGACCTGCCGCGGTTCTGGCAGATCCTGCTCGTGGTCGGCCTGTTCCTGTGGATCATCATCATCTACCGGGCCATCCGGTCGCGGCTGCGCACCGAATCGAAGTTCAACATGCCGTGGCTCTTCTTCTACGCCGGCCTCGCGATTCCGGCGTTCTATGCCGTCGGTCTGCTGGCCACCACCGAAACCCATCTGACCGTCGCCGAGTTCTGGCGCTTCTGGGTGGTCCACCTCTGGGTCGAGGACTTCCTGGAGCTGTTCACCACCGTCATGGTTGCCTACATCTTCGTCATGCTCGGCGTCGTGCGCCGCACCATCGCGATCCAGATCATCTTCCTCGACATCATCTTGTACTCCGTCGGTGGCGTGATCGGCACCATGCACCACTTGTACTTCTCCGGCACCCCGGTGGAGCACATGGCCCTCGGCGCCTTCTTCTCCGCTCTGGAGGTCATCCCTTTGACGTTCCTGACCGTGGAGGCCTGGACGTTCCTGCAGTTGGGCTCCAGCCAGGAGTCGCGCTCGAGCGCACCGTTCCCACACCGCTGGTCGGTCATGTTCCTCGTTGCCGTGGGCTTCTGGAACTTCGTGGGTGCCGGTGTCTTCGGCTTCCTGATCAACCTGCCGATCGTCTCCTACTACCAGATCGGCACAGCGCTCACGGCGAACCATGCCCACGGGGCCATGATGGGCGTCTACGGCATGCTGGCTGTCGGCCTCGCGCTGTTCGCGCTGCGCTACATCATTCCGCCAGACCGGTGGCCGGAGCGGCTCGCCAAGATCTCGTTCTGGTCGCTCAACCTCGGGTTGGCGTGGATGGTGTTCGCCACGTTGGCGCCGCTGGGCGTCCTGCAGTTGTGGCAGTCGGTGAACACCGGCTACTACGAGGCGCGGACGCTCGGCTACATCGCCCAGCCCGGCAACGCCATCCTCGAGTGGATGCGCCTGCCCGGCGACGTCGTGTTCCTCGTCGGCGGAGTCCTGCCGTTCCTGTGGATCTGCTGGCTCGGAGTCCGCCACGCGCTGCCTGCCACCGTGACCCGGATGGAACCGGAGACGCTGTTCGTCGCCGAGCACGACGAGGCCCGCGAGGACCGCACGGGATTCAGGGAGCCGGGGCAATGACCGCGATCGAGATCGCCGCCTGGCTGGGTGCGGGGTACGGCGTCGTCCTGCTGCTCGTGGCACACGGGATCGACCGGCTCGCGCAGCGCTCGCACAACGCGCTCGAGAGGCACCGCACCGGCGGGTTCGTCTATCACGAGAGCCACGACGCCTGGCTGTGTCCGGAGGACCAGTGGCTCTACCCCAAGTCATTCGACCCGGAGAACCGGGTGATGCGTTACCGAGGGTTGCCCCTGGTGTGCAACGCCTGCCCGGTCAAGGAGACCTGTACGGCGTCGGACGCCGGCCGGGAGATCAAGCGCCCGGTGGACACGTGGCCGGCGTCGGAGTCGGCCCGCTTCCATCGGGGCATCGCGTGCTCGGTGACCGTGTTGGCCGTGCTGTTCCCGGTGGTCACTGCCCTCACCGTGTCCACGTGGCCGAGCCAAGCGCTGGCGCTCGGCACAGCGGTGTTGGTGGCCATTGGATCACTGCCGCTGTGGTCGCACCTGCGTCACACCCCGGTCGACCCCCACGGCGTCTTCGTGCAGAGCCTGGACGACGTCGTCGCCGAGCGCGCCGCCGCGGCCGCTGCCGCCGCTCGCAAACGCTCCCACTACGCCTCGGACCGAAGGGCCACGCATGAATCCTGAGACCATCCTCATCCTGGTGGCCGTGTTGCTCGTCCTCACGCTCGTGGTGGCGTCCGTCCGGGTCATCCGCGAGTACGAGCGCGCCGTGACGTTCCGGCTGGGAAGGCTTCGGGGGCCGCTGGGCCCGGGCCCCATCCTCGTGCTTCCGTTCCTGGACAAGCTGGTGCGCGTCGACCTGCGTGTGGTGACGCTAACGATTCCGCCGCAGGAGGTGATCACGAAGGACAACGTCACAGCGCGCGTCAACGCCGTGGTGATGTTCAAGGTGGTCGACCCAATCCTGTCGGTGATGTCGGTGGAGAACCATGCGATCGCCACGTCACAGTTCGCGCAGACCACCCTCCGCTCGGTCGTCGGTCGCGCCGACCTCGACACCCTGCTCGCACACCGCGCCGACCTCAACGAAGACCTGGCCCATTCGATCGCCCAGCAGGCCCAGGAGTGGGGTGTCGAGGTACCCGTCGTCGAGATCAAGGACGTGGAGATCCCGGAGATCATGCAGCGGGCGATGGCGCGGGAGGCGGAGGCCGAGCGGGAACGGCGCGCCAAGGTCATCAGCGCCCGCGGTGAGCTACAGGCGTCCCAGGAGCTCCGTGACGCCGCGCTCACCTTGAGCGAGGCGCCGGCATCCCTGCAGTTGCGTTACCTGCAGACGCTGCTCGAGCTGGGCGCGGACCAGAACTCCACGGTCGTCTTCCCGCTGCCCATGGACATCATCGGGCCGCTGCTGGGCACGCTCAACCGCCTGGCCGCACCGGAGGAGCCGGTGGACGGGCCCCACACCAAACCCGGGCTGGCCATCGTGGACCGCCCCCGCGAAGGAGGAGCGCGATGACCGAGGAGACACTCGAGATCCCGGCCGGCCGGCCCGTGCGGTTGGTGCCGACACCGCCGGGCTTCTGGATGACGGTGCTGGGCGCGGTGACAGCCGGGTTGGCGCCGCTGTTCGGCTTCCTGATCGGCACCATCGTCAGCGGCACCGAGACCGACTTCTTCCTCCAACCTCTTTACTGGGGACTGTTCCTGGGGGTGGTCGTGGGCGGGATCGGCGTGCTGGTCGCCGCTCTGGGCGCCCGACGGTGGTGGCTGCACTCCCGGGCGGCGCGTGACGCGGAAGGGGGCGTGGGATGACAGACTCCGTCGTCGCGACCCCCTCGACCACCGGGCCTGCCGGTTCTGTGTCGTTCCGGTCGACCGCCGTGACCGACCGCGCCATGCGTGCCGTGCTGGGTGTCCGCACCCCGGACCCGCGTGCCGGCGGCGGCGCCCACCGCGCCTTCCGGATCTCGGTGGTGGTGTCGGCCGTCCGCTGCCTGATCACCTATGTGATGGTGCCCGTGCTCGTCCCGATCCTGAGCCTGTCGGGGTGGGTGGCGGCGCCGATCGGGATAGCGCTGTGTGGCTATGCCGTCGTCAATGGCGTCATCAGCCTGCGCCGATTCTGGCGTGCCGACCACCCGCACCGCTGGCTCTACACGGCGTTCATGGGGGTCGTGTTCGTCATTCTCACGATGGCCCTGGTGTCCGATCTCGGTCGGTTGGGGGGCAACGGATGAGCGAGCACCTGGACCAGACCGCAGTGACGCCGGAGGAGCCGCTGACATCCGAGGAGGACGGACCGTCACCCAGCGAGCTGGAGAGCCTGCTGCTGAGCGTCGCGCTGTTCGGCGGCCTCATCCTCTTCTCGGTCGGCTGCACCGTGCTCAACTGGTTCGGCTGAGCGCCCGTCCGGCTCAGTCCTCGTCGGCTCCCGGCCAGCGGCGGTTCGCCAGATCGGCGATCATGGCCACGTTGAGCATGTTCACCGCGCGGTCCAGGGCGGCCGCGTCGATGCCCTCGACGGTGGCCAGGTGCGGTTTCGTGGGCGGGCCGTCCGGCTGCTCGGCCACCCGGGAGGCCACCTCGTAGAGACGGGCGGTGAGGGCGTCCGACAGCATGGATCGGCGCTTGCCGCGTTCCGAGAGCTCGACCGCATACCCCTCGTGGGCGTCGATCACGGTCGGGTCCTCGGACTCGAGCATGACGCTGGTGGAGCGCATGAGCTGCAGCCCGCGGTCCAGGTCGCCCTCGCCGAAGTCGGCGACCGCGGCGCGGAGGAGGTCGTTGTGGGGCCGCTCCACCTGTTCGGCCAGCAGGAACAGGTGGGCGGCCAGCAACCGCTCCTTGCTGCGCTGGTGGAACTCCCGGGGGGTGAGCAGGGTCATCTCGCGGTCGGTGGCCGACATGGCCGTCGAGTCGAGGATCCCGCGCCCCGTGCGCTCGGGGGAGGCGAGGGAGTCCCGCAGGGGGATGGAGCGGATCAGGAGGGTGGCCACCAGCGCCACCGCGGCCAGCCCGGGCAGCAACAGGTAGACGCTGTGCATGGCGTCGGCGAGCGAGCGGTGCAGCACGTCCACCACGGCCGGGTGGAGGCCGGCCAGCTGACTGGGGTTGAGCACCGCGTTCGGGTCGATGCCGCCCGCGGGGACGTTGGCCGCCGCCTCCGGCGTCATGTGGCTGCCCAGACCGGCCAGCAGCTGTTGGGTCATCATCGTGCCCGCGACGGCCGTGGCCAGGGTGTTGCCGATGTTGCGGAAGAACTGCAGGGACGCCGTCGCCGGGCCCAGGTCGCGCCGCTGGACGGCGTTCTGGACGGCCAGGGTGTAGATCTGGAACGACATGCCGATGCCGATGCCGAACACGGTGGTGATGGCGGTGAGCTCCAGCTGGCTGGAGTGGGCGTCCAACAGGAGCAGCAGCCCGCTGGCGACCACCACGATCGCGGTCCCGCCCACCGCGAAGACCTTGTACCGGCCGGTGCGGGTGGTGAGCAGGCCGATCACGATGCCGATGCCGAAGACGGCGAGGTTCATCGGCATGAGGATGAGTCCGGACGCCGTCGCGGACACCCCGAGCACGCCCTGGGCGTACACGGGGGTGTAGATGAGCAGCACGATCAGCACCATGTTGAGGAAGAAGGAGGCGATGACCGACCAGGTGAAGATCGCGTTGCCGAACAGGTGCATCGGCACGATCGGCTCGGCCGCGCGCCGCTCGATGAACACGAACCAGGTGAGCAGCGCCAAGCCGGCGGCGATCAGGCCGAGCACGACCGGGTCCAGCCAGCCGAGCGTGCCGCCGAACGTGATGCCGAGCAGGGCGGAGGTGACGCCCAGCGACATGGTGGTGATGCCCGCGTGGTCGACGGTGCGGGGGATCGACAGCTCCGGCACGTGGAGGAACCGGATGATGATCACCATCGCGATCAGCCCCACCGGCAGGTTGACGTAGAACAGCCACCGCCACGACGAGGCGTCCGTGATGGCGCCACCGATGAGCGGGCCGGCGACCTGCGCGGCGCCCATCATGGCACCCATGTAGCCCTGGTACTTGCCGCGCTGGCGGGCCGGGATGATGTCGCCCAGGATGGTCTGGGACAGCGGCATCAGGATGCCCATGCCGATGCCCTGCACGGCACGACTGAACACGAGGAACCAGAAGTTCATCGCCAGCCCCGACAGCACCGAGCCACCCATGAACACCAGGAGACCGATGATGTAGAAGCGCCGGCGTCCGAACATGTCGGCGAGCTTCCCGCTGATGGGGGTGATGATGGCGCTCACCAGCATGACGATCGTGGAGAGCCAGGCGTAGTACGGCAGACCGCCCAGGTCGGCCACGATGCGCGGGATCGCGGGGCCGATGATGGTCTGGCTGATCGACGACGTGAACATGCCGATCAACAGGCCGAAGTAGATCCAGCGGACGCGGGCGAAATCGAACTCCGCCGGTGGAGGGGCTTGGGACACGTCGGGTCAGGCTACTCCCGGGCGGGGTGCCGACGCGGCCCCCGGCCGTCAGTTGCCGCGGGCTTCGCGCGTCGCCTTGTCGTTGGCCTTCTGCAGGGCCTCGACGAGCTCGGCCTTGGTCATGCGTGAGCGGCCCTTCACGTCGAGCCGCTTCGCGAGGTCGAGGAGGTGCTCCTTCGTGGCATTGGCGTCGACGCCGCCGGCGGTCGGTTGGCTGCCGCGTCCACCCTGCTCGGCCCGCTCGTCGGAGGGGCCGGGCTCGTCCTTGGGCTCCCAGTGGTCGCCGACCTTCTCGTGGGTGTGCTTCAGCGAGGCGAACGCGGTGCGCTGGGCGCGCTCCTCGTCGCCGTCGTAGGACTCGATCGCGGAGTCGTAGGTGTGGGCGTAGGTGCGCTGTGCCTTCTCCCCGGAGCGTTCAAGGGTCGAGGGCAGCTCGGACTTCTTGGCACTGCCGTCGCGGTTGGTCTTGGGCATCGGGCCTCCTCACGGGTCGCGTCCCACGCTAGCGTGGGGTGTCATGACTGATGCCCCGATCTCCGCCGGCAATGCTTCCTTCGTGATCGATCTCGCGCCGGACGATCCGCTGCTCGACGGCACGGCCCGCTTCGCGTTCACCAAGACCTGGGAGGGCGCCCTGACGGGCACCGGACGCGGCGTGATGCTGTCGGCCGGCGATCCCGGCCTGGGTGAGGCCGGTTACGTCGCCCTCGAGGCCGTCACCGGTGAGGTCGAGGGCCGGCTGGGCACGTTCGTGCTGCAGCAGCTGGGCACCATGACCGACGGCGCGTCGACCCTGACCTACACGGTGGTTCCCGGCTCGGGCACCGGCGAGCTCGCGGGCCTGTCGGGATCGATCGAGATCCTGGTGGCCGAGGACGTCCACCAGGTGCAGTTCGACTACGCCTTCCCCGTCGGGGGCAGCGCCGGCATTCCGGCGGTGTGACCGCGGCGCGCGTCGCCGCCGGACGCCGTCACAGTGTCGGCGTGCTGGTCGACGGCACTGTGGTCGCGGCCGGGATGGACCTTGCGGGCGTTGCGCGGGCGCCGGAGTGCGCCGTCGGTGAATGGCGCGACGTGGTGGCCGTCGCGGCGGGCAACGTCCACGCGGCCGCCAACACGGGTCGGTCGCACACGGTGGGCCTGCGCCGGGACGGGACGGTGCTCGCCACCGGCTGGAACGGCGACGGTCAGTGTGACGTCGCCGGCTGGACCGGCGTGGTCGCCGTGGCGGCCGGGTGGCGACGCACGCTTGCGGTGCTGGGGGACGGCGCGGTGCTGGCGGCGGGGCGGACTCGGGAGGGCGCGTGCGACGTGGGCACGTGGCGGGAGATCACGAGCGTCGCCGCGGGGGACTGGCATTCCGTCGGGGTGCGCGCAGACAGCACGGTCGTGGCCACGGGGGTCAACCGCCGGGGCCAGTGCGAGGTCGGTGGGTGGCGCGGTGTCCGTCGGGTCGCGGCCGGGTGGCTGCACACGGTCGCCGTCACCGCAGCAGGACGGGTGCTGGCCGCCGGCGACCCGGGAGCGGGGTTGGCCGAGACCGCCGGCTGGCGAAACATGGTCGACGTTGCAGCGGGCAGCCACCACATTGTGGGGGTGGACGCCCGGGGCCGGGTCTGGGCCGCCGGTGACGACCGCCGCGGCCAGTGCGAGGTCGGTGGGTGGCGCGACGTGGTCGCGGTCGCTGCGGGGGCCGAGCACAGCCTGGGGTTGCGCGCCGACGGAACCGTCCTCGCCGCGGGCAGCAACGACCACGGTCAGTGCGACACAGAAGCATGGGAGCTGGGCGCCCACGACGGGGCGCTGGAGCGAGAGGGGGATAAGCGCGTGATCAGGCCGTGAGGGCCAGGGTGTCCTCGCGTGGGTCGCGCCACTCCGGCGGGTCCGGCTCGGTCTGCCACGCGGGCGGCTCGGCGTGCCACCAGGCGTGTTCGGGGGGCGGCGGGCGTCGGACCCGGGTGGAGCCGTCCGCGGTGACGACGTACTGGTACCCCGCCGGTGACTCCCAGCAGAAGACGCCCTCAACGGGCTGCGCGAGGCGCCAGCCGCCGTGGGTGCGGGCCCGGTGCGTGAACGACGACAGCGGCCCGAGATTGTCGGGCCGGGTCTGCCCGTGGCCGGCGGGGAGGCCGGCGACGAAGGGGACGGTGTGGTCCTGCTGGCAGGATCCGGCGCGCCGCGTCCCCCACGGAAACACGTCCACCGGATTGCGTACTTCGACCCACCGGCGCATCCGCTCGGGCACCTCGTAGGCGTCCGAGGCGCCGATGGTGTTCGGGTCGAGCACCGGGCGCACCGTCACGGCGCTGCCGGACAGCAGCCCGCCCAGTTGCTCGGCGAGCACCACCCCCCACCCCTCGACCGTCGCCACACCGGACGCCGGGTCGGCCAGCGCGGCGGCGTCCAGGTGCACCACCAGATCGCGCGGCCGCGGTTGGGTGCCCCCGAGCAGGCGGGCGAACGCCGCGTGCCCGCACCCGCAGGCCTCCGAGACAGCGGGGTTCCCGACTGGGGGCACGGCGTGGGCCTCACCCGCGGCATCCACGCTGAACAGGGTGTTCTCGGCCACCTCGCCCGCGACCTTCAGCGCCGCGGTGTCGTCGACCGGCGGCAGCGGTTCCTGACCCAGCGCGTGGCGAGCCAGCATGCCGAGTGAGGCGGCACGGCGGGTGCCGGGATCGATCGCCGCGGGGAGTTGGCCGGCCAGCTGGGTGAGGGCGTCGTCCAGCGCGATGCCGTCGCCGGCGTCGAGGCGGCCGTGGATGCCGGTCGCCCCGTCGACGATGGGGTCGACGGTCACGCCGCGCCAGCGGGCGGTCTGCTCGGCGCGCTCGCGCGCGAGGGCCGGATCGGCGGCCAGGATCCAGCCCGGCAGCTGGGACAGGACGCGCCCGAGCGGCTGCAGCGCCGCGGCGATCGCGCACTGCCGGTCGACGAACGCGCACGCGTCGCCACTCAGGCCGGCGTCGACGCAGGCGTCCACGACCATGAGGGCGTCGCGCGGATCAACCAAATCCTGCATCGTCAGCTCCCACAGCCGCGGGTGACGGTGGCGCAGGTTGAGGGCCTGCCCGAGCCGCCGCTTCGCCGATGCCGGGCTGATGCCGAGCAGGGCACCGACCTCGGCCGCCAGGAACTCGCCGACCAGCGGCGTCCCGTCACCGCCGAGGGAAACCAGCCGCTCGGCGCCGTCGACGATCACGGTCGCGTCCACGGCGTGGAGATCGCAGGCCCGAGCGAGGCACACCAGCTCGGCCACGCGGGCCGAGCGCTGGGCCTGGTGCGCGTGGTCGAGCGCGGCCAGGTTGTCCGAGGCCTCTCTGCTCATCACATTCGATCTCATGTACGAATAATAGCGGAGGATGGACGCGCGAGGAAGGGCGGAGAGAAAAATGTGGACACGCGTTCGCAGCCCGGCCAGGATCAGCGCCGGCGCAGCCCGGCGCGGGTGTTGAACCGCCGCGCGGCCCGGGAGCCGAGCACGGTGAGCGCGGCCACGACGGGTGAGTTCAGGCGCCGCGCGGCGACATGGCCCTCCACGGTCTCCGACGAGCTGCCCCGGGGCAGCAGCAGGGACGTGACGCCCATCGCCCGTATGGTCAGGCCGGGCACGAGGCCGCGCACGCGGACGCCGATCTTGGCCAGCGGGGTCAGGATCACCATGGGCCGGCCCGCGAGCACAGCCGTCACGATCCGGCGGGCCGCGCGCTCGGCGCCCATCGAGAGGCCGGGCAACGAGGCGGCGGGTGCGAACCACGCGTACTCCGCGGCCGCGTCCCCCGAGAAGAACGCGCGCTCGTGGGAGCCGGTGCGCATCAGACCGGGCACGATCGTCGTCGCGGTCACGCCGGTGCCGGTCAGCTCGGCGGCCAGCCCGTCGCTGAAGCCGACCGCGCCGAACTTGGCGGTCGCGTACGGCAGCAGGTGCGGCGGGGAGACCATGCCGCCCACGGACGTCACGGTGCCGATCCGGCCGCTGCGCCGGCTCCGCATCGAGGGCAACACGGCGGTGGCCACGTGGATCGGCCCCCACAGCATGGTGTCGATCGCGTCGGCGAAGTGGTCGAGCGTCATCGCCTCGGCCGGCCCCACCTGGATGATGCCGGCGACGGTGATGGCCACCTCGACCGGCCCGGCCTCGGCCTCGATGCCCGCCACCATGGCGGCGACGGCGTCCGCGTCCCGCACATCGCAGACGCGCGTGGCCACCGATCCGTGGGAGGCCAGCAGCTGTTGGGCGGACGCCAGCTCCTCGGCGTCCCGGGCGGCGATGAACACCTGGTGGTCACGGTCGAGCAGTTCGCGGGCGATGAGCAGCCCGAGGCCGCGCGAGGCCCCGACCACGAGGGCGATGGGTTGCGAGGTCACAGCGCCACGGTACGGCCCGCACCGCCGCACCGTTCCACCCCGAGGGGTGGAAGCTCACCCCGCGGGGTGTGGGCCGGGCGGCGGCCACGCCGTAGGTTCGGTTCATGCGTGCACTCACATGGCAGGGGATCGAGGACGTCAGCGTCGAGACCGTCCCGGACCCGACGATCGAGCAGCCCACCGACGCGATCGTCCGCGTCACGTCCACCGCCATCTGCGGCTCCGACCTCCACCTCTACAAGGTGCTGGCCCCCTACCTGAAGCCCGGCGACATCCTGGGTCACGAGTTCATGGGTGTCGTCGAGGAGGTCGGCTCGGACGCCGCCGGCTCGCTCGCGGTGGGCGACCGGGTGGTCGTGCCGTTCAACATCTCGTGCGGTACATGCTGGATGTGCACGCACGGCTACTTCGCCCAGTGCGAGACCACCCAGAACCGCGACCAGAACCGCGGCGCGAGCCTGTTCGGCTACACCAGCATGTACGGCGCGGTGCCGGGCGGCCAGGCCGAGTACGTGCGCGTCCCGTTCGCCGACTTCGGGCCCGTCAAGCTGCCCGCCGAGGGGCCCGACGAGCGCTACCTCTACCTTTCCGACATCCTGCCCACCGCCTGGCAGGGCGTCGAGTTCGCCGACGTCCCCGCCGGCGGCACCCTGCTCGTCATCGGTGCCGGCCCGGTGGGTCTGCTGGCAGTGTCCTCGGCGATCCACCGCGGAGTGGGCCGGGTCTTCTGCGCCGACCTCGTGCCCGAGCGCCTCGCCGCCGCCGAGGCCCGCGGCGCGGAGATCATCGACCTCACCACCGTCGACAACCTCGGCGACGCCATCCGCGGCCTCACCGGTGGCCGGGGCGTTGACGGGGCGCTCGACGCCGTGGGCATGGAGGCGCACGGCAACCCGGTCGCCGAGAAGATCATCGGTGCGGCGTCCCGCCTGCCCAAGCCGCTGGCGCGCAAGGCCGTCGACAGCGTCGGCATCGACCGGCTGGACGCCCTCCACTCGGCCTTCGACGCCGTGCGGCGCGGCGGCACCGTCTCGGTCAGCGGCGTGTACGGTGGCGCGGCCGACCCCATGCCGCTGGGCGACATGTTCGACAAGGGGCTCACCATCCGCATGGGGCAGTGCCATGTGAAGCGGTGGACCGACGACCTCCTCGCCCTCGTCGCGTCCGACGACGACGTACTGGGCGTCGAGTCGCTGGCCACCCACCGCGTCGGCCTGGAGGAGGCGCCCGCGATGTACCGCACCTTCCAGCGCAAGGAGGACGACTGCATCAAGGTGGTCCTCACCCCCTGACCCCCGCGCGCCGGATTGCCTTGAGGTGGCGCGGGGGAGGTGTTTGACTGAACCCGTGCCCACCGCCGAACGCTCCCGCCGCTTCTGGGACCGTCAGGCCGCGACCTACGACCGACGCATCGCCCCCGTGGAGCGCCGGTTCTTCGCCGACAGCCGCCGGTGGGTCTGTGAGCGCGCCCACGGTGACGTGCTCGAGGTCGCGATCGGCACGGGCCTGAACCTGCCCCACTATCCCCCAGGGGTCCGGCTGACGGGGGTGGACAGCAGCCCGGCCATGCTGGACGCCGCCGCCACCCGGGCGGCCCGGCTCGGCCTGACCCCGCGCCTGCTCACCGCCGACGCCCACGCGCTGCCGTTCGGGCCCGCGAGCTTCGACACCGTGGTGTGCACCTGGGCGCTGTGCGGCATGGCCGACGAGCGCCGCGCGCTGGGCGAGATGGTGCGGGTGCTGCGTCCCGGTGGAAGTCTGCTGCTGGCCGACCACGTCGTCGCCACCCATCCCGGCCTCCGTGCGCTGCAGCGCCTGGCCGACCTCGTCACCGGCCCACTGCAGGGCGAGTACTGGACGCGGCGTCCCCTGCCCCTCGTCGCCGACCTCGGCCTCACCCTCGTCGAGACGGACCGGCTCCACGCGGGCACCGTCGAACGGCTCCGAGCCCTCAAACCCTGTTGGAAGGACGCTGATGTCTGATTCCCCCCTCGTGCTCGCCGTGGATTCCTCCACCACCGGCACGAAGGCCCTCGTCGTGGAGGCCGACGGAACCGTCGTCGCCCGTGGCCGCGCCGAGTTTGGCATGGCCAACCCGCGCAAGGACCACTACGAGCAGGACGCCGCCGACTGGGTCACCGCCGCCGACACCGCCATCGGCGAGGCCGTCGCAGCGCTGGACGACGCAGACCGCCACCGCGTCGCCGCCCTGTGCGTGACCCCGCAGCGGCAGACGTTCGTGCTCTGCGACGCCGACGGGACGCCCCGGCGTCCGGCGATCCTGTGGCTGGACGGCCGCGCCGCCGACCAGGTCGCCCGCCTGGGCACCGACCGCGTCCACCAGCTCTCCGGCATGGTGCCCGACGTCACGCCCTCGCTGTACAAGTTGGCCTGGCTGGCCGAGCACGAGTCGGACGCCCTCGCCGCGGCCGAGCGGGTGGCCGGCGTCCACGCCTACCTCACCCACGCGTTCACCGGAGAGTGGCTCGACTCCCGGGCCACCGCCGACAGCCTCGGGCTCTTCGACATGGCGGCGCTCGACTGGGCGCCCGAGCTGCTGGACGCCGCCGGCGTCCGCCCCGACCAACTGCCCGGCCTGGTCGACGCCGCCGCGGTGATGGCCCCGGTGACGCCCGACGTCGCGCGCCGCTGGGGCCTGCCCGGCCCGATCCCGATGGTGGCCGGCTGCGGCGACGGGCAGGCCGCCGGGCTGGGGGCCGCGGCGACGCGTCCCGACGAGGGCTACCTGAACATGGGCACCGCGGTGGTGGCCGGCGTCCATGCCGAGGCCTACCGGCACGGCGCGGTCTATCGCACCGACGCTGCCGGACTGCCCGGCCAGTACGTCCTGGAGGTCGTGCAGAACTCGGGGGCCTACCTGGCCGGCTGGTTCCGCACCGAGCTCGGCGACCCCGCCCTGCACGGCGCCCCCGACCCCGCCCTCGAGGCGGCCGCGTCCGCCCTACCGGCCGGCGCCGACGGCCTGCTCACGCTGCCGTACTGGAACGCCGTGCAGTCGCCGCACTGGGATCCGCGGGCCCGGGGCGCGATGGTCGGCTTCGCCGGGAACCACGGCCGCGCCGCGATGTACCGCTCGGTGCTGGAGGGCATCTGCCTGGAGACGGGGCGCAACCTGCGCGCCCTCGCCGAGGCCACCGGCACCCCCCTCAGCTCGATCCGCATCATGGGCGGCGGCCAGCGCTCCGAGCTGTGGCGCACGATCATGGCGAACTGCGTCGACGTGCCGCTCGTGGCGTGCACCGAGGCGGAGGTCTCGGCCCTGGGCGCGGCCGCGATGGCGATGGCGGCGGCGACAGACGCCGACGTCGCGTCCTGCGCCCGCGCCATGGGGCGCCTCGGCGAGGTCACCGAGCCCGACCCGGCGCTCGTGGCGCGCTACGCCGAGATCGGCGCCGTGCAGGGCGAGCTCTACGGACGCCTCCGCGACGTCTTCGCCCGCCTCGACGCCCTCTGAGTCGTCAGCCCAGCACTGAGTCAGCCCAGCATGGCCAGGACGGCCTTCTCCAGGCCGGCCTGCCGCGCCTGCGGCGTCCGGTAGCGTCGCCGGGCCGCCTCGCCGATGGTGGTGCCGGACTCGTAGGCGTCGATGATCCGCGGGTCAATGTAGGAGGAGCGGGCCACGGTGGGCGTGTTGCCGAGGTAGCCGGCGACCTCCAGCGTCGCCTGCCGGACGGCCCGCGTCCGGGACGCCTTCGTCGCGCCCGGATCCTCCGACAGCGCCAGCACCTCGGCGGCGATGACGCCGGCGTGCCAGGTGCGGAAGTCCTTCGCGGTCAGCGTGCCGCCGAAGAGCTCGGCCAGGTAGGCGTTGACCTCCGCGCTGCCCAGGTCGTGCCAGGACCGGTTCACCCGGTAGGCGAGCAACCGGTGGCTGTCGTCGCGGCGGGTGCGCATGGCGTCCAGCGCCTCGACGGCCGGGGCGTCCTCCACCGTGATCGCGTGGCTGATGCCCGACTTGCCGATGAACGAGAACACCAGCGCCTGCTCGCGACGCCGGACGTGCTGGCGCTCCAGCGTCGTCAGCCCGAACGAGCCGTTGGCATCGGTGTAGGCGTCGTTGCCGATGCGGAAGTACCCCACGTCGAGCAGCCGGACGGCCGTGGCTGCGGCCCGCTCCAGCGGCATGCCGTCGAGGGCCAGATCCTTGCTGATGCGCTTGCGGGCCTGGGGCAGCAGGGCCGCCGCCGAGGTCACGCGCGTGAACTTCGACCGGTCGCGGCGCACCCGCCAGTCGGGGTGGTAGAGGTACTGCCGGCGCCCGGCCGCGTCCGTGCCGACGGCCTGCAGGTGCCCGGTGGGGTGCGGGCAGATCCACACGTCGGTCCAGGCGGGCGGGATCACGAGGGCCTTGATGCGCGCCACGTCCTCGGCGGGGAGCGCGGCGCCGTCGGTGTCGGTGTAGCTGAAGCCCGAGCCGCGCTTGCGCCGGGTCCAGCCCGGCTGGCGGGGGCTGACGCGGCGCAGGCGTGGCATGCGAGGATGCTAGCCCTCCGCGTACGCCGCCGCGACGCCCGGATGGGTGATCTCCCCGGCGCGGGTGTTCAGCCCCAGCGCCAGGGCCGGATCGGCGGCCAACGCCTCGGCCCACCCCAGCTCGGCGATGCGCAGCGCGTAGGGCAGCGTGGCGTTGGTGAGCGCCCAGGTGGAGGTGTTCGGCACCGCGCCGGGCATGTTGGCCACGCAGTAGAACACCGACTCGTGCACGGTGAACGTGGGGTCGGCGTGCGTCGTGGGGTGGGAGTCCTCGAAGCAGCCGCCCTGGTCGATCGCGACGTCGACGAGCACGGAGCCGGGCTTCATCTGGGCGACCATCGCGTTGGTCACCAGCTTCGGGGCCCGCGCCCCTGGGATCAGCACGGTGCCGATCACGAGATCGGCCGCGAGCACCTGGTCGTGCACGCTCATGGCGGTCGACACGATCTGCTTCACCCGGTTGTCGTAACGCCAGAACGTCTGCCGCAGCTTGTCCAGGTCGGTGTCGAGGATCGTCACGTCGGCGCCCATGCCGAGCGCGACGTTGGCGGCGTTCTGCCCGGCGACGCCACCCCCGAGCACCACCACCTTCGCGTTCGGGACGCCCCCGACGCACCCCATCAGGACGCCGCGTCCGCCCTGGGCCTTCATCATCGCGTGGGCGCCGACCTGGGGCGCGAGGCAGCCCGCCACCTCGCTCATCGGGTACAGCAGCGGCAGCAACCCCGAGGGCAGCCGCACGGTCTCGTAGGCGATGCCGATGGTGCCGGCCTCCAGCAGCCGCTGCGTCAGCGGCCGGTCGGCGGCCAGGTGGAGGTAGGTGAACAGCACGAGGTCGTCGCGCAGAAACGCATACTCCGTCGCCACCGGCTCCTTCACCTTGAGCACCAGCTCGCCGGCCTCCCACGTGGCGGCGGCGTCCGGCAGCAGTGTCGCGCCGGCGTCGACGTAGGCCTGATCGGTGAGGGCCGAGCCCACCCCGGCGCCGGCCTGCACGAACACCTCGTGCCCGTGGCGGACGAGCTCGTGCACGCCGACGGGCGTGATCGCGACGCGGAACTCTTGGGGCTTGACCTCGGTGGGGACGGCGATCTTCATGGCTCCTCCTCGACGCCGGTGTGGTGCCACGCTCTCATGCGGTGGGGCGTTTGTCAGGAGGCTCGGACGCGAATGCGCGACACTCGGCCCGCGGGCACCCCCGACCCCCGGCTCCGCGCCTAGGCTCGTCGCGACACCCACCGATCGACAGGGGACCCACACGTGCGCCAGGTGCCTTCCTCCACCTGCTCCGCCGCCACCGAACGAACCACGTGGTTCCGGCGCGCCCGACGAGCACTCCTCGCCACCACCGTCAGCGTGATGCTCGCCGCGGGCGCCCCCGCGCTCGCGTCCGCCGAGGACGATCTCATGACCCGCCACGCCGACCTCCAGGCGCGGATCGTCGCGACCCAGGGCTCGATCGACGCCCACTCCGCCGGCGTGGCGGACGCCGAGGCCGCGCTGGAGGCGTCCCGGGTTCAGCTCACCGAGGCGCGGGCCGGGCTGGAGCGCACACGCGCCGAGCTGGCGGCCGCCCGGGCGGCGGACGCCGAACTCGCCCAGAGCCTGGCGCGCGAGCAGCAGCGGCTCCGCGAGGCCCAGCGGGCCACCGCCGCGGCCCGTGCGGACGTCGCCGCCCAGAAGGAGCTGATCGCCCAGGCGGCCCGCGAGGCCTACCAGAACCGCTCCGACCTCACCGGCATCCCGGTCGTGCTCGGCTCGGCCTCGCCGGCCGACCTGCAGCAGCGCGTCCAGTGGAACACCACGATCTTCGACGCCACCGCCGCCCGCCTCGCCGAGCTCGAGACGCTCGAGCAGCGGCTGGCCGACGCCGAGGCGGCGCAGGCCGCACTTGAGGCGGAGGTCGCCGCGCAGAAGCGGGCCGCGGCCGAGGCCGTCGACCGCATCGCCGCGCTCGAGGCGGACGCCACCCGGCAGGCGGCCGACGTGGAGACCCTCGTGGCTGCCAACGAGGCCTACCGCGCCGAGGCCCAGCGGCTGCTCGACACCGACAACGAGAACTACGCCGAGCTGCAGGCCGAGGGGGCCGCCGTCGAGGCGGCCATCGCCGCCCGGGTGGCCGATCAGCTCGCCCACGGCGCCCCGCGGGAGGACATCGCGAAGCTCGTCGCGATGGGGGTGGTGTCCACCGATCCGTCGACCTACCCGCTGGCCGCCGACGGCGCCCAGATGATCCTGAGCCCGCAGGGATTCATCCGGCCGGTGAAGGCCCAGCCCGGCTCCGCGTTCGGGCGGCGGTTCCACCCGATCCTGAAGTACTGGCGGATGCACAACGGCACGGACTTCGGCGCCGCCTGCGGCACCCCGCTGTACGCCGCCCAGTCGGGCACCGTCGTCCAGGCCCGCGTCCAGGGTGGCTTCGGCAACTACACCGTCATCGACCACGGGGTCATCGGCGGCACGTCGATCATGACCGGTTACGCGCACCAGTCGTCGATGGCCGTGCGGGCCGGGCAGCGCGTCGAGATGGGCCAGCTCATCGGGTACGTCGGCACCACCGGGTTGTCGACCGGCTGCCACCTGCACCTGCAGGTCTACGCCAACGGGTCGCCCGTCGACCCGCTGACCTACATTCCCTGAGCCGCGCTCAGGGCTGGCGGACCCAGCGGCGCGGCCGCGTCGTGAACCCGTGCGCCATGCCCCAGATCACCGCCTGCGAGCGCCGCTGGACGCCCATCTTGCGGTAGGCGGAGCGGATGTAGGACTTCACCGAGTTAATGCTGAGGAAGGCCCGCTCGGCGATCTCGGCGTTCGTCAGGCCCTGGGTGATGAGCCCGATCACCTCGGCCTCGCGCATCGTGAGGCCGGCCTCGTGGCCGGGGTGGGGCAGGTTGGCGTCCTCGATGACCTCGTGGTTGTCGGGGAACACACACTCCCCAGCGTGGACCCGCAGCAGGGCATCGATCAGTTCGTGGCGCGCCGCGCCCTTCGAGACGTACCCGTGGACGCCCTGGGCCTGGGCCTTGGCGACCAGCTCGGGCTGCAGGTTCCAGGTGAAGATCACCACCTTGTCGACCAGCGGGTTGCCCAGCACATCGTCGACGTCGTCCGCGCCGGCCTGGCGGGCCGAGAAGGTGTCGTACAGCGCGATGTCGACGGGTTGGGCGGTGGGCAGGTCGGCGTCGAGTTCGATGACGTGGACGCGCTCGGTGTCCTCCAACATGGCGGCAACACCGCGCACCACGATCTCGTAGTCGTTGATCACGGCCACTCGGACGGGCACGCGGGGCTGCAACATACTGCAAGCGTACGGCTTCCCCGGGCCGCACCGCGCATTGGCCGTCCTGGGCGTGGCTTGGTGGTTCGCCCACGCGGGGCGTAGCGTCCGCGCATGGATTCCCTGCCGTTGGCGCGCGTGGTCGCCACCCTGGCCGAGGTGAGCGCGACGGGTTCGCGGACGGCCAAGACCACCGCGCTCGCAGGGTTGCTGGCCGCTGCGCTCCCGGGCGACCTGGTGCCGCTGATCGGGCTGCTGCGCGCCCAGCCGCGTCAGGGCCGGTTGGGGGTGGGGTGGCGCACGGTGGCCGCGCGCCGGTCGGGGGTGGAGCCGGACCCCGGCGCCCCCGCGGCACCCCTGACCGTGGCCGATGTCGATGACGCCTTCGGAGCACTGGCCGCCGTGCCGGCCGGCACCGGCTCCTCGGTCGCCCGCCACGGCGTCCTCGACGCGCTCTGGGCGCGCGCGACGCAGGCCGAGCAGGACTTCCTCACCCGGGTGCTCGTCGGTGAGCTGCGCACCGGGGCGCTCGACGGCCTGCTGGTGGACGCCGTGGCGCGGGCGTCCGGGCGACCCGTCGCCGAGGTGCGGCGGGCGGCGATGCTGACCGGGGACCTGGGCGCGACGGCCCAGCTCGCCCGCACCGACCCGGCTGGGCTGGCCGCGGTGCGCTTGGGCGTGGGCGTCCCGGTGCTGCCCATGCTCGCCTCCAGCGCGGCGTCCGTCGCCGAGGCGCTGGCGGTCACCGGGCCGGCGTCGGTGGAACACAAGCTGGACGGCGCCCGCATCCAGGTGCACCGCGACGGCGACGACGTCCTCGTGGTCACTCGCAGCCTCGCCGACGTCACCGACCGGCTGCCGGAGGTGGTGGCGGCCGTCCGTGCCCTGCCCGTGCAGCGCGTGATCCTCGACGGGGAGACCCTGCTGCTCGGTGAGGACGGGGCGCCGCGTCCGTTCCAGGACACGATGGCGCGCTTCGGCTCCGGCGGGTCGGACGCCGTGCTGCGGCCCTGGTTCTTCGACGTGCTGCACGCCGACGGTCGCGACCTGATCGACGAGCCGCTGGCCGAGCGGCGCCGGGTGCTGGCCGAGGTGGCCGGCGACCTCGTGGTGCCCGGGATCGTCACCGACGACCCCCAGGAGGCCGAGCAGTTCGCCGCGGCCGCGCTCGCCGCGGGGCACGAGGGCGTCATGGTCAAGGGGATCACGTCGGCCTACGCGGCCGGGCGGCGCGGCAAGGCGTGGGTGAAGGTCAAGCCGGTGCGCACCGTCGACCTCGTCGTGCTCGGGTGCGAGTGGGGCTCGGGACGCCGCCGCGGCTGGCTGTCGAACCTGCACCTCGGGGCGCGGGACGCCGCGGGCCGCTTCGGCCCGCCGGGTGAATTCGTGATGGTCGGCAAGACGTTCAAGGGGCTCACCGACGCGCTGTTGGCCTGGCAGACCGAGCGGCTGCTCGCGCTGGAGGAGCGGCGCGACGGCGCGGCGGTGTTCGTGCGGCCCGAGCTGGTGGTGGAGATCGCGTTCGACGGCGTCCAGCGCTCGCAGCGCTACCCCGGGGGCGTGGCGCTGCGGTTCGCCCGGGTGAAGGGCTACCGCGAGGACAAGGCGGCGGACCAGGCGGATACCATCGACGACCTGCGCACCCTGTTGGCCCCCGCCCCCGCGCCCGACTGAAAGGCACCATGACTTCGCTGTTCCGCTCGCCCCGCACGCTGTACGGCCTGCTCGCGCTCGCCGAGATGGTCACCTGGACGCTGCTGCTGGCGGGCATGGCCGGCAAGTACCTGCTCCGGCTGGGGGAGTTGGGCGACCTCGGGGTGCGCATCGGCGGGAGCCTGCACGGGTTCGTCTTCCTCTCCTACTGCCTCGTGACCGTGCTCGTCGCCGTCGACCAGCGCTGGCCCCTGCGCGACCTCGTCGTGGGTCTGCTCTCGGCCGTGGTGCCCTATGCCACGCTTCCGTTCGAGCGGTCGGCGGATCGGCGGGGCCTGCTCGCCGCCACCTGGCGGTTGCGCAGCGAGCAGCCGGCCGGTGCGGCCGAGGGAACGGTGGCCGCGGCCCTGCGGCGGCCCCTCCTCGCCGCGGCCCTGGCGCTCGTCGTCGTCAGCGTGGTGTTCGCCCTCCTGCTGGCGGCCGGGCCGCCGACGCAGTGGTTCCGCTGACAGGGCCGGTTCAGGTGAGCGGACGGGGCGGGCCGAGGAATTCCAGGCCGGGCACGTTGCGGAGCACCCAGTAGGCCACGACGACCACGGGCAGCACGGCCAGCAGCCGCGGGCCGGGCGTCCACCGCCGGGGCACCCCCAGCCAGGCGCGGCGCACGGCCGTCACCCACACGAACGCGAACACGGGCAGCGACGCGACGAGCAACGGGTTGAACGCCCATGCCGCGGCGACGTCGCCGCCGGTCAGGGCGTGCAGGGCCCGCAGGGTGCCACAGCCCGGGCAGTAGAAACCCGTCGTGAGCAGGTAGGGGCAGGTGAGCCAGCTGCCCGGCACGTTCGGGTCGTGGACGGCCGTGGCCACGCACAACGCCGCCACGCCGCCGGCAGCGAGCAGGGGGTCGCGCAAGCGCGTCCACCGGCCCGTCTCACCGGCGGCGCGGCGCCGCCTTGGTGTCACTGCGGGATGAGGGCGGTGAACGCGCCGGTCGTCCAGTTGATGATGATGCCCGCGGCCCACAGCACCAGGGAGACGATCGCGATGATGCGCGTCGTCTTCACCTTGCTCGTGTCGAAGCCACCGGGGGACTTCTCGATGCCGTTGGCGGTGATCAGCACCCAGATGTTGATCGGGGCGCAGCAGATCAGGCCGACGATGCTCCAGATCAGCAGCTTCTGGGCCTGGGGGTGTTCCCCGCCCATCGAGGGGTAGGGGGAGCCTCCGGGCGGGGGAGGCGGCGGCTGGTACGTCATGGTGTGTCTCCTCGGTGAACCGGTCGGGTTGGTGTCGGTGTTGACATCCGGCGCGCGCATCTTTGCACGTCTGGCACCCTGTGTGCCCTGGGTCCCGGACACAATCACGACCACGCCGCCCTGGACGCCGACGTCCGGGTCTCCCAGACCGCGCGGCGGGTGACCGTCGTCGCCCTCTGCCTGGTGGCGGTCGTCACCCTCGTCGGGCTGGTGTGGCTGTGGCCGACCGAGCGTGCCACGCTGCCCGGCGGGTCGACGCTGGCGGCCGAGGGTATCGAGGTGGTGCCCGGGCGCGTCACCGCGCTGGCTCCGTGCGCCGACAGCGCGCCGGACGCCGGCGTCCAGCATGCCTGCGAGGTCGCCACGGTCGAGGTGCTCGAGGGCGCGGACGCCGGCGCCTCCGTCCCCGTCGAGCTGATCGGCGTGTCGGCGCGCAGCGGCATCACGGTGGGGGATCGGCTGCAGGTCGCGGCGGTGCCCGGGGCCGCGGGGGAGCCCACCTACTCCCTCATCACCGTCGACCGGATGGGCGTCATCGTGGTCTTCGGCGCCCTCTTCGTCGTCGCCGTGCTGGCGGTGGCCGGGTGGAAGGGCCTGCGCGGGCTCGTCGGCCTCGTCATCTCCGGGTGGGTGCTGTTCGCGTTCGTCATCCCGGCGCTGGCGGCGGGGGAGGCGGCCGTGCCCGTGGCGCTGGTCGGCTCCACGGCGATCATGTTCGTCGTGCTCTACGTGGCGCACGGCGTCTCGATGCGGACGTCGTCGGCGTTCGTCGGCACGCTGCTCAGCCTCGTCGCGACGACGGCGCTCGGGGCGGCCGGGGTGTGGGCGGCCCGCCTCTCCGGCATCTCCACCGACGAGACGATCACGCTGGCGAACCTGTTGGGCGACCTCGACTTCCCCGACATCCTCACCTGCTCGCTGGTGATCGCCGGCCTGGGCGTCCTCAACGACGTGACGATCACGCAGGCGTCCGCCGTGTGGGAGATTCGCGCCGCCGGCCCGCACCTGACGCGGCGCGAGCTGTTCGCGTCCGGCATGCGCATCGGGCGTGACCACATCGCCTCGACCATCTACACGATCGTCTTCGCCTACGCCGGTGCCGCCCTGTCGCTGCTGCTCGTGCTGAGCCTGTACGACCAGCCGCTGCACCTGTTGTTGTCGACCGAGCAGTTCGCCGAGGAGATCATCCGCACGCTCGGCAGCGGCATCGGCCTGGTGCTCAGCGTGCCGCTGACCACGGCCGTCGCCGCTCTCACCGTGCGGGGTGCGCAGGACGCGGTGCAGCCGGCCCGCGCTCGGTAGCGTGGGGAGCGTGACGAGCATCACGACGCTGCTGTTGGACGCCGACGGCGTCACCCAGTACAACCGGACCTTCCTGGAGCGGATGAACGTCCTCCTCGACGGCAGGGCGACCATGCCGGAGGTCTCCCGCGTGGAGGCCCTCTCGCTGACCGGGCAACGCGACTTCGAGGCCGACCTGCGGGAGTTTCTCGACGAACGCGGCATCGAGGCCACCACCCAGGACCTGTTCGAGCCATGGTTGGACATCACGCCCGACCCCGAGGTGCTCGCCATGATCGCCGAGGTGCGCGGCCGGGGGGTTGACGTGTACCTGGGCACCAATCAACAGCCGGTCCGCGGCCGGTCCATGACCGACCGGCCCGAGCTCTATCCCGACATCGTCCGGCAGTTCCACAGCTGGCAGATCGGGTTCGCCAAGCCCGACCCGCGGTTCTTCACCCACATCATCGACGAACTGCAGCTCGACCCGGGCTCGACGCTGTTCATCGACGACCTCCGGCCCAACGTGGCCGCCGCCCGCTCGGTTGGCCTGGTCGCGGAGTTCCACGACCGGGAGGCCGGCGCGGCCGGCGTCCGGGCGATCCTGGTGCGCCACGGGTTGCTGGACGCCTGAGAGGTCTCGTCAGTTTCCTTCCGGCGGCAGGGCCGCGTTGACCGCGGCGAGCCCGTTGAGCGTGCGCGGGTAACCGATCCAGGGGAGCAGCGTGGTCAGCGCGTCGAGGAGCACGCCGCGGTCGTTCCCGACGTTCGCGTTGCCCTGCGCGTGGCTGCGCGCCTGCGGATCGGCGCCGCCGAGCGCCACCAGGTAGCAGAACGTGAGCAGCTCGCGGGTGGGGGTGTCGAGGCCGGAGCGGGTCTGGTAGTCGCCGAAGCAGTTGTCCGCCAGGCGGTCGCGCAGGTGACGTTCGTCGGGCGCGGCGGCGTCGTAGCCGGCCTGGATGGCGTCGCCGAAGATCTGCACCTGGAGATCCCAGCCGGCCTGCCAGCGGTCCTCCGGCGCGACGGTGGCCTGCGGCGGCAGGGGCAGCTCGACGCCGCGCGCGGTGAGGACGTCGTTGGTGGCGTGGAGGAAGGCATACACCCGGCCCTGGCCCACATAGGCGGCGGCCTGGTAGACGATCTCCTTCGCCTCGACCGGGGTGACGCCGCCGTTCAGCGCCGCACCGAGCATGACGCGGTACTCCGCCTCCGCGCCGACGGCGATGAGCGCGGCCAGGATGAGTTTCAGGCGCAGCTCCTCGGGCAGGGAGCCGTGCCCGGCGATCCGGTCGAACGCGAAGTCGACGAACATCTCGACGAAC
Organism: Propioniciclava soli; assembly: GCF_014858005.1. Lineage (GTDB taxonomy): Bacteria > Actinomycetota > Actinomycetes > Propionibacteriales > Propionibacteriaceae > Propioniciclava > Propioniciclava soli. The sequence continues at coordinate 395,992 of NZ_JACYOT010000001.1, forward strand.
TCCGGGTCGGTCCGGGCCAGGCCGGATCCCCCCTCGGGAAACAGCCGGTCGTGTCGCTCGCGGGCGGCGTCGGTGAGTGCCCTGTTGGTGAGTGCCCTGTTGGTGGGTGCCATGGTCGTGCTCCTTGGTCGGGTGGTTGGTCGGGGGTGATTCAGCGGTAGGACTGCGGGACGCGGGGGGTGTAGTGCTCCTCGAGCGCGTCGACCTCGTCGTCGGTGAGGTCGATCAGCAGGGCGTCGGCGGCGTCGGTGAGGTGGCGTGGCTTGGACGCCCCCACCAGGGGCGCGCTCACGACGGGGTTGCGCAGCGCCCAGGCGAGGGCGACCTGGGCCATCGGGACGCCGCGGGCGGCGGCGATGCGCTCGACGGCGTCCACGATGGGGGCGTCCACGTCGTTGTCGTAGCGCTGGCCGGCGGGGTCGTTCCGCGAGCGGGCCGACTGCTGGCCCCACGGCCGGGCGACCCGGCCCTTCGCGAGTGGGCTGAACGGGATCGCCCCGACGCCCTGGTCGGCCAGCAGACCGAACATCTCGCGCTCCTCCTCGCGCTGGATGAGGTTGTACTCGTCCTGCATCGAGATGAACTTCGTCCAGCCGTGCAGCTCGGCGGTGTACTGCATCTTGCTGAACTGCCAGGCGTGCATGGCGGACGCCCCCAGGTAGCGCACCTTGCCGGCGCGGACGACGTCGTGCAGGGCCTCCATCGTCTCCTCGACCGGCGTCGCGCGGTCGAAGCGGTGAATCTGGTAGAGGTCGATGTGGTCGGTGCCGAGGCGGCGCAGCGAGGCGTCCACCTGCTCGAACACCGCCTTGCGTGACAGGCCCTTGCCGCCCGGGCCGTCGTGCATCGGGAAGTACAGCTTGGTGGCAAGCACGACCTCCTCCCGGCGGCTGAAGGTGCGGATCGCGCGTCCGACGATCTCCTCGGAGCTGCCGTGGGTGTACACGTTCGCCGTGTCCCACAAGGTGATGCCGAGCTCGACGGCCTGGGCGAAGAACGGCTGGCTCTCCTCCTCGCTGAGCGACCACGCGGAGAACCCGCGCGAGGGATCGCCGTAGCTCATGCACCCCAGCGCGACGCGGCTCACCCGCAACCCGGACCGGCCCAACCGTGTGTACTCCATGCCCCCATTCCACCGCCCCGGCCGCGCCGGGGGAAGGGACCAGCGAAAGGGGTATCGGCAGAACCCCCCAGGAGCCGCCCGAGGGCTCACAGGAAGCTCACAAGCTCTCTGACGGATCCTCACGGGTGGGCGGCCCAGCATGGTGTCAACGCACCAGTCGACCGGCTGGCACCACGACCGAGGAGATTCCCATGTCACGCCTTCCCTTCCGCCGAGCACTCGCAGCGGCCGCCGCGTCCGCGGTGCTGCTGGCCGGGTGCACGATGTCGTCGGAGGTCACCACCGCGACGAGCAGCACGACCACCACCACGACCCAGACGAGCGCGACGAGCAGCGACGACACCGCCAGCTCCACGGCGTGGACGACCATCTCGACCGCGGTGATGGACGCCTCGACGGGTGCGAGCGTCGCCGACATCCTCGCCGCCAACGACGCGATCGCCGATGTGTCGACCGCTGCGGACGACGCAGGCACGTGGGACGCGGCGTCCGCCACCACGGTGACGCTGTCCGACGCAGGCACGACCGTGGAGGGCACGGACGCGTCCGGGGTCACGGTGGACGGCTCCACCGTCACGATCACCGCGGGGGGCACGTACGTGTTGTCGGGGACGCTGAGCGACGGCGAGGTGGTCGTCGACGCGAACGGTGCGGAGGTGCGCCTCGTGCTCGACGGCGTCGACCTGACCAACGCCGACGGGGCGGCCGTGAACGTGGTGGATGCCGGCTCGATGATCGTCGTGCTGGCGGACGGCTCGACCAACAGCCTCGCCGACGGCGCGACCTACGCCGACACCTCCGACGAGGCGCCGACAGCCACCCTTTACTCCTCCGACGACATCACGATCACGGGCACCGGCGCGCTGGAGGTGACCGGCAACGCCAACGACGGCATCTCCAGCAAGAACGGCATCGTCATCACGGGCGACACCACGATCACCGTGACCGCGGTGGACGATGGTGTCCGGGGCAAGAACTACGTGGCCGTCGAGTCGGGCACGCTCACGGTGGACGCCGGCGGCGACGGCCTCAAGTCGAGCGAGGATACCGACGAGGCCCAGGGCTTCGTGGCGCTGGGGGCGGCGAGCGTGAGCCTGACGACCGGTGACGACGGCATCAGCGCCACCACCGACGTGACGATCGACGGCACCGAGCTGTCCGTCGTCGCCGGGGGCGGGGCGGCCAATGCCGTCGGGGAGAACGCCGAGGAGTCCCCGAAGGGCATCAACGCCGGGGTCTCGGTGACGGTCGACGCCGGCACGGTCGTGGTGGACGCCGCGGACGAGGGCATGCAGGCCGTCGCGCTGAACGTCAATGGCGGCACGCTGAACTTCACCACCGGCGACGACGGGGTGAACGCGTCCAACGGCGACGTGGTCGTCGAGGGCTACGAGAACGCCGACTCCGAATCCGACGACGGCAGCGTCTACACCCAGACCGGCGGCGTCGTGACGATCGACAACGCTGCCTCCGACGGGCTCGACTCCAACGGTTCGGCGCACGTCACGGGCGGGCTGCTCGTGGTCAACGGCACCGCACAGGGCCCGGACGGCGCGGTGGACGTGAACGGCTCCGCCACGACGGTCGGTGTCGCGGTCTCCGTGTCAGCCACGGCGGGGGAGACGGTGACGGTTGCCGGCTCGGACGGCTCCAGCCAGACCTTCACGATGCCCACCGACGCCGATTCGGTGACCATCGTGGGCCTGACCGACGGCGTGAGCTACACGGTCACCTCGGGCTCCGGCAGCGCGACCGGCACGGCCGCTGCGATGAACGGCATGGGCATGGGCGGTGGCCGGGGCACCATGGGCGGTGGCACGGGCGGCGGCATGCGCGGCCCGCGCCCCTGACCGAGCGCGACGCTCCTGACGGCCGGCCTGGGAACCACTGAGTTCCCGGGCCGGCCGCTGCCGTGAGCGCTCGGTTTCGCGGCCGCCGGGTTGCCCCCTGTCTTTATGGCCGCCTCCCTGCCGTTGTTGCCGCCGCCCTGTCCGGAACTCACCCCCCTGCTGGTGCAACGGCAGCGGGGTGCAGCGATGGCAGGGGGGTGGCTGGATCGCTAGGGAGGCGCGCGGATCGCTAGGGAGGCGTCCGGATCGCTGGGGAGGGTAGGCCGTCAGCGCTAAGCCCCGGCGCCGAGGGCGAAGTGGCTCGGTTGAGCCGGGGTCTGCAGCGCGACTGGGGCACCACCTGGCGCACCGCACCGCCACGTGGCGCACCTCAACTCCACCTGGCGCAGCGCCGCTCCCCCCGGGGCACGCATTCCCGAGCGCTCAGGCCACGGACGCCAGCGCCAGGGGGAGGACGGCGTCGGCCCCGGCGCGGCGGAGGAGGCGTCCGGCGACGGTCAGGGTCCAGCGGGAGTCGACGAGGTCGTCGACCAGCAGCACCGGGCCGCCCAGCTCAGCCAGCCGCCGGGTCATCGCCTCACCGACGGTGAACCGGCCCCACACGTCGCGCACCCGGTAGGCCGAGTTCGTCGAGCGGTTGAGCGGCTCGGCCCCCGCGGCCAGATCCAGCGGCCCGAGCACCTCGAGGCGTCCGACGCGGGCGACTCCCGTGGCCAGGGACTCCACCAGGGCCGGACGCGTCAGGCTCGGCACCCAGGCCACGGCCACCGGCCGCTCGCTCCACCCCCAGCCGGCCAGCACGCGGACCACCGCGGCGCCCAGGTCGGGCGGCACGGGGGCGTCGGGTTGGCGGCCCTCGGCGTCGGGGGCGAACAGGTCGCGCAGGCGTCCGCCCCACCCGAGATCGGTGAGCCGGGCCACGACCCGGCCCTCCTCGACCTGCTCGGCCGGCGGGATCTTGCCCTTCACGGGCGCGCCGTCGGCCAGCACCCCCAGCGTGTCGAGCCCGTTGGGCCACAGCGCCCGCGGCGCGACGGGGACGCCGACGCGGTCCAGCGTGTCCTGGGCCTCGGTGAGGTTCGCCACCGTGATCTCGATGGGGTACCACGGCTCGGCGCACACGTCGCAGCGGCCGCAGCGCGCGGCGTGGGGGTCGTCGAGCGCATCGGTGAGGAACTGCATCCGGCACCCGTCGCCCGCCAGGCGCTCGTAACCGAGCATCGCCTCCTGCTCGGCGACGCGCGCGGCGGCGATGCGCTCGTAGCGCTCGGCGTCGTAGGTCCATGGACGTCCGGTGCCGACCCACCCGCCCTGCACGTTCTCCACCACGCCGTCGACCGCCAGCACCTTCAGCAGCAGCTCCAACGGGCCGCGCCGGATGTCGACGCGTGCCTCCAGCGCCGGCACCGAGAGCGGCCCGCCGGCCTCGGCCAGGCAGGTGAGCACCGCGTCCGCCCGCGCCTGGGTCGGCATGGCGTTGGTGGCAAAGTAGTGCCAGATCTCCCGGTCCTCGGTGCCGGGCAGCAGCAGGACGTCGGCGCTCGGGGTCGCGCGGCCGGCGCGTCCCACCTGCTGGTAGTACGCCACCGGCGAGCTGGGCGCACCCAGGTGCACGACGAACCCGAGGTCGGGCTTGTCGAACCCCATGCCGAGCGCCGAGGTCGCCACCAGGGCCTTCACCTCGTTGGCCTTCAGCGCCTCTTCCGCCGCCTCGCGCTCGGCGGCGTCGGTGCGGCCGGTGTAGGGCAACACCCGGTGCCCGGCGCTCGCCAGCAGGCGCGCCGCGTCCTCGGCCCCGCTCACGGTGAGGCAGTACACGATGCCCGAGCCCGGCAGCGCGTCGAGGTGCTCGGCGAGCCACGCGAGGCGGCGCGCGGGCGTCCCCACATCAAGGACGCCCAAACGCAACGAGTCGCGCGCCAGCGCACCCCGCAGCGTGAACACGGCGTGACCGCCGGCGGCCATCTGCTCCTCCACGTCGGCGACCACGCGGGCGTTGGCCGTCGCGGTGGTCGCCAGCACGGGGACGCCGGCCGGCAGCTCGGCGATGAGGTCGCGGATGCGCCGGTAGTCGGGCCGGAAGTCGTGGCCCCAGTCGCTGATGCAGTGCGCCTCGTCCACCACCAACAGCCCGCACGTGCGCACGAGCCGCGGCAGCTGCTCGGCCCGGAACTTCGGGTTGACCAGGCGTTCCGGCGACACGAACAGCACGTCGACGGCGTCGGCGTCCAGCTGCTCCTCGATCGAGCGCCACTCGGTGACGTTGGCCGAGTTGATCGCCGCCGCGCGGACGCCGGCCCGCTCGGCCGCGGCCACCTGGTCGCGCATCAACGCCAGCAACGGGGACACGATGAGCGCCGGCCCCGCCCCGGCGCGCCGCTGCAGCAGCGCCGCGATGAAGTACACGGCCGACTTGCCCCACCCGGTGCGCTGCACCACGAGCGCGCGACGGTGTTCGGCCACCAGGGCCTCGATCGCCTCGTACTGGCCGGGGTGGAAGTCCGCGTCCGCGCGTCCGGTCAGGTCGCGCAGGATCGCCACCGCCTCCTCCCGCAGCCCCGCCGCGTCGCGCTGCACCGCGATCGCCGGCGCGGCCGGCTCGGGTGCGTCGCGCGGCGGCACCGCGTCCCACAGATCATCGGGCGGCAGCTCGTCGAAGTCCGGCGGCGGCTCGTCCGGCCAGGAGGGAGGTTCGACCGGCCCACGGTTGCTCATGGCCACCACCTTGGCACGCCCCACCGACAGTTCCCGTCGCGCCCCATGCCGGTGGGCAGCAAGAATGGGGGCCATGAGCGAGACACAGCCCTTCGCCGACCACCTCGGGATCACCGTCGACGACACCACGGTCCGGGTCACCACCACCGAGCGGCACGCCAACGTCAGCGGCACCGTCCACGGCGGCCTCATCGCCACCTTGGTCGACATGGCGATGGGCCGCACGGTGCGTGCCCAGCTCGACGACGACGCCTCCGCCGCCACCCTGCAGCTGTCGCTGACCTACCTCAACGCGGCGGAGCCGGGCGACACGCTGATCGCGACCGCCGAGATCGGCAAGCGCGGCAAGGCGGTGGTGCTGCTGTCCGCCGAGGTGGTCACCGAAGACGGCCGTGACATCGCCGAGGCCGTCGGCACGTTCACGATCACGTCCGCGGGGTGAGTGGCCCGCCTACTTGACCGACCCCGCCGTGAGGCCCCCGACGAGATGCTTCTCGATCAGGGTGAACAGGATCGCCACGGGCACGATCGCGATCACGGACGCCGCGAACAGCTGGTCCCAGTGCTGCTCGTAGCCCGTGACGTAGGCGCGCATGCCGACGGTGAGCGGCTTGCGCTCGTCGCTGATGATCAGCGTGAGCGCGACGACGTACTCGTTCCATGCCGCGATGAACGTGAAGATGATCGCCGTCACGGCCCCCGGCGCGGTCAGTGGCAGCATGATGGACGCCAGCGTGCGGATCCGCCCCGCGCCGTCCACCGCCGCCGCCTCCTCGATCTCGCGGGGGATCGAGCTGAAGAAGCCGTGCAGGATCCAGATGGCGAAGGCCAGGTTGAACGCCGCGTTGGTGAGGATCAGCGCCGCGTAGGTGTTCACCAGGTTGAGCTCGAAGAACTGCCGGTAGATGCCGACCACGAGCGAGGTCGGCGCGAACATCTGGGTGATGAGCACGACGAACAGGAAGACCATGCGGCCCGGGAAGCGCGTCCGGGCGGTGATGTAGGCGGCCGGGATGGCCACGACGATCACGATCAGCGTGGACGCCGCCGCCACGATCACCGACGAGCCGAGCCAGTTGAGGAACCGGCCGTCGGAGAGGATCTGGGCGTAGGTGTCCCACTGCCACTGACGCGGCCAGAACGACGGCGGGGAGGTCTTGTTGTCCTGGCTCGTGCGCAGCGAACCGAGCAGCATGATGACGTACGGCATCGCGAACACGGCGGCGAGCGCGAGACCGCCGAGGGTCAGCCAGACGCCCCGGGCGCCGCGGGCCCTCATGCGTCCGCCTCCTTGCGGGGGTCGACGATCTTCAGGTAGATCGCGACGACGACGAGGATGAGCAGCACGTTGAGGATGCCGGCCGCGGCGGACATGCCCACGTCCTTCTCCTGGCTCTTGAAGGCGAGCTTGTACATGAACGTGATCGTCGTGTCGTGGGTGTAGACCGGGTTGCGGTCGTTGAGGGTGTAGATGATGGGGAACGAGTTGAACACGTAGATCGTGTTGAGGACGGTCGCGATCAGCAGCGCCGGCCGCAGCAGCGGCAGCGTGATCGAACGGTAGGCCCGCCACGGCGAGGCGCCGTCGATGCGGGCCGCCTCGTACACGTCGTCGGGGATCGCGGAGAGCCCCGCGATGAACACGAATGTCGTGAACGGGATCGACACGAACACGCCGACCAGGATGAACGACCAGCGGACGACCGCGTCGTCGCCCAGCCAGTCGACCGGTCCGGCAATGAGGCCGAGCGTCTGCAGGAAGGGGTTGAGCAGCCCGTAGTTGTAGTCGTAGATCAGCACGAAGACCTGCGCGGTGATCACCAAGGACGCCGCCCACGGCAGGATCAGCGCCGTCCGCAGCACGCGGCGTCCGAGGAAGTCCTTGGACGCGAGCTGGGCGATGGCGAGGCTGAACACGATCGTGATGGCCACCACCGCGACCACCCACACCACGGTGTTGAGCAGCACGGTCGGCAGCATGGGGTGGTTCAGGACGGCGACGTAGTTGGCGAGGCCCGCGCTGCCGCGGCGCAGGCCCGTGATGGAGAAGTTGGCCAGCGAGGCGTCCACGAGCAGGACCGCCGGCAGCGCGACCACCCCGATGATCAGCACGAGGGCGGGGGCGAGCCACAGCAGGGCCGTGCCGAGGCCGACGTGGCCCGGGCTGCGGCGCCGGCGTCCGCGCCCTCGTACTGATCGGGTGGTCATCGCCTGCGTCAGCTCCCGGACTCGGCGGTCTGCTGGAGCTGGTCGAGCGTCGCCTGCGGGTCACCGGTGATGCCGGCGCCGATGTTCTGCTGCACGGCGAGCTTCACCCTGTCCCACGTCGGGTCGTCGGTCGGCGTCAGCTTCACGTTGGGCAGCGTGTCGAGGTAGACCTCCAGATCGGGGTTCGAGCTGAAGTACTCCAGGCCCGACTCGGTGACGGGGAGGAAGCCCTCGGCCTCGATGAACGCGTTGACCTGCTCCGGGGTGTAGTACAGCTCGTAGAACGCCCGGACGGCCTCCTGGTTGTTGTCCTTCTTGAACGCCATCAGGTAGTCGGTGACGCCGAAGGTGGCGGTTCGCCGCCGTCGTTGACCGGCATCGGGGCGACCGCGTAGTTCACGGTGCCCTCCTCGTCGAGCTGGCCCGCCAGCGGGCTGAAGCCCACGACCATGCCCACGCGGCCGGACTTGAAGAGGTCGAACGCGTCGGCGCGGTTGGTGCGCGCGGGGTTGTTCTGCGTCAGGCCGCGGTGATCTTCTCCGCGGCGTCGCGGAACTCGTCCCATGTGATCGGAGGGGCGGCGATGCCGGCGCGCTCGAACAGATCGGTGTTGTAGAAGAACGCCCGCGCGCTCGACAGGTCGGGGAACCCGTAGAAGTCGCCGTCGTAGGTGCCGTAGGTGACGAACGTGTCGAGAATGTCGTCCTTCACCTCGCCGGGCAGCACCTCGTCGCTGTTCCACAGCAGGTCGTCGGCGGCGTAGGACGCGTAGACGTTCAGGTTGAGGATGTCGGGCGCCTGGTTGTTCTGGATCATCGTCGAGCTCTGCTGGTCGATGCTGTCCCACGAGACGATCTGCACCTCGAGGGGGATGCCGGTCTTCTCCTCATAGGCGGTGGCGAACTGATCCCAGAACGCCTTGGTGTGGCTCGAGCTGTACTCGGCCGCCACGAGGGTCAACGACTCGGGGGCGTCCGTGCCGCCCGAGGCCGCGTCACCCGAACCGGTGGTGCCGGAGCCGGTGCCGGCCCCCGTGCCGCCGGCGCAGCCGGCGAGCGCCACGGCCGCGGCGGCCCCGATCGCCCAGATCTTCGTGCCGAAGGTGGCCATGGTGCGTGCCTTTCGTTCGGTGCCTGGTGCCCACGCCCGCTCGGGAGGAGCATTCGTTCAGGCTGTTGACGAACCACGGTAGCGGCCAGTGTGCGGGCCGTCGAGTACTACGACGGTGTGAGGTCACGATTTGTTCACGATGTGAACGGACCCATCGAGCTCGGGTTCGTCACGCAGCTGGACGCCGGCGTCCGTCGGGACGCCTGCCCCGGCCAGCGCGCCCACGACGATCTCGTTGGCCCCGGCCCGCCACAGCGGCAGGGCGGCATACAGGGTGCGCTGCGGCCCGACCTCGTCGAACCGGCCGAGCAGGACGCCGTTCAACCAGCAGAAGCCCCGGCCCCAGCTGGGCAGGGCGAGGAAGCCGTCGGCGGGGGCGTCCACCACCATCTCGGCGCGGGCGAGCAGCGGGCCGGCCGTGGCGGGGCGCGACGCCGACCAGCGGACGCCGCCCAGCCAGGCGGGGTCGTCGATCGTGAGCGCGCGCGAGGCCCAGCCGTGCACGAACCGATCGCCCAGCCGGACGCCGGTGAGCCCCTTGCGTTCGCCGAGCCGGGGGCCGAAGTTGATGCGGCCGGCGTTCTCGACCACCAGGGTCAGCTGTCGCTCGGCCCCGTCCGCGCGAGGGGTGAGGGGAAAGCGGGCCTCGCCGTCGTTGCGATCGGCGGTGCCCGCCGACACCCCGTCGACGAGCAGCTCCGCGCGGTCGGCCAGCCCCTCCAGCACGAGGTCGCGGCCCTCGGGGGGCACGAACGTGCTGCCCTCGTACAGGGCGAGCCCGTGATCGGCGCCCAGCTCCTCCAACGGCAGCGGGTGCGCAGCGTGGCGCGGCGGGCCGAACAGGTCGGCGTGGTCGAGCAACGACGCCCACCCCGTCACCGCCACCTGCTGCGGCCGGTGCCGCGGCAGGGGAGCGGGGGCCGGCGGCGGCGTCCGCCCCGTGTGGGCCGCTATGACGTCGGCGTAGGCGTGGAACTTCGCGGTGAGCTCGCCGGCCTCGCCCACCGGGGCGTCGTAGTCGTAGGAGGTCACCGTGGGCTGGAGGCGCTCCCCGTCGTGGTTCGCGCCGCTCCACAGGCCGTGGTTGGTGCCGCCGTGGGCCATGTAGAAGTTCACGCCCGCCCCGGCGGTGAGCATCTCGGCGAGGGTGGCGGCGGCGTCCTGCGCCTCGCGGGTGTGGTGGGGCTCGCCCCAGTGGTCGAACCAGCCGTTCCAGAACTCCATGCACACCGGCGGATCGTCGGGCCGGACGCGGCGCAGCTCGGCGAACGAGGCGGCCACCCGGGAGCCGAAATTCACGGTCGCCGTGACGCCGGGCACCGCGCCGTGGGCCAGCCAGTCGGGCCCCGGCCCGTCGGAGGTGAACAGCCACACGTCGACGCCGCGGCGCACGAGGCCGTCGCGCACGTGGGCGAGGTAGGCGGCGTCGCTGCCGTACGAGCCGTACTCGTTCTCCACCTGGACGCCGACGACGGGGCCGCCGCGGGTGGCCAACAGGGGGGCGATCTCGGCGACGGCGGCGTCCAGCCAGCGGTCGACCGTGGCGAGAAACGCCGGGTCGGCGGTCCGGAGTGCCATCGGCGTGCGCATCAGCCAGGCGGGCAGGCCGCCGAAATCCCACTCCGCACAGATGTAGGGCCCGGGCCGGACGAGCACGTCGAGGCCCAGCTCGCCCGCCAGCTCGATGAAGCGGCGCACGTCGCGCGGGCCGCTGAAGTCGATCGTGCCCGGGGTGCGCTCGTGGTAGTTCCAGGCCAGGTAGGTCTCGACGGTGTTGAGGCCCAGCGCGGCCACGCGCTCGAGCCGGTCGCGCCACAGCTCGGGGTGGACGCGGAAGTAGTGCACCGCTCCGCTGATGATCTGGTGGGGGCGTCCGTCCCGGACGAACCCGCCGTCGACGATGTCGAGGGTCATGCCACGCTCCTGAAAAGTTCGGACAACAAACGAAGTATTGTCCGCACGGGAGGGGCGGTCAAGCCCCGGCCGGCACCAGCGTGGGGTCGGCGAACACGTCCTCCAGGGCCAGGAAGGCGCCGCCGCGGGCCGCGGCCATCAGCCCGAGTTCGGACGCGACCACGCGGGCGTGGTTGCCGGCGTCCAGGGCCCGTGCCTGCAGGCGGGTCTCCGCGACGGGGATGATGAACGCGCCGAACCAGGCGAAGTAGCCACCCAGCACGATGGCCTTGGGGTTGAGCACGTCCACCAGCACGGCGAGGCCCTCGGCCAGGTGCTCGGCGATCGCGGTGAGCGCGGCCAGGGTGGGCGCGTCCCCGGCGTCGGCGCGGCGGCGCAACTCGTAGAGCCGGTCCTCGATCGGACGCCCCGGGTCGCGCAGGCTGTCGCCGGCCGGGGCGGCGGACTCGAGGAGGGCGTTGAGCCCGACGACCGTCTCCCAGCATCCGGTGCGCCCGCAGTTGCAGGGACGATCATCGGGGGCCAGGTGCAGGTGGCCGACCTCCCCGGAGAACCCGGCCCAGCCGCGCATCAGCGCGCCGTCGGCGATGATGCCGGCGCCGACCCCCACGTCGCCGGTGAGGTAGACGAGGTCACTCACGCCCTCGCGCGCGAAACGGACGGACTCGGCCAGGGCCGCCAGCTTGGCGTCGTTCTCCAGGCGGATCGGCGGGGTCGGCTCGCTCAGGCGGGTCGCGTATTCCCTGACCAGCGCCACGTCGCGCCACCCCAGGTTGGGCGCGAAGCGCAGCGAGCCGCTGGCGTAGTCGATGATGCCGGGCGGCGAGACGGTGATGCCGGCCACCCGGGTGCCCGACTCGGCGAGGGAGTGGATCATGCGCTGCAGCTGGGTGGCCGTCCGGTCCAGCACCTCGGCCAGGGGGAGGTGGGCCACGTCGAGCGGGGAGACCTGCTCGCGCACCACGGTGCCCGCGAGCGTGACGGCGGTGAAGGACGCATAGTCGACGGCCAGCTCGATGCCGATGCCGGCCACCCCGCTGCCGTCCAGGGCCACCGTCGTGCCCGGACGCCCCACCGCGCCACCACGCTCCAGCGCGCCCTCGCGCACCAAGCCCCGCTGGGCCAGGTCGGTGACGAGGCTCGAGGTGGTCGCCTTCGACAGGCCGGTCTCCTGTGCCAGCCGGGCCCGGGAGCGTCCGCCGTGCGCGCGCAGGTGCCGCAGCAGCAGGCCCATGTTGGCCGACCGCATCTCGGCCTGCGCGACGCGACCGGCCCCCGGTGTGCCTGCTGCCATTTCGTGCTCCTCGTCGGTTGCGGTGGGGTGTGGGCGGACGCGGCGTCCGACAGGCCCGATTGTGTCACGTGCGGGGGGACTTGACAGCCGCTTAATTAGTTAGGATGCTGTACGAACAATCAATGCCCGCGCTGGTGCGGGCTCAGCAGAGAGGCAGACGCCCCATGGAGCACACCGTGGCCCGCGCAGCCGGCGTCCTCGCGGCCGTCGCAGCGCTCGCAGCGACCTCCGCCTGCGCGGGGACGCAGGCGACCACCACCGCACCGAGCCCGGCGGCCCCGGGCACCACCGCCGTCACCGGTGGCGAGCCGGTGGAGATCGCCTACCTGCACCGCCTGCCCGACGGCGAGGGCATGACCAAGGTGGCCGAGCTGGCGGAGCAGTGGAACGAGGAGAACCCCGACATCCAGGTGACGGCGACCAAGTTCGACGGCCGCGCCGCCGAGATGATCACCAAGATCGAGGCCGACGTGCAGGCCGGCACCGCGCCGTGCCTGGCGCAGGCCGGGTACGCCGAGGTGCCCTCGCTGTTCACCCGCGGCCTGCTGGCCGATGTGACGAGCGAGGCGGCCGGGTACGCCGACAACTACTCCGCGGGCGCCTTCAGCCTCATGACCGTGGGCGGCACGACGGTGGGCCTGCCCCAGGACGGCGGCCCCCTCGTCTACTACTACAACGCCGCGGAGTTCGAGCGCCTCGGGCTGACCGTGCCCACCACGATGACCGAGCTCGCCGACGTCGCCAAGACGGCGGCCGGCCAGGGCAAGTACGTGGTCGCGTTCCAGCCCGACGAGGCGCAGTACTGGCTCGCGGCGCAGGCGGCCGCAGCGGGCGGCACCTGGTTCTCCGCCGAGAACGACGCCTGGCGCGTGGATGCCGCGGGCGAGGCGTCCCAGCAGGTGGCCGGCCTGTGGCAGGACCTGCTCGACTCCGACGCTGCGCTCGTGGAGCAGCGCTGGGGCGACGGCTTCCGGGGTGCGCTGAACGACCAGTCGCTCATCGGCACGATCGGCGCGGCCTGGGAGGCCCCGCTGCTGGCCGGCGACATGGCGGGCACCGCCAACGAGGGCCAGTGGTCGGTGGCGCAGCTCCCGTCCTTCGGGTCGGAGGCCATGACGGGCCCCGATGGCGGCTTTGGCGTCGTGGTGCTGCGCACCTGCGATCACCCGGCGGAGGCCATGGAGTTCAACAACTGGCTCAACACGCAGATCGACGCGCTCGTCTCCCAGGGCCTCGTCGTGGCCGCCACCGGCCCGATGGAGACGCCCGAGGCGATCCGCACCTTCTACGGCGGCCAAGACGTGTTCGCCGAGCTGGCCACCGCCAACGAGAACCTGAACCCCGACTTCCCCTACATCCCCACCTACCCCGCGATCGGGGCCGAGATGGCTGCCGCGGCGGACCGGGCCGGGTCGGGGCAGGGCACGGTGATGGACATCTTCACCACCGCCCAGGAGGCGTCGGTGTCGTCGCTGGAGGACGCCGGCCTGCCGGTGGCTCGCTGACGTGGCGGCGACGGGGAGGGGAACAACCATGGCCGCACGTGACCGCCGCGCACGCGGCGGACGCGGGTTCGGGCGCCGCGGGTTCGGACGCAGCCACGAGGCGCGCACCGGCTGGATGTTCCTCTCCCCGTTCGTCTTGCTCTTCGCCCTGTGCTTCCTCGCCCCGATCGTGGTGTCGGTGCGGGCGGCGTTCCACCGAGACCTCCCCACCGGGGGCGGTCTCTACGGCGGCGGGGAGCTCGTGGAGACCTTCGTCGGGGTCGAGAACTTCGCCCAGGTGCTGGCCACCCCCGCGCTGTGGGCGGGGCTGGGCCGGGTCGTGCTCTTCGGCATCTTCCAGATCCCGGTCATGATCGGTTTGGCGCTGCTGTTGGCGCTGCTGCTCGACTCCGAGGTCGTCCGCCGGGTGACCGTGTTCCGGCTGGGGTTCTTCCTGCCGTTCGCCATCCCCGGCGTCATCGCCGCGTTGCTGTGGACCTACATCTACAGCCCGCGGCTGTCGCCCATCAACCAGGTGCTGGGCGCGGTCGGGGCGCCGATCGACTTCTTCCACCCGCAGATGATCCTCGTCTCGATGGCGAACATGACCACGTGGACGTTCGCGGGCTACAACATGCTGATCTTCCTCGCGGCACTCCAGGCGATCCCGCGCGAGCTGTACGAGGCGGCCCGGATCGACGGGGCGTCCGAGGCGCGGATCGTGTGGGCCATCAAGATTCCGATGGTGGCCCCGGCGGCGCTGCTGGCGGTGTTGCTGTCGATCATCGGCACGATCCAGCTGTTCAACGAGCCCACGGTGCTCGCCACCGTCAACCCGTGGATGGGCAACGACTTCACCCCGATGGTGCTCGCCTACAACGCGATGACCGGGCAGGCCCAGCCGTCGGGGGCCGGGCCGGCGTCCGCGGTGTCGATCGTCATGGCCGTGTTCGCCGGCGTCCTGGCCGCCGGATACGCCCTCGCGCAGCGGAGGCTGGCCCGATGAGCGCGGCGTGGGGGGCGGCGCGTCCGCGCCGGGCGACCGTGGTGGTGACCTGGCTGGTGCTCATCGGGGCGCTGCTGTACTTCCTCGGGCCCGTGTACTGGGTGGTGGTCTCGGCCACCAAGAGCAACCAGGATCTCTACACCACCAGCGGCCTGCTGCCCGCTGCCAACCACATCGCCGAGAACTACGCCACCCTGTTGGCCTGGACGCAGAACCAGTTCTGGCGCTGGGTGGGCAACTCGGTGTTCTACTCGGCCGCCGCCGGCGTGATCGGCACGCTCGTGTCGGTCGCGGTGGGGTACGGGCTGGCGAAGTTCAAGACGCCGGGCGGCGCGGCCGTCCAAGTGGCGGTGCTGGCCGGGTTGCTGTTCCCGATCGCGCTGCTCACCGTGCCGCTCTACCTGTTGTTCATCCAGCTGGGGCTGGTGAACACGCCGTGGGCCGTCATCATCCCGTCGTGCGTCAGCCCGTTCGGGGTGTTCCTCGGCCGCATCTACGTCGAGGCGTCCGTGCCGGACGAGCTGCTCGAGGCCGCCCGGCTGGACGGGGCGTCCGAGCTGCGGATCTTCTTCGCCGTCGTGCTGCGCCTGCTCGCGCCGGCCATGGTGACGATCTTCCTGTTCATCTTCGTCGCCACCTGGAACAACTTCCTGCTGCCGTTGATGATGCTCACCACCAACGAGCTCAAGCCGGTCACCGTCGGTCTCTACGGCATGATGAGCTACTTCAACCCGCAGTACGGCGCCGTGCTGCAGGGGGCGCTGCTCGGTGTGCTGCCGCTGATCGTGCTGTTCCTCGGCCTGCAGCGCTACTGGCAGGCGGGTCTGGCCAGCGGTGCGGTGAAGTAGTCAGTCCAGCCAGCCCAGGGACGCCAGCCACCGCTGCGCCAGCGTCATCCACTGGGCCACCTCCGGCTCCGCGTCGGCCAGGCCGAGCCCGTGGCGTCCGCTGCGGAACACGTGCGCCTCGAACGGGACGCCCGCGACGCCGAGGGCGGTCATCAGCGTGATCGCGTGCAGCACGGGGACGCCGGCGTCGTCGCTGGTCGTCCACAGGAACAACGGCGGGGTGGGCTCCTCCTCGGGCGCGGTGATGCGGGTGGGGATGGAGAGCTCGGCGCGCAGGTGGTCACCGGCGTCCTCGCCGAGCAGGGTCTCCCCGGAGCGGACGTGGAGGTTCGGAATGCGCCCGAGCAGCGCCTCGCGCAGGTCGGTCACCGGGTAGCAGAGCAGGGCGGCGTCCGGCCGGCCGGCGAAGGTGTCCGGATCGGCGCCGGAGACCTCCGGGGTGTCGGTGGCCAGCAGGGCGGCGAGGTGCCCCCCGGCGGAGAAGCCGAGGACGCCGACGCGGCGGCGGTCGACGGCCAGCGGCGTCGCTCCCGAGCGCAGCGCGCGGAGGGCGGCGCGGGCGTCCTCGAGGGGGTCGGGCCAGCACTGGTCGCCGGTCGCGTAGCGCAGCACCGCGGCGTGGAGGCCGAGCGAGTTGAGCCAGTCCGCCACCGGTGCGCCCTCGTGGGCCGCGAGGTGGTCATAGCCGCCGCCGGGCAGGACGAGCACGCAGGGGGCCACCGCGTCGCCGGCGGCGTGGAACGTCCAGTCGA
This sequence comes from Propioniciclava soli, assembly GCF_014858005.1. GTDB lineage: Bacteria > Actinomycetota > Actinomycetes > Propionibacteriales > Propionibacteriaceae > Propioniciclava > Propioniciclava soli. The sequence continues at coordinate 412,296 of NZ_JACYOT010000001.1, forward strand.
GGTCAGCCATGAGCTCCATCCTGCCCGACGCCCCAGGCCGGGCCTCAACACCCCGGACAGGCTCTCGCTGGGGACCACCGCTAGGTGGTGCTGGGCAACGGCAGGTCGCGGCGCGAGCCGTCCTGCCACTGACCCACGTGCGTGGCGTCAGGGTGCGTTGTGCCACTCATAGAGGCGCCACTGCTGAATCCCCTCGCCCCAGGCACCCACCAGCACCGCCCGGTCGGCGCCGTCGGCGTACAAGCCTGGGTAGAGCGCGGCGATGGCGTCCGCGGCCCCCACCTCGGGGGAGGTGAGCAGGACGTAGCGGACGCCGTGGCCTGTGGGGTCGGCGATGGCGGCCTCGAAGTCCCGGTCGGGCGTGATCACGAAGCTGCGCGGGTGCCGGCTGGCGAGGACGATGCCGTAGGAGTAGGCGACATCGGTCGCCACCGAACCGTCGGGGAGGCCCAGCGCGTCGATGGTGTCGGCGACCTGCCGCTCCGTGCGGTGAACACCCAGCCGCGCCTGTTCGGCCAAGTAGACCTCTTCGCGCGCGATGCGCGCGTTGCCCATTCCCAGCCACTGCAGGGGCAGCACCAGGATCAGGAGCGCTGGCAGGGTGATGGCGACCCAACGCGCCGGCCGTGACGCGGGGCGGAGCAGCACGAGACTCTGCCCGGCGAGCAGCACGGTGAGGGGCACGGCTCCCACCTGGAAGCGCAGCCAGCCGAAGGAGGTGCCGAGCACGAAGACCAGGTCGGCGAAGATGAGCACGGCGCCGAAGACGGCGAGAGGAACAAGGACGCGGGCCTCCCGCCGGCGCCACGCCAAGATCCCCGCGAGGAGCACCAGCGCCCCCAGGAGCGGGGCCATCCACAGGGTCTGTTCGAGCAGGTAGCCCACTGCAGGCAGGGCGCCCCGACCCGTGGAGACGTCGATGCTGACCCGTCCGGCGCTCACCTGGGCCGAGTTGCCGTACTCCGAGGTGAACGTCGCAAACCACTCCCCGACGATCAGCTTGCTGGCGGCTGCCCAGCCGATGAACGACGCCAGCACGGGTAGGCCCACCAGCACGGCGTCGTTGACGGCGAACTGCCACCGACGTTCCTGCGCTGTGATGGCTGACCACACGAGGACGCCGACGACCACGGCCGCCGCCGGTGCCACCGCCTCGTACCGTGTTGCATAGGCCAACCCGAGGGCAAGGCCGGCCCACAAGAGCTCCCGGGGGTCGCGCGTCCTGACCCAGGCCAGCAACGGGTACACCACCAACAGGCACCAGAACGTGAACATGGCTTCGCTCGCTCCATCGGCCGAGGACAGGGCGGTGAGGGGGTGCAGAGCGAAGGCCGCCGTCAACGCGAACCGGGCCGGCCTGCCCACGCCGAGGCGGCGCAGGCAGGCGCTGATCAGCGCGACCGATCCGGCCCCGCAGGCCGCCGAGACGATCACGCCGGCCCAGCCGGTTCGGGCGAGGTCAGGCCACACCGGCGTGCCCAACAGGGGGATCATGGCTGCCAGGGACGGCAGGGGGTTCCAGACGAACCCGACGGCGGCCAGATGCGGGTCTCGGCTGAAGAGCACGTAGTAACCGTTGCCGACGCGGCTCAATCCGTCTGTGAAGAGCAGATCGTGGTGGATCAGGAAGGCACCAAGAACGACGTAACCCAGCAGGGCGATGAGGAAGAGCACCGTCCCTTCACGGGGGTGTGGGCGTCCGCGTCGCCGGGGGGCCGCGCGACTCGGGCCCGCCGTGGCGGCCCGGCGTTCGACGGTGATGACGCTCATGGCTCGGCCTTGTCGGTCGGGGAGAGGTGCAGTCCGTGGGTGGTTTTCTCCCAGTACGAGGGCGAGGCCACCAGCTGGATGGCGGCCTTCGTCGCGGCCAGCGTCATCAGCGCCCAGTACAGCGGGCTGAGCAGAGCTGCCACCAAGAGATCCGGGCGACCCAACTGACGGGTGGTGTACACATTCATGTACAGCACGGCCAAGTTGCCCAGCACGAAGCAGAGCAGACCGGCGTAGTAGAGCCAGGAGTCGAACAGCGCCTGCAGCCACGCGGGGTGGCGTGTGAACCACATGAGCGTCAGCGCCCAGAAGAATCCGTTGAGCGCCGTCAGGCAGGGCGTTCCGGCCACGAAGAGAACCAGTCCGGCCGTTCCCCGCCAACCCAGGTCGCGGAGGGTCGCCCAGGGCCGGCGCGCGTGGACCAGGAACGTCTGAAGGTAGCCCTTGTACCACCGGCTGCGTTGCTTCACCCAGTTGATCGGGTCCGAGTTGGCCTCCTCGAGCGTCACCGACTCCAGCACGCCCACCGCGTAGCCGAGCCGCGCCAGCCGGATGCCGAGGTCGGCGTCCTCGGTGACGTTGTGGGCGTCCCACGCACCGACCGAGCGCAGCACGTCGGTGCGGAAATGGTTGCTCGTGCCGCCCAAGGGAACCGGGGCGCCGACGGCGATCAGGCCCGGCAGGAGGTAGGCGAACCACGTCCCGTACTCCACCGTGAACCAGCGGGTGAGCACGTTCTGCGTGCTGTTGAAATAGCCCAGCTGGGCTTGGACGCAGGCGTACTCCGGCCCGAGACGCCGAAGTGCCACCACGGCACGGCGGAGTTGGAGTGGGTCGGGGATGTCCTCGGCGTCGTAGATCGTGACGAGTTCGCCCCTGGCGTCGACGAGGCCGTAGTTGCAGGCCTTGGGCTTGGTGCGTGGTTCCGCGGGTGGGACGAGCACCAAGATGACGTGGGGTGGGCAGGTGGTTGCGCGGGCGGCGGCGATCGTTTCGGTGTCGTCGGCCTCGAGGAGCACCCGGACGTCCAGACGGTCACGGGGGTAGTCGAGCTGCTCGAGATGGGCGAGCAGCTCGCCGATGAGGGGCTCGCGATGCACCGGAACCAGCACGGTGTACGGCGGAAGCTCGGCGTCCGGGACGGACTTTGCTTCGGCATCGCTGACACGTGTGCGGTGCCGATCACCCACGCCTCGGCAGAACAGCAGGACGCGATACACCACAGCTGCCACGTACCCCACAGTCACGACACCGACCAACATCTGGGCGGCCACGAGAGGCGTGGCCAGGGCTAGCGCCACCCACGCGGCGATGAGGATCAATCCCGAGACGGCTTGGGGCGCGGTGACCACGCGCTGGGCGGAGAACTCGGGAGCGGCGTCCGCCAGGGCGGAGACGCTGGCTCGCAGCCGCTCGTCTGCGTCGGACGAGACGATGCCCGTCACGAGAGCCACCACCCGATCACAGCCCACACTCCGACCATGGCTCCCAGGGGTGCGGCTCGTGCGATCACCGCACTCCACGCAGAGAGGTGTGCGCCCCGCCACCCACGGGCACGCCGGGCGAGGGCGGCACAGGCCAGGGCGATGACCACGGAGAGCCACCATCCCCACCTGCCGGCGACGGCGGCACCGGCCAACAGGAGGATGGCTGGCCAGGATTGCGCGACCGCTCGCGTTCCCAGGCAGGCCACCAAGGTGGCGAGCACCAGGAGCAGCGCGCCGATCCCGCGGGCGGGGGATCCGGCGGCCGGCCAGGCGGTCCACACCCACAGGCTCATCGCGGCGGCGCCGGTTGTCAGGATGCCGTCCAGCTGTCGGTCATGAACGTCAGGGGTCTGGGGACGGGGACGCGTGGCGAAGAGGAGCGCAACCAGTGCGCCGAGCCACCAGACCGCGGCGCCGGTCGGGAGTGGCAGCAAGTCTGCATAGACCACGAGCGCCAAGACTGTCCCCAGCACAAGAGAGAAGCAGATCTTCGCCGTACTGGATCCGTTCACGGCGATCTTCGACGTGTTCACAGGTCCCCCCTGTGGGCCCGCGGCGCCTCCCCCCTGGATGCGAACCGCTGGCCCTGAACAGCAGTGTGGGGGGACCAGCTGACCGCGGTCGGGAAATCCGTGAAATGGACGTTCAACTCGTCGTCATCGTGGGCGGCTATGGTCCGCCGGGTTCACTTCGCTCTCCTGCCGTAGCGGGGCCCTTGCTGCAAGAAGAGCGCCGCTCCGGGCGGGGAGCGACGTGCGTCTCCGGGGTGGCGCGGTGGCCGGGGTGGCGGGGGTCTCGGCGATCAGCACCATCTGGCTCTCGCGCTCCGACGCGACGGGCGGTGTGGATCAGCGACTACCGGGCGAACACGCCGTCGAAGCTGGCGTCGGGGAAAGGCAGGGCGGCCAGGGACGCGACGGCGGCCCGCACCGCCCGTTCGGCGGCTACGCCGGGTCGTTCCACGGCAGGGAGTCCTGCTCGGCGGCCGGCGTCACGGTGCCGATCACGTCGAGGCGGCCGCGGCCGTGGAGTTGCTCGGTGAACCAGCCGGTGGCCTGCACCTGGGTGCCGACGAGGCGGGCGGCCTCGGTGATGCCGCGCACGTCGTGGAGCTCGATCACGTGACCGGCTGCGTCCACCACGCGGCAGCGGTCGGAGCGCAGGTCTGCCATCTGCAGCTCGCCGACGACGGTGCGCAGATCCTTCGGGGCGCGGCGCTCCCACGGCTCGCGAGCGAGGTGACCCGTGGCCAGCCGCACGTCGCCGTGGCCGGGGACGCTCAGCGTGGCCTCCGTCGCGGCCCGGGCCAGCGCCCGGATGAGCGCGGCGACGGCGTCCGCCACCGTGGCCGGCGTGCCGGGCGGACGCTCACCCGCGGCCAGGCCCTGCAGCAGACGCCAGGCGTGGGCGTCCACCTGGTCGGCGAGCGGGTCGAGGTCGAGGACGCCCTCCTCGCCCACGCCGAACACCACCGTCCCCGCAGCGGGCATCGTGACGCCGAGGGCGCTGAGCTGCTCGACGGCCTGCGGTTGCCGGCCGCGATCGAGCTCGTCGGTGGCGTGGCGGTACAGGCGGTAGACGAGGGTCTGCACGGCGGTGCACAGGCGGGCGACGTCGGCGGCGCGCAACGCGCCGCCCGGGCCGGCGCGGCCGGTGAGGTTCAGGACGTACTGGCGCATGGGTGACCTCCGCGATTGTGGCCCCACGCTACCGCCTCGCCCGCTGGGCCGAGCCGGGGGGCTACGGTGCGTCCATGAGCGAGTCCCCGTCCAGCCCGGGCGCCCTGCGTGTCGGCCACGTGCCCGGCGTGACGCTGACCAAGTGGCGGATGCGGTGGGCCGAGCGGGTCCGCGCGCGGCTGGACGTGGTGGAGGTGGCGGACGCCGCCGTCCGCCGCGTGCTGGACGCGAGCGAGGTCGACCTCTGTTTCGCCCGGCTCCCGCTCGACACCGACGGGTTGCACGCCATCGCGCTCTACGAGGAGGTGCTGGTGGCCTGGGTGTCGCGCGAGCACCCCGTCGCGGCCTTCGAGGCGGTGTCGCTGAGCGACCTGGCCGACGAGACCGTGTTGACGGCGGGCGACCTGGCCGGCCAGGGGCCGGTGGCCCTCGATCGCGTGCTCGGTGGCGCGGTGCTGCTCGTGCCCATGTCGGTGGCGCGCTATGCGAGCCGGCGGGATCTGACGTTCTGCCCCGTCATCGACGCCGAGCCCGTCCCGGTCGTGCTCGCGTGGCGGCGCGACCACGAGCACCCGCTGATCCAGGAATTCATCGGCATCGTCCGGGGCCGGACGGCCAACAGCGCGCGCACCCACCAGGAGCGGGCGGCGTCGCGGCGCGGCCGGGGACGCTGACCTACGCTTTGGGCATGGACAAGCAGATCGACAACGCGACCCTGCGCGAGAGCCAGGAGATGCTGGACCAGGTCAATGCCGACGTGGTGCGCCTGGAGGGGTTCGTGGCGTGGTTCGCCGACGCGACCCAGCGCGTCCGCGCCCTCGAGGACGCCTACCGGGGCCCCGTGCAGGACGCGCTGGCGGAGACGTTGGGGGGCGATCCCGGCGCCGTGACCTGGCCGGTGGCCAACGAGGATGCGGTGTGGGAGGCGTCCGCGTCGTTCCACGACGGGGTGCTGGGCCTGCTGCGCGCCGTCACCGACGCGCTCACCGAGGAACGCGCCGGCTGAGACGCCGGATCGTGAAGGCTGCCGTGCACAAACGCATCACCGTCGACCTCGGTTGGGGTGAGATCTCGGCCGTCACGTGGGAGCCGGCCGTCGCGTCGGACGCCCCGCCCGTCGTGCTGCTGCACGGAGGCGGGCTGGACAATGCGCTGCTCTCGTGGGAGCCGTTGGGTGAGGCGCTGGCGGCCGCCGGCCATCGCGTCGTCGCGCCCGATCACCCGGGGTTCGGCCACAGCGCTCTGCCGCCGTGGCGCGTCGGCCAGGAGCGGCTCGTCACCTACGTCGGGGAATTCCTCGACGCGCTCGGGCTGGGCCGCGTCGTGCTGGGCGGCATCTCCATGGGTGGGGGGATGTCGCTGGGGTTCGCGCTCGAGCACCCCGGCCGCGTGGCCGGCCTGCTGCTCTTTGGGTCCTACGGGCTGGCCGACCGCCAGACGAGCGGGCCGTGGGCCGGGCCGGTGCAATGGCTCAGCTGGGTCTCGGTCCGTACCGGCGCGCTCGGGGTGGTCACGGGCGCCTACCTCCGCAACCGCCGACTGCTCGTGAGCAGCCTGCGGGGCATTGTGCGCAACCCTGCGGAACTCACGCCGGAACTCGTGGACGCGGTGGCCGCCGAGGCGGCCCGACCGGACGCCTTCGTCGCGTTCGGGCAGTGGCAGCGCGACCAGGTGCTGCCCGGTCGGCTGCGCACCAGCTATGCGGCGCGGCTCGCCGAGATCCGGACCGCGGTGCTGCTGGTGCACGGGGAGCGCGACTCCGGCGTGCCGCTGGCCAGCGTCCGCGAGGCCGCCGAACGTCTGCCCGACGCGAGGCTGCTGGTCGTCAAGGACGCCGGACACTGGGTGCAGCGCGACCGGCCCGACCTGGTCATCCCGGCCGTCACGGAGTTCCTGAACCGCGCCAGCCCAGCTCGATGAGTTGGTGCAGCAGACGCCGGGCGCCCTCCGCGCGGCGTCGCTCGGTCGGGAGCTGCGCGTAGTAGGCGGCCGGGTCGACGTCGGTGAGGTGCGTCTCCAGCTCGTAGGCCATGGCCGGGATCGTAGTGACCCAGTCCGGCGGGGCGTCAGGCCGCCGTCGTGGCTTGGCCGGACGCCGCGTCCGCCAGCTCGGTGAGCAACGTGGCGAGCTGCTGCGTGAGCGCCTCGTCGGGGGTGGCCAGTGACTGGTGCGCGCGCGGGACGGCCACCGTGGCGTCCAACACCGTCGCGCCGGCGCGACGCAGGACGCGCACGGCGTCCTCGACGCCCCCGCGGGCGCCGCCCGGGCTCGGGCTGCTGCCGATGACGGCGGCCGGCAGTCCGGTCAGGGCCGCCGCACCGCGCGGCCGGGAGAGCCAGTCGAGCGCGTTCTTCAGCACGGCGGGCATGCCGCTGTTGTACTCCGGGGTCACGACCAGGAGGGCGTCCACGGCGGCGGCGTCCTGGCGGAGGGCGGCCACGGCGTCCGGGGTGGGGTCCTCCAGCTGCTCGGCGAAGAAGGGGAGGCGGTCGATGCCGTCGAGGCGCACCACCCGGTGGGTGGTGGCCTGCGTGGCGAGCTCGGCCAGGCGCTGGTTGAACGAGCCGGGGCGGGTGCTGCCCACGAGGAGACCGATGGTGAGGGACGAATTGGTCAACATGTTGACCAGTTTGTCAGTCTGCGCGTGGATAGTCAACCCGTTGACCAGTTGGTAGGGTGGGCGCGTGGATGAAACACCCGAAGATGCGCTGCCCCTCGTCGCGCTGCTCGGGCAGGCACACGACGCCCTTGAGGCCGCGTTCGACGAGCGGCTGGGCGCGTCGCCGTTCTCGGACCTCTCGCTGGCGCACAGCCGCAACGTGCTGCGCCACGTCGGCCGGGGCGGGTGCGCGCGGCCACGGCAGGTGGCCGAGCTGTCGGGGGTGAGCAAGCAGGCGGTCTCGCTGCAGATCGCCCACCTCGAGCGGGCCGGGTACCTCCGTACGCTGCCGGATCCCTCCGACGGACGCGCACGCGTCCTGGAGCTCACCGCGCGCGGCCGATCGGCGCAGCGATGGGTGCTGCGGACGATGCGCGAGCTGGATGCGCTCTGGCGAGACCGCTGGGGTGAGGATGTCTGGTCGGAGGTCAGGGGGCGGCTGAGGGAGGTCGTCGCCGAGCGGGGCGCATCGTAGGCTGCGTGCATGGCCAGGATCCTGTTCGGGTGTCTGCCCGCTTACGGCGTGATCAATCCCTCCTTTCCGCTGGTGAAGGCGTTGGTGGCGGCGGGCCACGACGTGGACTACTTCGTGCCCGAGTCGTTCCGCACCGCGGTGGAGAAGATCGGCGCGACGCCGATTCCGTGGGGCTTCTACCTCGACGGCCCGATCGTGCGGCCCCAGCAGATCGCCCGTTTCGGACGCCGCATGTTCGGCGACCAGGACGCCGGGCTGCGCACCTTGGGCCCGCGCTACGACGCCGTGGTCGCCGCCGGCATGCAGCCCACGTTGCCCGAGTTGCAGGACTCCCTCGATGTGCCCGTGGTGTTCTGCTCGCCGGTGTTCTTCCAGAGCCCTCGGGTGATGGCCCACCTGGCCGACATCGGCGACGGACTGCCGGGTGTGGCTCGTCGGCTGATGCGCAGTGATGGGCAGCGCTCGGCGCTGGGCGCGATGTTCGGCCTCGCGATGCTGGGGCGTCCGCTGGGCGACATCGTCGCCATGATGGCCCCGCGTTCGCGCACGCTGAACATCACCCCGGCCAGCTGGCTCTACCAGCCATGTGCCGATGAATTCTCAGATCCGACGTGCGTGTTCATGGGGCCGACGCCGACGCTCGCGTCCTCGCAGGCCGTCCTGGACTCTTTCCCACTCGACCGCGTCCGCGAGCACGACGGGCCCGTGGTGTACGGCACCCTCGGCACGGTGTTCAACACGTGGACGCCGTTCTTCCGCACCCTGGCGGACGCCTTCGCCGGCACCGACGTGCTTCTCGTGTTGACCACGGGGAATGAGGCGAACCGGGCTGCGGTGGGCCCGGTGGCTGACAACGTGATTGTCTCGTCCTTCGTGCCCCAGGCGGAGGTCCTCGAGCGGGCGGACGTCTGCTTCACCCACGGCGGTTTCGGAAGCGCCACGGACGCCGTGGCTCTCGGCGCCACGCCGATCGTGACCCCTATGGGGGCCGACCAGTTCTTCAACGCTTACCGCCTCGAGGAGTTGAATGCCGGGCGCGTCCTGCCCAAGAGAGAATTCACGGTGGGGGCGGTCCGCGATGTCTACCAGGCTGTGCGCCACGACGACCGGCTCGCCGCGGGCCTGGGCGCTCTGCGGGAGTCTTTCGCCGAGGCCGAGGGGCCGGCCGGGGCGGCCCGGCGGATCGGCGACCTCATCGCGGCGTCCTGAACCCGCTTCGGCCGACGCGCACGCACTTTGTGTCAGAATTCTTCACGTGATGGATGAAGCAACGGTGCAGGTGTTCGAGGCCGAGGACGGGTTCCTCGTGCTAGGGGATGAGGGAACTCTTGCTGGGGTGTGGGGCGACCAAGCCCGCGGCGGCGTCCGCCGGCTGAGCCCGACCGATGTCGCGCGCATCGGGCGTGCGATGGGTGAGGCGAACAATATGTGGGCGGAGAGCGGCCGCTGGGTGAAGCTGACAAAGGAGTCGGCAGAGTTGTTGAGGAAGCACGGCCCGGTGCCGAACAAGGCAGGCGACGCCATCTCGGGAGTCGTCCGCGGCAAGGGCGGGGAGATCGTCAAGCACCTCAACTTTCAGAAGGGGTTGCTCGTCACCCCCGCCGGCGGTGCGGCGCTGGCTGCAATGGTCACGCAGCAGGCGCTCCAGGCGTCCCTCGACGAGATCACCACGTACCTGCGCACCATCGACGAGAAGCTCGACCAGCTGCTGAAGCAGCGCAAGAACGAACTCCTCGGCCGCGTGGGTGGCGTCATGTTGGCGCTGGAGGAGGCCGAGGCGATCTACGAGCACACGGGCGCGGTGTCGGAGGTGACGTGGTCGAAGGTGCAGGCGAATTCGCTGACGCTGCAGACGCTACAGGCCGAGTCCGTGGCGCAGCTGCGGGCGTCTGCCGACAACGTCGCCGCCGCACGGGCAGACACGGACCGCGCGGCAAAGGCCGCTGAGGCGGCGCGGGTGGAGGTGGGCTTCTGGCTGGGGGTATTGGCTCGTTCGCTGGCGCTACAGGATCGGCAGTACGTGCTCGAACTGGCCCGCGTTGCCGAGGCCGACGCGGAACACCTCGACGCACATCGGCGGGGGATCGTGATTGCCCGCGCGGAACGCAGCCGGAAGATCGCCGTGGCCCTGGACGCCATTGCGCGGGCAGTCAGCGAGGCGTCATCGCTCACCAACTTCGCGCGCGTCGCAAACCCGATCAGCGCGCAGCGCATCGTCCGCGAGGCCAACGCGATCGCGGATGCTGTCAACACCTTCGCCGAGCACGCGGAGCTGACCGGTCTGTCGGCCGGAAGGCTGGAGGCTGTTGGTTGGGGCACCGCGGCCAAGGCCTTGGTGGCGGACGCCGCAGGTCAGGTGAGCACGACCGGGGCGGACGTCGCCGGGCGTGCGAAGATGTTCGCCAAGGGCATGGAGGATTTACGGGATCGCCAAATCCTCCGGTCGGCCGAGCGCGTGGAGCAGAAACGGCGGCTCCGGTTGGGTGCGTCTGCGGAGGCGGCAGAGGCGGAAGCGGCGGACGAGGGCGAATCGCCGTCGATCTGAACGCGCCGCCCAAGGGGCTCGAACCTCTGTACGAAAAATGTCAGAGGGGCGTGGTTCGATGGTTCCATGAGCGAATCGGTGGCAGGAGCGGTGGGGTTGAGGCCCCGCGATGAGGGTGGCGAGACGGATGTCTTCGACGACCTCGCCCTGGTCGTCGCGCGCCAGCGGGCGGACGCCGCGCGCCGGCTGGCGCTGATCGTGCAGGCCTGCGATGAGCACGACGTGGTCGAGGACGACCTGCGCGATGATGACGCAGCCCCCGATGCGGCCCTGGGGTGGGAGGGTGCCGAGCGGTGGGTCCGCGTCGGGGCCGACGGGACGCCCTGGGTGGCTGAGTTCCTCACGGTGGAGCTCGCGGGGCTGTTGGGCTGCACCGTGCCGGGGGCTCGGGCGCGGATCGCCGAAGCGCTGAATCTCCGGCACCGGCATCCGCGCCTGTGGGAGGCCGTGCAGACGCTGCGGGTCGAGGCCTGGCAGGCGCAGAACGTGGTCACGGAGTGTCTCCGGGCTGGGCTCGGGGCCCAGGAGTGCCTCCAGGTCGACGCGTGGCTGGCCGACGGTGTCGACCTGCTCGGTTGGCCCCGGGCGCGGCGGTTGCTGAAGGGGCTGATCGTCCGGGTGGACCCGGTGCTCGCCGCGGAGCGGGTGGCGGCGCGGCGGGAGCAGCGCGGCGTCTGGGTGTCGTCCATCGAGGAGGGCCAGGTGACGCTCGATGGCCGGCTGGACGCGATGGACGGCCTCGCGCTCGAGGCGCAGGTCACGCGCATCGCCACGCTGCTGGCCGGCGAGGCCACCGCCGCGGGCGAGGAGCCGGAGCCGCTCCAGCACCGTCGCGCCCGCGCGCTGGCCCTGCTCGCCGTCCCGCACCTGGCGGCGGCCTACCTGGAGGAGCACGGCCAGCCCGCGTCGGCGGTGGAAGAGGTCCTGTCGCCGGTGCCCCGGATCGACCCCGACAAGCTCCGCCCGCAGGTGAAGCTGTTCCTCCACCTGCACGCCGACGACGTCTCCCGTCCGGACGCCGACGGCGTGGTGTCTGCCGGCAGCGGCGTGGTGCGCATCGAGCGTCACGGACCGGTCGACATCGACTCGCTGCACCACGTGCTGCGGGGCAGCGTGGTGAAGGTGCAGCCGGTCATCGACCTCAACGCACCGCCCGTGTCAGACGCCTACGAGGTGCCGGACCGGCTCCGCGAGCACGTGATCGCCCGCAACCCCTACGACCTGACGCCCTGGTCGGCGACGGAATCGCGCCGCTGCGACCTCGATCACACGGTGGCGTTCGATCACCACGACACAAATGGACGCCACCAGACCCGGGCGGACAACCTCGGCCCGCTGGCCCGCACCGCCCACCGGGCCAAGACCCACGCGGGCCACCGCTGGGAACAGCTGAGACCGGGCGTCTTCTGGTTCACCAGCGAGGCCGGCTTCCAGTACCTGGTCACACCGCACGGCACCACCCCGATGGGGCGCGCTCCGAGTGCCGCGCGATCCTCACCGCCCGAACTGGCACAGGCAGCGGGGGAGCGGCGGCGTCCGGTCACGCCGATGCGTGAGGGACCGGCGCGCCCTGAACCGGGTTGGAACGACCCACCGCCGTTCTAGGCGCGGCCGCCCGCATGCTGGGTGGGCGACCAATCAAGGTCGGGTCGGATGTGAAAACACCCGACGCCTGTCGATTCGGGCACCTCTCATGCGTCATGGTGGTGAGGTCGCACCCGCGGCCCGCGAAGGAGGAACGATGAAGTACCTGGTGTTGCTGATGGCCGACGGGGACGAGAAGCCGTGGGGGGAGCAGACGGACGCCGAGCAGGCTGCGTCCATGGAGAAGTTCGATGACTTCGGAGCCGCGTGCGGGCGTCGTGGTGTGACGATCCTCGCCGGCGATGCGTTGGGCGCTGCGGACACCGCCACGGTCATGCGCACCCGCGGCGGGGCCGTCACCTTGACCGACGGACCGTTCGCCGAGGCCGTCGAGGGTCTGGGTGGTTTCTACCTCCTGGACGCCCCCGATCTGGACACCCTCACCGAGGTGCTCCGCGCCCTGCCCGCCTACGACATCCAGATCCAGCCGGTGGTGGACCCCTACGAGTGAAACGCCGGCCGGCCAGCTCGAGGCGGTGGTTCGCGACGACTGGGGCCGTCTGCTGTCCCTGCTCGTGGCACGCTTCCACCGCCTCGACCTCGCCGAGGACGCCCTCGCCGACGCCGTCGAAGCGGCGGCGAGGACGTGGCCACGCGATGGCGTGCCCGCGAACGGTGCGGGTTGGCTGTACACGGCGGCCCGGCGCCGGGCGCTCGACCGGCTCAGGGCTGAGGCCCTGCATCGGCGCGTCGAGCCATCACTCCCTACCCCGATGTCGCCCGGGGATCCGGCCGACCCGGGCGATCCCGGGCGCGTCGACGACGACCTCCTCCGGCTCGTGCTCCTGTGCACGCACCCCGCGCTCGCCCCCGCCGGCGCCTCCGCACTCACGCTCCGGCTCGTCCTGGGGGTGGCGACGGCCGACATCGCGCGCCTCTTCCTCGTCCCCCAGGCCACGATGGCCGCCCGCCTCACCCGGGCCAAACGCAAGATCGTAGCGGCCGGTCTGCCCTTCACCCTCCCGGGGGCAGGCGTCCTGCCCGAGCGCCTGGACGCGGTGGCCCGCACGGCCTACCTGGCATTCACGGCCGGGTACGCACCGGGCGGCGGCTCCGATGTGCCACGCGCCGAGCTCGCCGGCGAAGCCGTCCGCCTGGTGCGCTGGTGCGACAGTTGGTGCCGGATGAACCGGTTCTCGAGTCGCTACTCGCCCTCATGCTGCTCCAGCACTCGCGGCGGAACGCACGCGTCAACGGCGCCGGTGCACTCGTCGTGCTGGCCGAGCAGGATCGTGCCCGGTGGCGTCACGATGAGATCGCCGAGGGACTCGCCCTGCTGCGCTCATCCGTGCTGGGTCAACCCCTGTCCGGTCTGGCCGCCTCGTACGCCCTGCAGGCTGCCATCGCGCGCGAGCACGCCCTCGCCCTCGACCCGACCACCACCCGGTGGGACGCCATCGTCCGGCTGTACGACGCCCTCCTGGAGATTGATGCTTCGCCGGCCGCCGCGCTGGCCCGCGCGGTCGCCGTCGCCGAGGACGCCGGGCCCGCGGCCGGCCTCGAGGCACTGCGGTCGGTGGACCTCCCACACAGCCATCGCGTGGACGTTGTGCGCGCCGAACTATGCGCCCGGACGGGCGATGTGGTCGCCGCGCGGGCATCCTACGACCGGGCGATCGCCGCCTGCCCCAACGACACCGAGCGCGAGCATCTGCGTCGGCGCCGTGCCCTGCTCGGGTAGGCCCACCGCAGCCTCGACCGACCGCTCACGCGTGCCGGTGGATGTGTTCGGACTGCCGGATCAGCAGGGCCTGGAACGGGAGACGACCCCACGCGATGAGCCGCGACGTCAGCGGGCGGTCGCGCCAGTCCCACGCCATCTTCAGGTTGCCCGGGAAGACGCCGAGGTACAGCAGGGTGGCCAGGCGGCCGCCCAAGCGCCGGGTCTGCGGGGCGGCGAGCAGGCCAGCCACGGCCAGCTCGGCGACGCCGGAGCCGTAGGTCCACGCCCGGGCCAAGCCGGGCAGCGCCTCGGGGATCAGGCCGTCGAAGGGCTTGGGCTTGACGAAGTGCAGCACACCCATGCCGGTGAGGAATCCTGCTGAGACCAGCGCCGAAATCGTTGCCTTGCGGTGTTCGGTCATGGGCGGGCCTCGGTGATCGCGATCATGCCCCCAGCACACCACTGCGCCCCGGCCGGGGTCCAGTCCGGGTGGGCCGGTCGGCGTCCGGTCTCAACTCCCAGATGCGGCGAGTTGAACCACGAGGTTGATCGTGCAGGCGATGATGACGGCCCCCAAGAAGTACGACAGCAGGGCGTGACGCAACACGGTCCGGCGGATGGCTGTGGACTTCATGCCGGTGTCGGAGACCTGGTACGTCATGCCGATCGTGTAGGCGGTGTACGCGAAGTCGCGGTACGTGGGTCGCTCGTCACCCTCGAAGTCGACACCGTGTTCGGGATCGTCGACGTGTTGGCGGGCGTAGCGCAGCGTGAACAGCATGTGGACGACGAACCAAGAGGCGACCACGGCGGCGACGCCGAGCAGCGAGTCGAGCACGCGTCCCGTGGAGTCGGTGGTGCTGGCCAGGAGCAGGAATCCGACGCCCACGACGGACGCGAGACACGCGACGAGGAGGATCGTGGCGCCGGCGGCCCGGCCCGTGTCCTCGGCGCTGGCGTGCTCGGCCATCGCGTCCGCGTCCATCGCGCGCACGACCAGCCAGGTCCACACACAGAAGGTCGCCGACGTGGCGATCCAGCCCAGCAGGGGAGCCCACAGGGCATGCCCCCCGAGCAGGGCGCTCGTCGTCAGACCCACGGCGGCGCCGATCGCGACGCAGATTCCGACCCGGACGGCGGTCGACCCCGGCCAGGCGTGTGATCTCTCCACCCTGCGGAACCTACTCCTCCCCTCTCCGCTCCGCGCGCCACGCTCTCGGCCGTCGGTCACGACGGCAGCGCCACGAGTTCCTCCCCGGCCAGCCGGTAGCTCCGCAAGGCGTCAACGATGTCGGGGGACACCCCGGGCCCGACGTAGACGGTCCAGAAGTCGCACTGTTGCATCGCGGTGGATCGGAGGAGCCGCAGGTCGTGGTGATCGGCGTAGGAGTACAGCCGGGACACCATGTCGGACCAGTCCCCGCCGGACCGGCAGGCGATCTCCGCGAACGCGGGTGGGGCAGTGAATCCGTGCACGATGAGAACGTTGGGCTCGAATTCCTGCAGCCGTTGCTCAAGGGTTCCCCGCCGACTCTCCGCAAGGCTGCGATCGTTGTGCCCCCAGGTGTCCAGCGCCTTGCCCGACACGCTGAGGGGAATCAGGCCGGCCTCGGTGGTGGCCAGCCGCAGCGACGAGGTGTCGACACCGGAGAGCGCTCGCGAAACGGCGGTGTGGAAAGGGCTCTCTTGGTAACCGTTCCCCACATGCGAATACAGGGCCAGGGCCATGCAGAGGCCCACCGCAACCAACGCGGTGAGGGACGGGACCGGCCCGGCGACGGCGCGGCGCGCAGCCACGTCCGACAACGCCGAGACCATCAGGATGGCCAGTGCGGGCACCAGGGGCCACTGCATGCGTTCCCAGTGATTGAAGGTCGCGTGCACCGGCAGCCACACGACGGCCGCGACGAGGAGGGCGCCCACGACCACCAGGCCCTTCCATCCCACCCGGGCCCACCACTTCTGTCGGTTCCACACGATCACGGTGAGGGGTGCGGTCCACAGGAGATAGAGGCCAGCGGCTTCGAGGACGCTGCCGGGGTAGATCCCTTCGCCGGACTTCATGACGGCCGACGTGGGGAGGAGCTGCCCGATGTAGCCCACGCGAAACGCCACCCAGGCCAACCCGCCCACCACGAGGGGCACGACGAACAGCAGGACCGGTCGAATCAGCCGCCGCCACGAGCGGTCGGGAGCGAGCATCAGCCATGCCGGCGCGACCATGATGCTGCTCAGCACGAAACCTTCCGGACGCCACCAGCCGGCGATCCCTGCGCAGACCCCACTGGCGGCGAGCAGGACCTGCCACCGTGACCCGCCCACCTTGGCGGCCGCGCTCAGCGCTGCGAGCACCGTTGCCGCTGCGATGATGAAAGCGAAGATGGGTGGCGAGAAACCACTGGCGAGATAGCGATTGGCGGGTCCGCTGAAGATGACCAGCGTCACCAAGGACAGGGACGCCGCTGGCAGCTGCCACACCCTGCGATTCATGACGTCCAGGAGAACGCCCGTGGCGAACACCGCCGCGGTGTTGAGGGCCAGAGCCGCGACCTGCACCTGGACGCCCAGCCAGACCAACGCAGCCAGCACCAGAACGAAACCCAGATCCGTGGCCCCGTCCGTGACGGCCGGGGACTCGCCGGCGTTCCAGGCCAGTCCACCGCCGGAAGCGAGATTGTCGGCATATCGGAACAGCATCGCGGCATCCTCATACGGCGGGTAGACCCTCGGAAACCCTTCCTCGAGCATCAGCCACAGCGCCACCGTCGCCACGGCGATCAGTCCTTGGACGGGCGGATCAACAAGGCTCCCTCTGCTCCGTCGCCCGCTCGCATCCGGGGGGCTGTGGCCCTCCAGAGGAGAATGCACAGTGTTCACGGTCAAACCTCGTGGGAAGGGGGTGCGCGCCATCGCTGGAGCCTTCTGAGACCGACATTAGGATCCCTGCGGCGATCGCGCGGCTGGTCTCGACTTTTCCCTTGAACGGGGCCGCAGCCGCACCCCTGCCGCGTCTGCACTCGGCGCGTGGCACTTGGAGACGCCCCCGCGGGACGGGTCCGGGCGCCGTCGCTACCGGACCGTGGATGTGGACGCGTTCGCCGTGATCACCGCGCTACGGGGCGGGGTTCATCGCTGCATGTCGACGAAGCGGCTGAGCGCCCCCTGGAACGCGACGGGCAGGGTGGTGGTGGCGCCATTGCGGTGCTTGGCGATGATGAAGTCGGCCTCGCCCTGGCGGGGGGACTCCTTGTCGTAGGCGTCCTCGCGGTGCAGCAGGATCACGACGTCGGCGTCCTGCTCGAGCGAGCCGGATTCACGCAGGTCGGACAGCATCGGGCGCTTGTCGGTCCGCGCCTCGGGGCCACGGTTGAGCTGCGACAGCGCTACGACGGGCACCTCGAGTTCCTTGGCGAGCAACTTGATCTGCCGGCTGAACTCCGAAACCTCGAGCTGGCGGCTCTCGACCTTCTTGCCCGACGTCATCAGCTGCATGTAATCGATGATGATGAGCTTGAGGTCGTGCTTCTGCTTGAGCCGCCGCGCCTTGGCGCGGATCTCCATCATCGTCAGGTTGGGGGAGTCGTCGATGAACAGCGGCGCCCGCGAGATCTGCGCCGTCTTGCCCGCGATGCGGCTCCAGTACTCCTCGCTCATCTCGCCCTTGCGAATGTGCCCGAGCGGAACGCCCGACTCGGCCGCCATGAGGCGCATCACGATCTCGGACTTCGTCATCTCGAGGCTGAAGAAGATGCTCGTCAGGCCGTGCTTGATGGACGCCGCCCGCGCGAAGTCGAGCCCCAACGTCGACTTGCCCATACCGGGGCGCGCCGCGACGATCACCATCTGGCCCGCGTGGAGGCCGTTGGTCAGCTGGTCCAGGTCGATGAAGCCCGTCGGCACCCCCGCCATCACGCCGTGCTGGGCGAGCGACTCGATCTCGTCCAGGGTGAGCTCCACCAGCTCGCTCAGCGGCTGGTAGTCCTCCGCCGTGCGGTTCTCGGCCACGTCGTAGATCGCCTGCTGCGCCCGGTCGACGATGCCGTTCACGTCGCCCTCGGCGGCGTACCCCATCTGCGAGATTTTCATCGAGGCGTCCACGAGCCGCCGCAGGATCGCCTTGTCGCGCACAATCTCGGCGTAGTAGGTGGCGTTCGCCGTCACCGACACCGCCGACACCAGCTCGTGCAGGTAGATGTGCCCACCGATTTGGTTGAGGTGGCCGCCCTTGCCCAGGTTGTCGGCCACCGTGATGGCGTCCACCGGCTCGCCGCGGCCGTACTGGTCCATGATCGCGTCGTAGATCAGCTCGTGCGCGAGGCGGTAGAAGTCACGCCCCTTGACCAGCTCGGTGACCTCGCCGATCGCATCCTTGCTGAGCAGCATCGCCCCCAGCACCGACTGCTCGGCCGCCATGTCCTGCGGCGGCGTCCGATCACCCGCGGAGCCCCCCCGATCGAACGGGACGACGCTCGCCCCCGACCACTGGCCCTGCAGGTTGTCGACCGACACTCCTCTTCCTTCCCTCACGACCGTGACGCTAGGGGCCGCCTCTGACAAAACTGGCGAGCGGACCCGGTCATGGCACCGTAGGCCCCCGCCGAGCCCTCGCCAAACGCGCCCACCGGGCGCCGGTGTGGACAACCTGTGGATGGCTGTGGAGCCACGCGGGGGCGGCTGTGTACGACACGCCGTCGTCGTTGGGGATTGAGAAGTTTAGAACCCAGCGAAACCCCTCTGACAAGCTGCGATGCTCTTCACCGCTGTGGGTTGGCGCGGTGAGCAGGAGGTATCCGAATGGTGAACACAGCGATCTCGGGCGTGGGTGATGGGCCTGGGCGGCGTCGCATCGCCCCCAGCTTTTCCACAGGGCGGGCCCTCCGGGTGTCGAGTTCAGTCCCACTGGGATTTTGCCCGGTGCGGGCGGCCCGCAAGTGGCCGCTGGGTACCCCCACGGGGTATCATTGCCGAGGGAGGGGACGAGATGAGCGAAGAGACGATGCAGATGGCCGTGACCGGCGGGCACGAGAGCTGCGGCCACGAGGCCGGGCACCACCACGGTTACATCACCGCGCGCGAGAACTATCTGCGCCGGCTGCGTCGCATCGAGGGCCAGGCCCGCGGCCTGCAGCGCATGGTGGAGGAGGAGAAGTACTGCATCGACATCCTCACCCAGATCTCCGCCATGACGAAGGCGCTCGAGTCGGTCGGGCTCGAACTCCTCGATGACCACATGAATCACTGCGTCCTGGCCGCCGCCCGATCCGGCGACGACGCCGAGGCACAGGCCAAGATCCGCGAGGCGTCCGAGGCGATCAAGCGTCTCGTCCGCAGCTGACACCACCACGCCGAACCATCCGAACACGAAGGAGCACAGACATGGTCGATCTCACCATCAAGGACGCGAACGCCACCGGTGGGGGCTGCGGCTGCGGCTGCGGCGACCACGCCGCCCCGAAGGACGCCGCCCAGGCCACCTGCACCTGTGGTGCCGACTGCGGTTGCGGTTGCCAGGAGGGCAAGGCGTGCACGTGCGGTGAGCAGAAGGGCGCGCAGGTGGGCGTAAAGGAATCCGAGCAGTCGGCCCCGCTGGCCGGCGCGGCGTCCGGTGACGCGGCCGAGTCGAGCAACGCGGCCACCTACACCGTCTCCGGCATGACCTGCGAGCACTGCGTGAAGGCCGTCACCGAGGAGGTCTCCTCGATCGACGGCGTCACCGGCGTGACGGTCGACCTGGAGTCCGGACGCCTCGAGGTCACCTCCGACGCGCCGGTCGACTTCGACCGCATCGTCGAGGCCGTCGCCGAGGCCGGCGACTACACCGTCGCCTGAGCCGACGCCCCCGCCCGAACCCGGCACCACCCACTTTGGCCAGGAGCCCCGCGTCCGCGTGAGCCCACGCGGGGTCTCCTGACGAACCAAGGAGACCTTGTGTCCACCGACACCGACACGGCCCCCGTGGCCGATGTGCGCACGTCCGTCGAACTCGACATCCTCGGCATGACGTGCGCGTCCTGCGCCGCGCGCATCGAGAAGAAGCTGAACCGGCTCGACGGCGTGAGCGCCAGCGTGAACTACGCCACCGAGCGCGCCCACATCCTCTCCACCGGGCCGGACGCCGCCCACCTGATCCGGGTCGTCCGGGACACCGGCTACGACGCCGCCGTGCCCGACCCGGTCGCCGAGGAGCCCGACCGCGTCACCCCGCTGCGCCGCGACCTCGTGCTCGCCGCCGTGCTCACCGTGCCCGTGATCGCCCTCGCGATGGTGCCCGCCTGGCAGTTCCCGGGCTGGACGTGGCTCTCGCTCGTGCTCGCCACCCCCGTCTACGCGTGGTGCGGACGCCGCTTCCACCGCTCGGCCCTCGTGAACGCCCGTCACGGCGCCACGACGATGGACACCCTGGTCTCCCTCGGCACGACTGCGGGCTACCTCTACTCGGTGTGGGCCCTGTTCTTCACCCACGCCGGCGACTGGCACTACCAGCACCCCTTCAGCCTCGCCCTCGGCCGGGGTGACGGCGCCGCCGTCTACTTCGAGGCCGTCACCGGCATCACCACGTTCCTGCTCGCCGGGCGCTGGTTCGAGGCCCGCGCCCGCACCCAGGCCTCGGACGCCCTCCGCGCGGTCCTCACGCTGGGCGCGGCGGAGGCCACTGTGCTGCGCGACGGCGTCGAGCACCGGGTGGGCGTCGACGCGCTGGCGGTCGGCGACGTGTTCGTCGTCCGACCCGGGGAGAAGATCGCGACCGACGGCGTCGTGGTGGACGGGGCGTCCGCCGTCGACGAGTCGATGGTGACGGGGGAGTCGCTGCCGGTCGACAAGGCCCCCGAGGATGCCGTGATCGGCGCCACCCTCAACGCCAACGGACGCCTCCTCGTGCGCGCCACCCGCGTGGGGGCCGACACCGAGCTGGCCCGCATGGCCCGCCTCGTCGAGGACGCCCAGACGCGCAAGGCCCCGGTGCAGGCCGTGGTCGACCGCATCTCCGGGGTCTTCGTCCCCGTCGTGCTCGCGATCGCCGCAATCACCCTCGTCGGCTGGCTGCTCGCCGGGGAGACGCTCCTGTTCGCCGCCACCGCCGCCGTCGCGGTGCTCATCATCGCCTGCCCCTGCGCGCTCGGCCTCGCGACGCCCACGGCCCTGCTCGTCGGCACCGGCCGCGGCGCGAAGCTCGGCATTCTCATCGGTGGCCCCGACGTGCTCGAGCGCGCCCGCCGCATCGACGCCGTCGTGCTCGACAAGACCGGCACGCTCACCCGTGGCGACCTGAGCCTCGCCGCCGTCCACGCCGCCCCCGGGGTGACCGAGCGCGAGGTGCTGCGGCTGGCCGGGGCGGCCGAGTCGCCGTCCGAGCACCCCATCGCCCGGGCCGTGGTCGCCGCCGCGCGCGCGGCCCAGCACACGACGCCCCTCGCCGCCCCGACGCTGTTCGCCAACGTGCCCGGCGAGGGCGTCCGGGCAAGCGTCGACGGCGAGATCGTCACCGTGGTGCGGCCCGACGTCGTCGACCTCGGCCCGCTCGCGGACGCCGTGGCCGCGGCCGAGGTGTTTGGCCAGACGGTCGTGGTCGTGACGCGCGATGGCACCCCGAT
Organism: Propioniciclava soli; assembly: GCF_014858005.1. Classification (GTDB taxonomy): domain Bacteria; phylum Actinomycetota; class Actinomycetes; order Propionibacteriales; family Propionibacteriaceae; genus Propioniciclava; species Propioniciclava soli. The sequence goes on from NZ_JACYOT010000001.1 coordinate 433,811, forward strand.
CGGCGCGCTGGCGCTGGCCGACACCCTCAAGCCGACGTCGGCCGAGGCGGTCGCGCGGTTCCGCGAGCTGGGCCTCACCCCGGTGCTGCTCACCGGCGACAATGAGCGCGCCGCCCGCGCGGTGGCCGACGAGGTGGGCATCGAGCGGGTGGTCGCCGGCGTCCGCCCCGAGGGCAAGGTGCGCGTGGTGAGCGACCTGCAGGCGTCCGGGCTGAAGGTCGCCATGGTGGGTGACGGCGTCAACGACGCCGCGGCCCTGGCGGCGGCCGATCTCGGCGTCGCGCTCGGCACGGGCACCGACGCCGCCAAGGAGGCCGCCGGCATCACGCTCATGCGGGGTGATCTGCTGCTCGCCGTCGATGCGATCCGCCTCTCGCGGGCCACGCTGCGCACCATCACCACCAACCTGTTCTGGGCGTTCGCGTACAACGTCGCCGCGCTGCCGCTCGCGGCGTTCGGTTGGCTCACCCCGATGATCGCGGGCGCCGCCATGGCGTTCTCCAGCGTGTTCGTGGTGGGCAACAGCCTGCTGCTGCGCCGGTTCCGCGGTCTAGGCTCGCGCCCGTGACTTTCGGCCTCGCGCACCACGACCCCTCGCCCCTGTACGTCTCCGACCCCCACCCGGTGCTGGGTGACACCGTGACGCTGCGCGTCCGCGTGCCCGACGCCCACCCCCTCGAGCGGCTCCACCTGCGGTACCTGCTCGATGGCGAGGGCACCTTCGTCGAGGCCCACCCGGCGCAGCAGGGCGACGGCGAGACGTGGTGGAGCGCCGAGGTCGTGATGGCCAACCCGACGCTGCAGTACCGCTGGTTCCTCGAGGGTCCGCTCCACCCCGGGGGTGCGTGGCTGAACGGCACCGGCGTCCACGCGCGCGACGTGCCGGACGTGGCCGACTTCCGCCTCATCACCGCCGCGCCCCCGGCGTGGGTGGAGGACGCGGTCGTCTACCAGGTCTTCTGCGATCGCTTCGCCCGCAGCGCGGACGCCGACGCCCGCCCCCTGCCCGGCTGGGCCCTGCCCGCCGCCTGGGACGACCCGCTGCGCACCTACGCGCAGCGCCAGCAGTTCCAGCTCTACGGCGGCGACCTCGACGGCGTCGCCGAGCACCTCGACCACCTCGTCTCGCTCGGCGTCACCGTGCTCTACCTCACGCCGTTCTTCCCCGCCGAGTCGAACCACCGCTACAACGCGACGAGCTTCGACGAGGTGGACCCCCTCCTGGGCGGCGACGCGGCGCTGACCCGTCTGATCGACGCCGCCCACGCGCGCGGCATCCGCGTGATCGGCGACTTCACGCCCAACCACACCGGCAGCGGCCACGGTTGGTTCCGCACCGGACGCGACGACCCCGCCAGCGCCGAGCGCGGCTTCTACACGTGGGACGCCGACGGCCCCGGCTACGCCTCGTGGCTGGGGTTCGCCTCGCTGCCGAAGCTGAACCACGCGTCGGCCGAGCTCACCGAGCGGCTGACCGGGCCCGAGGGCGTCCTGCGCCGCTGGCTGCGCGCCGGCCTCGACGGCTGGCGCATCGACGTGGCGAACATGACCGGACGGCTCGGCGCCGTCGACGACAACCGCGCCGTCGCCCACCGCATCCGGGAGGCGGTGGACGCCGAGGGTGACCGCTGGCTCGTCGCCGAGCACTTCTACGACCTGCACCACGACGTCGACGGCTTCACCTGGCACGGCGCGATGAACTACACGGGCTTCTCGCGCCCGGCGTGGGCCTGGCTTGAGCAGCCCGACAGCGCCGAGGAGGACGCCCACTTCGCGGTCACCGCGCGCATCCCGGCGGTGGACGGGCCGGGCCTGGTCGCGGTGCACCGCGATTTCACGGCCCAGGTGCCGTGGAGCGTCACGACCGCGTCGTTCAACATCGTCGGCTCCCACGACACGGGCCGCATCCGCTGGCGCGTGGGCGACCACCGAGGCCGGGTGCTCGCCGCGCTCGGCCTGGCCCACACGCTGCCCGGCGCGCCGATGCTCTACTACGGCGATGAGATCGGGCTCGCCGGTTCCACCGGCGAGTACGGCCGCCGCCCGTTCCCCTGGCAGGCGCCGAAGACCTGGGACCACGAGCTCCTCGCCGCCGTCCGCCGGTTCGGCGCGCTGCGCCACGAGCTGCCCGCCCTGCGCCGCGGCGGCCTGCGGTGGGTCGGCGCCGTGGCGGACGCCGTCGCGTTCGTCCGTGAGGCGCCCGAGGGGTCGGTGCTGGTGCTGGTCGCCCGCGACCCCGCCGAGCCGATCGAGGTGGACGCCGCCCTGCTGCCCGGCGTGGCGTCAGGGCGCGCCGTCCTCGGCGAGGGGATCACCGTGGCCGACGGCCGCGTCAGGCTGCACCCAACCCAGGCCGGCGTCGCCCTCTGGGCCTGGTGAGGCTCACAGGCCGCTGACGTGGCGCACCAGTGCCGTGACGGCCGCCCCGCGCGCCCAGACGTCGCGGTTGTGGGGCCGGACGGTGACGGCCAGCGGCGGCGCGACGGCCTCGCGCACCGAGGCGATGCCCGCCTCGAAGTCATCGGCGAAGGCCGCCACCAGCCCGGCGCGCTCGCCGAGCACCACCACCGCGTCCGGCACCAGGAACGCCGCCCCCGTGCCGGCCAGGGCCCCGCAGGCGTACGCGAACTCCGCGGCGGCGCGGCGGGCGCCGGCGTCCGCACCGGCCTCCACGGCGTCCGCCGTCGTCGCGGCCGAGCCGTAACCGCGGGCCAACCTCACCAGGGCGCCGTCGGTCAGGCTCATGTTGGCCCGGCGCACCGAGCCGTCCGGCCAGGTGAGGGGCAGGTGGCCGAGGAGTCCCACGCCCTGGGCCTCCGCGTCCTGCACCTCACCGCGCACCACCGCGGCGCCGCCGACCCCCGTGCCGAACGTGAGCGCGAGAAAGCTCTCCGCCGTCAGCCCCACGCCGAACCACGCCTCCGCAAGGGCCACCGCGGCGACGTCGTTGGCGACGACGCAGGGGTGCCCCAGCCGGTGCGACACCAACTCGGCCAGCGGGACGTCCGCCCACCTCAGGAACGGCGAGCGCACCACGGTCGAGCCGTCGTGGACGATGCCGCTCACGCCGATCCCGATGCCGACCGTGGGGGCGGGGGCCAGCCGGTCGACGAGCAGCGCCAGCCGTTCCACGACGGCCTCGGGGTGACGAGAGGCCAGCGGGCCGCTGAGGTCTTCCAGCACCCGGGCGCGCAGGTCGGTGCGCACCAGGCGCAGCGTGTCGGCGGTCACCGACACGCCGAGGAGCGTGTCGGCGGGCAGCACGGCGTCGAGGGTGTGCGCGGGGCGGCCGGCGGCGTTGCGCTGCTCCGCGGTGGCGACGACCAGGCCCCGCTCCTGCAACGGTTTCGTCAACCGGGTGATGCTGCCGCCGCTGAGGCCCAGCCGGTGGGCGAGGTCGCGGCGCTGCAGCGGCCCGTGCTGCAGCAGCGTCAGCACGAGTCGGCGGTGCGCATCCCCCAGGCCCGTCAGATCCACGACGTCATTGTGCCCCAGCCGGGGGTTGACGCCCGAGTTTATTTCGGGCCAGAATAATTGGGTGACGCAGACGTCCTTCCCCCTCGCGCGCGGCGGCGTGAGCCTGGTTCTCACCACGCGTGACGGCCACCTGCCGGTCGTCACCTACTGGGGCCCGGCGCTCGATGGGGCCGACGACCCGGCCGCCACGCTCACCCCGCCGTTCGTGTCCGACCAGACCGAGGAGCTCGTCGAGTGCTCGCTGCTGCCCGAGGAGTCCCGCGGCTGGCTGGGCACCCCGGGGCTCGCCGGGCACCGGGCCGGCCGGCACTCCACCCACGCCTTCGTCGTCGATGAGGTGGACGCCGACGCCACGTCTGCGACCTTTCGCGCCGTCGCCGACGGCCTGGCCCTGACGCTCACCGTCGCGCTCACCGAGGAGGGCGTGGTCGAGTTGGCCGCCGAGCTCACCAACACCGGCGCCGACGCCTACACCCTCGACGCGTTGACCCCGGCGCTGCGCGTCCCGCCGCACGCCCGCGAACTGCTCGACCTCACCGGGCGCCACCTGCGCGAGCGTTCCCCGCAGCGCCACCCGTTCTCCGTCGGCAGCCTGCGGCGCGACAACCGCCGCGGCCGCACCTCCCTGCAGTCGACCACGCTGATGATCGCCGGCGAGGAGGGCTTCGGCTTCCGTACGGGGCGGGTGTGGGGCGTCCACGTCGCGTGGTCGGGCAACCACACCCACCTGGCCGAGCGGTCCCACGGCGGGGAGCAGATCCTGGCCGGCGGTGAGCTGTTCGGGCCGGGCGAGCTGGTGCTCGCGCCGGGGGAGACCTACGCGACCCCCATGGTGCTCGCCTCCTTCGGGGTCGGTCTGGACGCCCTCAGCGCGCGCTACCACGGCTGGCTGCGGCGCGTGAGCGGCCCGCGGCGCCCGCGTCCGATCACGCTGAACACGTGGGAGGCGGTCTACTTCGCCCATGACCACGACGCGCTGGTGGAGCTGGCCGAGGCGGCGGCCCGCGTCGGGGTCGAGCGCTTCGTGTTGGACGACGGCTGGTTCGGCTCGCGGCGCGACGACACCACCGGGCTGGGGGACTGGGCGGTCTCGGACGCGGTGTGGCCGGGTGGGCTGGAGCCGCTGGCCGAGGCGGTCCGCGGCCTGGGCATGGAGTTCGGCCTGTGGGTCGAGCCCGAGATGGTGAACCTCGACTCCGATCTCGCCCGCGCCCACCCCGACTGGATCCTGCGGCCCGACGCCGAGCGGCTGCCGTTGCGCGTCCGCAACCAGCACGTGCTCAACCTGACGCGCCCCGAGGTCGTCGACCACCTCGCCGAGCGGCTCGTCGAGCTGGTGCGGCGGATCGGCATCGCGTACCTGAAGTGGGATCACAACCGCGACCTGATCGAGGCCTGTGGCGTGGCGGGGGAGCGGCTCGTCCACGACCAGACGCTGGCGTACTACCGCCTCGTCGAGCACCTGAAGCGGGAGTGCCCCGGCCTGGAGATCGAGTCGTGCGCCTCGGGCGGCGGCCGCGTCGACCTCGGCGTCCTGACCCGCACGGACCGCATCTGGGCGTCGGACTGCAACGACGCCCTGGAGCGCCAGGACATCCAGCGTTGGACCGGCCTGCTCCTGCCGCCGGAGGTCGTCGGCGCCCACGTCGGCCCGCCGCGCGCGCACACGACGGGGCGCACCCAGGAGCTGTCGTTCCGCGCCGGCACCGCCCTGTTCGGCCACTTCGGGATCGAGTGGGACCTGCGGACGGCCTCCCAGACCGAGCTGGAGCGGCTCGCGGCGTGGGTGGGCCGGGCCAAGGAGGTGCGTGACCTGCTGGCCACCGGTGCCACGGTGCGCACCGAGGACCGCGACGGCACGCGCGTCCACGGCGTCGTCGGGCCCGATCGGGCACTGTTCGCCGTCGTCCAGCTCGCCACGTCGCCGACCTACCCGACGGCCCCCGTGACGCTGCCGGGGCTCGATCCGGACGCCCGCTGGCGCGTCCGCCTCGACGAGCTGACCCCGCAGCCGGGCCTGCCGTGGGCGTCCGGGACGCCCGTGCTGAGCGGCCGGGCGCTCGCCGAATCCGGGCTCGCCGCCCCCACCCTGCACCCCGAACACCTCGCGATCATCCACCTCGAAAGGAGCGAGTCATGAACGGTCAGTTGAGCCGACGGACGGTGCTGTCCGGGCTCACCGCGGCAGCGTTGCTGGCGCCCCTGGGCGCATGCGCCCGGCCCACCGGCACCGGCGTCGGCAGCACCGAATTCTTCCAGTTCAAGTCCGAGGCCATCACGTTGTTCGACCGCATCTGTGCGGAGTACAACGCCGCCCACGGCACGAACATCGAGCAGAACTTCCAGGCCGACAACGTCACCGCGCTGCGCGTCCGGCTGGTGAAGGGCGACATCCCGCCGCTCATCACCATCAACGGCGACTACAGCTACGGCGCGCTGGCCCGCTCGGGCGTCTTCCACGACTTCGCGGGCAGCGACCTGCTCGCGCCGGTGAACCCGTCCATCGCGCAGATCCTGCCGACCCTGGGCGTGGGCGCCGAGGGCCAGGTGAACGGCGTGCCGTTCGCCAACAACGGCTCCGGCATGATCTACAACCGCGCGATCTTCGACGAGCACGGCTTCGACCCGCCGCAGACGTGGGACGAGTTGATCGGGCTGGCCGACGAGTTCACGGCGCTGGGCGTCGACCCCTTCTACTGGGGGTTCCGCGACAACTGGACCGGGGCGCCGATGTTCAGCTCCCTGTCCGGCAATTTCCTCGACGGCGAGGTCGCCGCCTGGTACGCCCGGCGCCAGGTGGGCGAGACGTCGTTCGAGGAACTGATGCCCGTGCTCGAGAAGATGCGGCAGATCGGGGGGTACGGCAACAGCAACAAGTACGAGATCGGCTACAACGACGCCAACCAGGGCTTCGCGCAGGGCCGGGCGGCGATGTACGTGCACGGCACCTACGCCATCCCGGCCATCCGGTCCTACAACCCCGACATCCAGCTCGGCACGTTCGCGACGCCGCCGGACTCCGGCGAGGCGTGGGTCGTGTCCGGGGTGGACGTCGCGCTCACCTGCGGCACCGAGCCGGTCGACGGCGCGCTCGACTTCTTCTCCTACCTGATGGAGGAGCCGAACATGGCCGCCTACTGCGCCGAGCAGGTCGCCTTCCCGACCCGCGAGGGCATGACGGCCGACGACGAGGCGCTCGAGGGACTCATGCCGTACTTCGAGAGCCAGCGGCTCACGACGTACTCCGACCACAACTTCCCCCCGGCCGTGAACCTCAACAACTACATGCAGCAGTTCCTGATCAACGGGGACGCCGCCGCCTTCGTCCGCACGCTCGACGTCCAGTACGACCGCGTCATCGAGCGCATCAACTCAACCCTGTGAGGCCGTGATGCAAACCACCTCTCCCGGGCGCATCGACCGCGCCTACGTCTGGATGATCGCGCCCGCGGCCATCCTGTTCACCGCGATGCTGACGATCCCGCTGCTGACGGGCTTCTTCTACACGTTCACCAACTACGCCGGCTACGGCGACTGGCGCTTCGTCGGCTTCGCCAACTACCTCAACCTGTTCCGCGACGACGTGGTCTGGGGCTCGTATGCGTTCACGCTGCTCTATGCCGTGTCCGCGACCATCCTCATCAATGTCATCGCGCTGTCGCTGGCCCTGTTGCTGAACAGCGCGATCAAGGCCCAGACGTTCTTCCGGGGCCTGTTCTTCCTGCCCAACATCCTGCCCGTGCTGATCGTGGCGTACATCTTCCAGTACCTGTTCACGAACAACCTGCCGGCCATCGGCCAGGCGCTGGGTTGGGAATGGCTGTCGACGTCGCTGTTGGCCAACGAGAACACGGCCTGGATGGTGATCGTCTTCGTCGGTGTCTGGCAGGCCGTCGCGTTCAGCACGATCGTGTACCTCGCCGGTCTCCAGACGGTGCCCGAGGAGGTGTACGAGGCCGCAGCCATCGACGGCGCGAGCCGGTGGGAGCAGTTCCGGCGCATGACGTTCCCGCTCATCATGCCGTTTTTCACCATCAACATGGTGCTGAGCTTCAAGAACTCACTCGGGGTGTTCGACCAGGTGGTCGCCCTCACCAACGGCGGCCCCGGAACGGCGACCCAGTCGATCTCGTTCCTCATCTTCCGCAACGGCTTCCAGGGCGGCGAATACGCCTACCAGACCGCCAACGGCATCATCTACTTCATCCTGGTCCTGGTGATCTCGTTCGCGCAGCTCCGCTTCCTCTCGAGCAAGGACACCAACGCATGAACCGCCAGCGCTCCTCTCGCGGCTGGGCCCTCACGGCGCTCGCCGCCGTCTTGTCCCTGACCATCCTCGTCCCGCTCTACTTCGCGGTCGTGACCGCCCTCAAGACGCCGGCGGAGCTGGCGGAGTCCGGCTTCGGACTGCCCACCACCTGGCGGTGGGACAACTTCGCCACCGCGTGGACGATGACCGACTTCCCGTCGCGGCTCGTCACCTCGGCGGTCATCACCGTCGGCGCCGTCGTGCTCACCCTGGTGACGAACTCGATGGTGGCCTACGCCATCGAGCGCAACATGCACCGTCGGTGGGTGCGGTTGCTGTTCTACTACTTCATCGCCGCGATGTTCGTGCCGTTCCCCATCATCATGCTGCCCGTCGTGCGGCAGACGGCGATCCTCGGCATCGACAACGAGGCCGGCCTGATCCTGCTCTACACGGTGTACGGCCTGGCGTTCAACCTCCTGCTGTACACGAGCTTCGTCCGCGCCATTCCCCTCGAGATCGAGGAGTCGGCGGCCGTGGACGGCGCGTCCCGCTGGGGCATCTTCTGGCGCATCGTGTTCCCGCTTCTGGGGCCCATGAACGCCACCGTCGGCATCCTCACCTGCCTGTGGGCGTGGAACGACTTCCTGCTGCCCCTGGTCATCCTGACCGACCCGGGTACGCAGACCCTCCCGCTCGCGCAGTACGTGTTCCAGGGCCAGTTCAACGTGAACTACCCCGTGGCGTTCGCGTCCTACCTGATGGCGATCGCGCCGCTCGTCCTGGTCTACGTGTTCGCCCAGCGGTGGGTGATCTCCGGCGTCATGCGGGGTTCGCAGCGCTGACGCCGTCCACGTACACCCAGCGGCCGTCCAGCGTGGTGAACCGACTGGTCTCCCGCTGGGTGCCGTGGCGGCGTCCGGAGCGCCACGATGCGGCGAAGGTGACGGTGCCGGTGGTGTCCCACGCGCGGCCGGCGGTGGTGTTCTCGATGACCAGCCCCGTCCATGCGGTGGCGGAATCGAGCGTGACGGACGCCGGCCGCGTCGCCGGGTGCCACGTGTCGGCCAGGTAGGCCGTCAGCCCCAGCGCGAACGCCGCGTAGCGCGAACGCATGAGGGCCTCGGCGGTCGGGGCCACTCGGCGTCCGGAGTGGAATGGGCCGCAGCAGGCGTCATAGGGCGTCCCGGTGCCGCAGGGGCAGGCGTCCGGGGTTGCGCTCACGGGTGCGGCACCGCGGTCATGCGCTCCTCGATGGGACGCCCCGCCGCGAGGTCCGCGTACAGCTCGACCATGGCGGCCGACTGGTGCTCGATCGTCCACCAGCTCGCCATCTCGCGGCTGCGCTCGGCGGCCCGCTCGCGGAAGGCCGGGTCCTCCAGCTTGGAGAGCATCATCACGAGCTGCCGGGCGAACGACTCCGGCGTGGGCCGCGCGATGGCGCCGTTGACGCCGGGGTCGATGACGAGGCGCAGCTCGTGGTCGCAGCTCACGATGGGCAGCCCGGCGTGGGCCGCCTCGTGCAGCACGAGGGCCTGGGTGTCGGTGGTCGACGGGAAGGCGAACACGTCGGCCGAGGCGTAGTAGGGGCCGAGCTTCTCCCGGGGCACCTGACCGACCAGCGTCACCCCGCCCCGGCGCCGCGCGCGGCGCAGCTTCTGCTCCAGCAGGGCGCCGGTGCGCCAGTTGCCGACGATCATCAGCTCGGCGTGGGGAATCTCCTCACGCACCCAGGCGAAGGCGTCCACGAGCAGGCCGATGCTCTTCTCAGGGGCGATGCGGCCGACGTAGAGGATGCGCGGGCCGTGCGGCGCCGGCAGGTCAGGGCCGGTGGGGAGGGCGTCCGCCCCGTTCGGGACGACGCGGATGTGGGACTTCGGAGCCAGCTCGAGGCAGCGCGTGGCCGTCTTGTCCGACGGGGTGGTGACCAGATCGGCCGCCTCCAACATCTCGCGGGCGGCGTTGAGCACGGCGCGCCGCGTGATGCGGCCCCGGCGCCACCAGCGGGGCTGGAAGAAGCTCTGCATGTCCTTCAACTGCGGGCGCTGCATGCCGCGGGTCGCGGTGGTCAGCACGCGGATGTAGGCGTCCCCGACGGGTGCCAGCAGCGCGTAGTGCTCGGCGTAGGCCTCGAAGTCGGTGTGCCACGTGACCATGAGCGGCACGCCGAGTCGGTCGGCCGCCCAGACGCCCAGCAGCCCGATGGTGCCCAGGCCGTGGACGTGGATGACGTCGGGCGGGTCGGCGGCCAGCTGGTCGAGGGCCCGCTCGAACCCGCGCCCCGTCGCCATGACCAGCGACATGCCGGGCACGGGGATCCCGGGCAGCCGGAGCTCGGTGCGGTGCGGGTGGTCGCGGTAGGGGTTCGGGCCGTCACACGCCGGTGCCACGACCTGCACCCGGAAGCCCCGCGCCAACAGCTCGCCCTCAAGAAACTGCACCGCGTACAACAATCCGCTGTGCCCGGGCCCGTAGTTGTCCGTGAACAACGCGACCCGCAAGGGCCGGGCCTCCCCGGTGGGGTTCGACGGCTCGACGGCGGACATGGCTTCCTTCCCACGGTGGGCACGGCAACCAGACCAGACTATCCAGATTCGCCGCCCTGGCCCGGCCGTCGCTCGCTGCGGCTCAGAGCGACCCGTAGCGCTGCTTGGCCGCCTGCAGGGCGGCCACGTAGCCGCCGCGCTCGAAGGCGTCGGCGCGGCCGTCGGCGGGCAGCGCCAGCAGGCCGCGGGCCTCGGCGACCGAGGCGTAGCCCTTGCGCGCCAGCCAGGACTCCAGGCCGGCCACCAGCGTCCGCGTGTGGTCGCGGCCGTGACGGATCAGCGCGGCCGTCGACATCACCACATCGGCCCCCGCGAGCAGGTATTTGATCACGTCGTCGGCGGATTCGACGCCGGTCGAGCCGGCCAGCGAGGCCTGCGTGTGGTTGCGAATCGCGGCGATCCACGTGCGCGGCAGCCGGCCCTCGTGGGGCGTCGACAGCTCGAACGCGTTGTCCATGCCGAGGGTCTCGATGTCGATGTCGGGCTGCAGGAAGCGGTTGAACAGCACCAGGCCGGACGCCCCGGCGTCCAGGATCTGCAGGGCCGCGTTACCAGGCGAGCTGAAGGAGGAGGAGAGCTTCACCGACACCGGCAGCTCCACCGCCTGGGTCACCGCCTGCACGATCTCGAGGTGCCGCTTGAGCACCAGATCGCCGGTGGTGCGCACGTCACCCGGCACGAAGTAGATGTTCAGCTCCAGGGCGGACGCCCCTGCGGAGGCCAGCTCGCGGGCGAAGTCAACCCAGCCGCCGAGGTCGGAGCCGTTCAGCGACGCGATCACCGGCACGTCGAGCTGGGCGGCCGACTCCTCGACCAGCTTCAGGTACCCGTAGGCCGCCGACTTCGCCGTCACCTCCACATCGGGAAAGAAGTCGGTCGCCTCGGGGTACCGGTCCTCCTGGGCATCCAGCAGGGCCGCGTCCCGGTTGGCCTCGGCACGCAGCTGCTCCTCGAACAGCGAGTAGAGCACCACGGCGGACGCCCCACCCCCGGCCAGCGCCCGCACACCGGCCGCGTTCTGCGACAAGGGACCCGCGGAGGCCACGACGGGGTGGGCCAGCTCCAGGCCGAGGTAGGTGGTGGTCAGGTCGATCGCGCGCTCCATGTCACTCCTTCGCATCCGCGGCGAACTCTGACGCGCCCCGCGTCGCCATCTCTTCGTAGTCGCGCCAGCGGCGCTCCACCTGCGCCTGCCCGAACTCGAGCATGCGCTCGGCGCCCTCGGGGTCGACGTTCTTCAACATCCGGAAGCGCAGCTCGTTGCGCTGGTACTGCTCCAGCGTGAACCGCGGCCGCGGGCTGTCGAGCAGGAAGGGGTTCTTGCCGGCCATCCGCAGCACCGGGTTGAACCGGATGAGCGGCCAGTGGCCGGAGTTCACCGCCAGGTACTGCTGGTCGAGGCCCTTCTTCATGTCGATGCCGTGGGCGATGCAGTGGCTGTACGCCAGGATCAACGACGGCCCGTCGTAGGCCTCCGCCTCGCGGAACGCCGTGAGCGTCTGCTGCGGGTCGGCGCCCATCGCGATGCGGGCCACGTACACGTTGCCGTAGGCGATCGCCTGCATCGCCAGGTCCTTGTCGATCGTCTCCTTGCCGGCGGAGGCGAACTTGGCCACCGCCCCCATCGGCGTCGCCTTGGACGCCTGCCCGCCGGTGTTGGAGTACACCTCGGTGTCCATCACCAGCACGTTCACGTTGCGTCCCGAGGCGAGCACGTGGTCGAGGCCACCGGAGCCGATGTCGTAGGCCCAGCCGTCGCCGCCCACGATCCACACGCTGCGGCGCAGCAGGTGGTCGGCCACCGAGCGGAGGTCGGCCGCCTGCGGGCCGGTCATGGAATCGAGGCGCTCCTTGAGCTGGTCGACGCGCGCGCGCTGGTGCGACAGGTCCGACTCGTACTGCTGCTCGGCGGTGAGGATGTCATCAACCAGCGCATCGTCGCCGATCTCGCCGCGCAGCTGTTCCAGCCGACGCCGCGCGAGATCGGTCTGCAGATCGGCCGCCAGGCGCAGGCCGAGCCCGAACTCCGCGTTGTCCTCGAACAGCGAGTTCGACCAGGCGGGCCCGCGGCCGTACTTGTTGCGCGCCCACGGCGTCGTCGGCAGGTTGCCGCCGTAGATGGACGAGCAACCCGTCGCGTTCGCGATGGACGCCCGTCCGCCGAACAGCTGCGACAACAACTTCAGGTACGGCGTCTCGCCGCAGCCCGTGCACGCCCCCGAGAACTCGAACAAGGGCTCGAGGTACTGCACGCCGCGCACCTGGGCGAAGTCGACGCGGCTGCGCCGGTTCACGGGGATCGCCTCGAAGAAGGCCACGTTCTGCTTCGTCGGCTCCCGGTCGAGCACCGGCGCCAGGTTGATGGCCTTGCGCTCCCCGCCGGTGCCGGCCGCGGGGCCCACCACCTTCACCGGGCACGACTCCACGCACAGCCCGCAGCCTGTGCAGTCCTCCGCGTAGACCTGCAGGGTGTACTTCGCGCCCGGCAGGCCGGCGGCGTTGAGCTCGGCGGTCTGGAACGTCGACGGTGCGCCGTCCAGCGCCGGCTCGGGGTAGTACTTGGCGCGCAGCACGGCGTGAGGGCAGACGAAGCTGCAGTTGCCGCACTGGATGCAGGTCTCCGGATCCCACACCGCCACGATGTCGGAGATGTTGCGCTTCTCGTACTGCGTCGTGCCGCTCGGGTAGGTGCCGTCCACCGGCAGCGCCGAGACGGGCAGGTCGTCGCCCTCGTCGAGCAGCATCTTGGCCGTGACGCGGCGCACGAAGTCGGGCGCATGGTCGGGCACGGGCGCGATGAGGCCCTTGTCGGACGCCACCGCGTCCGGCACCTCCACCCGGTGCAGGTGCTCGATCGCGGCGTCCACCGCCGCATGGTTCTTCTTCACCACGTCGGCGCCGCGGCGGCCGTAGGTCTTCTCGATGGACGCCTTGACCGCGGCGATGGCCTCCTCGCGCGGCATGACGCGGCTGATCGCGAAGAAGCAGGTCTGCAGCACGGTGTTGGTGCGGTTGCCCATGCCGGCGGCCCGCGAGACGGCGTTGGCGTCGATCGTGTAGAGCTCCAGCTCCAGCTCGATGATGCGCCGCTGCATCGGCTCGGGCAGGTGCGCGAACACCTCCTCGGGCGCGAACGGGGTGTTGAGCAGCACGACGGTGCCGCGCCGCGCGGTGCGCAGCACGTCGACGCGCTCCAGGATCGACAGGTGGTGGACGCCGATGAAGCCGGCCTCCTTCACCAGGTAGGGCGCTGTGATGGGCTCCGGACCGAACCGGAGGTGGCTGACCGTCCGGCTGCCCGACTTCTTCGAGTCGTAGACGAAGTAGCCCTGGGCGTAGGTGCCCTCCTGGCCGCCGAGGATCTTGATGGTGTTCTTGTTGGCGCCGACGGTGCCGTCCGAGCCGATGCCGTAGAACACGGCGCGGTGGGTCTCGGGGGATTCCACGTCGAGGTCGGCCGGGTACTCGATCGACAGGTTCGTGACGTCGTCGGTGATGCCCACGGTGAAGCGCGGCTTGGGCTTCTCGCGCTGCAGCTCCTCGACGATGCCGACCACCATGGCCGGGGTGAACTCCTTGCTCGACAACCCGTAGCGCCCGCCGATCACCAGCGGCAGCGAGGCCCGCTCGCCGTTCGAGACGGCCTCGGCCAGCGCGGAGGTGACGTCGAGGAACAGCGGCTCGCCTCCGGCGCCGGGCTCCTTCGTCCGGTCGAGCACGGCGATGCGTTCCACGGACGCCGGCAGCGCGGCCAGCAGCTCGGCGACCGGGAACGGGCGGTAGAGCCGGATCTGCAGGACGCCGACCTTCTCGCCCTGGGCCGTCAGGTGGTCGATCGCCTGGTGGCAGGTCTGGGCGCCCGAGCCCATCACGATGAGCACGTGGGTGGCCTCGGGGTCGCCGTGGTATTCCACCAGCCCGTAGGAGCGTCCGGTGAGCGCGGCAAACTCGTCCATCGCCCGGCGCACCACCCCGGGCACCTCGAGGTAGAAGCTGTTGGAGGTCTCGCGGGACTGGAAGTAGGTGTCCGGGTTCTGCGCCGTGCCGCGAATGTAGGGGTGCTCGGGGCTCAGCGCCCGGTCGCGGTGGGCGCGGACGAGGTCGTGCGGCACGTAGGTGCGCAGGTCGTCGTCGGAGAGCATCGTCAGCGTGTTCAGCTCGTGGCTGGTGCGGAAGCCGTCGAAGAAGTGCAGGAACGGCACCCGGCTGCGCAGCGTCGACAGCTGGGCAATCGCCGCCATGTCGTGGCTCTCCTGCACCGAGGCCGAGCTGAGCAGCGCGAAGCCGGTCTGCCGCACCGCCATCACGTCCTGGTGGTCGCCGAAGATGCTCAGCCCCTGCGTGGCCAGCGAGCGGGCCGCGACGTGGAACGTCGTCGAGGTGAGCTCGCCGGCGATCTTGTACATGTTCGGGATCATCAACAACAGGCCCTGGGACGCCGTGAACGTCGTCGACATCGCGCCGCCCTGCAGTGCGCCGTGCAGCGCGCCCGCCGCCCCGCCCTCGGACTGCATCTCGATCACGGTGGGCACCGTGCCCCACACGTTCGCGCGGTCGCGCGAGGACCACTCGTCCGCGAGCTCGGCCATGGTCGAGCTGGGGGTGATGGGGTAGATCGAACACAGCTCGTTGAGCCGGTAGGCCACCGAGACCGCGGCCTCGTTCCCGTCGATAATGTCACGCCTCGCCGGCGGGGCTGGTGCTCGCTCCGCTCGCGCTGGCACATCCTCACGCCTCGCCGGCGGGGCTGGTGCTCGCTCCGCTCGCGCTGGCACATCCTCACGCCTCGCCGGCGGGGCTGGTGCTCGCTCCGCTCGCGCTGGCACATCCTCACGCCTCGCCGGCGGGGCTGGTGCTCGCTCCGCTCGCGCTGCTGCGTCCTCGATTGTCATGGTTGCGCTCCCTCTTCTGGCGTCCGCGCGGCTCAGCGCTCGGCGACCATCTCGATGGCGTGGACCGGGCACTGCTCGTAGCAGGTGCCGCAGCCGGTGCACTTGGCGTAGTCGTAGCGGTAGCGCAGGCCCTTGCCGAGCTTGATCACCGCGTCCTCCGGGCAGGAGCCCAGGCAGCCGTCGCACTCGATGCAGTTGCCGCACGACAGGCAGCGCCACGCCTCGGTGCGCGCCTCGTCGGGCGCCAGGCCACCCACGATTTCGTCGAAGTTCTGCCGGTGTTCAACGGCCAGCTCGGGCTGGGTGCTGCGCCGGTTGTCTCCCCAGTACCAGAGGTTCAGCTTCTCGAACGTCGCGATGTCGTTCTTCTCGCGCGGCACGTGCGGGCGGCTCTGCAGCCACAGGTCGATCATGCGCGCGGCCTTCTTGCCGTGGCCGACGCCGACGGTCACGGTCCGCTCCGAGGGCACCGCGTCGCCGCCGGCGAAGATGCCGGGCACATCGGTCATGAGCGTCGTGGTGTCGACGGTGACGACATCGCCGTCGAACCGCATGCCGGGGATCGCCTGGAGGAAGCCGGAGTCGGCCTCCTGGCCGAGGGCGAGGATCACGGTGTCGGCCTCGAGGGACTCGAAGCGGCCCGTGCCGCGGGCCTTGCCGTTCTCGTCGAGCTCCATGATCTCGACCTGCATGGCGCCGGCGTCCACTTCGGTGATCGTGCGCAGCCAGTTCATCTTGACGCCCTCGCGGACGGCCTCGTCGTGCTCGTCGGCGTGCGCCGGCATCTGCTCCTGGGTGCGCCGGTAGACGATGATCGACTCCTCCGCGCCCAGCCGGCGGGCCACGCGGGCGGCGTCCATCGCGGTGTTGCCGCCGCCGTAGACCGCCACGCGGCGGCCGATGACGGGCTTGGTGCCGGAGGCGACGTCGCGCAGGAAGCCGACGGCGTCGACGATCTTGCCGGCGTCCATGGTGGGGATGTCGACGCGCTTGGACAGGTGCGCCCCGATCGCGACGAAGACGGCGTCGAAGTGGCCCTTCTCCTGCTCGGCCAGCAGGTCGGTGACCGTGTGGTTCTGCACGATGGTCACGCCCAGCTCGACGATGCGGGCGACCTCGGCGTCGAGGACGTCGCGGGGCAGGCGGTACTCCGGGATGCCGTAGCGCATCATGCCGCCGGGGGCGTCGGAGGAGTCGTGGATCTCGACCTCGTGGCCCAGCATCGCGAGCTGGTAGGCGGCCGACAGCCCGGACGGCCCGGCGCCAATCACGAGGACGCGGCGCCCGGTGCGCCGGGTGGGCGCGGTGAACTGCCAGTTGTTCTCGATGGCGAGGTCGCCGAGGTAGCGCTCGACGGAGTGGATCGACACCGCCCCGTCGAGCTCGATGCGGTTGCAGGCCGTCTCGCACGGGTGGTAGCAGACGCGGCCGTGGATGGCGGGGAACGGGTTGTTGCGCGTCAGCTCGCGCCACGCCTCCTCGTCCTGCTTCGCCTTGACGAGGCGCAGCCATTCCTGGATGTTCTCCCCGGCCGGGCACGCGTGGTTGCACGGCGGCAGCAGATCCACATAGATCGGCATCCGCACCCGCACCGGGCCCACCCGACCCCGCGCGGTGTCCAGGTTCGGCAGGTGGGTCAGGTTGCGGCTCGTGGGTGCATCCATGGGTGGGTCCCTCCGGTGGGTTCTGCGCAGCGTCGCGGTGGGTGTCCCTCGCACGATACCCCCCACCGATCAGCTTTGTGCGGCGTCCCCGGCGATGCCCGACATCACCTCCGCGGCGGCGGCGGCGAGGTGCTCCGGCCCCCGTGCCAAGGCGGTGGCAAGGGCGGTTCCCTCGGGCGTGATGCACACCAGGCGGTGGACGCCGGCGCCCAGCAGGGCTGCGGCGTCGGGCGCGAGGCGGCCGCCGAAGAGCACCACCGGGACGCCGTGGGCGGCGGCCAGCCGCGCGACGCCGGCGGGGGCCTTGCCGGCCAGGGTCTGGGCGTCCACGGAGCCCTCGCCAGTGAGGACGAGGTCGGCGTCGGTGAGCGCGGCGTCCAGCCCCACGGCGTCGGCGACGACGTCGAAGCCGGGCCGGACCGTCGCGCCCAGCGCCAGCAGCGCCCAGCCCAGGCCGCCCGCGGCGCCGGCTCCGGGCCGGTGGGCCTCGGCCGGGGCCAGCGCGGCAGACACGCGGGCGAGCACGCCATCGAGGAACGCGACGTCGCCGGCGTCGGCCCCCTTCTGCGGGCCGAAGACCGCCGAGGCGCCGTCCGGCCCGCACAGGGGATGGGTGACGTCGCAGGCGGCCTCCAGGGTGACCTCGGCCAGGCGGGGGTCGAGGCCCGTGGTGTCGACGGATGTCAGGTGCGCCAGCGCGGCGGGGGTGGGGGCGAGCTTGGTGCCGTCGGCGGCGCGGAAGCGGACGCCGAGCGCGTGCAGCAGACCGGCGCCGCCGTCGTTGGTGGCCGAACCGCCCAACCCGATGACGAGGCGGCGGGCGCCGGCGTCCAGGGCCGCGCCGATGAGCTCTCCGACGCCCACGGTCGTGGCCTGGCGGACGTCCCGCTCGGCCGGGGCGATGGACTCCAGCCCGACCGCCTGGGCGACCTCGATGACGGCCAGGTCGCCCGCGAGCGCCCAGGCGGCACGGGTGGGGCGCCCGAGCGCGTCGGGAACGGTCAGGTGGCGGAGGTCGGCGCCCAGCCCGGCCGCGAGCGCGGCGACGAAGCCCTCGCCACCGTCCGACAGCGGCACCTCGACGACGATGGCGTCGGGGCGGGCGGCGCGGACGCCGGCCGCCATGGCCGCCGCGGCGTGGGCGGCGGTCATCGACTCCTTGAAGGAGTCGGGGGCGCAGACGACCTTCACCACACGACCTTCACCAAGCTTCGCCGGTGAGCTTCTCGTAGTGGCGCAGCAGGGCGCTGTGGTCCTCCCCGGCGTGACCGCCGGCCGCCAGCGTCGTCATCATCTCGCGCACGGCGGCGGTCAGCGGCAGGGGCGAGGCGGCGGCATGGCCGGCGACGAGCACGTTGTCGAGATCCTTGATGTGCAGGGCGATGCGGAAGCCCGGGTCGAAGCGGCGCTCCAGCATGAGCGGCACCTTGGCGTCCAACACCGTGGAGCCGGCCAGGCCGCCGCGGATCGCCGCGTAGACGGCTTGGGGGTCGACGCCGGAGCGGGCCGCCAGTGTCATCGCCTCGGCGGCCACCGCGATGTTGACCGCGACGATCGCCTGGTTGGCGAGCTTGGTGATGTTGCCGGCGCCAATCGCGCCGACGTGGGTCACCGAGGCCCCCATCACCTCCAGCAGGGGCGTGACGGCCTCGAACACCGCCGCGTCGCCGCCCACCATGAACGCCAGCGTGCCGTCGACGGCCTTGGGCTCCCCGCCGGAGACCGGGGCGTCCAGCATCGCGACGCCCCGCTCGGCGAGCGCGTCGTGCACGGCGCGGGCGGACGCCGGGGCGATCGAGCTGGCGTCCACCACGACCAGCCCGTCGTGGGCGCCCTCGATCACCCCGTTCTCGCCGAGGACGACCTCCTCCACGTCGGGGGAGTTGGGCAGCATCGTGATGAGCACCTCGACGGCTTCGGCGACCGCGCGCGGCGTGGCGCGGGTGCTCGCGCCGGCGTCGGCGAGGGCGTCCGAGCCCGTGCGGCCGCCGAGCACGACCAGCTCGTGGCCCGCCTCGATGAGGTTGAGCGCCATGGGGCGCCCCATGATGCCGAGCCCGATGAATCCGACCTTCACGATGTCTCCTTCTGTCCGGGGTCCTTCGCCAGCGCGCCGAGGGCGGCCACGACCTCGGCGAGCTGCGTGCGCCAGGGCTTGCCCAGCGCGCGGGCGGGCGCGAAGCACCACCCGGCGTCGATGCCGGCCAGGCGCAGGCCCTCCTTGAGCACGACGGGGAACGTGGCCTTGTCGACGAGGTGGCGCAGCGGGGTGAGGGCGTCCTGCAGGGCCTGGGCTCGCGCCAGATCGCCGGCGACGAAGGCGTCGTAGATGCCCGCGACGACGTGGGGGGCGATGTTGGCGGTGGACGCGATGGCCCCGTCGGCACCGGCACGCAGGGCGTCCAGGATGAGGGTGTCGCGGCCCATGATCACCGCGAAGCCCGGCGGGCGGGCGGCCACCAGCGCGCGGGTGGAGGCCAGATCGCCGCCGGAATCCTTGATGCCGACGACGGTGTCGAGCTCGGCGAGGGTGAGCACGGTGTCGAGGGCGAGGTCGACGCCGGTGCGGCCGGGGTTGGTGTAGAGGACGACGGGCAGGTCGGTGCTGGCCGCGATGGCGGTGTAGTGGTCGACGAGCTCGGCCTGGGTGGGCGTCATGAAGTGGGGCGTGAGCACCGACAGGCCGGCGACGCCCCCGATGCCGGCGACCATGCGGGCGGTCGCGATGCAGTCGCGCGTCGTGATCTCCGACGCGCCAGCGTAGACGGGGACGCGTCCGGCGACGTGCTCCACGGTGATCTCGACGACGCGGCGCTTCTGCTCGGCCGACAGACCGTAGATCTCCCCGGAGCTGCCGAGCACGAACACGCCGTGGACGCCGCCGGCGATCGTGAAGTCGATGACGTCGCGCAGCCCGGCCTCGAACAGCTCGCCGTCGGCGTCCAGCGGCGTGACCAGCGCGGGGATGACCCCCGTCACCGCGCTCATGCCGGCTCTCCGAACGAGGCGGTGGCGATCGTCCAGGCCCGCATCTGGTCCGAGAGCGTGACGCCGAGCCCGGGCCGGTCGGAGACGACCATGCGGCCGTCGGCGATGGCCATGCGCTCGTTGAACAGCGGGTCGAGCCAGTCGAAGTGCTCCACCCACGCGACGCCGGGGTAGGCGGCGGCCAGGTGGCAGTGGATCTCCATCGCGAAGTGGGGCGCGAGCGCCAGCCCGGCCTGCTCGGCGAGCGTGGCGACCTTGAGGAACTGGGTGATGCCGCCGACGCGGGGGGCGTCCGGCTGGAGGTAGTCGCACGAGCGGTGGTCGATGAGGCTGACGTGCTCGGCGACCGAGGCGAGCATCTCGCCGGTGGCGATGGGGGTGTGGATCGCGCGGGCGAGGTCGGCGTGGCCCTCGTGGTCGTAGGCGTCCAGCGGCTCCTCGATCCAGACGAGGTTGAACTCCTCGAAGATGCGGCACATCCGGATCGCGGTGGCGCGGTCCCACTGCTGGTTGGCGTCGACCATGAGCGGGAACGTGTCGCCCAAGTGCTCGCGCATCGCGGTGAGCCGTTGGAGGTCGACCGTCCGGTCGGGGTGGCCCACCTTGATCTTGATGCCGCCGATGCCGGCCTCGACGGACGCGGTGGCGTTCTCCAGCACCTGGGGCAGCGGGGTGTTGAGGAAGCCGCCCGAGGTGTTGTACGTGCTCACCGCGTCCCGGTGGGGGCCGATGAGCTTGCTCAAGGCCAGGCCGGCGCGCTTGGCCTTGAGATCCCACAGCGCCACGTCGAACGCGGCCAGCGCCTGCACCGCGACGCCCGAGCGGCCCACGGACGCCCCCGCCCACAGCAGCTGGGTGTTCAGCCGGCCGATGTCGGAGGGGTCCTCGCCGAGCAGGCCCTCGGCCACCTGAGCCGCGTGCGCGAACTGCGCGGGCCCGCCGGCGCGCTTGGCGTAGGAGAACCCGACGCCGCGGTGGCCCTCGGCCGTGGTGATCTCGGCGAAGAGGAAGTGCACCTCGGTCATCGGCTTCTGGCGGCCGGTGAACACCTTGGCGTCCGAGATCGCGGTGGCCAGGGGGAGGACCACGTGGCTCAGCGCGATGTGGCGGATCGTGTCGCCCATGACAGCTCCTTTGCTCCTGCCGGCATCATATGACCGACAAAGTCGTCATACAAGCTGCGGGCGTGTCATCCGGACCATCGGGATGCGGCCCCACGTCTCGCCCGAGCTGACCGGCCCGAGCTCGGTGACGAAGCCGTGGCGGGTGTAGAACGCCACGGCGCGCGCATTGTAGGTCATCACCCACAGGTGGGCCGCCGCGCCGCCGGGGAGGGCGGCGTCCAGCAGCCGTTGCGCGAGGCCGGTGCCGTGCGTGCCCGGCATGAGGTAGAGGTGCGCCAGGTTGAGCGGCGTCGCCGGCGGCACCCAGGCGTCGCCGAGGTGGGGCTGCTCCCACGCGCCCACCTCGGACGCGACGCAGGCCACGCCCACCACGGTGCCGTGCGCGTTCGTCGCGACGAGGTGCCTGCGCAGCGGGGCGCGTCCGGCGGCGCGGGCGTCCGCCGCCTCGGCGACGTCGGCGCGGACGCCGGCCACCCGCTCGTCGCGCTCGGCCCACCGGAGTGCCGCGAAGTCAGGCCCCACGAGGTGGGCGTAGGTCGTCTCGAGCAACACCAGGTGGGCGTGGACGTAGGCCGCGACGCCGTCGTGGGTGAGCTCGGTCAGGGCGGGCTGGGTAGGCACGGCACCCATTGTGACCCCCCGCGCCTGCCCCGTGGCGGGTGCAACTGGCGCACTGAAACGCTGTTGTTGCCGTGCGTCGCGGCAACACGCGGGAACAGCGAGCGTGGGAGCCGACGCGGGCGACCCCCGCAGGGTGATACTCATCGCACGCACGACGAACAGAGAGGTTCTCCATGACCGACAACCACGATCGCCGCGACGCCGATCCGAGCGCGTTCCGGGCGCCGGGCGACCCGTTCGGCGCCACCCAGGTTCCCGAGACGGGCGACATGGCGGCGACCACGCCCCAGGGCGTGACCATCGTCGACGTCGACGACGACGCGGACGAGCGCGACTTCGTGCCGCCGGCCGGCCGGCTCGCCGGCACGGTGGTGCTGGGCATGTCGCAGTCCATCGACAACTCCGAGGGCGGGGTTTCGCGCACGTTCTTCCCCCAGATCACCGTCGCGTTCGGCCTGGGCGACGGCTCGCTCGGCCTGCTGGGCGGCCTGAGCTCGGCCGCGCGCATGATCTTCGGCCCGCTGTGGGCCATCATGGCCGACCGGTTCGGCCGCAAGCGCATCCTGTTCATCGTCACCGGCCTGTGGGGGCTGTGGACGGTCGCCGCCGGGTTCGCCCCGAACTGGCCGATCCTGTTGTTGATCTACTCGATCTCGCTGATCGGCACCGTGGCCTCCGAGCCCATCCTCAACGGACTGCTCGGCTCGCTCTACTCGCGCACCGAACGGGGCAAGGCGTTCGGCACCGTGCGCGGCGTGTCCGCCGGCGTCGGTTTCGTCATCACCCCGCTGCTCGGCCAGTTCGGCGGCAACCCCGAGGGCTGGCGCTGGGCGTTCATGACGATGGGCGCCCTCTCGGTGCTCTCCGGCATCCTCATCCTCATCTTCGTGAAGGAGCCCGACCGCGTCGCCGCGGCCGACACCGACGAGATCAAGTCGGAGGCCGGCATGTTCCGTTGGTCGGACGCGGCCAAGGTGATGAAGATCCCGACGCTCGCGCTCATGGCGCCGATGCTGCTGCTGGTGACCTCGCTGGTGCTGTTCAACTTCGTGGCCCAGGTGTGGGCCCGCGACTTCGGCTTCGGTGTCACCAACGCCGCCTACCTCAACACCGTCATGCAGATCGGCATGGCCATCTCGGCGCTCGTCGGTGGGCTCACGGGTGACTGGTTCGTGCGCCGGTTCGGCAACAAGGGCCGCATCATCCTGTTCCAGATCTACGGCGTCTCGTTCGCCGCGATCATCGCCCTCACCATGTACTGGGCGCAGCTGTGGGACAACGACATCGCGCCCGGAACGGGGCAGACGGTCACCAACGACCCGAGCTTCCTCTACTACGTGATGGTCTTCCTCATGGGCCTGATCTTCTCGTTCGGCTTCTCGGGCTGCGTCCTGCCGATGGTCTCCTCGGTCTGCCCCAAGCAGCTCTCGGCGACGTCGTTCGCCCTGCTGTTCTCGCTGATCCAGGGCGGCATCAACACGGTGTACCAGCCGCTGGTGGGCGTCATCGCCCAGGCGATCGGCAACCTGCCGCTGACGATCCTCGTGGGCGTGTGCGTGCCGTACGTGCTGAACTCGCTGTACTGGTTCGTCTTCTACCGCAACTACGAGAAGGACGTGTCCCTGCAGGCCGAGCGCACCCGCCTCATCGCGGCGGGTCAGTTCTGAGGGTCACCGGCCCAGGAGGGCGCCCAGGCCGGCGACGAGGCCCCAGATGAGCAGGCCGGCCAGGGCGAGCGCCACCGCGATGAAGCCGATCACCATGGCGACGGCCAGCACCCCGTAGGTGCGGGCGCTGGCGTCGACATGGCGGTTTTCGATGACGCACCGCTCCAGCAGGCGGAAGTTCTTCCGGTTCGCGCGGTGCAGGACGTCGGCGGCGTCCCCGACGACCGGGACGAAGCCGAGCAGCGCGTCCACGAGCAGGTTCCACCCCATGCGGGCGAGGACGTGCAACGGGACGCGCTGCCGGACGGCGTCCGCCATGATCGCGGCCGACAACCCCGTGCCGACGACATCGCCGATCCCCGGCACCAGGCCGACGAGGGCGTCCAGCCCGATGCCGATCCCGGTGCCGGGGATCCGCACGAGATCATCCGTCACGCGCGCCAACCGGCGGCTCATCGCGATGTCGGGATACACGCGGGGCGGCTCGGGCGGCGGTGGTGGGTCTGCGGGCACGACGGCAGTCTAGGTCGGGTCCGGGAAGTGGGACGGGTTCGCCAACCGCGCGGAATTTGGTTAGGTTAGCCTCACCTAAACCACTCCCCAGGAGGATTTCCATGCCGTTCGCCCCTGTCGCAAGGGTACTGGCCCTGTCGGTCGCCGCGCTCGCCCTGGCCGGGTGTGGCGCCCCTGCCGCGACGCCCACCGCCACCACCGAGACCCAGACCACCGTCACGGTCAGCGACAACGTCGGGGAGCACACCATCGCGGTGCCGCCCGCCTCGGTGGTCGCGACGGACAACCGCCTGTTCGAGACGCTGTCGGACTGGGGCGTCCAGCTGGCCGCCGCGCCCCGCGACCTGATCCCCACCACGATCGCGTACCGGGACGACGAGTCGGTGGTCAACCTCGGCAGCCACAACGAGCCCAACCTCGAGGCCGTGGTGGCCGTCGAGCCCGATCTCATCATCAATGGCCAGCGCTTCGCCCAGTACGGCGAGGACTTCGCCCGGCTGGTGCCGGACGCCACCGTCCTCACCCTCGACCCGCGCGACGGTGAGCCGCTGGACGAGGAGCTCAAGCGGGGCGTCGGCGTGATCGGCCAGGTGTTCGACAAGGAGGCCGAGGCCCAGCAGCTCTCCGACGACCTCGACGCCGCCATCGCCCGCGCCGAGGCCGCCTACGACCCGTCGATGACGGTCATGGCCGTCAACGTCTCCGGCGGCAACATCGGCTACATCGCCCCCGTCGCGGGCCGCACGCTCGGGCCGGTCTTCGACATCCTCGGCCTCACGCCGGCCCTCGAGATCGAGGGGGCGACCGACGATCACCAGGGTGACGACATCTCGGTGGAGGCCATCGCGGCCTCGAACCCGGGCCTGATCCTCGTCCTGGACCGTGACGCCGCCGTGGCCGCCGACGACGCGAGCTACCAGCCGGCCAGCCAGGTGCTCGAGGGCTCGGAGGCGTTGGCGAACGTGACCGCCATCACGGAGGGCAACGTCGTCTACCTGCCGAACGACACCTACACCAACGAGGGCATCCAGACGTACACGGAGTTCTTCAACACCCTCGCCGACCAGCTGGAGTCGCAGCCGTGACCGTCCCCTCCCCGGCCGCGGGCGCCGTGAGGGCGCCGGGCCGGGGACGGGCGCCGGGCCGCCTCGTCGACCCGAAGCTCCTTCTCGGCATCCTGGTCGTGGGCGCGCTGCTGGTCGCGTCCCTCTTCACCGGGGTGTACGACATCTGGGGTGCCGACGATGGTGCCGCGATGTTTGCGATCACCCGGGTGCCGCGCACCATCGCGCTCGTGCTGGCCGGTGCCGCCATGGCCATGTCGGGCCTGGTGATGCAGCTGTTGACCCAGAACCGGTTCGTCGAGCCCACCACGACGGGCACCACGGAGTGGGCGGGCCTGGGGTTGTTGTTGGTGATGGTCGTGGCTCCCGAGGCGAGCCTCACCGCCCGCATGATCGGCGCCGTGGTGGCGTCGTTCGTGGGCACCGTCATCTTCTTCGCGTTCCTGCGCCGCGTCACGCTGCGGTCGTCCCTCATCGTGCCCATCGTCGGCATCATGCTGGGCGCGGTGGTCGGCTCGATCTCGACCTTCATCGCGCTGCGGACGAACTCGCTGCAGATCATCGGCGTGTGGTTCGCGGGCAGCTTCACCGACATCATCCGCGGCCAGTACGAGGTGTTGTGGATCACGGGTCTCGTCGGCGTCGCGGTGTTCATCGCGGCCGACCGCTTCACGGTGGCCGGCCTCGGCGAGGAGATCGCCACCAACGTGGGCCTGAACTACCCCCGCATGGTGCTCATCGGCACCGGCCTCATCGCGGTCGCCACCGGCGTCGTGACGGTCGTGGTCGGCAACCTGCCGTTCCTCGGCCTCATCGTGCCCAACATCGTCTCCCTCATCCGCGGCGACGACCTGCGCAGCAACCTGCCCTGGGTCTGCCTGCTCGGCATCGGGATCGTCACCGTCTGCGATCTGGTGGGCCGCACCCTCATCATGCCGTTCGAGGTGCCGGTCTCCCTGATCCTCGGCATCCTCGGCGCCGTCGTCTTCATCGCCCTCCTGCTGCACCGGCGCCGCCGTGGCTGACGTCCTCTCCCGCCCCGCGCCGGCTCGCCCGGCGGACGCCCCCGCGTCCGGCCCGCTGCCCACCGTGGCCGCCCGCCGGCGCTACACCGTCGTCGTGGTGGTGCTCGCGGCGATGGCCCTGGGTTTCGGCTTCGGCCTGCTGGCGTGGGCCAACCCCATGCCGGTCGGGTCGCTCGGGTTCTGGCGCATCGCCGAGCTGCGCGCCACCAACCTCGTCACCATGGGCGTGGTCGCACTCTGCCAGGCCGTGGCCACCGTCAGCTTCCAGACCGTCACCACCAACCGCATCCTGACCCCCTCGATCATGGGTTTCGAGGCCCTGTACGCCGCGATCCAGACGACGGCCGTCTACGTCCTCGGCGTCACCGGCATCATCGCCCTGCAGGGGCTGCCGCAGTTCGTGCTGCAGGTCGTGGTGATGGTCGCGTTCTCGGCTTTGCTGTACGGCTGGCTCCTCACCGGACGCTTCGGCAACCTCCAGATCATGCTGCTGATCGGCATCATTCTCGGTGGCGGCCTGCGCTCGGTCTCCTCCTTCATGCAGCGTCTGCTGACCCCGAGCGAGTTCGACGTGCTCACCGCCCGGTTGTTCGGCAACGTCAGCAACGCCGATCCGCAGTATCTGCTCGTCGGCGTCCCCGTGGCCCTGGTCGTCTCCGGGGTGTTGTACCTGCGCTCCCACCGGCTCAACGTGCTGGCGCTCGGCCGGGAGACCAGCCTCAACCTCGGGGTCAACCACCGCCGCGAGCTCATCACGGTGCTCGTGCTGGTCTCGATCCTGATGGCCATCTCGACCGCGTTGGTCGGCCCGCTGACCTTCCTCGGGTTCCTGGTGGCGACGCTGTCGTACCAGTTGGCCGACACCTACGACCACCGCCTCATCTTCCCGGTCGCCGCGCTGACCGGCTTCGTGGTGCTGAGCGGTGCCTACTTCGTCATGAACCACGTCTTCCGGGCCGAGGGTGTGGTGTCCGTCATCATCGAGCTGGTGGGGGGAACCGTGTTCCTGTTCGTGATCGTGAGGAAGGGGCGCCTGTGATCCGCGTCACGGACGTCATCAAGCGCTACTCCAGCGAGGTGGCCATCGGGCCGGTCGACCTCACCATCGAGCCGGGCGGCATCATCGCCCTCGTCGGCCCCAACGGGGCCGGCAAGTCGACGCTCCTGACGATGATGGGCCGCCTGCTGGGCATGGACGGGGGCAGCATCAGCATCGCCGGGCACGACGTCGCGCGGACGCCCTCGCGCGAGCTGGCCACGATCGTCTCGATCCTGCGGCAGGAGAACCACTTCATCACCCGGTTGACGGTGCGCCAACTCGTCGGGTTCGGTCGCTTCCCATACTCCCAGGGGCGCCTGACGCCGGCCGACGAGCAGATCATCGACCGGGCCATCTCCTTCCTCGACCTCACGGGGCTCGAGGGCCGCTACCTCGACGAACTGTCCGGCGGGCAGCGGCAACGGGCCTACGTCGCCATGGTGCTGGCGCAGGACACGGAGTACGTCTTGTTGGACGAACCCCTCAACAACCTCGACATGCGCCACTCGGTGGCCATGATGCGCCACCTGCACGATGCCGCCCACACGCTGGGGCGCACCATCGTGATCGTGCTGCACGACATCAACTTCGCCTGCCAGTACGCCGACCGGCTGTGCGCCATGAAGGACGGCCGGGTGGTCGCGTTCGGCACGCCGGAGGAGATCATGACCAGCGAGGTCCTCACCGACGTCTTCGAGACGACGGTCGAGGTCATCGACGGGCCCCGGGGCCGGTTGGCCGTCTACTACTGAGCCCGCTCACCGAGCCGGGGCCGGCCCCAGGGTGACGACGCGGTCGCAGCGGGCCACGACGGCCGGGTCGTGGGTGATGACGAGCACCGGCCGATCGCCCGCGGAGGCCCAGATGTCGTCCAGCAACGCCGTCGCCGTCTCCGGGTCGAGGTGCTCGCTGGGCTCGTCGAGCACCAGCACCTGCGCCTCGCGCACCAGCAGGCGCGCCAGGGCGAGGCGGCGCTGCTCGCCGCCGGACAGGTCGGTGCCCAGCTCGCCGACGAGCCGGCCCGGGTCGACGCCGAGGCGGGCGCGGGCGAGGGCGTCGGCCACCTGCTCGGCGGACGCGTCCTTGGCGCCGATGCGGACGTTCTCGGCGACGGTGGTGGTGAAGACGTGGGCGTCCTGGGCGAGGTAGCCGATGCGGCCCTCGACGGTCACGGTTCCGGCCACGGGCGGGATCAGCCCGAGCACCGTCGCGGCCAGCGTCGTCTTGCCGACCCCGGAGGGCCCGACGAGGGCCACCCGCTGCCCGGGGGCGACCTCGAGGTCGAGCCCGCTGGCCAGCGGCGCCGCCCCGGGCCAGCCGATGGCCAGGCCCCGCACCGCGAGGCGGGGGGCGGCGACCGGCTCGCCGGTGGCGACATCGCCCGCGCCGACGGTGGGGGCGTCCAGCAGGTCGCGCACCCGAGCCAGGGACGCCGACGCCCGCGTCCAGGTCTGGGCCGCTCGGGTGAAGTCGGCGAACACCTCGTGCAGCGCGAGCGGCATCAGCACGAGCACGGCGAGCATCGGGCGTTCCAGGGTGCCGGCGCGCACGGCGTCCGCCCCGAGCAGCAGGGCGGCGACGACGGAGGCTCCCGCGGCGAGCACCTGCAGCGCCGTCGCCAGCCCGCGCGTCCAGGCGGCGCGGGCGTCGGCGGCGACCAGCCGGGCGTCGGCATCGGCGAGCCGGGCCAGGGCGTCGGCGTCGCGGCCGTGGGCGACGAGGTCGGGTGCCGTCCGGCCGATCTCGTGGACGACGTCGGCCAGGGCACCGCGCGCCGGCACGGCCGCGGCGTCCGCCGTCGCCGACAGCCGCGCGGCCAGCCACGGGGCCGCCACCCCGGCGACCAGGGCGGTGGCCAGCACCGCCAGCGCCACGGGCCACGCAAAGGCGCCCAGCACGAGGGTGGTGCCGAGCAGCACGAACACCCCGGACGCGAACGGCAGCGCCACGCGCACGACGACGTCGAGCACCGCGTCCACGTCGGCGACCACCCGGGCGAGCAGGTCGCCGCGGCGGCGTCCGAGCAGCGTGGTGCGGGCCAGCCGGCCGTACGTCTCCAGGCGCAGGGCCGACTGCAGCTGCAGCGCCAGCTCGTGGCCGACGAGACGCTCGGTGTAGCGGAAGACGCCGCGGCCGATGCCGAAGGCGCGCACGAGCACGGCGGCGGCCGTGAGGTACATGACCGGCGGGTGCTCCGCGGCGCGCGAGAGCAACCACCCCGACACCCCGAGCAGCGCCACCGAGGAGGCCGACGCGAGCGCGGCCAGCAGCACCGCGAGCGCGACGCGCCCCCAGCCGAGCGGCACGCCGGCGACGAGGCGGCCCAGCAACCGGGTCATGGCGTGCCCACTCGCGCGACGGCGCCGATCCGGACGACCCGGTCGGCCCCGGCCAGCACGGCCGGGCGGTGCGACACGACGACCGCGGCCACGCCGGTGGCGCGCAGGCCGGCGAGCAGGGACGCCTCGGCGTCGGCGTCCAGCCCGGCGGTGGGCTCGTCGAGCAGCAGCAGGTCGGCGCCCGCGTCGATGCGCAGCAAGGCCCGGGCGACGGCGACGCGGCGGCGCTCGCCGGCGCTCAGGCCCTCCCCGTCGTCGCCGACGTCGCGAGCCGGGTCCATCCCGGGTGCACCGGCCCGGGCGAGGGCGTCCGCGACCGCGGCGTCGGAGGCGTCCGGATCGCCGAGGCGCACGTTGGTGGCGATCGTGCCCGCCACCATGCCGGGGTTCTGCCCGACGTACGCGATGCGCGCCCGGCCCGGGCCGGCGACCGTGCCCGCCGTGGGGGAGAGGAAGCCGACGAGCGCGTTGAGCACGGTGGTCTTGCCGCCGCCCGACGGGCCGGTGAGCACGACGAACTCCCCGGGCGCGACCGTGAGGTCGACCCCCGCCACGGCCGGGGCGTCGGCGCCCGGATAGGTGTGGGCCAGGCCCTCGACCCGCACGAGCTCACCGGCCGGGAGCGCGGCGGCCGGCCCGGTGGGGGTGGCGGGGGCGGCCTCGATGAAGGTGAGCGCCTCGTCGGCGGCGGCCATGCCGTCGGCGGCGTCGTGGTAGTGGACGCCGACCTGGCGCACCGGCAGGTAGACCTCGGGGGCGAGAATCAGCACGAACAGGGCGGTGGCGAGGTCGAGGTCGTGGGCCACGACGCGGAAGCCCACGGTGACCGCGACCAGGGCGACGCTCAGCGTCGCCAGCAGCTCGAGCACCAGGGCGGAGAGGAACGAGATGCGCAGGGTGCCCATCGTCTCGGCGCGATGGGCGTCCTCGGTGCGGCGCAGGCCGGTGGCCTGGGCGCGGGCCCGGCCGAACACCTGCAGGGTGGGCAGGCCGGTGACGAGGTCGGCGAAGTGGTGGGCGAGGCGCTGCTGGGTGGCCCAGCGCCGCTCGGTGCGGGCCTGCGTCGTCCACCCCACCAGCACCATGAACACCGGAATGAGCGGCAGCGTCAGCGCAATGATCAGCGCGGCCGGCACGTCGGCCAGCAGGATCACCCCGCCCACGAGCACCGGCACCGTCACCGCGAGCAGCAGCTGGGGCAGGTACTTGCCGTAGTAGCCGTCGAGCGCGTCGAGGCCCACCGTGGCGAGCGTCACGAGCCGGGCGGTGGACGCCGAGGGGTCCAGCGGGCGGGCGAGCCGGGCCGCGACGAGGTCGCGGCGCAGACGCGATTTCACGGCCGCGACGGTGCGGTGCGCGAGCACCTGGTTGAGCCAGCCCAGCGCGGCCTTGCCGGCGAAGATCGCAGCCAGCGCGAGCGCGGCACCCCCGAGCTCCGGCCACCACCCGGTGCCGGGGGTGGGGCTGGTGTATTCCCACCCGGGGGCGGCGGCGAACACGCCGCTGATCGCCCCCGCGAGCACCCACGCCTGAGCGACGGTCAGCACGGCGACCAGGCAGCCGATGAGGGCGCCGGCGACGAGGTACCACCGGGTCGCTGCCGCGCGGCGCACCAGCCGTGGGTCGATCGGTCCCCGCCGTCGTCCCTCGCCTGCCACCACGACAGGTTACGCGGCCAGCGAGGCGTCCTCCGGGATGTTCTTGGTGCTGAGGCGCTTGCGGAACACCCAGAGCGTCCAGCCCTGGTAGGCGAGCACGATCGGCACGAACACCACCGCGGCACCCGTCATGATCGAGAGCGTCAGGTCGGTCGACGCCGCCTGGACGCGATCCAGCGGCACGGCCACGGCGCTGTTGTCGAAGCCCAGGTTGGGCCACATGCGGGCGAAGATCCACACCGCGACGGTGAAGATCGTGACGGTCGTGAGCACGAAGGCCCAGCCGTCGCGTCCGGCGCGGATCGCGAGCCAGCTGCCGACGAGCGCGACCGCCGCGACCGCGGCGAGCAGCCAGCCGAGGACGCCGAACCCGTACGCGAGGTTGGCCCACAGCAGGTAGGCGGCACCGCCGATGATGGCGACGACGCCGACCTTGCCGGCGAACTCCTCGGCCCGGTCGTGGACGACGTCACGGGTCTTGAGGGCGAGGAAGTTGGCGCCGTGGAACAGGAACAGCACCACGAGCACGACGCCGCCGAGCAGCGCGAACGGGCTGAACAGGCTCCAGAAGCCGCCGGAGAACACGTACAGGTTGTCGTTGCCGGGGGCCGTGGTGACCGGCATGCCGATGATGAAGTTGGCGAACCCGACGCCGAACACGAGCGACACCACGAAGGAGCCGACGCCGGCCATCACGTCGAAGCGGGTGCGCCATGCCGAGTCGGGGTTCTTGGCGCGGTACTCGAAGGCCACGCCGCGGATGATGAGGCCGACGAGGATCAGGAACAGCGGGAGGTACAGCCCCGAGAACAGCGTGGCGTACCAGCCCGGGAAGGCCGCGAACGTGGCCCCACCGGCGGTGAGCAGCCACACCTCGTTGCCGTCCCACAGCGGGCCGATGGTGTTCACGATGACCCGGCGCTCCTTCTCGTTGCGGCCGAGCACGCGGATGAGCATGCCGACGCCGTAGTCGAAGCCCTCGAGGATGAGGTAGCCGATCCAGAGCACGGCGATGAGCAGGTACCAGACGACCTGCAGGGTGGTGGGTTCGGTGGCGAGCAGCGTCACGGGAGTCTCCTTCCTCAGTAGGCGAAGGAGAGGACGTCGTCCTCACCCTTGATCTCGACCTCGGGCACCTCGGCCGGCATGCCGGCGTGGGCGTACTTCAGCAGCAGGCCGACCTCGACGACGGCGAGCGCGCCGTAGAGGACGGTGTAGCCCACCATCGACGCGAACACCGTGCCGGCCCCCACGCCGGGGGAGACGGCCAGCTCCGTCGGCAGCACACCGGCCACCACCCAGGGTTGGCGGCCCATCTCGGTGAAGATCCAGCCGGCCGAGTTGGCGAACAGCGGCGCGAGCACCACGGCGATCAGCGTGACGTCCAGCCCCAGGCCGGGTTTCGGGAGCTTGCCGCGCCCCAGCTGCAGCAGCGTGAAGGCGCCGATGCCCATGGCCAGGAAGCCCAGCGTCATCATGATGCGGAACGTCCAGTAGCTGACGGGGATGATGGGCGTGAAGTCGGTGATGCCGAGCGTGGCCAGCTTCTCGGCGTAGGCCTGCTGCAGCGGCGAGTCGGGGTTCACCAGCTCGCCGCGCTGGTAGGCGGCCTGCAGGTTGCGGATGCCGGGGATCTCGGCGTACGGGTCGCCCGCGGCCAGGAAGCCCAGCACGCCCGGCACGTGCAGTTCGAAGACCGGCTCGGTGCCGTCGAGCGTCCCGATGGTGAGCAGGGAGAACGGCGCCATCTCGCCGTCGCCGCCGGCCGTCTCGTAGAGGGCCTCGGCGGCCGCCATCTTCATGGGCTGCACGTCGTACATGATCTTGGCCTGCAGGTCGCCGGAGATCACCGTGGCCAGGCCTGCGCCGAGCAGCACCCACGCGCCGAGCTTCGTCGCCCAGCGGTAGCCCGCCACGTCGTCGTCCTCGGCCGGCGTCCGGTCGGCCTTGTTGAGCCGCGCCAGGTGCCACGCGGCCACGGCCAGGACGAAGCCCGAGCCGGTCATGAACGCGGCGGCCACGGTGTGGGGGAACGTGACGAGGAACACCGGGTTGGTGAACAGGGCGAGGAAGTCGGTCATCTCCGCCCGGTCGGTGATCGGGTTCCAGGTCGCACCCACCGGGTTCTGCATGAAGCTGTTGGCGGCGAGGATGAACACCGCCGAGAGCAGCGTGCCGCTGGACGCCAGCCAGATGCACATCAGGTGGACCTTGCGGGACAGGCGGTCCCACCCGAAGATCCACAGGCCGAGGAAGGTGGACTCGAGGAAGAACGCGAGCAGGGCCTCCAGGGCGAGGGGCGCGCCGAAGATGTCGCCGACGAAGCGGCTGTACTCCGACCAGTTCATGCCGAACTGGAACTCCTGGACGATGCCCGTCACGACGCCCATGGCGAAGTTGATGAGGAACAACTTGCCGAAGAACTTCGTGAGGCGCAGGTACGTGGCGTCGCCGGTGCGGTACCAGCGGGTCTGCATGACGGCGACGAGGAAGGACAGCGAGATCGTGACCGGCACGAAGAAGTAGTGGTAGACGGTCGTGATCCCGAACTGCCACCGTGCGAGGATGTCCGGACTCATGCGGCGGAGTGTACTACTTTGCGTCGTACGACACCACCCGGCGGGTTACGATGCTGCCGTGTCGATTCTCGGAGAGCTGGAACAGGCGGTGATGGACGCCCTGTGGCGCCGGTCAGCCCCCACATCCGTGCGCGACGTCCACGCTGAATTGGCCGCCCAGCGCGAGATCGCCTACACCACCGTCATGACCGTGCTCGACCGGCTCGCCAAGAAGGGCATCGTCGTCCGCCAGCTCGACGGCCGCGCCTGGTTCTACGAGCCCGCGCACTCCCGCGTCGAGCTGCACGCCCGCGCGATCGAGGACATTCTCGGGGACCTCCCCCTCGATGTCCGTCACGCGGTGTGGGAGCGGTTGCGAGCCGGGGACTCCGCCGACTGACGCGTCGTTTGGGCAGCCTGCCCTTCGTTGCCGGATGCGCGATTCGGGATCAGGATCGGGGCATGAGCGAGACCCCGCCCGCTGCTGCCGCCCCGGCCGCGTCGCAGCCCACGCCCCTCGACGTGTCCGGCTCGGACGCCGGGCTGCTGAACAAGCTGCGCGCCGCCGTGCTGGGGGCCAACGACGGCATCGTGTCGATCGCCGGCATGGTCATGGGCGTGGCCGGCGCCACGACCGATTCCGTGTCCATCCTGGTCGCCGGGATCGCCGGGCTCGTCGCCGGTGCGCTGTCGATGGCCGTCGGGGAGTACGTCTCGGTCAGCGCCCAGCGGGACAGCGAGCGCGCCCTGCTGGCCCGGGAGGGCCGCCCCGCCCAGCAGCTCATCAGCGCCTGGGCGGCCGCCGGGGCGTCCATGGCCGCGTTCACCGCGGGCGCGCTGGTGCCGTTGCTGGCGATGGTGCTGACCCCGCCGGCGTTCCGGGTCGCCGCGACCGTGGCGGCCGTGGTGGTGGCGTTGAGCCTCACGGGTTACCTCAGCGCCCGCGCCGGCCGGGCGCCGGCCGGGGTCGCCGTGGCGCGTGTCATCACCGGGGGCCTGCTGGCCATGGCGATCACCTACGGCATCGGCGCGCTGGTGGGCACCCAACTCGGCTGACGTCCCCGGTTTGGGGAGGGAGCCTCAGTTGCGGACGCCGCCCTCGTCGAGCAGGTCGACGTCCTCGATCCGGGTCGGCCGCTGGCGCAGGGCCTTGTTCACGAGGAACGTGATGAAGCCGAGCACCGCGCCGATCGCGATGAGCACCAGCGCGATGGTGAACTGCTCCAGGGGGCGTCCGGTCCAGGGCCCGACGAGGTAGAACGTGCAGAGCCCGGCGACGACGGGCAGCCACGTCGGCGCCCGGAAGTGGCTGTGGGCCACCGTGTCGCGCCGCAGCACGAGGACGGCCACGTTGACGAGGGTGAACACAGCCAGCAGCAACAGGGCGGTGGTGCCGCCGAGCTGGGAGACCTGGCCGACGAACGTGATCAGGGCGATGGCCAGGCCGGTGGTGAACAGGATCGACACCCACGGCGTCCGCCGGCTCGGCAGCACGCGGGAGAACACGTGCGGCAGGACGAGCTGGCGGCCCATGCCGTAGAGCAGGCGGGAGGCCATCATCATGTTGATGAGCGCGGTGTTGGCCACGGCGAACATGGAGATGAACGGGAAGACGGCGCCGAACGGGAGCCCGGGGGCGCCCATCTCGACGACTGTCAGCAGCGGCGTCGCGCCGGTCTCGGTGAGCTCGCCGATCGGCACGATCGCCACCGCCGTCATGGACACGAGGACGTAGATCACGCCGGTGATGCCGAGGCCGGTCAGCATGATCGGCGGGAAGATCTTGGAGGGGTTCTTGGTCTCCTCGGCCATGTTCACCGAGTCCTCGAAGCCGACCATCGCGAAGAACGCCACCGACGTGGCGGCGGAGAGGGCGAGGAACCAGCCCTTGTCCTGCGGCGTCTCGAACAGCAGCACGCGGCTGAAGTCGGCGCGGCCGCTCGACATCGCGAGGAAGCCCACGAAGATCACCAGCAGCAGGCCCGACAGCTCGATGCACGTGAGCACCACGTTGGCCTTGACGGATTCCGCGACCCCGTAGAGGTTGACGCCCATCACGAGCAGCATGAACCAGATGGCCACAACCGTCACGATCGTGGGGTCGGTGCCCAGGCCGAAGCCCTTCATGAAGTTCTCGGCGAACGCCCGCGACGCGGTGGCGCTCGAGGTGATGCCCGACGCCATCACGGTGAACGCGACCATGAACGTCAGGAAGCCGATCCTGAACGCCTTGTGGGTGAACACGGCCGCTCCCCCGGCGTGGGGGTACTTGGTGACGAGCTCGAGGTAGGAGAAGGCCGTCATCAGCGCCACTGCGAACGCGACCAGGAACGGCAACCAGACCACGCCGCCCACCTCGCGGGCGACCGTGCCGGTGAGGGCGTAGATGCCCGTGCCCAGGATGTCGCCGATGATGAACAGCAACAGCAGGCCGGGGCCCATGACCCGCTTCAGCTCCGGTTCGGCGTGGGGGGTGGTGCTCGGCTCCGCCATGGCGCGCTCCTCGTCCGTGGGGCCGGGTGGCCCGCCGGTACTCTGCACCTCCCGCTGCGGGTGCGTAAAGGGCCCGCGCGCAATCGTCACGGGCCCTTAACACGTCCGGCCGTCCGGATCACACCGTCCGGTTCAGACCCCGGCGTCCTCCTCGACCGCCCCGGCGAACTGGCTCGCGTGCAGGCGCGCGTAGCTGCCCTCGGCGGCCAGCAGCTCCTCGTGGTTGCCCTGCTCGACGATGGAGCCGTTCTCCATGACGAGGATCACGTCGGCGTCGCGGATCGTGGAGAGGCGGTGGGCGATGACGAAGCTCGTCCGGTCGGTGCGCAGGGCCGCCATCGCGCGCTGCAGGAGCAGCTCGGTGCGGGTGTCGACCGACGAGGTGGCCTCGTCGAGGATGAGGATGGTCGGGTCGGCCAGGAACGCCCGGGCGATGGTGATGAGCTGCTTCTCACCGGCCGAGACGTTGGAGCCCTCCTCGTCGATCACCGTGTCGTAGCCGTCCGGCAGCGCGTGGACGAACCGGTCGACGTAGGTCGCGGTGGCGGCGGTGAGGATCTCCTCCTCGGTCGCGCCCGGGCGTCCGTAGGCGATGTTGTCGCGAATCGTGCCGCCGAACAGCCACGTGTCCTGCAGCACCATGCCCATCCGCGAGCGCAGCTCGGCGCGGGGGATGGCCGTGATGTCGACCCCGTCGATCGTGATGCGGCCCTGCTGCACCTCGTAGAAGCGCATGAGCAGGTTCACCAGCGTCGTCTTGCCCGCCCCCGTCGGGCCCACGATCGCGACCGTCGAACCCGGCTCGGCGACGAGGCTGAGGTGCTCGATGAGCGGCTTGTCGGGGGAGTAGCTGAACGACACGTCCTCGAACGCGACGCGTCCGCGCAGGCCCCGCGGCAGGGCGGCCGCGTGCTCGGGGGACTGCTCCTCGGCGTCCAGCACCTGGAAGACCCGCTCGGCGGACGCGACGCCCGACTGCAGCAGGTTCGCCATCGACGCCACCTGGGTGATCGGCTGGGTGAACATGCGGGAGTACTGGATGAACGCCTGGACGTCGCCCAGCGTCATCTGGCCCGACGCCACCCGGACGCCGCCGACGACGGCGACCGCGACGTAGGAGAGGTTTCCGATGAACATCATCACCGGCATCATCAGCCCGGAGATGAACTGGGCCGAGAACGCGGCATCGCGGAGCTGGTGGTTGTCGCGCGAGAAGGCCTGCTCCACCTCGCGGCTGCGGCCGAACACCTTCACCAGGGCGTGGCCGGTGTAGGCCTCCTCCACCTGGGCGTTGACGTCGCCGGTCGACTTCCACATGTCGGCGAACTTGCCCTGCGCGCGGCGTCCGATGAGGATGGCGGCGCCCAGCGAGATCGGCACGGCCACCAGGGCGATGACCGCCAGCACCGGGGAGACCCAGAACATCATGCCGAGGACGCCGACCAGCATGAGCAGGTTGGTGAGCAGCTGGCTCAGCGTCTGCTGTAGCGAGGTGGCGATGTTGTCGATGTCGTTGGTGACGCGGCTCAGCAGCTCACCGCGGGGCTGCCGGTCGAAGTAGGACAGGGGGAGCCGATCGAGCTTGGTCTGGACGTCGCGGCGCATCCGGTACACCGAGTTCTGCACGACGTCGTTGAGGATCCAGCCGGCCGCCCACGTGAAGGCGCCGCCGATGACGGCCAGGCCCAGCGCGAGCCAGGCCACCTGGGCAACGGCCGTCCAGTCCACGCCCACGCCGGGCGTGATGCCCGGCATGCCCGTCAGCATGTCGGCGAAGGTGTTCTCGCCGGCGGCGCGCAGCTGGGCGATGGCCTGCTCGAGCGTGATGCCGGCGGGCAGGTTCTTGCCGATGAGGCCCTCGAACAGGTGGTCCGTCATCGCGCCGAGCACGCGGGGCTGGACGACGTTGGCGAGCACACCGATGGCGGTGAGCACGACGACGATCCCGATCTTGCCCCGCTCGGGGCGCAACTGGCCGAGCAGGCGGCGCAGCGACGGGCCGAAGTTGATGGCCTTCTCGACGGGTCCCTGGGCCATGGGGCCGTGGCCGCGGGACTGGGGGCCGTGCTTGGGGCGCTCGGGGGCGTCCACGACGCGGCCGTCGTCCGACGTCGGTTGGGACGCCTCGGGCTGCTTGTTCTTGCTCATGCCACTTCCTCCGCCTTGAACTGGGACTCGACGATCTCGACGTACGTCGGGCAGGTCGCGAGCAGCTGGTCGTGCGTCCCGATGCCGTCGATGCGGCCGTGGTCGAGCACGACGATCTGGTCGGCGTCGCGGATCGTGGCGATCCGCTGGCCGACGATGACGACGGCGGCGTCCGCCGTCTCGGACGCCAGCGCCGCGCGCAGGCGGGCGTCAGTGGCGACGTCGAGCGCGGAGAAGCTGTCGTCGAACAGGTACACGTCCGGACGCCGCACGAGCGCCCGCGCGATCGACAGCCGTTGGCGCTGACCGCCGGAGACGTTGGTGCCGCCCTGGGCGATGGCGGCGTCGAGGCCGCCTTGCATCTTCTCGACGAAGTCGCGGGCCTGGGCGACCTCGAGGGCGTGCCAGAGCTCCTCGTCGGTCGCCTCCGGGTTGCCGTAGCGCAGGTTGGAGGCCACGGTGCCGGTGAACAGGTACGGCTTCTGCGGCACGAGGCCGATCGCGTTCCACAACACCTCGGGGTGCAGCTCGCGGACGTCGACGCCGTCGACCCGCACGGTGCCGGCGGTCGCGTCGAACAGGCGGGGGATGAGGTTGACCAGCGTGGACTTGCCCGAGCCGGTCGAGCCGATGATGCCGGTGGTGGTGCCGGGGGTGACGCGGAAGGAGATGTCCGACAGCACGGGGGCCTCCGCGCCGGGGTAGGAGAAGCTGACGGCGTCGAGATCCACCGCACCGTGGTCGATCACGTCGCCGACCGGGTTCGCGGGCGGCACGACCGAGCTGCGCGTGTCGAGCACCTCGCGGATGCGGATGGCGCACACCTGGGCGCGGGGGGCGATCATCAGCATCATCGTCGACATCATCACGCTCATTAGGATCTGCGTGAGGTACTGCAGGAACGCCGTGAGCTGGCCGATCTGCATCTCGCCGGCCTCCACCCGCAGGCCACCGAACCACATGACGCCGACGCTGGAGGCGGACATGACGAGCTGGACGAAGGGGAACAGGGTGAGCATGCGGCGTCCGACCCGCAGCGACACGTCGGTCAGGTCCCGGTTGGCGGACGCGAACCGCTCGCCCTCGTGCTCCTCGCGGACGAACGCGCGGATGACGCGCAGGCCGCTGATCTGCTCGCGCAGCACCCGGTTGAGGGCGTCGATGCGCACCTGCATGGCCCGGAACAGCGGCAGCGCCTGCATGAGGATCACGGCGATCACGATGCCGAGGACGCCGACGGCGACGGCGATCAGCCAGCTCAGCCCGACGTCCTCCCGCAGGGCCATGATGAGGCCGCCGACCATCATGATCGGCGCCTGCACGATCATGAAGGCGGTCATCATGACGAGCTGCTGGATCTGCTGGACGTCGTTGGTCGTCCGCGTGATGAGGCTGGGGGCGCCGAAGGTGTTCACCTCGCGCGTCGAGAACGACAGGACGTGGGAGAAGATGTCGGCGCGCAGGTCGCGGCCGACGTTCATGGCCGTGCGGGCACCGAAGAACACGGCGGCGGCCTGGCCGACGATCTGGCCGAACGTGACGGCCAGCATGGTGCCGCCGAGGCTCCAGATGACCGGGATGTCGCCGCGGGCGACGCCCTCGTCGATGATCCGGGCGTTGAGCGTGGGCAGGTAGAGCGCCGCGGCCGTGGCGATGAGCTGGAACAGCACGACCAGCGCGATCGCCCCGGTGTAGGGCTTGAGATAGGTGCGGAGCAGGGAGAGGAGCATCAGGCCTCCTTGGGGCCGGCCAGGCCGCTGAGGGCCAGCTGGGCGAGCGTGTCGGGATCGGTGAGGTCGGACGCCCCGACCAACGGGTGGTGCGCCCCGAACGAGAGGGCGACGAGGAGGGCCGCCGCGCGTTCCGGGGTGGTGCGCAGGGCGGCGGCGTGGGGGTTGAGCGTGGCGGCGACGTGGGCGAGGACCTCGCGGTGCAGGGCGGTGAAGTCCGGCCGCGGGCAGGCCGAGCCGTCGGGTTTGTGGGCGGGGCGGGGGGCGTCGGCCACCGCGGGGTGGGGGAACACGGCGGTGAGCGCGCGGACGTCGTCGAGGTGGTGGAGCATCGTCGTCAGCAGCGCCCGCGTGGTGGTGGGCAGGTCGTCGGACGCGGCGGCGTCCAGCTCGCCGGTCAGGTGCTCGATCGACAGGGCCTCGGTGAGGCAGGTGTGGATCAGATCGTCCTTGGACTCGAAGACCCGGAAGATCGTGCCCTCGGCCACGCCCGCGGCCTCCGCGATCTGGCGGGTGGACAGGGTCGGACCATGGGTGCGCAGCAGCGGGAGGGTGGCGTCGACGAGCAGGCGTCGGCGTTCCTCGGGCGGCAGGGGAGTGGCTCGGGTCACCGGCACAGCGTAAGTGAGTGAGCGCTCACTCACCAAGCGGGTTGCGCGGTGTTGCCGCGCCGCCCCGCTGGGTTGCCGGTGTGGGGTGGGAGGAGGGATACCGTCACGGGGAAAGGGGTGCGCGATGGAGATGCTCGTGACGGCGCTGACGCTCATCGCGATCATCGCGCTGGGCCACCTCGTGAAGCGGATCGGGTGGCTGCAGGCGTCCGACTTCCGGCCCCTGAGCATCATCGCCCTGCGCATCACCCTGCCGTGCGCGCTCGTGACGAGCTTCGACAGCTTCGAGATCGGGCCGCAGCTGCTGTGGCTGTCGCTGTTCGGGTTCGTCACGGTGGTCGCCGCGCAGGGGGTGTCGTTCCTCGTCGAACGGCGCCGGGGGGCGCGCGCGCAGGCGTTCGGCGTCCTGAACGTGGGCAGCTTCAACATCGGGCTGTTCGCCATTCCCTACGTCGGGGCATTCCTCGGGCCCGAGGCGATCGTGGTGGCGTCCATGTTCGACATCGGCAACGCGCTCGCCGGCGCGGGCATCGCGTACGCCTGGGGGCTCGGGCTGGCGTCCGGACGCCCCGCGTCGCTGGGGCGGTTCGTGCGAACCGTGTTCTCCTCGCCGGTGTTCCTGACGTACCTGGCGCTCGTGGTGATGGGGCTGGCGCGCGTGCGGTTGCCCGACCCGGTGCTGCAGTTCACCGCCACCGTGGGCGCGGCCAACACCTTCGTGGCGATGTTCATGATCGGGGTGGGGCTCGAGCTGGTGCTCGACCGGCGGGCCTACGGCGACGCGCTGCGGTTCCTGGCCACGCGGTGGGCCGTGATGGCGGTGGCGGCGTGGGTGCTGTGGTTCGTGCTGCCGTTCGGGCCGGCCGAGAAGGCGATCCTGCTGGCGCTGCTGTGCGCGCCCATGGCGGCGATGACCTCGGGATTCACCGCCGAGGCGGGCCTCGACGTGCGGGTGTCGACCTTCATGACCACCATGAGCGTGCTCGTCGCGATCGTCGCGATGCCCGTGGTGCTGTCGCTGCTGTGACACCCGGGGCGTGAGGCTCGCGGTGTGACGTGCCTGCTGTGATGTCGCATTCCTGCGAGAGCGCGGGGCGTGCGTGGGGGAGGATGGATGCCGTGATGCCCGCCCGCGAGACCTGCCTCGCCGCCGTCGACAGCCGCGACGCGCGGTTCGACGGGGCGTTCGTCACGGGGGTCACGTCCACCGGCATCTACTGCCGACCCAGCTGCCCGGCGCGGACGCCGTCGGCCGCGAACTGCACGTTCCATCCCAGCGCCGCCGCCGCGCAGGCCGCGGGGTTCCGCGCCTGCAAGCGCTGCCGCCCGGACGCCGCCCCCGGCTCGGCGGAGTGGGAGCCCCGTGCCGACGTGACGGCCCGGGTTGTCCGGTTGATCGCCGACGGCGTGGTCGACCGCGACGGCGTGGCCGGGTTGGCGCGGCGGGTGGGTTACTCCCCGCGCCAGCTCGAGCGCCTCACCCTGGCCGAGCTGGGCGCCACCCCCATCGGGCTGGCCCGCGCCCAGCGCGCGCACACCGCGCGGCTGCTGCTGCAGACGACCGATCTCGCGATGGCGGACGTGGCGTTCGCGGCGGGGTTCGGGTCGATCCGGTCGTTCAACGCCACCCTGGTGGCGGCCTACGCGGCGACGCCGTCGGGGTTGCGGGACGCGGGCGGGCCGTCGGAGGCGGGGGCGTCCGGCACCGGCGCCGTGGGCGGGCGGCTGTTGCGGCTCGACGTGCGGTTGCCGGTGCGCCCACCGTTCTGCGCGACCCACCTGTTCGGCCACCTGGTGGCCACCGGGGTGCCCGGCGTCGAGGAGTGGCGCGGCGGTGCCTACCGGCGCACGCTGCGGCTGCCCCACGGGCCGGGCATCGCGGCGCTGACCCCGCGGCCGGACCACGTGGCGGCGACGCTGCACCTGAGTGACCCGCGCGACCTCACCCCCGCCATCGGACGCTGCCGGCGGATGCTCGACCTGGACGCCGATCCGGTGGCCGTCGACGCCCTGCTGGCCCGCGACCCGGTGCTGGCGCCGCTGGTCGCCGCCGATCCCGGGTGTCGAGTGCCGCGCAGCGCCGATCCCGACGAGCTCGCCCTGCGCGTGGTGCTCGGGCAGCAGGTCTCGACCGCCGCGGCGCGGACGGCCGCCGGGCGGCTGGTGGCGCGGCTGGGGGAGCCGATCGCCGACCCCGAGGGCGGCCTGAC
This sequence comes from Propioniciclava soli, assembly GCF_014858005.1. Lineage (GTDB taxonomy): Bacteria > Actinomycetota > Actinomycetes > Propionibacteriales > Propionibacteriaceae > Propioniciclava > Propioniciclava soli. The sequence continues at coordinate 476,427 of NZ_JACYOT010000001.1, forward strand.
CCACGTGTTCCCCACCGCGGACGCGGTGGCCGGGGCGTCCGCCGAGGACTACCGCGCGCCGGCGTCCCGGCGGTTGACGCTCATCCGGCTGGCCGCGGCGTTGGCGTCCGGGTCGCTCGATCTGGGGCCGGGCGCCGACCGCGACGAGGCCCGCGCCGGGTTGGCCGCCCTGCCGGGCATCGGCCCCTGGACCGTCGAGATGGTCGCGATGCGCTCCCTCGGCGATCCGGACGCCTTCCCCGCCACCGATCTGGGCGTGCGGCGCGCCGCGGCGGGGCAGGGGCTGCCGGACGGGCGGGCGCTGACCGCCCGGGCCGAGCGCTGGCGTCCGTGGCGGGCGTACGCGACGGTGCACCTGTGGTCCACCCTGGACCACGCGATCAACCGCCTGCCCGCCGACCCTGAGGAGGACGCATGAGACACCGCGTGATCGACTCGCCCGTGGGCCCGCTCACCCTCGTGGTGGACGCGAGCGGCGCGCTGGCGGCGTTGTACACGGCCGACCAGAAGCACTTCCCGGACGCCGCCGCCCTCGGCGAGCGCGACGACACCGTCGCTCCCGACGCGGTCGCGCAGTTGGCCGAGTACTTCGCGGGGACGCGCACGGCGTTCTCGGTGGAGCTGGCGCCGCGGGGCACGGCGTTCCAACACCGGGTGTGGGACGCCCTCGCCGCCATCCCCCACGGGCAGACCCGCTCGTACGGTCAGCTGGCCGCCGACCTGGGGTCGCCCGGGGCATCCCGCGCCGTCGGTGCCGCCACGGGCCGCAACCCGATCAGCATCATCGTGCCGTGTCACCGGCTGGTCGGGTCCACCGGGGCGCTCACCGGTTACGCCGGCGGCACGGAGCGGAAGCGGTGGTTGCTCCACCACGAGGGTGCGCTCCCGGGGGCGTCCGGGTTGGGCTGACGCCCAGTCTCGCTCGTTCAGGCCCGGCTGTCCCTGGCTCGACGGCGGTCGCCGGCGGGGGCGTCCTTACGTCCGAGCCCGCCGGTGTCGACCAGGCGTGCTTGTGCATGGGTCGTCGACGCGAATCCCCCGATTGCCGTCGAGGAGGCGTGCTTGTGCATGGGTCGTCGACGCCGGGGAACCGTTTGCGTCGACGACCAGGTCCTGTGCCAGGTTCTCGACGGGGCGCCCCTCCGATCCCGACCCCCGTCGGCCCGACCCGCCCCCTGTCGTTCGTGTCGCGACCCTGCCCCTGAATGCGCCTCCCTGCCGGGGGGCCCACCCCCCTGCCGTTGCCACGCTAGGGAGGTGCAAGTCGGGCAGGGTGGCGGTGCCAGTGGCAGGGAGGCGATGGCGACGGCAGGGTGGCGGCCCCTGCGGGACGGGGTGCTGGGGCTTGGTCTTGTCAGTTCGGACGTGTCGGCACCGGGTGGTCACGGTGGCGCCAAAGCAGGGACGCGACTGGCGGCTGGCGGCGTCCACGGGGGTCGTCGACTCGGCCTCGCGCACTCTGCGGTTGGCCGTCGCTGCCTCCCTGTCGTTGGCGTCGCGACCCTGCCTTTGAATGCGCCTCCCTGCTGGAGGCCCACCCCCCTGCCGTTGCAACGCTAGGGGGGTGGAGGTCGGGCAGGGTGGCGGTGCGAACGGCGGGGAGGCAATCGCAACGGCAGGGTGGCGACGCCTCCGGCAGCAACGCGACGCCAGCGGCAGTGTGGCGGCCGTCCGATTAGGCCAACTCCCCGCGGTGGACGCCTCGAACGGCCTGCTTGACCTCCGGGATTCGCGTCGGGGACGCGCTGAGCTCGGCGACGCCGAGGCGCAGCAGGGTGGCCGTCTGGGTGGTGTCGCCCGCCAGGTCGCCGCAGACGGCCACGTCGACACCGGGCAGGCCCACGCACGTCAGACGGATCAGTTCCAGCACCGCCGGGTCGTCCTGGCGGGCCAGGCCGCCGACGTCGGGATCCGTGCGGTCGGCGGCGCCGGCGTACTGCGCCAGGTCGTTGGTGCCGACGCTGGCGAAGTCCACGATCCCCGCGAAGTCACCCGCCCGCAGCGCCACGACGGGCACCTCCACCATGATGCCCACCGGCACCGGCCCAGCTCCCAACTCACGCTGCACCGCGTCGAGGACGCCCCGCGCCCACGTCACGTCGTCGGCCGAGCTCACCATCGGGAACATCACCCGCACGTCCGCGTCGCGCGCCGCCAGCAGTACGGCCCGCAACTGCTCGGCGAACACGTCCTCCGCGAGCCGCATCGCCCGGATGCCGCGCAGGGCCATGGCCGGGTTGTCCGGCGTCCCGGTCGGCACGAAGGCCAGCGGCTTGTCGGCGCCGGCGTCCCACGTCCGGATCGTCACCGGCCGGCCCCCGAGCGCCCGCGCGATCTCCACGTAGGCCGCCGCCTGCTCCTCCGCGGAGGGGGCGTCCACCCGCGAGGAGAACAGGATCTCCGAGCGCAGCAGCCCCACGCCGTCCGCCCCGAACCGCTCGCTCTCCCGGGCGTCGGCCAACGTCGAGACGTTCGCCAGCACCGGCACGCGGACGCCGTCGGTCGTCACCGCGTCCTCGTGCGCACGCGCCAGCGCGCGCTGGGCGGTGCGCCGTCGGTGGACGCGCACCTCGGCCAGCAGCGAGCGGCGCGCCGGGCTCGGGCGGCGCCACAGGTCGCCGGTCACCGGGTCGAATGCCACCTGGTCCCCGTCCCGCAGCGTGGCGGCGTCGCGCCGGCCGGGCAGCACGGCAATGCCCCGGCCCCGCGCCGTCAGGACGCCGTGGCCGGTGGCCCCGCCGCTGGTCGTGATGACGCCGAGGCAGGTCCGGCGGTCCAGCCGCAGCGCGGTGGGGGCGTCCAGCTCGTCGACGACCCACACGCGCGGCTCGTCGGGCCCCTCGTCGACCAACGGCCGCTCCATGAGGGCCAGGTGCAGCAGGCGGCGCAGGCCCCGCAGGTCCTGGGCGCGCTCGCGCAGGAAGGGGTCGCTCAGCGCCTCGAACTCCCGCACCGCCCGCGTCAGCTCGCTGCCCACCGACTCGACGGCGCTGAACCCCTCCGTGATCCGGGTGACGATCTCGTGGTTGAGCGCCCGGTCGGTCAGCAGGGTGGCCTCCGCGGCGACGATGCCCGTCGGGTCGCCGCCGGCGGCGAGGTCGGCCAGGAACTCCTTGACCTGGGCCACGGCGGCGAAGAAGCGGTCGAGCTCGTCCTTGGGCGTGCCCGGCACATAGCCCTGCAGGGGCGGGCCGGACGAGCGCAGGATCACCTGGCCCACCACGGGCAGGGTGTCCGAGGGGCCCATGGCCTCGGCCGGCGTTCCTGCGGGGGCGACCCCGGTCACCGGCGCCTGCCGGCGGCTGGCGCTCTCGCCGAAGTCGCGGGCCGAGAGGTCGGCCAGCACCCGGCGGGCCTCCTCGGCCTCGGGGCCGCTGATGCGCGCCTGCAGCACCTGGCCGCGGCCCACCTGCAGCGCGGTCACCCTGGACAGGCTGGTCGCCCGCGCCGGGCCAGCACCGGTGGTGGCGTTGCTGAGCAGCACCTCGGCGGCGATGTCGCCCAGCGCCGTCACCACGGTGGCGGCCGGACGCAGGTGCAGGCCCCGCGCGTTGCGGACGGTGGCGCGCCACACCAGCGACGTGTCCTTCGGGGTGGGCGCGGGCGTGGTGAGCAGGGGCGGGGCGGGCACGTTGTCGTCCACGTGCGAGCGCTTGGTCTCCACCGCGCGGCGTGCGGCGGCGTCCGCCTCCTCCAACGACGCCCCCGCGGACGCCGCCGCGACCGCCGCCACGAGCCCCTCCACCAGCGGCGCGGACGTGATCCGCACCTCGGCGTCGAACGAGGCGGGCAGGAACTCCACGGCGAGCTCGGCGCTCATCAGGGCGCTGCCCAGATCCAGGAAGACGAGGACGCCGTCGCCGCTGTTCGCGGCCACGATGGCCTTGGTGATCGCCGCGGCGTCCGTGCCGAGGGCCCCGTCCGCGACGCCGGCGGCGACGAGCACGGTGGGTGCGTCGTCGCCCGCCACGCGGGTCGCGAAGGCGACGGCGGCGGTGGCCAACTCCCGGGAGTGGCAGACGACGACGATGCCCATCATGGCGCGGGTGCCGTCGATCGCCGGATGATCAGGTCGGGGTGGAAGAGCACCTCGGTCGTGTCGAGCGGGGTGCCGTCCATCGCCCGCAGCAGCGCGGCGACGGCGGCCGAGGTGATCGCCCCCACGGGCTGGCGGACGGTCGTCAGCGCCGGCTCGGTGAACGCCATCAGGGGGCTGTCGTCGAACCCGACCACCGACAGGTCCTCGGGCACGCCCAGGCCCCGGACGCGCGCCTCGCGGACGGCGCCGAGCGCCATGAGGTCGGAGCCGCACACGATCGCCGTGTGGCCGGACGCCACGAGCCGCCCGGTGGCCACCTGGCCCCCCTCGGCGGTGAACTGCGTCATCGCCACGGAGTCGGCGCCGAAGCCCAACGCCCGGAACGCGGCCACCTTGCGCCGCGCGGGCAGGAAGCGGTCGGGCCCCACTGCGAGGCCGATGCGGGTGTGGCCCAGCGAGCGCAGGTGCGCCACGGACGACGCCACTGCCTCGGCGTCCGAGCACGAGAAGAAGCCTGCCTCGAGCTGTTCGCTGGGGGAGTTGATGAAAACGGTGGGGATGCCGGCCTCCAGCACCCGCTCGTACGGCTCCACCGGCAACGTGTTGTTCGCGGGCATGCCCGAGATGGAGATGATGCCCGCGATGTCCATGGTCAGCAGGGTCTCGAGGTGCTGTTCCTCGCTGGTGCCGCTCGGCCCGGCCGGGCAGACGAAGTTCGGCACGCCCGCGGAGTAGAGCAGGGTGTCGGCCATCTCGGCGAAGGCCGCGAAGGACGGATTGGAGAGTTCCCCGGTCATGATGGCCACGGGCCCCGGCCGCCGGGTGGGCCGCTCGAGGGGGTAGTGCAGGGCGGCCGCCGCCGCGTGCACCGCGTCCCGGGTGTCGCTGCGGACGCCGGGCTTGCCGTTGAGCACGCGGGAGACGGTGGCCGTCGAGACGCCCGCGGCGTGCGCGAGATCCACCAAGCGTGCCTTGGCGTGGTTCATCTGGACGTGCCCTCCCTCCGCGTCGTTGACGGAACGTTGCGAGTCTAGTGCAAAGTTTTTGGTCCGCTTCCACCGTCGGAAGTCACGACGCTCCGCATGAACTGTGGCAGCTGCCACCCGCCGGAACCAGCCTCGTTATGAAAGCGTTACGAAGATTTGGCGGCTGCTTGCAGAAAGTGGGCTACTCTGCTTGCAGACAGGGGCGCGCAGAGGAGCAGCCCCCCATCAAGGAGATACAGATGCGCAAGAGCATTGTTGCAGCGCTCGTCGCGGGCATGAGCCTCACCCTGGCTGCCTGCGGTGGCGGTACCGCCACCACCACGCCCGCGCCGGGCGGAGCCGACACCACGGCTGCTGCTCCGGCGGACGCCGGCACCCTGACGGTCTGGGTCGACGAGACCCGCATCGACGCGTTCACCGAGCTGGGTGCCGATTTCCAGGCCACCAGCGGGGTGTCGCTCGACCTCGTCCAGAAGCCGACCGGCGACATCAAGACCGACTTCATCGCCCAGGCCCCGACCGGCGAGGGCCCCGACCTGATCGTCACCGCGCACGACGCGACGGGTGACCTCGTGAGCAACGGCGTCGTGGCCCCGGTGGAGCTGGGCAACGTCATCGACGGCCTCTCGGATGCGTCGAAGGCCGCGTTCACGTGGGACGGCCAGCTGTATGGCGTCCCCTACGCCATCGAGAACATCGGCCTCGTGCGCAACAACGCCCTGGTGCAGGACACCCCGGCCACGTTCGACGAGCTCGTGACGCAGGGCAAGGGCGCGGGCACGCAGTTCCCGATCGTGATCCAGCAGGGTGACGGCGGCGACGCCTACCACCTGTACCCGCTGCAGACCTCCTTCGGGGCGCCGGTGTTCACCAGCTCCAACGGCGAGTACACCACCGAGCTCGGCATGGAGGGCCCGGAGGGCCAGGCGTTCGCCACCTACCTCCGCAAGCTCGCCGACGAGGGCGCGCTGAACGCCAACATCGGCGGCGACCAGGCCAAGCAGGCCTTCCTCGACGGCCAGTCGCCCTACATCGTGACGGGCCCCTGGTGGACCAGCGACTTCGTCGACGCCGGCCTCGACATCACCGTGCTGCCGATCCCGTCGGCCGGTGGCCAGCCGTCCGCGCCGTTCCTCGGCGTCCAGGGCGTCTACCTGTCCTCGCACTCGGAGAACGCGCTGCTCGCCAACCAGTTCCTCGACTACATGACGTCGGAGGACGCCCAGACCAAGCTCTACGAGCTGGGTGGCCGGACGCCGGCCAACACCGCCGCGGCCGAGGCCATCGACGACCCGATCATCGCCGGTTTCGCCGAGGCGGGCGCCGACGGTGAGCCGATGCCGGCCATCCCCGAGATGGCCGCCGTGTGGAACTTCTGGGGTGCCACCGAGGTCAGCATCATCAACGGCCAGGCCGCCGATCCCGCGGCCGCGTGGCAGGAGATGAACAACAACATCAAGGCCGCCTTCTGAGTCCGTCTCGCAGGTGACCTGACGACGCGGGGTGGTGCTGCAAGCGCCACCCCGCGTCGTCTCACACCCGCAGCGGACACCCGGCCCGAAAGGATCCGTCGTGAGCACCGACACCCAGCCTCCCGAGGCGCCGCCGACGTCGACGTCGGCCCCCCAGCTCTCCCACGCCCGCGACCTCTCGCGGCCCGGCTTCTACGTGAAGCTGGTGCTGATGATGCTCGTGAACGCCTTTGGGCTCTACGGCATCATGGCCGCGTTCGGCCAGGAGCAGTGGGTCATTCTCGCCGTTCTCGTGGTGACGCTCGTCGTCGCCGACTACGTGTACTTCTCCAAGCGCAGCATCCCGGCCAAGTACCTGATGCCCGGCCTGGTGTTCCTGCTGGTCTACCAGATCTACGTCATGGCCAACACGGCCGTGGTCGCCTTCACCAACTACGGCGACGGGCACAACGACCTCAAGGGCCCGGCCATCACGCAGATCCTCAAGACCTCCGACCGTCGGCTCGACGGCACCCCCACGTACCCCGTCACCGTGGTGGACGTGAACGGCTCCCTCGGCTTCGCCGTGGTGGAGGACGACGAGGTGCTCGTCGGCACCCAGGAGGATCCGCTCGAGCCGGTCACCGGCGCGGTGGAGTCCGGCGGCCGGGTCACGCAGGTGCCGGGGGCGTCCGTGCTGCCGCTCGCCGAGATCCAGCAGCGGCAGAACGAGGTGCTCGACCTGCGCGTCAGTGTCTCCGACGACCCGGACGACGGCTGGCTGCGCACCGACAACGGCACCATGGCCTACCAGGCGCGCTCGGTGCTGCGCTACGACGAGGCAGCCGACACGTTCACGGCCGAGAATGGCACGGTCTACACCGCCGACCCGGCCCAGGGCCTGTACGTCGCGCCGGACGGCACGTCGCTCAGCCCCGGTTGGCGGGTGTTCGTCGGCACCGACAACTTCACGCGGATGTTCACCGACAGCCGGCTGCAGGGCCCGTTCCTGTCCATCCTGCTGTGGACGTTCGCGTTCGCCATCCTCAGCGTGCTCACCACGTTCGCGCTGGGGCTGCTGCTCGCGGTCGTGTTCAACGACGAACGGGTGAAGGGACGCCGCTTTTACCGGGCCATGTTCATCCTGCCGTACGCCTTCCCGGGTTTCCTCGCCGCGCTGGTGTGGAAGGGCATGCTGAACCAGAACTTCGGCATCATCAACCAGACGTTGCTGAACGGCGCCACCATCAACTGGCTGGGCGACGGCACGCTGGCGAAGCTCAGCATCCTCGGCGTCAACCTCTGGTTGGGCTTCCCGTACATGTTCCTGATCTGCACCGGCGCGCTCCAGTCGATCCCCGGTGAGCTCACCGAGGCCGGCATCATGGACGGCGCCGGGCCGTGGCGGCGGTTCTGGAACCTGACGCTGCCGCTGCTCATGGTCTCGGTGGCGCCGCTGCTGATCGCCAGCTTCGCGTTCAACTTCAACAACTTCTCGCTGATCTACATGTTGACCGGCGGCGGGCCGAACTATCCGGGCGCCCCGCTCATCATCGGTGAGACCGACATCCTCATCTCGATGGTCTACTCCGTGGCCTTCGAGTCGGGGGTCCGGCAGTTCGGCCTCGCCAGCGCCTTGTCGATCCTGATCTTCGTCGTGGTCGGCTTCATCTCGTGGTTGGGCTTCCGCCAGACCCGCAAGCTCGAGGAGATCATCTGATGAGCACCGTCGCCAAGATCGAACTCGACAACGCCAACGACACCCGGCTGCGGGGCGTCCGCTGGTGGAAGGAGGTCGGCTGGAAGCACCTGTTCGCGATCGCCATGATCGCCTACTGCGTCTTCCCGATCCTCTACGTCCTCTCCGCGGCGCTGAACCCCGGTGGCACGCTGACCGGTTCCACCCGGTTGTTCACCGCGGTCTCGCTGCAGAACTTCACCGAGTTGTTCACCAACACGAACTTCCCGCGGTGGATCCTGAACAGCTTCATTGTGTCGACCGTCACCGCCGTGGGCACCGTCATCATGGGCGCGGCTGCGGCGTACGCCTTCAGCCGATTCCGGTTCGTCGGACGCCGCGGCGGCCTGACGGCGCTGCTCATCATCCAGATGTTCCCCCAGATGCTGGCGTTCATCGCCATCTTCCTGCTGCTGTTGACGCTGCGCGACATCTACCCCTTCCTCGGGTTGGAGTCGCTGTTCGGCCTCATCGCCGTGTACCTCGGCGGGGCCCTGGGGGCGAACACGTTCCTGATGTACGGCTTCTTCAACACCATTCCGGCCGAGCTGGACGAGGCCGCCAAGATCGACGGCGCCACGCACGCCCAGATCTTCTGGGGCATGATCATGCGCCTGGTCACGCCCATCCTGGCCGTGGTGGGGCTGTTGTCGTTCGTCGGCACCTACGGTGAGTTCATCCTGGCCCGCATCGTGCTGGCCCGGCCCGAGAACTACACCCTGGCGGTGGGCCTGTACGTGTGGGGCTCCGACGAGCGCAACGCCCCGTGGGGCCTGTTCGCCGCCGGCGCCGTCGTGGCCGCCGTGCCGATCATCCTGCTGTTCATGTACCTGCAGAAGTACATCGTCTCCGGCCTGACCGCCGGCGGCGTGAAGGGCTGATCAGCGCCAGTCCGAAGGGCCGGTCGAGCCGGCGGCGTACTCGTCCATCGGGACGTCGCCGGCCGCCCAGGCGTCCACGACGGGCTGCAGGATGCGCCAGCACTCCTCGGTCATGTCGCCGCGGACGCTGAGCAGAGGGTCGCCGTCCAAGATGCCCTGCAGGATTTCGCCGTAGGGTCGGACGGGCGACTCGGTGAGGTCGGCCGCCAGCGAGGTCTGCTCCAGGTCCCACCGATCGCCCTCGGCGTTGGTGTTCAGGCTCAGCGCGATGGATTCCGGCGTCATGCCGATGACGAGCACGTTCGGCTCCGCGGTGTTGTGGAAGCCGGCCGGCAGGTGCACCACGGGCCGGAACTTGACGACGATGCCGCGGAACCCGTCGCCCAACGCCTTGCCGCTGCGCAGCCGGAACGGCACACCCGCCCACCGTGAGTTGCGGATCTCGACGGTCACCTCGGCGAGGGTGTCGGTGTTGCGCTCGGGGTCGACGCCCTTCTCGTCGGTGTAGGACGGGATGTCCTTGCCGTCGATCTGCCCCGCCGTGTAGCGCGCCCGGCGGGAGGCCTGCACCGGGTCGTCCCCGGCCAGGTGGGTCGAGCGCAGCAGGTGCACGACGAGGTCGCGCAGCTCCACCTCGTCGATGCTGGCCGGCTCCTCCATGGCCAGCATCGCCATGACGAGCAGCAGGTGCGACTGGATCATGTCGCGCAGCGCGCCCGCCTTGTCGTAGTAGCCGGCCCGGCCCTCGAGGGCGAGCGTCTCGTCGGCGATGATCTCGACCCGCTCGATGTTCACCGTGTTCCAGATGGGCTCGAAGATGCGGTTGCCGAACCGCAGGCCGAGCAGGTTCAGCACGGTGGCCTTGCCGAGGTAGTGGTCGACGCGGAAGATCTGCCGCTCCGGCACCAGTTGTGCCAGCAATCGGTTGAAGTCCTGCGCGGAGGCGAGGCTCGACCCGAAGGGCTTCTCAATGGCGAGCCGGATGCCCGGCGGCAGGTCGAACTGCGTCATGGCCTGGCACGCCTGCTGGCTGATGGCCGGCGGCAGCGCGAAGTACACCACGATGGGGCGTCCCTCGGCGGCGAGCCGGCCCAGGAACTCCTCCAGCGCGCTCGGGTTGGTCACGTCGAGGTGCTCGAACGTCGTGTCGTCGATCATCGGCTCGATCCGGTCGGCGCGGCAGCCGCCCTCGGCCAGGCCCTCGCGGACGCGCTGCGTCCACTGCTCAGCCGTCAGGTCGTCCGACGCCGCCCCGACCAGGTGCACGCGGTACCCGGGGCGCGCGTGCAGCAGGGTGCCGAGGCCGGGCAACAGCAGGCGATGGGTGAGGTCACCCGAGGCGCCGAGAATGACGAGTGTGACCGGAGAGTTCTCCATCGGGACCCCTTTGGGCGAGAGCGTGGCACGGACGCGCCCACGGTACTCGCATCGGGAGGGGGCCGGGACGAGGTGGTCATGACGCGCGGGCCACGATGCGCTCGCCCCCACGATCCGCACCGGCGCTCCTGCGCGTCACGACCGGTCCCTGTGACAGGGCCCGGGGCCTGCCGATCCCCCAATAGGCAGGCCCCCGGCCCTTCATCAGGAACGATAGTCGGGCCCAGTGAGGAAAACCTGTCCCCGTGGGGGTGACTGAAGACGCCCGCGCCCCCACCCCGGTGGCCGTCCGCGCCTGCGCCCGGCGATAGGCTGGAGCGGTGACTGAATCCGCCCAGCCCAGTGCAGCCCAGCCCCGAGCAGCGCAGCCCGTGACGGAGCAGCCCGTCGCCGAGCAGGTCCAGGTGCGCCTGGCGAAGCGGGAGCGGCTGCTGGCCGCCGGCGGCGAGGCCTACCCGGTCGAGGTGGCCCGCACGCACGCCCTGGCCGCCGTGCGCGCGCAGTGGGGGCACCTGGAGGCCGGGCAGGAGACCGACGAGGTCGTCAGTGTCACCGGGCGCGTGATCTTCGTCCGCAACACCGGCAAGCTCTGCTTCGCGACGCTGGCCGACCAGTTCACCCCGGACGCCGACGGCGACCGCCTCCAGGTGATGCTCAGCCTCGCCGAGGTGGGCCAGGAGTCGTTGGACGCCTGGAAGGCCGACATCGACCTCGGTGACTTCGTCTCGGTGACGGGGCGGGTCATCTCCTCCCGGCGTGGTGAGTTGTCGGTGATGGCGACGGGGTGGGCGCTGGCGTCCAAGGCGCTGCGGCCGCTGCCGACCCTGCACAAGGACCTGGCGGAGGAGACCCGCGTCCGCCAGCGCTACGCCGATCTCGTCGTGCGCCCGGAGGCGCGCGCGATGGTGCGGACGCGGGCGGCGGTCACCCGCTCGATCCGCGAGACGCTGCACCGCCTGGGTTTCATCGAGGTGGAGACCCCGGTGCTGCAGCTGATCCACGGCGGCGCCGCGGCGCGGCCGTTCACCACGCACCTCAACGCGTTCGACATCGACATGACGCTGCGGATTGCGCTGGAGCTCAACCTCAAGCGGGCCATGGTCGGCGGCACCGACCGCGTCTACGAGTTGGGGCGCATCTTCCGCAACGAGGGGATCGACAGCTCGCACTCCGCCGAGTTCACGATGCTGGAGGCCTACCAGGCGTGGACCGACCAGGCCGGCATCGCCGCCACCACCCAGCAGATCGTGGTGGACGCCGCGGACGCGGTCGGCTCCCGGCAGATGGAGACCGAGGCCGGCGTGATCGACCTGGACGGGCAGTGGCGCTGGCTGCCGCTGTTCGAGGGGCTGTCGGAGCAGGTCGGTGAGGAGATCTCGCTCGCCACCCCGGTCGGGACGCTGCAGGCCGTCGCGGACGCCCACGAGCTCGAGTACAACCCGGCGTGGGGCACCGACAAGCTGGCCGTGGAGCTCTTCGGCGAGCTCGTCGAGCCCGGCCTGCTGCAGCCGACGTTCGTGTGCGACTACCCGGCCATCGCCCAGCCGCTCGCGCGCCCGCACCGCAGCGAGCCCGGCCTCATCGAGGCGTGGGACCTCATCATCGGCGGCGTCGAGCGCGGCACCGGGTTCTCCGAGCTCATCGACCCGGTGATCCAGCGGCAGCGGTTCGTCGAGCAGTCGTTGCTCGCGGCCGGCGGCGACCCCGAGGCGATGCAGCTCGACGAGGACTTCCTCAACGCGCTCGAGTTCGGGGCCCCGCCGATGGGCGGCCTGGGCCTGGGCGTCGACCGGCTGATGATGCTGCTCACCGGCCGCGGCATCCGCGAGACGATCCTGTTCCCACTGCTCAAGCCGCAGGGCTGAGCCGGGCTCATTCCTCCTGCCTCACTCCTCCAGCGTGCTGAGGTCGCCCTCGTCCAGACCTTGGGCGCGGGCCTTGAGGACGCGGCGCATGATCTTGCCCGAGCGCGTCTTGGGCAGCTTCTCGACGACGTCGATGGCGTCCGGCTTGGCGATGGGGGAGAGGTGCTGGGCCACGTGGGCGCGGAGCTCCTCGGCGAGCGTCGGGGTCTCCTTCTCCCCGACCCGGAGCACCACGTAGGCGTGGATGGCGTTGCCCTTCACCTCGTGCGGCAGGCCGATCGCGGCCGCCTCCGAGACCGCCGGGTGGGACACCAGGGCCGACTCCACCTCGGCGGTGCCTAGGCGGTGACCGGAGACCTTGATGACGTCGTCGGTGCGCCCGATGATCCAGAGGTAGCCGTCGGCATCCCGGCGGGCGGAGTCCCCGGCCAGGTAGACGCCGGGGTAGGTCGACCAGTAGGTGTCGACGTAGCGCTGGTCGTCGCGGTACAGGGTGCGCAGCATCGCCGGCCACGGGTTCTTCAGCACGAGGAAGCCCTCCTCGCCGTCGGGCACCTCGTTGCCGTCGGCGTCCAGGATCGCGACGTCCTGGCCGAAGAACGGCTTGCCGGCCGAGCCTGGCTTCTGCGGCTCGCCCGGGGTCTGCGTGATCTGGAACATGCCGGTCTCGGTCTGCCACCAGGTGTCCATGATCGGGCACTGCTCCTTGCCGATCACGCGGTGGAACCAGTGCCACGCCTCGGGGTTGATCGGCTCGCCCACCGAACCCAGCAGGCGCAGCGAGCTCAGATCGTGGCGGTTCGGCCAGGCCTCGCCGAAGCGCATGAGCGAGCGAATCGCCGTGGGCGCGGTGTAGAACTGCGTGATGCCGTAGTACTCGATGAGCTGCCACCAGCGGTTGGGGTAGGGGTAGGTCGGGCCGCCCTCGAACATGAACACCGTGGCCCCGGTGAGCAGCGGCCCGTAGACCAGGTAAGAGTGGCCGGTCACCCAGCCCGGGTCGGCGGTGCACCACCAGCGATCCTCCGGGCGCATGTCGAAGGTGTACTTCAACGTGGTGTACGTGCCGACCATGTAGCCGCCGTGGGTGTGCAGGATCGCCTTCGGCTTCCCCGTCGAGCCCGAGGTGTAGAGGATGTACAGGGGGTCCTCGGAGTCCAGCGACACGGTCTCGCAGGTGCCCTTGGCGATGGGCAGCGCGAGCAGGTCGGAGTACCAGTGGTCACGCAGCGCGTCCATCGTCACCTCGTTGCCGGCCCGCCGGACCACGATGACGTTCTCCACCGTGGGGGAGTAGCGGACGGCCTCGTCGACGATGCTCTTCAGCGGGAACACCGAGCCGTTCACGAACGAGCCGTCGGCGGTGATGACGAGCTTGGACTCGGAGTCGTCGATGCGCGAGGCCAGGGCGTCGGAGGAGAACCCGGCGAAGATCACCGAGTGGACGGCGCCGATCTTCGCGCACGCCAGCATCGCGAAGAACACCTCGGGGATGCGGGGCAGGTAGATGGTGACGCGGTCGCCCTTCGTGATGCCCATCGCCTTGATGATGTTCGCCATCATGTTCACCTGGCGGTTGAGCGAGTAGTAGCTGTAGGTCTTGTGCTCCGAGCCGTCCTCGCTCTGCCAGATGAGCGCCAGCTTGTTCTTGTTGGGGCCCGTCAGGTGCCGGTCGAGGCAGTTGTGGACGATGTTGCAGCGCGCGCCGGTGAACCAGCGGTAGAACGGGGCGTCGCTGTCGTCCAGCACCTTGTCCCACGGCTCGAACCATTCCAGCTCGTCGGCCATGTCGGCCCAGAACCCCTGCGGGTCGGCCAGCGCCTCGGCGCGCAGGGCGTCCGCATCGGGGACGTGGGCGGTGGCTGCCACGCTGCGGTCGGGGTGGAAGACGTCGCCGTCGAGCTCTGCCATGGGGGATCCCTCCGTTGGGCCAACGAGCGCCGAAGCGGCGCCCGTGCAACGGCGACCACCCTAACGGGCAAACGCGGTGGGATGAAGGGTCACTTCCACTGCGTGGCGACGGCGAAGGACGCCGCCATGAGGCCCATGCCGATCAGCATGTTCCAGTTGCCGAGCGCCGTCATGCCCGGCACGGTGATGCCGGTGGAGGTGGTGACGTAGTACACGACCAACCACAACACCCCGACGAGCAGAAGGGTGAGGAAGGTCGGCACCACCCAGCCGCGGCGGTTGCTGAGCGTCTGCTTCTTCCGGTTCTCGGCCCGCACCGCGTTGACCGACGCCTTGCGGGCGGACTTCTTCTTGAGCTCCGCCTGCTCGCGGCCCTTGGACTCCGGCACCCCATGCTCCTGCTGTTTGGTCGAACGGACCAGCTCACCCTACCCCAGTGGTCGGCGGTGGGCTCGGTTACGCTGGTGGCCATGGCCGGACGCGACACCTCCCGGACGCGCCGGGCGCGGCAGCGGCTCGGCGCCGCCCGCAGCCGCTTCGCCACCACCGCGTCCCCCCTGCGGTTGCTGACCGTGCTGGCCTGCGTGGTCGCCGGGTTCATGATGGCCACCGGCGCCCTGGCCTCGCGCGGCAACGACCTGCGTCCCGACCGCACGACCGAGCTCTCTCGCCTGGTCGCCCAGGAGGCCGACCGGGCGGACGCCCTCGCCCGCGACGCCGCGACGCTGCGCGCCGAGGTCGACGAGCTCACCCAGGCCAACGCCTCTCGCGCCGCCGGGCCGGACGCCGCCGAGATCGGTGCGGCGGCCGAGGCGGCGGCGTCCGTCGCCGTGGTCGGCCCCGCGGTCACCGTGACGTTGACCGACGCCCCGGCCTCGGTGCAGCCGGCCGGCGTCGACGCCGACCTCCTCGTGGTGCACCAGCAGGACATCCAGGCCGTCGCCAACGCCCTGTGGGCCGGTGGCGCGGAGGCCATGACCATCCAGGGCCAGCGCGTCTCGAGCCGCACCGGCATCAAGTGCGTGGGCAACACCGTGGTGCTGCACGGCGTCCCCTACGCCCCGCCCTACGTGATCACCGCCGTCGGCGACCAGGCCGCCCTCGAGCGCGCCCTGGCCGACTCCGCCTACCTGGACATCTACCGCCAGTACGTGGACGCCTACCGGCTCGGGTACGCCGTGGCCCGGACGCCGGAGGCGAGGCTTGCCGCCTACGAGGGGCCGGCGACGTTCGACCACGCGCGGGTCGCGGGGCGCTGAGCGGACGCCGCGGGCCCGGTGGGTGCGCGTGGGGGAGAATGGACGCCATGGCCCGGGTACTCGTCGTGGACAACTACGACTCGTTCGTCTACAACATCGTCTCCTACCTCGCCCAGATCGGCGCCGAGGTGGAGGTGTGGCGCAACGACGACGCGCGCTTCGAGGATCCCGACTGGCCCGACGGCTTCGACGGCGTCCTGCTCTCGCCGGGGCCGGGCACGCCCGAGGCCGCCGGCGTCTGCATCGACGTGGTGCGCACCCAGGCCGGCCGGCTGCCGATCTTCGGGGTGTGCCTCGGCCTGCAGTCGATCGGCGTGGCCTACGGGGGTGTCGTCGACCGCGCGCCCGAGCTGCTGCACGGCAAGACCTCGCTGGTGCACCACGACGGACGCGGCGTGTTCGCCGGCCTGCCCTCGCCGCTGACCGCCACGCGCTACCACAGCCTCGCCATCGAGCCGGCGACCCTGCCCGACTCCCTCGAGGTCTCCGCGCGCACCGAGTCCGGCGTCATCATGGCCGTGCGGCACCGCGAGCTGGCTGTGGAGTGCGTCCAGTTCCACCCAGAGTCCGTGCTCACCGAGGGCGGCTACCAGATGCTCGCCAACTGGCTCGCCGCCTGCGGCGACGCCGACGCCCCCGCCCGCGCGCAGGGCCTGGCGCCCCTCATGGCCGTCCAGGGCTGACCGACCGCGGTCGGCCTAGCCCGTGGGCTCCGGGGAGGGGCTGTCGACCGGCGGGGTGCTTGCCGTGGGTGAGGCGCTGGTGCCGGCCACGCCGACGACCAGCACGACCCGGCTGCTCTTCGCCACCTTGGAGTTCGCTTCGGGTTCGGTGTACATCACGTAGCCGACCAGATCCTCGGAGGCTGCGGCGTTGCGGGTGGTCACGTCGGTGAAGCCCAGGTCGGCGAGGCGCTGGGCGGCGTCCTCGGGTGTCGAACCACGCAGGGTCGGGACGGTGGCCGCTCCGGTCGTGACGGTCAGCGTGATGCTGCTCGAGGTGGCCACCACCTCCCCCGCGGCAGGGGAGACGGCCGTGACGACGTCGGGGGCGGCGTCGGCGGGCTCTGAGGTGGCGTCGGCGCGGTTCACATTCGTGAAACCGGCCTCGCCGAGTGCCGCCACCGCATCGTCGAACGACATGTCGACGAGCCCGTCCGGGATGGCGGCGCGCTCGGTCATGACGACCGTCAGGGTCACCTGGGCGCTGGTGGCGACGCTGGTGCCCGGGCTCGGGGAGACCGACAGCACCGTGCCGGCCGGGGTGTCGGCGGGCGCGTCGTCCTCCGCGGCGGGCGTCTGACCCACGTTGGGGAAGCCGGCGTCGAGGAGCCGCTGGCGGGCCTCCTCGTACAGCAGCCCCTCCAGCCCGTCAGGAATCTCCGCGCGCTCGGGGCCCGCGTTGACGGTCAGCGTCACGACCGACCCCTCCGGCACCACGGTGCCGGAGACGGGGTTGACCTGCGTGACGGTGCCGACGGTCGCATCGTCGGGCCCCTGCACGGTGGTGACGGCGGCCTCCAGCCCGGCCTCGTCCAGGCGCGCCTCGGCAACCGCCTGGGTCTGGGTGAGCAGACCGCTCGGCACCGCGACCGTCACCGGCCCGGTGTCGCGGTTGATGAGGAGAAACGCCGCGACGGCGGCCACGAGCACCAGCAGGATGCCGACCGTCCAGCCGATCACCGCCCGCCTCCGCCGTTCGCCGACCGGCTCCATCGAGCCGGTCATCGTCGTCTCCGTCGCGCTGGGCGCGGACGTCGGCGACGTGAGGGGCACCATCGCGGTCGCCATCGGCGGCACGGCGGCGGCCACCATGGGGGCCACCGGTGGCGGCAGGGTCGCCTTGACGCGCTGCCCGCCGAGGATGCGGCCGATGTCGTCGCGCATCTCGGCCGCGGTCTGGTAGCGGGCGTCCGGCTCCTTGGCCAGCGCGCGCAGCACCACGGCGTCCATCGGGGCCGTCACCTCGGCGTCCAGCTCCGAGGGTGCCTTCGGTGTCTCGCGCACGTGCTGGTAGGCCACGGACACCGGGGAGTCGCCCTGGAACGGCGGACGCCCCACGAGCAGCTCGTACATGAGGCAGCCGGCGGAGTAGATGTCGGACCGGGCGTCGACGGTCTCGCCGCGCGCCTGCTCCGGGGAGAGGTATTGCGCCGTGCCGATCACCGCGGCGGTCTGCGTCATCGTCGACGAGGTGTCCGACACCGCCCGCGCGATGCCGAAGTCCATCACCTTGATCACGCCGGTGGGGGTCAGCATGACGTTGGCGGGCTTGATGTCGCGGTGGATGATGCCGGCCTTGTGGCTGTAGCTCAGGGCGTCCAGCACGCCCTGGGTGAACTCCAGGGCCCGGCGCGGCAGGATCGGACGCCCCTCGCGCAGGATCTCGCGCAGCGTGCGGCCCGGCACCAGCTCCATCACGATGTAGGGCACGGCGACGCCGGTGCGGGGGTCCTCATCCTCCCCGGTGTCGTAGACCGACACGATGTTCGGGTGGTTCAGCCCGGCCGCGGCCTGGGCCTCGCGGCGGAAGCGGGTCTGGAAGGTGGGGTCGGACGCCAGGTCGAGCCGCAGCTCCTTGACGGCGACGTCACGCCCAAGCCGGGTGTCGCGCGCCTGGCTGACCACCGCCATGCCGCCGCGGCCGATCACCTTGCCGAGCTGGTAGCGCCCGCCGAGAATCCGCGGCTCCGCCGCCGGGGTGTGCGGGGAGTACGGCGGCCCGGCGGGCGGCATCGCCCGGGTCGCGGCGACCTCGTCGCCGGCCGGGAACGCCTGGGTCGCTTCGGTTACCTCGCCGGCCTCGGCCCGCGTGCTCTCCTCGCTCCACTGGTCGTCGGACATCTGTTCGTCGGTCATCGCATCGCCTCGATCACTGCTCGGGCCACGGGGGCCGCATACCGTCCACCGGACACGTCGCTTCCGTCGACGCCGGCGTCCTGCACGAAGACGGCCACTGCGACCGTCGGGTCCTCCGCCCACGCGACGAACCACGCGTAGGGCGTCCGCTCGCCGGTGACGGCCGTTCCGGTCTTGCCGCCCACCCGCACCCCACTGATCTGGGCGCGGCTGCCGGTGCCATCCTGCACCACGGCCACCATCATGTCCTGCAGCTGCTCTGCGTGCTCGGCGCTCATCGCCGTCGAGAGCTGGTTGGGGGTGCGGCGGCTCACCACGTTCAGGTCTTCGCCGCGGACGCTGCTCACCAGGTAGGGCTCCATGACGACGCCGTCGTTGGCGATAGCGCCCGCCACCATCGCCATCTGCAGCGGCGTCGCGGCCACCTCGAACGCGCCGATGGAGCTCATCATCGTCTGCGCCGGGTCGGGGTCGGCGGGGAAGGAGGACGCCACCCCGTTCAGCGCGGGCAGCAGCCGGGTGCCGAAGCCGAACCGCTCGGCCTGCGCGCGCAGCGCGTCGTCGCCGAGCTGACCGCCGAGGTTGGCGAACGCGGTGTTGCAGGAGACGACGAGGGCCTGGCGCAGCGTGATCTGGTCACCGCCACAGCTGCCGGCGTTGCGCAGCTCGTGTGTCGAGCCGGGCAGCTGCACGCTGGCGGGTGAGTCGACGAGGGTGTCCGGCGTCAGGCCGGATTCCAGGGCGGCCGCGCTGACGACGAGCTTGAAGGTCGACCCCGGCGGGTAGATCTCGCGGACGGCGCGGTTCGACAGCGGGGCGGCCGCGTCATCGTTCAGCGCCGTCCACGCCTGTGTGGTGGCGTCCAGGTCGTGGGAGGCCAGCAGGCTCGGGTCGAATGTCGGCGAGGTCACCAGCGCGCGAACGGCGCCGGTCGTGTAGTCCAGGGCCACCACCGCGCCCGGGCGGTCGCCGAGCGCTTGGGACGCCGCGGTCTGGGCGGCGGCGTCCAGCGTGGTTTCGAGCGAGGCCCCCTGCGGACGCCGCCCCGCCGCCAGGTCGACCAGCCGGTCGAGGAACTGGGCGTCGGAGGTGCCCGCGAGCTCGGCGTTGTAGGACTGCTCGAGCCCCGAGCCGCCGTAGAGGAAGGAGTAGTACCCGGTCACGGCTGCGTAGAGCTCGCCCTGGGCGTAGGTGCGCTGGTAGCCGAACCGGTCGTCGATCGGCTCGCTGGAGACGACGGCGGTGTTGCCGACGAGGATGTCGCCGCGGTCGGTGCCGAACGCAGCGTCGCGGACGCGGCGGTTGTTGGCGTCGGCGGTGAGGGAGGGCGTCCGGACGACGTAGCTGAAGCTCGCGTTCAGCATCAGGGCCACGAACATGAGCATCACCACGACGCTCACCCGGCGGATCGGGCCGTTCACCGCGCCTCCCCTTCCGTCGCACCAGAGGGCCCGTCGGCGAAGTCGGCGGGGTCGGGCCGCGGGGCCGCGACGGCGGGCAGGGCCTGCGTGGGGTCGGCCGACAGCGAGGCGTACTCCTCGGCCGTGGGGGCCACCTGCGGGCGACGGGCCTGGTGGGTGATCGTCAGCATCACCCCGGCCAGGATGTAATTGGCGATGAGCGAGCTGCCGCCCTGCGACACGAACGGCGTCGTCACGCCCGTGAGCGGCAGCAGCCGCGTGACGCCGCCGATGATCGTGAACACCTGCAGCGCGAACACGAACGCGACGCCCGCGGCGAGCAGCTTGCCGAACGGCTCGGTGGCGGCCAGCGCCGTCCGCAGCACCCGGGCCACGATCAGGCCGTACAGCAGCACGACGGCGCAGAAGCCGACCAGGCCGAGCTCCTCGCCGAGCGCGGCGGCG
Organism: Propioniciclava soli; assembly: GCF_014858005.1. GTDB lineage: Bacteria > Actinomycetota > Actinomycetes > Propionibacteriales > Propionibacteriaceae > Propioniciclava > Propioniciclava soli. Next base: position 496,657 of record NZ_JACYOT010000001.1, read on the forward strand.
ATGAAGTCGTTCTTGGCGAGCGGCGTCAGGTACGGACGCCCCTCGCCCCAGCCCGTGCCGAACAGCCCGCCCCAGGCGAGCCCGAACTGGGCGCTGATCACCTGCAGGTTGCGGTCGTAGTCGGTGAACGGGTGCAGCCAGGACGCGAACCGCGTCTGCACGTGGTCGAACATCTCATAGCCGACGAAGCCCAGCACGAGGATCAGCAACAGGCCCAGGACGGCCCAGCCCACGCGCTCGGTGGCGGTGTAGAGCATCATCACGAACAGGCCGAAGAACAACAGCGTGGTGCCGAGGTCGCGCTGGAAGACGAGGATGAGCAGCGCTACCCCCCACGCGATGCCGATGGGGCCAAGATCGCGCGGGCGGGGCAGGTCGATGCCGAGGAAGCGGTGGCCGGCCATCGCCAGCACGTCGCGCTTCTCGACGAGGTAGGCGGCGAACGCGATCGCCAGGATGATCTTGGCCAGTTCGGAGGGCTGGAAGCTGAACGGCCCCACCGCGATCCAGATGCGGGCGCCGTGGTTCTCGCGGCCGAGCACGGGCAGGAGCGGCATCAGCAGCAGCGCCAGCCCGGCGAGGAACCACACGTAGGTGTAGCGCTGCAGGCGGCGGTGGTCGCGCAGCGCCACGACGACGACGCAGTAGGCCGTGACGGCCGCGAAGAGCCACAACAGCTGCAGCTCGGCGCTGCGCAGGCTGTCGGCCTGGTCGAGGCGGTGGATCATCGAGATCCCCAGCCCGGTGAGCAGGAAGACCAGCGGCAGGATGATGGGGTCGGCGTACGGCAGCCGCCACTTCGTGACGCCCCACGCCACCAGCCCGAGCGCGAACCACGCCCCGACGCCGACGTACCACGGCCCGGAGAACTGCAGCGGCCCGACCGACATCAGCCAGTCCGGCGGCAACGCGCCGTCCTGGTTGAGGTGCACCAGCAGATACCCCGACGCGCCGAGGGCCAGGGCGAGCAGCATCATGAGCAGCGACGCGACGCTGCGCTGCCGGCGGACGACGACCTCGGACATCAGCAGTCCTCACCCACAGGCGCGGGGGACGTGGCCGGCGTCACCTCCGCGGTCGGGGCCGGGCTCGCCGGCTCGGGGCTCTGGGGTGCGGGGGTCTGGGGCTCGGGGCTCTCGGAGGGTGGGGCGGGGGCCGGCGTGGCGGTGGCCTGCGCCCGGGCCTCGCGCTGGGCGACGCACTGCGCGGCCTTCTGGCGCAGCTCGACGAGCGTGGAGCGCGCGGCCGCCAGGTCGGGCGTCCGAATGTTCTGGCGGACGCGTTCGGCGTAGTAGGGCGGCAGATTGGCGATCTCGGTGTCGTCGGTCTCGAGCAGGGTCGAGAGCGGCAGGCCGGCCAGCTGGTCGGGCACGCCCCGGTAGAGCGCGACGTTGGCGTCGTTCGGGCCGACGAAGTACTGCGTCTGCGTGTAGGAGTACCAGATGCCCCCGGCGCCGGCCAGCGCCACGATCGGCAGCAGGAAGGCCAGCGCCATGCGGACGCGGGAGCCGAGGCGGCGGCGTCCGGTCAACGCGTAGCGCTCCTCCTCGGTCATCGCGCGCTCGCCCGCCTCGTCGGGCGTCGGGTCGGTGACGACGGGCAGGGACGCGGTGCGCTCGGCCGACGTGGGCACCGCCAGCGTGCTGGCCGAGCCCAGCACGAGCACCGGCCCGGCGGGCCCGTCGATGGCGACGTCGGCGAGCACCAGGGTGATGTTGTCGTGCCCGCCTCGGGCATGGGCGAGCGCGACGAGCTCGGCGATGATCGCCGGCCGGTCGGCGTCCGCCGTCGCGATCGCGGCGAGCTCGGCGTCCGTCGCCAGCCCGCACAGCCCGTCGCTGCACACGAGCAGGCGGTCTCCCGGCACGATCTCGAGCCAGCCGAGATCGGGCTCGTGCTGCGGCGAGCCGTTGAGGACGCGGAGCACCAGCGAGCGGTGGGGGTGTTCGAGGGCCTCGGCCTCGGTGATCTTGCCCTCGTCGACCAGGGTCTGCACCCAGCTGTGGTCGCGCGTCACGCGGTGCAGCTGACCGTCGCGGACGAGGTAGGCGCGCGAGTCGCCGATGTTGACCACCGCGAGGCGGTCGTCGTGCAGCACGAAGCCGCACACCGTGGTGCCCATGCCCGCGAGGCTCGGATCGTCCTCCACCAGCTCGACGAGGCGCTCGTTGGCGCGGTTGAGCGTGTTGGCCATCACGGTGAGCACGTCGGTGAGCGAGCCGGCGTCCTCCTCGTGATCGACCGGGTCGGCCTCCCGCTCGGCCCGCGCGGCGGCGATGCGCGCGTCCAGCTGCGCGTCCGTCCGGGCGATCTCCTGGACGGCCACGGCGGACGCCAGGTCGCCGGCCGCGGCGCCGCCCATGCCGTCGGCCACGATGAGCATGCGGGGGGTCGCCAGCGCCGAGTCCTGGTTGTTGCTGCGGACGAGACCCACCTCGGTGTGCGCGTCGTAGGCGAGGGTCAGCGCCATCAGGCCTCCACGACGAGCAGCGTCCGCCCGATGCGCAACGTGTCGTTCGGGGTGAAGGGCACAGGTGTGCTGATGCGCTCGTTGTTGAGGTAGGTGCCGTTGGTGGAGCCCAGATCCTCCACCAGGTAGCCGCGCTCCCCGCGGACGATGCGGGCGTGGCGGGTGGAGACGTAGTCGTCGTCGAGGATGAGCTGGCAGTCAGTCGAGCGGCCGATCTGCAGCGCCTGGCCGAGCTCCATCGTGAGGCCCTGCTGCTGGCCCTGGGTGATGCGCAGCGTCGAGGGCAGGGACTTCGCCGCCCGGCGTTCCCGCCACGACGGGGCGGCGCGCGGCGCGGCCGCGGGCGGGCGCTCCTCGGCGTCGGCGACCGGGACGCGGCGTCCGAACAGGTCGGTGCGGATGATGTTGCCGCAGAAGAGGATGAACACCCACAGCAGGCCGAGGAAGGCGAACTTCAGGGCGAGGACGAGCAGCTCAGACATCAGTCACCGGCGACCTGACGAGCATGCGCGTGTTGCCCAGCTCGACGCGCGACCCCTCGCGGAGCAGCGCGTTCTGCACCCGACGGCCGTCGACGACGATGCCGTTGGTGGAGCCCATGTCCTCGATCGTGACCCGCGGGTCGGCCTGGGTGTCCGCACCGTCCTGGACGCTCACCCGCGCGTGGAGGCGCGAGACGCCCGGGTCGTTGATGCGCACGTCGGCGTCCGTGCCGCGCCCGATGGTGAAGCCCGGCGCCGAGAGCGGGTGCCGGATGCCGTTGACCTCCAGCACGAGGGAGGCGCGGCGAATCGCGGTCTGCGTGGCCGGGGTGTCGGCCGCGGCTAGGGCCTGGCTGGTGATGGTGAAGCGGCCGACCGGCAGGGCGGCGTCCAGCTCGTAGGCGATCGTGACCGGCCCGTTGAAGACGTAGCCGGCGTTGGCCGCGTAGTCGCGCAGCTGGGGGATGATTTCGGCGTTCAGGGTGCGGCTGTACGGCGTCAGGCGGTCGTAGTCGTGCGAGGAGAGGCCGATGGTGAAGTCGTTCGGCACCAGGTGGCGGTCGCGGGCCAGCAGCCGGGCCTCGGCGTCCAGCTCGCGCTGCAGCCGGGCCGTGATCTCGACGGGCTGGACGTCGCCCTTGAAGGCGCGTGCGAAGGCACCGTTGACCACCCCTTCGAGCTTGCGCTCGAGGTTGTCGAAGACGCCCACCGCGTGCCTCCCTCCTGGCCGGTTCCGTTCGTCGGGCAGCACCAGCGTAGCCCCCGGGTCTGTGGCCGGGAGGCGCGCAGCGCCGCCTCCAGAGCGACGCGACACGCGGTGTGCCAGCGGACGAGCCTACCCGAGGAGCACGGCGACGGACGCGGGCCCCAGGGTCAGGACGCCTCCGGCCAGGGTCGCGTCGCCCGCGGAGGCCGTCAGCTCACCGTCGCAGCCGAGCTGCGCCGCGCAGTCGATCTCCACCGCGCTGCGGGGGGAGGCGACCACGGTGAGGGGGCCGTGGGTCATCGCGATCCAGTCCGCACCGTGGGCGACGGTGAGGGGCAGGTTGCCGCCCCGGTCATCGGGGTGCAGGTGGGTGCGCCGCAGCGCGATCAGGGTGCGGTGCCAGGCGAGGGTGGCCGCGTGCTCGGGGTCGGACGCCTCGTCCCAGTCGAGCGTGCTGGCCGCGAAGGTGGCCGGATCCTGCGGGTCGGGAATGTCGGCACCGGGGCCGTAGATCTCGTCCCACCCGTGCTGGGCGAACTCGCGCATCCGGCCCTGCGTGACCAGCCGGCCCAGCTCGGGGTCGTGGTCGGTGAAGTAGCGGAACGGGCGGCGCGTGCCCCACTCCTGCCCCTGGAAGAGCATGGGCGTGAACGGGCTGAGCAGCAGCAGGGCGGCGCCGCCTGCCACGGCGCCGGGGGCGAGGCGCTCGTCGGGCCGGTCGCCCAGGCCGCGGTTGCCGACCTGGTCGTGGTTCTGCGTGAACGTGACGAAGCGGCGGCGCTCGACGTCGTCGGGCACCGGGGCGCCCCACGTCTCGTCGCGGAACGTCGAGAAGGTGCCGTCGTGGACGAAGACGCCCGTCAAGGCCTTTTCGAGAACAGAGATCGGGCCGAAGTCGACGTAGTAGCCGAACGTCTCCCCGGTGAGCCAGGAGTGCAGGGCGTGGTGCACGTCGTCGGCCCACTGGCCGTCCATCCCGAGGCCGCCCTCGGCGGTCGGGGTGATCATCGAGACCTGGTTGAGGTCGGACTCCGCGATCAGGGTGCGGCGCTGGCCGAGCTCGTCGCGCAGCGCGGTGACCGCGTCGGAGAGCTCGGCGAGCAGGTGCGGCTGCGAGTCGTCCACGAGGGCGTGCACGGCGTCGAGGCGGAGGGCGTCCACGTGGAAGTCGCGCAGCCAGCGGCAGGCGGCGTCCACGATGAAGGCGCGGACGCCGTCGGCGTGGGCGTCGTCGAGGTTGATGGCCGCGCCCCACGGGGTGTGGTGCTTCTCGGTGAAATACGGGCCGAAGGTGCTGACGTAGTTGCCGGCCGGCCCGAAGTGGTTGTAGACCACGTCGAGGCAGACCGCCAGGCCGAGGCCGTGGGCGGCGTCCACGAAGCGCTGCAGCGCCGCCGGGCCACCGTAGGCCTCGTGGACGGCGTACAGGCTGACGCCGTCGTAGCCCCAGCCGCGCTCACCCGGGAACGGCTGGACGGGCATGACCTCCACCGTGTCGACGCCGAGCTCCACCAGGTGGGGCAGCCGCTCGATCGCGGAATCGAGCGTGCCGGCGTCGGTGAACGTGCCGACGTGGAGTTCGTAGAACACCCCGCCCAGCACCTCGGGGTAGGCCCAGCCGGCGTCGGTCCACGCGTGGGCGGGGGCGTCGAACACCTCGGAGGGGCCGTGGATGCCCTCGGGCTGGCGCGGGCTGCGCGGGTCGGGGCGGGGCTCGCCGCCGTCCACCGAGAGGAGGTAGCGCGTGCCCACCGGGAGGTCGACGGTGAAGCAGCCGTCGCCGGCCGGGGTCATCGGGTGGACGGTGTCGCCCACGTGGGCGTCCGCACGGTGGGCCAGGGGGGCCCAGAGTCGGATCTCAGGCACGGTGATCTCTTTCGGGGTCAGCGAGGGTGTCGGGGTCGGTGGGAGTCGGCTGGTGGACGGGCACGCTGCCGGTGTCGCCGCGCTCGAAGAACCGCCGCGACAACCAGCCGAGCAGGCCGGTCGACTCGGTGCTGCTCTCGGCCTCGGTCTCTGCAGCGGGCCGACCGCGGCGGGCGGGGTCGGCCGGCTGGGCGCGGAAGATCGGGCCGCCGGCGGTGAACTCGCTTGCGAGGGCGTCCGCGTCGGCGTCCGCCGCGTCGTCCCCGCCGCCGGTGCGCTCGAGCGCCGCGGCCGGGTAGCGGCCCACGAGCTCGGTGAGCGAGGCGCTGCCGCCGTCGAACTCCGCGCCGGTGAACACGTTGCGCCAGCGGCCGGCCGGCAGGACGACGGCGTGCTGGGTGGGGCTCTGCTCGGCGAAGCTGCGGTGCAGGCGGATCGCGACGGTCACCACGTCCGTGCCGCGGGCGTAACAGACGGCGTGCCCGGTCGAGCTGGGCAGGGGGCGGTAGGTCGCGGTGGGGCCGACGAACGCGTGCGGACGCCGCCGGCGCAGCCGCAGGATCTCCCGGGTGAGGTGGAACTTCTCCTCCGCGAGGGTCTGGGGCTCGCGTCCGTCCAGGGTGCGGGCCAGGCCGGCGAGGGCGTCCCAGTCGAACGGGCCGCGGTTGTCGGGGTCGACCAGATAGTTCTGCGTGGTCTCGGTGGAGGAGTAGGTGTCGGCCACGCCCAGGCAGGTGAGCTGGATGGTCTTGCGGGTGAGGATCGCGACGCGCGCGCTGGCGTCGGTGAACGCGTACCAGTCGGCGAACGCCCCCATCACGTCGTCGTTGCCGTACAGCTCACTGATGAAATCGGTGAGGGCCTGCTCGCGGGCGGCGTCCTGCTTGGTCCAGGACGTCCAGAGCTTCTGCTCGCGGGCGGCCTTGAGGAGGTAGTCGGTGAGGCGCTCCTGGGCGATGGGGCCCTCGGGCGTCCACGTGCCGGCGAGGATCTGCCACATCAGGTTCTCGGTGTGGCCCTCGACGGCCTCGGCCAGCGGGTGCAGCTTGGTGAGCAGGGCGCGCCACTCGGCGGCGTACTGGGCGAGGATGCCGATGCGGCTGCGGACGTCCTCGGAGCGCTTGGTGTCGTGGGTGGTGCCGCACGTCATGGTGTCGGGCCACTCGGCGGTCATCTGGGAGAGCCAGGCGTGGAACGTGTCGGGGGAGAGGCCCCAGGTGTCCGGGGCGCCGCCGACCTCGTTGAGCGCGACGAGGTGCGTCCAGCGGTAGAACGCCGTGTCCTCCACACCCTTGGCCGTCACCGCGCCGCAGACCTGCTGGAAGCGGACGACCAGCTCGTCGCGGACGGCTTGCTGGACGCGTCCCTGCGAGCCGACCTCGCGGCCCAGCACGAGATCGACGACCACCTCGAGGGTGTCGTGGTAGTCGGCCTCCAGGCGGCCGCGAGCCGTGGCGGCGGCCTCCTCGATCAGCTCGATCGACTCCTGCGAGGCGGGCTCGCCGGGCACCACGTAGGCGCGGTAGCGGTCGACCGCGATGACGAGCTCGGTGACGCACTCGCGGATCCAGGTGAACGTGTGGTCGCGCAGCATGATGTCGGCGCGGCAGATGGCGTGGGCCAGCGTCGCGATGCGGTGCACCTCGGCGAACAGGCTGGTGGTGGCGATCTCGCGCTTGGCCTGCTCGATCACGTCGGCCAGCGAGCCCGGGATGTCACCGGTGATGACGTGGGCGATCGTGCCGAGGTCGCCGTAGCCCGCCGCTTCGACCTGGAGGGCCTGGATGCGCCAGGCGGTGTCGTAGCCCGTCGACCCGGCCACCGGCCAGTCGTCGGGCATCGACTCGCCACCCTCGAGGATCTTCTCGGCGGCGATGAACGCCCCGCCGGTGGCCATCGAGAGGCGGCGCATGTAGCCGCGAGGGTCGGCCAGGCCGTCGGGGTGGTCGATGCGGAAGCCGTCGATGTGGCCGGCGCGGAACAGGTCGAGCAGCAGGGCGTGCGTGCCGTCGAAGACGTCCGGATCCTCCACCCGCACCGCGACGAGGGTGTCGACGTCGAAGAAGCGGCGGAAGTTGAGCTCCTCGTCGGAGACCTTCCAGTAGGCGAGCCGGTAGAACTGCTCGGCGACGCACAGCGGCATGGGCAGGTTCTCCGTGCCGGCGCGGACGGGGAAGACGTGGTCGTAGTAGACGAGCACGGGCTGCTCGCCGGCGTCCTCGAAGCCGGGGACGACGCGGCGTTCGAGGGTGATCTCGTTGCTGTCGAGCACCGTGCCGATGCGGGCGCCCAGCACGGGCATGAGGATGCCCTCGTCGCCGGCGTCCGTGCCGTCGAACCAGGCGGCGTAGGGCGATTCGGGGCCCTGCTGGAGCACCGACCACAGCGCCTTGTTGTGGTACAGCGGGGTGGGGACGCCCATGTGGTTGGGCACCACGTCCACCACGATGCCCATGTCGCGCTCGTGCGCCGCCGTGGCGAGGCGCTCGAAGCCCTCGCGGCCCCCCATGGCCTCGTTGATGCGCGTGTGGTCGACCACGTCGTAGCCGTGCGTCGAGCCCGGCGCGGACTGCAGGATAGGGCTGAGGTACAGGTCGGTGACGCCGAGATCCTCGAGGTAGTCGAGGTGCCCGATGGCCTGGTCGAACGTCAGGTCGGGGCCGAGCTGGAGGCGGTAGGTGGACACCGGCGTGCGGCGTCCGGCTGAGGGGACGTGCGACGAGGTGGGCGAAAGGGTGGGGGAGGAGGACGTGGGGGCGTCGGCGTGGTCGTGGAGCTGGGTCATGCTGGGGGTCGCCTTCCGGTCGCGGGGTGCCCCCGCGGGAGCCGGGACGCGCTGCCGGGGTGCGTTCACGTCGGGGACCAACCTACCGTGTCGGACGCCCACCGGGCACCGGGCGTCTGTCCACTAGGCTCGCGTCGCGCCCATCGAGGCCGCATGAGCGGAGAGCCGTGCTCGACATCCTGACCATCACCGTGCCGCTGTACGCGTGCGTGTTCGTCGGCTACGCCGCGGTGCGCTGGGGGCCGTTCGGGCGGCGCGACGTGGACACGATCAGCGCGTTCGTGATGAACATCGCCCTGCCGGCGCTGATGTTCAGCTCGCTGAGCGCCCGGCCGCTGGCCGAGGCGCTGCACCCGACGTATCTGCTGGTGTACGCGCTGGCGAGCCTGGTGACGCTGGTGTTCGGGTACGTGTACTCGCGCCGCGTCGAGCGCACCGGGCACGCCGCCGCGGCCTTCGACGCCATGGGCATGGGCGCGGCGAACAGCGGGTTCATCGGGTTTCCGCTGTTCAGCTTGTTGCTGCCCGGGCTGGCCGGGCCCATCTTTGGGATGAACGTGTTGGTGGAGTCGCTGCTGACACTTCCCTTGGTGTTCTTCTGGGCGGGCCTTTCGGATTCGGCGGGGTCGTCGTTGGGGACGCAGGTGCGCGCCGCGGTCGTCCGGATGGCGAAGATGCCCGTGATGATCGCGCTGGTGGCGGGCATGGTGGTGTCGCTGCTGGGGTGGCACCTGCCGGAGGTGCTGGCCACGTCGCTGGACCTGTTCGGCCGCGCCAGCACGGCGTTGGCGCTGTTCGGCGTCGGCGGCATGCTCGTGGGCATCCGCGTGCGCGGCCAGGTGCGCCGCATCGTGGTGGTGACGGCGGGCAAGTTGCTGGTGATGCCGGGCGTGGCGTTCCTGTTCGTGTGGGTGCTGGGGTGGACGCCCCTGCCCCCGCTGGGCGACGATCTGGCGCTGGCCGCCGTGGTCGGCGCGGGGTTGCCGACGTTCACGAGCTCGGTGATCTTCGCGGCGACGTTCGGGGAGAAGGACGTGCCGCCCGCGGTGATGCTGCTCACCACGCTGGGGTCGTTCGTGACGGTGACCGGGTTGCTGGTGCTGCTGGGCTGAGCGCTGGTGGCTAGGTTGTGGTTCATGGACGACGGGGTGCGGGGCGCGCGGGTGCTGGTGACCGGTGCGGCGCAGGGCATGGGCCGGATGTACGTGGAGCGGGCGCTGGCCGAGGGCGCTGCGGCGGTGCACGCGTGGGACGCGGACGCCGCGCGCTTGGGCGAGCTGGCGGGGCTGTTTGCCCGGTATCCGGGGGTGCTGACCTCGGCCACGGTGGTCGACATCGCGTATGCCGACGCGGTGGCTGACGCGTTCGCCGGGCTGCCCGCCGAGGGCGTCGATGTGCTGATGAACAACGCGGGCATCGTGCGCGGGAACGACCTTTTCTGGGAGACCGAGGTGGCCGACCTGGCCGCGACCATCGCCGTGAACGTGATGGGGGCGTTGCTGGTGACCCGCGCGGTGCTGCCGGGGATGGTGGAGCGCCGGCGTCCGGCCCGGGTGGTGACCATTGCGTCCGCCGCCGCGCTGACGCCGAACCCGCGCATGGCGGCCTATGCGGCGTCGAAGGCCGGAGTGGCGTCGTGGAGCGAGTCGGTGCGCGTGGAGCTGGAGCGGGCGGGGCACGGGCACGTGACGGTGACCACCGTGTACCCCAGCTACGTCTCGACGGGGATGTTCGCCGGCGCCCGGGGGCCGCTGCTGACGCCTGTGGTTGAACCCGAGGTGGTCGTGGACGCCGTGTGGCGCGCCATGCTCGCCGGGCGGCCCACGGTGATGGTGCCGAGCTCCGTGCGGACGGCCAAGGTGCTGCGCGGTCTGCTGCCTGCGCGTGCGTACGACCTTGTGGCGGGGCGGTTGTTCCGGGTGTACGGCTCCATGGACGCCTTCACCGGCAGACCCGAATAGGTGGCCGCGTAGGGCCCGTGCTAGGCTGTCGGGGCTGCCCCGATGGGGCTGCGCGCGAGTGGCGGAATGGCAGACGCGCACGGTTCAGGTCCGTGTGTCCGAAAGGACGTGGAGGTTCAACTCCTCTCTCGCGCACAATGATGTATGGTCCCCTGACTACATCAAATACCCTCTGACAAGGACTTCGGTCCTTCTCAGTTGTGGACTCCCATGGACACGGATGGCCTTCAGAGGCCTCCCATTCCCCACGTATTCCCCACGGTTCCCCACGTATTCCCCACGACATCCCGGGCGTGGGGAACGTCGTCGGCGCCGCCCAGTGTCCACCCGACCGTCCTTCGGCCCGTTACGGAGTGTGACGGGAGGGGCGCACCATGGGTAGACCACGGGCCAAGGCCAAGCGTGGCTTCGGTGAGGTCGGCCAGCTGCCGAGCGGACGGTACCGGGCGCGCTACACCGGCCCCGACGGCGGCCGGCACAGCGCCCCGATCACCTTCGTCGCCCGGATCGACGCCGAAGGGTGGCTGGTCGACCAGGAACGGATGATCAGTCGCGGCGAGTGGGAGCCGCCGGCCCGTCAGGTCAGGGAGGTTCACGAGGCACCCCTGTTGCTGGGTGAGTACGCCGCCACTGTGGTGGCCCGCCGCCGGATTCGGCCGGGCACGGCGGCGCTGTACGCGAAATTGCTCCGGTTGACCATCCTTCCGGCGTTCGCCAAGCGGCCCCTGAGTGAGATCACTGCTGCGGAGATCTCCACCTGGTACGCCGGGATGCGGACGACGCCCACCCAACAGGCCAACGCCTACGGGCTGCTGAAGTCGATCTTCAAGGAGGCCGTCGAGGAGCGGCTCGTCGAGGTGAGCCCCTGCCGGGTGAAGGCGGGAACCCAGAAGGAACGCGCACGCGAGATCGAGGTGCTCACGGTCGACCAGCTCAACCGCTACCTGGCTGCCGTGCCTGAGGCGCGGCGGGTTCCGCTGTTGCTGGCAGGATGGTGCGGTCTGCGTTCCGGCGAGGTGCGCGGGCTCCGCGTGCGCGACCTGGATCTGGACCTCGGCTTGGTGCATGTCCGTCAGGCCGTGGTGCGACTCAAGGGGCAGCTCCTGATCGGCCCACCCAAGACGGACGCCGGGGTCAGATCGGTGTCCATCCCCCCCCCACCTACTACCGGCGTTGCGGGCCTGGGCGGCGCGACAGCCGGTGCGCGAGCGGGAGGCGTTGCTGTTCCCGGCTAGGGACGGGCACTCCCCGCTCAACGACAGTGTCCTGCGGGTCGCCCACAACAAGGGCAAGGCGGCCATCCGCATGCCCGGCTTGACGGTCCATGGGCTACGCCACACGAGTGCGACGCTGGCAGCGCAGTTGGGTGCCACCTTGGCTGAGCTTCAGGCGCGGATCGGGCACAGCACGCCGAACATGGCGATGCGCTACCAGCACGTCGCCGCTGAGCGCGACGCCCAGCTGGCCGCCCGCATGTCGGCGTTTGCCACTGGTCGCTCAGGTTAGTCAGTTCGGACACGGCGTCTGACCGTCGTTGCCCGACGATGGCTTCAACACAACCCCTGACCTGCTCTCGCTCTGGACCTGTGAGGTCGCCGATGTGGTCCTCCAGGTTCACCTTCGTGACGCACTTCCTGCGACGCCACACGATCGGCGTGAGCTCCTGGATGAGAGGCACCTGGACGCTGTCTCTCCCGCTGATCTCGAAAAACTGACTTGGGCCCGGGGGGTCGCTCCAATCGCACTCGATGAATGGCAAAGGGACGCAGGCCGCACCGTTCGCTGCTTGCTCGTCCTGTTCTCCGGCGGCGAGCGTCATTCCCGCGGCCATCTTGTCGATGTAAATGGGCTCGAAGTCCGCGGGATCGACCTGGATCCAGGCGTTCGGCAGAAGCCGCTTAGGCACATCCGCGATCAGGTTAGCGAGACGATAGACAGGTTTCAGATCTGCATCTTCCCGGCGACTTCACCGCGCTCAACGTCCGACAGCCAACTGCCCGACACGCTCCGCCACCCAATCAGAGAAACCCATCGCACCCCTCCCGGGCTCCTGGATACTCAGGCATCCCGCCTCATCGAACGAAAGAGTTGTCAGGTGATCGACGAGCGAACTGCCGGAATGCGGCACGTCCGCGCGCACAAACCCGCTCCAAGCCTGGAAGCAGTCGCCATTCAGAGGAGTTGGTTCTACCGGGTACACGTGGCCGGCGCTCATGGTTGACCCGTAAGCCTTCGATAGGGGCGTCCGGCGCCTTTGAAATACTCGGAGTGCTCTCATGGTGTAGACGCTCCACGTCCCGTCGCCATTCAGGAACAGGCTGATAACTGGCGCGATGGCCCACGCTCTCCCCGTCTCCTCGAATCTCTCCGTCTTGGAGCCGATGCTGGGTTCCAAAATTCGACCCACGGGCACTGGTTCCACTCCCGCACGGAGCAGGTAGGACACTGCTTCCCGCCCGACCTCTATGAGTGCTTGGTCGGCCCCCGACACCAACCGCGCTGCCAGAGCGCGCGCACCATCGTGTGCGTCCCTCGCCGATCCAACGGCTTGCGCAGATCGGTCAGCCTTGCTCGCAAAGTCCATGGTGCCGAGCTTACGGTCGTGCAGGATCTGAAGTCCGTCGACCTGGTTGTAGGGGTGCAGTGGTAGCCCGGGGGACTGACCGGTGGTGACCCTGTCTGCTCCACTCGATCGGTCGCCCGGCGACTGCGTTTCAGGGGGTATGAAGTCTCATTCGGAAGTAGCGCCTCCTTGATCGCCTGGGTCCCACGACGCCAGCTATGACGCCCGTCGCGCTGGTCGGCGTCCCGTCGAGCTGAACTCGGTCGAGCTCCACTTCGGATAGCGGCTGAACATGGCGTCCACGTCCTCCGGGTCCAGCCTGAGGATGCGGCCGCACCGGTACACGGGGAGGACGCCCTCGGCGATTCGCCGCCGGATGGTCTTCACGCTCACCCCGATCCGGGCAGCGGCCGTGGGCAAGGACTCGTAGGTTCGCATGGTCATGGCGCTGTCCCTTTCTGGGCCCAAGTGGGCCTCAAGGGACACAAGACCAGCTCGACGTACTCCTGGCCGCAGCCCTCGGCTCGCTCTCCGATGACTCCCCAGGTCGCTGCCTGGGCGAGCGGCGAGCAGTCATCCCTTGTGGGAGCGGGGTTGCGCGCACCGCGAGGCCTTAACGAGACCAAGAGCAAGGCGAGGCCGTTCTTGTGCCGGATGGCTGGCCCGGTGACCGTGCCCAATAACCGCCGTGTCGCTGGGCACGGACTCACGCCAACGTCACGCCTTGTGGATTAGGAGTTAGGCCGTTCGCGCCAAGGAGCTGGCGACTCCCGTAACCCAACTCGACCAGAGGGCTTCGCGTTCGATCACCCGACGGCCACCGCCGCCGGTCAACCCGTCACGGTCGGAGGCTCACCGGAGGGTGTGGTGGCTTGGATGAGGGCCCGCAGGTCGGCGTGAAGGTTCGCGTGGTTGAGCGTCCAGTGCGTTCGCCGGCGGCGACGCTCGTCGCGGGGAACGTCGCCGGTGACGTAGCCGTGGTCTTCGAGCTCGTTGAGGTTGCGCGCGATCGTGGTACCCGCGACCCCCTCACCGAGCGCTGCGATGAGCTCCGGTGTGCTGAGGCAACCCCCGTGTTCGGCCAGCGCCACGGCGATCGCGAGTTTGACGCGGTTCATGCCCATGCCGACCAACGCGTCCAACCCGACGGGGAGCGGGGCGTCGGAGTAGGCAGGCACGCGCCCATTGTTTCAGTGGTCCGCGGCAAGGGGAGACGAGACACGATGAGCAATCTATACCGCTAAACGGTGTAGATGTGCTAGCGTGACACGCAGAGGGACGAAGCTCGAAATCCGCAGGATCGCCGAAATCCATGCTTAGCCTTCCCGTACAAGGTCCACCCCCTGGAGAGCTTGGAGCCAGCGATGGCCGCTTCTGACAATGGCCGTACCCGCGACTACGCGGAACCGGCGCCACGAGCGCCAGACGCACCCGGGAGCTTCGGTGCTGCCGCCGTCTGGGAGACAACAACAGACAGCGCATGTCCACGAGGCGCCTCCGCGCCCCGTTATGTCCCGTAGGCGAAGGAGGATGGGATGACCCACCTGGGACTGGCCACCAAAGCAATGGGCGCCATCATGGCCGCTGCCCTGATCGGTGGCTGCACAGCCACGCCCACCACCAGTCCGACAAGTACGGGCCCGTCGCAATCGCCGTCGCCCACGGTGACGCCGACACCGACCCTCAGCCCCGAAGACCAGAAGCTCGAGGACGCGAAGGCGCGGGTCGTCCTGCTGTGGCAGACGCTCGACGGTCTCTTGGTCGACTCGAGCAGGAGCATCAACGAGCTCGACACCCTCGCCTCGGGCGAGGCCCTGAGCAGCCTGCAGGTGATGTTGACCACAGTCCGTCAGCGGGGGCAGGTGCAGGTCGGGGCCACGAGGATCCCCTCCCAGAGCGCCCTGGCCAAGGGCGACGGGTGGGTCGTCACCTCTTGCGTCGATCGCAGCGAGGCCATCCTCACGGACAAGGCCGGGCAGCCGGTCACGCCGGCCCCGCAGCCACGGCTCTCACACGAGAGCACCGTGCAGCTCGTCGGCGCCAACCTGCAGATCACCAAGGACGAGGTCCTCGGATCATGTTGACCAGGCTCCTCGCGGCGCTCGCGCTCTGCGTGGCTCTGGCGACAACGTCGCTGACGGGGACCCCTGCCTACGCGGACGCCGGCTGCGAAGGGGCGAGCTGGGGAGTTGCCTGTGGGGTCGGCGTCCCCGGTTACGGTGGCTCCGGCGGCGCAGCTCCGCTGAAGCACACCGGCTCCGGCAGAAGCGACCCCGTCGCCTGCGTGACGCAGGAAATGCCTCCCCGCGAAGTCCCCTGTTCGAACCCGGAGCTAGGGACTTGGAGCAACGCCCGAGCCTGCTACATCAAGGCCGAGTCGCCGCCGCCCCGCTGACGGACGCGGTGTGGAGCGGAAACACGACGGGATCGATCTACCGGTGCTCGGGTTCCGGCATCTGGTCTGGCCCGGGCTCCTACCTCTTCTGGGCCGATACCGCTCCTGGTGTGATCCCGGACCCCAGAGTGCTGGCCCAGCAGGCGGTCACCCAGATGCGCCTTCGCGCGGTCACGATCGGGATGGCGCCGGAGCCCTCGCCGGGTTCTGTGGGCCTCGTCGGGCTGCCGATCTGGTTGTGGGTGGCCTCACCGGACGCAAGCACGTGGGGGCCGAACACGAAGACCGCGTCCGCGGGCGGCTACTCCGTCACCGCGACCGGCAAGGTCACCCAGGTGGTCTGGAGCATGGGCGACGGCGGGACCGTCGCGTGCACGTCCACGGGCACCTCGTACAAGGACTCGTTCGGGATGTCGGCGTCGCCGGATTGCGGTTACCGCTACACGAAGCAGGGCACCTATACGGTCACCGCGACGAGCTACTGGACCATCAACTGGTCCGGGATCGGCGCGTCCGGTGTCATCAACCAGACCTACACGAGCTCGGTCGTTGTCACGATCGGCGAACTCCAGACCGTGGTGAAGGGATGACGACGTGAGGACACCGACCTTGGCGCCGACGACGGCGACGACCACGACCCCTCCGGCGCCTGCGGCGTTGGGTCCCGTGAAGACCCGGCGGCGTCCGGTGCTGATCATCGCGTCCGTGGCGGCGCTCCTGCTGTCGGCACTGGGCGGCGTGTGGCTGTGGACGGCGGCAACCTCGTCGGTCGAGGTCGTGGTGGCGAAGGCGGCCGTCCCTCGTGGCGCGGTGATCGCCGCCGGTGATCTGATGGTCGCGCGGGTGTCGCTCGATCCGGCGATCGCCTCGATCCCGGCCAGCGAGGTGTTGACGGTGGTGGGACAGCGGGCGGCGCTCGACATCTCGGCCGGCGGGCTGCTCACCCCGGACGCCATCGCCCCCGAGACCGTCCCGGCCAAGGGCGAGACCGTCGTCGGCCTGTCCCTGGTGGACGGGATGCTGCCCGCCATTCCCTTGAAGACCGGCGACGACGTGCGGGTGGTGCAGACGCCCGGCGCGCAGGGCCAGGTCGGCGACGTCTCGCCTGTGACCATCGCGGCCAAGGTCGTCGCGGTCACGCGCTCGCAGGACGGCCAGTTCGCCCTGGTTGACCTGCTGGTGAGCGCGGACGCCGCGCCCGATCTGGCAGCCCGGGCCGCGACCGGCAAGGTCGCCGTGGTGCTCGACTCCCGGGAACGGTGACGCCATGCCCGTCTTCACGGTCGCGTCCGTCTCGGGCTCGCTGGGGGTGACCACCCTGTCGGTCGGTCTCGCCCTGACGTGGCCCCGCCCCGTGGTGCTCGTGGAAGCCGACCCGTCGGGCGGCTCGGCGATCCTGGCGGGCTACTGCACCGGGGTCGCGCGGCCCGGACTCTCCGAGCTGGTGCTGGCGCACCGACACCACCAGTTAGCCGACGAACTGCCGTCACGGCTGTTCCCGCTGGCTGACTCGAACGCGAGCCTGTTGCCGGGGCTGCGGGCGCACCAGCAGGCCGCGTCGCTCCTCGGCGTGTGGGACGCGGTCCTGGACGCCCTGCGTGGACTCGAGGCGGAGACGGGCGTGGACATCGTCGTGGACGCCGGCCGGCTGGGGACGGTCGGCAGCCCTGAGCCGCTGATCTCGGAGTCGGACGTGACCATGGTGGTGACAGGGACCGGGCTGCCTGAACTGGCCCGGGTGCGGTCATGGCTGCCGGGTCTCCAGGAGAGCTCGCTGGGGGACGTCCGGCTGGTCATCGCCGGCCGCACCCGGCCGTACAGCACCTCCGAAGTCGCCAAGACCCTGGGCGTGCCGGTGGTCGGCGAGGTCGCGTGGGATCCGGACGCCGCGCGGTGGTGGTCCCACGGCGAGCCCCAACGTCGGTTCGAGCGGTCGCCGCTGCCCAGGTCCGTGGTGGCGTTGGGTGAGTCGCTGCGAGCCCTCGCGCCGCGCACCGAAGACGCGCTACCGCGCACCAGTGCGGGGGCGGAACGATGACGAAGCAGCCGCAGCCCACCTGGGAAAGGCCCGACCTGGCCAGCGTGCCCCTGTTCACCGCCTTCGGCGACGGCACCGATCCGGCGCGGCCGGGCCGGGTCCGCTCTGGGTTCACCTTGTCGACGGCAGTCGCACCGACCTCGTCGCTTCACGTCGTGGGCCGCGAGGCGAGGTCGGGCGTCGATGGTCGACCCACGGAGCGGGCGCCCGAGGTGGACTGGGACCAGGCGTCGGAACTGCGCGCGCTGGCGTCCAAACGCTTCTCCGAGCGGATCGGGCAGTCCCCCCTGGCCGACGAAACCGCGCGCCAGGAACTGGGGCGGGCCGTGATTCTGCAGGTCGTCCAGGAGGCGACCGAGGCGCGGTTCGCAGTCAACGGCTCGGTCAGCTCCGCCACCGCGCAGGACGCCTTGGCACAGGCCGTCTTCGACCTGATGTTCGGGCTGGGCCGGCTGCAGCCGTTGGTCGATCGCCCGGACGTCGAGAACATCATCGTCGTCGGTCACGACCGGGTGTTCCTGGACCTGGTGGGTGGCGAGAAGGTGCCGGGGCCGCCGGTGGCGGCGTCCGACGAGGACCTGATCCAGCTGCTGCAGGACCTGGCGTCCAGGGCCGATCCGCCGCGCGTGTTCTCGGACGCCAACCCCGACCTCCACCTCAATCTCGCCGGGGCGCGCTTGGCGGCGTCCGCGTTCGTCACCCACCGGCCGAGCGTCGTGATCCGCAGACACCGTCTGGTGCGCATCACCCTCGACGACCTTGTGGGCCTGGACACGGTGAGCCCTTTGCTGGCGTCATTCCTGGCGGCCGCCGTGAGGGCCCGGCTGTCGATCGTCGTCTCCGGCCAGCAGGGCGACGGCAATACCACCCTGCTGCGAGCCTTGTGCGCCGAGATCGGCCCGGAAGAGGTGCTGGGCACCTTCGAGACCGAGCGGGAACTCGGTCTGGAGCAGTTGGTCAACGAGCACCCCGTCGTGTTCTCGTGGGAAGCGCGTCCCGGTTCGGGCGAGCGGGGACCTGATGGGCGTCCAGTGAACGAGTTCACCCTGCAGGACGGGATGCACGCCTCGTTCCGGTACGCGCTCGACCGGCAGATCGTCGGCGAGGTCCGCGGACGCGAGGTGGCCCAGATGATCATGGCCATGGAGTCCGGCTCGGGCTCGTTGTCGACGACGCACGCCGCGTCGGCGTCCGACACGATGGAGAAGCTGGTCAGCTGCGCGATGCAGTCCGGCGAGTTCACCCGTGACTCGGCGGTGATGAAGCTGGCTCGCTGCCTCGGCCTGGTGGTGCAGCTGCGGTCCATGTTCGTCCGCGGCCGCGACGGCTCGGTCCGCAAGCGGCGAGTGGTCGACGAGGTGCTCGCGATCACGCCGGGCGAGGAGTCCGCCGGCTACGCCGCGACCACCGTCTTCCGCAGCGACCCCGACGGCCCGGCGGTCGCCTTCGTGCTACCCGACCACCTGCGGATGCTGGCGAGTCACGGCTTCACCGCGAACGAGTTCCTCCTGGAGGCGCAACGCCACGGCGGTGTCGCATGAACCCGCTCGTTCCCGCGCTGGTGAGCGTCCTCGGCGTCGGTGGCGTGATGGGGCTGGTCGCAGGGCTCCGTCGTGTGCCTGTCCCGACGGCCGCTCCGGCAACGCCCCGGCTCCTGGCGCGGCTTGCTTCGGTCCCGCGCCGTTTCCTGGTCGCTGGGGTCGTGGCGGCAGTGGCCGGGGTGGTGGTCGCCCTGCTGTCGGGCTGGGTGATCGCCATCGTGGTCTTCCCCTTGGCGGCGGTCGGCCTGCCGGTGGTCCTGGGCGTCTCCGACGAGTCCCACACGATCGAACGCCTCGAAGGCCTGGCGGAGTGGACGCGCAACTTGGCCGGCGTGATTACTGTCGGTGTCGGCCTGGAGGGCGCCCTCGTGGCCACCCTGCGCACCGCACCCGACGTCATCCGTCCCGAGGTGACCACCTTGGTGAGCCGCATCAGGTCGCGGTGGAACACCGCCGAGGCGCTCCGCGCGTTCGCCGACCAGTTCAACGACTCGACCGGTGACCTGGTGGCAGCCACCTTGATCCTCGCGGCCCAGAAGCGGGCGGACGGTCTCTCCCAGATCCTGTCCGGACTCGCCGAATCGGTGTCCGCGGAGGTCGCGGCCCGGCGGCATCTGGAGGCCGACCGCAGCAAGCCGCGCCAGACAGCGCGGATCGTCACCCTGATCACCGTGGTGTGCCTGGTGGGGATGGCCGCCACCGGCCAGTACCTGGAGCCGTACCGCTCGCCGATGGGGCAGGTCGTCCTGTCGGTGCTCCTCTCGCTCTATGTGGTGGGTCTTGTGGTCCTGCGACGGATGGCGCGGGTCAAGCCGCTGCCCAGACTCTTGGCAGGAGACCCGTCATGACCGGCCTGCAGCTCGCCGCCCTGACCGGCCTGATGCTCGCCACCAGCGTCCTGTGCGCGGTGTGGTGGCTCGCTCCGACCGTCCCGGCGCTCGGTCCCGCGCTGGACCGGCTGACCGGCGTGCCAACAGCTCCGCCCCTCCTGGGCGGCGCGGACGCCCAGGACCGGCTGGGTGCGTGGGTCGCGCGCTGGGTGCCGAGGTGGGTGTGGATGACCCCGGTCAAGGAGCTGGCGCTGCTGCGCCGGACGGAGGCCAGCTTCTACGGCGAGAAGCTGATCCTGGCTGCCATCGGGCTGGTCGCACCCCCGCTGCTATCGACGCTGTTCAACGTGTTCGGGTTGCGGTTCCCGATCGCGGTCCCGTTGATCGCGTCGTTGGTCGGCGCCGTCGGGCTGTTCGTGCTGCCCAACCTGGACATCCACGGCAAGGCGAAGGCGGCCCGCCTCGAGTTCAACCACGTGTTGACCGGCTTCATCGACCTGGTGGCCCTCGAACGCCGCGCCGGTTCCGGCCCCCGACAGGCGCTGGAGAACGCGGCGCGCGTCGGCCGCGGCCAGTGGGTCTTCGACCGCCTGGCGGAGGGCTTCACCCAGTCCAGCGTCGACGGCCGCCCACCGTGGGACGTCCTCCGCGCGATGGGTGACGAACTGGCCCTGCCCGAACTCGACGACCTGGCCAACATCATGGCGCTGGCCGAACAGCAGACGATGCCCGTCTACCAGACCCTTCGGGAACACAACCGAGCGCTGCGCGTGGCGCTCCTGACCGACGAGCAGGCCCGTGCGAACGCCGCCTCCGAGCGGCTCACCATCCCTGCGACCATGCTGGCGATCGTCTTCATCGCCATCCTGCTGGGGCCATCCCTGATGACCCTGATGAGCAACACCTGACCCCCAAAGGAAGAACCCCTTCAGGAGAGGAAACCCCACCATGATGCTCAACCTGTACGTGGAGAGCCAGCTCGTGCGCCGCGACCTCGAGTCGTGGCTCGCCAAGCAGCGTAAGCGGATGCTCGCCGAGGACGGCATGTCGGAGACCATCCAGAACGTGCTCTGGGCGATCTTCGCCATCGCGATCGTGGGGATCGTCGCCGCGATCATCCAGGCCTACGTCGTCAGCAAGGCCAACGAGATCCGGTAGGCGACGACCATGCGACGGTCCAGGACCAGCCGGTGGCAGATGCGGGGGGAGCGCGGTTCGTCATCGGTCGAGATGGTGATCGCGCTCCCGATCGTGCTCACCGTGCTGTTCCTGGCCGTCCAGGCCGGCAGCTGGTTCCACGCCCGGTCGATCGCCCTGGCGTCCGCCCAGTCGGGCGCCCGCACGTCGGCGATGCTCAACTCCTCCCTCGAGGCGGGGTTGTCGAGCGCGAGGTCCTTCGCCGCCGACGTGGGAGGGACGACGCTGACTGGCGTGACCGTCACCGGCGACAGGACGGCGACCAGCACCACCGTGACGGTGACCGGCCACAGCGTCCGGCTCGTGCCTTTCATGGACGTGACCGTGTCCCAGTCGGCCACCCTGCCGGTCGAGAGGTACACGCGATGAAGCACCCAGTTCACGAATGCCGACGCTTCAGGCGCGGGAGGCCCACGGCTCGGGGTTGGAGCAGCACCGATGAGCGCGGGTCTGCGGCGATCGAACTGGTGTTGTTGGTGCCGGCCCTGATGCTCCTGCTGATGTTCGCAGTGGCCGGCGGCCGGGTGGCGATCGCCCACGGGAGTGTCCAGCAGGCAGCCGCGGACGCCGCACGCGCGGCGTCCATCGCCCGCACCGCAGGCGCCGCGCAAACCACAGCCGTGGCGGCAGCGCGCGCCACCCTCGCCAACCAGGGACTGACGTGCGCGTCCATGACGGTCACGCTCGACACCTCAGGGTTCTCCAGGCCGGTGGGAACACCCGCCAGCGTCGCGGCGACCGTGAGCTGCACGGTGGAACTGTCGGAGCTGTCCTTGCCCGGCCTGCCGGACCGGGTCGTCAGCGCGACGGTCACCAGTCCGCTCGATGTGTTCAGGGGGCGATGATGAGGCATCGCGACGAACGAGGCTCGGTCACGGTGTGGGGCGTGCTGATCGCCCTGATCCTCACCCTCGTGATCGGCATCACCATCGACCTCACCGGACAGGTCAACGCCCAACAGCGCGCGCACGACCTCGCACAGCAGGCGGGGCGAACGGCCGCCAACCAGGTCCAGGCCAGCCAGATCATGCGAGGCCAATCCCCGCAGATCGACACCGCCGCCGCCCGGACGGCCGCAGCGGCCTACCTCCATGCCGCCGGCGTCGACGGCAGCGTGAGCATCACCGGACCGACCACCCTGTCGGTGCACGTCACGATCGTCTACCAGCCGAAGTTCCTCGGGACCGCCGGCGTCGGGCCCAAGACGGTCAGCGGCGACGCCACCATCCTGCTGTCGCGTGTCGTGAACGGAGCTCCCCGATGAACCCGCCGCCTCGTCACCCCCGTCTGCTCGGTCTCGCCGCCTCCGTCGCGCTGCTCGGCCTGCTCGTGGGTCTGCCGGCCGTGCTGCTGGCCCTCGGATGGGGGCCGACGCCCTCCGGTCTGGACGGATGGTGGGCGGCGCTCACCACGCCGGATGACGGCCGCCTGACCATCCTGGTCCTGAAGGTCGCCGCGTGGATCGTCTGGGGACTGCTCGCGGTCACGATCATCACGGAAGCGATCGCAGCCCTCCAAGGCCTGGAGGCACCCAAGCTGCCCGGGCTCCGGTGGTCCCAGGTGCCGGCCCGCCGGCTCGTGGCCGCAGCCCTGCTGCTGTTCATCACGGTGCCCGCGGCGGGGATCGAGACGGCATCAGCAGTCCCGGACGGCCCGAACCCGGTGGCCTCGCCGACGGCAACGGCCGCACCCCAGCTGTCGAAGCCCGCCGGGCCTACGCCGAGCGCCGTGGCCCTCTCGGCGAATGCCACCCCGCCCGTCACCCACACGGTCAAGCGCGGCGAGACCCTCTGGTCGATCGCCGAGCAGCACTTGGGGTCCGGGAGCCGCTACCCCGAGATCCTCAAGCTCAACCACGAACTCCTGCGGGGGAAGGCGCAGTTCCTCAGGCCGGGCTGGGTGCTCACCTTGCCCGCGGGCTCGCGGGCCGACGGCGTGCAGGCCACGGCATCGAACGACCACGATCACTCCCGCTACACCGTGGTCAAGGGGGACACGCTGAGCGAGATCGCCCAGGAGCACCTCGACGACGCCGACGCCTGGCCCCGGATCTTCGAGGCGTCCCGGAAGCTCAGCCAGCCGGACGGTCGTCGCCTGACCGACCCGGACCTCATCCTCCCCGGCTGGCATGTACTCATCCCGGCCGCTGCGGGAGCGACGCCCGACCTGCCCACCACCTCGCCCGAACCCGAACAAGCCGAGCCGACACCCCAGACCTCGCAGCCCACGCCGGCTGGCGCCGTCCCTTCCGCAACCGCCACGCCCACGCCGGTAGCCGCGGCGTCGCCTGCGACGTCCGAGACGGCCGTCGCTGTTCCCGTCGTCCCGTCGAGCGCCCCGGCAACGCCCGCCCCGTCCGCCTCGGCGACCGTGTCCACCGACGTGAGCAGCGACGACAAGCCAGCGAGCGAGGCGTCCGACCGGGATGCCGACGCGCCGGCACCCTGGTTGCTGGTCGGACTCACCGGAGCCGGCGGCGTCCTCGCCGCTGGGCTGCTGGCCGCGCTGCGCCAGCGCCGGAGGGCCCAGTTCCGTGCCCGTCGGCCGGGGCGGACGATCCAGGCACCGCCGCCGGAACTCGTTCCGGTGGAGAAGACCGTGATGACCGAGGGGCAGGCAGCGACGCCCACCCTGCTTGCCATCGACCACGCGCTCAGGTTGCTCGCCGTCTCCGGCGAGGACCGCGACGCCCCACCGCAGCTCCTGGCTGTCCAGCTCCTGCCAGGCGAGGTGGCAGTTCAGCTGGTCGAGCCCATCACGCTGGCGCATCCGTGGCGGCCGGACGGTAATGATGACCGTCGATGGCTGCTGGCCACCGACTCGCACGAACATGAGTCGACCGCCCGATCCGCCTACCCGCAGCTCGTCTCCGTGGGACTCGACGACGACGGCGCCACCTGGCTGGTCAACCTCGAACAGCTCGGCACGATCAGCCTGACCGGGGACCCCACCTACGCCGCCGACTTCGCCCGCTACCTGGCTGCCGAGATCGCCGTCAACCCGTGGGCACGCCAAGTCCAGCTCGACTGCATCGGGATCGCCAAGGAGGCCGAACCGCTCGACCCGGCGCGCATCCGCCACCACCGTCTCGAGGATTCCGCCTCACTGGACGCGGCGATCGCAGCGGCCCGCGTGACCGTCGACAAGTGCGCCGAGCATGACGTGACCGCAGCCGCCGGGCGCGTCGACGACCTGGGCGGCGACGTGTGGGATAGCTGGCTCGTCCTGGTCAACGGGGCGCTGTCGAGCAGCCCGCTCGACGAGCTGCTCGCCCTCGTCGGCGGGCATCACGGGAAGACCGGCACGGCCGTCGTCATGGTCGCCGACACCGAGCCCGTCCGTGGCCGCGGCGTCCGACTGACCGGGCAGGGGCGGGTGCTCATCCCGTCCCTCGGCCTCGACCTGATCGCCAACGGACTCACCCCCGCCGAGGCAGAGGGCTGCGCCCTGCTCCTGGCCCACGCCGACCTGCTCGACGACGTCGACATGCCGACGGACGGCGACGACGGCTGGCGAGAGTACTGCGACGCCGCCGGAGCGATCCGTGACGAACTCGTGCTGCCCCGTGACACAGACCCCGTGTCCGAGCCGGGGGCGACGGTGATTCCAGCCCCGGACGCTGAGGTCCTCGACGTGGCTGCGACCACCACGGACGACCTGCAGCAACTCGCCCCGCATGTGCCCGAGAAGATCCGGACAGCGGTCGAGGGCGCCGACCCGGGTCTGGACGCCGATCTGGCGGCCTGGGCGGCCGGGACCCGCCCGCATCTGCGGCTACTCGGCCCCATCCAGGCGCGCACCGGTACGACCGGGAAGCCCACGGTGGTGGCCAAGCGCAAGGCCTTCTACACGGAGCTCCTGGCGTTCCTGGCGCTGCACCCCCAGGGCGTCACGATCGACCAGGTCGTCGATGCGTTCGGCTCCGACGCCACGCAGATGAGGGTGCACCTCTCGAAGGTGCGCAGCTGGCTGGGCGTCGACCCCACCTCCGGCGGCAACTACCTGCCCGACGCCACGAAGTCCCCGGCGGGCATCGCCCGAGGTATGGGCATCTACCAGCTGATCGGCGTCCTGGCTGACATCGATCTGTTCCGCCGACTTCGCGCGCGTGGACAAGCCCGCGGTCCCGAGGGCCTCAGTGACCTTCAGGCGGCATTGGAGCTCGTGACCGGGGAGCCCTTCACAGGACAACGTGGGCGCGGCTGGGCTTGGCTGGCCGACGGCGCCCGCATCGACCAGCACATGGTGTGCGCCGTCGTCGACGTGGCCCACACGATCACCATCGCAGCGCTGCACGCCGACCACCTGGAGCTGGCCCGCACCGCCACCGAAACCGCGCTGCTCGCCGCCCCTTACGAAGACACGCCGAGGCTCGACCTCGCCGCGGTCATCGCGGCCGAAGGCGACCGGCAGGCCGCCGAACGCATCCTGCGAGACCACGTCAGCAACCGCTCCGAGGACGGCGAGGCGCCAGACGATCTCCCAGCCCGATCGGCCGATCTTGTCTCGAGCCCACCGTGGCAGCGGAAGGGCCGCGTGGCGTGATCTCGCCCACTGACCGGCTCCCGGAGGAGCGTTGCTAGTGACGGGCGTGCGATCCAGCGGTAGGGCTCAACGCGGCCCGGTCGCCGATCCGGACTTACCTTCCCCCGAAAGCTCGGGACCGTCGTGGATCCACTCCCGTGGGATGAGGGCGTTACCGTTTCGCCAGACCTCAATCACCGAGCCCCTGAACCAGTCGTCGGTGAAGTCCGCATGGTCGAACGCGATGATCTGTAGTTGTCCGTCGAGTCTGGCGACAGCATCAAACATCAACTTGTAAAGCTTCAGGGTGTTGTCACGATCAGCATCTGAGAGCTCCGTGAGATCGCCGCCCCGTTGGCGATCCCGGGGGAAAAAGGCTTGGCTAGGCTGGTCAAGGACGATGAAACGGGGCACGGGCCGGTCTGCCTCGATGAAGAACCCCTGAAGCGCGAGATAGGCAGTCAGATGGTAACCGACCCAGCTCATGCCGCTTCCGATGGCGCCTGCGTCCATGTAGGCAGGGCCCTGGAGTGTGTCTGCGACGACTGTGAGGCGATAGGGGTCGATCCTGACCCCATGCTCGGAGTGCTCGAGCGGCAACGACCTCGCAAGGTCGGTCATTCGGCGCCCGACGATGTTGAGAAGGGAGTTGACCGCCGAGCGCAGCGCTTCGGGGTCTAGCTCCTCGGTGAGCCTTGCAGCCCGGTCCTCCAAGGCTCCGATTGCCCGTTCCAGGGTCGTGATGCTGTCATCGCTCTCCATGCTGGTCGTGTCTAGGTACTGGGCAATTCGGCCCTTCACGAAGCTCTGCTGAGCCCATGTCCGCTGGGCGCCCGCGCGGATGTCCTCGCTACTGGCGAACTCCTCGAGCGCCGCTTGGATGTCAGCGATCTCGGCCCGCTTCTCGTTGCGCTCATTGATTAGTTGCGTGCGCGCGGCGGTCACGCGTGGCAGGTCACGTTGTGCCAGTTCGATGCGCCGGGCAACGCGGCCCAGACTGTGACTTATTGCCTCGTGCGTGGAGGTGCCCTTGATCGGGCTCGCGCAGACGGGGCACAGGGCACTGTCATCCAAGGAATCTGGGATTAGCCCAATTGAGGCGAGCCGAACGCGGTGTTCATTGAGCTCGGCGCTGTACTCCGTGCCAACCCGCGCGAACTCGTCAAGACCCCGGATCTTGTCGTTGATCTCGCGCACATCGCTGCGCAACGCGGCCCGACGTGCAACGAGGTCCTCTGCCTCAGCGGCACCGTCCACCGCATCGATGTCGACCGGCGGTTCCTCCTCCTGCAGCACAGCTGCGAGGAGCCGGAAGGCTTCCGCTGCGTCGCTCGGTATCGTGTCGATCTGCAGGAGGCCGCTCGCCTTGGCTTCGGCGATGAGTCCCGCGGCGCGCCCTACCCCGAGGTGTCGCGCGGCGCGCGCCTCACCAAGGCGTGCTGCGCGTCGTCGGATCTCGCGGCGCAGCTCTGCGAGCTCCTCACGTTTGCGAAGGGCGTCGGGGCCCTGCGCTCCGAGAAAGTATGGGAAGGTGTCGCGAATCGCCTGCTTCTGAAAGTCACGGTTCTGGTGGTGGAAGAGTAGGTCGGGGTTGGCAACCTCCCCCTGGCCTTGAAAGCAGTAGTAGAGGGCGTGCCGCAGGTTGGCTGCCAAGGCGCGCCGTGTCTGGCCCTCGGCCGGCAAGTGGAGGTTGTCCTCGATGCCGATGAGTCCGCCCAGATAATCGACGAGTTCGTCTGTGTTGGTGTTGATTGCGAGCGAGGAGAACGGCGGCTGCTCACGCTCGCCGACTGACAGCATCGCCTGCGTGGTTGTAACGCCATGGGCGGGCGCGGGACGCCCGACAAAGAAGCTGGTGTCGCCGACGTGAGCCAGCAGCCCGTACCAGGCCACCGTGTCTTGGATGGGTCCAAGTGGCACGTGCGGGCTATCGCTACCAAGTAGGAAACGGAGGATGCCAATGATGCTGCTCTTCCCAGTACCGGACTCGCCCGTGATGACGTTGAGCCGGCCTGGCTGGAAGCGGATGCGTCGGACGTCGCCGTCAGCGTTGTACAGAATGAGTGCATCGAGTTGCATCACGGTCGGACTCCCCATCGGGCAAGGGCGGTGGCTTCATCAGACTCGGTTCCCCCGAACCACCTGCCGAGAAAATGGGCGGTTTTCAGACAAGCATTCCAGTCCTCCGTCGGGTGCAGCGTTCGCGGGCGGCGCCGAATGGCCCCGGCCGAGATCGAGCCGAGCGAGCCCCTCAAGACAGAATGCCTGAGCCCGAAGGTGATGGCACTCGCCGTGACTGGCCGGAACGTGCTGACCCGGTTCGCAAAGTCCATGAGCAGCACTGGATTCGCCCGTTGCCAGCCCCACATCGATGAGGCTGTGGTCGAAGGCAGCGCGTCACGAGTGGGCTTGTGCAGCGCGTTGGGAAGGATTATGAACGCGAACGTGAGGGGCATGGGTTCCGAAACCTTCTCCTCGTAGCCTGCGCATGCCTTGTGGAGCAGCAGCGCGCAGAACGCAGGGTTGAACAGGGTGCTCGTCTCGGAGTCCAGCGCGGATCCAAGGGCGCTAACACTCATGCGGCACCCTGGCCATCGTCAACACTCTGCACTTCGGCGAGCCGGTGTTTCATTAGCTCGACCCAGTCGGGATGCCAGCCGATCTGCAGGCGGTCCGCAAGGATATGCAATGAGCCGAAGGGGATGTAGCCCGATCGGACTTCCGCTCGAACCTCGGGAAGCGCTCGATCTTGCAGCCTCTGGTAAAGCCGCAGGGCGCTGACGTGTTTGTCTGTGTCGAGATCCTCATCGTTGCCGGACGGTTCCTCCAGTGGCAGAAACACCCGCTTCCATTCCTCCATCAGTCGCCGGTCGTATGCGGCAAGTTCGCCGATCGTGAGGAGCTGCTCCCGCTGCCATCTGGACCGTTGCAGGAAGGCCCTGTTGTGGTCGTACACGGCTTGCCTGATGCGCTCGTGGTGAAGCAGGATGAGCTTCAACTGGGCAACGAACACCCGGTCGTCTTGCGCGATTTCGCTGCGGGTTGGCTCTGGTTCATCGTCGTAGTCCAAGGGAAGATTGTCGTCTCGCAGCGACTGAGCGATCAGCAGGAGTTGTCCTTCGATTTCGCCGATGTCAATCCAGTCGTTCTTGCCCTGGGCCACAGAAGTGAGGTGCGCCATTGCGCGCCCGTGCCACCAGCCACGAAGGCGCTCAACCAGGGGAAGTCGTCGCTGTGGAACCGTCGCTTTTCGCACGGTGGAAATGAGGCGCTCGGTCATGTCTGCGGCGCTTACCGCCCCGTGGAGCACCACTACCCTGTCGAGCAGTTCAGTTCGCTGGTCTTCGGGGAGAGAGAGGTACCTCGTGTAGTAGGTGGCGGACCCTCGGTTACCGGCTGCCTGGGCGACGGCATCGAGCTTCTCGCGCGCATTCGCGACGTCTTCATTACTCCGAGCTGGTCCGAGCAGGCTCGCGGCCGTGCCGGCCGGTGCGGCCGCGGTTGTCATGAGAAAGCACGCAGATCGATCGCTTGATGTCTCGATCCAGTTGTGAAGCGTCTTCCAGAGGTCCTGGCTGGCGTCGCCGAGGGATCCCTGTCGACTGACACGATGCTTCGTCTGCCAAAGCTCGCGGGGACGACCCTCGACTTCGAAAGTGATGTCGTCCACCGTTTCTAGAGATAGGCGGAGGTTCTCATCCCCGTCCATTCGTTGGAGAGCGATCAAGAGGGCGTACTCGACCTGCGCAAGGTAACCCAGCGCAGATCCCCCTGCGCTGAACCGGTTTGTGTCGGCGTTGGTCACGTTCAGACCGTAGCAGCGCTCCCCGTCGCAAGTCCGCGAACGTGACCCTGCGCAACCTGTGCCCTCACGCCCAGTCCAACCCGTAGGGACAGTGATCCCGTGACTCTCGGGTGCGTGTGACACCTTCGACGCCATGGTCCTCGCGTGCTGCCGGTCCATGCTCTCGGCCACCCCACCAGAGTCCTCCCATGCCTTGCTGCATGATGGCGGAAGGGACGGTCTTGCGGCGAACACTGCCGGCGGGGGTTATGGGGCAAATGTGCTACCCACTAGGGGGGTAATGCGAATCGAGAGTCTCCGCAGGCGGATTGATGCCCGCCAGCGCCGAGTCGGGCTACGAGAGTAGCAAGGTCTGATTGGTGGTCTTCCCGCGTACCCACGCGGAAGGACCACGGTAATGAACGTCACCGAGATGTTGGGTTTGCAGGACGAGCGGATGGAGTCCGTCGTCAAGGATCAGTGGGCGGGATGGGTCGCCTTCGAGCCCCGGTTGGGGGTCGTTGACGACCCGGCCGGACTGGACGCCTGGCGACGAGCGGCCGATCCCGCGGTCGCCAACGGCGTCCTCCTCGGCCTCGCCCGGTTGGCGGCGTTCGATGGCGCCGACGACCGGGAGGCAGCGCTGGTGCTCGCGTGGCTCCTGCTCCCGACTGCCCTGCGCGTCCGCCGCCGGTTGGGACTGGCTGATGATCGGGTCGACGAGGTGCTGGCCGCCCAGTTGTGGGTGGAGGTCCGCGGCCTGCCTTGGCGGCGTCCGCACTGGGTGGCGGCGAAGGTCGCCGGTCAGCTGCGTGAGGGGGTGCTACTGGATTGCGGGGCGCCCACGCACCACATGCCGCACCGGCTGTCGACGGTCTCGTTTGGCCCCGTCGACCCGGCCGACGACCGGCTCGTGGAAGACGACGACCCGGCAGCCGAGTTGGCCGAACTGCTCGCCTGGGCATGCGCCGAGGACGTCATCACCGACGAGGACTGCGAGCTGCTGGTCAGTCTGATCGAGGCCGCGAAGACCCTCCAGGCCGATGGCCGCGCCCGCGAGGGCGGGGTGGCCGGCCTGTCGAGTCGCCAACTCAGCGCCGTCGTGGCCCAGGAGTGGGGCGTGTGTGCCCGGACCGTGCGGCGTCGCACCGCTCGCTGCGTGGCGGCCCTCAGCGAAGCCGCTGGCGAGTACCTGAACGCCGTCGGCTGACTGTCCACCGATGACGGGCGCGGCCCGTTAGGGATGGCGGAGGTGATGCCGAGATGACCAGCACCCCGGCCGAGGTGGCCGCCCTGTTGAAGATCGCGGCCATGGAGCCAGAGACCCTGGACGATCTGGACGGGTGCCTGCGCAGGCTTCGCGACGTGCAGAAGGCCAGACGCGAGCTGGCCAAGGTGCCCCCGGCCATGCTCTTGTCCGGGCTGCTGGATCGGCGCCCTCGGGGCGGTGACCCGTCGTGACCGCCCACAGCGTGGCAGAGCTCCAAGAGGCCTGGCGCGCCATCGAGGCGGGCGAGTTCTCCCACGGGCCCCGGTCCACATCCGCGGCACCGGGACCTGCGACCGTCTGGACGCCGGCGCCAAGTGAGCGGGTGGTCGTCGTCGTGGGCTGCGCCGGCGGAGTGGGTGCGTCCACGCTGGCGCTCGCGCTGGCCACCGCAGCCGGGGCACCGGCGCGGGTGGTGGAGTGCGGCCCTCCGTTAGCGTCCGGCTTCTCTGCCGCAGCCAATGCCGAACTCGGGACCGAGGGCCCTTGGCGCCGCGGGAGTCGTGGCGACGTCCTGCTGGAGCGCCCCATCGCCGGCGACGCGATCGTGCCAGTTCCGACCGAGTCATCGGTCGAGTGGACGTTGGTGGACACCAACTGGACCACCGCGTCAGGCCCAGGCGCCGGATGGCTGGGGTCAATGCTGCGCACGCTCGACGATGTCGTCCTCGTCACGAACGCCACGGTGCCCGGGGTCCGCCGGCTGGAGTCGTGCGCCGAGCTCCTCGGCTGGGATGCGCTGGGGGTGGTCGTGGGACCCACGGCCAAGCGGTGGCCGCGTCCGGTCAAGGTCGCCGCGGCCGGGATTCCCGCTCGCGTGCACCTCACCGACTTCCCGCTCGATCCACGCCTTCAGGTCACCGGTCTGACTCCCGACCCGTTGCCCGCCCCGCTGCTCAAGGCGGCCCAGAACGTCCTCGCCCTCCTCCGAAAGGAACCGACATGAACCCGCTGATCGTCCCGCTGAAGATCTGCCCGGTGGCGCCCACGGGCGTCGCCGCCTACACCGACCAGATCTCGGGCATGGTCCTGTGGTCCGTGCTGTGGCTGTTCGGCATCGCGGCCCTGGTGTCCGTCGGGGCGATCCTCGTCGGACGAGCCACGCACTCCCCGCACCTCTCGAAGGGCGGCATCATCGGCCTCGCCGGCGTCCTGGTGCTCGCCGTGGTGCTGATGGGTGGCTACGGGATGCTCAACGGCATCCTCGGCGACGGCTGCGTCGGCTGATGTTCCGGCGTCGCCCACCCGTCCCGGCGAGCTCAGCCGAGGTCGTCCCGCTCTCGCGCACTCAGCTGCTGGGCGTCCTCGCAGGACTGCTGCTGGTGGGCGGCGTCCTGCTGTACGGGCTGGGCTACACCCTGGTCTCCAGCTTCTCGGCGGGAACCGCGCCCGAGGGCGTCCTGAGCGACGCTCACCCGGACGCCGACCCCGCGCGGCGGCGAGACCTCATTGCTGCCGCGCCCATGGCGACGGTGGCCCAGGATGCCGGCCTCACGCCGGGGGTGGCGATCTCACTGCCTCCCGCGATCAGGCTGCCCGCCGCCACGACCGTGGGCGCCGGCGGTGTGCCGTCGGGCTTCCCAAGCACCCCCGAGGGCGCGGCCGCGCAACTGGCGGCCATCGAGGTGCGCGTGCTGTCCGCGATGTCGCTGCCGGTGGCCATCGAGGTCTACCGCGACTGGGCGATGCCCGGCGGGGTCGGCGCCGCGGACTGGTCGCAGACCCGCAACGTGCAGTCTTTCCTGACCCACGCCCGGCAGTCGTCCAACGAGTTGGACCCCGGCACCCTGGTCAGCGTCACGCCCGCGGCCATCCAGACCAAGGGGACCGACGGCCCTGACTGGGTGGTCGCGTGCGTGCTGCTCGACGTTCGCGCCGCCCTGAAGGCGGAGGCCCGCATGGGCTACGGCACCTGCGAGCGCATGCAGTGGACCGGCGGCCGCTGGCTGATCGCCCCCGGCGCCCCACCCGCCCCGGCCCCGTCAACCTGGCCAGGTTCGGACGCCTCCGTCGAGGCCGGCTGGCAGCCCGTCGCCTCCAACTGAAGGAGCAGCCATGCCCATCGATCCGTTCGGCCTGCTCGGCTCGGCCATCGCCAACGTGGTGACCGACAGCCTGACCGCGGCCATGCTCGCGCTCTGGAACGCCGGCCTGTGGGTGCTTCGGGCAGTCCTCGAACTTGAGGACGCGATCCTCACCCCGAGCCTCGGCGAAGACGGACCCGTCGGCGAGCTGTACGCGACCACCTTCTGGATCGCCCTCGCGCTTGTCGGGATCCTCATGCTCGTCCAGGTCGGCGTCGCCCTCGGAAAGCGGGACGGGCACAGCATCGGCCGGCTCCTCGTCGGCGCCGCCCAGTTCGGCTTCGTATGGTTCGCGTGGGTGGGCTACGGCGTCACCCTGGTCGCCGCCTGCAGCGGCCTGACCAAAGCCCTCATGCAGTCACTGCTCAACGTCACCCGCTGGAGCGAATGGGAACCCTGGGAACCGTTCACCGCCAGCGACATCACCAACGGCACCGTCGCCGTCATCCTCGGCATCATGGGGATGCTGCTGTGGCTCGCCGCGATCGGCCACACGCTGGTCATGGTGGCCCGAGCCGCCTCCCTGCTCGTGTTGGCGGCAGTCACACCGATCGCGGCTGCCGGGCTGGTCACCGACTTCGGACGCGGCTGGTTCTGGAAGTCGTTTCGCTGGTTCCACGCCGCCGCGCTCACTCCGCCCCTGATGGTGCTGGCGCTCGGCATCGGGGTGAGGATCACCACCGAGGTGGCGGTCGGCGGTGAGGACGACGTCCTGAAGTCGATTGGGACGGCGTTCGTCGGCGTCGTGCTCATCTGCGTGTCGTCGTTCTCCCCGTTGGCGCTGTACAAGCTGTTCGCGTTCACCGATCCGGGCAGCACGTCCGGGTCCGCCTTGCGCGCCGGGATCGCCGCCGCCGGTGGCATCGGCGGCGTCCTCGCCGGACGCCAGACCGGCAGCAGCGCTGCCACTACGACCGACGAGGCCGGACGCACCGCGGGCGAGGACGGAGCCGCGGCGACCACGATTGGTCGGTTCGCGGCGGGCATGGGCCCGGTCGGTCAGGCCTTCTCGACCGGCATCGGCGTCATGGCGGCCGTGGGCGGGACCGCCGCGGCCATGGGCGCCGATCAGACCAACCAGATGGGAGTCGGTCACAACAACTTCCCGCCCGACTACTCACGCCGCGGCGTACGGGCTGGCAGCGGCCAGTCGGGATACGACGGTGCCACCGACGAGTCGGCCAACCCAGACGACCCAACTGTGGCCAACGGCGGCGGGTGGGGAGGTCCACCCCCGGACGCCGCGCGGGGCGGCGCGGCGTCCGGAACGGGCTCAATGCAGTCCACCGGGACGTTCGCACCCACCGGAGCGCGAGGGGGAGCTGGGGCGAGGGGCGCCGTCAGTTCGTCAGAGGTGGTTGAGGTCGCCGAGGTGGCGGCGCTTTAGCACTCGGGTCGAGACTCAATCTCGGGTACCGGGACGCGTCCTGAAACAGGCGTCTCGGAGCCTGAACGCGGGTCTTGAGGTAATTGGGGCCTCGCGGGGGGTTTCGGGCTGCTGCGTGGCGACTCCCGGAACGCGTCAGTGTTGCTGATCGCTTCACGAAATGACCCGCGTGACACTCACCATCGTGGGTTGAGTGTTGTTCT
This sequence comes from Propioniciclava soli, assembly GCF_014858005.1. GTDB lineage: Bacteria > Actinomycetota > Actinomycetes > Propionibacteriales > Propionibacteriaceae > Propioniciclava > Propioniciclava soli. The sequence goes on from NZ_JACYOT010000001.1 coordinate 530,740, forward strand.
CCATCGCCTCGGCTGTCTGGAGCGTCTGCTGCGCGAGCCCGTCGTCATGTCGAATGAAGCGGAGGTTGTCGTTCAGGACCTCGCTCGACAGGGCAGTGAAGTTGTGCAGCACGTCGAAGGAATGGCCCGAGCTGAACCAGATGAAACGATCCCGGAGCGCGGTGGACTTCAGCAATCTAACTTCGATCCTCATCGGCAGGACGCGCTTGCCGAGCGACTTGCTCAAGAATTCCTCAATAAGTGCTTCGTGACCCGAACGGTCGGCGGGCTGCCAGTCGCGCTGGAGCTTCCCCAATATCGACAAGCTTGAGTTCGCGGGCATTGTGTTGGCGAGCGTCTGAACCAGCCACTCGGCGTGTCTGGTCGTGCTGTTGCCGCTTATGATGCCTTCAAGAATGTGGGGGTCGAGAAGTTTGACTCCGGATGAACGGACGGCGAGGGGCCGGATAAAGGAGTTCACGACGGCGGAGCGGCGCGTCTTTCCCATCGGAAACAGGCCAACCTCTCTCGCCGCAACCACAGCGGGAGACCGGTGGATCGTGCTCGGGATGACGACGTCCGAGTCGTCGATTGTCGTGTAACCCGAGGTGTCGTCTACACCGTGCTGCTCGGCGACCGCGCGGGTGGCGACGAACACGCGCACGTCGACCTGGTCGTCATGGACGTTGCCGTTCTGTCGTAGTCGGTCGCCCACACTCATGGCGCCCGGGAGTTGGTCGAGCCGGTTCAGATCGTAAAGGCTGTGGATCTGCGCTTCCCATAGCTTCCTCGACAGGTCGCCAAGGCCGGCGAGGGCTCGGAACAGGGCCTCCCGATCTGCTCCGGGAAGCGTCAGGATTCCATGAGCGCCCAGCGTAGTGACAACCTCGCGGTGGATTAGCTGATCACGATCGGTCGGATAGTCGGTCAGCGCGGCTGGGTCCACCGCGATCGGGAGCAGTACTTGGGGCTGGCTCACGCGGTGATCCCGAGGATGTCCGCGAGTCCGTCGTCGAAGAACCCGGTGGGCCATGGATCGAGAAGTTCGCCGTGGTCGCCGAGCCGAAGGCGGCGTACGGATGCTCCGTTGGCTGCCGTGTTGTCGACATAGATTACCGCGACGTCATCCGGACGGAGTTGCCCACCGCGGATCAGACGCCGGAGCCGGAGGAGGATCGCCTCGGAGTGAGTCTCGACGATGACCTGATTCCCGCCCGCCACGGCAGCCGTCGCGAACAAGTTCCCGAGTCTGGCCTGCAACCGCGGATGGAGGTGCAGTTCCGGCTCTTCGATACAGATGATCTGCCGCTCGGCGTGGACGCATACGTCAATGACAGGTAGTAGCTGGCTTACGCCGTAGCCGACCTGGTCTAGGTCGACGGGCGCGCCCGAGCGAACGTCCTTCAGTATCCACTTTCGTTTGTGTGGATTGCGGAGCTTCCACAGCGGATCTTCCCCGAACTCATACGGAATCTCGAGCTGAGTCAGCATCTGATTGAGGAGGTCAAATTCGCTGAATCCGGGCCTCAGCGGTTTGCGGTAGCCGTCGAACCAGCCTGAGTTGAAGGCACCACTCACCGGGTCGTAGGCCTTGCCCGGAGCGCCGCGATGAGGACCCAGGTACCGGAGCAGGAAGGCCATCTCGAAGAGCTCTGCTTGCAGCCGTCGGTCGGCATGTCCGAATAGCTCGGCGTCGATGAGCTTCGTCACGCGCGACCATGCCTCACCATCTTCGGACTTCTCTACGACGAAACTTGCGAGCTGCGGCTCTCCGAAGTCAGCAGGGTGAAAGGGATCGTGGTCGTCAGTGAAGTTCTCCGGTGTGAACCGCTTCCGGGCAACCTGCTCTGTATCGAACGGCGCGAACGATGTGGTGTGGACGTCGATCGAGCCCACCGGGTTGAGGTCGTACCCGAGTTCGGCATGTGCGCGTCGGCCGTCGTGACCCTTGAAGTCGACGCCGAGCACGAGCGGCGACCGCCACTGATGGCCGCTCGGGTCGTCGGGGTCGGGTTCCGTATACGTCAGCAGACTGCGCGCGCTCGACTCGCTGAACGCAGCGTCCCAAGGGCGAAGCGCGTCGTAGCGCCCCGAATCAACGACCTGCATAAGGAGTCGGAGGGCTTTGATCACCGTCGACTTGCCGGCTGAGTTAGGCCCGTAGATCAGAGTGATCGGAGCGAGTGAAACATCATGAGGCCCAGCAAAAGATCGCAGGTTCTCGATGTGGAGCTGTTCGACCAGAGCGCTCGGCTCCGAACGCTGCTCTAGAAGCGGGTCGCGTGTCTCGCGGGCGATTCGAGTGGTTGAGGGAGCCGCCGCAACGACTTCGTCGTCCCCGAAGGAAGTGAGGATCTCCTCTTCCTCACGCTTCAGGCGCGCCTTCTCCGCCGCAACTGCGTCGCGCTCGCGCTGACGTTGTGCTTGGCGCTTGGTCCTCATCGACCCGGCGTCGATTCCTATCCAATCGGCGCCGTACTGAGGGTTGCTGAGCCGTGAGCTGGGGTCGCTTGACTCTGGGGCTACGCCTGTTGGATCCGGCATCCGGGCCCCTCTCTACCTGTTGCTTGTGTGATGTCATTGAACCGCGGACGGGTATCCACGGACGAGAGGACGCTCCGCCCGGCGCAGGTAACCCCGAAGCCTGGGCGGAGCGTCGACGGGAGTCAGCGACGCGTTGCGCGCATCCAGAATGAGCCGTCGCCGTTGCTCACCTTTTCCCAGCCGCCGATGGCGTGCTGGGAGCCGGAGTGCTGGTGCAGGCGGGCGTCACTCACCTCCCTACGAGACCAGCACTTCTGGTCGCGGAAGTTCTTCCCCATGATGTTCACCCCCCTCGGTCTGTCGAGTTGCCCGTCGAGACTGCATGCTTGGCATCTCGTCTCCGCCGCCGGTCGCCCGAAGCAAAGTCGACCAGTCTATGGAGAGCCGACTCGCGCTGTCAAACAGCGAATCTCGAGTTGCCTGGAACGGTGCGTCTTGCGGTACAAGACGGCATCGCCGTATGCTGATCAACTTTGCAACTCCGACGTTGCTGGCTGGGTGACGTACGAATTGCAGCGCGGGCGGTGCGAGAGGGCACCGTGCGACCTTGCACCTGACCACCAGAGGGAGGTGAATCATGACTCTGCAGAGATCAGCCCAGCCCGCCACTCGTACGAGCCTCGTCGCTGCTGTTGGCGCGTGTGCCCTGCGCGTGTGGCGCGACCCCGGTTTCCAATCCGTGCTCCGCAAGGAAGCGTGGCAGTTCGCCGTCAACGTGTCCGCCGAGGCGCGCGCCGCCGCTCAGCGTTGAGACTTCTTTGAGATGCCGGCGATCATGCATGACGGTCCTTTCGGCGGATTGGCGAGGGGCGCCAGCATCCCCGATGTCAGGATCGGGCAGTTCCGTATGCGCAGCTGCTCTCCGACCTCAGCGGCATGTGCGCTGTTGAGGAGGTCGCGGGCGCCTCCGATCCGATCGCACCTGAGAACTCGATCCGTCCGTTGCACCCGGCCTGTCCACGGGCCAGCCTCCGGCCCCGTTATGCAATCGAGTGGCCTCGGGCCACCACGCTGACAGGAGGCGCCGCATGGATGACTGGACCTGCCCCTACCCGGACGTCGATCCACCCGAATCGCAGCCGACGCTCTTGGATCAGGACCGGCGCGCGATCGAGGACCACCACGCCCGCGCGCAGCAGGCGGAAGCCACCCGCGTCGCCGAACTCCAGCAGACCCAAGCCGTGGACGTCGTCGGCAACCAAGCCGAGGCAGACGTCCCGCGCCTGTTCGCGACGCCGCTCGGCGCCGCGCTGACCTTCTGAGCGACTGGCAACGTCATGGCAGCGGTGTACGACGACTACGGCCCGGATCGAGTCGGCTTCTTCTTCGGGTTGACCGGCCCCCGGCTGGCGGCCTTGACTCTCGCGGTCATCCCCGTGTTCGTAGCCGCCAACCAGCAACGCTGGGCCCTGGCGGCCGAGTTGGCGGCCCTGGCTGCCGTGGTGACGGTGCTTGTCGTCGTCCCCGTCCGCGGCCGATCGGCCACCGGCTGGCTACTCGCCAGCCTCAGCTTCACCGCAGGCAAGGCGTTCGGCTGGACCCAGTGGCGCAGCAAGGCCGCCACCGGGAAGGCCGAAGCCCTTGAGAACGCGGACCTCCCCGGGGTGATGACTGGCATCGAGGTCCACGACGGCAGCCCGAAGGGCCCGGCGCAGACCCGGTACGCGATCATCCAGGACCACGGCCTGCGTACCTGGGCGATGACGGCCGCGATCCGGCACCCCGGCGTCGGAATGGCCGAGGGCGACCGCCGCGACCAGTACGGACGCGGCCTCACCGAACTCCTCGACGTCGCCGCCCGGGCGTCCCTGATCAGCGACGTCGTGTTCCTGGTCCGCACCGTCCCCGACGACGGCGCCGAACGGCAGCAGTGGATCGCAACGCATCGGCGTCCCGACGGCCCCGAACTCGCCCGCCGGATGAACGACGAACTCGCCACCGCTCTGACCCGCGCCGCCGTCCGCACCGAAGCCTTCGTCTCGTTCGTGGTCCCCGAAACGCGGATCGCGAAGCAGGCCCGCGAGTTCGGCGGCGGCCTGGAGGGTCGTACCCGCGTCCTGTACGCGTTGGCCGACGAGATCGCCGCGATGCTGCGCGGCGGCATGGGCATGACCGACGTGACCTGGCTCACCTCCCCCCAGTTGGCGCTCGCGGTCCGGACCGGCTTCGCGCCCGCCGACCGGGCCGGGATCATCGACGCCCTCGCCGCCCACCAGAGCGACCCGTCGGTGTGCACCGAGGTGCCGTGGGCGATGGCCGGACCCTCCGGCGCCGACACCACCATGCGGCACTACTCCCACGACGCCTGGAACTCGATCAGCTCCACCATCAAGCTCCCCGACCGGGGCGCCTGCCTCGGCGCCCTCGCCCCGGTCCTCACCCCGTCCGAGCCGGGGGAGCGGCGCTCCTACACGGTGGTGTTCCCGATCCTTCCGTTCAGTCGCGCCGACCGGCAGACCGCCTCGGGGGAGTGGGCCGCCGACATGGGCGAAGGACTCCGCGGACGCCTCCAGATCCGGCAACGCTCCCGTGACCGCGCCAACGTCACCCGCGCCCACCGCCTCGACGCGAAACTCGCCTCCGGCCACGCCCTCACCCGCCCCTACGCGGTCGCGTGCGTCACCGTCGCCAAGACCATGCGCGTCGCCGAGTTCGGACGCCGCCTCGACGCGTCCATCCGGCGCGCCGGCTTCGCCCCCCTACGCCTCGACCTGGCCCAGGACGCCGGCTTCGCCGCCGCCACCCTGCCCCTCGGCCTCGGGCTCACCCGGAAGGCCGACGAATGAGGACGCCGCCCCGCGGCCGGTCGACCGCCCAACTGCTCGCCGACTTCGGCCACGACCTGCCCACCAAACCCGAACCCGAACGGCCCGGCAAGGAGCCCTACCTGTTCCACCCGTCGCCCCGCCACGGCCAACGGCGTCCCGGTCGGGGTTGGAGCCCATCCCGCACCCCGGTCGTCCAGTACCGGATGACCAGCGACCAGGCGGCGGCGTGGTGGCCGTTCATCGCGAACCCGCCCCTGCCGCCCACCGGCGCGCAGATCGGCATCGACGAACTGTCCGGGGGCAGCTTCTACGCCGACCCGCTCGGCTGGGTGCTCGATGACACCGTCCCGGTCACCAACCCCAACGTGATCACGTTCGGCAAGCCCGGCGGCGGCAAGTCCACCAACTCCAAGAACTTCGCCACCCTGATGATGGACTTCGGCTACAAGGTGTTCGTCCTCGGCGACCCCAAAGACGAGTACGAACCCTTGTGCCGCGCGTTCGGCGTCCAACCTTTCGCCGTCGGCCCCGGCATGAGCGCCCGGATCAACCCCCTCGACTTCGGCCCCCTCGGCGACGGGTGGGACACCCTCGACAGGGTCGAAGCGCAACGACGCGCCGGGATCATCTTCCGGCGGTGGCTCACCCTGATCCGCGGGCTGGTCGGCTCCCAGTTCGTCGGCGAGCAACGCGTCCCGTTCGGACCCACCGACGCCCGCGTCGTCGAAGCCGCCCTCGCCCAACTCACCGGCTACCTCGACGGGCACCACACCCTGCACGTCACCACCATCCCCGCACTGTGGCAGCTGCTCGCCAACCCCACCGACCAGCTCATCACCGAATGCCGCTACGCCTCCACAAGGCAGTTCCTCGACGAGACCCGCCTGCTGCGCGACGCCCTCGGCCAGCTGGTCACCGGCGCGCTGGCCGGCCTGTTCGACGCGCCCACCACCATCGCCGTGGACTGGACGGCCCCATCCAGTCGTTCTCCCTGTCCCGCCTCGAACCCCTCGGCGACGAGGCCATGGGCATCGCCCTGACCTGCCTGTCGTCGTGGGGACGCGCCATGCGCGAGATCAAGGCCCCCGGCGACCTCCGGATCAACATCCGCGACGAGATGTGGAAACAGATGCGCCTCGGCCTTGAAGCCGTCAAGAGCCTGGACGCCGACATGCGGTTCTCCCGCCGCGACGGTGAGATCCAGTTCGTCGTCGGCCACAAGCCCGGCGACATGCTCACCGTCGGCGAGTCGACCTCGGCAGCGACCGCGATCGCCAAGGAACTGTTGAACCTGGCCGACTTGAAGATCCTGCACGGGCAGGATCCCAGCGTCGCCCGCGAGCTCGCCGAGCTGCTGGAGCTCGGTCCGATCGCCGAGCACTTGATGGCCGACTGGGCCACCCAGCGCAAGGGTCGCGCCCTGTGGTGCGTCGGCAAGCAGATCTACAAGGTGCAGACGGTCCTGCACCCCGCGGCCGCCGCGTTCACCTACACCAACCAGGCCATCGACGGCGCTCGCTAGGCGTCGAAGTTCACCGGGGATGACCGAAACGAGCTCACGATGAAGGTTCTTGCCTGGGCCCTCGCACTCTCACTCGGCGCCCTGCTCACCGTCGCGCTCGCGCTGGTGTTGTTCATCACCACGCTCGCCACCCCGGCCGTCGCAGCGAACACCTGCACACCGCCCGCGTCCGCGATCGGTCTGCCGCAGCCCGGCAGCCCGCGTCAGGCGAGCCTGCACAACCCGCCCACCGAGATCCCGACAGACGTGCTGGCGCTCTACGAGGCCGCCGCGACCCGGTACGGGCTGCCCTGGACCCTGCTCGCCGGGGTCGGCATGGAAGAGACCAACCACGGCCGCAACATCGCCACCTCCAGCGCCGGCGCTCGCGGCCTGATGCAGTTCATGCCGGCGACGTTCACCGCCTACGGGGTCGACGGCAACGGTGACGGGCGGGCGGTGATCACGGACGATGCGGACAGTGCCCACTCGGCGGCCAATTACTTGGTCGCCTCGGGTGCGCTGTCGGGTGCCGAGGGCGTCCGGAAGGCGCTGTTCGCCTACAACCACGCGCTCTGGTACGTCAACGACGTCCTCTACTACGCGGCCGCATACAGCGGTGGCGACGTCGCCGAGAACCCGTGCGTCGCCGACGACACAGACGCCACCGGCACGCCCTTGACCGGCACCGGCCCGGCGACTGACGCCGTCAACGCCGCCCTCCGCTGGATCGGCACCCGCTACAGCTGGGGCGGCGGCACTCCCAGCGGACCCTCAACCGGCATCTGCTGCTCACCCGGCGGCCAGGACGGACGCGTCGTCACCGGGTTCGACTGCTCCGGGCTCGTCTTGTACGCCTACGCCCAGATCGGGGTCCGTCTGCCACACCTTGCCCACGACATCACCTACAACTCCGGCGGCCGGGTGATCCCGAGGGACTTCGCGCAGATGAGGCCGGGAGACGTGATCGGCTTCTCATACTCGCCCGGGGGCCGCGTGTTCCACGCCGGCATGTACATGGGTGACGGCCGCATGGTGAACTCCGACGGCAGCGGCGTGTCGATCGACAGCCTGACCACCGGGTACTGCAGCCGGCTCGTCTGGCGAGTGGTGAGGTTCGTCGCGTAGGCGAGTTCTCTTTGCCATCGCGCGGGCCGCGGCGGGGCATCATGCCGCCGCCGCGGCCTGATCGCGGGTGTGACAGGAAGTGTCGGGCGGGCCCGCTAGGGTCGGGGAGGAAGTGGCAGCCGTAAAAGGGCTGGCGTGTGCCGGATATCGGTGCAACGGCATGAACGGCACGGCCATGGGCTGACGAGAGCCTGACGACGACCCGAAGAGGAGGATCGATGAACGACGCAGCAGCATCGGTGGCCCCCTTGCGCTATGCGTTGTCCTTCACCACGGGCACTCTTCTCTCTCGCGAGGCCGCACTGCTTGCGCCGTTGTACGTCCAGCACCGTAAGTGGGAAACGGTCCGCCGCTTGGCTTTGGACAGCAACCTGCTGCAGGTCAGAACCCACAGCACTGGGATCCGCCTCGTTCGGGAGACGGTCAAGCGTCTTTCGGTATTGACCGACGACGAGGTGGTCCTGGTGACTGAGGTCACCGCGTCCGAGAGGAACTACCTGATGTGGGCCGCCGCCTGCCGCCGGTACGAGCTGATCGGGGAGTTCGCGGAGGAAGTCCTGCGCGAGCGGTTCCTGCTCCTGGCCCCCACGCTGGATCATCACGACTTCGATAGCTTCGTTCGGAGTAAGGCGTTGTGGCACGACGAAGTGGCAGAGATCAAAGACTCGACGTTACGGAAGTTGAGGTCGAATGTGTTCCGGATGTTGAAGGAGGCAGCGTTGCTGTCGGGGGGTGGGCGCATCATGCCCGCCGTGCTGTCGGAGCGAATCTCGGTCGCGCTGGGTTCCCACACTCCGAGCGACCTGCGATTCTTCCCGATCCGGCCGATGGCTGGAGAGGTGACGGCGCGGTGATCCCCAAGACACTGCCCGAGCAGGAGGAGCACCTGGTCGCTGTTCTCAGGGGCGATCGTTTCTTGCAGATGGAAGGCCTGGGCAATGAGGTTCCCTTCTTCATCTACCCCTATCCGCCCGAGGCGGCGCTTGAGGTGGCAGGGGCGAAGAAGCGGGTCAAGAATCGACTTCGCGCTGCCGGGGTGAAGGTCTTCGAGATCAACCTGTACGACTTGTCGGTCGAGTTGCTGAAGGGGCGGAAGGTCTGGGATCGGGTGTTGGCGGTCGAGCCCGACCAGGACAAGGCCGACTTCCGCGAACTGCTGCAGGGCATGCTCGACCCGCAGCTCCACATCGCCCCGGCGATCCGAGACCGACTGGCGCAGGAGGAGTTCGACATCTTCTTCCTCACCGGTATCGGTGAGGTGTTCCCTTACATCCGCTCCCACAACGTGCTGAACAACCTGCAGTCGGTGGTCAAGGGCAAACCGATGCTGATGTTCTTCCCGGGCCGCTATGAGCAGTCCGACACCTTGGGCTCGTCGCTGGTTTTGTTCGGCCAGCTCAAGGACGACCAGTACTACCGAGCCAAGAACATTTTGGAACAGGAGGCGTGAGCTGATGCAGCTCGACCAGATCTTCGCCAAGGACATCCAGCGCCCGATCGAGGGCGTCATCAAGGCTGATGACGCTGCGCATCTGGCCACTGAGGTCGACGAGTATGTGCTGACCAACGAGGCCGCCAAGGGGTTGGAGATCCTGCTGGAGAAGTACACCTCCTACACCAACGGCAACGGCGTGTGGATCTCCGGCTTCTTCGGCTCTGGCAAGTCGCACATGCTCAAGATGCTCGCCCACCTCTTGGGCGACGTCGAAGGGCAGGACTTCTCGCGCCAGAACGTTTCGGACAACTTCCGATCGAAGGCTCCTGACGCTTTCCTTCCGGGGCTGCTGAACAAGGCAGACCGGATCCCCGCCAAGAGCCTGCTGTTCAACATCGACCAGAAGGCCACCCTGATCAGCAAGGACCAGAACGACGCCCTGCTCAAAGTGTTCGTCAAGGTCTTCGACGAGTCTCAGGGCTACTACGGCAACCAAGGCCACGTTGCTCGCTTCGAGCGCCAGCTCGACAACCGGGGCCAGTATCAGGCCTTCCAAGACGCGTTTGCGCGCATCTCCGGCATCCCGTGGGCCCAGGGACGCGAACAGACAGCGCTCGAAGGACCGAGTATCGATCGTGCCTTCACCGAAGTCGACGGCAAGGCCCACAGCGGGGTCATCCAGCAGTACAGCGCCTCGTACTCGGTCTCGATCGAGGATTTCGCCGACCAGGTCAAGGCCTGGCTGGACAAGCAGTCAGACCCGACTTTCCGCCTGAACTTCTTCGTCGACGAGGTGGGGCAGTTCATCGGCTCAGACACCAAGCTGATGCTCAACCTGCAGACCATCGCCGAGTCGCTCAACACTAAGTGCGGCGGTCGGGCATGGGTGTTTGTGACTAGCCAGGAGGACATGGAGAAGGTCCTCGGCGACCGGACCCGCCAACAGGGCAACGACTTCTCCAAGATCCAGGCGCGGTTCAAGACCCGGCTGAAGCTGACGAGCGCCGATGTGGAGGAGGTCATTCGCAAGCGGCTGCTGGAGAAGAACGACGTCGGCGTTGGTGCGCTGTCGGTGATCTACGCCGAGCAGCACGCCAACTTCAAGACCCTGTTCAACTTCGTCGACGGCGCCAAGAGCTACCGCAACTACACCGACGAAGCCCACTTCGTCGGCACCTACCCGTTCGTCAGCTACCAGTTCCCGCTGTTCCAGGCTGCCATCGAAGGCATCTCCGACCACAACGTCTTCGAGGGGCGCAACAGCTCGGTCGGTGAGCGCTCGATGCTCGGCGTCGTCCAGCAGGTCGCCAAGGACATTGGCAACGTCGAGGTCGGCCACCTCGCCACGTTCGACAGCATGTTCGCCGGCATACGGGCCTCCTTGAAATCGGCAGCTCAGCGTTCGATCGACGTCGCCGAGCGCAACCTGGACAACCCCCTCGCGGTCAGGCTGCTCAAGGCGTTGTTCCTGGTCAAGTACGTCGAGAGCTTCCAGGCGACCCCCCGCAACCTGACGGTGCTGGTGTACGACCGCTTCGGCCTCGACCTGCCAGCGCTGTCGGAGCAGGTCAAGGAAGCACTGACCGTTCTGGAGACGCAGACGTACGTTCAGCGCAGCGGCAACACCTACGAGTACCTGACCAACGAAGAGCAGGTCATCGAGGAGGAGATCAAGAACGTCGACATCGACGGCTCCGAGGTCAGCGGTCGCCTGTTCAGGATCCTGTCCGGCGACGTCATCAAGACCAGCAAGATCCGCTACGCCAAGAACGGGCAGGACTTCCCGTTCGGCTTCAAGCTCGACGACCAGGCGCACGGCTCCCAGAAGGAGCTGTCGGTCCACTTCATCTCCCCGGAGTACCCCTACTCGCCTGAAGAGATCCGCATGCACAGCGCAGGCAAGGACGAGCTGCGCGTCATCCTCGAGCCCGATGCGCGGGTGCTGTCGGATCTGCGGCTGTTGATCAAGACCGAGAAGTACATCAAGCGCAAGCAGGGCACTTCGATCTCGGCCATCGAAGGCCAGATCCTGCAGACCAAGGGTGCGCAGAACACCGGGCGGGAGAAGGAGCTGATTGAGCGGGTCAAGGCCTCGGTGGGCAAGTCCACCCTGGTCATCAACGCCGCCGACATCACCTCCAGCTCGCTGGATGCGCTGGTCCGGGTGACCGAAGGTTTTCAGGAGCTGATCAGCCGCACCTACACCCAGCTCAAGCTGCTCGACGGCCGAACGTACAGCGAGCAGCAGGTCGCCGGGGCAGCCAACCCCGACAGCGGCCTGTTCGACGCCGCCGACGCAAGCAAGCTCTTCGCGCCGTCCGAAGAGGTGCTGTCCTTCGTCCTCCGCAAGGAATCCCTCGGCGAACAGGTCACGGTGAAGACCATCGTCGACAGCTTCACGGCCAAGCCCTACGGCTGGGACCTGGCCTCGATCGAAGTCCTGATCGCCTACCTGATCGGGACCTCCAAGGTAACTCTCACCGTGGACGGCAACCTCCTCAAGCGTTCCGAAGTCGCCACGGCGCTGCGCAACACCCAGAAGCACGCCCACGCCGTGGTGTCACCGCAGAAGACCTTCGACGAGCGCAAGGTCGCGGCCTTCCGGAAGTTCTGCACTGACTTCTTCGACGAGCCCAACGCCCCCAAGGACCCGCTGGAGTTGGCGCGCCACGGAGCCGACAAGCTGAAAGCCAAGCGCGACGAACTCAAGGCCACGATCACCAGTTCCAAGTACCCGTTCGTCAGCCAGCTCTCTGGCCCGATTGACCTGCTCGACCAAGTGGTCGGGAAGGCCAACGACTGGTACCTGACCGACTTCAACCTCGGCGATGACCTGCTCGATGCCAAAGAATCGACCATCGACCCGATTCAGGCCTTCATCAGCGGCGGCCAAAGAGCTATCTACGACGACGCCCTCGATCTGTTGACCACCCACGCTGGCAACCTCGGCTACCTGCCCTCCGGCAGCGACGCCACAGTGCGAGCCGCCCTAGACGACCCGAATGCCTTCCGGGGTAACAAGATGGCCCAGCTCAAGCAAGCCGCCGAGCAGCTGCGCACCCAGATTGACCGGGTCGTCGCTGACAACCGCGCTAGCGTCATCGAAGCGATCGAGGAACGCAAGGCCGAGATCGAGCAGAGCGCCTTCTACGCGAAGGCAACTCCCGACGCCCAGACGAGAGTGCTGCGACACGTCGACCAGACGATCGCCCGTGTCCGCACCCAGAATCAGATCGCCCTCATCCGGGAGACCGGCTCGAGCTTCGAGGAGACCGTCTACCCGAGCCTGCTTGACCAGCTGGCCGCTTCACAGCCGGGAGGGGGCGCCGGCGATGACGAGGCGCCGCCACTCCCGATACAGACGGTATCGGTCAGGACCATCTTCGCCATCGGCATCTCCGGAGTGCTGGAGACCGAGGCGGACATCGACCGCTACCTCGACGCCCTGCGCGTGGCGCTCGTGAAGACCCTCAACGACGGAAAGCGAATCTCTCTCTGATGCAAACTGCACCGCTGAAATCGTTTGCCACCTGGGCACGCACGTCGCTCATCCGCGAGGTGACAGCCCGGATTGCCGTGGTGCTGGCCCCCTCCTCAGCCGAGCGGGTGGAACAGCTACGGTCCGTGGAGGCATTGGAGAAGGCCGTCGCGGCGGCCGGTGGGGGCGACAAGGGCAGGGCTGCCGTCGCCGACAAGGTCGCCTACACGTGGTTTAACCGGATCATCGCCCTGCGCTTCATGGACGCCAACGGCTATACCAGTGTCGGTGTCGTCTCTCCGCAGGCCGGCGTCGCGACCGGACAGCCCGAGATCCTGGCCGAAGCCAAGCGAGGCAACATCGACACCGGGGTGGTCTCGGGCAAGACCCGCGAAACCGTCGCAAGTCTGCTAAACGGCACCCGACGGAGCGCCGATGCCCAAGGCGAGGCCTACGCTCTGCTGCTCGCGGACTACTGCCGCCACTGGAACCGGGCCATGCCGTTCATGTTCGAGCGCGAGGGCGACTTCACCGAGCTGCTCATCCCGGGCAACCTGCTGTCCGACGACTCGGTCCCGAGCCGAGCCGTCAAGGTCCTCACCAAGGATGTCTGCCACGACGTCGAGGTCATCGGCTGGCTCTACCAGTTCTACATCTCGGAGCGGAAGGACGAGGTCTTCGCTGGGTTCAAGAAAAGCCAGAAGGCCGGCGCCGACGAGATCCCCGCAGCCACCCAGCTCTTCACGCCCCACTGGATCGTCCGCTACCTCGTCGAGAACTCCCTCGGCCGGCTGTGGATGCTCAACCGGCCGACCTCGCACCTGGTCGACCAGATGCAGTACTACATCGCCCCGATCGACGGGGAAACCGAATCCCTCAAGATCGCCCGGCCTGAAGAACTCAAAGTCGTCGACCCAGCGTGCGGCTCGGGCCACATGCTCACCTACGCCTTCGACCTGCTCTACGCCATCTACGAAGAAGAGGGCTACGCCCCAGCCGAGATCCCCAGCCTGATCCTGACCAACAACCTCTACGGCGTCGAGATCGACGCCCGCGCTGGAGCACTGGCTGCCTTCGCCCTGACCATGAAGGCGCGCGCCAAGCAGCGCACGTTCTTCAACAAGCAGATCCAACCCAACGTCTGCGTCCTCGACCCGATCAGCTTCACCCCGGATGAGATCGACTTCTTGCTCACCCGGGACGGCGACAAGCATGAGGAGGTGTCGTTTTGGAACCAGTTCGCCGAGGCAGACACCTTCGGGTCGCTCGTCAGGCCGGACCCAACGGCGACGGTGCGACTTGCTCGCCACGCCATGGCGCTCGACGCCAGCGGGGATATCTTCAAGACAGATGTAGTTGTCCGCGCGAAGCGCGTCGTGGTTCAAGCGCGGTACCTCACACCTCGCTACGCCGTGGTTGTCGCGAACCCTCCGTACATGCAGTCTGACAATATGAATGAAGCATTGCGGGAAATGGCGCAGTCCAGCTATCCTGACACTAAAGCCGATCTCTTCGCAATGTTCATCGAGCGAAATCGCGCACTGGCGCTACCTAATGCGGTAATCGGCATGATCACGATGAACTCTTGGTTGTACTTGAAGTCGTTTGAGTCCCTTAGGCGCGCCATCTTGTTCAAGAGTCGACTTCTCTCGCTTGTTGATCTAGGCACCGGGGCTTTCCCGACGATCCCTGGCCAAGTCGTCGCAGCCGCAGCATTTCTCATGGCGAACACTGGGAATTCGGGTGGTGCAGCGGTTTTCGTTGATGGCACCTCGGCAGGGAGTTCATGGGCCAAGGAGCGATTGCTTCTCGATGCGGTGGCAGGCGTCGACCTCTCACATCGGGCACATCTATCCCCGAGTATCTTCAGCGCGGTCCCTGGAGCGCAAGTGCTCCTTTCCATAGACGCAAATATGCTGAGACAGTTCGCCGAATGGGCCAAGGTAGGCGACTATTTCGAGCCGCGAGCAGGCATATCGACCGGACGGAATAGTGAGTTCATTCGTCTGTGGTTCGAGGTCTGCCGATCGGACATATCCACGACGGTTCCCCCGACTGGCCGGTGGAAGCTGCACAACAAGGGCGGCGGGGGCGAGCGCCGTTGGTACGGCAATCTGGATTACGTCCTTCGATATGACGATCATTCCGTCGAGCAGATGCAGACGCTTCCTGGCTTCCGCCATGATGGCAAGGAGCGCTATTTCCAGCCGCATGTCGGCTGGTCCAAGGTGTCGACCAAGTCGCCTGCCTTCCGATTCTATCCCGGAGGTATGACTTTCGATTCTGGAGGGCTAGGGCTGTTCGCGCGGTCCGAGGAAGACCTGTATCGAGTGCTCCTCTACCTCAACTCTCGATTGGCACGAACACTGATTGAGGCGGTCAGTCCAACGCTGAACTTGAGTCCAGGTCAACTAGAAGCTCTTCCGCTCCCCCCGCTGGATGCCGTTCCAGCTGACTCAGTTAGGGACGTGGTGGACAGCGTTCGGCGGATGTGGGAATGGAACGAAGAAGCGTGGGGGTTTTCTCGGCTGCGGCTGTTGGAGGAGCCGGGAACACTGAGAGATCGCGTCGAAACGGCGGGCCGAGCCGAGACCGCACTCGCCGAGGGTGTACTCGCGAGGATTCGGTCTCTTGAGATTGGCGCTGGATGGGGCGCAGAGGAAGGCCCGGACGTTCCATCACGTGTGTCCGGCAGGACAGCCAGAAGCATCGTCGGCGACCTGGTTTCCTACGCGGTCGGCTGTATCTTCGGCCGCTTCGCTCTTGATGAGCCGGGGCTCATTCTGGCCGACCAGGGGGCAACGGTGCAGGACTACCTGGCCAAGGTGCCGAACCCGACGTTCGCGCCCGACAAGGACAATGTCATCCCTATCGTGGATGGCGACTGGTTCGAAGACGACGTGGTTGCGCGCTTCCGCACGTTCCTGCGGGTGGCTTTCGGGGAGCAGCACTTCGAGGAGAACCTGCGCTTCGTCACTGCGTCCCTTGGTGTGCGGGACGTCCGCGACTACTTCGTGAAGTCGTTCTACAAGGACCACGTTCAGCGGTATAGGAAGCGCCCGATCTACTGGCTGTTCTCCAGCCCCAAGGGTTCGTTCAACGCCCTGATCTACATGCACCGCTACACGCCGTCCACGGTATCGACGGTTCTCAACGAGTATCTGCGGGAGTTCATGGCCAAGCTCTCCTCGAGTCTGCAGCAGCAGGAGCGCCTTGCGGTTGGCGGTGGGACGCCGCGTCAGCAGGCGGCCGCGCAGAAGGAGGCCGATCGGCTCCGCAAGGTGCTGCTGGAGCTCGAGGAGTACGAGCACGACGTGCTGTACCCGCTTGCCTCTCGTCAGCTCGCCATCGATCTCGACGACGGCGTCAAGGCGAACTACCCCAAGTTCGGTGCCGCCCTGAAGAAGATCCCCGGACTTGAGGCCGCTGATGAGTGACGTCGCTGCCGTCCGTCCGCACCTACTGCGCTGGTTCGACAGCCGCCGGGTGGTCTTCTGGCATGACCCGGAGGGCCAGTACGCGGCAGATCTCGACAGCCTCGACCTGCCGGGGATCCAGACGATTCGTGTCGCCAACGATGAGTTCGCCGTCAAGAACCGGTTGTTGCACGACGAGCCAGAGACGAAGTTCCTGGTCTATCGCTCAGGTCAGGTGCCCAGCGGCATCGGGGATTGGCTGCTCGATCTGGAGCTGGCCTACGGGGTCTTCACAGCCGACCGCACCGCACTCGTCGCGCAGGGTCTGGGCCTGGTCGGCGAGGGCATCGACGAGGTCGTGCACGCACACGAGAAGTTCTTCAACGCCGCCAAGCGCGTCCAGAGCCTGAAGGCACTGCTCAGCCCGGACGACGACGCTGCTCGACTGCGTGCCAAGATCAGCGCCGTGGTGCTCGGCCAGCGGGAGCACAGCCTGCTGGAGATCACGCGCACCCTCTTGACCGAGAACGCCAAGGGGTCGCACGCCAAGTACGACGCCCTCGCCGACTACGGCCTCGACGGCTTCTACTGGCAGGGCGTGGCCCACATCTACGGCTACGAATCGCCCACCCCGAGCATTGACGACCTGGTGTTATGGATCTTCCAGCGAGCACTGGAGGGCTTCAAGTCGGACCGCCCGGGCGGGCTGCAGAACATCCAACTCGATTTCGCGAGCCTGCGAAACGACCGGCGCAGCCAGGAAGCCATGTCCACGCTCGCCAAGCGGGCCGCCAGGGACTTGGACTACAAGTCGAAGATCGAGGACGCCAGCTTCCGCGAACTCCTCAGTGTCGACCTGTTCGAAGAGACCGACCAGAAGATCATCAGTGACCTGGCGCGCGCGGTGGCCGGGCAGACCGTCACGCCGCGCGAGGTGGCCGAGGTGGTCCGGGCACGGCAGAGCAGTGTCTGGATCGACAACTATCGACGGCTCTACACAGCCGTGGCGAGTGCTTCGGAGCTGCTGGGCGAGCTGGCCGCGCTGAACTTGGCCATGCAGTCCTTCGACACCGGTCTGGAGCGCTACCGACGCGAGTGGTTCCGCATCGACCAGCTCTACCGCCAGTTCGTCGTCGCTGCCCGGACAGCTGAATACCCCAAGCCCCTGGAATCGCTGCATGAGCAGGTCGAGAAGCGCTACACCAACAAGTACGTCTACGAGCTGGGCAACGCCTGGCAGCAGCAGGTCGACCAGGTCGAGACGTGGCGCTCGACCGCGCTGCGCTCCCAGACCGACTTCTACGTCCGCTACGTGGAACCGCTGGTGCGCGACGGTGACAAGAAGGCCGTCGTCATCGTCTCCGACGCCATGCGCTACGAGGTGGCCGACGAACTCGGCTCGCTGATCAGGCAGGAAGATCGCTTCGACGCGACCTTGGAGGCCGTCCTGGGGGTGCTGCCCAGCTACACCCAGCTCGGTATGGCCGCCCTGTTGCCGCACTCGACGCTCAAGCACTCAGCAGACGCCAAGACGGTGCTGGCCGACGACCAGCCGACCTACAACACCACTCTCCGGAGCAAGATCCTGGAGGCGGTCGGTGGGTCAGCGATCCAGGCCGAGGACTTCAAGGCCCTAACCGCCGACGAACGGCGCGAGCTGTACAAGGCCAACCGGGTCCTGTACGTCTACCACAACCGAATCGACGCCACCGGGGACAAGCTCGGCACCGAGCGCCAGGTGTTCGAGGCTGTGGAGGACACGCTGCGCGACCTCGTCGACCTGGTGAAGAAGCTGGCCGGCGCCAACGCCACCAACATCTTCATCACGGCCGACCACGGATTCCTGTTCCAGGACGAGGCGCTGGCCGACCCCTTCTTCCTGTCTACCAAGCCCCAGGGAGACGACCTCAAGTACGTCAATAAGCGCTTCGTGCTGGGCAACGGCCTCAAGGTTGATCCCGCCTTCGCCACCTTCAAGGCTGCCCAGCTCGGGCTGGACAGCGCGCTGGAAGTGCAGATTCCCAAGTCGATCCATCGCCTGCGGATGGCCGGAAGTGGCTCGCGCTTCGTTCATGGGGGGGCGACCTTGCAGGAGATCGTCGTCCCGGTGCTGGCGGTCAACAAGAAGCGCAGGAGCGACGTCAGGCCGGTGAATGTGAAGATCCTCCCGGAGTCGGACAAGATCACGACCGGGCAGGTCGTCGTCCGCTTGTTCCAGTCAGAACCTGTCAGCGACAAGGTCCAGCCACGCTCCCTCCGAGCGGGGCTCTATGCGGGGGAAACGCTGCTCTCGAACCTCGTCAGCCTAACCTTCGACGAGATGTCAGCCGACGCACGTGACCGCTACCAGAGTCCGCGGATGCTGCTCAGCCAAGACGCCAACGATTACAACAACCGGGCTGTCGAGTTCCGGCTGGAGGAGCGTATCCCCAATACGAATCAGTGGCGCGTCTATGAGAAGGCCATCTACACGCTGAAGCGTTCCTTCACGTCAGACTTCGACTTCTGAGGAGAGGCGAGATGAGCGAAATCCAGAACGAGCCCCACAACGCCGGCGAGCCGCCCCAGAGCGACCTTGACTACAAGATCAACCTCCTCTTCGGTGGGGTGGTCGTTCGCAAGGACTTGGTCAAGGCTGTCAAGGGCAACGCCATCGTGCCGTCCTACGTCCTGGAGTACCTGCTGGGCCAATACGCCGCCTCGGACGACGAAGCCACCATCCAGGCCGGCATCGACGCCGTCCGGCAGATCCTCGCCGAGCACTACGTCCACCGCAGCGAGTCCGAGCTGGTCAAGTCCAAGATCAAGGAACGCGGCCGCCACCGGATCATCGACAAGGTCACGGTCACCCTCAACGAGAAGGCGGACGTCTACGAGGCCGAGTTCGCCAACCTCGGCATCAAGGGCGTCATCGTCGACTCGCCAATCATCACGGCCCACCCCAAGCTGCTGGTGGGCGGGGTGTGGTGCATCTGTGACATCGAGTACTTCCACACCGACGACCAGCGGGTCGTGCCCTGGATCCTGGGCTCGATCAAGCCCATCCAGCTCTCGCGATTCGACGTCGACCAATACCTGGAGTCCCGACGCGGGTTCACGACCGACGAGTGGATCGACCTGCTCATGCAGTCGATCGGCTTCAACCCCGAGATGTTCAGCAGGCGCGGGAAGTTCTTCCAGCTCGTGCGCCTCATCCCGTTCGTCGAACGGAACTACAACCTGGTTGAGCTCGGCCCCAAGGGCACTGGCAAGTCCCACATCTTCTCCGAGTTCTCACCCCACGGGATGCTGATCTCCGGCGGGGAGGTCACCGTCCCGAAGCTCTTCGTCAACAACGCCAACGGACGCATCGGCCTCGTCGGCTACTGGGATGTGGTGGCGTTCGACGAGTTCGCCGGCAAGAAGAAGCGCACCGACCGGGCACTCGTCGACATCATGAAGAACTACATGGCGAACAAGTCCTTCTCCCGGGGTATCGAGACCCTGGGCGCGGAGGCGTCCATGGTGTTCGTCGGCAACACCTCACACACCGTGCCCTACATGCTCAAGAACTCCGACCTGTTCGACGAGCTGCCCGAGGCCTATCACGACCCGGCCTACCTGGACCGTCTGCACCACTACATCCCCGGGTGGGAAGTCGACATCATCCGCGGCGAGATGTTCTCCAACGGCTACGGGTTCGTCGTCGACTACATCGCCGAAGTCCTCAAGTCCATGCGCTCCCAGGACTACTCCGACCGCTACCAGCAGCACTTCACACTGTCGCCCGACATCTCCACCCGAGACCGCGACGGCATCCACAAGACGTTCTCTGGCTTGATGAAGATCCTCTACCCCGACGGCCGCGCCAGCAGCGAGGAGATCGAGGAGATCCTCCGGTTCGCCATCGAGGGTCGCAAGCGCGTCAAGGACCAGATCCTTCGCATCGACTCCACGATGCCCGAGGTCAAGTTCGGCTACCTCGACAAGGAGGGCTCATGGCACAGCGTCGCCACTCTCGAGGAAGACGAGTATCCGACCTACTACCACCGAGGGCGCAAGGAGGAGATTGAGCCGGCCGAGACTCCCACCGATACCGACCCGCTTGGCGGTGCCCCAACCCCAACTGGTGAAACGTCGACGCAAAAGAGTGCCGCGCCCGTGCTGGCCCCCGAGCTCTTCCAAGGGCACCGGGAGTATCACGAGGGTCAGCGGGGCGTTTCGTACGGTGAGCTGCTTGTCCCGCATCTCCGTGGCGCCTCGCAGATCAGGATCGTCGACCCTTATGTGAGGCTGTTCCACCAGGCCAGGAACCTGATGGAGCTCGTCGAGGGCATCGCCCGTGGCAAGGATCCGGCGGACGAGGTCACGCTGAAGCTGGTGACGGTCGAGTTTCAGGATGACCCAGTCAAGCGTCAGAAGCAGTACGAGTACCTCCTCCAGATCCAGAAGAGCGCCGGCGTGCTGGGGATTGTCCTTGAAGTCGAGTTCGCCGAGCCCCAGGTCATCCACGATCGCTCGATCACGACCGACACGGGTTGGAAGATCCTGCTCGGCCGCGGCCTGGACATCTTCCAGCGCATGTCCGACAGCCCGTTCGACCTCGCCACCAAGTACCAGAAGTACCGCGAGGTCAAAGCCTTCGGCATCACCTACATCCGGGAATCAGTGGCAGAGCGCTCCGACGCCGGTGACGGCTCGGCGCCTGACGCGTGACGGGTTCACGACACGCGACATGATCGCGGCTCTGTCCCCGAGTGTGTCCCCGGCTCCGTTAGGTAGGTGGACGCGAAGGAGACGTGATGCAGAGGGAGCGTGTGCAGGACCAGTACCCATGGACGTGGGAGCTCCCGCTGGCCGTCGTGTGCGCGGTGCTCGTAGTGGGGGTCGCAGTGTGCCAGGTCGGTCGGTCGCTAGCGAACTGGTTCGCCGGCGCTGGCTGGCTCTGGCCACCCCCGGACAAGCTGGGGACCAGCATCCCGGCCCTGCTGGCCGGGGATGCCGCAGCCGGACTGTCCGGCGTCCAACATGCTGCCAGTGCGGCTGCCTTGTGGGGGTGGTTGAGCGTCGTCGGCCTGCTCACGGTCACGGTGTCCACCCTCGCCTGCGTTTGGGCGTGGCGCCAGTGGGGGCCAGGGCGGATGCGCGGCATGGCGACGGTCACCGAAGCCCACGAGCTCCTCGGTGAGGATCGGCTGTGGAAGGTGCGACACGTGGTGCGTCCGGACCTGTACCCCGCAGGCAGGAAGGCCAACCGATGAACGCCGCTCAAGCCGTCGAGCCCCGAACCAACCGGGCCAAGCGCTTCGATCCCGCCCAGGTGGGCTGGCGCATCGGAGCCGGTCACCAGCCGAGGTCCGGTGAGCTGTGGTGCCCTTGGGACCGGACCGCGGGCGTCATCGGCCCCCAAGGTTCCGGCAAGACGCTCGACCTGCTGACGCCGGCGCTCATCAGCGCCCCTGGCGCTGCAATGGTCACGCTCACCAAACCCGACGATCTGCTCTTGTCGTTGCCTGAGCGCTCCAAGGGCGGCCGGCCCTGCGTGGTGCTGGATCCGTTCGGTCTCGTCCCCGGCTTGCCCGAGCTGGTGTGGGACCCGATCGCCGGGTGTGTCGACCGCATGGTGTCGGAACGCCGCGCTAAGGCGTTCACGGCAGGGACCATCCATGGGACGAGCCACGGGTCTGGGGACGCCGCAGCGCGGTTCTACGCCGCCGAAGCCGCGAAGGTGCTGATGGCGTACTTCCACGCAGCCGCGCTTACCGGCAAGACCCTGGATGACCTGCTGGGGTGGGTGGCCAAACCGTTATCGACTTCGCAGCCCGAGGAGATCCTGCGCCGCCACCCTCACTCCGATCCCTTGTGGGCCGGGCTCCTGCAGGGGGCGCTGCGCGGTGATGAACGCACGAGCGCGAACACCATCACAACCGTCCAACAGGCCATGTCGCTGTTCTTCCAGGACGACATCCGGCGCCGTTGCGTGCCGACGGAGGGGCGACCGGCCTCCAACGTCGCCGAGGTGCTTCGCAACCGGGGGACCATCTACCTACTCGGTCGCGAGGACCCGTACGCGTCGGCGTCCCCATTGATGACCGCCGTCGCCGAGCATGTCCTCGATACCGCAATCCAGCAGGCAAACGGCAGCCAGTTCGGACGCTTGTGCCCGCCCATGCTGGCTTGCCTGGACGAGTTGCCCTCCACGGCGCCGCTGCCCACGCTCCGGACGCGGATGGCGAACGAGCGGGCCCTCGGCCTGTCCTTCATCTACGCGGCGCAGACGTTCCGGCAGTTGGCGGCGATCTTCGGCGAGCAGGAGGCGCGCGCCCTGGTGGGGCTCACCAACGTGCTGGTGTGGTTCGGCGGCTCGAAGGACGTGTCGTTCAACCAGGAGGTCTCCGACCTGGTCGGACGCGTCCGGGTGCCCCGGTCGTCGTGGCAGATAGGTGGCGGACGCGGCCGCACGATCCACTCCGAGGAGATCCCGATCTTGCGTCCCGAAGAGCTACGGCAGTTGCCCGACAAGCAGGCGCTGGTGATCGCGGAGAACGCCCGACCGATCATCGCCCGGCTGCATCGGTGCATCGAGGGACGCGATGGCCGACGGCTACTGGCCCAACAGCGAGCGCTTCGGGAGGAGCTTGCTGCGGGACGTGACGGGGGTCGTGACGTGGAGGCCCGTACCGCCGCCGCCCTCATGGAAGCGCAACGTCATGGCTGGTGAACAGGCGACCCACGCTCGCCCGCTCGTGGTGGGCTTCCCGGCGCCGGGCAGTCGGGTCCAGAAGGCCTACCACGATCTGTGGGAAGCCCAGAACGGCAGCGAGGAGCGCAAGAAGAAGCTCGGCAACCCCGCCAACCTGCCGCGTCCATGGGCCCCGGCGACCTGTCTTGATCGTGGGCTGCGGTGGGAGGTGTGGATTTGGCTCGACCAGGTGGCGGAGTGGATCAACACGGAGTACGTGTGGGAGGCCTCGGGAGGCGCGTGCATCCCGCACTGTTGGCCGCTGCATCCGCACCTCGTCCACGAGCTGGCCGTGGTGGCCGACCAGCGCCGCCGCGCTGGCCACGCGCCGACGTCGGACGTCCTCGAGAACTGGCACCGCTACGTCCTGCCCGGCTTCATTGACCGGATGCGGCAGCGCCTCAAGCAGTCCTGCGACGACGACCACCAGACCTGGCCCAGCCGCAGCCGCTACACCCGCCACACGAGCGAAGAGGCGTCTGCCCAGCGACTCCGAGCGTTCGAGGTTGACCTGTTCGCACTCGCCCATGACGAGGACGTTCGGTCCACCCCGCACCAACTCACCCTTCTGGACGGCGGTGACCTGATCGACCCGTCCACCGGTGAGGTCCTCTAGCCTCGATGGTTCAACACTCGCCTGGCTGCGACTGTGGGCCGCTCACCCGAACAGCGCGATGGCCGCCAACCCCCCGATGGCCAGCCAGGGACCGAACGGGAACGCGGTTCGGCGGCGGCGGAACGGGGTCGCCACGATGGCTGCCACACAGGCGATCAGGAAGGCCCACCACGCTACGGAGAGGCTGACCGCTGCGGTTGCGGCGCCGATGATCGGGATGTACTTGCCGTCACCCCAACCGAAACCGCCGGGCCGAACCCGGTCGAGGATCCAGAAGACGACGAACGCGACCAACCCGCCGACGGCGGCTTGGATGGCGATGCTGAGGTCGCCACTGATGAGAGCAGCGGCTCCCACCCCCACCGCGACGACGACGCCGTGGACGGCAAGAAGGCGGTTGGGCAGTCGGCGGACGTCGAGGTCGATCGCGGACAACCATGGACCGAACCAAGCGAGTGGCATGGTCGGCAGGAGCAGCGGCCAGCGCTCGACTCCGAAGCGCCACGAGAGCAGTCCACTGGCCGCTGCTGTTGCGAGGGGGATCCACCAACGGAGTCCAGGATGAGGGTGGTCGACCTCGTCGTCGCGGCGGTACGAGAGGTCGGCGAGACGCCACCTGATGGCCAAGCCGATGAAGGCGCCGAGAATGGTGAGGGCAGCAGCGAAGACGACCCCGTTGCCGTTCATGGCTGGGGTCCATGACGGACTGGCCGGGGCGCCGCCCGGTCGAGCGCCATCATCGTTGCGTCGCCTGACATCAGCGGGTCGGGCGGGTCTTCTTTGGCGGACGGCCAGAGGGCTCACCGGCGGACGCTTGCCGTTCTTCGGCGGAGTAGCCGATGTCCGCCGCTGGCGCTCCGGTTGCCCTGGCTGCACGGAGGCGTCCGACCACGGCCGAGGTGGCTGCCATGGCGGGGCCGGAGGCGTCCCGGGAGTAGGTCATCGACCGGTTGGCCTGGACGCCGAGGCTGGCACCGACCTCGATCGCGTCCTGGTCAGCGCCCATATAGAGGAACTCCCAGTTGTAGGTCTTCGTCTGCTGCTGCACGAGGGACTTGATGGCGGGATGGGTCCATTCGCGGGAGGCGTTCTCGTATCCGTCGGTCATGATCCCCACGATGACGGTTTCGGGCCGCTGGTCCTCGGGCAGAGAAGCGAGGTGGGCGCCGGCGTCCGTCACGAGGCGGCCGATGGCGTCCAGCAGAGCGGTGGTGCCGCGGGGCTGCAAGTCGAGGCCGGGGACGTCGCCGATGGGCCGGTCGGTGTAGACGACCTCGTAGCGGTCGTCGAACTGGGCCAGGGTGACGCGACAGTCACCGGCGTGCTGGCGCTGCTCGGCCATGAAGGCGTTGAAGCCCCCGATCGTGTCGTCACGGATGGACTGCATCGAGCCGGAGCGGTCAAGCAGGAAGTACAGGTGGGTGAGGTTGGGATCGGTCATCGTCGTCTCCTTCGAGAGTGTCAGGTGTCGCGGCGACGCCGGAACCTGAGCGGTTCGATCGGGTGGTCGGGGGTAGGGGCGGGGCGTCCGGTTTCGGCGTCGTAGCGGGCACGTTCAACTGATGTCCTGGTCACGCGCCCCTCGGGCGTGGCGTAAGGCATCAGTCGGGCGGTGCGGGCCAGTCGGGGCCCGACGGCGTTCTCCGAGAGGCTGGCTAACTGTCCGACCTGGCGAAGCGACGTTCCCTCCTCGATGACCGCAGCGGCCATCGCCTCGTCGATCGCCCGGGTCAGCTGCTCCTGTGCTCTGCTCAGCAGCGGTAGCGCGTCCTTGGCCGTCGTCGAGCGCTCGGCCTGGCTGAGCGCGGCGGCAGCGTCGCTCATCAGCGCGTCCAGTTGGTTCCGTCCTGTTCCCACGAATCAAGAATACGCAGTTACTGCGGACACGCAAGAGGGAAGCGCTTGCTGTCCCGATGCGCGTGGGCGGACGGTTGAGGGACCTGCGCCAGTCTGTCTACCAGCTGATCCGAGCGTGCTCTCGGTTCGGTTCGCTCTGGTGGTGCAGGTCGTCGTTATGTCGGGGTTCCTCGCCATGACCGGCCGCATCTGGGGCGAACGGTTCCGGGTAGGTGAGTCGACTCATGCGGCCGGCCAGATCGGACGCGGGGTCTGCGCGTTCGAGGGGACCCTCTTCTAGAGCGACGGTGATGGTGGCGGGCACGTCCAGTCGCTGGTCGTGAGCATCCTGCAAGACCGAGGCGAGCTCCCGCCAGTGAGGGTCCGCGACCAGGTGGGGATCCACCTTCATGGCGAGCGACTCCCAGCGGCGTGCGTTCCCGACTGCCGTGAGGCGGTCGCGGACCTGCGCGGTGAGGCCGAGTTGCTGGTCGGCAAGGCGCACTGGGTCGTTGTTCCAGGCCCGGATGAACGCTTGGACGCTAGAGCGGATGACGTCGGCGTCGACGCCGATCCTCTCCGCCACGGTCTGGACGGCCGGTTCCCACGCGTCGACTGCTTGGGCGGCGATGACGGGCGCTGCGGCGAGGGCCGCTTCCACGGGCGGCAGGTTGGCAAGGCGCTCGTCGATGAGGACGTCGGCCAGTGATCGAGCCTGGTCGAGGGCATCGACCAGGTCCGGGGCGCTGCCGGTGGCCACGAGTTCGGCGGGATCGGAGCCGTCAGGCAGGGCGGCGTAGCGGGGCCGGAGAAGCTGCGGCGTGAGGATCCAATAGTCGCGCTGTGCCGCGACCTGGCCGGCCACGTCGGCGTCCGTGGCGATGATCGGGTCGACGCCGTAGCCGCGGAGTTGGGTGGCTTGTTCGCTGGTCAGGTTTGTGCCGAGCGGCGCGACGCCGACGTAGCGGCCGTGGCTGGCGCGGGTGGCGGCGATGGCGTCGGCGGGTCCTTCGACGACGACGGGGATGCCGCCGGCGTCCAAATGGCGTGCTCCGGCGACGAACAGTTGTGCCCTCTTGTGGAACAGCAGGGTCTCGGCGGTGTTGAGGTACTTCGGTCCGGCGTGGTCGAGGTCGGTCGCGTCGGGGTGGCGGCGTCCGACGAACCCGAGGATCTGCTGGTCGTGGACGATGGGGAAGACGGCTCGGTCGCGGAACCGGTCGATGAGGCGTCCGGTGGAGGCGGTGACCGCGAGGCCGGAGGCGAGCAACTCCTCGTCGGTGACGCCGTGGCGGTGAAGGTGGTTGACGAGGCTGGTCCAGCCAGCGGGGGCGTAGCCGGGGCGAATGTCGGGGTCGTCGGCGATGTCGGTGCCGAAGCGTTCGGCCAGGTAGGGCTGGGCCCACGAGCCGTGGTAGCAGGTCTGGTAGAACTCCACCGCGAGCTCGTTGACGGCCGCGAGTCGTTCGGGGGTGTGGGGGCTGGCGCGCCAGGCGTCGGCGCGGTCGAGTTGGGCGTTGAGGTCCGCGGCGGAGAGCTCTGGCGGCGTCATCACCCGGCGTTCGAGGGCTTCGAACGTGAAGGCCAGGTTCGGTTCAACCTCGTCGACCTGGCGGTCCTCTGTTGTCGCGCCCGCTGCGTGATCGAGGTCGGCGTGCGGCGTCCAGTGCTCGTCGGGGGCGGTATCGGCGGGGTCGGGGGGCAGGTCGTCGGCGTCGGGGAGGGGGTCGAGCAGGACGCTGGTTCGCCACACGAGGGCCTGGCAGTCGTCGACGTCGACTGCACCTTCGGGGGTGCTGATCAGGTCGGTGAGCTGCCAGCCGCGGGCGAGTGCCTGCTCGATCGAGACGACGAGCGCCGGCCACCAGGGCGAGGCCTGCAGGGCGTCGGCTCGTTCGTGGCCGACGTTCTGCTCGAGAGCCGTCAGCCAGCTGGTGGTGACGGTGCTGTGCTGGTCGGCGAGCTGGGTGGCGACGGCGGGGGTGAGGTGCCGGCAGATCCGCCACCACAGGGCTGACGCCGCGTGGTCGTCGGGGAGTTGTCCTTCGCCGGCGGCGGCCTGGAGGAGCCGGTGGGCGTCCAGGCCGACGCCGGAGATCTGGGCGAGCCGATGCGCCAGCACGGGGAGGTAGGGGTCCCGGTCGGCACCCGGTGCCAGCTGGTGGAGCAGCGGCGTCCATTCGGCGACGGCGGGGGCGAGGTGGTCGATGATGCGCCGGTCGAGGCGGGCCTGCCAGCGGACCTCGACGGCCGAGAATTGCCGTTCGCCGGTGGGTCGGGTGTCGGTGGCCGGCGTGCCGTGCGCGGCCCGCCACACGGTGAGGTCGGCAATCGTGGCGGCGTCCGGACGGAAGCTGCCCGCCGGCGCCCACGCCGGGAGCTGGGTGGACGCCAGCGCCTGGTCGCGCACCTGGTCGGCGAGGTCGACGACGAGTTGGTGGCGCCGCTGCAGGTAGTCGCCCCAGTCGTTGTGCCGGGCGAGGCTGGCCGGCAGAGCGGGCAGCCACGGGAGGGGTCCGGGATGGGTGTCGCGTCCGGTGGCGGGTTCGAGGCGTCAGTCGAGCACGGCGGCCGGGTCGGCAGCGCTGCCCAGCTCGCGGGCCTGCACGGCTTCGGCGAGCGCCCGGACGGGGTCGGCTCCGGACGCCGCGATCAACAGCAGATGGGCGCGGAGCGTGGGCCACGCCGGAGCATCGGTGAGTCCGGCGACGAGCTCGTCGGCGGCCTGTCCGAGGCGCTGGACGAGGTCGGCGCCCGCGGTCTGTTCGGCGGCGTAGCCGAGAGCGTCGCTGTAGCGGGCGACGGCGTCCGCGAGCCGGTGGGCCGGGTCGGCGAGGCTGCGGGCGGTCGTGGTGGCGGAGGTGTTGTCCTCGTCGCGGGCGAGGATGCGTTCGAGGAGGTCGGTGGCGGTCGGCGGGATGATCGCCTCGGGCCGGATGAGCGAGTGGGCGTCGCCGTCACCGACAACTTCGAGGTGGACGTGGTTGGCGTACCGGCCGCGGGTGAGCATCGTGTACAGCTGCTGGCGGGTTTCGGCGCCGGTGGCGATGCCGTGCAGGACGTCGGCGGTGACGCCCTGGGAACCGTGGATGGTGCACGCGTAGCCGAGTTCGACGGACTCGGTCACGTAACCGGCGGGCAGGATCACGGTCTGCCGGTTGGTCTGGTGGATCGCGCGGAGGTCCCCGTTGGTGGCGATGCCGGTGATGGTCCAGCGGTCGCCGTTGCGGACCCAGTCGGTGCCCGAGGTGCGGAGCCGGCGGTCGTTCAGGCGGGTGATGATCACGTCACCAAGCGCGGCGTCGCTGCCGTCGGCCAGGGCTACGGTCCGCGTGGGGTGATTGCCGTCGTGGAGGTGGGTTTGGGCGCGGGCGTTGAGTTCGGCGACCAGCGAGCGGGTGGGGGCGACCATGAGGGCGTCGCCGCCGGCATGGCGGGCGGTGAGCCAGGAGTCGAAGACCTGGTCGGCGCAGGTGCCGAGGTCGCCGACATGGACGCGGTGGTTGTCGAGGTAGAAGCCCAGGGCCTGGGGGTCGCCGGCGCGGAGGGCGAGGCTGGCGGCGCCTTCGGCGGGGTCGGCGAACCGGACGAGTTCGTTCAACTGGACGGCGCCGTGGGTGGCCTGGATGTCGCGGAGGACGCCGCCGGCGCCGATCGCGGCGAGTTGCTGGTCGTCGCCGATGAGGCGCACGGAGCCGCCGCGGTCGAGGACGAACTCGACGACCTGGTCCAGCGAGAGGGTGTCGGCCATGCCGGCCTCGTCGATGATGACCAGGCTGGTCGGCCCGATGCGCTCGGCCCACGCGGGGAGCGGTCGCCGGTGGTTCAGGGCGTGGGTGAGGAGGGCCATCGTGTCGGCGTGGGTGTCGATCTGCGCCCCAAGCTGGGCCGCTGCGGCAGCGGACGGGGCGAGCCCGACGACGCTGCCGCCACCGTTGCGCCACGCGGTCGCGAGGGCGCGCATGGCGGTGGTCTTGCCGGAGCCGGCGGGGGCGATCGCGAGTTGGAGGCGGGCTCCGCTGGTGGCCATGTCGCGGACGAGCGCGACCTGTCCGGGGTTGAGCGGGGTGCGGTTCGCGACCGCCTCGATGAGGGCGACCTCGACGGCCGGGGTGGGTACTTGTTGGCCGCCGCGGCGTCCGGCTGCATCGACGAGGCGGTGTTCGGCGGCGACGATCCGGCGGGAGGTGTGCCAGGTGGAACGGGCCACGGTGTAGACGCTGTCGCCGTCGGAGCGGCGCAGCGCTGCGGGTTCAGCGATGCCGTCGGCGGGCGCCTGCAGGGCGACGGAGTGGCGGGTGAGCGCGGCGTGCGTGAGGCGCGCGACGACGTCGTCGACACGCCTGCGGGGCAGGTTCGCGGCGCGGACGATCCGGAGTGCTTCGGCGCGGACGTGCCAGTCCTGCCAGGTGGAGCGGGAGCCCTCCATGGTCGCGATGATCTGCGCCGACTGGGTGCGCACCCAGCTGCGGGTGACGAAGACCGGACGCCGCAGCTGCCGGGCGGTGAGGGTCGCGTTGAGCATCGAGCGGACGCCGTCGGCGCCGAGGGCGGCTTCGGCTTCGACGCGCCAGGTGGCGCGTTGTTCGGCCAGGGTGCGGGGTTCGTGTTTGGCCTGCCGGGTCTCGAGGTTGGCCTGCTGCGCCAGAGCGCGGGCCTCGACCATGGTCGGGGGCCGGTGGTGCTCGCGCTGGAACGCTGCCGTCAGTTCACTCTGGCGGTGCTCGATGGACGCCCGGCGCTGCGACCAGCGGGCGTTCAGCGCGGGGTCGACGCCGACGAGTTCGCGGACCGGTCGCTTGCCGGGGTCGGTGGAGGGCCGTTCGGCGAACCGGACCGGGAGGGCTTCGGACAGGCGGCGTTCCAGGGCGGTGTTGTAGACCTCGGAGGCGGCGACGATGGCTTGAACAGCAGGCGTCCGTCGATGGAGAGCCAGCGTCCGTCGAGGGTCTGGACCTTGTTCGCGACGGGGACGTGGGTGTGTAGGTCGGGGTCGCCGGCGCGGCTGTCGCGGTGGGTGAACCGGGCGGCGACCAGCCCGGTCACGTCGACCTGGCGGACGCCGTTGTGGCCGGTCCGCGTGTAGAGGGCGTGGGTCTCGATGAACCGGAGCGCGTCGCCGATTGCGGCGAGGTGGGCGCGTTCGATGGTGGCTGCGGTGGCGGGTTCGGCGAGCGCCCAGAGGGTCGAGACGCTCTTGACCGGGGAGAAGGTGAGGTCGTAGCCGGCGACGGCGGTGGTCTGGGGGCGGGACGCCGTGGCGATCAGCCCGGCGAGTTCGCGGGCGTCGACGGGGTCGCGTCCGAAGGTGGCCCGGAACGTCTCGCGTCCGACCTGGGTGCGGATCGCGGCGCGGACCTGCGAGGGGACCGGCGCGTCCTGGGGGGCGCCGACCTGGGCGTTGTAGGCGGCGAAGCGCTTGGCGACCTCGATGCGGAAGGCGGGCATGTCGTGGGCGTAGACCTTGAACGGCTGTCCGAGCCGGATCGCGTCGCGGGCCTGGGCGACGGTGGCGTCCGGTGGGAGGGCTTCGCCGCGCTGGCGGGCGAGGGGGTGGTGGCCGGAGCCGAACAGGAACCGCATCTGTTCGGCGGTGACGGGGTCGCCGGCGTCCAGGCCCTCGATGCCGGCCATGCCGGAGCCGGCCCACACGCCGGGGGTCTCGCCCTTCTGCGTGTAGTAGGACGCGAGCCCGGTGTGGCCCTTCTCGGTGGAGTCCATGGCAGCCACCTGCCGGGTCAGGTACTCATACCCGTCCCCAGCGGTCAACTTGTGCAGACTCATCACACCCGCCCTAACGGGACCCCCGAGGGCCCGGTGGACAGGGCGCTGGGACGCCTCAGCGCGGGCTTGTGGGACACCCCCCGTCAATCGTGAGTTGACTACGGGGGACAGGGGTTGAGCCGGTGATGCAACAGGTGTGGAGGTCTCGAGGTTGAGGGGTTACGAGGGGGGTCGGACGGGCTTATCGTGTCGTCGTCGGCGGACGACTGCGGGCACGCGGTTGGACGCGGTGTCGCGGTCGGTTGGAGATGGCGGCTCCGAGGGGTCGACGGCGTCGAGCGTGATTGCGGAGTCGGATGCTTCAGATGTTCGCGGCACGGGTCCTTGGCGGGGGTCGCACGGTGTCCACGAGGCTCGGCGGCGTTCCGTTAGGAGGGTGAGCGAGAAGGAACCGGCCGACGGCGCGGAGGGGCGACAGCGATGGCGATGAACGAGATCCGGCAGCAGGCCCGCAGGACCGCCGCGGAACGGGTTGCCCGGTTGCGGCAGCAGCGGGCGGACCTGGTCAAGAAGCAGGAGGAGCTGTCGGCCACCGTGATGACTGCGCTGGCCGAACGCGACGCCGTGATCGCGGACACCGAACGACGGGCAGGCGCGGCCCTCAAGGAGCTCGCCTCCAGTGGTCTGAGCCTGACGCAGGCAGCCCAGTGGTGCGACCTCGTCGACAAGGACGCCGCACGACTGGTCAAGCTCGCCGCCCAGCCGGCCATCGCCGAGGGCGGGCCGACGGCGAGGGAAACCGTCAGTGGTGACCGGTAGCTTCCGGAGCATCGGGAGGTCGAGGAGGACCATCATGACGACGTCAACGGACTACCCGTTCCGAAGCGGCCAACTCCGCCGAGCGGGCGTGCTCATGAAGTTGCCGCGGGTGGTGATCGCCGCGGTGGTGTGGCTGTTGGTCATCGAGGCCCTGCCCGGTATCGCGGCGTGGGGCGTACTGGCTGTAGTTGTCGCCGGGACGGCCGCCGGGGTCGTCGCCGAACCGGTGATCGTCCGCCTGATGTGGTGGGCGCGGCACCCCTCGACTCCACTCACGATGCCCGGCGACCCGCGGGTCCGCGTCCTGGTCACCGGTCGACGGATCGCCGGCGTCGGGCAGGCCGGACGCCGCCACCTCATCGTCCCGGCGACCGGGATCGGACGGAGTGACCTACCCGAACTGCTCACCCGCGCGCGGCAGCGTCAGCTGGTGTCGGCGGGACGGTTCGACGTCGCCTACCAGTGGTTCACCTGGCCGTGGCAGCTGCTCGCCGCTTCCGCCGCCGGGTTCGCCCACGGCATGTCCTGGTTGCCTCTGATTGGGTTCGCCTGGCGGTTGCGCATAGGAATCGCCGGCATCGCGGTCTGGCAGACCGTGGTCGCCGGCCAGCACGCGGCCACCGTGGGGATCTTCGTGGTGATCGGACTGACGTACATGCTGCCGTGGACGCGTGCCCGCCATGAGCGCCTGGTGTCGCAGGCGCTCGCGGATCTCGAACGGCGGTCGGCCACGCCAGCCGCGTCGGCGACGCGGCGTCCGGTCGTGCTGCCAGTCCGGCCCCCCGCGACTCACGCCGGGCGCCGATCCTGCACCTCTGTGCGGCGGCGTGGCCCTGAGCCCTGTGGACAGTGGCGGTCGCCCGCGCGCCAGGTGCCTTGTACGGGCGAAGGGATTCGTGGGCGTGCCCACGATCCGAGGACAAAGGGAAGGAGGGGATCACGATCATGACCGGAGTGCCGATGCCCGCCGAGTCGATCGCCAAGGTCGACCTCCTGCTGGGGCAGGCGACGATGCTGACTGCTGACCGCTGGGACGACCTGGCCGCGATGATCCAAGAGGCAATGGGGATCTCGCTGTTGATGGCGGCCACGCACCCGGCGAGCCGGCCCGTGGATGTCCCAGGACTGACACGACTGACGGCACTCGAGTGCGTCCAGAACGCGCAGCGTGAGGTTCATGCCTGGGACCTGGCCCTCGCCGAAGACCTGCCCGACTTGGCCCGGCTGCGGGTGCTGTTGGCCGACGTCCGCAGGGAGTTGGACAGCACCGTCGGACGGCGAGGGTAACGGCCCATGTGGGAGGTCGTCCGGCGGGAACTCGCCCGGCTCGAGTGGGACGTAGAGCCGCCCCTCACCCTCGATCTGATGGCGGACTGGACACAGACCGTGTCCAGCTTGGTGACGATCCGCCGAGCGCTCGGCCCGATCTCCACAGCCGACCCCCTCGCGCTGCTGGCCACCGCAACGACCGGCGCAGCGCGAACTGCTGAGGTGAAACCGATCCTGGCGCCGTCGCTGGGCGCTGTGAGCGCGGCGCTCGCCGACGTCGGCCAGGACGTGGCGGCGCGCCCCGACTTCGACCGGCAGCGCGACGCGGCGACGCTCAACCACGTCGCCTACGAACTCGTGCACTGGGTGCGCGTCCGGACACCGGACGACCGCGCGAAAGCGTGGCTGCTCGCCGGCGAGACCGCACTCGACGGCGCGATCCACGCGCCGACCGGCCGATCGGCCGGCGGCGTCGGACTGGCGGCGTGGCAGGACGCGCTCGCAGCCGTGCAGCCCGTCCAGAACGCCCCGATCGTGCGCCGCAGCGTGGCGCTCGGCCACTTGGCGATCCTGCGCAACGCTCACGCCCTGGTGGACGAAGTCACGAAGGCCGGGGCGCTGCCCGGGCCGTACGCGGACGCCCTCCTCGGCAACATCCGCGACCTGGCCCGCGCACACCAGACCACGCTGAGTCAGATCGACGGCTGGCGCCTCGGCGCGACCCGCGTCGACCAGGCCGTCATGCTTCAGGTCGGCACCGCAGTGCGGCAACTGACCGGACGCCCCGAGCCCACCGAGCCTCTCCACGTCCGTCTCGACGTGCTGCTGCGGTCGGGTCTCGGCCAGGCGATTCTGGTCGCCAATCTCACCGGCGAGCCGTCGGCCCATCCTGCTGCCGCGAGGCTCAGCCAACTCGCATTGGAGTACCTGACCAAGCCCCGGATGCTCCGCGACGTCGACCTGTCGGACGCCCCGACGCCGCCAGCACCGATGGAGCCCAATGCCGCAGCCGCGCGGGAACCCCGAGCGTCGGCAGGGATCGCACCCGTGGAACCGACGATCACCCCGGGGACCGTCCTGGACGGCCCCTCCATCCTGGCGCTCTGCAAGGCCCGCGACCTTGGCGTCGACGCAGGGTCAGCAGACCCGGAAGACCCTCCCGACAGCCTCCGGGGGGTCGACCCATCGCGTTGGCCCCAGTTGGTCGCCCAGGGGAGGCAGGCCGTGACCGACATGGTCGCCTCGGTCCTCCCGATGGTCTACGCCCAGACCAGACGAACAGCCAACGCCGCGGACATCCGCGGCCAGATGTTCGTTGAACTCATGGGCGCGGCCCACCGGTTCGACCCCCAGCGCACCAGTCCTGAGGGTTGGGCGAGCTACGCCTGGATGACGATCAAGCACGTCCGCTGGCGCGGTGTCGACGACGCCGGCGTGGTCCGAAAGCGCACCTCCAGCCCCCGGTCTGCGCCCATTAGCCTCGACGGCTGGGACCCGGCGAGTCGCGCGCCCGACCCGGGCGAGGTCGTCGAAGAGCGGCACGCCGTCGCTGCCATCACGCAGGCTCTCGGGCAGTTGTCCCCGTCGTTGCGGGGACCGCTGCTGGAGTCCATGCAAGGACACCCGCTCCGGGAGATCGCCGAGGACCTCGGGTACTCCGAGAGCACAGCCCACCGACGCAGCAAGGAGGCGCGTGCGCACATCAGGGACGACCTGGCGTCGCACGCGGGCGACCGCCCCTGGGTGCCCCTCGAAACGGGGACCGACGCGGTGCTGCAACGCGCGCAGCACCTGTTCGAGCAGACGTCCCCGCCTTCTTTCGATCTGAAACCAAGCCGCGGGCCTGCCCGATGAAGTATGCGCGCCTGCTCGCCTGTGCCTCCAACCACCACTCTGGCCACCGTGGCTCTGAGGTCGTCGAATTTCGAGGTCGGACTTCTCGCCATTGAGGAACCTCGTTCCGTACGTGAACCGTCTGAACGTGTGGTCGGTTCCGCAGGGTCGCGGCGGGTCCGGTCACCTGCGGGGACTGGTGTGCACGTCCGCTGTCGAGACGGGGGTGTGTGGGGCGACTACGGTCTTCATGACGAGTGTCGAGGTGAGGCGCTGGACGCCGGGAAGCTGGGACAGCGACTCGTCGTAGAGCTGCTGGTAGTGCTGTTTGGAGGCGGCACGGACCAGGAGTTGGTAGTCCGGTTCGCCGAACAGCCGGTAGGCCTGGACGATGTTCGGGACGGCCTGGACGCCCGCCTCGAAGGC
Source organism: Propioniciclava soli (assembly GCF_014858005.1). GTDB lineage: Bacteria > Actinomycetota > Actinomycetes > Propionibacteriales > Propionibacteriaceae > Propioniciclava > Propioniciclava soli. The sequence continues at coordinate 566,233 of NZ_JACYOT010000001.1, forward strand.
GGCCACGGAGGCGGAGTCACCGGCCCGCATGGTGACGAATACGAGTGCTTCGAAGGGCAGGCCGAGAAGTTCGTTGTCGAGGTCGGCGTGGTAGCCCCGGATGACTCCCGTCGCTTCGAGTTCCCGAATCCTGCGGTGGCAGGCCGAGAGGCTGAGCCCCACTCGGGACGCGATGTCGGTCACCGTCGCTCGGCCATCTTCCTGAAGGATTGAAAGGATCACGCGGTCGAGGTCGTCCATGTCGAAGATCCTTCCACTAAATAGGCTGACCCCCGGCAGATACCACAGCACATTCGAGTCACTTCCTCGTAGGCTTCGAAACGTGAAGAGTCACACCGCCCGGGCCGGCATCGTGGGGATGCGATGAACATCGCCACGATCGCTGCATTCTGGACCGTGTCGATGCTGTTCGTCCTCACCCCGGGAGTGGACTGGGCCTACGCGATGGCCGCCGGCATCCGGCACACGAACGTGGGGTGGGCCGTCGCCGGCCTGCTGGCCGGGCACCTGACCGCAACCGTGATGGTCACCGCGGGGCTGGCAGCCCTCCTGGCCGCCTCGCCGACGGCGATGACCGTGCTCACGGTGGCCGGCGCCGTCTACCTCTGCTGGCTCGGGGTCACCACATTGCGGCACCGCCACGCGGTCGCCACTGCCGAGATGTTGGCGCCCACCGCTGGCCGGCAGCTGTTCCTCAAGGGGCTCGGCGTCAGCCTGCTCAACCCCAAGGTGTTCCTGCTGTTCCTGGCCCTGCTGCCCCAGTTCGTCACCCCAGGCACGGGCTGGCCGGTCCCTGCGCAACTGCTCACCCTCGGCGCGCTCCACGTGCTCAACTGCGCGATCATCTACGCCATGGTCGCCTTCGGCGCTAGCGCCGTCCTCACCGCCCGGCCGCGGCCCGCCCTGGCCGTCACCACGCTCACCGGGATCGTGCTGATCGGCTTCGGCGGCGTCCTCGCCGTTGAACAACTCGCCCCCCACCTCAGCCGCATCGTTGTCCCCTAGGAAGGATCCACCCATGGACACACCAGAACGTCGACAGGTGCGCGACCTGGTCTACGCCACGTTCGCGAGCGAGGGACGCGCACCCTCCCCGGAAGAAGTGGCCCGCAAGACCCACACCACGCGCGACCAGGCGCAGGACGCCCTGCACGCGCTCGCCGACGCCCACGCCCTGGTGCCGGCCGCCGACGGCGACGCCATCCGGATGGCACACCCGTTCTCCGCCGCCCCCATGGGATTCGTCGTCACCCCCCACGACGGACACGATGACCGCCGCTGGTGGGGCGGCTGCGCCTGGGACTCCTTCGGCATCAGCGCCGCACTCCACCTCGACGTCCGCATCGACACCGCCTGCCCGCACTGCGGGGCCCACCTCAGCTACCACGCCGGCCCCGACACGCCGCCACCCGCCGGGCTCGCGGTCCGCTTCCCCAAGCCCGCCGCACAGTGGTGGGACGACGTCGTCGCCACCTGCACCGCCATCCGCACCTTCTGCGACCGCGACCACGCCGAGCAATGGACGAACCAGCACGCACCCGACTCCGGGTACATCGCCGACGCCGTCACCGTGTGGCGACTCGCCCAGCCGTGGTACGGCGACCGACTCGATCCCGACTTCACGCCCCACACCCGCGACCACAACCAGGCCCTCCTCGACGAAGTCGGCCTCACCGGGCCCTTCTGGAACCTCCCCCTGTAACCGGCCGCCGTCCGAACACAGGCCCCAGCCGACTACCGACTCCACCTGAGGTCTTGGCCGATGGAGAGCGCCCCCACGTCCGCGACGTCCGACTCTGGCTACGCGTCGGGGGCCTAAGTTCCCACTGCCGCGGCAAGGCGTTTGCTCGTTGAAGCATTGGCGCGGCGGGCCGGTCCGGAATCACGGTGAACGATCTCGGCGGCGGTCAGTCAAGGGCTGTGTCCACGAGAGGGCGCGGCGTCTCGTTATGCGGGGTGGCAGGTCGCGAGCTTGGCGAAGGAGAGCGACATGAACCACGACGCAGATCGCCTCGTCACCCGAACCGGGTTGTGGCTCCAGTGGGCCGAGGAGCACGGCGTCCGCTACGACGACTCCGGCAAGTCGTTCGACGACGTGGCCCGCGACTATCACCAGACCAGCGACGCCTACCGCGAGCTCCTGACTCCCGAAGCGCGAGGTGATGTCCTCAGCGTGACGCACAGGGCCGCGGCGAACACCGCCTACGCACGGGCGCTGCTCATCGAGGCCGCCATCGAACGCCGGGGCGGTGACCTCGACCTGTACGTCGACCCCGTCCAGGTACGCGACCCGCACGGACGGATCGTGCCGCCAAAGCAGAGGCCCGAGGCGATGGGCGAGTGGGAGGACGTGGCGCCGGTCCCGTTCGCGGCCGCCGAGGAACCCGCGCAGCAGCACGACGCACGGACCACTGACAGGGGGTACCGGCCGTGACCGAACCCGTGCTCCCACTCCCCGATCTCCCGCTCATGATCGAAGACCTCCTCGTCCGAGCCAGGCAGTTGGCCGACGCCGGCGCACACCGTGAAGCGATCGAGGAGATTCTCGACCACGTCGCGGCCCTGCGGGAAGGCCGCGGCTGATGGCCGGGTACCGCAGGCCTGCGAGCGAGGCAGAGCGGGCCGCTGCTGCGGAGGCCCGGCAGGAGACGCTCGACAAGCTTCACACCCAGCTCAGTGACGGCATCCTCGCCCTCAACGACCCGCAGGCCTGGCAGGCATGGCTGAAGTTCTCCAGCCAGTTCCATCGCTACTCGTTCGGGAACTCGCTGCTGATCATGCTGCAGGACCCACAGGCGACCCACGTCGCCGGCTACCAAGCGTTCAAGTCGATGGGACGCCAAGTGCGCCGCGGCGAGACCGGCATCAAGGTCCTCGCGCCGATCACGCGCCGCGAGCCCCGCCTCGACGGCGCCGGCCGACCGGTGCGCGACGACGAGGGCCGACCTGTGGACCGGATCCAGGTGGTGGCGACCAAGCCCGTTACGGTGTTCGACGTCCGTCAGACGGACGGTCCTCCTCTGCCCGACCCCAAGATCGGCGAGGCGACCCTCCTCACCGGCCAAGCCCCTTTCGGGCTGTGGGATCGCCTCCAAGGCCTCCTCGAGGAACGGGGATTCGATGTGCGTCGCGGTGCCGACCTCGGTGGCCCGAACGGCTACACCGACTTCGGCCGGCGGCTCGTCATGGTCCGCGATGACGTCGACGACGCCCAGGCCGTCAAGACCCTCGCCCACGAGGCCGGTCACGTGATCCTCCACCCGGACCAGCAGGGCCGCGACTGCCGGGGGATCCTCGAAGTGGAAGCCGAATCGGTCGCGTACATGGTGACCAGCGCCCACGGGCTCGACTCCGGCCAGTACACCTTCAACTACGTCGCCGGTTGGGCCCTCAACGCGGTGACCGAGCAGCGTGACCTCGCCGACATCCTCCGCAGCACAGGCCAGCGTGTCATTGGCGCCGCAGACCTCATTCTGCAGACCACCCAGCCGGCTCCGACCATCACAGATACCGCGCTCGACGCTCTGGAGAGTGACATCCGAGTTCAGACGGACCCCACGCGCTGGGAGGCAGTGTCCGTCGGCCAGGCCATCACCCCGGAGCCGCCGACCGTGCCTTCGCCGGCGCTGGTCCCCTCAGTGGGCCGCTGACCGTGACGACCGCGATGGACGATCTCTGCTCACCTGGCCCATGCGACAGCGTTGCGTCCTCGACGCGGCGCTTGCCGTCCGACCTCAAGCGGAACGATGCCCGCGCCTCCTGGTTGCTGCGAGCGGTCGGTGTCGGACCTGCCGGGCATCACGGCGCACAGGAGGGAGCCGAACCTGTGCCTGCACGCGTCCGTATCCGTCTTCCAACGACGCTGCGGTCGTGACGCGCCGGAGCATGACCGCCGGGCGAACACTTACGCGATGAGCGCGTTTCCGTAGCGGATGACGAGGAAGGCCGCCAGGGCGAGGAGCCACAGGCCGACGATGAGCCGGTCCAGTCCCCAGCGGAGGCCGGTTTGGAGGCGGGCGTTGAGTCGTGGTGGGAGGTGCAGGTTGTTGTGGGCGATGTTGTGGCGGGTGAGGGAGGCGAACACTCCGGTGGTGGACACCGTGACGAGCAGGCACCAGGGGCATAGTGCGCCGATGTTGAAAACCGCTTCGTAGAACAGCCAGTAGGCGAACGCGAACCCGAGGGTGTAGACGGTTTGGGCGGCGAGCATGAACCCGCGGGGGAACCGGACGCCGGCGAGGCTGGCGACCGCGATGGTGATCACGACCGGTTCGGCGATGAGGCCGAGGAACGCGTTCGGGAACCCGAAGACGCTGGCCTGCCACGAGGTGGCGACCGTGCCGCAACTGATGGTCGCGTTGATGTTGCACGACAGGGCCGTGTTGGGGTTCGCCGCCAAGGCTACGGCGTCCACTGACAGCACGAACGAGGCGATCAGGCTGAGGAACGCTGAGGCGAGCATGGTCGCGAACAGCCAGGATTCCCCGTGGCCCGGCCGCGGTTCAGACATGGCTGGGTCAGTCATTGGCGGCCGCCCTGATCGCTGCCTGCAATGCGCTGGCTGTCAGCAGGTCGCCTGTGAAGGGCTTGCCGTCGATGAGCACGGTGGGTGTTCCCTGGATCCCGGAATCGAAGTCGGCCTGGGTGCCCTCGGTGACCCATTGCGCGTGGCGCAGTTGCGGGAAGGAGTCGGTCACCGACCGGGATATGCCGGCGGCTTGGGCGAGTGTGGCGATTTGGGCGTCGCTGAGCCCGGGGGTGCCCTCGGCGGGCTGGTTGTCGTACAGCGCCTTGTTGAACGCGAGGACGCGGTCGGGGTCTGCCTGGGCGACGGTGATGAACGCGTTGGCGGCGCGGGTGGAGTAACGGGCGCCTTGGGAGGCACGGTCGAGGAACGACATCGGGTGGATCTCGAGGCGGATGGTGCCTGCGTTGACGAGTTCCTCCAGAGCGGGCCCGTTGGCCCGTTCAAACCGGGCGCAATAGGGGCACATGAAGTCTTGGTAGACGTCGACGCGTACGGGCGCGTCCGGCCGACCGACGCCGATGGTCCAGGTGTCAGTGCCGGTGGCGGTTGCGCCGGGGGTCGTGGCGGTGGTGGGCGCCGGGCGGCCTGGTGCCGTGGCGGCGATCCAGATGCCGGCGAAGACGAGGACGGCGATCGCGGTGACTGCGAGGGCGAGGCCGACCCGCCGCCGAATCAGGCGGTCGCGGGCGTCCCGGGCGTGCTGGGCGGCCAACTCCTCCCGGCGACTTCTGGTCGTTGGTGTGGACGGCTGGTTGTCGGGGGACGGTTTGGGCTGCTTGGGCATGGCGAGTCCAACTCTCTGTGAATCGAAACGTGTCTTGTTGATGCGCGGCTCCACGACCGCGTGATCGGGGTGGGTGTCGACGCGTTGTGCGTGGGGGGCCGCGGTCGCGGGGGCTGTCAGGAGCCGCCGCGGATGGTGAAAAAGCGCCGTCGGGCGGGTTCAGCGGGGCTGCGGAGCTGGTGGTCCGCGCCGCGGGGAGGGGCGCGCCACGATCGCTGACCGCAGGTCAGGCAGCCGGAAGGTGCCTGTCAGATCGCGCGGGCTCAGAGCTATGTTGAGCACGGGGCAGCGGGTGAGGCTTGCGTGCCGGGTGAACCAGTCGCGCGCCCGGCTCAGCAGCCTGCGCAGAGAGAACCCAAGGCCGGTGAGGCCGCCGCAGGTGAGTAGTGCCAACCACACGAGGCCCAGGCACAGCGTCCACGCCAGCGGGCCTGCATGGGCGGTCGCGATGCCGGCGTCGGCCAACCCCAGCACGCAGGACGATTCCACGGCAAGGTCGACGTGGACGCCGAACAGCGACAGTGGGATGGCGGGCAAGCACGCCGCGGTCGTCGCTGCGGCGTAAACCGGAGAGAGGCCCCCTGCCACCAAGGCGACCACAACCGCCCAGACAGCGCCGCGGTCCGGCCGTGGCCGCGCCACCGCCATCCGACGACCGGACATGGTCACCCCCCGCCCAGGAGCCCGCCGCCCCGCATAGCGGGGTGCCCAGGGTTCCTGTGGACGCCGGCACGGCGGTCAGTCATGCGTGGCGTGCTCGGAATCGTTGTGGGTGGGGGGTTCGAGTTGGAAGGTGGAGTGTTCGACGCTGACGTCGAAGTGGTCGGCCACACAGGCCTGGAGGTCGGCCAGCATCTGGGTGGCGTGCCCGTCGGTGAAGCAGGCGTCTTCGACGACGACGTGGGCGGTGAGGACGGGCAGTCCGGTGGCGATGGTGGAAGCGTGCAGGTCGTGCACCCCCACCACATGCGGAACCTCCAGGATGTGCCGGCGAACCTCGTCCAGGACCAACCCGGGCGGGGTGGACTCCAGCAGGATGTTACCCGCCTCCCGCAAGATGGTGATCGCGCGCGGGACGATCAGCGCGGCGATCAACATGCCGGCCACCGCGTCGATCCGGGTCCAGCCAGTCCACGCGATCACGACCGCGCTGACGATGACCGCCACCGACCCGAGGGCATCGTTGACCACCTCGAGGAAGGCGGCGCGCAGGTTCAGGTTCGCGCCCCGCCCGGAGTTCAGCACCAGCATCGAGACCAGATTCCCGAGCAGGCCGACGATGCCGAGCACGAGCAGCCCGCCGGCGGTGACGTCGGGCGGTTCGAACAGCCGACGGGCCCCCTCGATGAACGCGTAGCCGCCCACCCCGAGCAGCACGGCCGCCTGGGCGCCGGCGGCGAGGACCTCCGCGCGCCGGTACCCCCACGTCCGTTCGGGCGTGGGTGGGCGCATGGCGAGGCTGGCGGCGATCAGGGCCATCAACAACCCGGAGGCGTCGGTGAGCATGTGGCCGGCGTCGACCAACAGCGCAAGGCTGTTGGTCCACCAGGCGCCGATCACTTCGGCGACCAGGATGGAGACAGTGATCCCGAACGCGATCGCCAGCTTGGTGCGGTGGGTGCCTTGCGGTGCGTGGTCGTGGCCGGCGCTCATACCGCGGCGCCCTGCAAGGCGGGGCGGGTGGCTGGTGCGGTGAGGGTGGGCAGGTGGGTGGTGCGGCCCGCGCGCACGCCGTTGGCGATCACGAACACTTCGGCGATCTCGTGAACGAGCACGACGGCGGCCAACCCGAGGATCCCGAACACTGCCAGCGGGATCAGGATCGAGATGAGCGCGATCGATGCGGCCACGTTCTGCAGCATGATCCGCCGAGTGCGGCGGGCGTGGTCGAACGCGTGCGGGAGCAGGCGCAGGTCGTCGCCCATCAGGGCGACATCGGCGGTCTCGATGGCAACGTCGGTGCCCATCGCACCCATCGCCACCCCCAAGTCGGCAGCAGCCAACGCGGGCGCGTCGTTCACCCCGTCACCGACCATCGCCGTGGCGCGCCCCGCGTCCCGCAGCCGACCGATGATCGCGGACTTGTCCTCGGGCCGCAGGTCGGCGTACACCTCGTCGATGCCCGCCTCGACGGCAAGGGCATGCGCGGTCGCCCGATTGTCGCCGGTCAACATCGCGACGGTGTACCCGTGCGAGCGGAGGCGGGCGACCACTTCGGCGGCCTCGGGCCGCAACTCGTCTCGGACCGCCACCGCGCCCACCAGTAACCCGTCGACCTCGACCAGGACCGCGGTCGCACCGGCCCTCTGCATGCGGGCGACGTCGGCGGCCAGAGGGCCGGCGTCGATCCACCCTGGACGCCCCAGCCGCAGCGTGCGCCCGTCGAGGGTGCCGGTCAGTCCCGCGCCCACCTCGGCGGCCACGTCGTCGGCGGCACGCAGGTGGTCCGTGGCGGCCAGGATCGCCTTGGCCAGCGGGTGCTCGCTGCGCACCTCCAGGGCGGCCGCCCACTCCAACACCTGTGTGCGGGAGAAAGGGTCGATGGTGGCGACGTCGATCACCGCCGGTTGGTTGCGGGTCAGCGTTCCGGTCTTGTCGAGCGCGACCGTGCGGACCCGGCCCAGGGCTTCCAGGGCGGCACCGCCCTTGATCAGGATGCCGCGGCGGCTGGCCGCGCCGATCGAGGCCACCGCGGTGACCGGCACCGAGATCGCCAACGCACACGGCGAGGCCGCCACCACCATCACCAACGCACGCTGCAGCCACAGCATCGGATCACCGAGCAGGAACCCGGCCACGACGGTGAGAGCGGCGACAATCAGGATGCCGGGCACCAGCGGTTTGGCGATCCGGTCGGCCAGCCGCTGGGTAGCACCCTTGCGGGACTGCTCGGCCTCCACGATGTGCACAATCCGGGCCAACGAGTTGTCCTCAGCGGTGGCGGTGACCTCGACCTCCAGGACGCCGGAGCCGTTGATCGATCCGGCGAACACCTGCTCGCCGGGCCCGACCTCCATCGGGATCGATTCGCCGGTGATCGCCGAGGTGTCCAGCGCCGTGCGACCGGAACGGACCACACCGTCGGTCGCCAGCCGCTCGCCGGGCCGCACGACCATCAGGTCACCCAAGACGAGGTCGTCCGGGGCGATCACCTCGTCCCGGCCGTTGCGGCGGACGGTCGCCTCCCGGGGTACCAGGTCGAGGAGCGCCCGCAACCCGTGACGCGTCTTCGCGAGCGAGAAGTCCTCCAAGCCCTCACTGAGGGAGAACAAGAAGGCCAGCGTCGCGGCCTCCTCCACCTGGCCCAGCGCCGTCGCGCCGACCGCACCAATCGTCATCAACAGGCCCACCCCGACCTTGCCCTTGGCGAGCTTGCGCAGGGCGCCGGGCACGAACGTCGACCCGCCCACCAGCAACGCCGCCCAGCTCAACACCAGCTCGGCGGCCTCCCAGCCGGCCAGACCGGCGAGGAACCCTGCCAGCAGCAGCACCCCCGACACCAGCCCCAACTGGATGTCGCGCACCTGCCACAGGTGCTCCACCGCGCCATCGTCATCGTCGCCGTGACCCTTGGTCACGACCGGGGCGTCGCACCCGCACGCCGACACGCCTTCCTCGCGCTCGTCGCGGTCCTGGCACCCTGTCCCGCTCATCGGAGCGCCCCCACCGACGCGTGTACCCGCAGCGCTTCCGGTGCAGGGTTGACCGTGGTACCCACCCCGTAGTTCGGGCACAGGGCCACCCCATGACCCGTCGTCTCGAGCAGCCGTTCCGCCGTCGCCAGCACCGCCAGCAATTCCGGGGCGCTCACCAGCGAGAACACTGACGCCCGGCCCTGCGGACGCGACACCACCAGACCGCACTCCCGCAGGCACGCCAAGTGCGCACTCACGGTCGACTGAGCCAGACCCAGGTGCTCGGTCAGGTCGCGCACCCGATGCTCGCCCAAGGTCAGGTGTTGAAGGATCGCCAACCGAGACGGATCCGACAGGCTGTGAAACATGGCTGCGGCGACCTGCAGGTCGGACCCGTCGGGCGCCTCACCGGCGCAAGAATGCATCGTCATGAAGCGATGGTATCGTCATTCGTCGCCCATGTCGCGGCAGGAGGGGACCGCCGGCCAGCGGGTCCCGCGCGCACGTCGCAGCTTCGCACGCTCGACCTGAACCTCGGTTCGGATCTCGCGCACCACGTGAGATCTCTTCAGGCAACCCCTCCGGCATAGCATCGGCGAATGGATCCCCTGAAGTCTCTGGCCTTGTTCCTCATCGCCGCCGTGGCCGAAATCGGGGGTGCCTGGCTGGTCTGGCAGGGAGTCCGAGAACACAACGGTTGGGTGTGGATCGGCGCCGGTGTGATCGCCCTCGGCCTCTACGGGTTCGTTGCGATCCTGCAGCCCGATGCGCACTTCGGGCGCATCCTCGCCGCCTACGGCGGCGTCTTCGTGGCCGGCTCGCTGGCCTGGGGAATGCTGGTCGACGGGTTTCGCCCCGACCGCTACGACGTCATCGGGGCACTGACCTGTCTCGTGGGAGTGGCCGTCATCATGTACGCGCCCAGAACCGCCTGAGACTCGACCTTTGGGGCCAGGAGGTTAGCTCGAGACGCCCGGCCGGGCCGCTCGCTTGCCGCACGCGGCGCGCCGCGGGGGGCACAGCGCCACAGGGATGGCCGGGGAGAGTTCCGGGTGCATTGGGTAGTGGCCCTGCAGGGCGCGGTAGTCGCCCATCTCAGGTCCTACAGGTAGCGGCAGACCTGGTCGGCTCGGCAGGTGTCCGGCGCGATCTGGTCGGCCTGGGCCCGGAGCTCGGTGAGGGTGTTGCGGAGGTCCTGGAGTTGGGTGAGTTGCTCGTCGATGGCGGCGAGTCGGGTGTCGAGCAGGTCGCGCACGTGGGTACACGGTGGCTGCCCGTCGTCGCGGATGTTGAGGACCTGTCGGATCTGGGCCAGGGTCAGTCCGGCGGCCTGGCCGCGGTGGATGAACCCGATCCGGGCAACCGCGTCCAGGCCGTAGTCGCGGTAGCCGGAGGAGGTGCGAGGACTGGTCGGGAGGAGCCTCTCGGCTTCGTAGAAGCGCAGGGCCTTGGTGGTCGTGTCGGCTGCCTTGGCGAGTTCCCCGATCCGCATCCGATCCTCCGCTGGTCACGCGGGGACTTGACCTTCCCCTGCACTGGAAGGTCCATGATCGCCTGTAGCAGACGGGTTCTCAAACGAAGGGCGGGTGTTGGACGGTGTCGAAGGTTGACCTGGCGATCATCGGGTCCGGTGGCGCCGCGTTCGCGGCCGCGATCCGGGCGAGCGGGCTGGGGAGATCGGTGGTGATGATCGAGCGGGGCACGTTCGGTGGCACGTGCGTCAACACCGGGTGCGTGCCGTCCAAAGCGCTGATCGCTGCCGGCCAGGCCAGGCACGTCGCCGCCGACGCGGGGACACGCTTCCCGGGGATCGCCACCTCCGCCGGGCCGGTGGACCTGGCCGCACTGGTCGCGGGCACGCAGGACCTGGTCGAGGAGCTGCGTGCCGAGAAGTACGCGGCTGTGGCCAAGGCCCACGGCTGGCGAGTGATGCACGGGCAGGCGACCTTCGCCGGCACTCCGCAGACGCCCGTCCTCCAGGTGACGGGGCCTGAAGGGAGGGTGGAGGTCGTTGAGGCGGCGCACTACCGACAAGGTGACGAAGTGGCAATCAATCTCGATACGTCCTTGTCAGGGGGTCATTATCGGCTGACAGAAGAGAGCTTCAACTCCTCTCTCGCGCACGCAAAGTGCCTCTGACAAGGGCAAATAGGACGAAAAGGCGGGAGGCGAAAACCTCTCGCCTTTCCTATGTCCCGATGAGTGAGGTGCAGCTGACAAGGGCGAACGCATCGCTGAGGCCGGCGCTGCCTCTGCTTGTCGCGTTTCGTTCCCCACGCGTGGGGAACGTTCCCCACGTATTCCCCACGGGTTCCCCATGGTTTCGCAGGGGCTCGGGGCGCCATGGCCCGGGACTCGATTGCGGCTGGCCGACTGGACGGGACGCTGTCAGGTTCTGGCGTCTCCGCTGGTGGGGGATGCGTGGCTCACGGGCACGCAGTTGTGATCGAGGTCGACCACCGTCCACGACCACTACTGTTCCCCGACCACACGCCCCGTGACCAGACCGGACTCTTCCCTCCCCACGAGGGCCGCTCGCGGCCCGGTCATTGAGCTGAGAGAAACAATCCGCAAGCCGGAGGGAGCACCTGGCGGCGGCCTCCCTTCAATCTGCCCGAGGAATCACATGGCGTCCGGGCACATGTGCATGGGATCCCAGCCGGACTTGCCCTGGTGCATACCCGGATTGTGATCGCCACTGAAGCCCATGTGCTGGGTGCAATGACGCACGTGTTGTCCGTAGTCGGCGTTGGCGTTCGCTGCGTGGGCCGGAGTGGCGACCAGGAGCAGCGCCCCCGCGCTCACCACCGACACCAGAACTCGAGAAAGGTTCGACATGACATGCTCCTCGTCCTCGCCGTCTCGATGACTGCGATGCGGGCACGCTATCCCCGGCCGCTATTCGGGGAGAACAGCCGAGTGGCACTCTCCGTCGAGCCTTGACGCGATCTTGACCCGAGCCATATGGAAGCGGACGCTCTACATACTGTCCCCCTGTGCGACGCGGACGACATGGAGTCTGCTCGCAGGCCACCCGGGCGAGGGCGTGACGCGGGCGGAATACGCGGGTGTCCCGTCAACGTCCACAGCGGAGGAGGGGGTGGCACGGTCCTGCCCTCACTGCCCCGACGGGTGGGGACTCCTCGGGAGGGTGAGTCTCAGGGTGGCGCCGGCGTCCTCCCCGTCGCTGGTGGCGGTGAGGCTGCCGCCGTGGGCTTCGGCGAGCGCTTTGGCGATGGTGAGTCCGATGCCGGAGCCGCCCTTGTCGGCCTCCCGTGCCGCGTCGCCCCGGAAAAAACGTTCGAAGATGTGTGCGAGTTGTTCGGCGGTCATTCCTTGCCCGGTGTCGGTGACGCTGACGGTCACGGCGTCCGGGGTGGCTGTTGACGTTATGTCGACGCGTCCCCCCGGGGGGGTGTGTCGGAGGGCGTTGGTGAGCAGGTTGCCGAGGATTTGGGCGATCCGTTGGGGGTCGGCGCGGACCGGCACGTCGTCGACCTCGGCGGTGAGGGTGACGCCTTTGGTGTCGTAGGCGTGCCTGGCCTGCCGCACCGCCGGCTCGACCAGATCGCCGACCGGCAGGACGCTGGTCTGGAGTTCGATGCGTCCTTCCTCGGCCCGGGACACCTCGTCGAGGTCGTGGGCGAGCCGAGTGAGGCGTTGGGCCTGTTGCTCGACGACAGCCTGGGTGTTGTCGTCCCAGGTGAGGACGCCGTCGGCGATCCCTTCGAGGTGGGCGTTGAGGGTGGCGATGGGGGTGCGCATCTCGTGGGCCAGATCGGACAGGAGGCGTCGGCGGGTGTTCTCGACATCGCCGAGCCGGTCGGCCATGGTGTTGAACGTGTCGCCGAGGGTGCTCAGTTCGGGGCCTCCGCCGATGACGCTGACCCGTGCGTCGTACTCCCCGCGGCTGAGCCGGCCGGCCGCCCGGGTGAGGAGTTCGACGGGTTGCCCGATGCGGCGGGTCAAGTACCAGGAGATCCCGAGCGATGCGGCGAGGGCGACCAGGAGTCCGACGGTGAGGGATATCATGCTGGCGTCGGCGAATGCACGTTCGATGTGGGTGATCTCGGGCGAGTCGGGCGGGTGTCCAGTGTCGAGGAGGTGGGCGTGGAACAGCGGTGGCCCGATGATGGCGGCGGTCAGGCCGGCGCTGGCCACGATGGCCAGCAGGACGATGGCCTGGGCGACGAACAGCCTGGTCCCGAGCCGCCAGGCGCCGACCGCGTGAAGCAGGCGGGTCACCCTCGTCCCATTCGGTAACCCACGCCGCGGATGGTGGTGATGTAGCGCGGCTCGGTGGGGTCGTCGTCGAGCTTCTTGCGGAGGTTGGCGACGTGGACGTCGACCACGTGTTCGTCGCCGACCCACGCGGTGTCCCAGACGGCGTCGATGAGTTGGCGTCGGCTGAGGGCGACGCGGGGTTGGCTGGACAGGACGTCGAGAATGTCGAACTCGGTGCGGGTGAGCGCGACGGGGTGGTGGCCCATCCACACTTCGTGGCCGGCGGCGTCGATGCGCAGGTCGCCGAACACACGGTGCTCCTCCACCGCGGCGGCGGCGGGTGGGCGACGGGGGCGCCGCAGCACGGTCTGGACACGGGCGACGAGTTCGCGGTTGCTGAAGGGCTTGGTGAGGTAGTCGTCGGCGCCCACGGACAATCCGATGAGCCGGTCGACCTCGTCGCCGCGTGCGGTCAGAATCAGGATGTAGCAGTCGGAGAAGGTGCGGATCTGGCGGCACACTTCGACGCCGTCGAGCCCGGGCAGGCCGAGGTCGAGCACGATGACGTCGGGGTCTTCGGCTTGCGCCTGGGCGACGGCGTCGGGACCGGTGTGGGCCTGGGTGACCTGGTGGCCCGCGCGGGTGAGGTAGGACGCGATGACGGCGGCGAGTGCGCGTTCGTCGTCGACGACCAACACCTTGGTCGGCAATGCACCTTCGCTGTTCATGTCAGCCAGTATGGCCGCGGCCCGCTCAGCGCCGGCGGCCGGGTCGGGGTCCGTAGCCCGTCTTGATGCGATCTTGAGACGATCCCGATCGGACGGTGAGAAACCTCGGGATGCTGAATCAAGCCCGTGTTCGCCCGAGGCCGGCGTGCTGCCTTTGGTCTACAGCCGGGCCTCCTCGTGGAACCGCACGGGGTCTTCCACAACGAGGAGTCAATTCGCGTGATATACCGTGCTGTCCGTGCCGTAGCCATGACCCCCAGCCGATCCGCGGTGAGCGCCCGCCGGGTGCTTTGCCTGGAGCTAGCCCTCGGCGTGCGGCGCCTGCTGCGCAGCGCCGTCCGACGGTGGGTGCGCTGTTCAGCCTGGGGTTGGCGGCGGCCGTGGTCGCGAGCGTGGGGGTGGTCGGTCTGGGTGCGGCCACCTCGGTGGCCGCCGTGCCGCGTCCGGATGCCGTGGACGCCCCGGTGCCCGTGGCGGGACTGCGCGGCGTGCAGACCAGCCGCAGCGAGACTCGCGTGACCAGGCAGGGGGATGCAATGCTGCCGGAAGGCCCAGCGGTGGGCGACGCCCGCGCTGCACGCAAGGCGGTGGCGGAGCGGCAGGCTGAACTGGAAGCCACGGCGGAGGCGATCGACCGGGAGACGCAGCGGCTCTCCGATGTCGCTGCGCAGCAACGGCAGCTGGCTGCGCGGGAGGCTGAGCGGGAGGCTGAGCGGGAGGCTGAGCGGGAGGCTGAGCGGGCGAAGGCGGCCGAGGCTGCTTCGAAGGCCTTCGTGTGGCCCACCGCGGGTGGGGTGTCCAGCGGGTTCGGGTACCGCGTCCACCCGATCCTGAAGAAGCGCAAGCTGCACAACGGCGCCGACATCGGCGGGGCCTGCGGGCAGCCGATCGTGGCGGTCCGCGCCGGCGTCGTCACACGGGCGGAGCGATCAGGGTCGAATGGTGGGGCCGGCCACAATGTCCGGATCGACCACGGCCCGGTCGGCGGCGCCGAACTGGAGACGGCCTACCTGCACATGGGCGACGTGGCGGTGAAGGTCGGCCAGCGGGTCGAGACCGGGCAACGGTTGGGCACGGTGGGCTCGACGGGTCTGTCGACGGCCTGCCACCTCCATCTCAGCCTCTACAAGGACGGCGCGGGCAGCGACCCGCTCGCCTACCTCACGAAGTAGTCGCGATCTTGACCGAACCTGAACCTGCGCCACACGGCGACTCCACAGCAGGCGGCCACAGTGGCAGGACGTCAGGAGAGGGGATTGCTATGGGTTGGGGTATGTGGGTCCTCATGCTCGTCGGCATGGCCGGCTTCTGGGCGGTGGTCCTGATGGGCATCCGGGCGCTGTTCCTGGCGGGCGGGAACACGCCGGCGCAGGGATTCCGCGACGTACCCGAGAACGACGCCACCGCCGGGCGCTCGCAGCCTCGGGCTTTGGCCGAGCCGCCGGCCCGGACCGACTCCTCCTCAACGTCTCGAATAGCACCCATCGAAAGGCACCCATGACTGGCATGTCCCGACGCACGCTCCTGCTCGGCGGACTCGGCCTCGGCGCCGCCGCCCTGACGGGCTGCACCTCCGCGCCGGCCGCCGGCCCCGTCCCCTCCGCGTCTGGCCCGATGCCGACGCTCCCGCCGGCCACCCCGAGACCCGGGCAACGGATCGTCGAGCAGGTCTTGACCGCCAAGCCTGTGACCCTCGACCTCGGCGGACCCACCGTCCCTACCTGGGCCTACGGCGACACCGCGCCCGGTCCGCTCGTGAGGGCTGCCGCGGGTGACTTCCTCCGGATACGTCTTGACAACCAGTTGCCCGCGGACACGACCATCCACTGGCACGGGATCCGGCTGCACAACAAGGCGGACGGGGTGCCCGGCATGACGCAGGACCCGGTCCCGGCCGGCGGGTCGTTCACCTACGAGTTCACCGCGCCGGATCCCGGCACGTACTTCTTCCACCCGCACGTCGGCGTCCAACTCGACCGTGGCCTGTACGCCCCCCTGATCGTCGACGACCCGAACGAGCCGGGAGCCTACGACGCCGAGTGGGTGGTCGTGCTGGACGACTGGGTCGACGGCACCGGCCGCACCCCCGACGACGTCCTCGCGAAGCTGATCGCCGACGGCGGCCCTGCCCCCAGCGGCGGCATGGGCGGCATGGGTGGGATGGGGGGCATGGACCACGGCGGTCACGGTGGCGGCAACGCTCCGCAACCGTGGGGGGATGCCGGCGACGTCACCTACCCCTACTTCCTGATCAACGGACGCGTCCCCACCGCACCCGACACGTTCGAGGCCAAGCCGGGCCAGCGCGTCAGGATCCGGCTGATCAATGCGGCGTCCGACACGATCTTCACCGTGGCCCTCGGCGGCCACCGACTGACGGTGACCCACGGCGACGGCTTCCCCGTGGAACCGCAGGAGGTCGACGCCCTCTACCTCGGCATGGGCGAGCGCTACGACGCCCTCGTCACCCTCGACGACGGCGTGTTCCCCCTGGTGGCTCGTCCGTTCGGCAAGACCGAGGGCGGCCAGGGCTTGGCCCTGGTCAGGACCGGTTCGGGTCAGGCCCCCGGCCCCGACGTGTCGCCCGCCGAACTGGCCGGGCGCATCCTGCTGGCCACCGACCTGCGTCCCCACGAGTCGGTGAGGCTGCCTTCACGATCGCCGGACGCCACCGCGCACATGTCGTTGGAGGGGTCGATGAGCCCGTACCGGTGGGGCATCAACGGGGCCCCGTTCGGGCAGAACCAGCCGCTCACCGTGCGTGAGGGGCAACGGCTGCGGCTCAACGTGATGAACATGACGATGATGACCCACCCCCTGCATCTGCACGGGCACACGTTCGCGCTGCCGACAGGGCTACGGAAGGACACGGTGCTGTTGGCGCCGATGCAGTCGATGGCGCTCGAGCTGGACGCCGACAACGTCGGTGACTGGATGGTCCACTGCCACAACATCTACCACGCCGAGGCCGGGATGATGATCGGCCTGCTCTACCGCGGCTGAGCGGGAACGTTGACGCGACCTTGACGGTTCCCACAACCAGACCCGACCTTCGTCGACCAGCCTCGTTGGGGTAACGATCCGACCGACGTCAAGGAGTCCCTGCCATGAATCACGACCACACCGACCACCGCACCGCCCCGCCGGCCGGCAGCGACCCGTACGACCGGTTCGCCGCCGACCCGTTCGCGCCGACCACCCCGGCACCGCCCGTTGGGCAGCAGGCCCCCACGGCCCAGCCCGTGCGGCACCGGTGGTGGATGCACCTGCTGATGTGCGCCCCGATGCTGGCTGTCGTCGGATTCCTCGTCGCCACCGGGGCGGCGGGCGGCGGCGTCATCGGCTACGCCCTGCTGTGCATGGCGATGATGGGCGCGATGATGCTGTTCATGAACCAGGGCTCCGCTGGCGGCCACAAGCATTGACCCCGACACCCCCACGAACCCCATCGCCGAGCCACCCCGATCCCCGAGTGGCTCGGCGATGGCCCGTCCGCCCTGACAGGAGAATGTGATGAACCTGAACTCCACCGCCGAGTCGGTCGTGCTGCACGTGGGTGGCCTGCACTGGGCCACCACCGCCCACGGCGTCGAACAGACCCTCCTGACCCGGCCAGGCGTGCTGGCGGTCGACGCGAACGCGATCTCGCAGACGGCGACCGTCACGTTCGACCCGACGCGGACCGACGTCGCCGAACTTCAGGGCTGGGTGCGCGAGTGTGGCTACCACTGTGCCGGCGAGTCACAGCCCACCCACGTGTGCGTTCCCCGCATCGAACCGGCAGGTCATCCCGGCGGGCACGCAGCCCCGGACGCCCACGCGCGGCACGGCGGCCCCGGAACCACGGTGCCGCACGGTCATGGGGGGCACGACCAGGCGGCGAGCCACGCCGCGGGGGTGGTGATCTCGCCGCATGACGCGATGGGTCATGGCGGTCATGGGGGGATGTCGATGGACGCCATGGTCGCCGACATGCGCAACCGGTTCCTGGTCGCGGCGGTGCTGTCGGTGCCGATCACGTTGTTCTCCCCGATGGGACGCGACATGCTCGGCTTCGGGCTGCCGGCGCCGTTCGGGTTGCGGGACGAGGTGTTCGCCCTGGTGTTGTCGCTGCCGGTGGTGTTCTACGCGGGCTGGATCTTCTTCGACGGGGCTTTCCGCGCCCTGCGGAACCGGACGCTGGACATGATGGTGCTGGTCGCGATCGCGATCGGCGCCGGGTGGCTGTACAGCCTGTACGTCACGCTCACCGGTGGTGGCGAGGTGTTCTTCGAGGCGGCCGCGGTGCTGACCACGTTCGTCTTGTTGGGGCACTGGTTCGAGATGCGGGCCCGCGGCGGCGCGAACGACGCCATCCGGGCGTTGCTGGACCTGGCGCCGCCGATGGCGACGGTGATTCGTGACGGGGTCGAGGCCGACGTGCCCACCAGCGAGGTGCTGGTCGGCGACCTGGTGCTGGTCCGTCCCGGCGCGAAGGTGCCCGTCGACGGCGTCGTCCGGGAGGGCCGTTCCGAGGTGGACGAGTCGATGGTGACCGGGGAGTCCTTGCCGGTCGACAAGACGGTCGGTTCAGCGGTGGTGGGGGCGTCGATCAACACCACGGGGACGCTGCGGGTGGAGGCCACCAAGGTGGGCGCGGACAGCGCCCTGGCGCAGATCGTCGCGCTGGTGCAGCAGGCGCAGAACTCGAAGGCCCCCGGCCAGCGGCTCGCGGACCGGGCGGCGTTCTGGCTGGTGCTGGTGGCCATCATCGGAGGAGGGCTCACGTTCGGGGCCTGGCTGCTGGCCGGCGCGTCGGTCCAGACGGCGATGCTGTTCGCGATCACGGTGGTGGTCATCACCTGCCCCGACGCCCTCGGACTGGCGACGCCGACCGCGATCATGGTCGGCACCGGTCTGGGCGCCAAGCGAGGAGTGTTGTTCAAGAACGCCACCGCCCTGGAGACCTCCGCGAAGGTCAACACGGTGGTGATGGACAAGACCGGCACGCTCACCCGCGGCGAACCCGAGGTGACCCAGGTCATCGCCGTCGGGGGCGACCCCCACCTCGACCTGGTCGCGGCGGTGGAGCGCGAATCCGAACACCCGCTCGCGGCCGCCGTGGTCACCCATGCCGACGCCCTCGGCGTCGCGACCCGTAAGGCTGCCGAGTTTCGCAACGTGCCCGGCCACGGGGCCACCGCCGTCGTCGACGGACTGGACGTTGCGGTCGGAAACCGGCGGCTCATGGAGTCCCTCGGTGTCGACCTGTCGGCGGCGGGGCCGATCCGCGAGCGGGTCGCCGCCCAGGGCCAGACCGCCGTGTTCGGAGCGGTGGACGGCCGCATCGTGGCGGTCATCGGGTTGGCGGACGCCCCCCGCGAGACCTCCGCCCGGGCGGTCGCGGCGTTGCACGACCAGGGCGTGCAGGTCGTGATGCTGACCGGGGACAATCAGGCGACCGCACAGCGGATCGCCGCCCAGCTGGGGATCGACACGGTGATCGCGGACGTGCTGCCCGGCGACAAGGCCGCCCATGTGGCCGATCTACAACGCCAGGGGCGGGTGGTGGCGATGGTCGGTGATGGTGTCAACGACGCCCCTGCTCTGGCCCAGGCTGACGTGGGGGTCGCGATCGGGGCGGGCACCGATGTGGCGATCGAGACGGCCGACCTGGTCCTCATGCGGTCGGACCCC
The DNA here is from genome assembly GCF_014858005.1 of Propioniciclava soli. Lineage (GTDB taxonomy): Bacteria > Actinomycetota > Actinomycetes > Propionibacteriales > Propionibacteriaceae > Propioniciclava > Propioniciclava soli. Next base: position 585,808 of record NZ_JACYOT010000001.1, read on the forward strand.
CTCGACGTGCCGACCGCCCTGACCATCGGCCGTGGCACGCTGCGGAAGATGCGGCAGAACCTGGGCTGGGCGGTCGGTTACAACGTGGTCGCCCTGCCGATCGCGGCCGGCGTGTTTGCCGGCGTCGGGCTGACCCTACGGCCAGAGATCGCTGCGCTGTCGATGTCCGGTTCCAGCCTGATCGTCGCTGTCAACGCCCTGCTGCTGAAGCGGTTGCGGCTTCCTGACGAGCACCACCGCCGACCAGGCACCCCGGCCGCGCAGGCTGCGTCGGGATCTTGACGCGACCTTGATCCGATCCTGCCGATCCGGACACGAGACCCACCTAACCTGACACCAGAAGCGGTACCCCTGGGGGGTATCAGGACAGGGTGAGGTGGTTGTGATGAGTTGGCTCGTCATCGGCGGCGCGGTGGTGGTTACCGGGTTGTTGTGGTGGTTCTTCTTCGGTCCGAAGCGGGCCGGACAGGTGAGCCTGGAGGACGGCGTCCAGGTGGTGCGGGTCACCGTGGACGGTGGCTACAGCCCGGACGTGATCGAGGGCGTCCGCCCGGGCGTACCGGTCAGGCTCCTGTTCGACCGGCAGGAGAGCGGTGAGTGCACCTCGCGGGTGGTCATGCCCGACTTCAAGGTCAACGCAGCGCTGCCGGCGTTCCGGACCACGGCGGTCGAGTTCCTTCCCACCGAAACGGGGGAGTACCGCTTTGCGTGCGGGATGAACATGGTGTCCGGGGTGGTCCGGGTCAGCGGGAGCCCCCCGGCCGATACTCAAGGCGGCGGCACCGTGGTGGAGCAGGCCTCCCGGCCGGTGGACGGAACGACCGCGGCCGGCGGCACCGCCCCCGACGCGGAGTCGGAGGAGGCTGAGCGTGCCGCCGAGATCCGCGACTTGACCCGCCGCCTGCTGGTGGGTGCGGTGCTGTCGGCGCCGGTGCTGGTCGCGGTGATGGCGGTGGAGTTGTTCCAGGCGCTGTGGGTTCCCGAGTTCCTGATGAACCCGTGGCTACAGCTGGCGTTGATCGCTCCGGTGATGTTCTATACCGGCTGGCCGATCCACCGGACCGGCTGGAAGGCGCTGTCGCACCGGACCGCCGACATGAACTCGCTGATCACCTTGGGCACGTTTGCCGCCTTCGGCTACAGCCTGGTGGTCACGTTCCTGCCCTGGCTGCTGCCCGACGCGCTGCGGCATGTGTACTACGAGGCCGTCGGGGTGATCATCACCCTTATCCTGCTCGGGCGGCTGCTCGAGACGAAAGCGAAGGCCGGCACCGGTGAGGCAATCCGCGCTCTGATCGGGCTGCAGCCCCGCACCGCCCGGGTTGAGCGCGACGGTGCCGAACTCGAGGTCGGCGTTGATGAGGTGCGGGTCGGAGACATCGTGCTGATCCGGCCCGGGGAGAAGCTCCCGGTCGACGGCGAGGTGACCAGCGGCTCCTCCTCGATCGATGAGTCGATGGTGACCGGCGAATCCATGCCGGTGACCAAGTCCGTCGGGGACACCGTGATCGGCGCCACCATCAACACCACCGGCGCCCTGCGCTACCGCGCCACCAAGGTCGGCGCCGACACGCTGCTGGCCCAGATCATCAGGCTGGTCCGCGAAGCCCAGGGCTCCAAGGCGCCCATCCAGCGGCTCGCCGACCAGGTGTCCAGCTACTTCGTGCCCGCGGTGATCGTGATCGCGGTGTGGACCTTCGTCGCCTGGGTGCTCGTCGGCCCGCCGCCGGTGTTCATCTTCGCGCTCGTCGCCGCCGTGTCGGTGCTGATCATCGCCTGCCCCTGCGCCCTAGGGCTCGCCACTCCCATGTCGATCACCGTCGGCACCGGCAAGGGCGCCTCGCACGGCATCCTGATCCGCTCCGCCGAAGCGCTCGAGACCGCCCACAAGTTGCAGACGATCATCCTCGACAAGACCGGCACCCTGACCCGCGGCGTCCCGGCCCTCACCGACGTCATCCCCGTGACCGACGGCGGTGAGGACCGCCTCCTGGCCGCTGTCGCCGGGGTCGAGCGCGCCTCCGAGCACCCGCTGGCGGCCGCGATCGTGGCCGGGGCGACCGAGCGCGGGCTCGCTGTGCCCGAGGTCGACGGGTTCGAGTCCGTCACCGGCCAAGGGGTGATGGCGCGGGTCGACGGGCGGCCCGTGCTGGTCGGCAATCGCCGGCTGCTGGACGCGTTCGGGGTGGACGCGGCCGTCCTGCTCGCCGCCCACGACCGGCTGGCCGCCGAAGGCAAGACCGCGATGCTGGTCGCGGTCGACGGACACCCCGCCGGCGTTGTGGCCGTGGCCGACACCCTCAAGGAAGGCGCCCCGGCGGCGGTCGCAGCCCTCCAGGCCCGCGGCATCGAGGTCGTGATGATGACCGGCGACAACCGGCACACCGCCGCCGCGATCGCCCGCCAGGTCGGCATCACCCGCGTCGTCGCCGAGGTCATGCCCGACCACAAGGCCGCCGAGGTCCGGCGCCTGCAAGCCGACGGCAAGGTGGTCGGCATGGTCGGCGACGGCATCAACGACGCCCCCGCCCTCGCCCAGGCCGACGTCGGGTCGGCGATCGGGACCGGCACCGACGTCGCGATCGAGTCCTCCGACATCACGTTGGTCTCGGGGGCACTGGTGGGCATAGTGACCGCCGTCGACCTGTCCCGGGCCACCATGCGCAACATCAAGCAGAACCTGGTGTTCGCGTTCCTGTACAACATCCTGGGCATCCCGATCGCCGCCGGCGTGCTCTATCCGGCGTTCGGGATCACCCTCAGCCCGATCATCGCCGCCGCCGCGATGGCCATGTCGTCGCTGTCGGTGGTCGCCAACGCCAACCGGCTCCGCCGGTTCACCCCCCGTCCACTGGCTGCCACCACCCAGGTGGCCGGCGTCGACCCGCTCGTCGAGGTGGGCGGCAGCGTCGAAGCCTCACACCACACCCAACGAAAGGAAACCACCATGTTCGGCCTGTTCGGCAAGAAGAAGGACACCACCACCGCCAAGGTCGTCGACCCGGTCTGCGGCATGAAGATTGATCCGACCGACGCGGCCGCCACCCGCGACCACGACGGCACCACGATCTACTTCTGCTCCAAGGGCTGCGCCGAAACCTTCGACGCGGACCCGCACCGTTACGCGCATGGACCCTCCGGCGCCGGCCACCACTGACCCGGGCGCTTCAGCCCCTGCAGCCCACGGGAGTGCGTCGGCCTCACGGACCCGACGTGCCCTGCTGGGCCGGCTGCGGCGCATCGAGGGGCAGGTCCGCGGGATCGCCCGGATGGTCGACGGCGACGCCGACTGCATCGAGATCCTCACCCAGGTGGCTGCTGTCACCCACGCCCTCGAAGCCGCAGCCTTGGTGCTGGTCGACGAACACCTCCGCGACTGCCTGCAACGGGGGGCAGCCACCACCCTGGCCGACGAGCAGGCCGAACAGGTGCAGCAGGCCCTCCGGGCCATCGGGCGGCTGCTGCGCACCTGAAGCAGTCCTGCGTGTGAAGAGGGGCGGGCGGGTCGCGAACGCGACCCGCCCGCCCTTTGCGCGTCACGCCGCGTCGGGCCGCCCGCGGGGGGCAGGGCGACGATCAGGCCGTGCCGACCGGTCGGCCGCCCGGCAGGTCATACCACTCCTGCAGCCAGTCCTGCATCTGCGCGATCTCTGCCAGTTGGGCGTCTCGGATGTCGGTGCACAGGGTCAGCAGTTCGTCGTGCTCGGCGTTCGCCAGGCACTTCTCGGCCTCCCGGATCGCACCCCGGTGGTGGCGGATCATCGACCGCAGGAACGCCACCTCGAACTCCTCGCCGTCCAGGTCGTGGAACCGGTGCATCGACTGCATCCCAGTCATGTCCGGCTCGTGGGAGATGCCGTACCAGTCCTCCAGCCACTGCTGCATGGTCGCGATCTCGGCCGACTGGGTGGCCACGATCGACTCACACGTCGCTGCGAGCTCGTCGTGGACCGCCTTCTCGACGCACATCTCGGCCATCATCACCGCCATGTGGTGGTGGTCGATCATCCCGGTCAGGAAGTCGACCTCGAACCGGGCCGCCTGATCGGACGCCGCTGGTGCGCTCGCCTGTGCCGGTGGTGCGGCCGCCACCGCCACCCCGGTCAGGGCGCCGGTCGCCAGCAGGGCCGCAGTCAAGCCGGACGCCACCCGTCGGGTCAGGTTCGTGTGTTCCATCATGCCTCCCTTGGTTGTTCGCCTCAGGTGTGAGGATGGGCATCGACGCTACCCACCGGGGTTTCGCGGCGTCGAGCCCCGGATCGGGGTTCTTGGCCGAATCTTGAGGTTTTCGCCAGGCACCCCCGCCCAGTTTCATCGGCTTCTTGACGTGATCTTGGCTGCCGCTCAGGGGGCCCTTGACCCCGGCCCGCGACAGTGGGAGCCGGCGTGCCACGCGGGTGCGTCGCTTGATGGAGGAGTCTCGCCGTGTGGCCGGTGTTGTTCTCAGTGTTCGGAATCCAGATCCAGTCGTACGGGGTGAGCAAGGCCCTCGCGGCGCTGGTCGCCGCGTGGCTGCTCGGCCGGGCCTTCCGCCGGCTCGGCTTCCCGGTGGAGCAGGCGCACTCGCTGGTTCTGTGGGCGGCGGTGTGGGGGTTCGTGGCCGCCAAGGTGTACTTCCTGATCGACAACCGCGCCCAGTTCAGCTGGCACCTGCTCGGTAGCTCGGGGTTCGTCTGGTACGGCGGACTGATCGGCGGCATCCTCACCGTCGTCGTCCTGACCCGCCGCTACCAGCTGCCTCTGGCCAGCGTGGCCGGCGCGACCGCGCTCCCGCTGTCGGTGGCGTACGGGATCGGCAGGATCGGCTGTTTCCTGGCGGGCGATGGCACCTACGGCACGCCGACCGACCTGCCCTGGGGGATGGCCTTCCCGAACGGCGTCGTGCCCGTGACCGTCCCGGTTCACCCCGCCCAGTTGTACGAGGCTGCCGGCGCGTTCGCGATCGCCGCCGTGCTCTGGCTGCTGGCCCGCCGCTGGCTGCCGCTGTCGGTGTTCGGCGGCTACCTCGCCCTCAGCGGGGCCGCGCGACTGCTGGTCGAGATCGTCCGGGTCAACGACCGCGTCCTGCTCGGCCTCACCGAAGCGCAACTGTTCGGCGTGCTCAGCATCATCGCCGGCGTCATGCTGATCGCGGTCGACCGCCGGCAGCGGACCCCCGAGCCCGCCGCCGCACACCCGGTCGAGCCGGCGCGCGTGTGATCCACTCGGTGAGACGGCCACGCCCGCGATGACGACCCTGCGGACCGCACGGGACGCGGCGTGGGCCCGGCAGCGGTGGCCGCGTCAGTGGGCACCGCTGGTCGCGGCGGGGGCGGCGGGTGCGGCGGGGTTGGTGACGGGCACGGGTGTCGCACCGCTGGGCTGGTGGCTCGCCCCACCGGTTGGCGTCATGGTGCTCACCGTCGCCGTGCACCGGAGCACGTCGCTCCGGGCTGCGGCTGCCGTGGGGCTGGCCTACGGCCTTGGCCTGTCCGGACCAACCCTGGGCTGGATGGCCGCCATCCACCCGGCCGCCCTGGTAGGGCTGCTGTTGCTCTCCTCCAGCTGGTCTGCGGTCACGGCCGTGCTGGTCCGCGCCGCGGGCCGGAGCCGCGGCTGGCCCGTACTGGCAGCCCTGGCCTGGTTGGGCGTGGAGTTCCTCGCCGCCCGCGTCCCGTTCGGCGGCTTCGGCTGGCTGCGGCTCGGCTACACCCAGATCGACTCGCCCCTGGCCGGGCTGTACCCCTTCATCGGGGTGGCCGGCGTCAGCTTCTCCGTGGTCCTCACGGGACAGCTGGGCGCCTGGATCCTGCTGGGGCCCTCCAGGCGGCGCCTGGCCTGGTCCGCGGCGTGGCTGGTCGTCGTCACCGGCGCCGCCACCGCCGGTACCGTGACCCCGACCCCGCCCCCTGACGGCGTCGTCACCGCGGGCTGGGTCCAGGGTGGCGCACCCGGCGGCGGCGTCTACGGCCTCGGCCCGCCTCGTACCATCACCACCAACCAGGCACGGGCCACCCGCGAACTGGCCGCCGCGATCGACGCCGGCCGCCTGCCGGCCCCCGACTTCGTCGTGTGGCCCGAGAACGCCACCGACCTCGACCCCGACACCGACCAGCGCACCGGCCAGCTCGTCGAGCAGTCCGTCGCGGCCGTGGGGCGTCCCGTGCTGGTCGGCGCCATCCTCGACGGTCCCGGACCCCGCCAGCGGCGAACCGCCGCCCAATGGCGCGAACCCGACGGCCGGATCGGGCCCACCTATCAGAAACGCTCGATCGTCCCGTTCGGCGAATGGATCCCGTTCCGAGACGTGCTGCTGCCGCTGATCCCTGCCCTGCGCTACGTCGGCGCCCAGTCCGTGGCCGGCACTGATCCGGGTCTTCTCGACGTACAGCTCCCCGACGGACGCTCGATCAGCCTCGGCGTGCTGGCCTGCTTCGACGTCGCCTTCGACCCCGTCGTGCACGACCTCGCCACCGCGCAGGCCGTCATCGTGCAAAGCAACAACGCCATGTACCAGGGGACCGCCCAGATCGAGCAACAGTTCGCCATCACCCGGGCCCGGGCAGCGGAACTGCGCCGCGACACCCTCGTCGTCACCACCAGCGGAATCACCGGACTCATCGATCCCACCGGGCGGGTCACCATGAAGGTCACCGAACCGGGTCCCGCCGTTGGAGTGGTGCAACTCGGCCTGCGCACCGGGACCACCACCGCCAGCTGGCTCGCCACCCCCCTGGAGGTCACCGCGACCGTGGCCGCCGCGCTCTGGCTCACGGCGCTCACGCTGACGCCTTCGCCGCGCAGGCGCTTTCATCCCTTGGTCGGATCTTGACCAGAGCCGGGCCGACACCACACCGACGTCACGCACCCTCGACGGTATGGACACCAGCCTGACCGACCCCCCGGCATCTACTCTGGCCGCCGACAGCGTCACCGCGGCCACCCCGTGGCGGGCCCGCGCCGCCGGGGCGTGGGCGGCCACCCGAGCCACGTTCGGGGCCCTGCTCGGGCTCGCACCGCATGTCCTGCACCACGTCGGGTTCCTCGCCGGCGCCGCCCTCCTGACCGGCGTCGTGGGCAACACGGTGCTCTACGCAGCCGGGATGCTGCTCAGCATCCCGATGCTCAACCGCCTCCGGAAACGGTTCGGCACCTGGAAGGCGCCAGCGCTGGGGGCGATCGCCTTCACCAGCCTGTTCACACTGTCCGCGTTCGTGATCGGGCCCGCCCTCAACCCGACACCCGTCGCACCCCAGCCCGCGGCGACCACTGGCCCCACCGGCCAGCCGCTGGAGGAACACGACGGGCACCATCCAGACACGAACCAGACCAGATCTTGACCCGGCCTTGACCTCCGGCTCATGCGCTGGCTGCCACGCTGGACGATCGTGACCACACCTCGCCTCGTCCCTCCGGTGGCCACCCCATGAGCGGGGGTCACCGTCACCACCATGGGCATGATGGGGTGGACGCCGATGTGCGCGTCTCCCGGACGGCCCGCTCGCGACACTCGTGCTGTTGGCCGTCGTGGCGGCGATCACCATGGCGGGCTTGGTGTGGTTGTGGCCCACGGAGCGGGTGTTGCCGGAGGGTTCGGTGCTGACGGCCGAGGGGATCGTGCCGGTCCGCGGGTAGATCACCGCGATCGAGCCGTGCCCGGCCGGGCCCGGCGCCCCCGCGACGGGGCCGGACGCCGGTGTCCAGCACGCCTGCCTTGTCGCCGAGGTCGAACTGGACCGCCGTGCGGGCGAACTCGTGGACGTGGAGCTGGTGGGAGTGACCGCGTGGAGCGGCCTGCAGCCCGGCGACGGCGTCCACGGGGCCGAGGTCGGCGCCACCGAGGGGGTGCCCGGGGGATGGTCGTTGATCACGGTTGACCGGATCCCGGTCCTGGCGATCTTCACCGTCTTGTTCGTGGTGGCGGTGCTGGTCGTCGCCGGCCGGAAGGGCTTCTTCGGGCTGCTGGGGCTGGTGGTGTCCGGGGTGGTGCTGTTCGGGTTCATGATCCCGGCCCTCACGTCGGGACAGCCGGCTGTGTGGGTGGCGATCGTGGGGTCGACCGCCATCATGTTCGTGGTGCTCTATCTGGCCCATGGGGTGTCGTGGCGGACCACGTCGGCGTTCGTCGGCACCTGGTTGAGCCTGTTGGTGACCACCGGCCTCGGCGCGCTGGGCGTCTCGATGGCCCGGTTGAGCGGCATCTCCAGTGAGGAGAGCCTCGCGCTGACCAACCTGCTCGGTGACCTCGACTTCCCTGACATCCTCACCTGTGGTCTGGTGATCGCGGGCCTGGGCGTGCTGAACGACGTGACGATCACGCAGGCGTCGTCGGTGTGGGAGGTCCGGGCCGCCGGGCCGCACCTGAGCCGGGGGCAGTTGTTCGCCTCGGGGATGCGGATCGGCCGCGACCACATCGCCTCCACGACCTACACCATCGTGTTCGCGTACGCCGGCGCTGCGCTGTCGCTGTTGCTGCTGTTGTCGTTGTACGAGCAGCCCCTGAACCTGCTGCTGTCGACCGAGCAGTTCTCCGAGGAGATCATCCGCACCCTCGGCAGCGGCATCGGCCTCGTGCTGAGCGTTCCCCTCACCACCGGCGTGGCCGCCCTCACCGTTGCCGGCGCGGCCGCAGCCGGCGGTGGGTCGGGTCGGGACGTCGCCGACTCCGGCACCAAAGCCCGACGCCCCCGGCGAGCGATCTAGGTCAAGGTTTGGCCAAGCTTCGTTGCGCAGCCTTGAAAGACGGCGGGTGCCCCGCTTCCCTCGGGGGTGCGGCCGATTGTCTGCGAGAAACAGGGGAACAATGAGAGCAACACCGAAGTGGGTCACGATCGTGATGGGCGTCGTGGTAGCGGCGACCATGCTGGGGGCGTGCTCGGCCACGCCGGCGGCCACTCCCGGCCCAGCCTTGACGACGGCAGGGTCAGCGAACCCGGACAGTGCGGCCTTCCACAACGAGGCAGACACGGCGTTCGCGCAGATGATGATCGTGCACCACCAGGGTGCGATCGAGATGGCCGACCTCGCCGCCCAGCAGGCCCAGAGCGCGGACGTCAAGGCGCTGGCCGAACGCATCTCGGCGGCTCAGGGCCCCGAGATCGAGACCATGAGCGGCTGGCTTGCCGCGTGGGGCGAGGATCCGATGCCGGCCGAGAGTGACATGGCCGGGATGGACCACTCGGGCATGGACATGGACGGGAGAAGCCAGGAAGAGGTGATGGCCGAGCTGCGAGGCTTATCGGGCGCCGACTTCGACCGGCAGTTTCTCACCTCGATGATCGCCCACCATCAAGGAGCGATCGAGATGGCCCAGACCCAACTCGCCGACGGCCGGGACCCGCAAGCCATCGAGCTGGCGCAGAAGATCATCGCCGACCAGGAAGCAGAGATCGAGGAGATGCAGGGATTGCTCGCATCAGCGTAGGAACCCGACCGTGGCGAGGGGCCGGCAGGTGCTGCCGGCCCCTCGCCCTCGGACGACCGCACATGCTGTTCTCAGGCCAGACGAGATCTTGAGGCTGCCTTGACCGGTCCCCCCGGTGAGGGGAACCACCATGGTCGTCGTGAACACGACGAACAACACTTGGGCCCGGGTCGGCCACCAGACCGACCGGGCTGCGTCGCCCATGGTCACCCTGGTAACCGCAGAGGCCTGCCACCTCTGTGAGGACGCCCACACGGAACTCCTGAACCGCGCGACCCAAGGGCAGCTACTGCTCGACCAGGTGGACGCCGAATCACCGCAGGGCCAGAAGCTCCTCCATCAACACCGCCCGGCCATGTTCCCCCTCGTGCTGCTCGACGGCGCGTTCCTCAGCGCCGGACGCCTCCCGCGCCGCAAGCTCGACCGCGCCCTCGCGGCACGGAAGGCCTCGTGATGGGCTCGGAACTCCTGGCAACTGGCAGCATCCTGGCCGCCTTCTTCGCGGGCACGGTGGCACTGTTCGCACCCTGCTGCATCGTCTTCCTCGCCCCGTCGTACCTGGCTGCTGCGGTCAAGAACAACCGGTGGCGCCTCCTCCCGCTGACCTTCGTCTTCGCGGCAGGCCTGGCGCTCGTCCTGGTCCCGATCACGCTCGGGGTGAGTCTGCTGGCCGGTGCGATCGCCAAGTACCACGTGATCCTGTACTGGGCCGGTGGCCTGCTCATGATCGGCCTCGGCCTGCTGGCCCTCAGCGGCCGGATGTGGTCCATGCCGTCGATGCTGCGCGCCCCCGACACCACCCGCGGCGACACGGCGACCTTCTTCAGCCTCGGCGTGTTCTCCGGGATCGCGTCCAGCTGCTGCGCCCCCGTCCTGGCAGGCGTGATGACCCTGTCCGCCCTCTCGGGCAACCCGCTCGGGGGCCTGGTGCTCGGGTTGGCGTTCGTGTTCGGCATGGTCATCCCGCTGCTGGTCATGGCACTCGTGTGGGACGCCGCCCGCCTCAACGAACGACGCTGGGGCCGGGCGAAGCCCATCAGGGTGACCGTCGCCGGCCGCAGCCTGCACACCAACAGCGTGAACCTGCTCGTCGCGGTCGCCTTCGTCGTCATGGGCGTCTGGGTCATCACCCTCGCTGGCACGGCGACGATGACCGGGTCGGGCACCTGGGTCCAGCTCGCCGCCGGCGACTGGGTCACCCAAGCCGCGCAGGCCGTCCTCGGCTGGCTTGCCCCGGTCCCTGAGCCCGTCCTCGGCCTCGCCTTGTTGGGGCTGGCCGGGGTGTTCGTGTGGACCACGCTCCGCGACCGCCGCCGCGACGCGCGCCAGGGAGCCGAAGAGCACGCCGACGCCGACCCCACCCTGCCGCACTGCCACAGCACGACCGACGCCGACCACCCGATCGCCGACCACGACACCGCGAGGAACTGACGACCATGCCCAGCAACCAGCGCACCACCATCAGCCGCCGGCAACAGCTCCGAGACCAACGGGCACGCGAATCAGCCAAGGAGACCAAGCGTCGCCGCCTGTTCAGAATCGCGACCGGACTGCTGACCACGCTCATCGTCGCCCTCGTCGGGTTCGGCCTGTGGAGTGCCCGGCCGGTTGAGGGTGGCCCGTCCGGTCAGGCGCCCGCGTTCACCCTGCCGACGACCGCGGGCACCACCGTGTCCCTGGCCGACTACCGCGGCCAGCCCGTGATCCTCTACTTCAACGAGGGCGCCGGCTGCGGCTCCTGCACCCAGCAGATGGCCCTCATCGAGCAGGAGCCGGGCTTCGCCGCAGCCGGCATCACCGTGCTCCCCATCGTGATGAACACCGCCGCCCAGATCCAGCCCGACCTGGACCGCTTCGGCGTCACCACCCCCTACTTGTTGGACGACGGCACGGTCTCGAAGGCCTACGACACCCTCGACAAGGGCATGCACCCGGGCCTGCCCGGGCACGGCTTCGTCCTGATCGACGCCGACGGCAACCAGGTCTGGGAGGGAAACTACCCCTCCATGTGGCTCGACCCCGCCGAGCTCCTGCACGAAGCCACCAGCCGCCTGTGAACGGGCGCGAACGCTGCGCCGCCGACCTTGTAGCGATCTTGACCGACCGCAGACGGGCCGCACGCCGTCGACGCAGCACCCTGGCCCTAAGGCCAGCTCAAGAAGGGAACCAATGATGATGTGGGGAGACAACAGCGGCTGGGGGATGTGGTTGGGAATGGGGATCAGCACGCTCATCCTCGTCGTCCTGATCGCTCTGTTGGTGTGGTCCATCAGCAGGATCGGCCGCGTCGAGGCGCCCAGGCCCCAGCGCGAGCGGCCGACCGCGTTGGAGCTGCTGGACGAACGCCTCGCTCGCGGGGAGATCGAACCCGACGACTACCAGCAGCGCCGACGGATCCTCAACGACCAACGCTGAACCCTGCCGGGGGGGGGGGGGGGGGGGGGG
>NZ_JACYOT010000010.1 GCF_014858005.1 Propioniciclava soli
TCGTGACCGGCACTCCGCCAACGACCGACTTTGCCGCCACAAGGACGAGTGCTGGTCGGATGGAGGAGGGCCGTCGCTGTCCCGGTCGAAGGCCATGCGCTGGTGAGCGATGAGCCATTCGTCGTGGAGCACCATTTGCGTCGGGCGGGGCGAGCCCTCACTGCCTGCATCGACGAGCTTCCCGCGGTCGCCGGCATGGGTTGGCGAGAGCCAAACCTTACGATGAACGTTCGTGCAGATCCGAAGGGGCACCATGGCGAGATTCAACTCCACTTCCGAGTTCCAGGACTTCGTGGCCGCGAACGCTGCGGGGATGGCGGCTGACCTCCTGAAGACGGCGCGGGAATCCCAGAACGACGACGAGGCGAGAACCCGCCAAGTGCGCGAAGCCCTTGAGGCCGCGTGGCCCGAGGGCATGGCTTCAATGAGGGCCGCACTGTTCGCAATGGCGCAACACGGCTTGTGGATGCTCAATCGGCTTGATGAGGTCGAGCGGGGTTCGTCCCGAGACCCTCACCAGCCGGTACGAATAGGTCTCGCGTTGCTGCAGAGCAGTGCAACGCTCACGTTGGGAGAGATCCGAACCCTGCTGGAAGCGGGGTACTGGGCGGGAGCTGCCGCCCGGTGGCGAGCACTTCACGAAAGCGCGGTCGCCGCGAAGCTCATCGCTCAGGGTGGCCCCAGGATCGCGCAGCGATTCTTGGCTCATCACAATCCACGGTGTAGTCGGGGTCTGAAGCCGCCGGTCTCAAGCAGGCTGCGGGCGATGTAGTGAGTGAGGTTCCGGAAGCCGAGGGCGCTGCCGCGGAGGTGTTCGAGTCGGCCGTTGAGGGCTTCGGTGGGCCCGTTTGACGTGCCGGGTCGGTCGAAGTAGGCGAGGATGTCGGCGGCCCGCTTCTTCAGGGTGCGGCCGAGGGTGGTGACCTCGGTCAGGGCGCCGGGGACGCCACTGCCGATCGCGTCGATGACGGCTTGCATGAGGGTCTTGCCCTTGGCCTTGTCGGGTTCTCGGTAGGCGGCGATCATCTTCTGGTAGATGCCCCAGGTGGTCTCGACCTCGACGTGGTCGTCGCCGGCGAACAGGGCCTCCAACCGTGTCTTCTGCCTGGGGGTGAGCAGGTCCAGGCCGGTGTGCAGCATCCGACGGGCGCGGTACAGCGGATCGGCTGCGCGCCCGCGATGACCGTGCAGGTCTTGTTGGATGCGGCGTCGGCACTGGTCGAGGGCGTCGCCGGCCAGCCGGACGACGTGGAACGGATCCAACACGGGGGTGGCGTCGGGGAGTTCGTCGGTGGTGGCGGTCTTGAAGCCGGTGAACCCGTCCATCGCGACGACCTCCACGTTGGCGCGCCACTCCTGCGGGCGGGCGGCGAGCCAGGTCTTGAACGCGTGTTTGGAGTGGCCCTCGACCATGTCGAGGAGGCGGGCCGGGCCGGTGTCGTCCCTGACCGGAGTGAGGTCGATGACCACGGTGACGTACTTGTCGCCCTTGCGGGTGTGCCGCCAGACGTGCTCGTCGACGC
>NZ_JACYOT010000011.1 GCF_014858005.1 Propioniciclava soli
TGACCGGAGTGAGGTCGATGACCACGGTGACGTACTTGTCGCCCTTGCGGGTGTGCCGCCAGACGTGCTCGTCGACGCCGATCACCTGGACGCCGTCGAATCGCTTGGGGTCATCGATCAGGGCGCGCTGGCCCTCGGCGAGGACGGCGTCGTTGGCGGTGTTCCAGGACACCGCGAGGCCTTCGGCGATCCGGGCGACGGTCAGGTGGGCGACCACGATGCTTTCCAGCGCCCACCGCAACGCTCGCCGGGACAGCTTGGCCCGCGGTTCGGCGGCCTTGCTGGTGTCCTGGCGCCACACGTGGCCGCATTCGGCACACCGGTAGCGGCGCACGGTGATCAGCAGGAGGGTGGGGCGCCAGCCGAACGGCTCGTGGGCCAGGCGACGGACCACGGTGCCACGCGGGATGCCCTCGCAGCCACACCGACGGCACCACCGGTCATCATCGACGACCCGGCACGCCAACACCGCCCGAGCAGGTTCGAGGCGCTGGCCGACAACCTCCAGGCCGAGCTCGTCAAGGCGGGTGAACGTGGTCAGGTCAGGACGAACGAAGGTAGCGTGTGGCACGTCGAGGTCTTCCAGATGGGCAGCGTGAGAACTTCCATCTTCGGGAGACCTCGACCCTCAACCGCGGACCGACGCGCCGCCCCAGATCACCCCGCCTCTACACCCTCAACTGTGATGAGCCCGATTCTTGGACCACGGCTACGTGGTTCAGACGCGCCGGCTAAGTGAGTACCTAGACAACCACGGGGTGGGACCCGTCCCTGAGGAAGAGCTTCGAGATCGCATCGCCAAGGCTGACGAACTCGAACGCACCAATGCAGTGGTTGACTCGAAGTACCCCTTCGGAAGTCAGTACGGATGGGCCGTCCCTCTGATGCCTACTGGGGCTAAGGGTCGACGAGTGCCCCCCACCATGGGCCAGTTGGAGAAGCTGGCCATGCTCAGCCATCGGCGCCTGTTGGTGGCCAGCTCTCATGGCCTCGTGCATGGTGACGCGGCTGGCATACAAACCTCCGTCCTGTTGAGGAACTCAGGCTGGCTCTTGGGTCCGACAGAGCTGTTCGCAGAAACGGTCGCTCGACCAACGTTGGACACATTGATCCATCTGGTCGGTGCTACACACCTTGGCTTTGAACCGGCGTTGAACACCTTCTCCGAGACGATTGGTGTAGTGGCCGCGGGGTTGATGCAGGTTTGTGCGGACGGAGTCGCGGCATTCGAGCGGCCCATGAATACCTGACACGGGCTGTGGGATGCTGCTGGATTCAAGGCGTGGGATGGCCAGCGTATGAACGCCCTCATCTGCCGCGAGGTGCCGGTGTTGACGCTAGTGCTGGGGGAAGGTGATGCGTGTCGCATTGGCGACGTGGAGTTCAACGCGGCCACCGATGGGGAAGGTGATCAAGGGGGTGGTATGGCCGAAGTCGACGTTGGCCACAATGGGCTTGCCGGCCAGCGACGGGATGGTGGCGACGATGGCTTCAAGGTCCTCGCGTGCCATACCGCTGGCGTTCTGGAACCGGCCGAGCACGAGCCCGCGGACGGTGTGCGCGTCGGGGAGTTGCATGAGCGAGTTCAGGTCTCGCCGGAACTCCACGGGATCGCTCAACTCGTCATCTTCCAGGAACAAGACGACGTCCCGCACCGACGGCATCCACGGGGTTCCCTGCAGCAGGTTCAGCGTGCACAGGTTCCCGCCGATGATCTGCCCGGGAATACGGCCTGGTGGGTGTGGGGCCGGGGGGGCATCAGGGCAGGTGGGCGCGGTTGAGTTCTGCCATGAGGGCAGGTCGGCGCCGGTAGGCCTCGCGCAGCCTGATGAGGTGGCTGACTGCTTCCTCGTTGTGCCCGGCCTTGTCGTACAGGGAGCGCGCCCGCACCAGCAGAGCGACGATTGACGGGTACTGCTTCGAGTTCGGAGTGGTGAGTTGCGCCTCTGCTTGGGCCAGGCACAACCGTGCGGCGCGGAGGGGGTAGTCGTCCTCGGAGGCGTCCACGAGTTCGCGCCAGGCCTGACCGGCACCGTGGGCGTCCGCTGCTGCCCAGGCGTCGGTGAGGTTCCCGTCGCTCAGGTGGAGCCAGATCAGGTGGTGGCCGCCGGCGCCCGCGCGGCTGGTGGCCTCCTCGATGGCCCAAGTGCGTTGTTCGGCCAGGTCGCCTGACTCGTCGGCGACCGCGCACAACAGGCGGTAGGCGGTCTCGCTGAGGTCGACGGCGAACTGGTCTCGGGCCACCGCGAGGGCTGCGTCGGGACGCCCCGCGTCCAGGTAGGCGCGGGTCGCGACCGGCGCGGAAACCGTGGTGTGCAAGGCCTGCCATGGGTGGCCGACGGCGTGGGCTGCGACGGCACGGTCGAGCCAGTGCAGGGCCAACGCCGTCTGTCCGGCGGCCTGGAGCCGGCCCACGATCTCCCCGTAATAGGGGGTGGGTCCACACGACAGCAGGGTGACAGCGGCGTCGGTGTCCCCATCGTGGTCGGCCAGTTCCAGCAGCATGGCCGCCACCTCATCGCGGTACGGGTCACCAGCCGGCGCGTTACCAGCGAGTGCGGCGACCCTGTCGCGGTAGGCCACCCAGGCCGGGTCGTCCAGGGCGTGGGCGACGGTAGCCAGAGTCAAGGACGGCCAGCCGTACTCCATCCGGAACCCGAGTATCCAGCGGGCCAGCGCGGTGGGGTCGGGGTGTCCCTCCACTGCGCGGGCATACAGTTCGCAGGCGCGCTCGGCGACACCCACGAGTGCGTCAGCGTTGTCGCTTGACTGACCCAGGTCGCCGATCCGGGTGAGGAGGTGCTCCAGCACCTGTCCGACAATGGGGTGTGCGCCCTGGTCGAGGTGGCGTTCCAACTCGTCGAGGACCTCGTCCACGGCTGCGATGCCGTCATCATCGTCCTCGTCATAGGAGAAGGGATCGCCATAATCGAGGTCGACGCCCGAGATGGCGGCGTCGACCATCCTGACGAGCTCGGTTTCGACGTGGGTGTTGTCGGGGGTGGCCAGCAGCTGCAGCGCGCGCATGGCCTCGGGACTGTAGGACGCCAACACCAGCACAAGCTCGCGCACCGACAGGTCATCCAGACCGGCGAGGAACTCCTCCACCTCCGCGCTGACCGGGTGTCGGACGCCGTCCGCGCCGATCACCGTGCGCATGGCCATCGTCGTTCGCCGTGGCGAACGGAAACGCCGTGCGGGGGAGACGTCATCCTCACCTCTCCGAGATGGTGGACGGTCAGCGTGGGTGGCCAGCGACGGCGCCCCGGGTCCTACCCACCCCCAGGAGAACACACAGGGCGCGCCGCTGACCCCACGAGGCTACACGCGGCAGGCGATCCCGCTCGGGGGCGTCGAATGTCGGGATTCGAGCGCGGCCGCGAGGGGCGCCTGGCTTCCTGGCTGCTGCTCGTCCCCCCATCTGGGCCACCTCGCACGCCGCCCATCCAGTGATCCTGATTTGGGCGTTGCCGGTGCGTGCGATGACGCTAACGGCGTCCCGATGCAGGGGTAGGAGGGCCCATCCATGGCAGCCCGCTCATCAGGCTGACGCTCTGGTGCTTCGACGGGCGAGCCACTTGGGGTTGTTGTCGATGATCTGTTCGGTGCGGGCGGGGATCTCGGTAGGGGCCTCATCTTCGTCGTCGCTGCGGTCGAAGACGTTCTCGCGGAGCAGTTGTTCGGCGGCGCGATGGTGTCCTTGGGACGCAAGCGCGGCGGCGAGATCCAGCTGGGCGGTCTCCTCCGCTGGCGCGACACGGACGGCGAGCTGGGCAGCTTTTTGGGCCGCGGCGTGGTCGCCCAGGGCGAGGCTGGCAGTCGTGACGAGGTGGGTAACGTCGACGATCGAGCACAGGAGGACCTGGTCGAGCCGCTGCCCTTCGCTGAGCCAGGTGCCACCGTTCCGGCGGAGTTGTCCGAATGGCGTGCCGCTGACGAGACTCAGGGCCCGACGAAGGTCGTCCAGGCCGGCAGAACCTCGCGCCTCACCCCGCGCGCGGAGGCGACGGAACAGGTCCGCGTCGACCAGAAGGTCTTCGACTTGATAAGCAGCTCGTCCTCGGACGCTCGCTGCTGTGGTTTGGCGGCTGTCGGGCACGTGCGGACGGCCGGTGCGCGGGTTGACGCCCAGCCAGGTGCGGAGGGCGAGGACGTCCTTGCGGACGCGTCCGGAGGGGATGCCCATGGCGTCGGCGACTTCCTCAGTGGTAGCGCCGTGCGGGCGGGTGGCCAGGAACGCGAGCAGTTCGCTGAAGTAGGGTTTGCGGTCCACGGCTGCGGTTGGCGTCCCGGTGGGGGCGACCCGGACGGTGAGGGGACCCAGCAGCATCAGCTTGGGCAGGTCGCAGCTCGGATCGAACCACGTGCTGACGTCGTCGTCGAGGGTCGGGTCGTCTTGTTCAACCAGCTCGCGGACGCTCTCGGGGATGTGGGGGGCGAGGGCGGTCAGGTCGTCAGGAGTGACGGCCGCGGCGTCGACGTAGACCTCATCGATCTCGGGCAGCACGTTGGTGACAGGCTCGTCAGGGACCTGGTCACGCGCGACGATGTGCTCCGGCAACAGTTGGCCTACTTGGTTGGTGTGGGCCCTCCATCCCTCGGCAGGTTCGGGGTGCTGGGGGTACTCGACGTCGGGCTCGTCGGCTTGGGCGAAGATCGCGGCGCACCCGGCCGTATCCCGTGCGGTGAGCCCGGCGGCGGTCAGCGTGAGCCCGACCCCGGGCAGCTGAAGGCGGCCGTCACCTGTGACCCGAAGCACCTCAGCGTCGATGTCTTCGTGACCTCCGTCGACGTCGATCATCATGAGCGCGGTGCCTGTTTGGCGGGGTTGGTCGTTGAGGAGACGGGCCAGTTGTTCGGTGAGGTCGGTGCGGTCTGTGTCCAGGAGGAGGAGCCGGCTGTCCCACAGGGGGTCGTCCAGCAGAGTGGCGCGGCCGGTGTGGATGTCCAGACCGGCTTCGCGAGTGCGGTCGATCATGGCGACGGTGTCGGCAATGACGTGAGCGGTGATGTCGGCCGTGTCGTGGTGGCGGACGCGTCGTCGGTTGAAGGCGACGGCTTCGGCAGCGATGCCCACGCATTCGACGTGGACGTCTCGGGTCCAGGGGTGGACCGCGAGCTCAGCTGCGGCGTGGCGGACGAAGTCGCGTGCCCGATCGGGGTCGCCGATGACACGAAGGACGCCGGCCTCTTCGAGGTTGTACAGCCAGCGGTGGCCGCCCTCGTCCAGGCCGAGGGTGACCAGCTGCGGGTAGGGCGCGGGTAGTGCACCGTCGAGCGGACCCACCTCGACGAGGTCGCTCTGGATAGGGAGTTCCCAGCGCAGCCGGTCCGGGGCGTGCCGCCAGGGTTCGCGTAGGTCGGCCGGGTCGGCGAGATGCAGCCGGATCACGTCGTCGGCCTGTTCCACGGCGGCGAGGTGAGGCATGGGCTCGCCGGCTCGACCGCGACGGGACGCCAGGCGCCGGAGTGCTTCGTCGAGGAAGGCGACGTCGAGCGCGGCCGAGGCACCTTCGGTACGCAGCGTCTTGTCGATCGGGTCGAGTGCGGGGGGCGGGGTGGCGATCATCCGGCCGGGACGCCGGGCGCGCAGTTGTGCGGCACGGCGGTGGCCCAACGCCACCCAGAGAGATCCGGCCAGGAGGCTGCCCGCACCGACCAGCCCGGGCACCAGCCAGCCGGGAATGGGTGCCGCCTCGTCCACGGTCACGGTGGAGGTGTCGGCCGCCTCGACGGCTCGGGTCGTCTGCACCGGCGCCGGTTCGGGGGCGGACGGGACGGGCGATGCTGCAGGCATCACCGCCGGTTCAGCTGGCGCGGGGAGCTCGTGCGTGACTGGCTCTTCCACGACCGGCTCCGGAGTCACCGCGTCGCGCGTCGGTTGGGTGGGTGATGCAACTGGTGCCAGATTCTGGCCAGTGTCGGGTCTCGGCTGAGGGATCGCCAAGGTCCAGCCGACGTCGATGACGTCAGGGTTGGTGAGGTGGCGGCCGCCGGGTTGCGTGATGGTCCGGGACGCCTCGACGATCTTGGGGAACGCTTGGGCGTCGCCGAGGTGGTCGTGGGCGATCTCGCTGAGGGTGTCGCCCTCGCGAACCGTGTAGGTCTCGGTGGGAGCTTGGTTGGTGGTGGAGTCGGTGCCGCCGACGGGGAGGGCCAGGACCCAGCCGGCACGAAGGAAGTCGTCTCCTTTGCCGTCGAGGAGGCGGGTGTTGAGGGCGGCGATCTCGGTGTAGCGGCGTCCGTTGCCGAGTTCGGCGGCTGCGATCGACCACAGCGACTCGCCGCGCTTGACGGTGTGCTGCCTGGTCTGAACCGGAGGCGCCGTGTCCTCGACGGTGTGAGGCGCCGTGTGTGAGGCGGTCACCTGCGGCGCGGGAGGCGCGGTCACGGTGGCGATGGACGCGGGCGCCGGGAGGGGATCGGCATACGCGAGCGTGGGGCCTGGCGCAACGAACAGGGCCGCCGCGGCCGCGACGAGCTGGCGGGCGGCGACCTGCGGCAGGTGGAGGCCGGGTAGATCGCGGGGTTGGACGCCGCGGATCCGGGTCACGATCTCCAAGAGGATCAGTGCTCCCAGCATCGCCCACGTGACCCAGCCGAGGGCCTTGATCACCACCAGCGCGAGAGTGCCGTCATCGCGTCGCAGGAGCAGGGCAACCACGTCGCTCCAGTCGGTGATGGTCGGCAGGTTGCCGAGGCCAACTTGGAGCAGGAGGGCGGGCAGGCCGACAAGCAGGACGGCCATGCCCACGGTGGCGGCCAGTCCGGTGAGTCGTTGCCGGATCATCGTTCGGTGCCTTGCACAGCGCGGACCAGTCGGGCCGTGGAGTGGCCGGTGACGGTGAGGGAGCGGACGCCGATCGAGGTGAGGAACATCGGGGTGTAGCTGTCGGTCACGGTGACCTCCGGGACGTTCCCGGACCGGACACCCACGCTGCCCGTGACCCCGGCTTGAGCGAGGTAGGCCGATGCAGCTTGCTTGGCGGCCGCGACGTCGACGGTCGGGGTCTGGCCGCGGACGGCTTGGGCGGCCGCCACTTCCTCCCCGGCGGTGCGGGCAGCTTGGGCGGCAAGACTGCGGGCCCGCTGCTGGGCATGGACGTGACCACCGAGATCGACGGCGATCCCGACGCACAACACGATCGTCAATGCGGCCAGCGCGAGCCAGACGCTCACCGAGCCGCGCTCGTCATGGCGACGTCGGATGTGAACGGTCATGGTGGTCACCTTCCCCGGTAGGTGTCCAAGGGGCTGGACATGGTGGCAGTGATGGTCTTGGTGCCGCCGAGTCCCGGCAGCCCGATGTCGTCCAGTCGCAGCGCGCAGGTCACGGTCGTGGACACCTGTCCCGGCGTCCCCACCGGGGTGCCGAACGCCGCGGTGTCGACACTCACCGAAGTGGTCGCGCAGTCGAGGTCCTGGTTGGCCAAGCTGCTGTGGGCAGCATGGCTCGCAGTGCTGCGTGCTGCGGCCGGGGTCCGGGCGATGGAGGCCGATCGAGCGGCGTCCGCGGCGGCGGCCTGAACGGCTTGTTGGGCGATCGCGGTGCGGCCACCGAGGACGAGCAGGCCGACCAGCAGCAGCAGCGCGGGGACGCCGAAGACGGCTTCGACCGCGGCTGACCCCCGCTCGTCCCGCTTCATTCTGGGCATTATCGGGTGATCCGTTCGACGGGAAGACTGGCGGAACGTTCCACCGTGGGGGTCCAGCCAGGTACGAGGCTCAGGCTGGACCCACGGACGGTGATGGTGACGGTGACGGCCGTGCGTGATCCGGTGATCGCGACGGAGCTCAGGGAGTCCCCAGCGGTGTCGGTCACGAACGCGGTCGCTGCGGAGGTTCCCGCAGCGAGGGTGGCGTTCTCGCGCGCGGCTGCGCGGGCGCCCTCTTGGGCCGCCGCCAACGCGAGCGTGCTGGCGTGGTAGTACACCGCTCCTTGGACGCCGCTGAAGAGGATCAGCAGCAGCAGCGGCATCAGGACGACCAACTCGACCGACGCGGAACCGCGCTCGTCGGCGCGGAAGAACCGGGGACCCTTCACGATGCTGCGTTCAGCCGAGGGCGGCGATCTTGCCCTGGGCGTACGCGGTGATCGCGGCGCCGATCGCGATAGCCAGCAGCACGACTGCCGCGGTGATCACGGCCTGTTCGGTGCTGACACTGCCGCGCTCGTCGCGGAGCTTCGGGTCGAGCCAAGCCTTGATCAGCAGGAACGTGGTCATCAGGCGGGTGGTCAACATGGGGTTTCCTCTCGGTTGGGTTGGGTTGTTGCGGGAGGTCAGGAGGTCAACAGGCGGAGCAGGGGCGGGGTGACGAGCAGGGCGATGAAGACGACTCCGAGCAAGCTGCCGGGCACCACCATCCGTTCGGACAACTCGTACGCCTTGCCCTGGGCGTTGGTGAGCAGGGCGGTGCGGAGCGCCGTGGAGCGAGCCCTGAGGGTGGCGTACACCTGGGCGCCCTCCTCCCCGGACAGGCGCATGATGTCGGCCAGGTCGGCCAGTTCTGGGACGCCGACCTCGTCAGCCAGCTTGGTGAGCGCGTCCCAGGGTGCTTGGCCGGACCAGCGGGATCGGGCGAGTTCTTCGCCGACGCGGTGGAAGACCCAGCTGTGGCCGATGCCGGCGGCCGCTTCCATCGCCTGCCTCGGCCCCGAGCCGGAGTTGCGTTCGAGGGCGACCAGGTCGACGTACGCGCCCAGCGCGCGGTGGAACTCCAGCCGGCCCCGTTTGGCATCGTCACGGACGTTCAGGTTCGGTAGGAACCACAACGCCCCAGCCAGGGCGAGGCTCGCGGCCACGGGCACGACCACCGGTACCTGGAAGCCGAATAGTCCCACCACCAACACCAGCACGCTGGGGAACACCAAGCCGAGCAGCGCGAAGGTGATCTTCTCACCGTAGTAGCGCGGCAGGCTGATGCGCAGCAGCGCTAGTTCCCGGTTGGGCACCCTGCCCCACACACCGCCCGGCAGGTTCCGCATCGCCCAGAGGCCGACACGCTCCTTGCCGCCGGTGACCGGCACGTCAACGGCGCCGCGCCGGCGGCGTCCGTAGGTGGGCGACAGCCGCTCGACGACGTCGCCCAGGTCCGGCGCAGCGGGCACGAGCCGCCACACCGCGAGTACCAGCCCGAGGGTGATCAGTGCGCCGGAGGCAAGGGCGAGTTGGGCGCCAGTCATGACGCCCTCCCCGCACGGTCCGCCACCAGATCGACTTCAGCGGCGAAGCCTTGGCTTTCGCCGAGGAACCGCGGGAGGGGCTCACCCACCGACATCCGCCGTAGCCAGACCAATGTGCCGGCGTACGCGCCCAGCAACACCGCCAGCAGGGCTTGGCCCAGCGGGGTGCCATAGGGGGCCATGAACTGGCCGTTGAAGGCGAGGAACCCGAGCACCCCCAGAGTGATCAAGGTGACGTTGCGGGCGGTGGCGCGGGGCTTGGCCCGGTCAGCTTCGACCTTGCGGCGGGCGGTGACGTCGTCGGCCACCGACTCGGCCAACCCCTGCAGCACGCTGGCCAGGCCGGCGCCGCGTCGCCGGGCACCCAGGATCAGGTAGGCGGCCACCAGGTCCCCGGTCGCGTCGTCCAGCTCGTCAGCGAACTTCAGCAGGGCGTCCTCGGTCGACCAGCGGGCACGCAGCCGGGCTACCAGCCTGGACACCTCCGGCTTGATCGGTTCGGGGGTGGAGCGCAAGGTGGCGACCAGTGCCTGCTCCAACCCGACCCCGACGGTGAGGACGCCGGCGAGGTTCCTCGTCCACTCCGCCATCGCCTCGAGGCGTTCGATCTGGGCCGTCTCAGCCGGGGACCGCAACAGGCTGGGCAGACCGACCACGGCCAGCGGGATCGCCACCACCGCGACCAGCCAGCCCGACAGCACCGTGACCAACGCGCCGGCGCCGAAGCCGACCAGCGCCAACACGCGGGTGCGGGTCGGGATCTTCCGGACGCGCCGCCGCAGGGCAGCGGTTCGGCGCGGGTTGGTGGGCGGGGCCACCGGGCGGGGGCGGAGTGACGCGATGACACCCAGGACGCCAGCGGTCACCAAGGCGCCGGAGAGCGCAGCGAGGAGGGCGGTCATGCGATCACACCGCTCGAGCGTGCCTCGGTGAGGAAGCCAGCCAGGTCGAACCCGTGACGCTCCAGCCGCCGCAACTCGTCCGGGAGCGTGTGCGCGACCGCGACCCGGCCCTCATGGGCGTCGAACACCGTGGTGGTGGCGTAGCCGAGGTCCTTCTCGCCGGGGCTGATGGCGACGATCTCGGACACCCACCGGTGGCGCCGTTCGGTGCCGTCCGGCAACTCCTCGACCTCCATGTCCAGCTGCACGATCAGGTTGATGGTTTCGGCGAGCTTGCGGGTGGCCAGCTCGTGGGTGACCTGCGGCCCAAACTCCATCGCGCAGGTGACGAGCTTTCGCATTGCACCGCGCGCGTTCACGCTGTGGGTCGTCGAGATCGACCCCGACCCGGACTCCATCGCCTTGACCATCAGCCAGGCCTCCGGGCCACGGACCTCCCCCACGATCGTGCGCCCCGCCGTAAACCGAAACGAGTCGTGCAGGGCCTCATTCAGCGTGAACTCCCCCGACTGTCGACCGTCCGGGCCGCGTTCCCCCGAGCCGGGCCGCGACTGCCACGCGTACACAATCTTGTGCCGGTCCGGCATCTCGTGCAGACCCAGCTCGAACTCCGACTCCAGCGTGGCGATCGACTCCTTGGGGTCGAATGCGCCACACAAGGCGCGGGCCATCGTCGTCTTCCCGAACCCCTGCGCCCCTGCCACCACGACCGACAACCTGGCCCGGACCGCTGCGGTCAGGAACGACGCGGCCAACGGCGACAATGCCTGACGATCAACCAGGTCCTGCAGGCTGACCTCGGTGAGCCGGTGCCGGCGGATCAACACGAGCGGCCGTTGGCTCACCCAGGCGGTGGCCGCCAGCCTCGACCCGTCATCCAGCTGGAGGTGCAGTTTTGGCTGGGCCTCGCCGAAGGGGCGAGCCGAAATTTCCGACCGGGACGCCAGGAAGGTCAGGAAGTCCGTCAACTCCTGGTCCGAGTCAGCGACCGGCGGTCCCGGGACCCGGCTGCCGTCGGCCAGGTCAAGCCACACCCCGTCGAACCCGACGATGGAGATGTTCTCGATCCTGTCATCCTCGATCAAGGGCTGCAGGCGACCCATGCGGAACAAGGCGTTGAAGATCGCCTGCGCCAACTCGTCCTGCTGGACAGGCGTCCACGATGGCCGGCCGGCGGTCACGGCGTCCGCTGCCGCAGCCTCCAGCAGCTCCACGATGATCGAGCGGCCCAAAGCCTCCTGAGCGGCCTTGTCCAGGTGCAGCCGATCGCCGCCGAGCTGCTTGGTCAACAACTCCGAGGCCTGTGACCGGAACGCGGCCACCAACTCCCAATCCACCTCAGATCCCGTGGCGCGGCGCGGGGTGGGCGTGCCCGAAGGCTCGCCGGCGGGCACGGCATGCAGCCCGGAAGCCGATCGCGGCCGAGCCGGCCGCCCCACGTGCTCCTCACCGGCGTCAGCGCGCCGGGCGCGGGACGCGAACAACGGCAACGACCGCGGGTCGGGTCGCCTCTCGTCAAGGGGCAGCGTCATCGGGAACCTCCCAAAGTCTGCGGAACGGAACGGGCCAACCACGCCAGCGGGGACACCGGACGACCCACTCCTGCTGAGGCGTGGACGCGGATCGCCTCTCCCAAGGCCGACAACCCCGAGCGCAATGGAGCGCGCCTGGAGAAGGAGCCGCGGGCCCTGGACAAGACCGCGGCCGAGCGGCGGTCCCACGGCAGGGTGCCCACCAAGGGCAGACCCAGCGCGTCGGACACCTCGCGGGCCGAGTACGGGTGGCCCTCACCAATCACCACCACGCCCACGCGGGTGGCGGTGGCCTCGGTCTGGTCGCGGAGGGTCTCGGCCCACGACGTGGCCGCGATCACCGCGGGCAAGGTGCTGCGCGTCAACAGCAACGTCAGGTCCGCGCCGTACAACAGTGGGGCCGGAGAGCCGACCAAGCCGAGGCGGCCCGCGTCGACCAACACGTCCTGTCCGGTTGCCTCCAGATCCCGTAACGCATCCAACAGCACCGGCCACAAGGTGGTCATGCTGCCTGCCTGGGCGTGGGAGCGGCTGCCGGGCAGCAGCCGAGCCTGCGAGCCAGGCAGATCGAGGAGCTGGTGCGGCAGCTCGGCGGCAACCAGGTCCTCACGTTGGGCCATCGCCAATTCGATCAGGCCGCCGTCGTGGGCGACCTGGCCTTGGAAGTAGCCGGCCAAGATCCCCGACCCGCCCGTCGGGTCGGCCTCCACCAGCACCACCGGACGCGGCCAGCACAGCGCGAGGCCCACGGTCGTGGTCGACACCCCCGGGGAGCCGGAGCATGCCGTCAACGCGATGATCGCCATGGCCGACTCACCGCTCCCTGGAATCAAGCACCAGAGCCACCTTGCCGGTGGCCGCCCGCGCCGCCAGATCCGCCGCGGCCTCCGCAGGGACCACCACATCGACGATCGTCTGGTCGCCCGTCTCCGAAGGATGCACGCCCACCACGGTCGCCGAGACTGTCACCGGTGCATCGGCGACCTCACCCTGGGCGCCAGGGGTCTGCACGACGCGCACCGCGTCGCCCGGCGCGATCGGCTCAGCTGGCAACATGCCCGGCGCAAGGCCGACGCCCACCACCGAGGTTCCTCGTGCCGGCAGCACCGAGGTGGCGAAGTCGCTGGGGGTGAGCAGGCCGCCGGGTGCGAGGTCGAGCGCGGCTCGTTGGCCGGCGACGGCGTCCGCTTGGGTGGCTGCCACTGTCTGGACTGCCGGGTCAAGGCTGACCCGCACCGTCATCAGGTCGTCGCGGTCGATCACCTCACCGCGATGTACCAGCGTGCGAACCGCGAGGACTTCGGTGGTGTGGCCGGCGGCGGTCCACAACCACAATCCGCCCAGCGAGCCGAGGACGATGGTGGCGACCGACACCAGCAGGGCGACGGGTCGTCGGCGCAACTTCGGTGGCGTGGCCAGCGCCGGCGGTTCCTGAGCCGGCGCGGCGGCCGGCTTGGTGGTGGACGGGCGGGTGGTCACTGACATGGGGTGGCTCGCTCTCGTGGGGGGTGCGTGCACGGAAGGGGGGAGGGCTCGGTCAGCCCGTCGTGAGGACCTGCAATTCTCCGACCGTGATCGTGGTCGCTTGGTTCAACGTGACGGGGATCGTCCCGGATTGGCCCATGCCCGACCATGCCACCGACCACTGCGTCTCGGCCTGGACGGTGTAGGTGCCCGGCTTGCTGTACGTGTAGCCGCAGGTGGGTGAGTCGGTCTTGCCGAACCGGTCTTCATAGGCAGTGCCCGGCCCGGCGCAGACCACCACGGCGCCGTCGCCCATCTGCCAGCGGACCCGCTGGACCTTGGCCGTTGCGGTCACGGTCACTCCGGACGCCGACGCGCTGCGGGTGATCGGGCCCCACGACTGCGCGTCCGGGCTGGATGCCCACAACCAGACCGGCATCCCGACCAGACCCACCGAGCCCGGTCGGTCCTCCGGCACGATCCCGATCGAGATCGGCCTCAAGTTCATGCTCGCGATCGCCTGTTGCGCCAACACGACGGGATCAGGACCCGCGGGGGCGGTGGCGGACCAGAACCTGTACTGCCCGCCAAAACCCCCTGAACGTGGGAGCGAGCAGTCGTAAATGGCGCCGTCGGTGTGGCCTTCCCAGGCAGGCGCGGTGGCCGGTGGCTGGGGGTTGGTGAGCTGGACGTAGCAGCTCTTGGAATCCGACCACCAGCCGAATTCGGCATCTTGGCAAGGCATGGGGATCGAACCGTAGGCGCAGGTTCGGGGTGCCGACTCCCCGCTTCCGCCACCGCCGCTGAGCGGTGTCTTGCCAGACCGACCGGGGTTGGTGGCGGTGATC
Organism: Propioniciclava soli; assembly: GCF_014858005.1. GTDB lineage: Bacteria > Actinomycetota > Actinomycetes > Propionibacteriales > Propionibacteriaceae > Propioniciclava > Propioniciclava soli. The sequence continues at coordinate 13,931 of NZ_JACYOT010000011.1, forward strand.
TTGCACTGGCGGCCGTCCCACTGAGCGTCGGAGCCGCAGTCCACCGGCGGCCCGGCCGCGATCGCCGGGACGGCTCCCAGAAGCACCGATGCGACAGCCAACCCGATCGCCGCGAACGCGCGGGTCAGCATGTGCCCAGCACTTCGTCTTGGTCGACCCGCAGGGCCCCTGACCTTTCCACCACGACCGAGCGGTGCTGGAAGCGGTACGGCGGTGCTGTGACGTTCTTGCCGGAGGGGTCCACCAGCTTGGTGTCACTCGTGTCGACGCAAGCGGTGACGGTCCACGTGGGAACGCCCTGGCTGTTGTTCCCGGACGGCTGGGCTGACTGGAGTTCAACAACCGAACTGCCCGACCCGGTGAGCTGCTCGAGTCGGTAACCGGTGAGGTTCTTGCGGAAGAACTCCAACGCCTCACCGGACGCCACGGTGTCGAGGTCCTGCAGTGATGCTTGGGGGTCATTGGTCAAGCGATCAACGACTGACCAGAGGTTCGTCACGGCCTGCTTGGCGTTGGCGAGGTCCTGCTCAGCCGGCGACAGCGTCGGAGCGGTCTGCGTCGGCGTCGGAGCGACGGATGCGGAAGGGCTCGATGCTGGCGCAGCCGTGCAGGCAGCCATCACGGGCGCTAGCGTGAGCGCGAGCAGGGCCCGTCCGAGGGTGTTCTGGTTCACCATGGGGTTTCTCCTTCACCTACCAGAAGTAAGGAGGAGGGCCGTTGGCGGACACCCCGGGGCAACATTCTTTGAACGACTTCGTTCACTCGAGCCGGGGGTGACTCGGCCAGGGAGCCCTGGTCCTGTTCTGTTGAGCGTCGTCCTGGGGGACAGTGCCCCGAATGTAGGCCGCGAAATCGGTGCGGCTTCGGGCGTCCCACGGAGTGACACCAGTCCCACTAGCGTTTCTGGTCGGCGGCGAAGCGTCCGTCGAGCGGCCGCAAAGTCAGCTCGTCCGTTGTGACGTCGGGGGTGGGGAGGCCATGAACGCGCTTGTCGGACGCGTTGGGAGCCACGCTGAGACCGCACCGTGCGCAGCTGCTCGACTTCGGTGCACCACCAAGCCCACAGGGTCCGCTCGACGGCGTAGAGGTCGGCTCGTCGCTGCCCTACTCCGTTGGTTCCCAGGGCGATCGCGACTTGGTCAATCTGCGCGGTGTCAACGCGCCGCCAGCATCGCTCGCGCCACTCAACCAGGCCGACCGAATTCAACCGATCAAGCATGATGGTCGTCTTGTCGATCGACCACCCCAGAAGGTAGGAGCACTCCGCGGCGTCCATCGGTTCCCTCAAGCGTCCGTAGAGGGTGCCGGCGTCGGGGCCCAGGCCACCGTTGGTGGCGAAGGCATCGTGTGCGTTGTCGTTCAGCCGGTCCGCGAGCTGGTTGAGGAGCGCGGAGCGCAGGGCGGAGCCGGTGCCAGCGGGGCGCGGGTCCGCTTGTGACAGCAGCTCGCTGATGCGGCTGTGGACGGCGCCGCCCGGGTCGATGGACCAGCGAGCACCGCGGCGCCCGGCGGCGGACTGGGTTCGGGTGATCCAGCCGTCGGTCGTCAGCGCGAGCAGGGATCGCCGGGCGGTCTCGCGGTCGAGGCCGCAGGTCATTGCCAGGCGGCGGATGTCGGCCTCGACCTCATCGGGACGGACGCCTTGGAGGTGGAACAGGCACAGCGCATCCAGGACGCGCCGCTGCGCGTGGCACGCTCGGGAGCGGCCCCACCGACCGGCAGTGGCGTCCGCTCGACGCTGCACGGTGCGGACGAGTTCTGTGACGACCTCAGCGCGGGTGTCGAAGCTCTTATCGGTGCCCTCAATGGCTTGGCCGGGGCCGAGTTGGGCGACTGCCTGGACGGCGCGGGTCCACTGGCGGCGCAGCATCGCCGTTGGGGACGCTGGCCCGCGTGTCGGGCGTGGCATCCGGGTTGCCCCCGCGCGGAGGGTGCGGGCGTGCTCGAGCCCTGGCGCGTCGGCGAGCGCCAAGACGTCCCTGAACCGCCAGCGGGCCGCCGCTGCGCCGCAGAGCACCCGCCACAGCACGGTTGACAGGTCTCCGGTCGGGGTCGCCTCCAGCAGCCCTCGGCAGGACGCTGAGAGGGCCCGCTTGGTCCCGGGCAGGAACGGCATTCCGTCCACCACCGCAACGGGACGGGATCGCGTCGGCTGGGTCGCCGGCTCGACTGCATGGACGTGGTCGGCGACCCGGCTCATCAGCGCGTGGATCTGGCCTGTGGTGACGGTGGGTTCGGTGAGCACCGCCACCGATCCGGCGATCACTTGCGAGTTACCCCCGAGGCGATGCGGTGCACCCGGGGGGCGCGCGCATCCCGAAGTCGGGTTGGTCAGCGGTGCGACATCGAGGGAGGGCAGCCAGGCCTTCAGCAGGTACGCCAGGGCGCGGACCGCCTCGGCGTCCATTGCGTCGCGCAGTCCGACCCACACGTGCCGGCCGCCCGTGGGTCCGGACGCGCACACCAGGTGCTCTATCCCCAGCTCGGACACCAAGCCGCCGAACTGAGTGGCGTCCGCGGCGGCGGCCTCGGACGAACCTTTGGCGTCCAAATCGACGCACAACAGTCGATAGCGACCGGTCGCGTCGGCGAGGTGCACGGCCCACGGCGTCCGGGGTCGTGCCCCTGCGATGGGATGGACCAGCGGGTAGCTGTTGATCGGCTGACCATCGCCATCCACCCCTGCGGAGCGCACCACGCGTCGCGGGCTGATCCGACCAGTCAACACCCAAGCGTCGACCTCCCCGCGCGGAGCGTCGCTGCGCGGCGGGGTGATGGCAGGGGTCACCGTCGCGGTCCCGGCGCGGGACGGCCGCCGAGCTGGATCGGGTTCCGCTGTTCGGCCCGGAAGCCGGCCAAGGGCGAGGAACGAACGGTCTCGAACAGGACGGGCTGGTCCGTCGTCTCGACTGCCACGATCCGGGCGCGGTCCCACCGCAGCCCACCGTCGGATTGACGGGTGGTGATAGAGGCTGCGGTGCGGTCAAAGGCAGCCAAGGCCATCGTCGTCATGTCGAGGGCGTGCTTCGCGTCGGCATGCAGTGCCCGCCCGGCGGGTTCGCCCGGTGGCATCAGGACCCACCCGTGACGCAGGGCTGCTCGGATCGTCGCTGGGCCGCGGTAGGCCGGCTGGGTCACCGCCGACGCATCGATCCACAAGCGGCCACGTCCACGCACCAGAGTGTCGAGAGCTTGGAAGTGCGCCAACGCCACGTTTCCTACCCCATGAACGCCGCGCCGCATCGTGCCCAGCAGTAGCCCCATGTCGAACCGGTCAGCCATGCGCTCGGGCGGCAACCAGTCCCGCCCCTGGCGCAGGTTGTCGGTGACCAGCTGCCGCAGCTGACGCGACGCGTGGACATGTTCCGGGTCAGGACTCCCTCCAGTCGCACCGTTTCCGGCCACGCTGCCGGCCGCCGCCAAGCGGCGTGCGCCGCTCCCAGCGCCGAGGTGGCCACGGCTGCCCGGTCTGCGTCCACAAGCCCCAGCCGGCGGGCCGCCGCGCAGACCGTTCCTGCCGTCGCGGTGAGGATCAAGGCGTCACCCGCGGCGACCTGGAGGGCCGCCTGGCTCACCCCCCGGCGTGAGCTCAGGATGTCTACCGTGGCGTGCACCCAGGTCGAGATCGCAGCGTCCAACGACTTCGACGTGACCGCGCCCACGTCTTCGTATCGGCCGCTCCGTCGTTCGGCGGGGATCATCGCGAACCGTTCCGTGCGGGCCTTGACAGCAGCCAGCACCGATCGAGGCGCCTGCAGATGGTCCCGGTCCTGCAGGAGTGGCAGGGACACCGTGGCCACGGCGTGAACGATCGAGACGACGTTGGCCTGTAAGCCCTCCAGAGCAGCCCGGTCCACATCGGTGCGCGCCGGTTTCTCGCCAACCAGCAGGTCCGCGATCAGCCCCAATCGGAGCGCCAGCTCGAACACCGCCGGATCGGGCTTCAGGGACGCTGCTGCGGAACCGTTGTCGGCCGTGGCCTCGAGCACCCCTCGCCCGACTTGGCCCAACACCAACCGGACGGACCCCATGTCGTCCAGCCATGCCGGTTCCAGTGGCACCGCGTCCAGGACGCGGAGAGCTGCGGTCGCCAACCTGGGCCATACCGCCAGAACCTCCAGGCCGCGCTCGCCGTAGCGATTCTCGGCACGCCGGTCCTCGAGTTCCGCACACAGGTCCCAGGCGCGGGTGTGGACGTCGTCCAGCAGCATCCCGACCGTGGTGGTCATCGTGCTGCCCTCGCCCGCACCGCCTGTAACGCGGCCCACAAGGCCAACGGCACCACCTGCCGCGCTGCGACCAACACATTGGACGCGGCGTCCAGCGACGCGATCGCGTCCAAGCCGGGATCGACTTGCTGTGGCACGACCCCGAAGTCACCGAACAGGCCCTCCAGGTCCAGACACTCCGCCGCCAGGAACAGCGATTCCCCGGTTGGGTCGTCCGCCGACACGAACGCGACCACCGCGCTCCGCACGTGACCCAGCGCCAACCCCAGTGCCAACAACTCATCCATGCCGTCCCGCCCTTCCAGTAGCTCTCGCTAACCAGAAGTGCCGAGCAGGGGTGTCGACGGACACCGGGCAGGACACGAGTTCTCGGAGGGCGCGGAACAAGCACCTCCAAGTTCCCCACGAGTTCCCACCGAGGCATGAAAAAACCCCCTGCCCTAGTGGGAGGGGGTTTTTCGTGGTGGGCCTAACTGGACTTGAACCAGTGACCTCCGCCTTATCAGGGCGGCGCTCTAACCATCTGAGCTATAGGCCCGTGCTGTGCACCGAGTGCTTACCCTACCGCCCCGCTCGGTCAGCGCTCAAATCCGCTGGCTCCGGTTACCCGGGCGTGCGGTTCGGCGCCGTCGGTCGCCCCGGTCGTCGCCTCAACACCTCCATCGGACGCCGGCCGCTTGCGCTGGGCGTTCACGATGTACCCCGCCCCCGCGATCACGTGCAGCACGACGCCGGCCACCATCAGCCCCTGCGCCCAGCCCAACACGGCCGGCCACACGCTGACGCCGAGCACCAGCAGCACGATGGCGGTCATCAGCACCGCCGTCCGCGTCTTGCCCGTCCAGCTCACGTGCAGGCTGCCGTCGCGCGCGGCGCGGTGGGCGAACACGATCACGAGGGCGTCCACGGCCACAATCGCGACCAGCCACCACCACTGCACCACGCCGGCCACCCCGAGCGACACTAGGATCGCCGTGATGCCCAGCCGGTCGGCCAGGGGATCCATGATCTCCCCGAACCGCGAGCGCTGGTCCAGCATCCGCGCCAGCAGGCCGTCCACCCAGTCGGTGCTCGACCACACGGCGAGCAGCACCACCGGCGTCCACGTGCCCGCGGCCGTACCGGTGACGATCATCCAGCAGATCGGCCCGATCAGCAGGAACCGCAGCACCGTGATGACGTTCGGAACCGTCCAGACCCCCGGGTCTCGCCCGGCAGCCACCCGGCTCGTCGCCCCCACGGCGCCTCAGTCCTCAGCCAGGGTCAGCTCCAGACCACCCAGGATGTTGGCCGACAGGTTGTACAGGAACGCGAAGATCGTCCCCAGCGCGGTCAGCAGAATCACGTTGACCACCGCGAACAGCGCCGTGATGCCCATCACCCGGTTGGTGTTGACGAAGTCCTCCATGCGCACCGGCGTCTGGTCCTGCGGATTGCTCAGCAGCATCGTCAGGCCGGCGTCGATCGCCTCGAACATGCCGGACGCCCCCAGCAGCGTCCAGATCACGTACACCGCGACCCACGTCATGATGCCGCCGGCGATCGAGAACAGGAATGACGTCTTCATCACCGACCACGGGTCCACCCGCGAGATGCGCAGGCGCGCGCGCCGCGTCCGCACAGCACTCGCGGCGGGACGGGGCCGGGTGTCGGCGAGGTTGCCGGTGCGCCGGTCGTTGGGCTCCGGCGACAGCGTCAGACCGTCGTCGAAGGACGCTGTGGCCGAAACCGGCCGCGAATCACTCACCGTCGTCCTCCTCACCCCGGTCATCCACCCGGGCCGACCCCTCCGGATCAGTGTCCACAACCGTAGCCGCTCCGGCCTCCTCCGGGGAGTCACCCCCCTCGGACGCCGCCGCGTCACCCTCGTCCGACTCACCCGCAGCCGACTCACCCGCAGCCGACCCGTCCATCCCCGCCTCGGCGAGAATCTCCTCGGCCCGCGCCTCGGGGTAGAGCGCGATGATCGACACGCTGTCGCCGGACGCCAGCCCGACGAACCTCACGCCCATCGTGTCGCGACCCTTCGCGGGCACCTCGTCCACCGAGGAACGCATCACCTGGCCGGACTCCTTGATCGCGATCACCTCGTCGTCGGCCCCGACCACGAGCCCGCCGACGAGCGAACCCCGGTCCTCGTTCAGCTTCATGGCCTTGATGCCCAGGCCGCCACGGCCCTGCAGCCGGTACTCGCTCACCGCCGTGCGCTTGGCGAACCCGCCGTCGGTCACGGTGAACACGAACCGGTCGTCCTCGGGGGTGTCGGCGCCGATGACGGCCATCGACAACAGCTCGTCGTCCCCGCGGAACTTCATGCCGGTCACGCCCGACGTCGCCCGCCCCATCGGCCGCAGCTGCTCGTCGGTGGCCTGGAAGCGGATCGCCTGCCCCTTGCGCGAGATGAGCAGCACGTCGTCCTCGGGCCCGCAGACCCCGGCGCCGATGAGCTCGTCGTCCTCGTCGCGGAAGTTGATCGCGATGAGCCCGGCCTGCCGGGCGCTGTCGTACGTGGTCAGCGCCGTCTTCTTGACCAGCCCGCGCTTCGTCGCCAGCAGCAGGTACGGCTTGGCGTCGTACCCCGAAATGGTCAGGATCGACGCGATGTGCTCCTCGGGCAGGAAGCTCATCAGCCCGGCGACGTGGCCGCCCTTCGCGTCCCGCCCCGCCTCGGGCAGCTGCCACACCTTGGTGCGGTAGACCCGGCCGAAGTTGGTGAAGAACAACAGCCAATCGTGGCTCGCGGTGGTGAACAGGTGCTCCACGGCGTCGTCGGCCCGCAGGGACGCCCCCCGGACGCCCTTGCCGCCCCGCTTCTGCAGCCGGTACTGGTCCGACCGCGTCCGCTTCACGTACCCGCCGTGCGTGATGGTGACGACCATGTCCTCGTTCGGAATGAAATCCTCGTTCGAGAGGTCGCCGTCGGCCGCGATGATCCGCGTCCGGCGCTCGTCGCCCCACTTGTCGACGATCTCCGCCAGCTCCGAGCCGACGATCTCGCGCTGCCGGGCAGGCGAGGCCAGGATGTCCTTGAGGTCGGCGATCTGCCGCTCGAGCTCGGCGAGCTGGTCGATGATCTTCTGCCGCTCGAGAGCCGCCAGGCGCCGCAGCTGCATGTCGAGAATCGCCCGGGCCTGCACCTCGTCGATGTCCAGCAGCCGCTGCAGTCCGGTGCTGGCCTCCTCCGTGGTGGCCGACGCCCGGATCAGCGCGATGACCTCGTCAAGGGCGTCCAGCGCCTTCACCAGCCCGCGGAACACGTGCGCCCGCTGCTCGGCCTCGTCGAGGCGGAACTGCGTCCGGCGCTGGATGACCTGGATCTGGTGGCGGATCCAGTAGCCGAGGAACTGGTCGAGCCGCAGCGTCCGCGGCACGTCGTCGACGAGGGCGAGCATGTTGCAGCCGAACGTGTCCTGCAGCGGGGTGTGCTTGTACAGGTTGTTCATCACGACCCGCGGCTGGGCGTCGCGCTTGAGCACGATCACGAGCCGCTGCCCGGTGCGGGCCGAGGTGTCGTCGCGGATGTCGGCGATGCCGGTCAGCCGCCCGGAGTTCACCAAATCGGCGATCTTGAGCGCCAAATTGTCCGGGTTGCACATGTACGGCAGCTCGGTGACCACCAGCGAAGTGCGCCCGCGGGCGTCCTCCTCGACGTCGATCACCGCGCGCATGGTCACCAACCCGCGGCCGGTGCGGTAGGCGTCCTCAATGCCCTTGCGCCCGACGATGTAGGCGCCGTTGGGGAAATCGGGGCCCTGGATGCGCTCGATGCACGCCTCCAGGATCTCCTCCTTGGACGCCTCGGGGTTCGCCAGCATCCACTGGACGGCCTCGTTCACCTCGCGCAGGTTGTGCGGCGGGATGTTGGTGGCCATGCCCACTGCGATGCCCGTCGAGCCGTTCACCAGCAGGTTCGGGAACCGCGCCGGCAGCACCGTGGGCTCGGTGTCCTTGTTGTCGTAGTTGGGCTGGAAGTCGACGGTGTTCTGGTCGATGTCGCGCACCATCTCCATGGCGAGCGGGTTCATCTTGCACTCGGTGTACCGCATGGCCGCGGCGCCGTCGTTGCCGGGCGAGCCGAAGTTGCCCTGCCCGTCCACCAGCTTGTGCCGCATCACCCACGGCTGCGCGAGGCGCACGAGGGTGTCGTAGATCGCCGAATCACCGTGGGGGTGGTACTTGCCCATCACGTCCCCGACGACGCGCGAGCACTTGTTCCAGCCACGGTCGGGCCGGTAGCCACCGTCGTACATCGTGTACAGCACGCGGCGGTGCACCGGCTTGAGGCCGTCGCGGACGTCGGGCAGCGCCCGGCCCACGATGACGCTCATCGCGTAGTCGAGGTAGCTCTTCTGGATCTCCTCGTTGAGGTCGATCTCCTCGACCTTGCCCTGCAGCGTCACCGTGCCCTGGGCGGACGCCGCCGCGTCGCTCGCCGCCGCCGCGTCACCCACGACGGGGTCGGACGCCGACGGTCCGTCGCCACCGGGGCCCTCGCCACCAGGGCCGTCAACGGGGGGCTCGTTCGGAGTGTCACTCATGCTGGTTCCTCCTGGTCAGATGTCGAGGAAGCGGACGTCCTTGGCGTTGCGCTGGATGAAGCTCCGGCGCTGCTCGACGTCCTCCCCCATGAGAATGCTGAACATGTCGGACGCCGCGGCCGCGTCCTCGAGCGTCACCTGGGCGAGCGTGCGCTGATCGGGGTCCATGGTGGTGTTCCACAGGTCCTCGGCGTCCATCTCGCCCAGACCCTTGTACCGCTGGATCGGGTTGACCTGCGGCAGCTTCTTGCCCGCGGCCAGGCCGGCCTCCCGCAGCCCGTCCCGCTCCTCGTCGGAGTAGGCCAGCTCGTGCGGCGCGTTCGTCCAGCGCAGCCGGAACAGCGGCGGCTGGGCGAGGTACACGTGGCCGGCCGAGATCAGCGGGCGCAGGAAGCGGAACAGCAGCGTCAGCAGCAGGGTGCGGATGTGCGCGCCGTCGACGTCGGCGTCCGCCATCAGGACGATCTTGTGGTAGCGCAGGCGCTCCACGTCGAAATCATCACTGAACCCGGTGCCGAGGGCGTTGAAGATCGCCTCGACCTCCTTGTTGGCCAGAATCCGATCCAGCCGCGCCTTCTCGACGTTCAGGATCTTGCCGCGGATCGGCAGGATCGCCTGGGTGCGCGGGTCGCGTCCGCCCTTGGCCGAGCCGCCGGCGGAGTCACCCTCGACGATGAACACCTCGCACTCGGCCGGGTTGCGGCTCGAGCAGTCCGAGAGCTTGCCCGGCAGGCTGCTGGAGCCGAGAAGCCCCTTGCGGTTGCGGGCGAGGTCGCGCGCCTTGCGGGCCGCCATCCGCGCCTGGGCCGCGGCCTGGGCCTTGCGAATGATGTCCTTGCCCTCGGCCGGGTTCTTCTCGAACCAGTCGCCCAGCAGGTCGTTGACCACGCGCTGCACGAAGCCCTTCGCCTCGGTGTTGCCCAGCTTCGTCTTCGTCTGGCCCTCGAACTGCGGCTCGCCCAACTTCACCGAGATGATCGCGGTGAGGCCTTCGCGGATGTCATCACCGGAGGGACGGTCCTCGGGTTTCTTGATCATGCCCCACTGGGCGCCCCACCGATTGACGGTGTTGGTGAGCGCCGCGCGGAAGCCCTCCTCGTGCGTGCCGCCCTCGTGGGTGTTGATGGTGTTGGCGAAGGTGTGCACGCTCTCGGTGAACGAGCTGTTCCACTGCATCGCCACCTCGAGGGCGAGCTGGTCGTCCGGAGCCTCGGCGTCGATCGCGATCACCGTGGGGTGGATCGTGTCCTTCGTGCCGGTCAGGTAGGTCACGAAGTCGATCAGCCCGTCGTCGTAGCGGAACGTGACCTCGCGCGCCTCCTCCTCGGCATCGTCGACGAAGTCGGTCAGGCCCGCCTCGTGGTCGTCCGCGTTCATCTCGTCGGCGCTCGTGGGCCGCTCGTCGACCAGCCGGATCGTCAGGCCCTTGTTGAGGAAGCACATCTCCCGGAAGCGCCCGGCGAGCGTCTCCCAGTTGTACGTCGTCGTCTCGAAGATGTCGGGCGAGGCGAAGAAGGTGACGGTGGTGCCCACCTCGTCGTCGGGGCCGAGCGGCTCCAGGCGGGCGAGGTCGGCGTCCGGGACGCCGAGGGTGAAGCTCTGCTGCCAGTGGTAGCCGTCGCGGCGGACGTCCACGGTGAGCCGGTCGCTCAAGGCGTTCACCACGGACGCGCCCACGCCATGCAGGCCGCCGGAGACCTTGTAGCCACCCGCGCCGAACTTGCCGCCCGCGTGCAGCACCGTGAGCGCCAGCGTGACCGCCGGGATCTTCTCCTTGGGGTGCAGGTCGACCGGGAAGCCGCGGCCGTTGTCGGTGACGCGGACGCCGTCGCCCGGCAGCAGCGTCACCGTGATCATGTCGGCGTACCCGGCCAGCGCCTCGTCGACGGAGTTGTCGACGATCTCCTGCACCAGGTGGTGCAGGCCCCGCTCGCCGGTGGAGCCGATGTACATGCCCGGACGCTTCCGGACCGCCTCGAGCCCCTCCAGCACCTGGATGGCGCTGGCGTCATAGACACCCTCGGCCACCGATGTCGCCGAGGGCCGCGGCCCGTGATTCTCAGTCGTCACCGAAACTCTCTCCCTGCGCACGGTCGCCGCCCAGCGCGCAACGGGCGGGCGGCGACCTCGAAACAGTGTGATTCTACCCGACCGGCACCGGATTCCGTGGTCGTCACGCCTCCGAAATGCCCACTCACACGGACGTGACGCCCCTCAGAGCCGACGATCTCCCCCCAATCGACCCCGGACACCACCCCAGCCGCCCGAAGCGGCCGACGGGCCCGGCCCGCGGCCCGCGCCGACACTCACACTTCGGGCTCAAACTCCGCTTCCGGTGGCGGCGTTCGAGCACCAAACCGGAGTTTGAGGGGTGGAGGTAAGCCCTGCTGGCCGCCTCGACCCGCAGGCGTTCCTGGCCGAGCACCTCACCGACGGACGCCCGCAGCTGGGGTGACGCCCGGACGCGTCCCCCGGGCCTGCGCCGACGTCCGCAGCTGCGCTGCCCGCTCTTCTTGCCAGGTGATGATTTCCTGCCCAGAAGACGGCTCTGGTGCGGCCCGCTCCACAGGCGTACCGTCGTGAGCACGGCCTGACCGGTTGGTGATCCCCCAGCGACCGGCGGGGCGTCAAGGGGTGATATCGGTGGGACTCACTCGCGGCGATCTTCTGAGTGCCCTGGATCTCGTGGAGCAGATGCTCGACATCCGTACCTTCGCGGAGGTCGAAGATCGACTGCTGCCCGGAATCGCCACTTTGCTGCACTCCGATCTGGCCGTCTACCACCACTGCGATCTGGCGCCGCTGCTGGAGATCGACATCTTCTGGCCGTCCGACGTCTTCCGGCCCAGCCTTGAGGCCTACAGCTCTGTCATGCACACCCATCCCTTCGTGCGGACGTTCGCGCGCGAACTACCCAAGATCCCCGTCACCATCCTTGACGTGGTGAGTGCTCGCGAGTGGAGGGCCAGCGCGCTGTTCGCCGAGTCCCACGGTCCGATGGGCGCACACCACCAGATGACCGTGAACATCGCGGGACGACTGCCACGCGTCAGAGCGGTGTCGGTTGCGCGTGCCTCACCTGCCTACTCCCTGCGCGAGCGGGACATGTTGAACGTGCTCGCCCCGCACGTGCGCGCGACGATGCGGCGGGCCTACCTGCTGTCCACCGGTTACCTGGCCCAGGCCGTCGTCCCTGTGGTCGACCGCGTGGTTCTCGGCCGTCACGACCCGGTGCTCCACCTGCCGGACGCCATGGCGGCCCGCCTGACCGCGCGGCAGGTGGAGGTCCTGCACCTGGTCGCGGACGGCCTCAGCAACCACCAAGCAGCCCGGCGACTCGGCGTGGCTCCCAGCACCGTTGCCAAGCATCTGGAGAACGCGTTCGACCGCCTGGAGGTGGACAATCGGACGTCCGCCGTGCAGCTGCTCCGTCCGATGTGACGGCCGGGACCCAGATCGCCATCAGGCAGCCTTGAGGACCTCCTGCCCTCGTCGATCGACCAGCCCGGTCAGCAGCTCCTGGGCGAGCCCGAAGACGATCGCCCCGCCCAGGAGGCCGGCGGCGGTCGACACGTCCTCGAGCGCCACGATCATGCCGGAACGCAGCACCAGCAGCCCGAGCACCGCCATCAGCGCGCCGGACGGCACCTTGAGCAGGGCCAGTGCGACCGGCACCCGGTAGGGCGTGGCCTCCTCATGCATGCGGCGCAGGGCGACGACCCCCGCCACGGCACCTGACGCCGCGCCCACCAGGGCGATCAGCGTCACGTCCCAGGACGAGGGGCTGTTCCCCAGCAGGCACACCGCCCGGTCCCCGCTGCACATCGGAAGGGCTGCGGGCTGCAACCAGCCCACGAGCATCAGCAGCAGGGCGGCGAGCAACAGCCCCGCCGAGGTCGCCAGCACGAGGTTGCGGAAGTGGCGTGCCCGGGCGTGGGCCGCATCGCTGAGCTGGTGTGCCTTCTGAACCACCTGCGCGACCAGCAGCGGTGACGGCGCACCCGCGTTGGGGTCGGTCAGCCGCGCCAGCGCTGCACCTTGCGAACGATCCTCGGGCATTCGCTTCGCCGCGAGGTCGACAGCTCGGGGAATCACGGCCGACAGCTCGTCGGGCCTCATGGTCCTGATCGAGATCACCTCGGCCGCATGGAGATTGGTCCATGCCCACTCGACCCGCACTCCCGAGATCCTCTGCGGCAGCGTCTCCCGGGTCGTGCAGATGCGAACGACATCGGCCAGCAAGCCGTTGTACACGGCACTCGCCCCGCCGCCCGACCGGTGCTCCACCTGGAACTGCAGCAGGCGCGCCCGGGCCAGAGCCGTCGCCTGCCATGGGCGATGGGGGGCCGGGGTGGAGACGCCGCGGTTTGAGCCGAACGGGCCCGAGGTCTTTGGCGGCGAGGCGGTGGGTCTCGACCTTGTCTCGGCCAGCTTTTCGACTGAATCGATGAGTTCGTGTCGCCCACTCCAAGGGCAACGATCGGTGCTCAGACTCGACGGCGCATGCTGCTGTCTCAAACCCTTCGTGAAAATTGACACGTCGAAAGTCCTCCCCGGTCCGCCTTGCTCGACAGTCGGTCATCTGGTCAACCTCAGGAGAGCTGATCATCCATCGTTGATACCGACGGCGAAATACGTAGATCTACGAACACGACCGGCACCAGGGAGACCGCACCCCAGGCGCCCCCACACCGCCCACCCCGGGGGGCCGCATCGCGGCGATCCAGACACTCGCGCGCTCGCTGCCGGTGCGGCTAGTTTGCGTTCATGGAGACCTCACTCGCCGATGTCGCTCGCATGCGCCTGGTGGCGCAGGGCCTCGTGCCGCCGCTCGCCGGCGTGGTCGACGTGGTGCGGCATCTGACGTGCGTGCAGGGTCAGGACTTCCCGGGGTCCTGCCTGTCGTTGGCGCTCCGCAGCGAGGCGCGATCCCTCGCCGCGGTGACCGCCGCCTACGACGCGGGACAGATCGTCCGGACCTGGCCGATGCGCGGCACCTTGTTCGTCGTGGCCGCCGAGGATGCCGGCTGGGTCACCGCACTGACGGCGGAGAAGACCCGCACGGCGACGGCGCGCCGCCGCGACGAGCTCGGCCTGACCCCCGCCATGCTCGAGCGGGCGGAGGCGACCGCCCGCACGGTGCTGGCCGGCGGTGGGCTGGCCGGCAGTGGGCTGGCCGGCGGGGGGCTCACCGGCCACGGTCTGCCCCGCGCCGAACTCTTCGCGCGGTGGGAGGACGCTGGCGTCCCCACCCATGACGGACGCGGCTACCGCCACCTGTTCCACCTCGCCGTCGCGGGGGTGATCTGCCAAGGGCCGACGCTGGGCCGCGAGCAGCGCTTCGTACTCACCGACGCGTGGATCCCCGCCCCCCGGCGCCTCGACCGCGCCGAGGGCGTGCGCGAGCTTCTCTCCCGCTACCTCCGGGCGCGCGGACCGGCGCCGGTCGACGACTTCTGTTGGTGGTCCAAGATCGGCAAGGCCGAGGCGCGACCGCATGTGGCCGACCTCGCCGCCGCCGGCGACATCGTGTCCACCCAGGTCGATGGGCGGGAGTTCTGGATGGCTCCGGACCTGCCCCATCGCTTCGCCGAACATCGCCGGGCCACGGCCGCCCCGCTGTTGCTGCCGGGATTCGACGAGATCGTGCTCGGCTACGGCGACCGCTCCGCCGTCCTGACCCGCGAGGAGGAACGGCTGGTCGTCCCGGGCGGCAACGGCGTGTTCAAGGGTACGGTCCTCCACCGCGGCCATGCGGTCGCCACCTGGAAGAAGGCCACGACCGCGGGGAGGCCCGTCGCCCTCGCCCCGTTCGGGTCCCTGCCCGCGGCCGTGGCCAGTGCTGTGCCGAGGCTCAGCGCCGCGCTGCCCCGCTAGCCATAGGTGTCGCGCGGTCCACGGCCCTTGACGGTACGCGGGCCGTGCTGCCAGCTCGGCGCCTCGGGGCCCAGCACCTTCACCAACCGGATGGTGCCGTCGCCGAGCGAGGAGTTCATGCGCGCGACAAGCTGGGGAGCCATGAGCCGCAACTGCGCGGCCCAGTTCGTCGACGATGTCCGGACGACCACCACCCCGGCCCGGAACGCCTCGGGCGTGCTGTGCTCGGCCACCGCCGGGCCCACCAGCTCGGCCCAGCGGCCCAGCAACAGGTGGACGTTCACCTCGGTGCCCCACCCACGCGTCGTGATGACATCCTCCAGCGCGTCACCCACCGGGGTCGGATCACCGCTGCCGCGGCCCTGGGATCCGCGCGGACGCCGACGCCCGGCCGCTGCCTTCTTCCGCGGCGGCGGAGGCACCACCGCCCGGCCGGCGGCCTGGGCGGTCTGACGGGCCAGGTCCAGCCCCGTCGGTTCGAACGCGGGTGGTTCGAGCTCCGGCGGATCGAAGGCGGGCGGATCGAACGCATCGGCGTCGGTGGGCTGCTCGGCCGACCCCTCGGGGGCGATCGGCTCGTCACTCATCGGGACTCACCTGTCCGTCCGCGATCCGAAATCGGCGACCGGCCAGAGCATCGGGGACATCGGAGGCCACCGCGGCCGTGATGAGCACCTGCTCGGCCCCCGAGATGCGCTCGGCCAGCCGGGAGCGACGCACCTCGTCCAGCTCGGCGAACACGTCGTCGAGGATGAGGACGGGTTCCACGCCGTCCTCGCGCAGCAGCGCGTAGGCGCCGAGGCGCAGGGCCAGCGCGAACGACCACGACTCGCCGTGGGAGGCGTAACCCTTCGCCGGGAGGGGCCCCAGGGTCAGCACGACATCGTCGCGGTGCGGCCCCACGAGGCTCACCCCCCGCGCGATCTCCTCGCCGCGCCGGCGCTCCATCGTGCCACGGAGTTGCTCGGCGAGCTCGTCGGGCGAACGGTCGGCCCACTCGCCCGCGGGCGGGTGCTCCGGCGGCCCCTGCGGCCCCGCCCCACCGGACGGGGCCGCCCGATCGGACGGGGCGGCAGCGTCGGGGGTGGGATCCAACCCGAGCGACGACGACTTGTACGCCACGCGCGCGTCGTTGTTGGACGGTGCGATGGCGAGGTAGGCGTCGGCCACCGACCCGGCCATGTCGGTGAGGGTCCGCAGCCGCGCATGGACGATCTCCCCGCCGAGCCGGGCCAGGGAGTCGTCCCAGACATCGAGCGTGGCCGCGGCGCCGGCGTCCACCGCACCGCGGCGTCCACCCAGGGACTTCAGCAGCGTCGAGCGCTGCCGCAGCACCCGGTCGTAGTCGGCACGGACGCCGGCCAGGCGCGGCCATCGCTGGGTGAGGAGGTCGTCGATGAACCGACGCCGGTCGGCCGGATCGCCCTTGACGAGCGCCAAATCCTCCGGGGAGAACAGCACGACACGCAGCGCGCCGAGCAGGTCGCGCGGCCGCTTCAGCGGGCCCCGGTTGAGCGAGGCCTTGTTGGCGCGCCCGGCGATGATCTCGATCTCGAGCGCGAGGGTGCGCGGATCGTCCGCACCGGCTTGGACGCGGGCCCGCACGATCGCCCGCGGCGCGCCGAACCGGATCAGCGGGGCGTCCGCCGCCACGCGGTGCGAACCCAGCGTCGCGAGGTACTCCACCGCCTCCACCAGGTTCGTCTTGCCCTGGCCGTTGCGGCCGGTGAGCGTGGTGACGCCGCGCTCAAGCGCCAGCTCAGCCAACGGCCAGGAGCGGAAGTCGGCCAAGCTGAGGTGCGTCACGAACACGGGGTCACCGGCCGTCGCGTCACCGTCACTGCGGCACCTGTCACTGCGGCAGGCGCATCAGCATGATCACGTGCTTGTAGTCGTCGGACGCCTCGCCGTCGAGCTCGAGCAGCGGTGTCAGCAAGCAGGGCTTGCCGGGCGCTGTGAACGCGAAGTTGACGTACGGGGTGTCCAGCGCGTTGAGCGCGTCGAGCAGGTAGTGCGGGTTGAAACCGGCCGCCGTCATGGCGAGCCCCTGGCCCGTCTCGTCGACCACCGTGGCCTCCACGGCCTCGACCGCCTGGGCCTGGTCACCGGTGGCGGCCTCGAGGGTGATGTGGTCGTCGGCGATCATCATGCGCAGGCTCGTGTTGCGCTCGGCCACGAGTGCCACACGGCGCACGGCCGCGACGACCTCGCTGGTGTTGGCGCGCACGGTCACCGACGGCTGCACGCTCATCAGGTGCCGCACCTTCGGGAACTCCCCGTCGAGCAGCCGGGTCGTGGTCTCCCGTACGCCGTTGGCGCCCTCGCCGGCGAAGCCGATCAGGCCGTCGCCGCCGTCGGAGGAGGAGAGGCTCAGCGTGACGCTCTCGCCCGCGGTCATCGACTTCGATGATTCGGCGAGCACGCGGGCGGGCACGAGCGCCGCGCCCTCCGCCCGCCCGGACGCCGGCCGCCACGGCAGCTCCCTCAGCGCCATGCGGTAGCGGTCGGTGGCGAGCAGGGAGAGGGTGTCGCCCTCGATCTCGAGGCGGACGCCGGTGAACACAGGCAGCAGCTCATCACGCCCGGCGGCGACGACGACCTGGGAGACGGCCTGGGCGAAGGCGTCCGGGGTGATCGTGCCGGTGGCCTCGGGCATGGTCGGCAGCTCGGGGTACTCGGCCACGGGCAGGAGCTGCAGCGTGAACCGGGCGCTGCCGCAAGTGAGCTCCATCTTGGTGGAGTCGGCCTCCATGTCGACGGGCTTGGCCGGCAGGCTGCGGGCGATGTCGGCGAGCAGGCGCCCCGAGACGAGCACCGTGCCCTCCTCGGAGACATCGGCGGGGAGCGTCACCTTGGCCGACGTCTCGTAGTCGAAGCTCGACAGGACGACCTCGTTGCCCGCGGCCTCCAGACGCATGCCGGCGAGGATGGGCACGCTGGGCCGGTTCGGCAGGCTGCGCGCCACCCACTGGACGGCGTCGGCCAACACGTCGCGCTCAACTCGGATCTTCACTGACTTCTCCCTTGTGGTTCGCTCGCGCCCACGGTGCGGGCGCTGTCGATCATATCGAGCAGGACGCGGCGCGTCCCGATGGGCGCGGTGTGGGGAGGAACCACCTGTGTGCTCCCGGCTCGTGAGGTGACGACCGGGTGGGTTGGGTTACCCACACCGGGGCGGGGAGATGAGTTCAAAGAGAAGGAGATGTCTATGTCTTCTTCATGGTCATCACGGGTGTGGATCGTGTGCACAACGGGTCTCGACCCTTCTCAGTGCGGCGAGTCGCCCGTGCAGGGGGTGTGGAGCGATGCCGAATCACACGGGGAGGATTTGTGGGCGGCCCGAGCCACCGATCCGGTTTTCCACATTTCACACTGGTTGTCCACAGGTTTGTTGTGCAGAACTCCCCGTGTTGCCCACAGGATCCTGACGAGGGGAGCGGTGCCGTGCTGGGAGAGCGCAGTGCGCCCGGCGGGGGTGGAGTGGGGCTCGGGCGCTGCGGCGCGCCCGCCAACGGCGGCCAGGCGGGGTCAGCGACGGTAGGTCGCGGCCTGCTTGATGCGGTTGGTGATCTCGGTGACCTGGTTGTAGATGGTTCGCCGCTCGGCCATGAGCTGGCGGATCTTCTTGTTGGCGTGCATCACCGTGGTGTGGTCGCGGCCGCCGAAGAGGCGTCCGATGGCGGGCAGGCTCGAGTCGGTGAGCTCCCGGCACAGGTACATCGCGATCTGGCGTGCCGTGACCAGCACGTGCGTGCGGGCGGGGCCGCACAGCTCCTCCACCGTGACGTTGTAGTAGCTGGCCGTCTCGCTCATGATGAGCTGCGGGGTGATCTGGGTCTCGACGCCGGCGGGGATGAGATCCTTCAGCACCTCCTCGGCCAGGTGCAGGTCGACCGCCTGGTGGTTGAGGCTCGCGAACGCCGTCACGCGGATCAACGCGCCCTCGAGCTCGCGGATGTTGGTGGCGATCTTGCCGGCGATGAACTCCAGCACCTCGGGGGAGGCCATCAGGTGCTCGGCGATGGCCTTCTTGCGGAGGATCGCGATGCGCGTCTCGAGGTCGGGCGGCTGGATGTCGGTGAGCAGCCCCCATTCGAACCGGCTGCGCAGCCGGGGTTCCAGCGCCTCCAGGGCCTTCGGGGGCCGGTCGGACGTCAGCACGATCTGCTTCTGGGCGTTGTGGAGGGTGTTGAAGGTGTGGAAGAACTCCTCCTGTGTTTGGATCTTGCTCTCCAGGAACTGGATGTCGTCGATCAGCAGGACGTCGATCTCGCGGTAGTTGCGGCGGAACTCCGCCGTCCGGTTCTCCGAGATGGCGTTGATGAAGTCGTTCGTCAGCTCCTCGGTCGAGACGTACTTCACCCGCAGGTGCGGGGTGTACTGCCGCACGTAGTGACCGATGCCGTGGAGCAGGTGGGTCTTCCCGAGCCCCGACTCCCCGTAGATCATCAGCGGGTTGTACGACTTGCCGGGTGTCTCCGCCACTGCGACGGCCGCCGCGTGCGCGAAGCGGTTCGAGGAGCCGATCACGAAGTTGTCGAAGGTGTACTTCGGGTTCAGCCGATCCCCGTTCGCGCCATTCACCAGCGGCGCTCCGGCTCCGGACGCCGCGGCCGGGCCCCGGCCCCCGTTCACCGCGCCGGCGGACGGCGAACCACCGCTGGTGGGTTCCCGCAGCGGCAGCTCGGGGGCGAGGACGGTCGGGTCGTCCTCCAGGTTGGGCTCCAGGGAGGGGTCGACGCTCACAGCGAGGTGGATCGGGCGACCGTGGTGGGCGGAGAGCTGCTGCTCGATCGCGCCGCGACTCCGGGTCTCGATGCGCTCGCGGGCCGTCTCGTTGGGCACGGCGAGCAGGTAGCTCGACTCGTGGAGGGCCAGGGGGCGGGCGTTGGCGAGGCGGGCCCGGGTGGGGGTGTCGGCCTGGGCCAACACGGACTCCCACGCCGCTGTCAGGGCGTTCGAGGTGGCGTCCGCGGCCATCGGTCTCCCCTCGTCAGGTGGGCGTCCACAATGTTGTCCACACCATGTGGAAATGTCCAACGACCGCGAGCCGCAGCGCCCGCGGGGTGCGACGAGGGTGGCCGTTGGGCCGCTACGCTAGCCCGTGCCGGGGTCACCCGCAAATGCCTGGCGCACATTCGTTCCTCCCACCGGCGTGTCGGCTCGACGGCACCGGTGGACACCCTTCGGTTTGCCCGGGCTGGCCCGTGCCGCGTAGAGTTGGACAGTCGCCCGCACGGCGACGCCTGTGTCCGCGTGGGCACAGTTCGTCCGACGAAATCGAATGGTGGGAGCTCACGTGAGCAAGCGCACTTTCCAGCCGAGCAACCGGCGCCGCAGCCGCACCCACGGCTTCCGTCTCCGCATGCGGACCCGCGCGGGTCGCTCCATCCTGGCGGCTCGCCGCCGCAAGGGTCGCGAGCGCCTCGCCGGCTGACGGCGGCCCTCCGGTGCTGCCTGTCGCCGCGCGCCTCCGCACGGCCGACGACTTCCGGGTCGTCGCACGGCGGGGCGTGAGGGTGGCGCGGGAGACGCTCGTCGTCCATGCCCTCGCCAAGCCCGGCCCGCCGTCGCGGGCCGGTTTTGTCGTGTCCAAGGCGGTCGGCAATGCCGTGACCCGCAACCGCGTCAAGCGGCAGTTGCGTCACCTCGTGGCCGCCGAGCTGGGCGGCGGCGTCCGCCCCGTGGCTTCGTCGGTGGACGTCGTGGTGCGCGCCCTGCCGAGCGCCGCGTCCGGACGCCTGCGTGAGGACTTCGCGTCCGCGTGGGCCGGGGCGATGCGCAAGCTGGCCGCGGCATGAGACACGTCCTGGCGCTGGTGCTGCGGGCGTACCGCGCCGTGATCAGCCCGCTGTACGGCGACGTCTGCAAGTTCCACCCCACGTGCTCGGCCTACGCGCTGGACGCCGTGCTCACCCACGGCTCGATCCGTGGGACGTGGCTCACCGTGAAGCGCCTCGCGCGCTGCCATCCCTGGTCCCTGGGCGGCTACGACCCCGTGCCGACCGTGAACGCAAAGGTTCAACGTGTTTGAAGCCATCGGCGGGTTCTTCAACCTGCTCATGCAGCCCATCTACTGGGCGATCTCCGGCATCATCGTCGGGTTCCACAACCTCTACAGCATGGTGCTGGACGCGAACTCGGGTTGGACCTGGGTGCTGTCGATCGTCTCGCTGACGATCGTGATCCGGTCGCTGATGATCCCGTTGTTCGTGCGCCAGATCAACAGCTCGCGCAAGATGCAGCTCGTCGCCCCCAAGGCCCGCGCCCTGCAGGAGAAGTACGGCCAGGACCGGGAGCGCTATGGCCAGGAGGTCATGAAGCTCTACCAGGAGGAGGGCGTCAACCCCGCCGCGTCCTGCCTGCCGCTGCTGCTGCAGATGCCGATCTTCATCGGCCTGTTCTGGGTGCTGAACGACGCCGCCCGCGGCAGCGCGCGCGGCTACTGGTTCGAGCAGAACCCCCAGCTGGTGGACTCCCTGCAGCACTCCCGGATCTTCGGTGCCGAGATCTCCGGCACGTTCCTGCCCATGGCGGCCGGCTTCGGGCCGACGCAGTGGGTCGCGCTCTTCCTCATCATCACCATGACCGGCACGCTGTTCTGGACGCAGCTGCAGCTGATGCGCAAGAACATGCCGCCGGAGGCCCTCGAGGGCCCGCTGGCCCAGCAGCAGAAGATGATGCTGTACCTCTTCCCGGCCATCTACCTGTTCACCGGCGTGAGCTTCCCCATCGGCGTGATGATCTACTGGCTCGCCTCCAACCTGTGGACGCTCGGGCAGCAGTTCATCCTCATTCGCAACAACCCGACGCCCAACACCCCTGCCTTCGTCGACTGGCAGGATCGCATGCGGGCGAAGGGCAAGGACCCCGACGAGATCATCCGGCAGCGCACGGCCAAGATGCGCCGCGGCGCCCGGCCCACGCCGGCGGCGTCCGACCCCACGAAGGTGACCCGGCAGGGCACGTCGCGGCAGACGTCCGCCCCCGCCGGTGAGAGCGGTGGCGCGACCGCCGTGGACGCCACCCAGCCGCAGGTTGTCCGCCGCCAGCAGCCCACACGACAGACCCGGGCCACGCGCAAGCAGGCACGCCCCCGCCCGTCCGGCGGATCGAAGGAGTGAGAAGGACATGACTGCAGACCAGCAGGAGAACGAGACGATCGACGCCCCCGAGGTGGCCCCCACCACGGACGAGCCGGCTGCGCCCGAGGTGGCGGAGGTGGCCGAGGTGTCCGACGAGGTCGTCGAAGCCCCAGTGGACGCCGAGGACGACGCCGCCGAGGAGTCGGACGACGACGACAATGACGAGAGCGATGCCGAGCCCGGTGACGGCGAGACCGAGCCCGATGACGGCGATGCCGGGGGTGATTCCGGTGAGGAGCGGCCCCGGCGCAGCAAGCGCGAGGAGTCGCTGACCAACGAGGGCGAGATCGCCGCCGACTACCTCGAGGAGCTGCTCGACATCGCCGACCTCGACGGCGACATCGACACCTACAACGAGGGCGGCCGGGCGCACGTCTCGATCCTGACCGACTCCGACGTGCTCGTCGGCAAGAAGGGTGAGGTGCTGGACGCGCTGCAGGAGCTCGCCCGGCTGGCCGTCATGACCGAGACCGGGCACCGCAGCCGGCTGATGCTCGACATCGCGGGCCACCGCGACAAGCAGCGGGCCTCGCTGCAGGACATGGCGGCCGACGCCATCGCCGAGGTGAAGTCGACCGGCGAGTCGGTGCGGCTCACCCCGATGAACCCCTACCAGCGCAAGATCGTGCACGACGCGATCGCGGCGGCCGGGTTGGTCAGCGAGTCCGAGGGCGAGGAGCCCCACCGCCGCGTGGTGGTTCTGCCGAAGGGCTGACCCGTGGAGCAGCATCCGGGCGCCGAACAGCTGTTCGGCACCCGTGCCGACCTCGCCGTCCGGTACGCCGACATCCTGGCGACACGGGGCGTCGAGTGGGGCCTGATCGGCCCCCGCGAGGTGGGCCGGATCTGGGACCGCCACGTGGTGAACAGCCTGGCGGTCGCCGCGGCGATCCCCGGTGGTGGTGCGTCGGCGGGGTCGGCCTCCGTGGTGGATGTGGGCTCCGGTGCCGGCCTGCCGGGCATTCCCCTGGCGCTGGCCCGCCCCGAACTGCGCGTCACCCTGCTCGAACCCCTGCTGCGGCGAGCGAACTTCCTGTCCGAGGTGGTCGGCGAGCTCGGCCTGGACGACCGGGTGGCCGTCGTCCGCGGCCGGGCCGAGGAGCACCAGGACACCTACGACGTCGTCACCTGCCGCGCCGTGGCCCGGTTGCCGAAGCTGCTCGGCTGGTGTGCCCCCCTGATCGGACGCCGCGGGCGCCTGGTGGCGCTAAGGGCGCGTCGGCGTCCGAGGAGATCGCGGACGCGGGGCGCGAGCTGAAGCGCTTCCGACTCACGGCGCAGGTCGAGACCGTCGTCGTGGTCGAGGGCGCCGAACCCACCCACCTGGTGGTCTGCACGCGTTGACGGCGCCCCCCGGGCGGCGCGAAGGCGTCCGGGCATGACAAGCTGTCGGGGTGGCAGCGGGAGGTGGACTGGGACGCGCGAGCGCGCTGATGGCGTCCGGGTCGATGGTCTCCCGGGTGCTCGGGATCGTGCGCAACGCCTTGCTGGTCGCCTGCGTCGGGTCGATGGGCGGCACGTCGGACGCCTTCCAGACCGCCAACACGCTCCCCAACACCATCTTCATCCTGCTCTCCGGCGGGGTGCTGAGCGCCGTCCTCATCCCCGAGATCACCCGGGCGATGGCCCGTGAAGACGGCGGCCAGGACATCATCGACCGGCTCCTCACCGCCGCGTTCGGCCTCGTCACGATCGTCGCCGTGGCGGCCACGCTGCTCGCCGCGCCGCTCATCACGCTGTTCCAGCTGCAGGGCCCCGCCCGCGACCTCGGCATCTTCTTCGCCTACCTGTGCCTGCCGCAGATCTTCTTCTACGGGGTCTCGGCGATCCTCGGGCAGGTGCTGAACGCCCACGATCGCTTCGCGGCGGTGATGTGGACGCCGGTGCTCGCGAACGTCGTCCAGATCGCCGGGATGGGGATCTTCCTCAGCCAGTACCTCGGCGCCCAGCCGGCCGAGCGGTGGACGCCGCCGATGATCTGGCTGCTCGCCGGCACGGCGACCCTGGGCGTGGCGGTGCAGGCGGTGGCGCTGATCCCGGCGCTGCGGGGGACGGGGTTCCGCTTCACCCCGCGCTGGGGCTGGCGCGGCTACGGGTTCCGGCGGCCGTTCCGGGTCGCGGTCTGGACGATCAGCGCGCTGCTCATCGGCCAGGCCGGCGGCGTGGTGGTCACGATGGTGGCGAATGCGGTCGCGTCCGCAGCCCGCGAGGCCGGGGTCGTCGTGGCCGGCTACATGGTGTACACGCTGGCGTTCCAGATCTTCATGGTGCCGCACGGCATCATCACCACCTCGATCCTCACCGCCCTCTACCCGCGCATGGCCCGCTCCGCCCACGCCGGGGACGTGGCCGGCCTCCGCTCCGACGTGACCCGTGCCCTCACCGTGCCCGCGCTCATCATGGTGCCGATCAGCGCCGCCGCCGTCGCGCTGGCCGCCCCCGGTGTCAAGGTGCTGACGCCCTCGCTCGAGCCGCCCGGCGTGACCAGCCTCGCGTGGGCGTTCTCGCTCATGGCGGTGGGGCTGTTCCCCTACGGCGTCGTCGCGCTGCAGCAGCGGTACGCCCTGGCCCGCGGCGACGGCCGGATGAACGTGCGCTTCCAACTGGTGGTCACCGGCGTCCAGCTGCTGTCCTGCGGAGCGGCCCTGCTCGTGCCGCCGGCCTGGGCGGTTGCCGTGATCTGCGCCGGCCAGACCCTCGGCAATGGCCTTGCCGCGCTCGCGTTCGTGGCGGTGGCGCAACGCCAGGTCGGCGGCCTGCCGCTGCGCCGCCTCGGTGTCCTGCTGCTGCGGCTGGTCGTGGTGTCGGTGCCCGCCGCGCTGCTGGCCGGGGGGGCCGTCGCCTGGGTGTCCGGTGCGCTCCCCTTCGCGTGGACGACCTCCCTGCTCGCCCTCGGCGCCGGCACGGCCGCGTTCCTGGTGGCGTTCGCCCTCGGCACCCGGCTGCTCCGCATCCCCGAGCTGGACGCCACCCTCCCCCGCCGCTTCCGCCCCGCCGGGGCCGCCGGGGCCGCAGGGGCCGCCGACACGCACACTCCGGGCTCGAACTCCGGTACCGGTGACGGAGTTTGAGCACGTTTCCGGAGTTTGAACCTCGGGCGTGGCCCCTCACCCCTGTCCGACCCCTTCCCGAGTGAAACCTCGCACCCCCCGCCGGCCCGACCGTGGAGCCGATCCAGCGACTACGGTGGTCTCGCGCAGGCCCGACCGGGGCCACGTGACGCCCACCCCATCCGGCCCGTGCCCAACCAGCGACGTGAAGGGATCCACCGTGTTCGCGATGTCCGACGGAAAGCCCGCTCCCGCCCACCCCGATGCGGTGATCAGCGGAGACACCTGGCGCTTCACGGTGCTCTCCGAACGGCTCATCCGCCTGGAGTGGGACGCCGAGGGCCGTTTCGTCGACGAGCGCACGCAGCTGGTGGTCAACCGGGAGTTCGAGGTGCCGGAGTTCACCGTCACCGAAGTCGGCGACGGCGACGGCGACGGCGTGGAGATCACCACGAGCCACCTGCGCCTGCGCTACTCCGGGGGGCCGTTCTCCGGGTCGTCGCTCTCGGTGACGCTCGTCCGCGGCGGCACCGACCCGCACTACACCACGTGGCGCTTCGGCGATTCCTACCCCCAGCACCTGCCCCTGCGCGGCAATCTGTTCGGCACGGCCCGGACGCTGGACGAGGTGGACGGCGCCTGCCCGCTCGAACCGGGCATCCTCGCCACCTACGGTTTCGCCACGCTCGACGACTCCACCTCGGTGATCCTCACCCCGGACGGCTGGGTGGCGCCCCGGCCGAGCCTGGGGGCGTCCGAACCCGCCCGCGACCTCTACCTCTTCGGCCACGGCCGCGACTACGCCGCCGCCCTCGCCGACTACCACCACCTGACCGGCCCGACGCCGCTCGTCCCCCGCTTCGTGCTCGGCAACTGGTGGTCGCGCTACTGGCCCTACTCCGACACCGAGTACCTCGCCCTCATGGACACCTTCGCCGAGCACAGGCTGCCCTTCTCGGTCGCGGTCATCGACATGGACTGGCACCTCGTCGACATCGACCCCGAGATCGGAACGGGGTGGACCGGCTACACCTGGAACCCCGACCTCTTCCCCCATCCCGAGCGTTTCCTCGGTGAGCTCCACCGCCGCGGCCTCGCGGCCACGCTCAACGTCCACCCCGCCGACGGCGTCCGCCGCCACGAGGAGCGGTACCCGGAGATGGCCCGCGCCCTCGGCATGGACCCCGCCGACGGCGTCCGTGTTGAATTCGACGTCACCGACCGCGCCTTCGTGGACGCCTACCTCACCCACCTCCACCACCCCCGGGAGGCCGAGGGCGTCGACTTCTGGTGGCTCGACTGGCAGTCCGGCGGCACCACGCGCATCCCCGGCCTGGACCCGCTGTGGATGCTCAACCACATCCACTACACGGACGCCGCGCGCGCGGGCCGGCGCCCGCTCACGTTCTCCCGCTACGCGGGGCCGGGCAGCCACCGCTACCCCGTGGGGTTCTCCGGTGACACGATCACGACCTGGGAGTCCCTCGACTTCCAGCCCTACTTCACCGCCACGGCCGCCAACATCGGCTACCCGTGGTGGAGCCACGACATCGGCGGCCACATGTTCGGCGACCGTGACGTCGAAATGGCCGTCCGGTGGTTCCAGCTCGGCGCGTTCTCGCCGATCAACCGGCTCCATTCGGCGAACAGCCCGTTCGCCACCAAGGAGCCGTGGTCCTACGGCCCGGCGGCCGCCGCCGTCATGGGCGCGTTCCTGCGGCTGCGGCACAAGATGGTGCCCTTCTGGTACACCGCCGCCTGGGCCGCCCACACCGACCACACCGCCCTCGTCCGGCCGGTGTACCACGAGCACCCGATGGTCCGCGACGCCTACCTCGTGCCCAACCAGGCCCTCATCGGCGAGCACCTGCTGCTCGCCCCCATCACTGCCCCCGGCGACCCGCGCACGCATGTCGCGTCCGTCGCCGCGTGGCTGCCGCCCGGCGCGTGGGTCGACCTGTTCACCGGGCTGCGCTACGACGGCGGACGCCGCCTCGTCCTCCACCGCCCCCTCGGTCAGTACCCGGTGTTCGCCCGGGCCGGTGCCGTCCTCCCCCTGCAGGCGGACGCGTTGGCCGACATCGCCGCCAATCCGGACGCCCTCGAGCTGCGCGTGATTCCCGGCGACGGGCGCTCCACCCTTGCTGAGGACGACGTGACCGGCGTCCCCACCCTGGCCGATCGCCGCCAGACCGTCTTCACCCAGCGTCTCGTGGTGGACGCCGACGGCGCGGCCGAGCTCGTGCTCACCGCCGAGGCGCCCACCGGACCCGCGTACGGTGCGCCCCGCTCCGTCGTGGTCGACGTGGCCGGTGTCGCGTCGGTGGCGGCGGCCGAGCTCCGGGTGGGCGGCAGCGTGGTCGAGCTGCCCCGCGCCGCGCAGGGAAGCCCGCATGGTGATGAATTGTTGGCACCGGCGCTGCGGTGCGAGCTGGGCCACGTGGACCTCGACGCCGGCTTCGAGCTCACCCTGCGTGGCGCGCGCCCGATCGCGCGCGACACCACCGCGGACGCCCACGCGCTGCTCGCCGCCGCGGAGATCGCGTTCGTCGCCAAGGAACAGGCCTGGCAGGCGGTGAAGAACCACACCGGCCTCGCCCTGGCCGAGGAGCTGGCGACCATCGACCTGCCCGACGACCTCCGCGGTGCGCTGGTCGAGATCGCCTCAGGCGGCGCGGTCTGGTGAGGCCGGCGCAGCCCCCAGCGATGGGCCGGTGGTGGCGTCCCCTCACCAGGCGAGGGCGACGGCGAGCAGCACGAGGGCCTGGGTGATCTCGATCAGGGAGCCGAAGGTGTCCCCGGTCAGGCCGCCGAACCGCCGGAGCAGGTGACGGATCCAGCCGGCCGCCACCAGCCAGGCCAGCAGACTGCCCACGCCGAGCACCACCGCCCCGCGCACTCCCCCGGCCCACCAACCGGCACCCCCCGCGACGGCCAGCGCAGCGACGGCCGTCATGAGGAATGTGACCGGCGCCGTCACCTGCGCGAACAATTGCCCGAACCCGCCGTCGCGGGCCGGAGCGAACCACCGCGTCGTGCCCAGCAGCGCCGACACCCGGCCCACCAGCGGCGCGGCCACGAGGGCCGCCACCACGCCCGCGGCGTCCAACCGCGGTGACGCCAGCGCCGCGACGTCCAGCAGCAACACGAACACGAGTGTCGCCACGCCCATCGGCCCGATGTCGGACTGCCGCATGATGACGAGCGCGTCGGTGGCCGGCTTGCGCGAGCCGAGGGCGTCCGCCGTGTCGGCGACGCCGTCGAGGTGGAGGGCGCCGGTGAGGCCGGCCAGCGCGGCGACCCCCACCGCGGCGGCGAGCAGCGGGCCCGCCCCGGCGGCGAGCACCACCCAGGCCGCGACACCCGCCAGCACCCCCAGCAGCAGCCCGACCCACGGCAGCGCCGCGATGGCCCGCCGCGGCGTGTGGGGTCCGACGGCCACGGGCGGCACCGGGAGCCACGTGAAGAAGCTGACGCCGGCGTGCACCCCCTCCCCCACCGCCGCGAAGAACCCGCGGCTCACGGCTTCAACCTCGTCGGCAGGCCGGCCACCAGCCACCACACCTCGTCGGTCACGGCCGCCACGCGGGCGTTGACGATGCCCATCTGGTCGCGGAACAGGCGGCCGGACGCCGTGGCCGGCACCACGCCCTGGCCCACCTCGTTCGTCACGAGCACCACGTCGCGCCCCGTGCGCTCCAGCGCGGCCACCAGCTCATCGACCCGGTCACCCAGGCAGCGCAGTCCCTCGGCGGCGTCGGCCTCCCAGCAGCCGCACGCGTCCATCACGCGGGTGAGCCACACGGTCAGGCAGTCGATCAGGACGACGGCGCCTTGCTCGGCCGATCCGCTTCCCGGGCCCTCCCCCAGCACGGCCGCCAGGTCGACGGTCTCCACCGAGCGCCACGAGGCCGGCCGCCGCGCGACGTGCGCCGCGATGCGCTCGGCCCACTCCGGGTCATCGACGCGCGGCTCGGAGGTCGCGACGTAGTCGACGGACGCGGCGTCCGCCACGAGCTGTTCGGCGAACCGGGATTTGCCCGACCGCGCCCCGCCGATCACCAGCCGCCGCACGTCAGGCCCCCGGCGCGATGCCGGCGGACGCGAACGTCGCCATCTCGGCCATGAGCGTCGCCGACGCCGCCACCACCGGCAGCGCCGTCACCGCCCCGGAGCCCTCCCCGAGCCGCAACCCCAAACGCAGCACCGGCCGCAACCCCAACGCGGCGAGCGCGGCGGCGCACCCCGGCTCGGCCCCCTCGTGACCGGCGATCCAGAAGTCGGACGCCGCCGGCGCCAGCGCCGCGGCCACCAGCGCGGCCGACAAGACGTTCACGCCGTCGAGCACCACCGGCACCCGCGCCGCCGCCGCCCCCAGCAGCACCCCGACGATGGCCGCGTGCTCCAACCCACCCACGGCCGCCAGCGCCGCGAGCGGATCGGCGGCAGTGGCGCCGTTGACGTCGATCGCCCGCGCCACGAGCGCCTTCTTGCGCGCCAGCCGCTCCCCGGCTGCGCCGGCGCCGGCGCCGGTGCTCTCCGCGGGCGGCAAGCCCGTGAACACCGACACCAACGCCGCGGCCGCCGTCGTGTTGCCGATGCCGACCTCGCCGGGCACCAGGCAGCGGTGGCCGCGGGCCACAGCGTCGGCGGCGACGGTGAGCCCCACCTCGATCGCGGCCGTGCACTGCGCGGGCGTCAGGGCGGGCCCGACCGTCATGTCGGCGGTGCCCGCCGCGATGCGCCGGTCGTGGACGCCGGCGTCCTCGGGCAGGGCCGTGACCATGCCGACGTCGTACACCGCCACGTCCGCCCCCGCGTGCCGGGCCAGGACCGAGACAGCGGCTCCCCCGCCCGCGACCCCGGCCGCCATCTGCGCGGTGACCTCCTGCGGCCAGGGTGAGGGGCCGTGGGTCTGGACGCCGTGGTCGCCGGCGAAGACCGTCACCAGCGCGGGGGCGGGCACCGGCGGCGGGCACGTGCCGGCGATGGCGGCCAGCCTGCACCCCAGCGTCTCGAGCTCGCCGAGCGAACCCGGCGGTTTCAGCATGGCCAGCTGGTGGGCCTCGGCTGCGGCGCGCGCGTCGGCGTCCGCGCCGGTGATGGCGGCCAGCGTGCGGCCGAGCGGGCTGTCGGGATGGGTCATGGGCTTCTCTCCGGTGGGTGTCGTTACGGTGAGGGGGTGAGGTGGATCCTGGTGCGGCACGGGCAGTCGACGTGGAACGTCGAGGGTCGGGTGCAGGGCCAAGCGCCCGGCGTCGGCCTGACCGAGCTGGGCCGGCAGCAGGCGGCGGACGCCGGCGCCGCGGTCGCGGCGGTGCTGGGCCCCGAGGTGGACGGAGCGAGCGTGCGCGTCCTCACCTCCGACCTCGAGCGGGCCGCCGCGACGGCCGCGGTGGTGGCGGACGCGGTCGGCGCGCCGGTGGCGGCCGACCCGGACCTCCGCGAGCAGGACGCCGGCACCCTGACCGGACGCCTCACGCGCGAGCTCACCGCCCTGCCGACGCCTCCCGGGAGCCACGTGCACGCGGTGCGGTGGGGCGGCGGGGAGTCGATCGCGGACGTCTGGGAGCGCGTCGCCCGGTTCGTGGCCCGGACGCCGCCGGCCGCGGCGGTGGTCGTCGTCTCCCACAGCGCGACCCTGCAGGTGCTGCGCGCGGTGCTGGGGGGACGGTCCGGTGCCGAGGTGAGCTGGCGTGACGTGACCTGGCACGATGCGCTACTCACGGGCGGAGTCCTGGTGGTGGACGTGCCCGAAACCTGAGGACGACGCCTCGACCGCCTCCTGACGGAGGGCCCCGAGCACCCGGGCGAACTGCTGCGAGGTGGCGGCGTCGCGCACCGCGACCCGGATCCACTCCGGGCCGAGCCCCGGGAACGTCTCCCCACGCCGCACCGCGAACCCCCGATCGGCGAGCCGCTCCCGCACGCGCGGCCCGGCGGCGGTGGCGTCCACCAGCACGAACGGGGCCCCGGGTGTGGTCGCGTGGGGCACCGGGAATCCCGCCCCGGCCAGGGCGGACAGCAGGGCGGCGCGGTCGGCGTCCGTCCGGGTGGCGATGGCGGACGCCTCGGCCCTGGCCCGCGGCGTGGCGGACGCGCTCAGGGCGCGCAGCCCCGGAGTCGACACCTCCCACGGCACCTGCTGCGCGGCGAGGCGCGCGATGAGATTGGGGTCGCCCACGACGTAGCCGGCCCGCACGCCGGCCAGGCCCCACATCTTCGTGACCGAGCGCACCACCAGCAGGCCGGTGAGGTCCGGCGTCCCGCCACCCACCTCACGCGGGCCCAGCAGGGAGGCGGACTCGTGGGCGAAGTCCATGAACGCCTCGTCAACGACCAGCACGCGCCCGGGGCGGCGCAACGCGCGGACCCGTTCGGCCGGGTGCAGCACGCCCGTCGGGTTGGTCGGGTTGCCCAGCACCACCAGGTCGGCATCGGCCGGCACGAGGGCCGCGTCCAGCGTGAACGGCGGCGGCAGCAGGACGCGGCGCACCTGGGCCCCGGCGCGCAGCAGGGCGGCCTCGGGCTCGGTGAACTGGGGGTGCACGATGGCCGGCCTGCGCGCGCGCACACCGCGGGCCACCAGCGTGAACGCGGCCGCCGCGCCTGCGGTGGGCAGCACGCACGCGGCCGGGACGCTGTGCCGCGCGGCCAGGGCTTCCCTGGCCGCGGTGGGGTCGGGGTAGGCCACCCAGTCGGGGGGCGTCCCCAGCGCCGCCGCCAGCCAGGGCGGCGGGCCGGGGCGGACGTTGACGGCCAGATCCACCAACCCGGGCGAGGTATCGGCGTCGCCGTGGTGGTCGAGATCGAACGAGGGCGCCGTGCTCACGACGCCCTCCCCGCCAGCGCGAGCAGCGCGTCGAGGTCCACGTGGGTCACCACCGCGTCTGCGAGGCGCTCGATCATGGCCTCGCGCAGGGCGGCATGACCGGGGGCGTCGGCATCGGGCCTCCAGGCCGACCCACTCAGCGCCGCGACCTCCGCCAAGAACGCCACGCGGAACGCGTCGTCCTCCAGCGCCCCGTGCACCAGGGTGCCGAAGGTGGCGCCGACGCGCACCCCGTCGAGAAAGGGCTCGTCCACCTCGCCGATCAGAGCGCAGTGCCCGTGGTGAATTTCATAACCGGCGACGTCACGCCCGCGCCACGGCCACGACGTCCGTGCCGTCACCTTCGCGCCGAAGGTCACCGCCACGGGCAAGATCCCCAGGCCCGGCACCTCACCCACGCCGGACTCGACCCCGTCGTCGATCGTGGCGGCGAGCATCTCGTACCCGCCGCACACCCCGAGGGTCGGGCGTCCGGCCGCGTGACGCTCCCCCACCACCGCATCGATCCCCCGGGCGCGCAGCCACGCCAGGTCGGCCACCGTGGCGCGCGTGCCGGGCAGCACGAGCAGGTCGGCGGCCGCGCAGACGGCGGGATCCGCCGTCACGACCACTCGGACGCCGGGGGTGTGGGCGAGCGCGTCCACATCGGTGGCGTTGCTGATCCGCGGGAGCCGGACGACGGCCACCACGAGATCGGCCCCGTCAGCGCTCGGTCGCCAAGGACCCACGGTCAGGGCGTCCTCGGAGTCGAGCCACACGTCGTCCAGCCAGGGCAGGACGCCGAGGCACGGCAGACCGGTGCGACGGCTGATCTCGTCCAACCCCGGGGCGAGCACCGACGGGTCGCCGCGGAACTTGTTGATGACATAAGCCGCGAGCAGCGCCCGGTCGTCGTCGTCCACGAGCGCCCACGTGCCGTACAGCGAGGCCAAGACGCCGCCGCGGTCGATGTCGCCCACCAGCACGACCGGGAGGTCGAACCGGCGTGCCAGGCCGAGGTTCACATAGTCGCGGGCCCGCAGATTGATCTCGGCGGGCGATCCCGCGCCCTCCACCACCACCAGGTCGTGTGCGGCGGCCAACCGCTCGTACGCGGCGAAGGCGGCCTCCGCGAGGTGGGCGCGTCCGGTGGCGTACTCCCCCGCCTCGAGCGTGCCGGCGGGGCGTCCGTCGAGCACGACGAACGCCCGCCGGTCCGACCCGGGCTTGAGCAGCACCGGGTTGTGGCTGGCCGAGGGCTCCACCCGCGCCGCTTGCGCCTGGAGGTACTGGGCGCGGCCGATCTCGGCGCCGTCCGCGCACACGGCGGCGTTGTTCGACATGTTCTGCGCCTTGAACGGAGCCACGTCGATCCCCCGACGCACGAACGCGCGGCACAACCCCGTGACCACGAGCGACTTGCCGGCGTCCGAGGAGGTGCCGGCGATGAGTAGGCCGCTCATCGCGGACGGGGCGGGGTCGGGTGCACAGACATGGATCCTCACTGTCGAGATGGCGCGTCTCGAATCGTCGGGACCGACGCCCGTGAGTTCCTGACTGCCACCCTGCGGCGATCCGCAGGATGTCCACAGTGGCGCGACCGTGCCGGCTCTCCCCGGCTTCCTCACGTGGGCAACGGTGGTTCGTGCGTCAGTCTGGCACACGCCGCCGGAGCGCGGGGGCGTCGGCGGGCCTCGGCCGATCGGGTGGGTCGGACGCCGGGCGGCTCGGTAGGCTTGGGCGCATGGCCCAGCAGCACCACAGGCGCCGGTTCCGCGCCGGTGATGCCGATCGCGACGCCATCCTGCAGGTGCTGAACGAGGCCCACGTGGCCGGACGCCTCGGGCTCGCCGACCTGCGCTCCCGGCAGGAATCAGCGCTGCACGCCGTGTACGTCGACGAACTGCCGCCGCTCGTGGACGACCTGCCGGAGGGCTCCGCCTGGGCCAGCGACCACGGCTCCCACGCCCTGGCCGCGTCCCGGGTCGGAGGCTCGGTGGACGTCAGCCCGGCCGGCCAGTCCTGGACCTACACCGTCATGACCGGACGCCGCGTCGACGTTGCCCCCGGAGAGACGGTGCGCAACCTCGCGGTGCTGGGCGGCGACTCCATTCACCTCGGCGCGGCGTTGGGCCCCGGGGTCACGCTGATCCTCGAGGTGCCCACCTTCTTGGGCGGGCACACCCTGTTCGTCCCCGCCGGCGTCCGCGTGGTGGAGGAGACCCAGGGCGTGCTCGGCGGCAACACGGTGCGCCGCAAGGCCCAGGGCGACGGCTCGCAGGGCACGTTGGTGCTGCGCGGGCGCCAGATCATGGGCGGGCACACGGTTCGGCTCGAACGGCCCTGACCGTGGGGCCGACGCGGGTCAGCGCTCGGTGAGGTCCCAGGACTCCACGGCGGCCACGGCCACATCGCGCGCGGCGGCCGATCGTCGGGGGTTGCGATGCCCCACCACACCGATGGTCAGGCCTCCGGCGGTGCCGGACGCCGGCGTCCAGGCCGTGCCGCCGGAGGCGTCGTCCCCGCGCACGCAGAAGATGCCCTGTGCCTCCGCCCAGGCGGCCACCCGGGCGTTGACCTGGGGCTCGTCAGTCAGCGCCTGGACGTAGCGCGCCCCCTGAAGATCCTCCATGGTGAATTCCTTCTGCCGCCAGGTGAGGGCCCCGGCGGCGGCCAACTGGGCCAGCTCCGGGGTCACCCGTGGCGCGACCACCACCACGGCGGCGTCATCGGCGAGCAGGCGCGGGACGCGGCGGGAGGCGACGGCGCCGCCGCCCACCACCACGACGCGGCGGCCGGCCAGGGCCAGGCCCACGAGGTGGACCGGGGCACCCGGCGCCCCTCCGAAGCGTGCTGCGCTGCGGTACCGATCGGCCACGATGGCGGCCAGCGCGGTGGGAGTCAGGGGTGGGGCCAGACGAACGTCGACGTCGGTGTGCGCGGCCCGCCAGGAGTCCAGGGCGGCACGCGTCTCGGCGTGGAGCCCGCCGGTGCCCAGGCCGAGGACACCCACCACGATCTCACGAAATCCGAGAGCAACGGCGCTGGTCAGGGCGTCAATCAGGTCGGGGCGTGCCGTCCCCCCGAGGAAGGCGGTCAGCCCCAACCCCCACAGGCCCTGCTCCACGACGAGGCGCGCCGCCCGCGCCTGCGCCGCCCGCCCCTCGGGTGTGCCGACCCCCGGCCCGAGCACCACCGAGGCGACGCGGGACGGGCCGGCCCCGGTGACGGACCGCAGGCGGCTGCCCAGGTCGTCCGACAGCCGGGGGTCCCCCGCCGGTGACGTGGTGTAGGCGACCTCGCCGACCAGGTCATCGGCGACGCCCCGGCGTGCCCTGCCGCGCACCGGGCGGGCCGGTTCCACCCGGGCGATGATCGCGTCGAGGCCGTGGCGGTCACCCTCGGTCAGGAGGGGGACGACCACCATGCTCTTCGCGCTCCCCAGCGCTTCCCGGACTGCGTCGGCGAGGGACGAAACAGAGCCATTGATGAATCCGACCATGACCCTGACGTCGGGGAGCGTCTGGGCGAGGACGCCCTGCAGCGGTTCGACCTCCGCCGCGTGCTCGGGGCCATCGCAGGCGCCCGGAACGGCCAGGACGAGGGCGGGCTTCACCGGTCGGCCCCCCGCCCTCGGCGAACGGGACGCTGCGCGCGGGCTCGGGCGAGCCAGCCCAGGCACACGGCGCTCACCAATCCGGCCGACCACGTGACGGCCGTCACCAAGAAGGCCGCGCGGCCGACGGCGACGGCGTCCGGGCGGGGGTGGCTGGCCGAACCCAGCAGGCCGCGTACCTCCACTCGCTCGCCGTAGACGTTGGCCCCGCCCAGCTGAACTCCGAGCGCACCGGCCCACGCGGCCTCGCACCACCCGCCATTGGGGCTGGGGTGGTCATGGGCATCGCGCAGCACCGTCCGCGCAGTGTTCCACGTGGAACCACCCACCGCCGGCGCCCAGCCACAGGCCAACGCGGCCGTGACCCGGGCGGGAACCCAGTCCAGCACATCGTCGAGGCGTGCGGCCGCCGTGCCGAAGTGCCGATACCGGGGAGTGCGGTGGCCCACCATGGCGTCGAGGGTGTTGGCACCGCGGTGCACCAGGAGGCCGGTCACGCCGCCCACGCTTCCCCAGAACAGCGAGGCGACAGCCGCATCGGCGGTGTTCTCGGCCAGGGACTCCACCGTCGCGCGGCCCAGCTCTCCCCCGTCGAGCCCTGTCGGGTCCCGGCCGCACAGGTGCGGCAGGCGTTGCCGGGCTGCCATCATGTCATCGGACGCCAACGCTGCGGCCAGCAACCGCCCTTCCCGGGAGAGGCTACGGGCTCCGACGCACACCCACGTGGTCAGAGCGGTGGCTGCCATGGCCAGGAGGGGGTGACGACGCGTCCCGGTGTCCACGAGAAGTCCGAGCACCGCGACCGGGGCCAGGCTGAGAGCGGTGTGCGCCACGCCACGCGCGCTGGAGTCGCTGTACAGCCAGCGTTCGACCGTGCTTGACCAGGCGCCGAACCAGGCGACGGGATGGTGGCGTTCGGGATCGCCCCAGGCGGCATCGACAGCAAGGCCGAGCAGCAGTCCCAGACCGCGCGCCGTCAGGAGCGAGCGGCGCCTGGAACGGTGAACACCGCGTCGCTCGGCGTCCATGCCACTCCTCCCCCGATTCCCGCCGCGAGGCCGCAGCTGGCCTTGGTGGTGCGGTCTGCTCACCTTAACAGGGCGTCGATGGGGACACCCGGCAGCTGGGCTATATACCGATAAAACGATATGACAAAGGGGTTTGTCGACACGCAGCGCCAGTGGTGCTGCCCGAGAGTGGGAAGGTGCCGCTGTTGTCGTTCAGTTGCGGGTCTCACGGCGAGGACAGCTGACCAAGGTCCGCGAGATGGGTAGTGTTCACGCAGTATCGCGGTCGAGGACGGTCACGCGGCTCGGCGTTCCGGGCCGATGGACGCCGTTGCTGAGGGGGAATCCACACATGACAGAAGGTGCAGCGCGTCGCGCCGCCTACGACGAGCCGGAGTTCGGGGCCAACGTGCCCGACGCCCCCGATGACCTGGCTATTGACGTTCCACGTGAAACCCCGACACTCCCCCAGCCCGACGCGCCCCGTGTCATGGTGGTGGCCAATCAGAAGGGCGGGGTCGGCAAGACCACGACCGCGGTCAACATCGCCGCAGGATTGGCCATGGGGGGCCTACGCGTCTTGGTCGTCGACATGGACCCCCAAGGCAACGCCTCCACGGCGCTGGGCGTGGACCACGAGGAAGGCACCACCGGTGCCTACGAGGTGTTGGTGGACGGGCATCCGTTGGTGGATGCTCTCCAGCGGTGCGCCGACATCCCCGGGCTGTGGGTGCTGCCCGCCACCATCGATCTCGCCGGAGCTGAAGTCGGTCTGGTCGCCACGGTTTCACGTGAAACGCGGCTCCGCAGCGCGCTCGACGTGTTCTTTCGCGATTTCTATGTCGATTACGTCATCATCGACTGCCCACCCTCACTGGGCCTCCTTACCCTCAATGCGCTCGTGGCAGCCAAGGAGATCATGATCCCGATTCAGTGCGAGTACTACGCGCTGGAAGGTGTCACGCAACTGCTGCGCACCATCAACCTCGTCAAGGGCCGCTTGAACGACGAACTCACCCTCACCACCGTGGTGCTGACGATGTTCGACGGGCGGACGAACTTGTCGTCCCAAGTCGCCGACGAGGTACGCACGCATTTCGCACGTGAGGTGCTTGACACCGTCATTCCTCGGTCCGTCCGTATTGCCGAGGCCCCCAGTTACGGCCAGACCGTGCTGACCTATCAACTCGCGTCCGTTGGGGCGCAGGCCTATCACAAGGCTGCCGTCGAGATCGCTGAGCGAGGCGTCGGTGTCCACTGACAGCGCTGGCACGCCCTGCGCCGTCCACCCAGCGAGGCGCACCTGCGCCCAGAAGAGGAGAGAGCACCATGGCAAACAAGCCGCGTAGTGGCCTGGGACGGGGCCTGGGCGACCTAATCCGGCCCACGAGCGCTCCGTCGGAGCCCTCCCAGGCAAGCCCGGGCCGAATCACGGACGCCGCCTCGACCGGACACCCGGATGGCACAGCGGCGGCTGGCCAGGGCCGCGCGACGACGGGGACGAACAGGGGTAACGAGGCTGAGGCCCTCGACCTCGTTCCGGCACCCAGCGGGGCAGCGTTCGCCGAGATCGAGATCGAGCGGGTGACGCCCAACCCGAAGCAGCCACGCCAGGTGTTCGACGAGGACGATCTGGCCGAGCTGAGCGCGTCCATCGCCGAGGTGGGTCTGCTTCAACCCATCGTCGTCCGTCGTGCGGGAGGTGACTACGAGCTGGTGATGGGGGAGCGTCGCCTGCGCGCCAGCAAGCTGGCCGGCCTCGCCACGATCCCAGCCATCATTCGGGACACCGACGAGCACGATCTTCTCCGTGACGCCCTGCTGGAGAACCTGCACCGGGCGCAGCTCAATCCGCTGGAGGAGGCTGCCGCCTACCAGCAGATGTTGGACGACTTCGGGTGCACGCAGGAGGAGCTGGCGGCGCGGATCAAGCGGTCCCGGCCCCAGATCTCCAACACCATCCGCCTCCTGCGTCTCCCGGCGCCCGTGCAGCGTCGCGTCGCAGCCGGGGTGCTCTCCGCCGGGCACGCGCGGGCCCTGCTGAGCCTGGAGGATCCGATGGCGCAGGAGCGGCTCGCGCAGCGGATCGTGGCCGAGGGGCTCAGCGTCCGAGCGGTGGAGGAGCTGGTGGCGCTGGGGGAGCGGGAACGCGTCGGCCGGCGCCCGCGGGCCGTGCGGGCCCCGTCCCCGCGGGCCGAGACCCTGGCGTCCACCCTCACCGACAGTCTCGACACGCGGGTGGCCGTGCAGATCGGCAAGAACAAGGGCAAGATCACCATCGAGTTCGCGGGGGAGGACGACCTGGAGCGCATCCTCACCGTGCTCAGGCAGGGCGTGCCCACAAACTAACAAGTCGATAAATGTACTGAACCGGGAACCCCGGGACAGTGGCCCCGGGGCGAAGGTCACCCGGGACGACCGCTCAGGCGGGGGGAGTCGTCTCGACGGGGCTCTCGACGGCGGCGAGGCGCTGCCGGACATCGCGGGTGGCGTTGTGCTCGGCCCAGAACGAGAGGAACGGCACGGTCCCGGCCGCCGCGATGATCAAAAGCCGTAGCCAGGGCCACTTCACGCGGTGCCCGAGATCGTAGGCCGTGATCAACAAGAGCATGTAGAGCCAACCGTGGGGCATACCGGTCAGGGTCACGACCAGGTCGTTGCCCGCCAGGTACTTCAGGGGCATCCCGACCAGCACGAGCACCGCGAGCAGCACACCGACCACCCAGGCCATCACGCGGTACCGCATGAGGGCGCCGGTGACGCCCGGCACATCCTGGGGCTGCAGCGGGTGGGTGTCCAACGACATGCTCACGGGGTGGGCGTCCTCTCCTGGTCGTTCGGTGGGGTCACGTCCCTCAGCTCGGTGCGGGCGGCCGCCTCGGCGTCCAGTCGATCGCGGCGCCCCATGCCGTGCGCGATGCGCACGCTCATGCCGAGCGCGAAGGCGGCGAACACCCACCACTGGAGAGCGTAGCCACTGTTCCGCGCGGCGCCCTCACCCTCGGGCAGGGCGACCGGAGCCACGGCCAAACCCTGGTCGGCCGATTCGTCGGCCGTCAGCGTGATGAAGCCGGCGGCGAGTTGCTGGGGCCACACCTGGGCGAGCGCCGGCATGCGCACGGAGGCGATCGTGCCGGGCGGGGTGCCGTCGACGTCCCCCTCACCGGGGAGGAGCAGGCCGGTCTCGGTCTGGGGCCCGGTGGGCGGCTCCGGCACCGCCCCGCCGTCCGCCACGAGGCCCCGCACCACCGGCAGGACGCGGCCGTCGGGCAGTTCCAGGGCGGTCAGGACGCGAAACTGCCCGTCGGTGGGCAGCAGCAGCTCCTGGCCCGGCAGATACGTACCGGACGCGATCACCTGCTTGCCGTACACGTCACCGGTGACCTCACCATCGGTCATGTTGTCCGCGAGCTGCACCGGTGGCTGGGCGGCCCGGTCGGCGATGCCGCGGTTGCCGGAATCCACGAAGACCTGCATCTGCCACAGCCCGAGCAGCACCATGACGAACGCCACCACCGCACCGGCGGTCACGAGCAAGATCTGCTTCAGGCGGGTGCTCATGCCGAGGCGCTCTCCTCCCGGCCCCGCGCGGCGGCCACGAGCGAGGAGCAGATCTCCTCGAACGACACCCCGCTCGCCTCGATGGCGAGGGGGAGCAGGCTGGTGTCGGTCATGCCGGGGGCAACGTTCACCTCGAGGAAGTACGGGGTGTCGTCGCGGATGATGAGGTCGGTGCGGGAGACGTCCCGCAGCCCGAGGATCCGGTGCGCCTGCACGGCCAGGTCGGCGCAGGCGTCCGCGACGGCCGCGGGCAGGTCGGCCGGGGCGCTGAACCGGGTCTGCCCGGCGGTGTAGCGGGCCGCGTAGTCATAGGGCCCGCTGACGGGCTCGATCTCGACCGCCGGCAGGGCGGTGGGTCCGTCGCCCAGATCCACGACGGAGACGGCCACCTCGCGGCCCTCGATGAACTCCTCGACGATGGCGACCTCGCCGTAGCCGAACGCCGTCACGATGGCGGCGGGCAGGGCGTCCGCGCTCTCGACCCGGGTGCAGCCCAGCGAGGATCCGCTCTGCGCGGGCTTGACCATCATCGGGAACCCGATGCCGGACGCCAGCGCCTCGACCAGGGCGTGGGCCCCGAGCTCGCGGAACATGTCCTGGGGGAGCGCGGCCTGCCGCGGCGTGGCGAAACCGGCGGCGGCCACCAGCGGCGTCGCGACCGCCTTGTCGAACGCGATGTGCGAGGCCCGGCCGGTGGAGCCGATGTAGGACACGCCCAGCACGTCGAGCACCTCGCGCAGGGCCCCGTCCTCCCCGGCCCCGCCGTGCAGCACCGGAAAGACCAGCGGGTCGTCCGCGTCCGCCAACACCGACAGCAACTGACCGTTCACGTCCGCCTCGAGGACGGTGTGACCCGTCTCGCGGAGCGCCGTGGCAACCCGCCGACCTGAGCGCAGCGACACCTCGCGTTCGTGGGAGAGCCCTCCGGCGAGGACGACGACGGTTCCAGTGGGATCGGCCACGGTGTGCTCCTTGGCTGGTGGTGAGGGGGTCAACTCAGGTCGGGCGCCGGGCCGAGGCCGGGCCGGTGCAGCGGTGTCTCCGCGCCCAGCCCGAAGGTGGCGCGCATCTCGAGCTCGGCGGCGATGACGCGGCCGAGTCGCCGCGTGCCCTCGTAGATGCGCTCGGCGGTCGGGAAACAGTAGGACGCCCGCAGGTTGCGGCCGCCGAAACCGTCGGCGTAGAACGCCGAGCCGGGCACGTAGGCCACCCGCTCGTTGACGGCGCGGGCGAGCAGCGCCTGGGAGTCCAGACCCTCCGGCAGCGTGACCCACACGAAGAAGCCACCCGTCGGACGCGTCCACGTGGTGCCGGCCGGCATGTGGTCCTCCAAGCCGCGGAGCATGGCGTCGCGCCGCTCGCGGTACATGTCGCGGAAGGCCACGATCTGGCCGCGCCAGTCGAACCGGTCGAGGTAGGCCGCGATCGCGAACTGGCTGAACACCGGCGGGGACAGCACGGCCGCCTCCTGG
This sequence comes from Propioniciclava soli, assembly GCF_014858005.1. Taxonomy (GTDB): domain Bacteria; phylum Actinomycetota; class Actinomycetes; order Propionibacteriales; family Propionibacteriaceae; genus Propioniciclava; species Propioniciclava soli. The sequence continues at coordinate 55,237 of NZ_JACYOT010000011.1, forward strand.
GCGATGACCAGGCGTTCGCGCACGGCGTGCGGCGCGAGCACCCACCCGATGCGGAACCCCGGCGCGAACGTCTTGGAGAACGACCCGAGGTAGATCACCTGGTCGTCCATCGCCCGCAGCGCCGGCACCGGGTCGCCGTCGAACGTCAACAGGCCGTACGGGTTGTCCTCGACGACGAGCAGATCGACCTCGTGGGCCACGTCGAGCAGCGCCCGGCGCCGGTCCAGCGTCTGGGTGATGCCGGTGGGGTTGTTGTAGTTGGGGATGGTGTAGAGGAACTTCACGCGCGCCCCCTCGGCGCGCAGGGCCAGCACGGCGGTGCGCAGCGCGTCCGGGAGCAGTCCGTGCTCGTCCATCGCCACATGGTGGATCCGCGCCTGCGAGGCGTTGAACGTCCCCAACGCCCCGACGTAGCTCGGCGCCTCACACAAGATGACGTCGCCCGGGTCGATGAAGATGCGCGTGACCAGGTCGAGCGCCTGCTGGCTGCCGCAGGTGACGACGACGTCGTCGGGGTTGGCGTGGATCTGCTCCTCCGCCATCACCTCCACGATCTTCTCGCGCATGAACAGCTCGCCCTGCCCGGAGCCGTACTGCATGGCCTGGACGCCGGCGCTGCGCACGAGGTCGTTGAAGGCGTCCCCGATCGTGCCCAGCGGTAGGTCGGTGATGTTCGGCATGCCGCCGGCCAGAGAAACCACCTCGGGGCGGTTGGCGACGGCGAAGAGAGCTCGGACCGCGGAGACCGTCATGGACGACGTCCGTTCTGCATACTGGTCGACGTAGGGGTCCAGCCGCGTGCTGCGGCGGGGCATCTCAAGCGAGCTCACCGGTCCATCCTCCCACTCGGGCCGGTGTCGGCCAAAGGAGGTGCGGCGGTGCGATCGCTCGTTCGGCTCGACAGTGTCGATCTGCGCTCCCTCGCCTGCCCGTGGTGCGGGCGGACGCCGCGGGGCGCCCTGTTCGGGTGGAAGGCGGTGCGGGACGGTGCCGTCGTGGGCGCCGTGGCCTGCGCCCCCGCGTCGCAGGTGGGCGACGTCCACCCGCCCGGTTCGGTGGTGATCGTGCAGATGTGGGTGCGTCAACCCGATCTCGGCGAGCTGATCGGAACGCAACTGATCCAACGGCTGGCGGCGGCGGAGGGGGCGCGCCGCGTCCGACGCATCATCGCCCCGGGCACGCTCGGAACGCCCGACTGCGCGCACCTCCCCGGCGTGTGGCTGGAGGGCCGTGGGTTCGTGGAGTGCGTCCGCGGCAAGCAGTGGAAGCTCGATCTGCGCAGCACCGTGCGGGTGCCGGACGCCGTGCGCGGCGTGGTGGACGCCCTCGTCCGGGCCACGCGCGCCGAACGCCCGGCGTCCGCACGAGGGACGCCGAGCGTTCGGGAGGAGTTGTCCACAGGGTTGTCCCCAACTGTGCACAGAATCACACGGTTGTAAGTCGACCCGGCGGACGAGGGGTTCAGCGCTCCGCAACCGCCGCGCCGAGGGGGCTCACCTCGGGGTAGTGGTTGTCGTAGCGGTAGAGGAAGGCGGCCATCGCGTCGCGGTTGATCGGCGTGGTCGGACGGAACTCGTTGCCGTTGGCCGTCGGCCAGCCGGTGGTGATGCCCGTCGTGGCCAGCCAGTCGATTTCCGTGTGGAACGGCATGCTCGGCGGGACGTCCACGAAGCGCTGGCCGAACGGCACGTGCCGCGGCGAACCGGCGAAGCGGTAGAGGAAGGCCGCCATGGCGTCGCGGTTGATGGCCGTCGTGGGCCGGAACTCGCGGCCCGCGTCGGTCTCCCAGCCGGTGGTGATGCCCTGGGCCGCCAACCATTCGATCTCGGTGTAGAACTGGTTGTCCTCACCCACGTCGACGAACGTCTGGCCATCCGGCGTGAAGTCCGGCGAACCCGCGAAGCGGTAGAGGAAGGCCGCCATGGCGTCACGGTTGATCGGGGTGGTCGGGCGGAACGTGCCGTCCGGGTAGCCCGTCGTGATCCGCTCCCCGGCGAGCCACATGATCTCGTCGTGGAACTGCAGCCCCTCGGGGACGTCGGAGAAGGTCGGCACGAGGTTGCGGTCGGCAGGGATGTCGGCGTACCCGCCGAGGCCCACATCGCCGTAGTCACGGTCCACCATCGCGGTGGTGCCCGAGATGATCAGCCGCACCGTCGGCCCGAGCGTCCCGCCGCGGCGGAAGTTGTCCGTCGTTCCGATCGTGTCGATGAACGACTGCACCAGGCCGTTCGGCATCACGTAGTGCGAGTACGCCTGGAAGGCACCGGGGTGCTGGTTGAAATCGGGGTCGAACGGGTTGCCCTGCAGGTAGTTGAGGTTCGTCGGGTTGCCCAGGGCGAGGCCGGAGCCCCGGTTGAGCGGCTGGAAGTCGCTGCGGATGCCGTCGCCGACGAAGCCGTAGACGCCCTCGGGCCCGTCCATGCCCCACGCGAAGGTGGAGCGGTGGCTGATCGTGAACAGGTAGTACTTCCCGTCCTTGATGTAGATCTGCGGGCGCTCGGTCTGGTCGGTGACACAGTTGGCCGACAGGATCGGCGGCAGGAAGCGCCACGCGGTCAGGTCGTCGTTCTCGGCGACGGCCAGGCCGACGTTGGCCATCTGGTACACCGCGCCGTTGTCCATGACCTCGGTGAGATCCTCGGCATGGGGGTCGTCCGCGGCGTAGCCCAGGTCCTCCACCGTGCAGGAGCGCGAGCCGCGCTCGACGGCGCTGTTGCCCTCGAACACCATGAAGGTCTCACCTGGGTGGGCCGGATCCTCGAACGTGAACGGGTCGCGGAAGTTGAAGTACGGGTTCTGGTCGCCGTCCTGGTACCACCGGCCGTCGGCCTGGAGCAGGTCGGTGACCGCATCGAAGCCGGTGAAGGACACCCCGTCGTCGTCGGCGTGGATCGTGCCGATGCTCAACGCGATGCGCGGGTCGTAGGGCTTGATGTCGGCGCCGGAGGCGTCCCGGTAGAACGCAACGTCGGTGAAGAACAGCTTGACCGTGCCGTCGGGGAAGACGCGGGCCGAACCGGACCACTCCGTCTGGTGGCTGAAGCTCTGGTCGTCGAAGATGACGCCGGTCACGCCGTCCTCGAACAGCAGGCCACCGTAGGTCCAGCCACCGTTCTCGGGACGCTCGTCAGCCGGGATGCCCGCCTCACGGTAGAAGTAGCCGATCCGGGCGAACTGGTGCCGCTCGTCGAAGCCGAGGCTCCGGTCGGCCACCAGGGAGAAGACGACCTCCCAGCCGAGCACGCTGTACTGGTGGGAGCGCTCGTCGGTGAGCGGCCAGGTGTCCCACACCCACACCTGGTCGTTGCTCATGTCCGGGAAGTCCTGCGACACCGTGGGCATCGTGTACTCCGTGGGCATCGAGTTCTCACGCGAGCCGGCGGTCGGGTCGGACATGGCCTGGAGCTGCATCGCATCCGCACGCGTCCAGCGCGCGGTGAAGTCGGAGTTGATGGGGTGATATGCCTCCTGGGTGTGCACCGTGGGGGCGGCGAAGCCCGGCACGGCATCGGGAACGGCGGCACGGGCGGTGGGGAGACCCACCAAGGAGGAGAGCATCGCGGCCACGAGCACCATGGCTGCGAGGACACGGTTGACTGGTCTGGTTTTCACGTCTGGCACCTCTTGTCGTGTGGTGATGTGATGTCCCGCGTGGTACCCGTTGCTACCCTGTGAAGGGCCCCCCACCATGGATCGAACCAGACACCGATTGCCGGTGTCAACGGGCTTCGGCGTTGATGTGACAAGTTGAGGACGCCTTCGGGGGGATTTCTGTGAACGCACTCCCCGGGGCTCGTCGCAGGCTTAGGCTGATGCCGATCTGACCAGCCGGTACCTGTTCCCCCCCAACGGACCACCCCCCGCCAAGGAAGGATCACGATGCACCGACGTGTCTCGCGCCGCGGGACGTGGAGTGTGAAGGCCGCCACCGGGGTGGTGGCCTTCACACTCGCCACTCTCGGCCTCAGCGCGTGCGCGCCCAAGCCCATCCCGAGCCCGTCGCCCACAGCGGTGGCGCCGACCCCGACGGCCGTCACGCCCAGCCCGCAGCCCGGGCGTCCGGCGCTGCACATCACCCCGCCCGACCGCTGGATCAACGATCCACAACGACCGTTCTTCCGGGACGGTCAGTGGCACCTCTACCACCTCTACAACGCCGACTACCCCGACGGGAACGGCACCTCCTGGTACCACCTCACCTCGACCGATCTCGTGCACTGGCGCGACGAGGGCGTCGCGATCGAGAAGTATCGCAACGGTCTCGGTGACATCTGGACCGGGAGCGCCGTCGTCGACACCGAGAACACCGCCGGTTACGGTGCCGGGGCCGTCCTCGCGCTGGCGACCCAGCAGCATGACGGCGTCCAGGTGCAGTCACTGTTCCACTCCGCCGACGGCGGGTTCACGTTCGCCTCGGCCGACGGCAACCCCGTGATGCCCAACCCGGGCGTGCCGGATTTCCGGGACCCCAAGGTGTTCTGGGACGCCGCGCACTCCCGCTGGGTCATGGCCCTGGCCGAGGGGGACGCGATCGGCTTCTACACCTCACCGGACCTGCGGGCCTGGACCTACCGCTCCCGGTTCACCACCACCGGCCTCGGCGTCCTGGAGTGCCCCGACCTGTTCCCGCTCGCCGTGGACGACGATCCGGGCGAGGTCGTCTGGGTGCTGATGACCGGCGCCAACGGCGCGGCCGAGGGCTTCACCACCGGGACGGCTGCCTGGCTGGGGGAGTGGGACGGCGAGGCCTTCACGAGCGACGGTGACCACCAGTGGGTGGACGCCGGCCCGGACTTCTACGCCGCCACCACGTGGGAGGACCCCCGGGTGTCGGACGCCGAGCAGCTCCAGAGCCGCTACCTGATCGGCTGGATGAACAACTGGAACTACGCCACCGACCTGCCCGCCCCCGACTGGGCCGGGGGCACTCTCTCCCTCGTGCGCGAGCTGGCCCTGCGCACGGTGGACGGCCAGCCGCGCCTGGTGGTCCAGCCCCTGGGCGGGCTGGACGCGCTCGCCCCGGCGGACGAGGGGCCGGGCGCGGACGTCACCGTGACCGAGAGCTGGGAGGCGTCCGACCCGCTGCCCGACGGGGCCTACCGGCTGCGTGTGACCGTGGCCCGCGACGACGCCCACCCGGCCCGGGAGACCCGCCTGTTGCTGGATGCGGGCGACGGGTCCTTCATCACGGTGGGGTACGACTTCGCCGGCCAGCGGGTGTTCGTGGCGCGCGACACCGACGCCATCGCCGCAACGATGCCGGAGGACTACCGTGCGATCCGCTCGGCCCCGCTCGCGCCCGACGACGGGGCGGTCGACCTCGACATCATCGTGGACGACACCACGGTCGAGGTGTTCGCCGGTGGGGGAGAGGCGACGTTGAGCTCCGTCGTGCACACCGCACCCGGCGCGCGCGGGTGGGGCGCGGCGTCCGTGGCCGGCGTCACTCGGCTGCTGGACCTGCGGGTGGAGCCGCTGGCGGCCGCCCCCGTCCAACAACCGTGACGCGAGCCGGGCCGGCGGGCTGGGTCAGCGCCGGTCCATCGGCACGTAGGCGCGCTCGGTCTCACCGACGTAGATCTGCCGCGGACGGCCGATCTTGTTGGTCGGGTCGTTGACCATCTCGCGCCACTGGGCGATCCAGCCCGGGAGCCGGCCGAGCGCGAACAGGACGGTGAACATGTCCACCGGGAACCCCATGGCCTGGTAGATCAGGCCGGTGTAGAAGTCCACGTTCGGGTAGAGCTTGCGCTCGACGAAGTAGTCGTCGTTCAGCGCGGCCTCTTCGAGCTCCAGCGCGATGTCGAGCAGCTGGTCGGAGCCCTCGCGCTTGCCGAGGATCGAATCGGCGTGCTTCTTGATGATCGCGGCGCGCGGATCGTAGTTCTTGTAGATCCGGTGACCGAAGCCCATGAGCTTCGTGGTGTCCTTCTTGTCCTTCACCCGGCCCATGTAGTCCGCCACCGAGATGCCGTCGTCGCGAATGGACGCCAGCATCTCCAGCACGGCCTGGTTGGCGCCGCCGTGGAGCGGGCCCGACAGGGCGTGGACGCCGGCGCTCACCGAGGCGTACAGGTTGGCCTGCGACGAGCCGACCAGGCGGACGGTCGACGTCGAGCAGTTCTGCTCGTGGTCGGCGTGGAGGATCAGCAGGACGTCGAGCGCTCGCGTCACCTCGTCGTCGAACTCGTACGGCTCCGTCACGGTGCCGAACGACATGCGCAGGAAGTTCTCGATGTAGCTCAACGAGTAGTCCGGCCACAACGTCGGGCTGCCGAGGGAGTTCTTGAACGAGTAGGCCGCCAGGGTGGGCAGCTTGGCCATGAGGCGGTGCGTCGCGGCGTCCACCCGCTCGGCGTCGAAGCCGATCGTGTCGGTGGAGAACGTGCTCAGCGCGGTGATGGCCGCGGACAGCACGGGCATGGGGTGCGAGCGGCGCGGGAAGATGCGGAACAGCTCGCGCAGCCGCTCGTCGATCACCATGTGCCGGCTGATCTTCTGGGTGAACTCGTCGAGCTCGGTCTGGGTGGGCAGCTCACCGTAGAGCACCAGGTAGGACGTTTCGAGGAACGTCGACTTCTCGGCGAGCTGCTCGATCGGGTAACCGCGGTACTGCAGGACGCCGGCGTCCCCGTCGATGTAGGTGATGGCCGACTTGCAGACAGCCGTGTTGGCGAAGCCGTTGTCGTAGGTCGTGTCCCCTGTCGTGGCCAGCAGCTTGCCGATGTCGTAGCCGTTGTTGCCCTGGGTCGCCCCCACGAAGGGCAGCTCGAGCTCGTGCTCGCCAGCGGTGAAGGTGGCCGGGTTCGTCATCGAACATCTCCTTGGGTGTGCAGACAGGTGAACGGGAGCAGCCTAGCGTGCTGGTCCGGCAGAGCTGCCAACCGATGAGGACGATAGTTGATATTTCAACCACACGGTGCTAGGGTGGTGCCCACAACCGAGAACGACAGCTCCACCGAACAGAAGAGGAAGCATCATGACGCAGCTCACCGAACTCCAGGGCACCTACACGCTCGACCCGACGCACAGCGAAGTCGGCTTCGTGACCCGCCATGCCATGGTCACCAAGGTGCGTGGCCGCTTCAACGACTACTCCGGCACCGCGACGATCGACGGCGCCAACCCCAGCAACTCCTCGCTCGAGGTGACGGTACAGGCCGCCAGCCTCGACACGAACAACGCCGACCGTGACACCCACGTCCGCAGCGCCGACTTCTTCGACGTCGAGCAGTACCCGACGATCACGTTCCGCAGCACCGACTTCGCGGTCTCCAACGACACCGTCGACGTGACCGGCGACCTCACCATCAAGGACGTCACGAAGTCCGTCACGATCCCGTTCGACTTCAACGGCGCCGCCACCGATCCCTTCGGCAACGAGCGCATCGGCTTCGAGGGCAAGGTCGACGTCTCCCGCGCCGACTACGGCCTCACCTGGAACGCCGCCCTCGAGACCGGTGGCTTCCTCGTGGCCGACAAGGTGACCCTCGAGTTCGAGGTGTCCGCCGTCAAGCAGGCCTGAGCCCGTCCGCACGGGCCGCCGGCGCGGGGGGGATCAGCCGATCCCCGCAGCGTCGGCGGCTTCGGCACAGGCGGCTTCGGCACAGGCGGCGGTGACGCCGTCGATGATCTCGTCCACCTGCTCGGCCGTGACGACCAGCGGCGGGGAGAGCCGGATCGTGGTGCCGTGGGTGTCCTTGGCCAGCAGGCCACGCCGGAGCAGGCGCTCGCAGATCTGCTTGCCGGTGCCGAGGTCGGGGTGGACGTCGAGCCCCAGCCACAACCCCACCTGACGCAGGTCGGTGAGCCAGCCGCGCTCCACCAGCGGCGCGAGCCCGGCCCGCAGCTGGGCACCCCGGGCGCGGGCGGCGTCCTGCATCTCGCCGGTGCCCAGGAGTTCGACGACCTCGCGCCCGATCGCGCAGGCGAGCGGGTTGCCGCCGAACGTCGAGCCGTGGCTGCCCGGGGTGAACACGCCGAGCACCGCCCGGTCGGCCACCACGGCGGAGACCGGCATGATGCCGCCGCCCAGCGCCTTGCCGAGCACGTAGACGTCCGGCACCACGCCCTCGAGGTCGCAGGCGAACGTGGTGCCCGTGCGGCCGAGGCCCGACTGGATTTCGTCGGCCACCATCAGCACGTCGTGCGCGGTGCAGAGCTCCCGGACGGCGCGCAGGTAGCCTGCCGGCGGGATGATGACGCCGGCCTCGCCCTGGACGGGCTCCACCAGTACGGCGACCGTGCGGTCGTCGATGGCGGACGCCAGCGCGTCGGCATCCCCGAACGGCACCTGGACGAACCCGCCCATGTAGGGCGCGTACTCGGCGCGCGCCTCGGTGTCGTTGCTGAACGAGATGATCGTGGACGTCCGGCCGTGGAAGTTGCCCGTCATCACGATGATGCGCGCCTCACCCTCCGGCACCCCCTTGACGCGGTAACCCCACTTGCGGGCCGTCTTGATCGCGGTCTCGACCGCCTCCGCGCCGCTGTTCATGGGCAGCACGACCTCCTTGCCGCACAGCCGCGCAAGGGCCTCGACGAACGGGCCGTACGGCTCGGCGTGGAAGGCGCGCGAGACCAGCGTCACCCGGTTCAACTGCGCCGTGGCGGCGGCGACCAGGCGCGGGTGGCCGTGGCCGAAGTTGACCGCGGAGTAGCCGGCCAGGCAGTCGAGGTAGCGGTGGCCGTCGATGTCGTGGACGACCGCTCCCTCGCCACGGGCCAGCACGACGGGGAGCCGGGCGTAGGTGTGGGCACCCCAGGCGTCCGCCTGGTCGATGGCGGCCTGCTGGCGGGGGGATGGGGCATCGAGAGCCATGGCGCCTCCTGACGTGGGCCGGCGGGCGCCGGTCGCGGACGTCCCGATTCTATCGGTTGCGGCCAAAGCGCAGCTAGGCCGCAGGATTCGTCGCCTTGGAGCGCGTGGCCCGAACAATGTCCTTCCAACTCAGCCGTTGGTCGTAGGCGATCGACCCCTCGCGGAACAACCGCACGCCGAGGGAGAGGGCGAGCACCGCGCAGAGCACGATCACGGCCAGCACCAGACCGGCTTGCCACAGCTCGATGGAGCCCACCGCATTGCGCGTGAGCGTGGTGACCGGGGCGGTGAGGGGAAAGTAGGTCAGCACGCGGGAGAACACCGACTCGGGCGTCTGCAGCACCAGCGGCAGCGCGTAGAGCGGCAGGAACATCGCGATGATCACGGAGCCGAAGGCGGAGCCGGCGTCCTTGGCCGACGGCATCACGGCACCGATGGCCACCAGGATGCCGGCGAACAGCACGAAGCTCGCCAGGAACAGGGCGGCGCCCATGAGCACCCGCGGGAGGTCGACGGCCGCCTGACCGGCGGCGGCGGCGTCCGCCATCTCGGCCGCCGGGGCACCCACCAGCGAGGTCAGGCCGGGCACCAGTGCCATCGCCAGGAGCGGCACCAGCAGCACGAGCCCCTGGACGATGCCGACGAGCACGACGCCGATGACCTTGCCGATGATGAGCGTGCTCGGGTGCACGGTGGTCAGGATCATCTCGGTGACCCGGTTCTCCTTCTCCTCCACCGTGATGTTCAACATCTGCTGGCCCAGCATGACGACCGCCATGAAGAGCAGGACGAGGAAGAGCGCCGGTGCGATCGCTGCCCCCCAGCCGGGCGCCGGTGCGCCCCCCGCCCAGAGCTCGCTGGTGACGGTGAACCCGTCGAGCACGGACGTCAACCGGGGCTCGTCGATGCGGGCGACGGCCGACTGGGTGAGCAGGGCGCGCGCCACGGACGTCCAACGCCCCGATTCCATGAGGCCCAGGTCCTCGCCCACGACGTGGACGCCCTCGGCGACCGGATCGGCGGGGATGTCGATGTGCAGCGCCGAGCGACCCTCCCGGACGGCGGCCGCGGCCGCCTCGGGATCCGCGGCCGCGGTGCCGCCCAGCCCGGCGGCGACGCTCGGGTCGACGATGCCGGAGGCGTCGGTGTAGGTGAACGTGACGGGCTCGGCGTCGCTCTCGAGGCTGGACTGGGCGGCGGAGGCGCCGCTGAAGAAGCTCAACCCGAACAGGAGGGCCATCAGCAGGGGCACCGAGAGCGTGGCGATCCAGAACGAGGGCTTGGCGAGCGTGCGGCGCACCTCGAACGCGATGACCGTGCCGATGTTGTGGGCGTTCATGCGGAAACCTCCTCCTGCGCGGCGTGGCCGTAGACCTTGAGGAACACCTGCTCCATCGACAGCCGCGACGCGTCGAAGGAGCGGACGTCGACGCCGGCGTCCACGAGCTCGCGCAGCACGTCGCGGGGCTCGACGCCGGCGTCCAGCTCGAGCTCGGCGTAGCTGCGCTCGGTGGTGATCGGACGCCACCGGGTCGAGGTGGGCAGGGGGCCGCCGTGGTGGAGCCGGACGGTGCGGCCGCCGTAGGCGTCCTGCACCTCGGGCACCGTGCCGTACGCCTCGGCGCGGCCGTCCTTCAACAGGAGCACGCGGTCACAGAGCCGTTCGACCTCGTCCATCTGGTGGGTGATGATGACGACGGTCGCGCCGCCGCGGCGCTGGTCCTCCACGATGTCCAGCAACAGCCGCCGGTTGACGGGGTCGAAGCCCTTGGTGGGCTCGTCCAGCACCAAGATCGTCGGGTTGTCCATGATCGTGACGCCGAGCTGCACCTTCTGCTGCTGGCCGCCGGAGAGCTTGTCGAGCCGCGTGGTGGCGTGGGACGCGAGGCCCACCCGTTCGAGGTAGTACGTCGACCAGAGCGCCGCCTCCGCGCGCGGCATGCCCTTGAGCTGCCCGAAGTAGGTCATCACGTCGATGACCTTCTCCTTCTTGTACAGGCCCCGCTCCTCGGGCAGGTAGCCGAGCGAGGAGTTGTGGGCGGGGTCGAACGGCCGACCCTCGACGTGCAGCGTGCCGGCGGTGGGGGTGTAGATGCCCAGCAGGGCGCGGATCGTGGTGGTCTTGCCCGAACCGTTCGCCCCCAGCAGGCCGAACGTTTCACCGGGGCGCACGTCGAAGCTGAGGTGGTCGACCGCGGTGCGCGCGCCGAAGCGCATGGTGAAGTCGGTGACCTCGATGGCAGGGGTGCTCATGGGCTCCATGCAAGCACAGCGCCGGGGGCGGGACGACCACCCTCGGTCGGTGCCGAGGTCGATGTGGCATCAGGCAGGTACCGTGGGCCCATGCCCGAGATCGTCAAGAACACCGAAGCGAAGCGGTTCGAGTACCGCACCGACGGCCAGGTCGTCGGATACGTCGACTACACCGTGGACGCCGGCGTCGTGATCCTGCCCCACACCTTCGTCGAACCGGCCCACCGGGGTGGCTCGATCGCGGGTGACGTGGTGCGCTACGCGCTGGACGACATCCGCGCCGAGGGCTACCGGGTGGACCCGGCCTGCCCCTACGTGGCCACCTGGATCGAACGGCACCCCGACTACGCCGATCTGGTGGTGACCCGTGAGGGTCAGGACACCGATCAGGTGGTTGACGACGCCGCCCGCGTCACCGGCGTCGACCTGGACGCCGACCCGCGCGTCTGACGGTTGCGTCCCCGCGTGGGCGGGGGCGTCCGGGCTACTTGAGGCCCGACCGTGCGACGCCCTCGACGAGCCAGCGCTGCAGGAACGCGAAGACGATGAGCGCCGGCACCACCGCGATGAGCGCGCCGGTGAACATCTCGGGGTAGCGGACGCCCTGGGCGGTCATGAACTGGCTGAGGACGACCTGCACGGTGCGCATCGCCGGATCCTGGGCGATGAGCAGGGGCCAGAGGAAGGCGTTCCAGGCGCCGATGAACGTGATGGTGCCCACCGCGGCGATGGTGCCGCGGGTGTTGGGCACCACGATGCGCCAGAACGTCGTCCAGGTGTTGGCGCCGTCGAGGGCGGCGGACTCCTCCAGCTCGCGCGGGAAGTCGAGGAACGCCTGGCGGAACAGGAACGTCGCGAACGCCGAGAACACCACCGGCACGATGAGGCCCCGGTACGAGCTGATCCACCCCAGCGTGCTGACCATGACGAAGGTGGGCACGAACGTCACCATGGCGGGCACCATCAGGGTGAAGACGGTGAGCCCGAGGACGAGCCTGGACGCCGGCGTCCGCCACCGCGCCAGCGCGTACCCGGCCATGAGTGAGATGACCACGGTGGCGAGCGTCTGCACCACCGAGACCACCAGGGAGTTCACCAGCGCCTGCACCACCCCGAGCCGCGGGTTGCCGAGCACGGCGGTGAGCGTGGTGAGGTCGAGCTGGTCGGGCCACCAGTGCCACTGCGGGCTCACGATGCCCTGCTGGGTGGAGAACGCGTTGCGCCAGATCACGTAGAACGGCAGCAGGAACAGCACGGCCAGCACCGACGCCGCGAGATGGGCCAGCACACTGCCGGCGCGGGACGGCTTCACTGCCCGCCCCCGCCCAGGGCGAGCACCCGGTTCTGGATCAGGCTGAACACCAGGATCACGAGCGTCAGGATCATGGTGCCGGCCGAGCCGATGCCCAGATCCTGTGCGCCGCCGCCGAAGGAGATCAGGTAGAGGTAGACGAGCGGCGGCCGCGCGAACGGTGGGTAGCCGCCGGCGGTGATGAGGGTGTTGTAGAACTCGTCGAAGGCCTGGAAGGCGTTGAACAGCAGCAGCATCGCGACGGCGACGGACGTGGGCCGCAGCAGCGGGAACGTCACGTACCGGAAGCGACGCCAGCCGTTCGCGCCGTCGAGGGCAGCGGCCTCGAACAGCTGCGGATCGATCTGGTTGAGGCCCGCGATGAACAAGATCATGTAGAAGCCGACCTGCAGCCACAGGCGCAGGCTGACCAGCACCAGCCAGTACCAGTTGTTCTCGCCACCGAGCCAGTTCACGGGCTGCTGACCGAGGTCGGTCAGCAGCGTGTTGGCCAGCCCGAAGCGCGCGCCGTTGAAGAACGACATGCGCCACACCATCGCCGCGATGACGTAGCTGACCGCGGTGGGGATGAAGAACACCGAGCGGAAGAACCCCCGGAACACGGTGACCCGCTGCAGCAGGAGCGCCAGCCCGAGCGAGCACGCGAACGTCAGCGGGACGATGAACGCCGCGAACGCGACGAACGTCACCATCGAGTCGACGAACAACCGGTCGTTGAGCAACGCGACGTAGTTCGCGAGGCCCACGAAATCGGTGGGGGTCACCGTGTTGCGGGCATCGTAGAAGCTGAGCCACAGGCTCCACAGCAGCGGGACGTAGACGAACACCAACAGCCCGGCGAGGAACGGCGTGACCAAGGCCCAGAACCAGACCGGCCGGTTCAGCAGGGGGGCCGGGGTCCTTCTCGCCACGGGTGCGCCCGGTCTCAGTCGTTCACGCGGGCCAGCTCGGCGTCCACCGTCTGCGCGGCGGCACCGAACTCGGCGGCGGGGTCCGCGCCGTTGAGCACGCAGTTGCTGAGCGCCGTCGAGTAGGCCTGGCCCGAGGCGGCGGTCCAGAACAGCGCGTTGGAGCGGCCGTGGTCGGTGACGAACGCCGCGGCGTCCGCCCCCGGGCCGGAGGCCACCTGGGAGGCGCGGCTGAACAGGCTGGGCTTGGCGGGGATGTGGGTGCCGAAGCCGTCGCTGAACTCGACCTGCTTGTCGTCGGAGTCGACCCACAACCAGCGCACGTAGTCCTGCGCCACGTCGACGTGGTCACTCGCCGCCGACACACAAGCGCTGAACGCGCCGAACGGCACCACCGGGTCGCCGCCGGACGCGGGGAACGGCAGCACGCCGACGTCGTCGCCGAACGCCTCGGTGACGTTCGGAAGATCCCACAGCCCGCCCCACTGCAGCGCGCACTCGCCGTTGATGAACGGGGACGCGTCCGACCAGTCGGCCGAGGCCGCCTTGACCATGCCGGGGGAGTCGAACAGGGCCTTGTACTGGGCCACGGTCGCGTACAGCGCCGACGTGTTGAAGGCGGCCTCGGTGCGGGCCTCGTTGAACTCATCCAGCCCGGACGCCCACATCAGCAACAACCCCAGGACGCCGATGCCGCCGTCCTGGCCGGCGTAGAAACCGCCGCGCTCGGGCGTGGCGACCGCCTGGGCGACCTCGGTGAGCTCGGCCAGCGTGGTGGGGGGCTGGACGCCGGCCTCGGCCAGCACGGAGGGGCGGTAGTAGAGCAGCTGCATGTCGACGGTCTGGGGAATGGCCCAGACCTTGTTGTCGTACGTCATCCGCGCGAGCACGGACGGGGTGAACTCGGCGCCGGCGTCGCCCAGCATCTCGGTGAGGTCGGCGACCTGGCCGGCCTTGATCATGTCGAGCGTCGGGCCGTTGGCGTACTCGAAGACGTCCGGCGCCGTCGGGGTGAGCAGGGCCGCGGCGAGGGCGTCCTCGTAGTTGGACAGCACCCAGTTGACATCGATCTGGGCGTCGGTGAACTCCGCGGCCCACGCACGCACGGCCTCCTCCACCCCGTCCTCGCCGTACTGGTGGTACCACTGCGCCAGCTGGGGGCCGGACGCCGTCGTGCCCGCGGAGGCGGTGGCGGCGGGGCTCGTGCGCCCCGTGTTGGTGCCGCAGGCGGCGAGAGTTGCGGTGGCGGCAAGACCGCCGCCCACGGTGAACAGCGTCCGACGAGTGAGAGCCATGCGAGGAGCATAAACCCCCACTCCGACAGTCCGGCACCGTGACCGCCGGCGATGCGTGCGCCGCGCTGCGGCGTCCGGAGGAACGCTAGGGTTGGCGGGTCGAAAGGTGACGACCATGACCCTCTTCAGCGCCGTCCAACCCGCCCCGCCGGACGCGATCCTCGGGCTCACCGAGCAGTTTCGGGCCGACCCGAACCCGCGCAAGGTGAATCTCGGCGTGGGCGTCTACCAGAACGAGCAGGGTGTGCTGCCGCTGCTGCGCAGCGTGGCGGCCGCCGAGCGGAAGCTCGCGGCGCAGCCCCAGGCCAAGGGGTACCTGGCCATCGACGGGCTGCCGACCTACGACGCGGACGTCAAGGAGCTCGTGTTCGGCGCCGGTTCGCCCCTGCTGGCGGACGGGCGCGTCGTCACGGTGCAGGCGCTGGGCGGCACCGGAGCCCTGAAGATCGGCGCCGACTTCCTGCGCCAGGTGTCCCCGGACGCGCGCGTGCTCATCTCGAACCCGAGCTGGGAGAACCACCAGGCGCTGTTCACGCGCGCCGGCTTCACGGTGGCGAAGTACCGCTACTACGACGCCGAGGCCAAGGGTGTCGACGTGGCCGGGATGCTCGCCGATCTGGACGCCGCCGCCCCCGGCACGATCGTGGTGCTGCACGCCTGCTGCCACAACCCGACCGGCTATGACCTCACGCCCGAGCAGTGGCAGCGCGTCATCGACGTGGTGGTGGAGCGGGACCTCACCGCGTTCCTCGACATGGCCTACCAAGGCTTCAGCGCCGGCATCGAAGAGGATGGGGCCGTCGTCCGCGCCTTCGCCGAGCGGGTGCCAAGCTTCTTCGTGTCGACCTCGTTCAGCAAGAGCTTCTCGCTCTATGGCGAGCGCGTCGGCGGGTTGTCGATCGTGTGCGCGGACGCCGACGAGGCGGCCCGCGTCCTCTCGCAGGTGAAGATCGTCATCCGCACCAACTACTCCAACCCGCCCACCCACGGCGCGGCGCTGGTGGAGACCGTGCTCGCCGATCCCGAGCTGCGCGCCGACTGGGTGGCCGAGCTGGGTGAGATGCGTGACCGCATCAAGGCCATGCGGGCGGCCCTGGTGGCGGGGCTCGCGGACGCGGGCGTCACGCGGGACATGAGCTACATCACCGACCAGCTGGGCATGTTCAGCTTCTCGGGCCTGACGAAGGAGCAGATGGTGCGCCTGCGCACCGAGTTCGGCGTCTACGGCACCGACACCGGCCGGATCTGCGTCGCGGCGTTGAACGAGGGCAACGTCGGCTACGTCAGCGAGTCCATCGCGGCGGTGCTGCAGGACTGAGCCGGGCACACCCAGGCGCACGACAAGGACGGGCCCGCCGGTGCCCGCTGCACCGACGGGCCCATCGCCCGGCCTGACTCAGAAGTCGAAGTCGTCGATGTTGTCGGCATTGAATCGGTAGGGCTCACCCAGCAGCACCGTGTTGTCCGCCTCCACGGTGAACTCGCCGAGCCGGCCGGCGGTGAAGGTGTCACCCTCGGCCCCGGTGATCTCGTCGGACGCGAGCGCGTTGGCGGCGTAGGCGGACAGGTACCCGAGATCCTCCGGATTCCAGAGGGCGAACTCTGTGACCGTGCCGTCTGCGACGTACTCGCGCATCTGGTTCGGGGTGCCCAGACCCGTGATCGCCACCTGTCCCTTGTACTGGGACGTCGACAGGTAGCGTGCTGCGGCGGCGATGCCGACGGTGGTCGGTGAGACGATGCCCTTCAGGTTCGGGTGGCTCTGCAGCAAACCGGCCGTCCGGTCGAAGGAGGTCTGGTCGTCGTCGTTGCCGTAGACGGTCTCGACCAACGTGATGTTCGGATGGGACGCAGCGAGTTCTTCCGTCATCATCTCGATCCACGTGTTCTGGTTGGTCGCATTGGCGGCGGCGGAGAGGATGGCGATCTCGCCCTCGTCACCGATCTGCTCGGCGATCATGTCCACCTGCACCTTGGCGATGCCTTCGGCGGTCGCCTGGTTGACGAAGAGGTCGCGACATTCGGGGTTGGTGTCGGAGTCGAACGTCACCACCTTGATGCCGATGGTCTTGGCGTCGTTCAGCGCGCCGCAGATCGCGGCCGGGTCATTGGCCGAGACCACGATCGCGTCGACCTGCTGCTGGGTGAGGGTGTTGATGTAGCTGACCTGGGCGTCCGGAGCGGCCGTCGCCGGGCCCACTTCGGAGAACGTTCCGCCGATCTCCGCCACGGCTTCCCGACCGCCGGTGCTCGAGGTGTCGAAGTAGGGGTTGCCGAGGTTCTTGGGCAGGAAGGCCACCTGCACGTCGCTGGTGGCTCCTCCGGTGCCTGTGCCCGGGCTGGCGTCGCCGTCGGACGCCGGCGTCCCCCCGTTGGCGCAGGCCGAGAGGGCCAGGACCAGGGCTGTGGCTGCGGCCAGGCGCCGGAGGCGTCGTGGTTGGGTCGGAGGCGTCATCGGATCTTCCTTTCGTGGTTCTTCACTCGGTTGCCGTCGTTGGCGGACGGGCTGAACGGGTCACGCCTGGGCGGGCGTGGCCGAGGACGGCCTGGCCCGCACCGAGCGGGCCCAGGTGAGGATGCTGCCGGAGATGACGGACAGCACCAACAACACGCCCGTGATGATGTTGATGACGTCCGAGGTGACGCCGGCCAGGCGCAGGGCACTGGAGAGCACCCCGATCAACAGGACGCCCGCGACGACGCCGTGGAGCGCTCCGCGGCCACCGAACACGGACACCCCACCCAGCACCACCGCGGCGATCACCTGGAGTTCCAGCCCCATCGCGTTGTCCCCCCGCGCACTCCCGAAGCGCAGCGTGTAGTACACCCCGGCCAGCGCGGCGATGGCGCCGGACAACACGAACAAGATGATGCGGGTGCGGTCGACAGCAACACCGTTGAAGAGGGCGGCGTCACGGCTGCGACCGATGGCGTAGGTGCCGCGTCCGAAGGTGGTGAAGTGGAGCAGCACCACGAACGCCGCCAGGGCCACGGCGAACACGATCATCACCAGGGGGATGGGCGTGCCGGGGATGTTGGCGCGGGCCAGCGTCGTCCACTCTTCGGGAAAGGCGGTCACGGCCGTCGTGCCCAACAGCCCCACCGCGATGCCGCGGTACAAGGCCATGGATCCGATCGTGACGGCCAGTGCGGGGAGCTGCAGGCGCGTGATGAGCAGCCCGTTCACCAGCCCGCCCAGGATGCCCACGCCCACCGCAGTGGTTGCGGCGAGACCCATGGGCTGGCCGGCCTGCACCATCATGCCGATGACCACGGAACTGAGGCCCACCATGGACCCCACGGACAGATCGATGTCCCCCGTGATCATCACCATCGTCATGGGGAGTGCGATCAGGAGAAGGGTGGCCACGTCCAGCAGGAGGAAGGTGAGCGTGATCGGGGTCGCGAAGTTCCGAACGGTGAGCGATGCCACGAGCACGACGATGGCGAGGAGCGCGATGATCGCCATCTCGGGCGTGAGGAGCACGCGCTGCCACCAGGGGCGGGCGTGATCGGCGTAGGTGCGCGAGCGCTCCGCGGGACGGGTCTGGCTCATGCGTCCGCCCTCCCTTCGCTGAGGCGTCGGGTCTGGCGTTGGGCGAGGACGCGGTCGAGGACGATCGCGCCAATGATGAGCGCGCCGACGAGTGCCTGTTGCCACAGATCGGGGATGCCGAGAACCGGTAGCGCGCGGCTGATGGTCAGCAGCAAAAAGGCGCCGATTGCGGCCCCCAGTACCGTGCCCACGCCGCCCACGATGGCGACCCCGCCGATGACGGCAGCTCCGATCGCCTGGAGCTCGAACCCGAAGCCGGCCTGGCTCGAGACCGTTCCGTAGCGCGCGGCGTACAGGACTCCGCCCAGGCCGGACAGCGCGCCACTGAGCACGAAGGCCGTGAAGACGCGGCGCCGCGCCGGGAGGCCGTACAGCCCGGCGGCGTCCGGAGCCGAGCCGATGGCGTAGAACTCGCGCCCGGGCCGGGTGTTGGCGAGGTACCAGCCCACCGAGCCCAGCACGACGAGGGCGATGAGCGTGAGGACGGGCAGACCCCAGAGCTGGTGGGTACCCATGCCGAGGAACGCGGGCGGCAGGTCGGACGCGTTGATCCGGCTCGAGCCGGTCCAGGCGACGTTGATGCCGCGGAAGGCGTACAGGGTGCCGAGCGTGATCACCATGGCCGGTACGCGCCCCAGCGCGACGAGGGCGCCGTTGACCGCGCCGAGCAGGGCGCCGAACACGACTCCGGCGAGCATGACCACCGGGATTGGCAGCGCGGTGGTGGTGAACAGCGTCCCCGTGAGGTAGGCGGTCAGGCCCACGATGGACCCCACGGACAGGTCGACGTTGCGGGTGATGATGACGACGGCCTGCCCCACGGCCACGACGACGAGGATCGAGGGGGTGAGCAGCAGGTCGCGGAAGCCATCGGGGCTGAACAGGAACAGGGGGTTGCGCGCGGTCGTCACCCCGACGACCAGGAGGAAGGCGAGCGCGATGCCGGCTTCGCGGGAGAGCAGGAGGCGCCGCAGCAGCGACGTCCGGGTCGTGGCGGTGCCGTGTGCGACGGACGTCACGGCGGTGGACGCGGTGCTCATGCGACACTCTCGCTTCCGTGGTGCTGCCCCGCCTCGGCCTGCCCGTGCGTGGCGGCGAACATCACCTTCTCGGCGGTGGCGCCGTCGCGGGGAAGATCGGCCGTGATTCGTCCTTCGTGCATCACGAGGATGCGATCACTCATGCCCAACACCTCCGGGAGCTCCGAGCTGATCATGAGAATGGCGAGGCCGGCCCCGGCCAGCTGGCTCATCATGCGGTGCACCTCCGACTTCGTGCCGACGTCGATGCCCCGCGTCGGCTCGTCGATGATGAGGACTGTCGGCTCGGTCGCCAGCCACTTTGCCAGAACCACCTTCTGCTGGTTGCCGCCCGACAGGGTGCCGGCCAAGGTGTCGAGGGCGGCGGTCTTCACCTCGAGGCGTTGGGCCCAGTCCCGCGCCGTGTCGTTCTCCTGCGTGGTCGAGATCAGTCCCCCGCGGCTGAGCCGGCCGCGGATGGCGTCGGTGATGTTGCTGGCCACGGTCGCGTCGAGGATGAGTCCCTGCTTGCGGCGATCCTCCGGCACCAGCGCCAGGCCGGCCCGCATGGCCGCGGCGGGGGAGTTCTTCGGCAGCGGTCGTCCTCCGACGCGGACCTCACCGGTGCGGTAGGGGTCGACGCCGAACACCGCCCGGGCCACTTCGCTCCGGCCTGCGCCGACCAACCCTGCCAAGGCGACGATCTCGCCCGATCGCACCGAGAAGGTGATGTCGGCGAACACGCCGGGCTGTGACAGTCCGTTCACCTCGAGCACCGGTGCGCCGATCTGCGCCTCCTGCTTTGGGAACAGGTCGCCCACCTCCCGACCCACCATCTTCCGGACGATATCGGCCACCGTCGTGGTGGCGATGGGGTCGGTCGACACATAGGATCCGTCCCGCATCACGGTGACCGTGTCGCACAGGGCGAAGACCTCCTCGAACCGGTGGGAGATGAACATCAGGGCCCGCCCCTCGTCACGCAGGCCGCGTGCCACGTCGAAGAGACGTTCGACCTCGACGCCGGACAGGGCGGCCGTCGGCTCGTCCATGATCAGGACCCGCGCATCCAGGCTGATGGCCTTCGCGATCTCGATGATCTGCTGGTCGGCGATGGACAGGCCCTCGGTGGGCCGGTCCGGATCGATGCGGACGCCCAGGCGCGCGAACAGTGCCAGGGCCTCTGAGCGCATGGTGGCGCGGTCGACACGGCCGAATCGACCGACGGGTTGGCGCCCCATGAAGATGTTCTCCGTCACCGAGAGGTCGGGGAACAGGGTGGGTTCCTGGTAGATCACCGCGATGCCCGCCTTCTTTGCATCGGCGGTGCTGCGGAACTCGACGGGGCGGCCGTCCAGGGTGAGCGTGCCGGAGTCACGGGGGTACAGGCCGGCGATGATCTTGACCAGCGTCGACTTCCCTGCGCCGTTCTCACCGACGAGGGCATGGATGGAGCCGGCGTGGAGTTCGAGCTGGGCATCGCGCAGGGCCACGACGCGGCCGAAGGCCTTGCTGACCCCGCGCAGCTCCAGGGCGGGGGCGGCGGTCTCGGGTGTAGTCGTGGAAGTGGGCGTGACCATGTGATCCGCGTCACGCCGCGGGCGATCGGGTCGTTGATCGGACACCGTTGCTCCCATCGTCACCATTGAAACGATGTACGCACCGTAGCGCGTGCGGGCACCTCCGGGCACGTGCCAGGGCGGTTCTCCACTGATTGTCTCCAGGTCGGATGACTCTGCGGCCCTTCACCCAGCCACTTCGCTCCCCGGCCATAGCGGGGCTCTTCGTCCAAGAAGAGCACCGCTACGGCCGGGGAGCGAAGTGCCTGAGCTGGGAGAGCACGGCTACGGCAAGGGAGCGTCGCGCGGTCCGGGGAGCGAAGTGGCCCGCCAGACCGGGCCGTCAGCCAACACCCCCCTTCCGGGCGGCCACCACCCGATACCGGGTGTCCAACCCGACGGGGCGTCCCGATCAGGCGGGGTAGTTCTCCGCCAGCCAGGCTGTGGTGACGTCCCAGGCCGCAGCGGAGGCGTCCGGGTCGTGGAAGGCCAGGCGGGGGTTGTCGAACGCGTGGTCGGAGCCCGGCCACAGCTGGAAGCTGGCGCCGTAGGACGTGACGACCGATTCGATATGGGCCACGTCGTCTCGGGAGAGGAAGGCGTCGGCGCTGCCGAAGTGGTGCAGGCTCGGCACGGCCACGGGATCGCCGTCGACCATCCTCGGGAGCGCCGAGCCGTAGTAGCTGACGAGGGCGTCGGCGATCACGTCCCAGTCGGCACCCTGGATCGCCGCGTAGGCGAGACCGCCGCCGAAGCAGAAGCCCACGAGGGCCACACGCGTCCGGGTGGCCTCGTCGGCGCGCAGGTGGGCGATGGCGGCGCGGACGTCCTCGACCGCCAGATCCCAGTCGACGCGGCCGGAGACCCCCACTGCGGTCTCCAGAGCGTTTTCGGACGTCTCGTCGATCACGTCCACCCCCAGGCGCCAGTAGATCTGGGGTAGCAGCACGGTGTAGCCCAGCGCCGCGAGGTCGTCCGCGCGCTGCCGCATGTACGGGCTGCGCCCGAAGATCTCCTGGACGAGCACGATGCCTGGCCCGCGACCCGAGCCCGGACGGACGAGGGTGGCCGGCATGGTGGTGGCACCGTCCGGGCCCGGGGTGGGCACTGGCACGGTGATGTCGAGCGGCGTGGGCATCGTGGATCCTCTGAGCGCTGAACGGGCAGTGCGCGCATCTTAACGCGAGGGTCGAGAGATCCACCCGCGTTGGGGCGTCATCCTAGATTCCCCGTTGATGATTTGCACTTCAACGCGATCACGCATCGGGATTTCATCAGCAAGGTGTCTCTTCTCCTACAACGACGCTCAGGCCTTTCCTCACGGCGACTGGGAGAAGAATCGGCGGAAGCGCCCGGTGAGAACTGATGTGGCTGCGACAGGGAAATGCACTTCTTGTGCGGGACCCAGCTGCCCCGCAGAAAGTCGCCCGATCCTGAGAATCGGCCGAGAGAAGGCCTAGCCTGAGCGGCGCTCCGGGCACCATACTGTGGCGCGTGGCCCGCCGGGCGGGCCATTCCGTGCAGGGCCTGCACGGGTTTTTCCGGGGGGGAATGGGGCCGCGTCAGAGGCGCCGCATCGATCACCGCGTGGCACGGCCGCCGCATCGATCACCGCAGCCCCTCGGCACCGCTGGTCGACCCCTCGTGAAAGGAACTCGAATGGGGCCTAGGCAATCCGGTGCTGTCCGGGGACTTGGACAATCGTTCCGCGTCCTGCTGGCACTCACCATGGTCGCGAGCCTGGCGTTCGTGACCGCCCCCACGGCTCGCGCTGAGGCGCGTCCATGGATGGACACCTCCCTCGACGCCGACGCTCGCGCCGACCTCTTGGCTGCCGCGATGACGTTCGACCAGAAGGTCGGCCTGTTCGCCAACCCCGGCATCCCGATCCCGGAGCTGGGCGTCCCTTCGCGGCGCGAGAAGGACGGCGCCAACGGGTTGGCGTCCAACGCCCACGAGTCCACCGCCTTCCCTTCCGGCGTCGCGATGGCGTCCACGTGGGACACCGAGATGCCCTATGCCTTCGGTGCCCAAGGTGCGCAAGAGGCGTGGGAGGTCGGCTACTCCGGTTGGGCCGCTCCAGCCGCCGACATGACCCGCTCGCCCTACCACGGCCGGCAATGGTCGTCCTACGGTGAGGATCCCCTGCTCGGCGGACGCCTCCCGGCGGCCGTCGTCGAGGGCGTGAAGAGCATCGACGGCGTCTACGCGCTGCCGAAGCACACCGTGGCCAACACCCAGGAGAGCCAGCGCCTCACGCTCAACAACGTGATGGATCTGCGCACGCTGCGGGAGGTGTACGTCCGCCAGTGGGAGCCGATCATCGCGGCGGCGCCGGGGGCGCTCATGTGCGCGTTCCCGCGGTTGATGGGCGACTACTCCTGCGACCACGACCTCCTGAACAACCAGATCATCAAGGGCGACCTCGGCTTCGAGGGGTGGATCAGCTCCGACTACAGCGCCTGCGAGTCCGTGCAGGCCTACAACCTTGGGACGGACTTCTGCGGACCCGAGGGAGTCAACGGTGAGGCGCTCGGCCAGGCCGTGCTCGACGGCGTCATCCCGATGGAGCGGTTCGACGACATGGTGCACCGGGTGCTACGGACGTTCTTCGAGGACGGCCTGATGGACCACCTGCCCCCCGGAGCGCTCGAGTCGGTGCAGCCCCAGCTGGCGGTCTCCGAGGCGACGCTGGCCCGTGGCCGCGAGATCGCGTACCGCGCCGGTGTCGAGGGATCGGTCCTGCTGAAGAACGACGACATCCTGCCGCTGGACGCCAACGCGATCGATTCGATCGCCCTGATCGGTGAGAACACCGACCGCTTCCTGCAGGGCTTTGGCGCCGACAGCATCCCGCTGCCGGCCCACGTCACGACGATCCAGGAGGGCATTGAGGCGCGCGTCGGCGACGGCGTCACGATGACCAAGGTCGACGGCACGGATCCGCTGCGCGTGGCCGACGGGTCGTTGCCCGGCCCGGCACCCATCCCGTCGTCGGTGCTCTCGGCCGGAGGCAGTTCCGGCCTGCAGGCTCAGTGGTTCACGAACCCGACTTGGTCGGGCAACCCGCTGGTCGCCCGCATCGAGGACCAGGTGAACTGGGGCAACGGCCTGCCGATGGTCTTCGCGACCTTCGGTTCGGAGACCTCCCCGGCCCCCGACGTCCCCCCGGCCTTCTTCGCCAACCCCCAGCCGTCGATTCGTTGGAGCGGTCAGCTGACGCCGGTGGCGTCCGGCACCTACGACCTTGGGCTCAGCCTGCTCGGTTCGGCGCGCCTGTGGGTGGACGGCGAGGAAGTCCTGTCCGTGGACGCCGACCGCATCGACACGCAGACGGTCAGCCTCGACCTCGTCGCCGGTCAGTCCTATGACGTGCGCATCGACTACGTCGCGGACGCCCCCAACCAGTGCTGTGGCGTTGCGGGCAACCGCATCGGGCCGGCCATCCGGCTGTTGTGGACGCCGCCGGTGGACGACTACTCCCCGCAGATCCAGGAAGCCGTCGAGGCCGCCCGGAACGCCGACGTCGCTGTGGTCGTGGCCTCGGAGTACCTGGGCGAGGCCATTGACCGTGGTTCGATCACCCTCCCGCAGGGGCAGGACGCGCTGATCCGCGCCGTGGCGGCCGTCAACCCGAACACCGTTGTCGTGTTGGCAACCGGTGGCGCGGTGGCCGTGCCGTGGCTCGACGACGTGGCCGGTCTGTTCGAGGTCTGGTACCCGGGTCAGGAGCAGGGCCGCATCGTGGCCTCGCTGCTGTTCGGTGACGAGGACTTCTCCGGACGCCTGCCGCAGAGCTGGCCCGTCTCCGATGACCAGGTCGTCAACGGTCTGGGTCTGACCAACCCGGTGTACGACATCAACAACCTCAACGTGCAGCTTCAGCATGACGAGGGCGTCTACGTCGGTTACAAGCGCTATGACCAGCTGGGCCTCGAACCGCAGTTCGCGTTCGGTTACGGCTTGACGTACAGCACGGTCGAGTACCGGCGCCTGCAGGTGCAGGAACGGGGTGGCAATCAGCCCGCCCACATCCGCGTGCAGGTGCGCAACAGGGGTTCGGTGGAGGTCACCGAGACGGTTCAGATCTACCACGGTGCCCTGCCCACCTCGGTCGACACCCCCAGCCGCCAGCTGCTGGGGTGGGACAAGGTGACCCTGGCTCCTGGTCAGCAGCGGTGGGTC
Organism: Propioniciclava soli; assembly: GCF_014858005.1. Lineage (GTDB taxonomy): Bacteria > Actinomycetota > Actinomycetes > Propionibacteriales > Propionibacteriaceae > Propioniciclava > Propioniciclava soli. The sequence continues at coordinate 80,148 of NZ_JACYOT010000011.1, forward strand.
GACATCCCGATCGAGCTCGACACCCCGGAGCGGCTGCTCAGCTACTTCGACGCCGGCCGCAATGAATGGGTCCGGCCGAAGGGCACGGTGCAGATCTACGCCGGAGCGTCCGAGCGCGACGTCCGGCTGACCGGGAGTCTGCGGGTGCGGTAGTCACGAACGGCGTTCACACCACGGGGCCCCGGCAGCGATGCTGCCGGGGCCCCGTTCGTGGCGGGAACCTCCGCGATCGCGACGAAAAGGCGACGGTGAGTGCGCGCTCATTCCCGAGCTGAGCGTGGCTGCGGGGTCGTTCGCGAATCGAGTGTCGCCTTTTCGTCAGATTCCGTCGCGGCTGGTTGGGGCAGCCATGATGTCAGCGGCGGGCCGGCCGGAGCGCAGGAGGCGTCCCATGTGCTCCATGGCCGGGGTGACGTGGCTGTAGAAGCGGTAGTACCCGGCGCACAAGTAGTTCAGGCCGCCCTCGCCATCGCGGGTCTTGGCGAAGCGATCCTTGGGGCAGCCGCCGTGGCAGGCCCATCGCACCGGGCACTCCACGCACTGGCGGGGCAGGGCGGTGCGCTTGGAGCGGCCGAACTCCCGCTGGAAGTCGCTGCCCACCATCGCACGGAAATCGTCGATAGCCACGTTGCCGAGACGGTAGCCGGGCTCGACGTAGTGGTCACAGGAGTAGACGTCACCGTTGTGCTCCATGGCCAGCGCGCCGCCGCATTTCGGGGCGTGGACGCACAGGCTGTACTGGCCGAACAGAGCCGCGAGGGTGACGTCGAAGTCCTGGACATAGACGCTGCCCACGTCGCGCGAGACCCACTCGTCGAAGAGGGTGATGAGGAAGGTGCCGTACTGCTCGGGCGCGACGGTGCGGCTGGTGACCCCGGTGCCGGTCTGCTCGTACAGCACGAAGGTGCCGTCATCGCGGCGCCATCCCGACTCGGCCACCGACTCCTGACCGGCGTCCACCCGTTCCACGATGGGAATGAACTGCAGGAAGTTCGCGCCCAGGTCGTCACGGAAGTGGCGATACACCGCGAGGGGGTGCTCGGCGTTGATCGCGTTCACCGTGCACAGGATGTTGGTGTCGACCCGGTGCGCCTGCAGGATGCGCAGCCCGCGGACGACCTGGGCGTACGTGCCGCGTCCGGCCTTGTTCACGCGGTAGCGGTCGTGGAGCTCGCGCGGCCCGTCGATGCTCACGCCGACGAGGAACTGTTCCTCGGCCAGGAACTCACCCCACGCGTCGTCCAACAGCGTTGCGTTGGTCTGGATGGCGTGCTGCACCTGCTGCCGCGGCCGCTTGACCTCGTTCGCGATTCGGACGGCGTCGCGAAAGAAGTCCAGACCGCGCAGGGTCGGTTCACCGCCCTGCCAGCCGACCGTGACCGGGCCGTCGGGTTGGGCGTTCAGATAGTTGACGAGCCAGGCCCGCAGCACGTCCTCGGTCATGGCCTGGGCCTTGCTCTCCCACAGCACCTCCTTGGACAAGAAGAAGCAGTACGAGCAGTCCAGGTTGCACGCCGCGCCCGTGGGCTTGGCGATGAGCGAGAACGGACGCCTCAGGCCTCGCCCCCGACTCACGGTGTCGGTCATGGCTTCGAACCTACTCCGGCTCGGGGAACCCGCACGTCGACCGCCGTCCGATGCGTGTTCAGCTGGACTCGTTGATCTGGGCGACGTACGCCTCGATGCGTGCCATGAGCTCGTGGTCGTACGGCCCCCACTCGGGGTGCGGCGTGGTCTCGCCGCGATACGGCTCGTCCCGGTACTGCTTCTGCAGCTCGTGCAAACGGGCCTCGAGACCAGCGCGGATCGCAGCATAGGCGGGGTCGTCGTAGACATTGGTGAGTTCGGCCGGATCGGCCCGTCGGTCGTACAGTTCCCACTCGCCGGGGTAGATCTTCTCGGACGCCCCCGGGACGCCGAGGCCGGCGCCGTAGTAGTGGATGAGTTTGTACTCACTCGTCACGACGCCGTAGTGGCCGGGCGCGTGGTGGATGGGGTCGTCGTGCTCCCAGTACCGGTAGTAGGCGGCGTCCGGCCAGTCGTCAGGTGATTCGCCGCGCAGGAGGGGGCGGAAGCTGCGGCCCTGTTGGGTGGGGAGCACCTCGGTGGCGTCCAGGCCGCACACGTCGAGGAAGGTGGCGGCGAAGTCGACGTTGGTGATGATGGCCTCACACGTGCTCTGGGGGGCAATCTCGGCGGGCCAGCGCATCAGCATGGGCATCTGCAGCGACTCGTCGAACATCAGTCGCTTGTCGAACCAGCCGTGGTCGCCGAGGAAGAAGCCTTGGTCGGAGGTGTACACGACCAGTGTGTTCTCGGCCAGATGGGTGGCATCGAGGTGGTCGAGGAGGCGTCCGATGTTGTCGTCAATGGACTGCACGGTCTGCAGGTAGTCGCGCATGTAGATCTGGTATTTCCAGCTGACCCGGGCGGCGCGGTTCTCCGGCCCGCGAAGGTGTCCAGGTACCTCCTGCTTGAGGTCTTCGGAACCCATGTCGTCAGCGAGCGTCATGTGGACGCCCTTGATCGCGTCGCTGCGGGTGGCGTGATCGTCGAAGAGCGTGGCCGGCTCGGGAATGTCTCCGTCGGCGTACAGATCGGCGTGCTTCGGGTCCGGGATCCACGGCCGGTGGGGTGCCTTGTGGTGCACCATCATCATGAACGGGCGCTCAGGGTCGCGGCGGTCGATGAAGTCGATCGCCAGGTCGGTGATGATGTCGGTGGCGTAACCCTCGACCACGCGACGGCCGTTCTCGTCGATCATTTCCGGGTCGATGTAGTCCCCCTGCCCGGGCAGGACGACCCACTCGTCGAAGTTCCGCGGCTCGCTTGCCTTGTCCTCACCGAGGTGCCACTTGCCGAAGATTGCCGTCTGGTAGTCGGTGTGCTCGGCCAAGACGTCCACGAAGGTGGGTACCCGGTAGTCGATCTCGGTCCAGATGCTGCTGACGCCGTTGACGTGGCTGTAGGTGCCGGTCAGGATCGTCGCGCGCGACGGGCTGCACACGGAATTGGTGCAGTACACGGCGTCGAGCCGCATGCCCTCGGCGGCGATCCGGTCCATCTGCGGGGTGTGATTGATCTTGCTGCCGTACGCACCGATCGCGTGCGCTGCGTGGTCGTCGGACATGATGAAGATCAAATTGGTGCGTGGCCCCATGGCCTCTCCTCTCTGTCTGGGCCGCTGTGTCGCGACGGTGCAGGGCGTGTTGCCTCAGACGGGGAAGTGCAGGCGGTAGGTGGTCACGATGAGATCTGCTGCCTGCTCAGGAGTGAACGAGGCGGTGTTGACGACCAGGTCGAACCGATCGTTCTCGCGCGGATCCCAGCGGTAGAGGCGCCGACAGAAGTCGGTGCGGACGCGGTCCTCACGCGCCTGACGGTGCCGGGCCCGCTCGGGAGTGATGCCTGCCTCGGTGGCCGCGCGGGTGATACGGGTCGACAGGGGAGCAATGAGCTTAACGTGCAGGGTCGCAGGGCGGTCCGCCAGCACATGCGCACCGGCCCGGCCGTGGATGACGGCGCCGTCCTGGGCCAGGTCGGCCAAGTAGCGGTTGTTCTGATCGGCCACCTCGTGGTCGGCGTGGGCTTCCAGGGCCCAGGCGATGTTGGCGTCGTGACTCGGGATCGGCGTGAAGGAACGCAGGAATCGCTCGACGAAGCCCCCCTCGTCCGCGTCGCCGGCGATCTCGTCGATCGTTTCGGACTTCATGGCCCGCCCCACGTACTCCACGCCGAGCGAGGCGGCGACGCGCTCACCGATCTCGCGGGCGCCGCATCCGTACTCCTCGTGGAGCGTCACGACCGGTGGCATCTGTTCGCTGGCCATGCCCCATTGTCGCGCCATCCCGGGCTTGGCGCTCGCGTTTGAACCGCGGGGCTGGCGAAGTCGCCCCGGGACGCGCGGCCCTCGGGGCGACCTGACGTCGGCTTCGTCAGCCCAGCACGATCCGCCCGGACGCCGGCGGGGTCACGGGTGACGTCGTGGCCAGGTGTTCGGCGAAGGCGTCGATGTCGACCCCGCCGAAGTAGCGATCGGTGCCGGAGCTGAACACCGGGAACCCGTCCCCGCCGTCGGCGAGGAAGTTGTTGGTCACGATCCGGTACGACGCTGACCGGTCGATGGGCGTCCCGTTCAGCGTGACGCTGCCCTCAATCGCTCCGGTGGCACCGAGGGTGTAGGTGAAGCCCTCCGAGACCTGCAGGATCTTGGTGTAGCCACCGCTGGCCGGGCTGTTTGCCCCGGTCACCTGCTGCGCGAGCAGGGTGTAGATCTGGTCACCGGTCAGCGTCAGGGACACGAGGTAGTTGCTGAACGGCTGGACGGCGAACGCCTCACCGTAGGTGACCTCGCCGGCGTCCAGATCTGCGCGGATGCCGCCGGGGTTCATGAACGCGATCACTGGTTCTCCGAACGTTCCCACCACCGTCGGGTCCGCGAGCTGGCCGTCCGCGATGAGGTTGCCCAAGGGCGAGTCGCCAAAGCCGGGCGCCGGCGTCCGGTCTGCAGGGGCGGTGAGAGTCCCGATCACACGATTGGCGATCGGCTGCACCAGCGCGGCGTACCGATCAACGTGGCGCTGCAGCCTCGGGTCGGGAGCGACATCCCGGGTCACGAGGTGGTTCGTGGCGTGCGCGCTGGCGCGGACGACGTCCTTCGTCCGCGGGTCGTACTGCAGGTTGTGTTCGGTGATGATGCGGCCGGACGACATCGCCTGGGTGACGAGCCGGGGCTGGCCGGCGGGGTCGTCGATCGAGCACACCCACGCCTGGTGGGAGTGCCCGGTCATGACCAGGTCGACCGCGGGGGCGATGTCCTCGGCGATCTCGATGACCGGGCCGCTGACGGTGGTGCCGTCCGCGCAGTCTGCGGTGTAGGCCGTCGTGTCGGGACGTGCGCCTTCGTGGACGAGCACGAACTGGGTGTTGACGCCCCGGGCGGTGAGTTCGGCGGAGGCCCGGTTGATGGCGGTGACCTCGTCGGTGAACTCGAGGCCGGCGACGCCGGCCGCCGTCACGATGTCGGGTGTCTGCTCCAGCACCGCGCCGATGACGCCGATCTTGATGCCCCGCTCGTTGATGACGGTGTACGGCGGCAGGATGGTCTCATCGGTGTCGGCGTAGAACACGTTGGACACGACGAACGGAAAGTCGGCCCCGCCGAAGGTGCCGTCGGGGCAGGACGTCCGGTTGCCGGCGGCCGAGCCGGCGGGCAGGCAGCCGCCGTTGATGAGCCGCAACAGCTCGGACTGGCCCGCGTCGAATTCGTGGTTGCCGATCGTGGACGCGTCCACGCCAAGCAGGTTGAGGGCCTCGATGGTCGGCTCGTCGTGGAAGGCGGCGGAGATGAGCGGGGAGGCCCCGACGTTGTCCGCAGTGGAGAACGTGACCGTTCGCGGCTGCCTGGCTCGCAGCTGCTTGAGGTGCGTCGCCAGGTAGGCCGCGCCACCGGCGGGTACGCGGACGCCGTCCACCGTGACCGTGCCACCGGTTTCGAGCGCGCCGTGGAAGTCGGTGATGGACAGGACCTGGAGGTCTTTGAGTCGCTGCGTCGCGGTCTGGTTCGGCTGGGCCGTCGCGAGGGCGGGTGTGAACGTCACGGCGAGAGCAAGACAGCCGGACGCGAGCGCGCCGATGCTGCGGTGGTGTGACATGGATCTCCCTTGTGGTGGGGGCCTCACCACGGGCCCGGACCACGGCATTCTCGCGCACGTGGGTGTACCCGGGGTGACGTCGGGGCAACGATTTCCCCCTCGGGGTACCCAGACCCTGGCCCCGACGCACGCTTGATCGAGCACATCGTTCCGTGGCGCACAGTGTCACTGGGCGGCCGGAGTGGCGGCGCTGCGGGCCGGAGAGGCGCATCGCCAGCTGACCGTAGAGCCAGACGACGCAGCAACGGGCCACCCCGGAGTACACATCGTCTTGGCTCGGCGGGGGCACCACGCGGGTCGTCCCGAGAGGGTTCGAGAAAGCCCGCTACACCGGGCTCAGACGGCTTGGAGTGGTGGTACTGCCGGTAGTACCATCCTGTGTTGTGCGGTCAGTCGCGAAGATCTTGGCCCAGATGACAGCCAACCCGAGCAACATCCGGTACGAGGACCTCGCCAAGGTGTGCGAGTACTACTTCGGCCCGCCTAGAACCGCTGGCGGTTCACACGCAGTGTTCAAGACGCCCTGGCCTGGTGACCCGCGGGTCAACATCCAGAACGACCACGGCAAGGCCAAGCCCTACCAGGTCCGTCAGGTCCTGGCAGTCGTCGACAAGAAGGAGGCAGCTTCATGAGCACCACGGTCCCCGATGTCTCCCACTACACCTACCGCGTCAGCTGGTCCGTCGAGGACCAGGAGTTCGTCGCCACCTGCCTCGAACTCCCCTCTCTCTCCTGGCTGGCCACCACCCAAGACGAAGCACTCCACGGCCTGCGCGACCTGGTCGACGACGTCGTCGAAGACCTGCAAAGCAACGGCGAGCAGGTCCCTGAACCGCTGTCCTCCAAGACGTACTCGGGCAAGTTCAACCTCCGCGTGGGCGAACGACTCCACCGTGACCTGGCCATCAAAGCAGCCGAAGAACACATCAGCCTCAACCAATACGTGCTCCGCAAACTCGGCGACGCATCCTGACCCGACATCCTGGTCGGGTCACGTCCGTGATCGCCTCAGCCGTCTGCTCACCCTCGGCGCGCAGCTGCAGAAGGCGGCAGCGAACCGGGTCGCCGAGCATGTCGAGCGCGTGCTGAAATGGGGCTTGTCAGGCAGAGAATGGTACGAGCTGGGTCGATTTTCGCCGCACTGGCTCACCCTCGAGTGGGTGTGTGACCGTCTGATCGCTACGGGCGTCGGTGCCAGTCCTGGTGTCGTTGCTGGCCCTCCCAGGCGATGACCGCTCCGCAGGTGAGGCAGTAGGGCTGGCGGTCGCCGATGCCGCTGCGTTTGAAGCCGGGGAGCAGTGGGGGTGATGTGAGGCCCAGCCATGTGGCCGAGCTCCTGAGCATGCCCATGCTGTGAGGCTATCTGCTGGTTGGCGGACGCGGACGGCGGGCGAGCCGCGACGGCGGCGTCCACCGGCTGTTCACCTCCTGACCACGAGACGTTGCCCGCAGGACACTTGTTGCGACTAGGTTGCAACAAGTCACCCACCCTGGGACGAAGGAGTGACCGTGCACGTACCCGACGGGTTTCTGAACCTGCCCACTTCCGCCGTGACCGGCGCGGCAGCGGTCGCCGGCGTGGCCCTGGCCCTGCGCGGCGCGCGACGCGAACTGGACGAGCGCACCGCGCCCTTGGCCGGGCTCACCGCCACGTTCGTCTTCGCCGCGCAGATGGTGAACTTCCCGGTCGGTGCGGGCACGTCGGGGCATCTCATCGGTGGGGCCTTGGCCGCGATCCTCGTCGGGCCCTGGACGGCGACGCTGTGCCTCACGGTCGTCACCGTCGTCCAGGCCCTGCTGTTCGCCGACGGTGGCCTGACCGCCCTCGGCACCAACGTCCTTCTGCTCGCGATCGTGTCGGTGTGGGTCGGCTGGGGCGTGGCGCGGCTGGTCCTGCGGCTGTTGCCCGACGGACGCCGCGCCGTCGCCTGGGCCGGCGCGGCCGGGGCGCTGATCAGCGTCCCCGCTGCCGCGCTGGTGTTCTGCGGGCTGTACGCGGTGGGCGGCGCGGTCGCGGTGCCGCTGGGGCTGCTCGTCCCCACCATGCTCGGCGTCCACACCGTCATCGGGCTGGGCGAGGCGGCGATCACGTTCGGCGTCCTCACCGCCGTCGCCGCCAGCCGCCCCGACCTGATCCACGCCCTCCGGCCAGCGCCCGAGCCCGAACTCGAGGAGGTGCCCGCATGAGCACACACGCCCGACCTTCCGAGACCGGATCGGTCACCACCGGACGCGCCACCACCGGAGCGGCACCGCGCGGCGTCCGAGGACCGTTCGCCGCCGTGGCGCTCGGCGTCATCGTGCTCGTGGCGGTGGGTCTCAGCTTCTTCGCCTCGGCCTCGCCCGACGGCCTGGAGTGGACCGCCGAGCACCTCGGCTTCGCCGACGCCGCCGCGGACTCCGCCGTCGCTGGCGGGCCGCTTGCTGACTATGGGCTGGCGGGGTGGGACGCGTTCTGGTCGAATGCCGCCGCCGGCCTCGTCGGCGTCCTGGTCGTGCTCGCCGTCACGTTCGGCCTCACCCGCCTGCTCGGACGCCGTGCCTGACGACGCGGCGTCCGCTGGGCGCGTGCCGGCCCACGTCCGCATCCTCGGCGTGGTGAGTTTCGCGGTCGCCGTTGTGGCCCTGCCCCGCGAGGCGACGTGGCCTTATGCGGCGCTGCTCGCGGTGGTGCTGCTGCGGCTCGCGCACGTGGGGGTGACGCCGCGCTGGGTCGCCCCGCGCCTGGCCGTGGAGATCCCGTTCGTGGTCTTCGCCCTGGCCATGCCGCTCGTGGCCGGCGGCCCCCGCGTGACCGTCGGGCCGCTGGCGCTCTCCGTGGAGGGCCTGTGGGCCGGCTGGTCGCTGTTCGCCAAGGGCACGATCTGCGTGCTGGCCGCGCTCACGCTCGCGGCCACGACGCGCCCCGAGCAGCTCCTCGCCGGCCTGCACCGCCTCCGCGTCCCCGACCCCCTGGTGCAGATCGGCACCTTCTTTCTCCGCTATCTCGGCGTCACCACCGAGCGCTGGACGTCCCTCACGCGCGCTCAGGCGGCCCGCGGCCTGGTGACCCGGACGCCGGCCGCCTGGCCCGCGCTCACCCGCGGCCTGGGCGTCCTGTTCGTGCGCTCCTACGAGCAGGGCGAGCGGGTGCACCGCGCGATGCTGGCCCGTGGCTACACCGGCACGCTGCCCGCGGCCGCCGCCACACCGGCGAGCGCAGCGGCCTGGGTGGCGGGCCTCTGGCCCACCGCCGTCGCCCTGACCGTGCTCGGGGCCTGGTGGCTCGCATGATCGAGATCACCGGGCTCACCCACACCTACCCCGACGGACGCGAGGCCTTGGCCGGCATCGACCTCAGCGTCGCCGCCGGGGAAAAGGTGGCCGTGTTCGGCCCGAACGGGGCGGGCAAGACGACGCTGATGCTCCACCTCAACGGGCTCCTCCTGCCCACCTCGGGCACCGTCACGGTCGCCGGCACCGCGCTCCGACGGCGCACCGGCGCTGCCCACCTCGCCGCGGTGCGTCGCCGCGTGGGGGTGCTGTTCCAGGACCCCGACGACCAGCTCTTCTGCGGCACCGTGCGCGACGACGTGGCCTTCGGGCCGGCCAACCAAGGGCTCCGGGGCGACCAACTGGACGCCCGGGTGGCCGCGGCGCTGGCGTCCGTCGATGCCACCGCACTGGCCGACCGCGCCCCCCACCACCTCTCCTACGGCCAGAAGCAGCGCGTGGCGCTCGCGGGCGTGCTCGCCCTCGAACCGGAGGTGGTGGTGCTCGACGAGCCCACCTCGATGCTCGACCCGGCGACGCGGCGCGAGCTGGTCGCGGTGCTCGCCGGCATCGCGGCGAAGCTGCTCGTCGTCACCCATGACCTGCCCCTGGCCCTGCAGTTGTGCCCCCGCGCGGTGATTCTGGACGAGGGCCGCGTCGTCGCCGACGGGTCGACCGCGTCCCTCCTCGCCGACGAGGCGCTGCTGGCCGCGCACCGGCTGGAGCTGCCCTGGGGGTTCGATCGCGCGCTGCTGTTTCCCGGCGCGATCACCCCCGGCTCGATCACCCCCGGCTCGATCACCCAGGGCCGCTGAGCCCGGACGCTTGTCAGCCCGACGCCGACTCGCCCTGCTGGCACGCGGCGCAGGTGCCCGACAGCGCCACGTGCGTCGGGTCGAGGCGAAAGCCGTGCTCGGACGCCAGCGCCGCGGCCGCGGCATCGAGGACGGCCGCCGGGACGTCCACCAACCGGCCGCAGCTGCGGCACTGCGCGTGGAGGTGGGCGGACTCGACCAGGTGGTAGACGGTGGTGCCGTGGCCGAGGTGGACGTGCTGCACGACGCCAAGCTCCGACAGGGTTTCCAGGGTGCGGTAGACGCTGGAGCGGTGCACACCCGCCTCACGTGACGTACCACCGTCCTCGCCCGGATCGGCGACGAACGCGGCGATCTCCTCGGCACTCCAGTGGCCGGGATGGCTCGCGAGGGCGGTCAGCACCGCTCGGCGCGGCGTCGTCATGCGGTCACCGCGGGCGCGCAGCAAGGTGGCCGTGCGGTCGAGCACCGTATCGACGTCCACGTCGCCTCCTCACACCCCGGCACTCACGCCAGGCCCAGGTACTCCTCGAGCGTGAGCGAGCTGTTCGGCCCGAACGCGGCCGCGATCTCGGGCCCCACCCAGCGTAGATGCCAGGACTCCCACGCGTACCCCGTCACGTCGGTGCGGCCCTCGGGGTAGCGCACGATCAGCCCGTAGCGGTGGGCGTTCGCCGCCACCCAGGCGGCCTCGGGCGTCCGGGCGAAGGTCGAGCCGCGGTTCACCCCGTCCCACACGTCGAAGGCCAGGCCGGTCTGGTGCTCGGACTTGCCGGCCTCCGCGAAGTAGCGCCGCGCCGTCGCCTCGTCGTAGGTCTGCAGGGCCCGGGCGAAGCTCGCCGCCTGGGTGGCGTGGTCGCGGTACCCGCTGCGGAGGGCGAGCGTCAGCCCCTCGGCCCGGGCGTCCGCCGCCATCTGCTGGAAGGCGGCGTAGGCGTCCGGGCTGATCCCGTGCGGTTCGCGCGTCCACGGCGGCACGTAGGCGGCCGACACCGGGTGGTCCTTGCTGACCACCACGACCCCATCGACCGTGAACGGCTGGTCGAGCTCGGCGCCCGTGCGGGTGTCCGCGGGCACCGGGCGGGGCCAGGTCGGCGTCGCGGCCGGGTTGTACGGCACCGGAGGGTGGGACGCGACCGCGGTGGCGGACGCCCCCGGCGCGGGGCTCACCCCGGTCGCCGTGGGGGCGGGGCCGCCGCCGTCGGCGTCCGGGGCGGGGGTGCAGCCGGACGCCAGGCAGACGACGAGCGCGCCCGCCACGGCTCGGGCCGCGACCCGCACGGCAGCGCCGGGAGCAGCAGGGGTGGGGTGGGGCACGCACCAACTTTAGGCCGGCTCCCGGATGCCCCATCTCCTACGGATCGTCGTAGTAGCCTCGTCGCATGACCCACCCGCACACCGCCACCGGCCACCCGGGCGCCCACCCCGGGGGGCATCCGGGCGGTCACCCCCACGCCGCCGCGGCGCGCCGCAACCTTGACTTCGACTCCGCGCCGTTCATCGCGATCTGGGAGACCACCCAGGCCTGCGACCTCGCCTGCCAGCACTGCCGCGCGATGGCCCAACCGCTGCGTAACCCGCTGGAGCTGACCACCGACGAGGCCAAGGCCATGATGAAGCGGCTGCGTGAGTTCGGCCCGATCGTGTTCGTGTTCTCCGGGGGCGACTGCTTCAAGCGGCCCGACATCGTCGAGTTGGTCCGCTATGGCGCGGAGCTGGGCATGCGGATGGGCATCACGCCCGCCACGACCTCGCTCGCCACCAAGGACCTGCTGCAGCAGCTCAAGGACGTCGGCCTGACGCGCCTGGCGATCTCGCTGGACGGCTCCAACGCGCAGATCCACGACGAGTTCCGCCGCGTGCAGGGCAGCTTCGACCACGGCCTGCGCATCCTGCGCGAGGCCCAGGAGGTCGGCCTCTCCACGCAGGTCAACACGGTCATCCGCAAGGCGAACATTGACGACATGGACGCCATGACCGCCCTGATGACCACCCTCGGCGTCGTGTTCTGGGAGGTGTTCTTCCTGGTGCCGATGGGCCGCGCGAAGGCCGACGACGTGGCGTCCGCCGACGAGTTCGAGCAGGTGTTCCACCAGCTGTACGACCTCTCCAAGACGGCCCCGTTCGACATCAAGGCCACCGCCGCACCGCAGTACTCCCGCGTCGTCATGCAGCGCAAGCGCGAGGAGGTGCGGGCGGGGGCCGACGAGGACGTCCGGGACGTCATGACCCGCGGCATGCACTACAGCCAGCGCGACGGCATCGGCCGCGCCCGCAACGTCAACGACGGCGACGGCTTCATCTTCGTGAGCCACACCGGCGACGTGTACCCCTCCGGATTCCTGCCCGTGAAGGCCGGCAACATCCGCGACGACGACATCATCGACATCTACCGCCACGCCCAGGTGTTCACCGATCTGCGGGACCGGTCGCTGCTCAAGGGCAAGTGCGGTGTGTGCGGGCATCGGGACGCCTGCGGCGGCAGTCGCGCCCGGGCGTACGCGATGACGGGCGACTACCTCGCCGAGGAGCCGTTCTGCGCCCACGAACCGGCGCGCGTCAGCGCTCGGGTGGGATCCTGATTTCGTCGGTGGACGCCTCGAACGGGAAGGGTGCGTCCGCGGGGAAGCGACGCCGGGCGTCCTGGAGGTAGGCGACCAGCTCGGGGTGCGCGTCCAAGGTGGCGGACAGCTCGGCCCAGCGGCGTCGCTCCAGCCCGAGGGTGGTGACGCCGACGACGGCGACGAGGAGGCCCGCGCCGAGCAGCCCGGCCCCGAAGGGCAGCAGGGCGGCGCCGTTGCTGAGGACGCCCGCGCCGAGGAGCAGCCCCCCGAACAGCACCAGCGCGATCGCGGCTCCGAACACCGGCCCGGGGGTGGGGTGACGCTGCGGGATGGGCTCGAAGCCGAAGTCGAGGGGGTTCTCGCGGTGCTCGCGGTGCAGCTGCGCCGCAGGCCTGAGCACGACGACGCCGGCGACGACCAGCACGGCACCGATGATGACGGCCGCCGGGTGGAAACCGGTGGCCACCGCGAGGCCGATGCCGGCCACGAGCAGGGCGGCGCCGGCCGTCCCCATCATGCGCTCCAGCATGCGACCGATGGCGGTGCGGGTGGCGATGTTCTCGACGTAGCTGCGAGCGACCATGGCCGCCACCGTAGTGCCTTCCCGACCTTCGCCGTCATCGGGGTTGCGCGCTGCCCGGTGTCGCGCGGTGCGGCGTCCGACGAGGGATGGACACGTCCCTGCCGCCCGACGTGGCCACCGCGATAGCCTGACCCGGTTCCGGCGAAGAGGGGTGTCGATGTTCCGCAAGATCCTGGTGGCCAACCGTGGTGAGATCGCTGTTCGCGCGTTCCGCGCGGCGACCGAGCTGGGGGTGAAGACGGTCGCCGTGTTTCCCTACGAGGACCGCCTCGCCGAGTACCGGCTGAAGGCCGACGAGAGCTATGAGATCGGCGAGCGTGGCCACCCGGTGCGGGCCTACCTCGACATCGAGGGCATCATCGCGGCCGCCCTGCAGGCGCAGGCGGACGCCATCTACCCCGGTTACGGATTCCTCAGCGAGAACGCCGAGCTGGCGCAGCGGTGCGCCGACGAGGGCATCACCTTCATCGGCCCGAGCGCCGATGTGCTGCGGCTCACCGGCAACAAGGCCTCTGCCATCGCGGCGGCGCGCGAGGCGGGCCTGCCGGTCCTGCGGGGCGCGGATCCGTCCGAGGACGTCGACACCCTCGTCCAAGCGGCGGAGGGCATCGGGTTCCCCGTGTTCGTCAAGGCCGTCGCGGGTGGCGGCGGGCGGGGTATGCGCCGCGTGGACGAGCCGGGTGCGCTGCGGTCCGCGCTGGCCGAGGCCATGCGCGAGGCGGACGCCGCCTTTGGCGACGCCCGCGTCTACCTGGAGGAGGCCGTCGACCGGCCGCGTCACATCGAGGTGCAGATCTTGGCCGACGCCGGCGGCGAGGTCATCCACCTCTACGAGCGCGACTGCTCCGTGCAGCGCCGTCACCAGAAGGTCGTCGAGCTGGCCCCGGCCCCGAACCTCGACCCTGAGCTGCGCGACCGCATCTGCGCGGACGCCGTCCGCTTCGCCCGGCACATCGGCTACACCAACGCGGGCACCGTGGAGTTCCTGCTGGCCGGGGGCGACGCCGAGCAGCGCGAGGCTGGGGGGCGGTTGGGGACTGCGCCCGAGAACGGTGAGCGGTTGGGGACTGCACCCGAGGACGGGGGTCGGTTGGGGACAGCTCCTCAAGAGGGTGAGCGGTTGGGGACTGCACCTGAGGACGGGGGGCGGTTGGGGACTGCACCCGAGGACGGGGGGCGGTTGGGGGGCGGAGCCCCCCAACGGTATGTGTTCATTGAGATGAACCCCCGCATCCAGGTCGAGCACACGGTGACCGAGGAGGTCACGGATGTCGACCTCGTCTCCAGCCAGATGCGCATCGCGGCCGGGGAGACACTGGCCGATCTGGGGCTCTCGCAGGATGCGATCACGGTGCGCGGCGCGGCGCTGCAGTGCAGGGTCACCACGGAGGACCCGGCGAACGGGTTCCGGCCCGACACGGGTGTGATCGGGGTGTACCGGACGCCGGGCGGCGCGGGCGTCCGCCTCGACGGGGGCACGGTGTTCACCGGTGCCGAGATCGGCGCCCACTTCGACTCGATGCTGGTGAAACTCACCTGCCGCGGACGCGACTTCCCGGCCGCCGCGGCGCGGGCGGCGCGTGCCCTGGCCGAGTTCCGGATCCGTGGGGTGAGCACGAACATCGGGTTCCTGCGCGGCGTCCTGGCCGACCCCGATTTCCTCGCCGGCCGGGCCACGACGTCCTTCATCGACGAGCGGCCGCACCTGCTGCGTCCGCACGAATCGGCCGACCGCGGCACGAAATTGCTGCAGTTCTTGGCCGAGCGGACGGTCAACAAGCCGTTCGGCGACCCGCGGACGCCGGTGGTGGCGCGCACCAAGCTGCCCGCGCTCGACCTGGACGCGGCCCCGCCGGCCGGGTCGCGCCAGCAGTTGCTCGAGCTCGGCCCCGCCGGGTTCGCCCGCGCGCTGCGTGAGCAGACGGCGGTCGGGGTGACCGACACGACGTTTCGGGACGCCCACCAGTCGCTGCTCGCCACCCGCGTCCGGACGCGCGACCTCAGCAATGTCGCCCCCTACGTCGCGCGCATGCTGCCCGGATTGTTCTCGGTGGAGGCGTGGGGCGGTGCCACCTACGATGTGGCGCTGCGCTTCCTCAACGAGGATCCGTGGGGCCGGCTGGCGACGCTGCACGAGCTGATGCCGAACCTGCCGATCCAGATGTTGCTGCGTGGCCGCAACACCGTCGGCTACACGCCCTACCCGCTGGCGGTGACGAACGCGTTCGTCGCCGAGGCGGCCGCGACCGGCGTCGACATCTTCCGCATCTTCGACGCGCTGAACAACGTCGACCAGATCCGGCCCGCGATCGAGGCCGTCCTCGAGACCGACCACGGCGTCGCCGAGGCCGCGCTCTGCTACACGGGCAACATGACCAGCCCGGGGGAGAAGCTCTACACCCTCGACTACTACCTGCGCCTGGCCGAGGAGTTCGTCGAGGCCGGTGCGCACATGCTGGCCATCAAGGACATGGCCGGCCTGCTGCGGGCGCCCGCGGCGGCGAAGTTGGTCACGGCGCTGCGGGAAAACTTCGACCTGCCGGTGCACCTGCACACCCACGACAGTGCGGGCGGCCAGCTGGGAACGTTGCTGGCCGCGATCGACGCGGGCGTGGACGCCGTCGACGTGGCGTCCGCGGCCTGGGCCGGGACGACGTCGCAGGTGTCGATGTCGGCGCTCATCGCCGCCACCGACGACACCGAGCGCGCGACCGGCCTGTCGCTCTCCGCGGCGCAGGATCTTGAGCCTTACTTCGAGGCGGTCCGGGTGTTGTACGGGCCGTTCGAGTCCGGCCTGCCCGGGCCGACGGGACGCGTCTACCGCCACGAGATTCCCGGTGGTCAGCTGTCGAACCTGCGCCAGCAGGCGATCTCACTGGGGCTGGGCGAGCGGTTCGAGGCGGTCGAGGACATGTACGCCGCCGCCAACGCCATGCTCGGCGACATCGTCAAGGTGACGCCGAGCTCCAAGGTGGTGGGCGATCTGGCCCTGGCGCTCGTGGGCCAGAACATCGACCCGGCCGCGTTCGAGGCCGACCCGCAGAAGTTCGACATCCCCGATTCGGTGATCGGCTTCCTGAGCGGCGATTTGGGGGAGCCGCCGGGCGGGTGGCCCGAGCCGTTCCGCACCCGGGCCCTGGAGGGGCGCCGGACTAAGCCGGTCGAGACCGAACTGGGCGAGGACGACGCCGCGGCGCTGGCGTCCGACCCGCGCGGGACGCTGAACCGGCTGCTGTTCCCGGGGCCGACGAAGGACTTCCTGGAGGCAACCGAGCGATACTCCGACCTGTCGGTGCTGACGACGCGGCAGTTCCTGCACGGCCTGGAGCCGGGGCTGGAGCACGACGTGCCGATCGAGCGCGGCAAGACGCTGCTGATGAGCCTCACGGCGATCGGGGACGCCGACGAGCGCGGCATGCGGCCGGTGCTGGCGACGATCAACGGCCAGCTCCGGCAGGTGCTGGTGCGCGACGCGTCCGTCACCTCGGACTCGGTCGCCGCCGAGCGGGCCAACCCGGCGCGGCCTGGCGAGGTGCCGGCACCGTTCTCGGGGGTCGTGACGCTGACCGTCGCGGTGGGCGACGAGGTGGCCGCCGGCGACCAGGTCGCCTCCATCGAGGCCATGAAAATGGAAGCAGCGATCACCGCGCCGGTGGCGGGGAAGGTCGAGCGGGTGGCCCTGCAGCACAGCCAGGCCGTCGAGGGCGGTGACCTGCTGTTGGTGATCTCCTGACGGGAGCGCCCCCTGGGCGCCCCCGCAGGATTGGGATGATTCGACCTACTGGGACTCGATCATCACATCGTCGGCGCTCACCTGGCCGCGCTCGGTGCGTGCTGGCGCTGCCGTCCGCGTCCCCGAGGCCGAGCGGGGGAATCTGCGGCGTCCGCCCCGCTCGGGCAGCGGGATCGGCTCCGGTGGGTTGTCGTCGGCTGGGTCCGCGGGGCGGCGGAGGTGCCAGTCGGACACCTGCTGATAGGCCGCTGCCACGGCGAGCAGCCGATCCTCCGAGAAGGGCTGACCGCCGAGGATGGCCCCGATCGGGACACCCCCCGAGGAGAAGCCGATCGGCAGGGCCAGCTCGGGCAGCCCGATGCGGTCGAAGTGGGACGGGTCGGTCTGCAGCACGACGTCGCAGGCGGTGAAGGTCTGCTCCAGCAGGCGCTCGAGGATGAGCTGCTTGGCCCGTTGCCCTCGGACGTACTCGCCGGCCCCCAGCAGCATCCCGGACAGCCATGACGTGACGGAGACTCCAAACAGGCGCAGGTCCGACTGAAGGCTCGGCAGGAACGGCTCGCTGCGCTCCGGGAGACGCACGTCGTTGAAGGCGCTCCCCATCAGCACTTCGTACTCGTCGGGGTGGGGAACCTCAACCACCTCGATGCCCTCGATGCCGGTCAGCGCGGCTAGGAATGCCTGGCGCGCGGCGAGCGTATCACCGGTCGCCGCGAGGTAGTCCGGCAGGTACCCGACCCGCGTCCGGTAGCGGCACCGTGAGCGCGAGCCTGCCTTCACGGCCGTGGCCGCCAGGACGTAGTCGGTCGGGGCGGGGAGTCCCTGGGTGCGCGGGTCGTGCTCGTCCGGCCCGGCCATGACCGACAGCATGATGGCGGCATCCATCGCGTCGCGCGCGAGCGGGCCGGGGTGGTCGCGCGTATAGGTGAGCGGGATGATCCCGAACAGGGACACCAGACCCATCGTTGGCTTGAGCCCGGTCAGGTTTTGGGCGTTGGAGGGGGCGGTGATGGATCCCCCGGTTTGGGTGCCGACCGAGCTGGCCGCCATCCGGGCGGCCACGCTCGTGGCAGATCCCGACGAGGAGCCGCCGGGGTTCACTCCCGGATCGTCAGGGGTCCACGCATTGACGGTGGTGATGGTGCCGTTGGGGGTGGTGGCGCGCGTCGTGGCCAGCGGTCCCATCTGCGTCTTCCCCAAGACGATGGCACCGGCGGCCTTGAACCGGGCCACCGCGGTGGCGTCGAAGGGGGGCACGAAACCCTCGAAGACGTAGCTGTTCGCCGTGGTGGGCACGCCGGCGGTGTAGTAGTTGTCCTTGATCGCGAGCGGGATTCCGGCGAGCGCGCCGCGGCCACCGTGGGCCCTCGCTGCGGCGGACCGGGCCGCGTCCGCGAGGACGAGGTTGAACGCCTGCAGCGTGTCGTCGAACGCGCCGATCCGGTCGAGATAGGCCTCTACGAGCAGTGAGGAGGTGAGGCGTCCCGACCTGATCAGGGTGATCGCTTCGGCGAGCGTCGCCTCGCTGACGTCGTCCGCCACTGCATCCCGCACGCCGACCGCAACCCGGGCACTTCCACGGCGAGCGACGGTCTCCTCTGCGGCCGCTACCCGCGGCAACGCGATGGTTCCGCCAGCTGCGAGCGCGCTGATGGCCGACATGCGGGCGATGAACCCGCGCCGATCGACGCGCAAGGGCTGCTCGAAGCAGGCGGGGTCCCCCATGGACCACGCGGTCTCGGATGGGTGCAGCTTGGTCATGCGGACCTCCAGGCGGTGGCGGTGGCCGGGTAAAGGAGCGGAACGGCGGCCTGCTGCTGGAGAAGGTCCGCGGGACCGGTGACGCCTGCCGGGACGGGCGGCGCCCACGTGGCAATGTCCGCGACCGAGCCGCGTACGAAGCGCCGCAGGCTGGCGAGCACCGCATCCTGGCCCGGGCTGCCCGTCTCAGGATCGGGCTGGGAGCCGGGCGGGAGTTGGTCGAGATCGATGCCGACAGATGCCAGGCGCGCGCGGATCATGGCGTTCAGTTCCGCATCGGTGGGGGGTGTAGCCACGGTGCCTCCTTCGTTGGGTGACACCACTTCATCGTTCGGCGTTTGCGATGACGTTCCCGTCCAGTTGCGGGAACGTAACGGGGCGCTCACAAGGAGTGACGCTGACGCTCTCCTTGCAGCTGCCGTAGGGCCGTCCTA
This sequence comes from Propioniciclava soli, assembly GCF_014858005.1. Taxonomy (GTDB): domain Bacteria; phylum Actinomycetota; class Actinomycetes; order Propionibacteriales; family Propionibacteriaceae; genus Propioniciclava; species Propioniciclava soli. Next base: position 98,944 of record NZ_JACYOT010000011.1, read on the forward strand.
GCTCGATCTGGGCGGCACCTCGGGGCGCCCCCCGTCCACCAGCGTCTCGCTGCCGCCGAACGGGCACGCGACGCTCACGCTGGCTGAGACCGGCGTTGGGATGCCGGCCCCTCCCCCGAGTGGACGTGAGGGGCCGGTGGCCCAACCATCGGACACCCGGGCGTCATGGGTGGCGAGGGTTGATCCAGCGAAGGCCGTCGAAGCGAGCGAAATCGCTGTCGAAGGAGCAGATGGCCGTGCCATGTTCCAGCGCCAACGCCGCCAGGTGGGCGTCCGTGACGAGGTTGCCGCGAAGGTCGCCTGCGGTGAGCAGCCGGCCGAGGATGTCGCGATGCCGCACGCCGGGGGTGGGTACCCACGTCTGGTCGGCATCGAGCCAGTCGGTCACGTACCCCCACGCCGCCGCCGGGCTCAAAGGGCGCAGTGTCGCGCGTGCATGCGTGATGATGCGTTGGAAGGCCATGAGCGATGCCCAAGGGAGGCCGACTCGTTCCACGTCATTCAGTGCCTTGTCCATCCAGGTTCGGGCGATGTCATGGAAAGGAGCCTGCTCATCGACCGCGTAGAGCAACACGTTGGCGTCAACGATCACTGCTCGTCCTCAGCGTCGAATTGATCGAGCAGTTCCAGCGTCTCAGCGATGTTGGTGACCTCGAGGCGGAGCCCGACGCTGGCGGTGCGCTGCCGGAACTGGATGGGCCTGACCTCGTGCTCGCGGGCCAGACCTGCGCGGGCAAGTTCGTTGACCGCTTCGCCGAGGCCGATGTTCCGCTCCCGGCGCAGTTGCTCGGCCGCCGCGTGGACCTCGGGGTCGAGCCGTACCGTCGTCCGCATGGCCCAAGGCTAGCATCGCTGGTGAGGATGGAGCGCATCAGTGATGCGAGCTGCTGGACGCGTAGGCGACTCGTGCAGCTGATTGCCAGGTCGTCGCGCCGAACGCCTTGAGGACCGTGGGCCAAGGCAGACTCAGCCTTGGCCCACTGTCGTGACATGAGGCCGTGCGGACTGTCACGCCTCCGGTGGACACACGAGGCTCAATCGTCGGCGCCTGGCCATCACGCGGACGTGACGGCCTTCGCCCCCTCTCCGAGTGCCACGAGCTTGGCCCAGGCGATGTCGGCGTGCACGCGTCCGCCCAGGCCGCAGTCGGTGGAGGCGATCACCCGGTCGGGCCCGACGGCATCCACGAACCGGCGGATGCGCTGGGCGACGAGTTCCGAATGTTCCACGACATTGGTGGCGTGGCTGACCACGCCGGGGACGAGGACGAGGTCGTCCGGCACCGCGACATCGCGCCACACCGTCCACTCGTGCTCATGGCGCACGTTGGCCGCCTCGAAGGACAACTGCCCCACGTTTGCCTGCAGCACCACGGGCAGGATGTCAGCGATGCCGATGTCGGTGGTGTGGGGGCCGTGCCACGAGCCCCAGCACAGGTGCAGGCGCACCAGGTCCTTGGGCAGGCCCGCGATGGCGTGGTTGAGGGCGTCGATGCGGATCTGCGTGAAGGCCCGGTAGTCGGCGACGCTGGGCTCGGGCGTGATCTGGTCCCAGTTCTCGGCCAGCGATGGGTCGTCGATCTGGACCACGAGACCCGCATCGGTGATCGCGCGGTACTCCTCGCGCAGCGCGTCGGCCCACGCCCAAATGTGCTCCTCCTCGGTGGTGTAGTGCTGGTTCCACACGCGTGCGGCGCTGCCGGGTGAGATCGCGGTGAGGAACCCCTGCTCCCCGGGCTCGAGGGCGGCGTCCAGGTTGGCGATGTCGGTGGCGACCGCGTCCTGTCCGGTGTAAGTGATCGGGCCGGTGGTGGTGGGGAATCGGTGGCCACCCGTCCGGTGTGGACGCCTCCTTCATCGACCGGGTCCGAATAGACACGCGGGAAGCGCTGACGGTCCCGCCGGTCGCCGAACGACGTCAGGACGACGTTCCCCGGGGACGACGTCGCCGCCGGCTGGTTGAACAGGTTCAACTCGGTCAGGGCAAGCCCAGCCACCCGTTGGAACGAGTAGGACCACCAAGCGCCGTAGTCGACGGGGTTCGACATGGCCTTGCCGAACTCCCCGTCACCCAGCAGTGTGATGCCGGCGGCGCGCTGGCGATCGACCACGTCCGCGACGGCCTGGGTGACAAGCCGGTCGAACTCGGGCGTGCGCAGCAGCGTGTAGCCGTCGTCGGCCACGTGGCGGGCGGCGTTGGCGGCGATGAGGGCGTCCGTGCGCGGCAGGCTGCCGGACGTCGTGGTGCGAATCGGCATGTCAGAAGTCCCAGTCCTCGTCCTCGGTGTTGACGGCCTTGCCCATCACGTACGAGGAGCCCGACCCGGAGAAGAAGTCGTGGTTCTCGTCGGCATTCGGTGACAGTGCCGCCAGGATGGCCGGCGAGACCGCCACGGCGTCCTTGGGGAAGAGTGCCTCGTAGCCGAGGTTCATCAGGGCCTTGTTGGCGTTGTAGCGCAGGAACATCTTGACGTCCTCGGTCAGCCCGAGCGGATCGTAGAGGTCCTCGGTGTAGGACTCCTCGTTGTCGTAGAGCTCATACAGCAACTCGAAGGTGTAGTCCTTGAGTTCATCGCGACGTGACTGGTCGGCTTCGGCGAGGGCCCGCTGCAACTTGTAGCCGATGTAGTAGCCGTGCACGGCCTCGTCGCGGATGATCAGGCGGATCAGGTCGGCGGTGTTCGTCAGCTTCGCCCGGCTCGACCAGTACATCGGCGCGTAGAAGCCGGAGTAGAACAGGAACGACTCCAGCATCGTGGAGGCCACCTTGCGCTTCTCGGGGTCGTCGCCGTAGTAGAAGTCGAGGATGATCTGTGCCTTGCGCTGGAGGTACTCGTTCTCCTCGCTCCACCGGAAGGCGTCATCGATCTCCGTGGTGGAGATCAGCGTGGAGAAGATCGAGCTGTAGCTCTTGGCGTGCACCGACTCCATGAACGCGATGTTCGTGTAGACGGCCTCCTCGTGCGGCGTCCGGGCGTCCGGGATGAGCGACACGGCCCCCACGGTGCCCTGGATGGTGTCGAGCATGGTCAGGCCGGTGAACACGCGCGTGGTCATCAGTTGTTCGTGGGGCTTGAGCGTGCGCCAGGACGGCACGTCGTTGGAGAGCGGCACCTTCTCCGGCAGCCAGAAGTTCGAGGTCAGCCGGTCCCACACGTCGGAGTCGACCTGGTCGGTGATGCGGTTCCAGTTGATGGCCTGGACGCCGCGCAGCAGGGTGAGATTGTTCGTCATTCGTCTTGTTCCTCGTGTCGTGTCAGAGCATGCAGCTGACGCAGCCGTCGACCTCGGTGCCGGCGAGCGCCAGCTGTCGCAGTCGGATGTAGTAGAGCGTCTTGATCCCCTTGCGCCAGGCATAGATCTGCGCCTTGTTGATGTCACGCGTGGTCGCCGTGTCGGGGAAGAACAGCGTCAGCGACAACCCCTGGTCGACGTGCTTGGTCGCCTCGGCGTAGGTGTCGATGATCTTCTCCGGGCCGATCTCATAGGCGTCGGCGTAGTACTCCAAGTTGTCGTTTGTCATGTACGGAGCTGGGTAGTAGACGCGCCCGATCTTGCCCTCCTTACGGATCTCGATCTTCGCCACGATCGGGTGGATCGAGCTGGTGGCGTGGTTGATGTAGCTGATCGACCCCGTCGGCGGCACGGCCTGCAGGTTCTGGTTGTAGAGCCCGTGCTCGGCCACCTCGGCCGCGAGCGCACGCCAGTCGTCCGGCGTGGGGAGGTGGATGCCGGCGTCGGCGAACAGGGCCGCCACCCGGGGCGTCCGGGGCGTCCAGTCACCGTCGGTGTACTTGGCGAAGTAGGCCCCGGTGGCGTACGCGCTGCTCTCGAAACCGTCGAAGCGGACGCCGCGCTCGCGGGCGATCCGGCAGGACGCGGCGATGGCGTGGAACGTCACGGCGTAGAAGTACATGTTGGTGAAGTCCAGGCCCTCGTCCGACCCGTAGTGGATCGACTCGCGCGCCAGGTAGCCGTGCAGGTTCATCTGGCCGAGGCCGATGGCGTGGCTCATGGCGTTGCCGCGCTCGATGCTGGGGGCGCACGCGATGTTGGACTGGTTGGAGACGGCCGTCAGGGCGCGCACCGCCGTCTCGATGGTCCGCCCGAAGTGGGGCGAGTCCATCGCCTTCGCGATGTTCAGCGAACCCAGGTTGCAGGAGATGTCCTTGCCCACCTCATCGAAGGTCAGATCCTCGCCATAGGTTGAGGGCGTCGACACCTGCAGGATCTCCGAGCACAGGTTCGACATCGTCACCCTGCCGTCGATCGGGTTGGCGGCGTTCACGGTGTCCTCGAACATCAGGTAGGGGTAGCCCGACTCGAACTGGATCTCGGCGAGGGTCTGGAAGAACTTGCGGGCATTGATCTTCCTCTTGGTGATCCGCTTGTCCTCGACCATTTCCCGGTACTTCTCGGTCACCGAGATCTCGCTGAACGCGACCCCGTACACGCGCTCGATGTCGTAGGGGCTGAACAGGTACATGTCCTCGTTGTTGCGCGCCAGCTCAAAGGTGATGTCGGGAATGACGACACCCAGGCTCAGGGTCTTGATCCGGATCTTCTCGTCGGCGTTCTCCCGCTTCGTGTCGAGGAAGGCGAGGATGTCCGGGTGGTGGGCGTTCAGGTACACCGCGCCGGCCCCCTGGCGGGCACCGAGCTGGTTGGCGTAGGAGAACGAATCCTCCAGCAGCTTCATGACGGGGATCACACCGGAGGACTGGTTCTGGATCTTCTTGATCGGCGCACCGGCCTCCCGGATGTTGGTCAGCGACAGCGCGACGCCGCCGCCCCGCTTGGAGAGCTGCAGCGAGGCATTGATCGCGCGGGCGATCGACTCCATGTTGTCCTCGATCCGCAGCAGGAAGCAGGACACCAGCTCCCCCCGCGACGCCTTCCCGGCGTTGAGGAACGTCGGGGTGGCGGGCTGGAAGCGCCCCGCCATCACCTCGTCGACGATGTGCTCGGCGAGCGGGCGGTCGCCCGCGGCCAGGGTGAGCGCCACGAGGCAGACGCGATCCTCGAAGCGCTCCAGGTAGCGGCGTCCGTCGAACGTCTTCAGCGTGTAGGACGTGTAGTACTTGAACGCCCCCATGAACGTGGGGAACCGGAACTTCACCGCGTAGGCGCGTTTGAACAGGCTCTTGATGAACTCGAAGTCGTAGCGCTGGAGAACCCCGGGCTCGTAGTAGCCCTCCTCGACCAGGTAGTCGAGCTTCTCCTTCAGCGAGTGGAAGAACACCGTGTTCTGGTTCACGTGCTGCAGGAAGTACTCTCGCGCGGCGCGCCGGTCGGCGTCGAACTGGATGTTCCCGTCCGCGTCGTAGAGGTTCAGCAGCGCGTTGAGCGCGTGGTAGTCGTGGTCGCCGGTGACGACCTCGGCGCCGGTGTCGGTGAGGGTCGTGGTCATGGGTGGGAGAGCCTTTCACGGACACGTTCGACATCGTCGGGGGTGCCCAGGAGTTCGAAGCGATCGAGGAGGGGAACGTGGCACTTGGCGGCCACGATGTCGCCGGCCAAGCAGTAGGCCTCGCCGAAGTTGGTGTTGCCCGCGGAGATCACCCCGCGGATCAGGGAGCGGTTGTCCGGGTCGTTGAGGAACCGGATCACCTGCTTGGGAACCGCGCCGCCGGTGCTGCCGCCCCCGTACGTGGGAACCACGAGAACATACGGCTGGCTGACGGCCAGCGGCTCCTCGCTGGGGTGCAGCGGGATCCGGTCTGCATCCACGCCGAGCTTCTGGATGAAACGGTGGGTGTTCTCCGAGGCCGATGAGAAGTAGACGACGCGCACGGCCGCCGCGTTCAGGCGACGTGGACGCGCTGCGCCGCAGCCTTGATGCGGTCGGGGCGGAACCCGCCCCAGTGCTCCTCGCCGTCGACGACGACGGGAACCTGCTGGTAGCCCATCGCCATCACCGCCAGCAGCGCCGCCTCGTCCTCGGCGAGGTCGATCACCTCGTACTCCAGGCCCAGCTTGTCCATGGCCCGGTAGGTGGCGGTGCACTGCACGCACGCGGGCTTGCTGTAGACGGTGATCGTGTTCGCCATGCTCTCTCCTCGAAGCAGGGGGTCGCGAGGGAGGGAGCACGAGTGCGCCCGGTCTTCCCGCGAGACCGTGTGGTCGGACGAACCGGGTGGCCGCGACGCGACCCCCCGGCGCTGGCAGGTATTCGGACTCGAGGGCGGACGCCGTGGGGCGTTGGTCCTACTGGGCAACGCTTCCCAGCCTTTCGGCCAGTGCTTGGTGTCGCCGGTCGTTCCCTCTCACCGCTGCGGGGCAGTCCCGGATTCACACCGGGTTCCCTGTTGTCTCGCCCCCCAACCCCTACACCTAGGGGTTGGGTGGACGAACCAGCACTACGGATAGTAATCACATCGGTGTAACCCTGTAAAGCCAGCATGCCGCCTCGACGGCGCACACGAGGCCGCCCGCTCGACCAGGGTCCACGTCGCGCGTGGTCTCGGCGTGACAGGGCGTGATCGAGGGATGAGACGGCCCCGGCGGTGCGTTGACGCCGACCGGCCCAAGCGGGTTAGGCTCCCCTAACCACATTACGCAACCATGGTGTTCCCAATATGGCGGGACCCGGCTGGAGGACCTCTCGTGACCGTCTCGACCGGCATGCCGGATGCCCTCGCCTGCGACGACCGCAGCCGTCTGCTCGCCGTCCGCATGCTCCAGGGCTCTGCGGCCGCCACCCTTTTCGCCTACCGCCTGGGTGAGACGCTCGACCCTGTCGTGCACGGGGTGGCTGCGGACGGCGCTCTCGCGGTGGTGGCTCTGCCACGCGGTCGGTGGGCCGAGGAGCAGCCGGGGCGGGTCGTCGACGTGCGGCTGGATCTGGTGAAGAACTCCCTGGATCCTCGCGTGTCCACCGTGGTGGCGTCCGCCCATGCCTTGGGCGGTCTGGTGTGGGCCGAGGACGATGAGACGGACGCGCGTCTGGTGGACGGCTCGCTACCGGAGGCGCTGCGCCAGAGCCTGACGGTTCCCGGGGCTCGCCTGGGTTGGCTGCTGCTGGATCGCCTGGTGGTGCACGACCTGTCCGGCGCGGTGGTGGTGCCGCACGCGGAGCTGCCCCTTGCGCCGCCCGCGCTGGACGGTGGTTTGACCGGTCTCTCGCTGGTGACCGCATGCAGCGACGCTGCCCTGAAGGATGTGTGCTGGTCGGTGATGGTGGGGCGGACGCCGGGAACGGTGACGCGCAAGCCGCACGCCGGCCATGCGTGCCCCCACACGTTGGACCAAATTTTCTGTGCAGACGTCGACGCGCTCGGCGTCACCTTATTGTTGGTGACGGCTCAAGATCTGGTGGTCGTGCACGGTGAGTTCGAGCAACTCGCCGATTCCGCCGACGCACTGAACTGCCTGGTCCATCAGTTGGTGGCCCAGGCAGCCCCCTCGTGCGACGCCGAGCGGTGAGGAAAGAGCGAGCGGCCCCCCGTCCGGGGGCCGCTCGCTCAGCGCTGTGCTCAGCGGACCTCGTACTGCGCGCAGTTTGCATCGGCGCTGACGCCGATGCTGTCTGCGGTGCACATGAGATCGGCGTTGTGAACGCACTCGAGGCGCTGGCAGGCGCCCACGTGGGCGTCCGCGGTCCCGAGACCGCCTCGGGCGTCGAGGGTCACGAAGGTGACGCAGCTGGCGTCCTTCTGGCCGCCCACCGTGATGGCGTAGGCGGTGCAGCCGTCGGAGTTGAATGCACACTCCGTCATGGCGCAGGACTTGATGGCAGTGACGGTGCTCATGGTCGTTTCCTCTCGGCTGGTCATCGGTGGAACATTCACCACGGTAGCCCTGAAATGACAATGACGACAGCTAGGTGAGGCTGCCCTAACCCATGCGAAAATGGTGTCATCTGCATTTTGTAAATGGTGGGGTTTCGCAAGTCTGCCGCGTTTCGAGCCCCGGAGCAGGCCAGAGGCCGGACACAGGCCGTGTGCACGTTAGGTTAGGCTAACCTAAGCTGGCCTGTAGGTGGGGGCGTGACGGGTTGGCGGGTGCCACCCCGCGAAGGAGGAGACGGTGAAGGTCCAGGTGTCCCGGCGCGTCGGGATCAAGATGTTCGCGGCAGGGATCGCGGTGACGTTGGCGGGCTGCGGCACCGCGTCGACGCCCACGTCGACGGGGGGTGAATCGGCCACTGAGGCCACCACCAGCGCCGCGGCGGACGCCAGCTTGCTGCCAGCGGCCGAGGGAGTGACCCGATACCCCCTGGAACTGACCACGCAGTGGGGTACGACGACGCTGACCGAGCGTCCAGCCCGCATCGCAGCGGTCACCGGATCCCAGGATGACGCGCAGGCGCTCGCCGCGATCGGCGTCACCCCGGCCCTGGCGAGTGAGTACACCACCGACGTGTGGCTCGAACAAGCGCTCGGTGAGCCCATACCCGACAGGTTCGTCATGAACGACGGCACCCTGCCCTTCGAGCAGATCGCGGCGGCCGATCCCGATCTCATCATTGCCCTCGGCGACCTGACCGACACCTATGACCGGCTCAGCTCGATCGCGCCAGTGCTCGATTCGGGCGAGTCTGCCTCCGAGCAGACGCGCGCCACGGACTGGCCGGATCTCCTGGCTCGCCTCGGCCAGACCCTCGACCTGTCCCAGGCGGCCCAGACGGCGCTCGATGCCGAGGAGGAGTTCTTCGCCACCTTCCGTTCCGATCATCCCGAGCTGCAGGGCCGCACCCTCAGCTACGTCGTCTACTACGGCGAGGAAGGCGGCCTGCAGTACCACTCGTCGCAGGGAAGCGCGGTGGCCCGCGTCTTCGAGCAGATGGGCTTCGCCGTACCGGCCGGTGCCTCCGGGCTGCAGTACCGCCAGGAGATCAGCCAAGAGCTCATCAGCGCCATCGACGCCGATGTGATTCTGTTCTCGGACAATTCCGACGGCCATGCCGCGACTGTCACGGATCAGCCGCTGTTCCAGGCGCTGCCGGCGGTTCAGGACGGCCGGCTCGTCCACATCGTGAACAACGCCACCTCGGACGGCCGGCAGAGCTTCACCATCGACGGCCAGGAGTACGAGGGCAACGTGCCGTGGGCGCTGGCCCGCAGCGGACCGCTGTCGGGGGTGTGGGCGGCCGAACAGCTGGCCCCCCATATCGTCAGCGCAGCGCAGGGGTGACGTGACCGTGCTGGCGAGCGCGGCGGTGCGTCCGGACGAGCGCGGGAGCCACGGCTCGGACGGCGGCCGGCGCCTGCGCATGCGCCGGATAGTGGGTGTCCTCACCGCCCTCGCGGCGCTCGTGCTCGCCGTCGCCGCGAGCGTGGCGTTCGGCGCCAACCCGCTGCCGCTCGACGAGGTCTGGCAGGGCTTGGTGCGGCCGGATGCCAGCGAGGCCTCCATCATCGTGTGGACGCAGCGCCTGCCCCGCACGCTGCTCGGCGTCCTCGTCGGATCCGCGCTGGGCGTCTCGGGGGCCCTCATCCAGGCCCTCACGCGCAACCCGCTGGCCGATCCTGGGATTCTGGGGGTCAACGCGGGCGCCGGCTTCGCCGTCACGGTTGGTGTCGGGGTGTTCGGCCTCACCGGCATCCGCGGTTACATCTGGTGGGCGTTCCTGGGGGCCGTGGCCGCCACCGTCGTGGTGTACCTCATCGGTGCAGCCAGCCGCAGTGCGTCGCCGGTGACGCTGGTCCTCGCCGGGGTGGCCCTGGGGGCCGTCCTCAACGGGGTGTCGACGTTCCTCACGCTGATCGACGAGGACACCTTTCGCCAGGTGCGGAACTGGGGGCTCGGGTCGATCGCCCGGACGGGGCTGGACGACACGCTCACGGTGGCGCCGTTCCTGCTCGCGGGTCTGCTGGTCGCGGTGCTGCTCTCCGGATCCCTGAACGCCGTCGCGCTGGGTGACGATCTCGCCGCCGCGCTGGGCACCAGCGTCGTCCGGACGCGCGTCCTCGGGCTGCTGGCCGTCACCCTGCTCGCCGGAGGCGCGACCGCCCTCACCGGCGGCATCGGCTTCGTCGGGCTCATGGTGCCGCACGTCGTGCGGTGGTTCGTGGGGCCCGACCAGCGCTGGATCATCGCGATGACCGCCCTGGCGGCCCCCGTGCTGTTGCTCGGCGCCGACGTCCTCGGGCGCATCCTGGCCCGCCCGGGTGAGATGGAGGTCGGCATCGTCACCGCCGTCGTCGGCGCACCCGTCCTGATCGCGCTGGTGCGGCGTCGGAAGGTCAGTGGACTGTGAGCGCCCCTGTGAGCACGCCCGTGACCCCCCTCGACTTCGGCCGCCGCACCTGGACCCTGCGCACCGGCCTGTTCTCGTGCCGCGTGGAGGCCCGCGTGGTGGTCTGCGCGACGCTGTTGCTGCTTGTCGCCGTCGCGGCCGCGTTCGCCGCCGTGTTCCTCGGGGACTACCCGCTGACCGTCGGCGAGGTGGCCCGGGCGCTGACCGGGCGCGCCGACGACTTCACCGCTATGGTCGTGCTGGAGTGGCGCATGCCGATCGTTGTCGCGGCCGTCGCCTTCGGCGCCATGCTCGGCGTGGGGGGTGCCATCTTTCAGTCGCTGACGCGCAACCCGCTCGGGTCCCCCGACATCATCGGCTTCGACGCCGGCTCCTACACCGCGGTCGTGGTGACCATGCTGGTGCTGGGCGTCCGCGACTACTGGACGATCGCGGCCGTCGCGATCGGGGGCGGCCTCGTCACCGCGATCGTGGTGTACCTGTTGGCGCGCCGCGGCGGCGTGCAGGGTTTCCGTCTCATCGTCGTCGGCATCGCGGTGTCGGCCATGCTCGGCTCGGTGAACAGCTATCTGATCACGCGCGCCGACGTGCGCGAGGCCATGGTCGTCGGCTTCTGGAGCGCCGGCTCCATCAGCCGGGTGAGCTGGTCGAGCCTCGTCCCCTCGCTCGTGGTCATGGCGCTCATCGTCGCGGCCTGCACCGCCCTGGCACCCCAGCTCCGCACGCTCGAACTGGGCGACGACACGGCGGCCACCCAGGGCGTCCGGGTCGGCGGGGTGCGCCTGGGCCTCATGGTCGTGGGCGTGGCCACGACGGCGTTGGTCACCGCTGCGGCCGGGCCCATCGGGTTCATCTCGCTGGTCGCCCCCCAACTGGCCCGGCGGTTGACGGGCACCGCCGGGGTGAACCTCGTGGCCTCGGCGGCCATGGGCGCCGCCCTGCTGGCCGCGGCCCAGCTGGTGTCGCTGGTACTGGCCCACGCCAACCGCCCGGTCCCGGTCGGCCTGGTCACCGTGTGCGTCGGCGGCCTCTACCTCATCGGCCTGCTCATCCGGGAATCGCGCAGGCAGGCAGGAGTGGTCCGGTGAACGACGCGACGCGTCCGCCCCGTCTCGAGACGCGGGGCACCTCGATCGGTTATGACGGGCGGCTGGTCTGCGAGGACCTGTCCGTGGCCATCCCCGACGGCTCGTTCACGGCGATCATTGGCCCGAACGGGTGTGGCAAGTCGACGCTGCTGCGCGCCCTCGCGCGCGTCCTGCGACCCTCGCTCGGCAAGGTGCTGCTCGACGGCACGGCGATCCACACCCAGCCGTCGAAGGAGGTGGCCCGCCGGATCGGACTGCTGCCGCAGACCTCGCTGGCGCCGGACGGCATCCGGGTCGCCGACCTCGTAGCCCGGGGCCGCTCGCCGTACCAGTCGCTGTTCCATCAGTGGCGGGCCTCGGACGAGGCCGCCGTGAGAGCCGCGCTGGACGTGACCCGCGTGGGCGACCTCTCCGGCCGGCTCGTCGACGAGCTCTCCGGGGGGCAACGCCAGCGCGTCTGGATCGCCATGCTGTTGGCCCAGGAGACGCCGATCATGCTGCTGGACGAGCCGACGTCCTTCCTCGACATCGCCCACCAGTACGACCTGCTCGAGCTGCTCCGCAGCTTCAACGACGACGGCAAGACCGTCGTGACCGTGCTGCACGACCTCAACCAGGCTGCGCGGTACGCGTCCCACCTCATCGTGATGCACGACGGACAGGTCGTGTGCAGCGGCCCCCCCGCCGACATCGTCACCGCCGAGCTCGTCGAGTCCGTTTTCGGCCTGCGCGCCCTCGTCGTCCCCGATCCCGTCACCACCACGCCGTCCGTCGTTCCGCTCGATCCCCGCGGTGGCGGGCGCGTCGGCTCCCTCGCCAGCCCCTCCATCAGAAAGGACTGAACCCATGTCCTCATCCCGCCCCTACGAGGCGTTCGCCATCACGACGCGAGCCCTGGAGGTGCTCCGCATCGCCGACGTGACCAGCGGCATGCGCCGCGTGACGCTTGGCGGCCCGGCCCTCGCGGCCCACACCGCGCCCAACGGGATGCCCGTCGCCGCCTTCCGGTCCGACGGCTTCGATGATGAGTTCAAGATCATCCTCAAGCACCCGGACGCCGCCGAGCCGGTCGTCCCGACGCAGGCGGACGGGCACCTCGACTGGCCGCGTGGCGACCCGCATCTGGTCATGCGGACCTACACGGTGCGTCGCTGGGATGCGGAGGCCGGCGAGATCGATGTCGACTTCGTGCAGCACGGGGTCGGCCCGGCCACCACCTGGGCCCGCCGCGTCCGGCCCGGGGAGACCGTGCACATCGCCGGGCCCAAGTCGTCCTCGCCCCACCCCGAGGGGGTGGACTGGGTGCTGATCGCCGGCGACGAGACGGCGCTGCCCGCCATCGGGCGGTGGCTGGAGGAGTGGCCGACCGGTGCCCGGGCTCAGGTGTTCATCGAAATCGCCGAGGATGAGCACCGCCAGGAGCTGCCCGTCCCCGACGGGGTGGAGGTGACGTGGCTGAGCCGCGGGGGTGCTGAGGCCGGCTCCACCACGCTGCTGCTCGACGCTGTGGCGCGGGCGCCGTGGTGGGAGGGGCGCGTGTTCGCCTGGGTCGCCGGCGAGGCGCTGACGCTCACCCCGATCCGCCGGTGGTTGCGCACCGAGCGCGGGCTCGACCGATCGCAAGTGGAGGTGACCGGCTACTGGCGCCGGCAGGAGACGGCCGGGCCGGACGCCGACCCGGGGAGGCCCGAGCCCGAGGAGGCGTCACCGGCGAACCGCTTCCACGAGCTGATCGATCTCATGCCGGCGGTGGCCCTCCGGGTCGCGGCGTCGCTGCGTGTGGGCACCACCCTCGGCGCGGGCAGCCGGACCGTCGCGGAGCTGGCGGACGCGTGCGGCGCCAGCGAGGTCGGCCTCGGCAAGCTGCTGCGCTACCTGGCTGCCCTCGACGTCGTCCGGGCGGACGCCGGACGCTGGAGCCTGACCGACCTGGGCCGCGAGCTGGACGACGAGGAAACCGAGGAGGACCTGGCGCTGACCGGCCCCGCGGCGCGGGACCTCGCGGCCGCCGTCTCTCTCCTGCCCGCCGTGCTGGGCCGGCCCGACCGGTGGGACGACGCCGCCGCGCGCCGCCTGTTCGGCGCGGATGCGGCCGCCCGGGCCACCGAGCTCGAGATCGACGCCGACACCGCGCGGTACGTGGCGTCGCCGATCGGCACCGCCGAGGCCTTGCGCGACGCGGCCTGTGTCGAGATCAGCGGGCGGGGTGCCGGCAGTTTCGCCGAAGCGATCGTGCGGGCGCGCGAGGGCGTCGAGGTCACCGTCGTCGCCGCGGCGTCCGACGTGCCCACCCTGGAACGCATCCACGGCGGTCACCCGCGCGTCCGCTTCGCCCCCGGGGCCGTCAGCGAGGCGGGCCCGTCCGTCGACGCCGTGCTGCTCGTGGACGTGCTGGGCGAGCTGCCGGACGCCGACGCGGCGCACACCTTGGCCAGGGCGGCGGAACGGCTGTCGCCCGGCGGCGTCCTGCTGCTGCTCTGCGACCCCCTCGACGAGGACCGGGCCGACGACCACGACCTGGAGCAGGACCTCGTCGGCTTCGCGCTCCACGGCGCAGGCGCGCGAACCCACGACGAGATCCTCGCCTTGTTCGGCGCGGCCGGGCTGCCCGAGCCGCAACGCACGACCGTCGGCTGGGGGGACGCCCTCTACGTCGCCCGTCCGTGACGGCGTCCTCACCGCAGTTCCACCACCCTTCCTGAAAGGCTTGTCATGTCCCTCCTGAACACCCGCGGGCGCGTTCGCCCGACCCGCATCCTCGCCGCGCTGGCGACCACCCTGGTGACCGCTCTGGTCGCCTCCGGGTGCGCGTCGGGTGACGCCGACCCCGCCGCGCCGACACCCCAGCAATCTCAATCGGACGCCCCACGCGCGTCGTCCGGGGGCGTGGCGCTCCCGGCGGGGGAGGGGACGACGTCCTACCCCCTCACGCTCGCCTCGCCCTTCGGGGAGACCGCGGTGGCGCAGCGGCCCGAGCGGGTGGCCGTGATCTCCGCCGCGACCGTCGACACCGACGCCCTGCTGGCGCTGGGGGTCGTCCCGGTGCTGGCGCCGTCCACGATCGAGCGGAACCCGTGGCTCGACGAGACGCTCACGGCGGGCATCGAGGAGCGGTGGTCCTCCTCGGCGGCCGACGAGGTCTCGGCCGAGCAGGTCGCCGCGGTCGATCCGGATCTCATCGTCGCGATGGACGCCTACGACATGACGCCGCAGCGGTTCGAGCAGCTCTCGGCCATCGCACCGGTGCTGTATGCGGAGAGCGAGGCGCTGACGTGGCAGGAGATGACGCGCGAGGTCGGCGAGGTGCTCGACCTGTCCGAGGCGGCCGACGGTGTCGTCGACGACGCCGAGCAGCGGATCAGCGCGGCCGCCGCGGCCCACCCCGAGTTCGCCGGCCACAGCGCCGCCCACGTGGTCGTCTACGAGGAGCAGTACGGCGCCGCCTACGACTCCACCCCCGGCAGCGACTCGGCGGCGCTGCTCGAGGCGCTCGGGTTCACCCTGCCGGACGCCGCCGCGCAGTTCGGCGAGGACGACGTGGTCAGCCAAGAACTCGTCGGTTCCATCGAGGCCGATTTTCTGCTCGTAAGCCTTGTCGGCACCGAGGACCACGCCTACTTCATCGAGTCGCCGCTGCTGCGGAGCGTGCCCGCGTTCGCCGAGGGCCGGGCCGTGGTCAACGAGGCGGGCGAGGACGGCACGAATTCGTTCGCCTGGGGCCTGCGGCAGCAGAGCGCGCCGTGGCTGGTGGAGACCCTCGCCGATTTCGGTTCCCAGGCCGTCGACCAGTGAGTCCCGCGCGCCCGGCGCGGCCCGCCCGTGGTCGGCCCGGTGTTGACGGGCCGGGTGTTGACGGACCGGGTGCTGACGGGCCGGGTGTTGACGGACGGGGTGCTGACCGCCCAGGTGCGGATCGGCCGGGTGCGGATCGGCCGGGTGCCGATCGGCCGGTGACGGCGTGGCGTGACCGCTTCGGCACCGTGCACGCGGAGGGGCGTCCTGCCGGCGCGCGCGACGAGCGCACCGCGGAGCGGGTGGTGGGTTGGCTGGAGCGGGCGTGGGCGTCCGCCACGGAGGCCGAGCGCGCAGCGTTGGCCGAGGAGGCGCTCGGGTCGGCCAACCCGGTGATCGTCCGGGAGCCGGCCGACCCGGGGTGGGCGCGGTGGACGTGGCTGGTCGTCGCGCCCGATGCGCACGCGGTGCTGCTGTGGACCAATCCGGTGTTCGACCACGCCGATGTGTCCCGGGCCGAGCTGACGCGGTTGGCCGGCTCCGACCTGTGGACCCTCTGCCTGCGCCTGCCGTCGGCGCTGCGCACGTCCTACCGGATCGCCGTCCACACCGAGGCGTCGCCGCCCCCGTGGCGGCTCGCGCAGGGAAGGCGTCCGGTGATCCTCGCAGCAATGACCGTGGCGCGCCCGGACGAGCGCTGCCCGGACGCGGTGGTCGGCTCGCGCGACACCCCGTCGTCGGTGGCGGCGGGTCCGTACGCGCCGCCCCTGTGGCCCGCGCCCGTGCGGCCCGCGCCGCCCGCTCCCTTGCGTCCCGTTGCCGCGGGCGGACGGCGGAAGGGGGCGGCAGGAGCGGGTGATGCCTCACCGCTCGTCGAACTGGACGTGCCGGGCGACTCGGGAGTGGACCGGCTGTGGGTGCTGGCACCGCGCTCGGCCACGCGGACGCCCCTGCTCGTGTTGTTCGACGGCGACGTCTGGCGGCACACAGTGCCAGACCTGATCGGCCGCGCGGTGGCGGCCGGCGTCATCGCGCCCCTGCACGTGGTGATGGTGGACTCCGGTGACGTGGACGCGCGGTGGGGCCGGCTCGGCGTCCCCGGCGGGCTCGTGGACGCGGTGCTGGAGCGCGTGTTGCCCCGCGTGCGGGCCGAGTTCGACGTGGATCCTGCCGGCGACGCGACCGTCGTCGCCGGCCAGAGCCTGGGCGGGATCGCCGCCCTCTGGGCCCTCGCGCTGGGCGAGGGCCAGGTGCGGCACGCGATCGCGCAGTCCCCGTCACTGTGGCGTTTCGGGATGGCCGAGCCGCTCCTGGCGGCGCCCGGCTGGCGCTCGATCGCGCTGCAGGCGGGCACCTACGAGGGCGACATGCTCGACCATGCGCGGGGAATGCACCGCGCGCTGCACGACGACGACCGCCGGGCGGGCCGCAGGGTGTCGTTGACGCCGTTCGAGGGCGGACACGACTGGGCCTGTTGGCGGGCGGGCCTGGTCGGGCCGCTGGCCGAGGCGCTGCGTCCCTCCTGAGGGCCGCCGCCCGCGGCGTCCGGGGTGATTCAGAGGAACGAGCGCAGCGTCCGGGCGTCGCGGACGGCGTTGCCGTCACCGTCGTTGTTGAAGTAGGCGTACACATCGCGGCCCTGGGCCTCCCATTCGCGGATCCGGTCGGCCCACCAGCGGAGGTCGTCGTCGGTGTACGAACCGCCGTAGAGCCAGTGATCGTCGGGGCCGTGGAGGCGGACGTACACCGCCTGGCCCGTGGCGCGCAGCACACACGGCAGCCCGGCGCCGGACATCACGACGTAGCTCGCGCGGCGCCGTTCCAGCAGGGCGAACACGTCGTGGCACACCCAGGACGGGTGCCGGAACTCCACGGCGGCCGGCACCCACCACGGCAGGAGGCCGAGGAAGTGGTCGAGGCGGGCGTCATCCCGCTCGAGATCGGGCGGCAGCTGCACGAGCAGCATGCCGCGCTTGTCGTACAGCCTGTCCCAGGCGGCAGTGATGCGGCCCACCCAGTACTCGGGTTCGGCCAGCCGGCGCGCGTGGGTGAGGGCGCGCGGGGCTTTGACCGTCAGCCGGAACCCCTGGGGCAGGCGCTGCTGCCACGAGGTGAAGCTGGCGTCGCGGGGCCACCGATAGAAGCTGGCGTTGAGCTCGACGGTGGCGAAGGCCTCGGCATAGCGGGCGAGCCGGCCGCGCGGGGTGCAGCCGTGGTACAGCACATCGTTCCAGTGGTCGTAGGACCATCCCGACGTGCCGATCCAGGTGCCCATGGCCTGACCGTACGCCGATCGGCCCGGGGGTTCACGCCCACGGGGCGCGGGGTTAGCATCAACGGGTGACCCCACGGCACAGCCCCGCGCTTGAGGCGTCCGCCCTGGGCACAGTACTGACGCTGGCGCGCGAACGGGCCACCGAGGGGATCACGGTGGGCGACCTGGCGGACGCGGCCGGTTACAGCCCGTTCCATTTCTCGCGGCTGTTCTCCGCCGTGCTTCCGATGTCGCCCGGCCAGTACCTGACGGTGCTGCGCATGGACGCGGCCAAGCGGCTGCTGCTGGCGGGCACCGATCCGGTGATCGACGTGGCCACCGCGGTCGGGTTCGACTCGCTGTCGAGCTTCGCGCGGCGGTTCCGGGCCACGGTCGGGGTGCCGCCGGCCCAGATGCGTCAGCTCGCCGCCCGGTTGGCGGACGCCCCGCTGCGTCCGTTCCGCCTCGGTGACCCCGGGCAGCCGGGCGTCCGGGTGCGCATGGTGGTGCCGGACGCCGTGCGCCCATCCCGGGACGTCCAGATCTGGGCCGGCTGGTTCGCCCAACCGGCGCCGCTCGGCGTCCCGCGCGGAGGGGTGCTGCTGGACGCGGCCGTCGACGTCGAGATCCCGCTGTGCCCGGGGTACCCGTGGTTGCTGGCGAACGTGCTGCCCGCCGGCGCGGATCCGGCGGAGCAGATCGCGCCCAGCCGGTTGATCGTGGCGGTGCACCCCCAGCCGATTGTGGCGCCGTGCGCGGTGACGCTGCGCTTCTCCCCGGCGAACTCGACCGTGCCGATCCTGACCGCGTTGCCGAGCCTGTGGCGTCCGGAGTGAATGGCCCTCGGGGCGTCCGGAGTGGCGCGTCGGACGCACGTGGCGCGCTTCGGTCTCACGTGGCGCACTTGGTGCTCACGCGGCGGACTTGAGGCGCACGTGGCGCAGTGGAGCTCACGTGGAGGGCCCTACACGGCACGCCAAGTGAGCTGCGCTGCGCCACGTGGTAATGGGGTACGCCAAGTGACGTTGGGGTGCGCCACGTGGGGTCGAAAGGAGCGCAGGATCGGACAAACCTGGCGGCCGGCGGCTCCGTAGCGTTGGGCGTGCCAGACCAGCAAGCTCAGATCAACAAGCTCAGACCGACAAACAAGGAGAGAACGTCATGACGACACTTGGCCAGCCCGTGTGGGTGGATTTCGGTTCGACCGACTTTGCGGCCAGCAAGGCCTTCTACGAGCAGCTCTTTGGGTGGGAGCTGACCGACAGCGGCGAGGAGATGGGGCACTACCACATGATCACCGCGGGGGGTGACCTCGTGGCCGGCGGCATGGACGTGACGGGTATGACGTGCCCCGCGGGGGATCAGATCCCCAGCAGTTGGAGCGTGTTCCTGGGCACGGACGACATCGACGCCACCTTCGCCCGAGCGCTCGGGGCCGGGGCGACGGAGGTGATGGCACCGACGGATGCCGGGGGCGCCGGGCGCCACGCGGTGCTGCTCGACCCGACGGGCGCCGCCGTGGGGTTGTGGCAGGGGGCTGAGATCGAGGGGTTCGTCTTCTCCGGAAAGCCCGGGACGCCCGCCTGGTTCGAGCTGATGACCAGCGACTACGAGGTGGCGCTGGAGTTCTACAGCACGGTGTTCGAGGTGACGATGGTGCCGATGGGCATGGACGCCGCCGAGTACGCGACCGCCGGCCCCGCCGAGGAGGCCAGCTTCGGCATCGGCGGCGGCGCCGGTGGGAACGGCCCCGAAGCGGGGTGGCGCGCGTACTTCGTCGTGGAGCAGTGTGACGCGACGCTCGATCGGGTGCGCGAACTCGGCGGCACGGTGCTGGACGGCCCGGACGACTCCCCGTTCGGACGCCTCGCCGCCGTCGCTGACCCCCCCGGGGCGAGCTTCATGGTGATCTCACCGAGCGAGGCGGCCGGCGCCTGATCGCACGGGTGATCGGGCATTTGGACCCGAGGTTGTGGCGCCATGGCGCCACAACCTCGGGTCCAAATGTCACGTCCAGGGGCCCCGGAGACCCCCAGGCCTGGACCCAACCGGGGCTGGGATAACGAAACCGTAACGGTCTGCTCAAACGATTTACCAACGAGCGTCGCTCGGCGTAGCGTTTTCATCACCCCCCGAGGCGGATGCCCCGGTTCCCCGAGCAATGACCAGCTCCCAGGAGGAACGCCGATGAACAGACGCACGATCGGAGTCGTTGCGATGGCCGCCGCGCTCGCTGTCGCGGGCAGCGCATGCAGCAGCCAGGACCGTGACGGGTGGGACGGCACCGGCCCCGTCCCCATCACCTTGTGGACCCATTCCGCCGGCAACGAGGGTGAGATGGAGGTGATTTCGCAGATCATCGACGACTACAACGCCTCCACGGACGCCTACGAGGTCGTCCGCCAGGACTTCCCGCAGGACGCCTACAACACCTCGGTGCAGGGGGCGGCGGCGTCCAACGACCTGCCCTGCATTCTCGACGTGGACGGCCCGATCATGCCCAACTGGGCGTGGAACGGCTGGCTCGTGCCGTCGGGGTTGACGGAGAGCGACGTCGCGAACTTCCTGCCCTCCACGGTGGGCCGCTACAACGACGAGATCTACACGGTGGGCTACTGGGACGCCACGACCGTCATGTTCTCGCGCCGCTCGGTGCTCGAGGGGCTCGACATCCGCATCCCGACGGTGGAGCAGCCGTGGACGGCGAGCGAGTTCGACGACGCGCTGCGCCGCATCCAGGATTCGGGCCAGTTCGACCACGCGGTCGACTGGGGGCCCAGCGACCAGTCCGAGTGGTACACCTACGCGTTCTCCCCGTTGTTGCAGAGCTTCGGCGGGGACCTCGTCGACCGGAACACCTACGCCAGCGCCGACGGCGTGCTCAACAGCCCGGAGTCGCTCGCCTTCGCGGAATGGTTCCAGAACCAGTTCGACTCCGGCCTGGCCCCGCGCTCGAACGCCCAGGACCGCACCGAATTCCGCAACGAGCGGGTGGCGATCCAGTACAGCGGCAACTGGGGTTACCTCCAGAACTACACCGAGTTCGGCGACGACCTGCTCGTCCTGCCCCCGCCCGATTTCGGCGACGGACCCAAGGTCGGCGTCGGCTCGTGGCAGTACGGCCTGACGCGAACCTGCACCGACCGGCAGCGCGAGGGCGCCCTGGAGTACCTGCGCTTCTCGATGCAGGACCGCTACATCGCCCAGTTCTCCGACGTTACCTCGCTGATCCCGGCCACCACCACCGCGGCGGAGCTCACGACGTCCGGCTACTACGGGCCCGGAGAGCCCCTGGAGTTCCTGACACCCATGTCGGAGCAGTTCGGCCTCGTCCGACCCGTGACGCCGGCCTACCCCGTCATCAGCCAGGTGTTCCAGCAGCAGTTCCAGAACCTCGTCGCCGGGGAGGACCCCGAGCAGGTGCTCGACCAGTCCGTCCGCGAGATCGACGCCGACATCAACGCCGCCCGGTACAACCGGTGACCGAGAGGAGCCCCGCCATGTCATCCACCGTCCACCCTTCCCGCGCCGCTGGCGCCGCACCGGCCCGCGGTACCGCAGCGACCCCCGGGCGCGGCGCGTCGTCCATCAACGCCCAGGAGCGCCGCGCGGCCTACCTGTTCCTCGCCCCGGCCGTGGTGTTGCTGACCGTCTTCCTCATCGTCCCCGTCATCATGAGCTTTGCCCTGGGCTTCACCAACGCCCGGCTGGGCGCCGACTTCGCCCCCGAGTTCGTCGGGCTCGCGCAGTTCGTGCGTGCCCTCACCGCCGACCCGACGTTCTGGGCCGGCCTGCGCAACATCGCCGTGTTCGTCCTGGTGGTCGTGCCCGTGCAGGGTGGGCTCGGCCTGGCACTGGCCCTGCTCGTCAACCAGAAGCTGCGCGGCATCACGGCCTTCCGGGTGATGTTCTTCATGCCCGTGGTGACGTCGATGGTGGTCGTGGCGATGCTGTGGCGGTTCATGTACCAGCAGGACGGGCTCATCAACGCCATCTTCGGGTTCAACGTCGACTGGCTCAACGACCCGACCACGGCGCTCCCGGCGGTCATCGTCATGTCGATCTGGCAGGGGGTCGGCTTCCACATGATCCTGTGGCTCTCGGGCCTGCAGACCATCAACCACGATCTCTACGAGGCGGCCTCGCTGGACGGCGCGAGCCGGTGGCAGCAGTTCTGGAACGTCACCATCCCCGGGCTGCGGCCGACGTTCGTGTTCATCTTCATCACGATCACGATCGCGGCGTTCTCCCTGTTCACCCAGATCGACGTCATGACCAGCGGTGGCCCTGCCAACGCCACCACGACGCTCGTGTACCACATCATCCAGATGGGTTCGGGACGCGGCGACGTCGGCTACGGCTCGGCGCTGAGCCTCATCTTCTTCATCATCGTCCTGGCCGTCACGCTGCTGCAGCGGGCCCTCACCAAGGAGGACTGAGCCATGAGTTCCAACGCTCCCACCCCGGCGACCACCGCAGCCGCAGCCGCCAAGCCGCCCACGCGGCCGCTGCGGTCCTCGGGTACCGACAAGGGCAATCCCTGGACCTACATCCCGCTCGTGCTGCTCGCGGTCACGTTCGTTCTGCCGCTGTTGTTCATGATCAGCTCGAGCTTCAAGCCGCGCGACCAGATCCTGGCCGACCTGACGAGCTGGCGGGCGTTCCTGCCCGTCGGTGACCTGTCGCTCGACAACTACGCCGGCGTCTTCGACCGCGTGCCGGTGGGGCAGTTCTTCTGGGTCTCGACGGTGGTCACCGTCTCGATCGTGGTGCTCGGGCTCATCGTCAACTCGATGGCCGGGTTCGCCCTGGCGCGCCTGAACTTCCGCGGACGCGGCGTCCTGTTGGGCATCATCATCGCGACGCTGATCGTCCCCTTCGAGACGTTCGCGATCCCGATGGTGTACCTCGTGTCCAATCTGCCGCGGGTGGTGCTTCACTCCGACGGCTTCGCGCTGCGCATGGGCTGGGCGAACAGCTACGAGGTGCTGATCATCCCGTTCATCGCCAACGCGTTCTCCATCTTCTTGTTCACGCAGTACTACCGCTCGATTCCCAAGGAACTCGACGAGGCGGCGCGCGTCGACGGGGCCGGCTGGTTCCGCATCTACCGCTCGGTGATCTCGCCGCTGGCGGGGCCGGCGTTCGCGACGTCGGCGATCCTGACGTTCCTGCCCCAGTGGAACTCCTACCTGTGGCCGCTGCTGGTCATCCAGCAGGAGAACATGCGGCCCGTCCAGGTCGGCATGCGCTACTTCTTCGCGTCCGCCACGGCCGAGGGGACGCCGTGGGGCCAGATCATGGCCTACACGTCGCTGATCACCATTCCCGTCATCCTGGTGTTCCTCATGTTCCAGCGCGCCTTCATCTCCTCGATCGCGAGCTCGGGGGTGAAGGGGTGAGCCTGCGTCTGGAGGACCGTTGGGTCTGGGACTCCTGGCCGTTCACCGATGACGAGGGCCGCCACCACCTGTTCTACCTGCAGGCGTACCGGTCACTCGGCGATGCGCACGCCCGCCACATGAATCCCTCGATCGGCCACGCGGTGAGTGACGACTGGCGCACGTGGCAGGTGCTCCCGGACGCCCTCGCCCCCCGCACCTCGCCGGGCTGGGACGACGGCACCACGTGGACGGGATCGGTGGTGCAGGGCCCGTCCGGGCGGTACCACCTGTTCTACACGGGGGCCTCGCGGGCCGAGGATTGCCTGGTGCAGCGCATCGGGCGCGCCGACTCCGACGACCTCATCCACTGGGAGCGCTTCGGCGACGCCCCGCTGGTCGAGGCCGATGCGGCCTGGTACGAGAAGCTGGGTGGCCCGTGGCACGACGAGGCGTGGCGCGACCCCTGGGTGGTGGCCGACCCGGACGGCGACGGCTGGCACATGCTCATCACGGCCCGCGCCAACCACGGCGAGCCGTTCTCCCGCGGCGTGGTGGGGCACGCCTGGTCGGCCGACCTGGATGCGTGGGAGGCGCGTCCGCCCTTGTCGGAGCCCGGAAAGTTCGGGCAGATGGAGGTCTTCTCCTACACCGAGTTCGACGGACGCCCCCACCTCGTCTTCTGCACCGGGACGCCCGAACTAAACCCCGCGTTGCACCCGCCGGGCCAATTGGGTGGGATGTGGCTGCTGGACGGGCCCGGCCTGCTCGGGCCGTGGGAGGTCAACCGGGCCCGCCGCGTCGACCACGCGTCGCTGTATGCGGCGCGGCTCATCACCGACCTGGACGGCGAACCCAAGCTGCTCGGCTTCAGCGACATGGTGGATGAGGCCTTCGTCGGTGAACTGCTCGATCCGGTGCCGGTCACGTTCGAGAGCTGAGCCTCGAGGGCGTGGCACCATGGCGTCCGGCTCCCCACGTGGGGGGCGTCAGGGTAGAAAGAGGTGGGTGTGGCACGGGTCCGGCTGAAGGACGTCGCGGCGGCCTGCGGGGTGTCACCGGCGACGGTGTCGCTGGTGTTGAACGAGGCCAGCGACCGTATCCCGGCCACGACCATCGCCCGCGTTCGGGCGGCGGCCGACGAGCTCGGTTACACGCCGAACACGGTGGCCCGCAGCCTGCGGACGCGGCGCACCCACACGATCGGCGCCGTGACCGACACGCTGATCACCACGGCCAGCTCGGCCCCCATGGTGCAGGGGGCGCTGGACGTCGCCTGGCGGCACGACCATCTGGTGCTCTGGCTCGGCACGGAGGACCAACCGGATCACCTCCGGCAGGCCGTCGCGTCATTGGTGGCGCGGCAGGTCGACGGGTTCCTGGTGGGTGCGATGTACCACCGGCGCCTCCCCTTCGCGTCCCTCACCCAGGGCATCCCCACCGTGGGGCTGAATGCAGTGTCCGACGACCCGGCGGCGCCCTGTTTCGTCCCCGATGACTTCGGGGCCGCGCGCGCGGCCGTCCGCCTGTTGCTCGACCACGGGCACCGCCGCATCGCGCACATCAGCGAACCGGTGGGCGACGGCTTGGCGCGTCAGCTGCGCGTGGACGGCTTCCGGGCCGCGCTCACTGAGGCGGGTCTGGGGGAGGGGCGGGTGCTCGTGCCCCCGCACTGGCACGAGGGCTCGGGCTTCGCCGAGGAACTCGCCCTCCGGGCCCTCGACGCTCCCGATCGGCCCACCGCGATCTTCGCGTTCAACGACATCGCGGCCACCGGCGTCTACCACGCTGCGCGCCGGCTCGGCCTGTCGATTCCCGGTGACCTCTCGGTGGTGGGCTTCGACGACTACGTCAACGTGGCCAGCGAGCTGTACCCCAAGCTGACCACGATGGCGCTGCCCCACCGCCGCATGGGCCAGCTGGCCACCGAGGCGCTCCTGGCGCGGCTCGGCGTCCTCGACGGTGAGGCGCCCGAGGGGGTCACCCGCGTGGCCTGCCCGCCGGTGGTGCGCGACTCCATCGCCCCCCCGCCCCGCGATCGGTGATTTGGACCCGAGGAAATGCCGCCATGGCGCCATTTCCTCGGGTCCAAATGCCCGTGAGTTCGTGGTGGACCCTCCGCCAGGACGCCTCAGCTCAGCCCAGGACGCCAGCGCCGGCCTCGCGCTCCACCCGGCGGGGAACCGCCATCGTCGGGTCGACGCGGAGGCGGTACTGCGGCGTCCAGCCCGCGTCGCTCCCGATGGGGGCCGACGGGGTGGCCGCGTTGTAGGCGTCCACCACCGAGACCCGGCGCCGGTTCACCCGGGTACCGATCTCGGTCATCGCCGTGCCCCCGAAGACGCGCACGACGGAGGCCGCATCGGTGCCCGGGGCGAGCTCGATGTAGTTGTTCTCGGCGTAGAGCTGGGACTCACGGCCCAGACCCCAGAAGTACGCATACCAGTCCTGGTCGGCGGTCTGCACGTAATGGTTGTTGTACACGTCCACCTGGCCGTAGCGGACGCGCGGCGCGCGCTGCCCGATGTCGGTCCACCGGTTGTGGTGGATGGTGACGCGCAGGGTGCCGCGATCGGCCGTCCGGCTGTCGGAGGAGCCGATCAGCATGGTCTTGTCGTGGGCCTCGAAGCGGTTGTAGGAGACGGTCACCAGGTCGGAGCTGTGGGTGATGTCGAGCAGGCCGTCGTGCACCTCGTACGGCCGCCCGTACACGGTGCCCAGCGCGTCCGGGGGCATGGTGCCCGAGTCGAGCGTGGTGTGGTCGACCCACACGTGCGTCGACGTCCACACCGAGATGTTGTCGTAGCGGCTGTTCCAGTTGCCGGTCTGGCCGTCACCCGGATCCCACTCCGGGAAGCAGTCGGTGGAGTCCGAGACCGTCAGGTTGCGCACGATGACGTTGTCGGCATCGCGAATGCGCAGGTTGGCGCCGACGATCCGCGCGTCGTCACCGACGCCGATGATCGTCTTGTTCGACCCGATGTGCTGCTGGGTCTGGAGGGCCTGGGCGTTGGCGGCGGCGGCCTGCAGGGTGACGAGCTCGCCTGCGGGGTCGGTCCAGCCCCAGGGGCCGGCGGGGTCGAACGCCTCGATGTAGGCCGCCTGGCTGAACCCGGTGGCGTCCTCGAAGGTGGAGCAGGTGGCAAGGGTGCCGTCGGCGGTCTCGTAGGCGTTCAGCTCGCCGTGGACGTAGATGATGCGCGCCTCGGTGTTCGTGCGGCCCGCGTTGCCGGGCCCGCCCAGTGCGGCCTGGAACTCGGGCCACGTCGACACGTGGTAGACGTTCGCGGCGGTCGCTGCGGCGCCGCCGGTCGTGCCGCCCTCGGCGGACGCCCAGCCATCGTTGGCGGCCAGCACCTGCCGGCCGAGATCGCTGCGGGGCTGGCCGGCGACCCTCTGCTCGGCGGTGGCCACGGTGGGCGTCAGGCCCACGAGTGTCAGCGCCAGGCCGGCAATCACGGTCTTCTTCGTCAAGGACATGGGGGAACTCCTTCGTCCGGAAGCGGGGCGGTGGCGGCATCGGCGCCGCCGGGGTCCACTCTGGTGCAGGATGTGGGAAAGCGCAATCCCTAGGTCGGGAGGAGCTCGATGGCCCCCGAGGTCCCGTCGATGCGGATCCGCTGCCCCGTCACCAGTGTGGTGGTGGCTCCGTCCACCGCGACCGCCGCCGGAATGCCGTACTCGCGGGCCACGACCGAGCCGTGCGTCATCAGGCCACCGACCTCGGTGATCAACCCGGCGGCGGGCAGGAAGAGCGGCGTCCACGCCGGATCGGTGCCCCGGCACACCAGGATCTCCCCGGGCGCGAGCTGCTCGGTGCGCGGGTCGTGCACGACGTGCACCAGCCCTTCGGCGACGCCCGGCGAGACCCCGACGCCGCCGAACTCACCCTCGCCCGACAGGCCGTCGAAGAACGCCCGGCCGTCGGAGACCAGCACCCGCGGCACCTGCCCGCGGCGCTTCTCGGCGTCCCGCACGGCCCGCCGCTCCGCCACCACGGCGTGCCAGTCGGTGTCGAAGGCGCGGCGCAGCTCGTCGAGGTGCAGCAGGTACACGTCGGACGCCGCCGCGATCCGCCCGGCGGCCACCAACTCGGTCGCCGAGGCGTCGAGCGCGTCGCGGATGAGCCCGAACGCCCGGATTAGCGTGAACTTCGGGGTTTCCCGAGCCCCGAACAGCCCGCGCAGCACGGTGGCCTCGTTGCGGATCGCCGCGGCCCGGCGCGGCGTCGAGGCGTCCATCAGCGCGCGGAGCGACCGGCCGGCGTCCCGCTGGCCCGCCGTGTACTCCTCCCGTGGCGTCAGGCCGGAATCCGGCCGGGCCAGGTGCGCCTTGAGCGCCTGCACCACGGAGGTCGGGTCGTCGCGCCACCGCAGCGTGCCGAGATCGATCTCGGCGACGCCGCGCATGCCGTAGTCGGCCAGGAACGCCGCGATCGCCGCCTGGGCTCCCTGCGGCAGGGTGCCCCGCAGGTACTGCTCGGCGAGGTCGGACGCCGGCGTCTCGGCCACCCAGCCCCAGGCGGTGGCGTCCCGCCGGATCGTCTCGGCCGTCTCGGCCAGCCGGACGTCCATCGCGGTGGTGACGTTGCCCGGCAGACCGCGCAGGGCGGCGAGGGCGAGCGCTTCGGCGTCCGGCAGCCCGGTGTGGCCGGCCAGGCGGCGCAGCTGCCCCAGCGCCCGGAGCGAGGGCACCATGATCGGCGCGAAGTGGGGCAGGATCGTCGGCAGCAGCAGGGGGGCGGCGTCCTCCACCGCGGCCACGCGGGCGGCGAGCCGCGCCTGCGGGGTGGGGGCCGTGGCGGCGCGTTCCAGCGCCTGCGCCACCTGGGCGAGCGCGTCCGCGCAGGCCCGCTCGGCCCGGCGGCGGGCCCGGACGGGATGGCTGCGGGCGGCCCGGACGCGCGGCGCCAGCCGGGCCGCGAAGCGCAGCACCCCGGCCACGAGGGCTGGCTGCGGCCCGGCCGCGGTGGGGGCGAAGGCGGGCTCGGACGCGAGACGCGCGACGATCGCGGCGATTCCCGGGTCGGCGACGGGCAACATGCGGGCGGCCAGCCGGGCGGTGAGCCGGGTGCGCAGGGCGGCGTCCACGCGGAGCCACAGCCGCTCCCCGGCCACGGCGAGGTAGGGCGCCGTCCGCCACGGCACCCGGCGTCCGAGGGCGCGGGGCGCGCCGCAGAGCATGACGCGCAGCACGTCCTGCCCGAGCGGGGTGATCGGTTCGAGCATTCCCTGCACCGAGCCGAAGCTCACCCAGGCTTGCGGGGGGCCGTCCGGGGCCGGCGGCACCGGGTAGAGGCTGGTCACCGGCCGGGCCTGCAGAATGCTCAGTTCGTCGCCGACGCGGGCCCACTCGACGTCCATGGGTTCGCCGTAGAGGTCGGCGATCCGGCGGCCGAGCGCGGTGAGCGCGCCCACGTGGGCGGTGGTGAGGGTGGGTGTGGGGCCGGTGATGTCGCGGGAGCGCAGGGTTCCGGTGGCGGTCTCGACGGTGAAGGTGTCCGGGGTCACCTGGCCCGACACCAGGGCCTCGCCGAGCCCGAACGTCGCGTCGATGACGGTCTCGTCACGCAGGCCGGTGCGCGGGTTGGCCGTGAACAGGACGCCGGACGCGTCGGCGTCCACCATGGCCTGGACGACCACGGCGAGGGCGACCGCGTCGTGACCGATGCCGTTGCGCTCGCGGTAGGTGATGGCCCGCTCCGTCCACAGCGACGACCAGCAGGCGACGATCTGGTGCAGGATCGCGTCCACCCCGGTCACGTCGAGGAACGTGTCCTGTTGGCCGGCGAAGCTGAAGCCAGGCAGGTCCTCGGCGGTGGCGGACGACCGCACGGCCACCGGGCCGCCGGCCAGCGGGGCGATGAGTTCGACCAGGCGGGCCCGCAGGTCATCCGGCAGCGGGGCGGCGGCGAAGGCCGTCCGGATCGTCTCGGAGGCCTGCGCGGCGTCCGCGGTGAGGGCGTCGGCGATCACCGCATCGAGCCCGGCGGCGGCGACGAACGCGGCGTAGGCGTCGGTCTCGGCGATCACGAAGGGCGGCACGGGTAGGCCGGCGGCGGCCAGCCGCACCAGGTTGGCGCCCTTGCCGCCCTGGCGTGCGAGATCCGGGGTGGTGCTCATGGGGTCAGTATTCCACCGGCCCCCCGCTGGGCATTTGGACCCGAGAAACGGGTGCCATGGCGCCATTGTCTCGGGTCCAAATGCGGACGCGCCGCCGGACGCCGACGCCGCCGGACGCCGCCGCCGTAGGCCGGGAACACGCGCAGGCAACCTGTCGACCGGCTCGTGCGTCCTTGCTGAGGGGGGACGCGACCCTCAGACGGTGCGGAGGGGGCCATCATGGAGCACGAGACGGAGCAACGCCGGGCGGAGATCAACCGGCTCAAGGGCATCGTGGCCATCGCGGCGGTGAGTCTGCTGGCGTTCAGCGCCGTGTTCGGCGCCGGGCTGGTGGGCGGGGCGTCCGGTAGCTCCGCGCCGGAGCGAACTCCGGTCGTCACCGCCACGCCCTCCCCGTGAGCGTCGAGCGGATCGTAGGGTGGGGTCGTGGACATCTCCGGAATGCGCAGGAGCTACGAACGCGACGAGTTGGACGAGGAGGGCGCGGCGGACGCCCCCACCGCACTGTTCGAGCGGTGGTTCGACGACGTCGCCCACCTCGGCCACGTCGAGGCCAACGCCATGACGCTCGCGACGGTGGACGCCGCGGGTCGCCCATCGGCCCGCATCGTGCTCATGAAGGGCTTCGACGCCAACGGCATCGTCTGGTACACCAACTACACCTCGCGCAAGGGTCATGATCTGGACGCCAATCCGCACGCCGCCGTGCTGTTCCACTGGCAGGAGTTGGAGCGGCAGGTGCGCATCGAGGGTGTGGTCGAGAAGGTCAGCGAGGCCGAGTCGGACGCCTACTTCGCCGTCCGCCCCTTGGACTCGCGGATCGGGGCGTGGGCGTCACCGCAGTCGGAGGTCATCGCGAACCGCGCCGTGCTCGTCGCCAATGCCGCCAAGGCGACCGCCGAGCACGGGCTCAAGCCGCCGCGTCCGCCGTGGTGGGGTGGCTACCGCCTGGTGCCGGCCGCCTGGGAGTTCTGGCAGGGGCGGAAATCCCGCCTCCACGATCGGCTGCGCTACACGCTGACCGATGGCCGGTGGGTGCGGGAGCGCCTGGCGCCGTAGGGCGTTCAGGAGTGGCGTGAGTACGCGGTCGCCTCGGCGACGAGCGCGTCGTCGGGTCGCACACCGGTGTAGAGAACGAACTGCTCCAGGGCCTGGAGGCTCATCACCTCCGCGCCGGTGATCGTCACCGTGCCACGCGCCTCACCGGCGCGTACCAGCGGCGTCCGGGCCGGCCTCGGCACCACATCAAACACGACGCCTGCCGCGTCCACGGCCGCGAGCGACACCGGCAGGGCATCGGCGTCCGGGCCGCCCTCCATGCCGACCGGGGTGCAGTTGATCAGCGTGTGCGGACGCCGCGCGCCCAGCTCGGCGGCCCACTCGAACCCGTACTGGTCGGCCAGCGCGCGCCCGGTGGTCTCGTTGCGGGCGACGACCATGCCGGTGTAGCCGTTGTTCGCGCAGGCTGCGACGGTCGCCTTCGCCATGCCGCCGGACCCGAGCACGGCCACCTCGCCCTGGGTGGGCACGTCGTACTGGGCAAGCAGGTGCTCGATCGCGAGGTAGTCGGTGTTGTACGCGACCAGGTGGCCATCGGTGTTGACGATGGTGTTCACGCTGTCGATGGCCGCGGCGGAGGGCTCCATCTCGTCGATGAGGGCGATGACGTCGGACTTCCAGGGCATCGACACCGCGCAGCCACGGATCCCCAGGCCGCGGACGCCGGCGATCGCGGCCGTGATGTCGGTGGTGGTGAACGCCTTGTAGACGAAGTCGAGGCCGAGGGCGTCGTAGAGGAAGTTGTGGAAGCGCGTGCCGGTGTTGCCCGGGCGGGCGGCGAGAGAGATGCAGAGCTGGGTGTCCTTGGTCAGGTCGCCGGCGATGGTCCTCATGCCCGCAGCGTAGGCCGGGGCGCGTCAGCGATCGAGCAGTTCGCGGAGAGCGGCCAGAAAGCTCTTGTCAGGGGGAGCCGACGAAAATCGAGCACTCGATTTTGGGCGAGTTCAGTGGGACTGCCCTTTTCGGAACGCAGACGCGATCGAGTGGCGAGTTTTCGTCGCGAACCTCGGCACACCCCTGGTCAGCTTGCAACCGGCGGGGTGCCGGGTGCCTCGCGGGAGGGTTCACCCGGACCATTTCGGTGCGACGTGGCGCATTCCGGCCTCACGTGGCGCACCTGCACCCCACGTGGCGCAGCGCACGTCACCTTGCGGCCCCTGCAAGGGCCGCCGGGTGAGCTCCACTGCGCCACGTGACTCGGAGGTGCGCCGCGTGGGCCCACGCTGCGCCGCGTGCGTCCGGAGGGCGCCACGTCAGCCCACGCTGCGCCACGTGCGTCCGGAGGGCGCCACGTCAGCCCCAGGTGAGCCGTCGGCAGCCCGGCCGCCCCGGCGGCCACAGCAACCAACCCGCCTCAGGCGGTCGGCAGGCGTCCGGTCTTCACCGCCTTGACGAGCTGGGCGTGGTCCGCCTCGGTCTGGTCGGCGTAGTCGCGGGCGAACGCGGCGAAGGCGTCGGCGGGGGTGTCCGACTTGCCCAGATAGCCCGAGATCACCGACGCCCCCGAGGTGCGCGCGTGACCCTTGGCCAACAGGTGACCGACGATGCCGGCGTAGTCGACCAAGGCGGTGGCGCTCATCGCGTCCAGGGGGACGCCGCCCTTCATGTTGCGGAACTGGCGCACGTAGTACTGGTGCTCGCCCACCGTCGTCCAGCCCAGCAGGGGGTCGGAGACCGTCTGGAGCTGCTGCTGGTACTCCACGACGCGCTGCCCCTGGTGGGCGTGGCGGGCGGTGTCGCCGTGCACGAACGGTGCCAGCACGGAGCGGCGGGCCTCCTTCAACTGCAGGAACAACACGTCGTCCGGACGCGAGCCCACCAGCAGCGCCACCCAGGCCCGCAACCCCACCGACCCGACGCCGACCACCTTGTGCGCGATGTCGTGCAGCGTGTAGCCGCCGACGATCCGGCGCCACTGGGGCGTCAACGTCGCGAGGTAGGCGTCCAGCCCCTCCGCGAGCGCCTCGAACTCCTCCTCGGACGGGTGGGTGACGACCGGGGGGTCCTCGGCGATGCGCGTCGAGGCGGCGTCGCCGGTCAGCTTGGGCAGGTGCCGGTCCGATGTCCGCTTGCGGGCCGCCTTCGCGGCGCGCTCGATCTCGTCGCGCAGGGAGGTCTCGGTCACGGTGTCGCCGAGCGATTCGACGTCGAGGTGGTTGTACGCCCGCCACAACAGCGGCTGCTTGGAGAGGAAGCTCACCTCGTCGCGGTAGGCGCGCACGCAGGCGTGGACCGCCTCGTCGCACGCGTCCTCCGATGCCCCGTTGTCGCGGCCCAGCACCCAGATGGACGCCACGAGCCGCCGCAGATCCCACTCCCAGGCACCGGTGTGGGCCTCGTCGAAGTCGTTGAGGTCGATCACGAGCGCGCCCTCGGGCGAGCGGTAGAACCCGATGTTGCCGATGTGCGCGTCGCCGCACGCCGTGGTCTGGACGCCGGTGCTCGGCAGGTGTGCCACGTCCCACGCCATGAGGTTCGCCGTCCCCCGCAGCAGCCCAAACGGTGAGGCCGCCATGCGGGCGGTGCGGACGCCGAGCAGCCACTCCAGGCGTCCCTCATGGGTGCGCTCGATGATGTCGACGACGCCCGGGCGGTCGGGGGTGGGCTGCCAGCGGCCCAGCAACGTGTGCGGCGTCACCGCACGCAGCTTCTTGCCGTGAACCACCCGTTCGCCTCGGTCGGACGCCGGGATGCGGAACGACGTGAAGGCGTCCGCCAGGTGCAGGCTTGGGTCAGCGGTGCGGGTCTCGGGCATGGCACCTCCTCACCCGCATCGTAGGACGCCCCAGTCTCGGCGCCGGCCGGTAGGGTGTGCGCCGTGGCAGTCGTGACGCTTGAGCCCCTGTTGTCCCACAAGGTCTTCCGGTGGGCGTCCGGCGTCAGCGCGTTGGTGGCGCTCGCCATGCTGGGCCTCGGCGTCGCGGTGTGGCTGGGCCAGCCGACTCTGCTGGGTTCGCACCAGGCGACCGGCTACGTGTTCATGGTGACGACGCTCATCGCCGCGTTGTCGTCCCTGAGCTACGGGCGCCAGGCACGCAAGAAGGGCCTGGTCATGCACGGGTTCAGCGTGTTCGGGTTGGCCGTGGTGCAGTTCGCGATCGGGGAGCTCCACTGGCGGCCGCCCCACATCATCCTCGGCATTCTCGTCTGCATCGCCGCCGTCGCGCTGTTCACGCTCTCCCTGCGCCGGCCGCCCTCGGTGGTGACGGCGGCCACGGCGCCCCGCCCCCACGCGGACTGACGCCAATCCCGCGTTCGGACCCGGCCGGGACCCCGCTCAGTCGAGCTGACGCCGCGCGGCACCCTTGTCGGCGCTGAGCGCGAGGGAGGCGTAGATCTTCAGCGCGTTGCTGACCACTCGCTCGCGCTGCGCCGGACGCCAGCCCGCGACGTCCTGCTCCTCGCGGCGGCGCGTCAACTCCTCGTCGGACACCTCCACGTTGATCGAGCGCTCCGGGATGGAGATCGAGATCACGTCGCCGTCGCGGATCAGCCCGATCGCACCACCGGCAGCCGCCTCGGGGCTGATGTGGCCGAGCGACAGCCCCGACGAGCCGCCCGAGAAGCGCCCGTCGGTGATGAGCGCGCACCTCGGGCCGAGCCCCACGCCCTTGAGGTAGGACGTGGGGTAGAGCATCTCCTGCATGCCCGGGCCGCCCTTCGGGCCCTCGTAGCGGACGACGACGACATCGCCCTCGACGATCCTGCCGCCGAGGATCATCTCGACGGCCTCCTCCTGGGATTCGGCGACCTTGGCCGGCCCGGAGAACGTCCACTGGTGCTCGGGGACGCCGGCGCTCTTGACGATCGCCCCGTCCGGAGCGATGTTGCCGGTGAGGACGCCAAGCCCTCCGTCGGTGGTGTAGGCGTGCTCGACCGAGCGGATGCAGCCGTCGGCGGCGTCGGTGTCGAGATCGGCCCAGCGGTTGGTGGAGCTGAACGCCTCGGTGGTGCGGACGCCACCCGGCGCCGCGTGCCACAGCTCGAACGACTCCGGCGTGGCCTTGCCGCCGCGGATGTCCCAGTCGTCGAGCCACTGCGCCAGGGAGTCCGCGTGCACCGCGTGCACCGACTCGTCCAGCAGCCCGCCGCGGCGCAGTTCGCCGAGGATCGCCGGCATGCCACCGGCCCGGTGCACGTCCTCCATGTAGTACTTCGTCGTGTTCGGCGCGACCTTGCTCAGGCACGGGGTGACGCGGCTGAGCGCGTCAATGTCAGCCATGGTGAAATCGACGCCGGCCTCCTGGGCTGCGGCGAGGATGTGGAGCACCGTGTTGGTGGAGCCGCCCATCGCGATGTCGAGCCGCATGGCGTTGGCGAAAGCCGCCTTGGTGGCGATCGAGCGGGGCAGCACCGAGGCGTCGTCCTCGTCGTAGAACCGCTGGGCCAGCTGGACGGACAGGCGTCCGGCCTGCAGGAACAGCTCGCGGCGGGCGGACGCCGTTGCCAGCGTGGAGCCGTTGCCCGGCAGGGACAGCCCGAGCGCCTCGGTGAGGCAGTTCATCGAGTTGGCGGTGAACATGCCCGAGCAGGAGCCACACGTGGGGCAGGCGTTGGCCTCGATCGCGGCGATCTGCTCGTCGGAGACCGACTCGTCGACGGCCTTGACCATGGCGTCGATGAGGTCGAGGCGCTCGTTGCCGCCCTCATCGGGCGCCCCCGAGATGACCTTGTCTCCCAGCAGGCGGCCGGCCTCCATCGGCCCACCGGAGACGAACACGGTCGGGATGTTCAGCCGCAGCGCGGCCAGCAGCATGCCGGGGGTGATCTTGTCGCAGTTCGAGATGCACACGAGGGCGTCGGCGCAGTGGGCGTTCACCATGAACTCCACGGCGTCGGCGATCACCTCGCGGCTCGGCAGCGAGTAGAGCATGCCGCCGTGGCCCATGGCGATGCCGTCGTCGACCGCAATGGTGTTGAATTCGCGTCCGACGCCGCCCGCCTCGCGCACGGCTCCGGCGACGAGCTGGCCCATGTCCTTCAGGTGCACATGGCCGGGCACGAACTGGGTGAAGCTGTTCGCGATCGCCACGATCGGCTTGCCGAAGTCGGATTCGCCCATGCCCGTCGCGCGCCACAGCGCGCGGGCGCCGGCCATGTTGCGGCCGTGGGTGGACGTGCGGGAACGGAGCTGGCCCATCGATCCTCCTCGCGAAGACGGACCCGCCCAGCGTAGTCGCCCCGCCGCTGGGCCGGCCGAGCCGGTCCCGAACGCGGACGCCCTCCCTCGGCTCGCGCGCCGATGGCTCCTGCGCTCAGCGCCGCGGCGTCACCCAGATGGTGATGTTGCAGTGGACGGATTCGACGCCGGCGGCGTCCACCAGACTGACGGGCACGACGACGTCGACGCCGGACGTGATCGCCGCGAAGTCGGGCAGGGGGTCGAGGGACGCCGTGGCCGTCAGCCCACCGCGGGTCTTGGCCTGGTACTGCGCGGTCATGGCCTTGGGGATCCAGCGGTGCGTGGGCGGCACGGTCGCCTCGGCGAGCATCCCCATCGCCACCTCGGCGAGGTTGCACGCGGCGATGGCGTGGAACGTGCCGATGTGGTTGCGGACGCCCCACCACACCGGTGCGGTGACGACGCACCGGCCCGGCTCCAGCACGCGCACGTGGGGCAGCACCGTCCGGAAGTAGGGCGCCTTCAGCGCCACCGCCGCCGAGAACAGCCGCGTGCCCACGCCGGGGGGTAGGCGCTGCGTGCGCTGCCACAGCCCCCACGTGTTCGTCAGCGAGGTGCGGCCCGGTGGCGCGGATCGGGTTCCCATGGATGGGCAGCCTAGGCTGGGGAGCATGATCTGGGCCACCACCCTCGCCATCGCGACCGTGGTCGTCGCCGTGCTGCGCATCGTGATCGCGTTCCGCAGCAAGGATGCCCCCGGCAACGAGACCGTCGCGGTGGCCTTCGCGCCGCCCCGCGCGCTCTCACCCGGGCTGTCGGCGCAGTTGCGCCGCGACGTCAAGGGCAGCGCCGTCGTCCCCGCCGAGATCCTTGATCTCGCGCTCAAGGGGGTGTGGCAGGTCGGCGTCCGTGATGACGCGGACGCCGCCCCCGCCGACCCGTACGCCCGGACGCCGCAGCGCCCCGCGGGCGGATCCAAGACGTGGTTCGTGCAGCGGAACTCGCTCGACGAGCCGGCCCTGGAGCCCGTGCCGCTGCAGATCTATCGGGGCATCTTCCCGCCCGGTTCGATGGAGCTGAGCGCCGACCTGGTCGCCGACCGCGAGACGCGGCTCGGGTTCTCCAACGCGCTGCACGAGGCCTGGTACGAGGTCAACCGGCGCGGCTGGGTGGAGCGCACGGCGTCCGCCGGCCACGCGCTGGTGCGGGCGGGCGGCTGGCTCATCCCGATGCTGGCGCTGGTGGCGTTCCTCGGCCTGAGCAACGCGGCGGCCGCCCCAGTACTCGCCTTCGCGTTCCTTGGCGGCCTGGCCACGAACCTCATCAAGGTCCGCCCGTGGCGGCTCACCGGGGAGGGCCGCCGCCTCAACGACGAGCTCGACGGGCTCAAGCACTACATGACCCTCGCCGAGGCGGACCGCCTGAAGGCCCTCCAGGCCCCCGACACCGCCACGCGGCTGCCGGCCGTGCAGGGCCGTGGCGAGATCGCGAAGCTCCACGAGCGGCTGCTGCCCTACGCGGTGCTGTTCGGCATCCTGCCCCAGTGGTCGGAGGTCGTGGCACACGATCTGGAGGAGGCCGACCTGGCGCCGGTCTGGTTCGTCCTGCCGGCCTACGACGCGTTCACCCTCATGACGTGGGCGGCGTTCGCGGACGCCGGCGGCCTGGGTGCGCTGGGCGACATGGGCAATTTCGACGCCGACGTCGGCGCGGACACCGGCATGGACGCCCTCGACGGCGGCGGGCTGGGCGAAGGTGGCATGGCTGACGGTGGCGACGGTGGCGGTGGTCTGTTCGGCGGCGACGGCGGCGATGGTGGCGGCTTCTTCGGAGGTGGGGGCGACGGCGGGGGCGTCGACTTCGGCGGGTTCGACTTCTGAGGCGCGTGACAGGGTCGCGTCCGTGTCAGGGCGTGCCCGTGACAGGATCGTGCCCGTGACTGATCGCCTCACACTCGCCGCCACGCTCACGGGGCCCGACCGGCCCGGCATCACCGCCGCGCTGATGGGGGCCATCGCCGGGCTCGGCACGGAGGTGCTGGACCTGGAGCAGGTGCTGGTCCGCGGGCAGGTGACGATCGCGGTGCTGCTCGGATCGCTGCCGGAGGATCTCGACACCCTCGAGGACCGCCTCGCCGGCACCTGCGCCCGCCTCGGGTACCGGCTCAGCATCGACGAGGGCGTCGGCGACAACCCGCCCCGCGCCCGCCGGGTCGTGGTGTCGCTGCTCGGACGCCCCCTGCGCGCCACCCACCTCGCGGAGGCCGGACGGGTCATCGCCGAGCACGGCGGCACCATCGACCGCATCCGGCGGCTCTCGCGGACCCCCATGACGACGCTGGAGTTCATCGTCTCCGGCACCGACGTCGATCGGCTCCGGCCGGCTCTCGCCGCCACTGCTGCGGAGACCGGCTTCGACGTGTCGGTGTCGCCAGCCGGCCTGTCGCGCCAGGGGCGACGCCTGGTGGTGATGGACGTCGACTCCACCCTGATCCAGGACGAGGTGATCGAGCTGCTGGCCGCCCACGCCGGGCGGGAGGCCGAGGTGGCGGCCGTCACCGAGGCCGCGATGCGCGGCGAGCTTGATTTCGCCGCCAGCCTGCACCACCGTGTCGCCGCGCTGGCCGGGCTTCCCGAGTCGATCCTCGCCGACGTCCGCGCCGCCGTCCGGCTCACGCCCGGCGCCCGCACGCTCGTCGCCACGCTGCGCGACCTCGGCTTCGCGGTCGGGGTGGTCTCTGGCGGCTTCCTCGAGGTGGTCGCGCCGCTGGCGGCCGAGCTGGGCATCACGCACGTCCACGCGAACTCCCTCGAGGTGGCAGACGGGGTGCTCACCGGACGCGTCGCGGGCCCGGTCGTCGACCGCGCGGCCAAGGCCGAGACGCTTCGGCGCTTCGCGGCGGCCGAGGGGCTGCCGTTGTCGCGGACCGTCGCGATCGGCGACGGCGCCAACGACCTCGACATGCTCGCCGCCGCCGGCCTCGGGATCGCCTTCAACGCCAAGCCGGCCGTCCGCGCGTCCGCCGACACCGCGCTCAGCCTGCCCCACCTGGACGCCGTGCTATACCTGTTGGGGTTCAGCCGCGAGGAGGTCGAGGACGCCGCGGCCGCGCGGGCGGCGTCCGTCGGCTGAGGCGGCTCAGGCGGGCGTGCGGCGTCCGATCACGACCCACGGGATGATCGCGAGCAGCAGCACCGCGCCGGTGACCATGAACGCCCAGCCGAACCCCAGCACCTCGGCGATGATGCCGGCGACCAGCGTGCCGCCGATCGAGCCGAGGTCGCCGGCCATGGAGTAGGTGCTCAGAGCGGAGCCGCCGTTGCGGTCGGCGCCGATGAGGTCGGCCATCTGGGCCTGCATGGCGGGCATGATCATGGACGCCCCCAGCCCGGCCACCGCGGAGAGGCCCAGATAGAACAGCGGCGTCGTCGACCAGCCAAACACCAGGTTCGCCAGCCCGGAGACGGTGAGGCCGACCATGAGGACGGGGCGGCGTCCGACGGCGTCCACGAAGCGACCAGTGAATTGTTGGGCGATGGCGTTGGCGAGGGCGTACACGGTGAGCGCCATGCCGGACATCGCGACGCCGAGGGTGGGCACCGCGGCGGCCATGAGGGGGATGAGGGAGATGCGGACGCCGAAGTTGGTCCAGCCGTTGGCGAATCCCGTGACCAACAGCGAGCGGTAGATCGGGTCGCGCACCACGTCGGCGAGCAGGACGCGGGGGCGGACGTCGTCGGCGGCCTCGCGTCCGCCGGCGCCGCGGAGGAAGACCGCGACGAACGTGGTGGCGATCAGCAGCATGACCCCGTAGATGAGGAACGGGACGCGGAAGCCGAAGCCAGCCAGCAGCGAGCCGAGGATCGGGCCGCAGATGTTGCCGAGCAGGAAGGCCGAGCCGTACAGCCCCGACGTCCGACCGCGGGCCTCCGGCGGGGCGAGCCGCACCATGAGGCCCATGGACGCCACCGTGAACGTCACCGAGCCCAAGCCGCCGAGGGCGCGCCAGATGATGAGATCCCAATATCCCTGCGCAAAGGCGCACCCGAACGAGCTGAGGGCGACGACGAACAGGCCGGCCACGTAGGTCCAGCGTTCGCCGAAGCGGGCCATGAGCGGGCCGGTGGCGGGAGCGAAGGCGAGGCGGGTGACGGCGAAGACCGTGACGATCGCGGACGCCGCCGCCACGCCGACGTTGAACGACTGGGCGTACTGGGGGAGCACCGGGGCCACGAGGCCGAAGCCGAGCGCGATCAGCAGTGCCGAGACGACGAGGATCCAGATCTCTCGCGGGATGGGCGTCTTCGTGGGGGTGCGGCTGTCGTCCGAGCTCACGCGTCTGCACCCCTCGTCCCCGACACCACCTGCTGAGCCTACGCCGCGCGAAGTCGTGGCGCCGCATCGTGTCCTGCGTTGTCGCGAGCGGGTTCGTCGGGGGTTCTCTGATGGGGCCGGGATGGTCGCGACGAGTGGGGGGTGAGGCTGGGCTAGGGTGAGGCCGTGGCCACCATGGTGTTGACGGTGATCGGTGAGGATCGCCCCGGGCTCGTCCAGACGCTGGCGGACGTCGTGACCGCCCACGGCGGCAACTGGGAACGCAGCCGCATGACCGAACTCGCCGGCCTATTCGCCGGCATCGTCGTGATCGAGGCGCCGGACGACCGCGGCGAGGCATTCCGCGGTGCGCTGCACGAGCTGGGCGGGGTGCTGCACGTCGGCGTCCACCACGCCCCGGGCCGCTCGGACGCCCCCACCGGGCAGGTCATCACGCTCGAGCTGCTCGGCAACGACCGCGCGGGCATCGTCAAGGAGGTCGCCGCGGTGTTCAGCCGCCATGGCGTCAGCATCGACGAGCTCACCACCGACACCCGGGAGGCCCCCATGGCCGGCGGCGTCCTGTTCGAGGCACGACTGGTCGCGCCCCTCTCGGACGCCACGGATCTGGACGCCCTCCGCGCCGACCTCGAGCGGCTCGCCGACGAACTGATGGTGGACATCACCCTGGCGGCGTCGTAGGTCGAGGTTTCCCGGCCGACGGGTCACTTCGCTCCCCGCGCATCGCGGGGCTCTTCCTGCACGAAGGGCGCCGCTAGGGCCGGGGAGCGAGGTCATTTCGGACGGGGAGCAGCGCTACGCCCGAGGAGCACTGCCACGCCCGGGGAGCGAGGTGGCCCGGTCGCGGCCCACCCTGGGACGGCCCACCCGACAGCGGCCCGCACCACGAGGGCCCTGCCGGTTCCCTATGCTCGCGTCATGCCTCTCGCCACCGCCGCCGACGTCGTGGCCGCCCGGCGGATCTTGGTCTACGGCGTCAGCGGTGCGGGCAAATCGACCCTTGCCAAGCAGCTCGGCGAGGCGCTGGCCCTACCCGTCCACCTCGTCGATGACGAGATCGGCTGGCTCCCCGGCTGGGTGGAACGGCCGGTCGGCGAGCAGCGGGCGATCGCGTCCGTCTTGGCGGCGGAGGACGCCTGGGTCCTCGACTCCGCCTATGGGAAGTGGATCGACATGGTCTGGGAGCGCACCGAAGTGGTCGTCGCCCTCGACTACCCCCGCTGGCTCAGCCTGGGACGCCTCCTGCTCAGGTCGGTCGCAAGGGCCAGCGACCGCCGGCCCATCTGCAACGGCAACACCGAGAGCTTCCGGCAGCTGTTCAGCCGCGACTCGCTGATCCTGTGGCATTTCCGATCGTTCCCACGGAAACGGGCCCGCATGCGGGCGTGGGCGGCGGCGTCCGCCGGGCCGAAGGTATTTCTGGCCCACCGGCCTCGCGACGTCGAACACTTGCTGGACTCCGCCCGCTGAGCCCCAGCTTGAACCAAGCAGACCGAGCCAAGCAGCCCGAAGTGGGGCCCATCACCAGGGACAGATCAGCGCAGCAGCGTCGACAGGAACGCGGCGTCGGCGGTGTAGTTGTCCGCGTCGTCGACCAGGGCGTCGTCCTTACGGGCGAGCCCGATGGAGTGGGTGAGCGCCGCGAGGTCTTCGAGGCGGGCCACCATCGTGCCCAGCAGCTCGGGCACGCTGGCGTCGGAGCCGTAGGCGTCCATCAGGGTCTGCAACCGGGCGGCCAGGTCGATCTTGAACGCCGGTGCCGCCGGATTCTCCTCGCGCATCAGGGGCACGAGGCGGTAGGCGAGGTACGCCAGATCCCACAGCCGTGGGCCGGGGGCGGCGAAGTCCCAGTCGATGACGCCCACCAGCTCGGAGTTCTTGAACACCATGTTGTAGGGCGCGAAGTCGTTGTGGCAGATCACCTCGGCCGGTTTGCGGCCCGCGACGCGCCAGCGGGCCTCGGGGTCGGTGTAGTCGGCCGTGGCATCGTGCAGCTCGCGCAACCACTGGCCGGCGCGCACCAGCGTCTCCTCCGAATACACCCAGTCGGGCATCGGGTAGGTCGGCACCTTGCCCTTGAGGTAGGCCAGCGCCTCGCGGCCGTCCTTCGTCCAGCCGAGCGGCTCGGGGGCCCACTCGACACCCTGCTCGCGAATGTGCGCCAGCAGGCGCTGGACGGTGGGCGTCCACGGCCCGGCCTCGCGCAACACCTGGTCGCCGCGGCGGGAGACGGGCGTCATGTTGCCGCCCTCGAGTGGCTTCTCCGGCTTCGCCATGCCCCCGAGCCTACCGGCCGGACGCCTCCCGCACCGCCACTCCTCAGCAGGGGCTTGCGTACCATGGCCCCATGCGCGAAGGGGATGTGGTCGGGGACCGCTACCGCCTCGGCGCGCCCCTGGGCCGCGGCGCGATGGGCCAGGTGTTCCGCGCCCACGACGACCGGCTCGACCGCGACGTCGCCGTCAAGGTCGTCGACCTCAGCGCCGCGACGGATCCCGATGTCGCCGATCGGTTCCACCGCGAGGCCATCGCTACCGCCCGCCTCAACCACCCCAACATCGTCACGATCTTCGACGCCGACACCGAGGGTCAGACCGCCTTCCTCGTCATGGAGCTGCTGCCAGGGCGTCCGCTGTCGCAGGTGATCCGCGAGAACGGCCCCCTACCGCTCGCGGACGCCATCCGCATCGCCGGCGAGGTCGCGCGGGCGCTCGTCGCCACCCACCGCATCGGCGTGGTCCACCGCGACATCAAGCCCGCCAACATCATGATGGACGCCCGGTCGGTCAAACTGCTCGACTTCGGCATCGCCCAGATCTCCCTGGACGCCAGCGCCGCGCTCACGCGCCCGGCCACCACGCTGGGCACCGCGGCGTACATGTCGCCGGAGCAGGCCCGCGGGGAGCGGGCGACGGCGGCGTCCGACGTGTACGCCCTCGGTGGGGTGTTGATGGCGATGCTGACCGGCCAGCCGGCCTTCCCCGGCGACCACGCCGTCGCCGTGCTCCACCGCCAGATCAA
Organism: Propioniciclava soli; assembly: GCF_014858005.1. Taxonomy (GTDB): domain Bacteria; phylum Actinomycetota; class Actinomycetes; order Propionibacteriales; family Propionibacteriaceae; genus Propioniciclava; species Propioniciclava soli. The sequence continues at coordinate 141,258 of NZ_JACYOT010000011.1, forward strand.
CGATCCGGTGCCGTGGGTGCGGCAGCGGCGTCCCGACGTGCCCGCGACCGTGGACGACCTCGTCCACCGCATGCTCGCCAAGAACCCCGAGGCCCGGCCCCACACCACCGAGGTCGTCACCGCCCTGCAACACCTGGCGCGCAACCTGCCGGACCCCCGCCGTCCGGCCCCGCCCGCCCCGCCGACCGCGGTCGCGTCCCGGCCCATCGACGCACCCGGGGTGACCGCCGTCATGCCGGCGGACGCCGCCGCGCGGGCGAGTGCCCCGCCGCCGCCCTGGCAGGCGCCACCGCCGGGCCAGATGGCGGAGCCGGCCTCGATGCAGCAGGCAAGCCGCGCCGGCGGGGGCCAGCCGATGGCACTCCCGCCCGGCCAGCGGAGCCCCGCGCGGCGCGGCCCGCTCGGGCGGGTGGCCGTGTGGTTGGTGGTCATCATCGTGGCGTTGCTGGTGCTCGCTGTGGTGTGGGCGCTGGGAACCTCCGTGTTCGGCGTCGCCACCCCGGCCAACCCCCCGTCCCCCACGCCAGCCGCGTCCTCGACCACCGAGCCGACGCCGGCAAGTCCCACCACCAGCGCGCCGGCGCCGACGTCAGTGCCCACCCTCATTCCGGTACCCCTGCCGTCGATCTCCCTGCCCTCGGTGACGCTGCCCTCGGTCAACGAGGCCGCGCTCTCCGCTGCCCTCCAGGGTGTCGACGCGGCGCTGACCAGCATCGACGCCTCCCGCTCGGACGGGGCGCGCGACGCCCAAGCCGATCTGCGGGAGCAGTGGGCGGACGTCACGGCGAACAGCGACGATCACGCTGCCACCGTCGCGGCGGTCAGCGACTTCCGTGAGTCCTTGGGCGAGTACACCGAGGAGGGTGACGTCACCGCGGTCGAGTCCCAGCTGATTGGTGTCGCCGTGGGCCTGGTGGAGGCCGCGCTCAGGTGAGAGCCCTGCCCCGGGCCGGCGAGCTCTGCCTCGGGTCGGTGCGCGCGGGTCGTGACCAGGCCGGCGGCGTCCGGATCGCCGTCACGACTACGGTGGGGCCATGACGCTTGACGCCGCGCACCCACTCGCCGAACGCTCGGTGCTGCCCTACCAGTTGCCTGACTTTGCCCGGCTGACCGCCGAGCACTACCGCACCGCCATCGAGGCCGGCATGGCCGAGCAGCTCGAAGCGCTGGCCGAGCTGGCCGGCAACGCCGAGCCCGCCACGGTCGAGAACGTGCTGCACGCCTGGGAGCGCTCCGGGGAGTTGCTCGAACGGGCGCTGCTGCCCCTCGGCGCGGTGAAGGCGGCCAACACCGACGACGCGCTGGACGCGGTCTACTCCGACGCCGCCCCGCGGCTGGCCGAGCACCGCGACGCGATCTTCCTGGACGCGGCGCTGCACGGCCGTCTCACCGAGCTGGTGACCCGGGCCGAGGCCGGCGAGGTGACCCTTGATGCTGAGGACGCCTGGGCGCTCGGGGAGCTGCTGCGCGCGTTCGACCGGAGTGGCGTCGCGCTCGACCCGGACGCCCAACAGCGGCTGCGGGAACTCAACACCCGGCTCGCCCAGCTGGGGGCCCGGTTCGAGGACGCGAACCGCCGCGCCCGGGTCGCCGGGGCCGTCGTCGTCACCGACCGCGCCGAGCTTGATGGGCTCAGCGACGACGAGATCGACGGCCTCGCCACCGAGGACGGCACGTGGCGCATCGAGCTCGTCAACACCACCCAGCAACCCCTCCTGGCGCGCCTGCACCAACGCGGGCTGCGGCAGCGCATCTTCGAGGCGTCGGCGTCCCGCGGGCTCGACGGGCCGCACGACACTCGCCAGATCATCGTCGACATCGCCCGGGCCCGCGCCGAGAAGGCGCAGCTGCTCGGGTACGAGCACTTCGCGGCGCTGGTGGCGGAGGCCAACTGCGCCAAGACCTCGGACGCGGTCAACGCCCTGATGGGGCCGCTCGGGCCGGCCGCCAAGGCACAGGCGGAGGCGGACGCCGCGACGCTGGCGTCCCGCCTGGCCGAGATCGACCCCGATGCGACGCTCGCGCCGTGGGACTGGGCGTACCTGGCCGAACTCGTCCGCCGCGAGACCACGGCGTTCGACGAGGCCGACGTCCGCCAGTTCCTCCGGGTGGACGCCGTTCTCGAGGCCACATACGCCGCGGCGCACGACCTCTACGGCATCACGTTCACCCGGCGGGACGACCTTGTCGGCCACACGCCGCAGGCCGAGGTGTACGAGATCCACGATGCCGACGGCACACCGGTCGGGTTGTTCGTCATGGATTTCTGGGCGCGTCCGAACAAGGAGGGCGGCGCCTGGATGAACTCGTTGGTGAACCAGAACCACCTCACCCGGCAGCTGCCCGTCGTCACCAACAACTGCAACTACACCCCGTCCTCGACGACCATCACGTGGGACGGCGTCATCACGATGTTCCACGAGTTCGGCCACGCCCTGCACGGGCTGTTCGCCGACAGCCGGTACGCGAGCCATTCCGGCACGTCGACGCCGCGCGACTTCGTGGAGTTCCCCTCCCAGGTCAACGAGCACTGGGCGTGGCAGCCCGGCCGGGTGTTGCCCGCGGAGTGGCTGGCGAAGCTGACCGAGGCGAAGGCGTTCAACCAGGGGTTCGGCACGCTGGAGCTCATGGCGGCCACGCTGCTCGACCAGTCCTGGCACCAGACCCCGCTGGACGCGCTGCCCACCTCCGCCGACGAGGTCGAGGCCTTCGAGCGTCGCGCGCTGGAACGCTGGGGCGTCGACCACGCCCTGGTGCCGCCGCGCTACCGGTCGACGTACTTCAGCCACATCTGGGGCTCGGGGTACGCGGCGGGTTACTACGGCTACAAGTGGTCCGAGGTGATGGACGCCGACGCCGTGGCCTGGTTCGAGGAGAACGGTGGCGGCACCCGCGAGAACGGCGACCACTTCCGCCGCACGCTGCTCGCGCCCGGTGGTTCGGTGGACGCTCTGGAGACCTATCGGACCTTCCGGGGCCGTGACCCGGAGGTCGAGCCGCTGCTGACCCGGCTGGGCATCACCCTCTGAGGGTCACCGGTCTGTCAGCGGGGAGCAACCCCCGCCGCGCTGCGCGTCAGGATCCGGAGCGCCGGGTGAGGAGCAGGAACACCCACGTGGTGAGGATGAACGGCCAGGTGTAGACCGGGATCGGCGTCAGGGCGAGCCCGACCGAGACCACCCACGTCACCGCCGCCCCGGCGGCGGCCCAGCCCCAGGCCCGCGCGCCGGGGGTGAGGAACACGGCACCGAGAGCGATGGCCGTCAGGACGGGGGAGAACCCCGCCAGCCCGGCGGCGACCACCGCCGGCGGCGTCCCGGTGAGCAGCGCCAGGCCGAGGCCGATGGCTGAACCCACCGCGGCGGCGGCTCCGACCCGCCAGCCGGCCAGGCAGAGCCCGACCAGCATGACGAGGCCGGCCCAGGCGTTCTCGACGAGGACGACCTGGGAGATGCCGGAGAGCCAGCCGGTGCCGATCTCGAGCAGGCCGCCGCCGGTCGCGGCGTCGTAGGAGGTGGCCGGCACGAACGTGCGCACGACCAGGAGCGTCAGCCCCGCAACCACGCAGAACGGGGCGGTGAGCACGGGCAGGCCGAGCGGGGCCAGCGCCCGGGCCAGCCAGGCGCCCACGGCCGGGCAGGCGGCTGCACCCAGCACCGTCGCGAGCGCGGCCGGCCAGAGCGCCCCGTCGAACGTCACCCACGCGGCGCAGCCCACGAGCGCGCCGTTGTACCCGTCGAGGCCCTGGTGGCGGTCGTCGGCGGAGAGCCCGAGTGCGGCGGCGCTGACGGTTTGGACGGCCGTGCCGAGCAGCGCGAGCAGCGCCATCAGCGGGCTGGCGAGCGCGACGCCGAGCAGGATCAGCGCACCGGTGAGCAGGTTCGGCTGCAGATAGATCTGACCCACGCCGCGGCCGAGCACGGTGACGGGGCGGGGCAGTCGGTCGGCGAGATCGTTCACGGCGGTTCTCCTGGGGGGACGGGATCGGGACGCGCTGGGTCAGGATGGGCGGCGGCAAGCCGAGGGAATCAGTACTTGCGGAGCGTCGGCGGCGTGCCGCGCAGCAGGGTCAGCACCGCGGTGAGCCATCTCGTCACGGTGTCGGTGTCGCGCCCGAGCAGGCGGACGCTCAGGCCCGGGCAACCCAGGCGCGAGACCCCCCACCGGACGCCGTCGGCGTCGGCGAGCAGGGCGGCGACGGCGTCCACGCGGGCCTGGTCGAGGCTGGGGGCCACGGCGAGCAGCGTGCCGACGTGGCTGAAGCCCTCCAGCGCGCCGATGACCCCGTCGTGCGGGGCGAGCACGAGGTTGTCGAGCGCGGTCAATCGCCCGGCCACCACCACCTCGGTGCGGCTGCGGACGTGCTCGTAGCGGAACGGCCGGCCGTCGGGGGACCAGCCGGGTGTCACCACCTCGGTGGCGACGAACGTGGCGTCGGCGGTCATCTCCACGCGGCAGCTCTGGTCGTAGCGGGCGTCGGCGTAGGCGATGACCTGGTCGGGCACGAGTTCGAGGCGGGCGCCGGCGTCCAGCACCACCTCGGTGTGCTGGGTGGCTCGGGCGTGCGGCGTCCGATAGATCCGCGTGGCCGACTGGGTCGTGACCAGGGCGGACGCCCCCGCGCCCACCTCGAAGCGCTGTTCGTAGGCGTCGCCACCGAGATACCCGCCGCCGGGGTTCACCACCACGGCCGTGACCTGACCCTCAGGTTCGAGGTAGAGCGGCCGCAGCACGCGCAGCGACCCGTCGTGGCGCTGGCCGGTCACCACGGTCCGGTCACCCCGCCTCTCGGCGCGCAGGCTGATCTGGCCGGTCAGGGTCGGCGGAGGGAGGACGGGCGCCGCCGTCATGCGAGATCGAGCAGCAGCACGTCGTGGCGCAGCCAGGTCAGGACGCCGTCGAGCCCCTCGTCGGTGCGTAGGTTGGTGAAACAGAACGGACGCGCGCCGCGAAAGACCTTCGAATCGGCCTCCATCACCGCAAGGTCGGCGCCCACATGGGGGGCGAGGTCGGTCTTGTTGATGACGAACAGGTCGGAGCGGATCATGCCCTGCCCCGCCTTGCGCGGGATCTTCTCGCCCTGCGCGACGTCGATGATGTAGATGGAGAAATCGACGAGCTCGGGGGAGAAGGTGGCCGACAGGTTGTCGCCGCCGGATTCGACGAACACCAGCTCGAGGTCGGGGTGGCGGGCCACGAGGTCGGCGATGGCGGTCTCGTTCATCGAGGTGTCCTCGCGGATCGCCGTGTGGGGGCAGCCGCCCGTCTCGAGGCCGACGATGCGGTCGACCGGCAGCACGCCCGTGGCGGCGAGGATCTTGGCGTCCTCGATCGTGTAGATGTCGTTGGTGACGGCGGCCATCGAGATCTCGTCGGCCATCGCGGCGGCGATCCGCTCGATGAGGGCGGTCTTGCCGGCGCCGACGGGGCCGCCGACGCCGACGCGCACGGGTCCTCGGGAGGTGGGCATCTGGCTCTTCCTTTCAGCTCATGAACATGCGGGCGCGTTGGCGTTCGTGCCGCATCTGGGCGATCTCCAGGCCGGGCGCGACCGCGCCGAGCGCCTCGATCGGCAGCGTGGCGGCGGTGGCGACGGCCTCCGCGATTCGGGGTTGGACGTGGGCGAGGATGCGCTGGCCGGCGTCCGCGCCCAGCGGGATCGCACGGACGGCGTTCTGCGTCAGCGACGTGACCGCCGCGTGCAGCACCAGGGCCACGACGGTGGACGCCGGCGCTCCCAACCCGCGGCCGACCAGCGCGGTCGCGACGGCCGGATGGCCGGCGGCCAGGCCGGCCTCGATGCGCTCGGCGTAGGCGCACAACCAGGGGGACGGGTGGTTGGCGGCGGCGATCGCGACGGTGCGGCGTCCGAGGTGGGCGGACGCCTCGCGCACCTGCCGGGGGAGCGCCTGGGCGCGGAGCAGATCGTCGACGCGCCAAATGGTGGTGAGGTCCGGCGCCGTCATCACCAGGTGGGCGGCCAGGGCGTCGGTGGGCGTCAACTGCTCGCGGACGTAGGCGTCGAGCCAGGCGGCGCAGGTGTCGGTGTCGGTCACGACGCCCTCGCTGACGTAGGTCTCCAGGCCGAAGGAGTGGCTGAAGGCGCCGGTCGGGAGCGCGGAATCGGCGAATTGCAGCAGGGGCAGCAGGTACGCGGGGAGTGCGTCGCTGGGCGCGTGGGACGCGTCAGTGGGTGTGCTCTGCATGTCGGAACGGCACCTCCATCACGCGCTCGACGCGGGCATACGGCGTCCCGGCGTGGTCGCAGAACGCAGCGACCGTGTGGTCGTCGGCCACCACCATGACTCCTTGTGCGGTGTCGAGGCCCTCGACGCTCAGGTGGGTGAAGAATTGCGCGGGCAGGTGGCGATTGCCGAGGCCGTGAGCCACGCGCAGCGCCTCGACGACGTCGCGGGGGGCGATGACGATGACCTGCTGGGAGGCCACGGCGACGGTGACGACGTTGTGCTCTTCCCGCAGCAGGATGTCCCCGTCGCGGAGGTCGGTGGCGGCGTCCAGACGCAGGCCCAGCTCGCGGCCGTGATCGGTGCGGACGCGCTGGATGCGCTTGGTGAGATCGGCCGAGGCGAGCTCCACGTGTTCCACGTGAAGCATCGCCCGCTCGGCCTCGGACAGGTCGGCGAGATTGCCGACGATCTCGGTGACGATCACGGCGTCCTCAGAAGAGGAAGTAGCGCTGGGCGAGCGCGAGTTCCTGGGCCGGGACGGACTCGATGAGCTCGCCGTCCACGCGCACCTGGTAGGTCTGGGGGTCAACCTCGATGGTGGGCGTGGCGTCGTTGTGCACCATGGCAGCCTTGGTGAGGGTGCGGACGCCCGAGACGGCGTGGATCCGCTTGTGGAGGCCGAGTTGCTCAGGGACGCCGGCGTCCGCCGCTGCTTGACTGACGAACGTGAACGAGCTGTCGTGCACGGCCGAGCCGTACGCCCCGAACATGTCGCGCATGAGCGTCGGCTCCGGCGTGGGGATGGAGGCGTTGGCGTCCCCCATGACGGCGTGGGCGATCTGGCCGCCCTTGAGGATCACGCTGGGCTTCACGCCGAAGAACGCCGGCTCCCACAGCACGAGGTCGGCCCACTTGCCGACCTCGACCGAGCCGACCTCGTCGGCGATGCCGTGGGTGACGGCCGGGTTGATCGTGTACTTGGCGACGTAGCGCTTGATGCGCGTGTTGTCGTCGAATTCGCTGTCGCCGGGCAGCGCGCCGCGGGTCTTCTTCATGTGGTCGGCCATCTGCCACGTGCGGATGACGGTCTCGCCGACGCGTCCCATGGCCTGGGAGTCCGATGACGTCATGGAGAAGATGCCGAGGTCGTGCAGCACATCCTCCGCGGCGATGGTTTCGGGGCGGATGCGGGAGTCCGCGAACGCCACGTCCTCGGGGATGTTGGGGTTGAGGTGGTGGCACACCATGAGCATGTCGAGGTGTTCCTCGGCGGTGTTCCGGGTGAACGGCAGCGTCGGGTTGGTCGAGCTGGGGAGCACGTTCGCCAGCCCGGCCATGCGCATGATGTCGGGGGCGTGGCCGCCGCCGGCACCCTCGGTGTGGAAGGTGTGGATGACGCGGCCGTCGATGGCCTTGATCGTGTCCTCGACGAAGCCGCACTCGTTGAGCGTGTCGGTGTGGATCGCGACCTGGATGTCGAACTCGTCCGCAACGCGCAGCGAGGTGTCGATGCAGGCGCGCGTCGTGCCCCAGTCCTCATGGATCTTCAGGCCGATGGCACCGGCGGCGATCTGCTCGGCCAGCGGGTTCGTCGCGGACGCGTGTCCCTTGCCGAGGAGGCCGATGTTCATCGGGAACTGCTCGACGGCGCGGAGCATGCGCGCCAGGTGCCAGGCGCCGGGAGTGATCGTGGTGGCGTTGGTGCCTTCGGCCGGGCCGGTGCCGCCACCCAGCATGGTGGTGACGCCGGACGCCAGCGCGGTGCCGATCTGCGTCGGCGAGATGAAGTGGATGTGGGAATCGATGGCCCCCGCGGTGACGATGCGGCCCTCACCGGCGATCGCCTCGGTGGCGGTGCCGACGATGATGTCGACGCCGTCCTGGGTGTCCGGATTGCCGGCCTTGCCGATGCCGACGATGCGGCCGTCCTTCAGGCCGATGTCGGCCTTGATGATGCCGGAGTGGTCGATGATGAGGGCGTTGGTGATGACCGTGTCGACGACGCCCTCGTCGCGGGTGAGGCGTCCGTTCTGGCCCATGCCGTCGCGGATCACCTTGCCGCCACCGAAGACCACCTCGTCGCCGTAGTGGGTGAGGTCCTTCTCGACGCGGGCGTGGAGGTCGGTGTCGGCCAGGCGGACGGCGTCGCCGGTCGTCGGTCCGTAGAGGTCGCTGTACTCGCGGCGGCTCAGTTCGCGGCTCATGTGCGTGGCTCCTGGGGAATCGTCGGGTCAGTCGAGGGGGCCGTCGGTGCGGTTCGCGAGGCCGTAGACGGCGCGGCGGCCGCCGAGGGCGACGAGCTGGACGGTGCGCGCGTCACCCGGCTCGAAACGCGCGGCGGTGCCGGCGGGGATGTCGAGGCGGAAGCCGTGGGCGGCGTCCCGGTCGAAGTCGAGCGCCGGGTTGACCTCGTCGAAGTGGTAGTGGGAGCCGACCTGGACGGGTCGGTCGCCGGTGTTGGTGACCTCGACCTCGATGGTCGGGCGGTCGGCGTTGATGACGATGGGCTCGTCGGCCAGATGGTACTCGCCGGGGATCATGGGGGTCTCCTGTCAGCGGATCGGTTCGTGCACGGTGACGAGCTTCGTGCCGTCGGGGAACGTGGCCTCAACCTGCACGGCATGGATCATCTCCGGGACGCCGACCATCACGTCATCGCGGGTGAGCAGTGTGGTGCCGAAGGACATGAGGTCGGCGACGGTGCGTCCGTCGCGGGCGGCCTCGAGGAGTTCGGCGGTGATGAGCGCCACCGCCTCGGGGTGGTTCAGCTTCAGGCCGCGCTCGCGGCGGCGGCGCGCGAGATCTCCGGCCACGACGATGAGCAGCTTCTCCTGCTCGCGTGGTTCGAGGTGCATGGTGGGCTCCCGGTTCGGATCGGTGGTGCGCGGCGTCCTCGTCCGTCGGCGGGCGGGGGCGTCCCTGCGTGGACACGGTAGGCGAGTCGGGGGGCGCCACGTGGGGCGTCCACGGGGTGTAACACGGCTCTTACACGGCGGGTGGTCATGGGTGACGGGGCCGGCCCGCCGTGCTCGCCCCCCGGGTTGGGGCTCAAACTCCAGTTCTGTGCTCAAACTCCGCCTCCGGTAGCGGAGTTTGAACCAGAAGTGTGCGTGTCGGCCGCAGTCTGGACGCGCCACGAGCGGCGGCCATCGCCTAGGCTCGGGGCACAACGAAGTCGAAGGGGATGACGCCATGAAGGCAGCCAGGCTGCACGCCGCCCGGGACCTCCGCATCGTCGAGGAGCCGACACCCGCGGAGGAGCCCGGCCGCACGCTCGTCGCCGTGGGCGCCGTCGGGTTGTGCGGGTCGGATCTGCACTGGTACGTCGACGGCCACATCGGGGACGCCGGGCTCGACCAGCCGGCGATCCCCGGCCACGAGATCGGCGGCACCGCGCTGACCGGACCCCTCAAGGGGCAGGTCGTGGCCGTCGATCCTGCGATTCCGTGCTTCGACTGCCCCCGCTGCCACGAGGGCTGGACCAACCTGTGCGAGCGCATCAAGTTCGCCGGGCACAGCGACACCGACGGCGGCCTCGCCGAGGTCATCAGCTGGCCCACCGATCGCCTGGTGCCCCTGCCCCCGGGCATGGACGCCGTGGACGCCGCCGTCCTCGAACCGCTCGGCGTCGCCATCCACGCCTGGGATCTCGGCCACGTGCGCCTCGGCGATCGCGTGGCCGTCGTGGGCTGCGGCCCCATCGGGCTGCTGCTCATCCAGCTCGCGAAGAACGGCCTCGCCAGCCACGTCGCCGGCGTCGAACCGCTGGAACACCGCCGCGAGGCGGCGCTGGCCTGCGGCGCGGACGCCGTGCACGACTCCGATGACCTGCCTGGTGACGACTTCGACGTCGTGTTCGAGGTGTGCGGCAATCCTGACCCGGTGCGCGAGGCCATGACGGTGGCGCGGCGCGGCGGCCGGGTGGTGCTCGTGGGCATCCCCGACGCCGACGAGACGACGTTCCCCGCATCCCTGGCACGCCGCAAGGGGCTGACGATCGCGGTCGTCCGCCGGATGCCGGAGGTCTACGAGCGCGCGGTCACCCTGGTCGAGCGCGGCCACGTCAACCTGAAGGCCGTCGTCAGCCACACCTTCGGACTGGACGCCTCCGACGAGGCGTTCGAGCGGGCCACGCGGCGCGAGGGGTTGAAGGTCGTCATCACGCCCAGTTCGTCGGGTGGCGCCTCGTAGGGTGGCGGCGTGACTCGCTACGTGATCGTCGGTGCCGGCGCTGTCGGCGGAATGATCGGCGGACGCCTCGCGCAGGCCGGAATCGACACCGCCTGGGTGGCGCGCGGGGAGCACGGCCGGGCGCTCCGAGACCGCGGCCTCACCCTCATGACGCCCGAAGGAACCGAGACGCTCCGCGCGCCCGTTTGGCTCGACCCGTCGGACGCGGACCTGCGCCCCGATGACGTCCTCGTCTTCGCGACCAAGACCCAGCACGTGGCCGAGGCCCTGGCGAGCTGGGCCGACGTGCCGGTGACCGGGCCCGACGGAGCACTGGCCACGGCCGGCGAGACGCTGCCCGCGGTGCTCTCCACCAACGGCGTCGCCGCGGAGACGATGGCGCTGCGCTGGTTCCGTCGTGTGTACGGGGTGTGCGTGTGGGCGCCCACGGCCAACCTGGAGCCGGGTGTTGTGGTGGCGCGCTTCACGCCCACCTCGGCCGTGCTGCACTGCTCCCGGGTGCCCGCCACCCTCACCGACGACGCCGACTCCGCGCTCCTGAACCGGCTGCGCGCCGACTGGGAAAGCGCCCGGCTCGACGTGCCGCTGCCCTCCGACGTGATGCCGTGGAAGTACCGCAAGCTCATCAGCAACCTCGGCAACGTGGTGCAGGCGCTGCTCGGCAGCCAGGACGCCGACGACGTGGTCGAGGCGGCCCGGCAGGAGGCGCGTCAGGTTTTCGAGGACGCGGGCATCGTCATGGTCGACGACGCGACCGAGGCCGCGGCGCGGGCGTCCGGGCCGCGCTCAGCCGATGTCGCGGGCGCCCCCGACGAGCTCGGCGGGTCCACTTGGCAGTCGCTCACCAAGGGGCGGGGCAACGTCGAGACCGACTTCCTCAACGGTGAGATCGTGGCTCTTGCCCATCAGATCGGTAGCGAGGCGCCGGTCAACGCGGCGCTGGCTCGGTGGGGACGCCGGGCCGCAGCCGACGACGTCCGGCCCGGTGATCTCAGCCCGGACGCCCTCCGCGCGGGGCTGCCGAAACCGAGCGGGGCTGCCGAACTGAGCGGAGCTGCCTTGAAGGACGGGTGCAGGAGGCGTCGCTCTACCAAGTCGTGACGCGGGACGCCGTGCAGAGCCAGCGGCCGTCGACGTTGCTGAAGTCCTGGTCGAGTTCCAGACGCCACGTCTGACCGCGGCCGTCGGCCCGGTGGCCAGTGAGGATGCGCCCGGTGAGCCACGCCCGCTCGCCGTCCACCGTCACGTCGACGGTGCGGGGCAACACCTCGTGATAGACGAACGTGCCGGCGCGAATGCCGTCCATCCAGTCGTCGAGGGCCTGCACGTGCCCAGTCATGTGGCGCAGGGTGGCCTCCGGGGTGAACTGGGCCGCCAGCAGTTCGGTGTCGGCGGCGTCCATGCCAGTGAGCTGGGCCTGCCAGTTCGCGCGGATCGCGCGCTCGGCGTCGACATCGGTCATGCGGCCACGGTACGACGGCAACGATCTCAGCGCAGCACCCGCGCCAACCACGCCATGATGCGCTCCACCTGGTGGCCGCGGCCGCCTTCGTGGCCGTTGAACGGGTACACCTCGATCTCCTTGGCCCCGGCGTAGTGGTGGTACGCGGCGAACACGGTCGAGGGTGGGGTGATCGCGTCCATCAGGCCTGCCGAGAACAGGGCCGGGGCACTCGCGCGCGCGGCCGTCGACATGCCGTCGAAGTACGACAGCGTGTCCATGACCTGCCCGCGGTGCTGGGGGTGGACGGCCAGGTAGTCGGCGACCTCCTTGTACGGGTAGGCGTCCGTGAGGCCGATCGCGCGGGTGAAGTGGCACAGGAACGGCACCTCCGCCGAACACGCCGCCACCTCCACACCGCGGTGGGACGCCAGCCCTGCGGCGGCCAGCGCCATCGCCCCGCCCTGGCTGCCGCCGGCGACGGCGATGCGGGCGGGGTCGACCGCGGGGTGCGTTCCCGCCGCCTCCACGAGGCGCACGACGTCGACGAACAGCCGCCGGTAGTAGTACGTCTCCGGCGCCAGGACGCCCTCGGTCATCAGCCCGCGCGCGGCACCGGCCATCCGCGTGCCCGTGTCGTCCGTGCCGGGGTGGGACGCCGGCGTGGCCCACCCCTGCCCGCGGGCGTCGATCACGAAGTGTGCATACCCGCCGGCGACGTAGATGAGCTTGTCGAACGGCATGCCTCGTCCGATGGAGTAGCCGGTGTACTGCACCACCGCAGGCAGCGGCCCGGACGCCCCCGCCGGCAGCAGCAGCCAGCCCTTGACGCGCTCACCGTTCCAGCCGCGCCAGCTGATGTCGTAGGTGTCCACCAGGGTCATGAACGTGGCCACCGGCTCGACGCGCAGGTCCACGTCCCCCGAACCGTGCTCGGCAAAGGTGCGCGCCCAGAAGGCGTCGAAGTCGGCCGGCTCGTCCAGCGGTGGTGCGTAGGACGCCAGCGCGTCCGGCGAGAGGTCGAAGAACGCCATGGCTCACTCCACCGTGACGGTCGGGCTGAGGGTGCGGCCCTCGCCCACCACGCGCAGGCCACCGGTGAGCCGGAAGTCGGCCACCAGCGGCAGGTTCTCACTCGACGTGCCCACCGAGAGCTTCATCGCGCCCGGCTCGACCACGCGCGTCAGATCGACCCCCGTGAAGCTCATCAGGTCGGTGGAGAAGTCCACGCGGAGCGTGGCGGACGCCCCCGGCTCCAGGTGCACCTTGCGGAACGCCGCGAGCAGCTTGATCGGGCGCACCACTTGGGCCGTCACGTCGGACAGGTAGAACTGGACGACCTCCGCGCCGGCGCGCTCACCGGTGTTGGTGAGGCGCACCGTCGCGGTGAGCGTGCCGTCGGTGGGCACCTCGTCGGCCGTCAGCGCCAGGTCGGACACCGCGAACGTCGTGTACGACAGGCCGTGGCCGAAGGGGTAGAGCGGGCGCGGGTCGAGGTTGGACACCCCGTCGGTGAACCACGCCAACGGCGCCGCGATGTAGGTGCCCGGCTGGCCGCCGGGATGATCGGGGACGCCGACCGGCAGCTTGCCACTCGGGTTGACCCGCCCGGAGAGGACGCCGGCCAGCGCTGCGCCGCCCTCGGCGCCCGGCATGAACGCCTGCACCACCGCGGCCGCCCTGTCGCCGAACTCGCCCAGCGAGTAGGGCCGCCCCGAGACGACCAGCAGCACCGTGGGCGTCCCGGTGTCGAGCACCGCCCGCACGAGGTCGGCCTGGGCGCCGGGCAGCCGCAGATCCACCGAGTCGCAGCCCTCGCCGGAGGTGCCGCCGCCGAACATGCCGGCCAGGTCACCCACGGCCACCACGGCCACCGCCGCGTCGCGTGCCGCCGCGACGGCCCCCTCGATGCCGGAGGTGTCGGGGTCGAGGATGTCCACGCCGGCCACCACGTCCACCCGGGTGTCGGGGAACTCGGCGCGCACGGCGTCCGCGAGGCTCGTCAGCGGCAGGCCGCTCGCGAGCTCGGGGTAGCGGGGCAGCACGTGGTTGGGGAAGGAGTAGCAGCCCATGAACGTGAGCGGGTTCTCGCTGATCGGGCCCAGCAGGGCGATCGAGTCGGCCCGGAGGGGCAGCACGCCGGCGTCGTTGGCGCACAGCACGACGCTCTGCTCCGCCATCCGGCGGGCGATCTCGCGGTTGCGCTCGGAGTCGAGGTGGACGGCACGGCCGGCGGCCGCGGCGTCCCACCCCTCGTCGAGCAGGCCGAGCTGCACCTTCTGGCGCAGGATGCGCCGTGCCGCCTCGCGGATGACGCCCTCGCTCACCAGACCCCGCTCGACCGCCTCGGCGAGGTGGGCATAGGCGCCGGTCTCGGGCAGCTCGATGTCCAGGCCCGCGTTGAGGCTGAGGGCACCCGCCTCGGTGAGATCGTCGGCCACGTGGTGCATGGACTCCAGGAAGCTGATCGACCAATAGTCGGACACCACGGTGCCGGTGAAGCCCCAGCGCTCCCGCAGCACCTCGGTGAGCAGGTGCCGGCTGGCCCCGGCGGGCACGCCGTCCACGTCGGAGTAGGAGTTCATCACCGACGCCACCTCGCCCTCCCGGACGGCCATCTCGAAGGGCGGGAGCAGGACGTCCTCGAGTTCGCGGGTACCGATGGTGACGGGGGCGTGATTGCGGCCGGCCCGCGCGGCGGAATAGCCCACGAAGTGCTTGAGCGTCGCCTGGACGCCGGCGTCCTGCAGGCCGCGGACGTACGCCGTGCCGAGCGTGCCCACCAGGAAGGGGTCCTCGCCGATGGTCTCCTCGACGCGGCCCCAGCGGTAGTCGCGCACGACGTCCAGGAGCGGGGACAGGCCTTGGTGGACGCCGAGGGCCGCCATGTCGGAGCCGATCGCGTGGGCCATCTCGCCGACGAGCTCCGGATCGAACGTGGCGCCCCAGGCGATGGCCGCCGGATAGACCGTGGCCCCGTAGGCGGTGAAGCCGGTCAGGCACTCCTCGTGCGCGATGGCGGGGATGCCGAACCGGGAGCGCTGCTGCACCTGCTGCTGGAAGCGCGCCAGCGTGGCCACCCCCGTCTCGGGGTCGATCGGGGCGCTGCCGAAGACGCGCGTGAGGTGGCCCAGCCCGTCGGCCGACACCTCCTCGAACTCCCCGCTCGACATCGCCGACTCCATGGGGGCCACGTCGTTCAGGCCGGCGCCGTTGGACTTGGGTCGGGGCCAGAAGGCCCCGAGTTGACCGATCTGCTCGGCCAGGCTCATCGCGTCGAGCAGCGCCTCGACGCGCTCGTCGACGGGCCGTGTGGCATCTGACCAAGGGAACATGTGCACCATCCTCGCTGCATTCCGAAACATTCGGGGTTCCCGGCCAGGGTAGGGCGCGGCTCGGGCCGGGGTCACATCGACGGGGACCAGGTGACCCAGGCTGAGGTCGGACTGAGGGCGTCTGTGGCATCGGGGGCGACGTTCGTTCGGAGGGGTTGCGCTGGGACGCGGCAGATAGATCTGATCTCGGCAGCGGGGCGGTGTCAGAGCAGATGGATCGTGAGAGCAATCAGTGCGAGGAGCGGCAGGGCTCCCTGCTTGAGGGCCGCGGATCGGTGCGGCGGAGAGCTGATGCCCACTACGAGAGCTGCCGCGAGCATCGAGCCCACGCCGGCGAACACGAGCGTGAGCCCGACGGTGGTTGCCCCCGCGAGGCCGACGGCGACGCCCCCCACCGCCAAGAGGGCGAGGAAGAGGTTGTAGAAGCCCTGGTTGAACGCCATGAATCGGGTTCGCTCCGCCTCCTGCGCCGTGTGCCCGAACGTCCGCTGCGCTGCGGGCGAGCCCAGGCGAACGATTCCAGCGCGAAGATGTAGCCGTGGAGCAGGGCCGCCAGGGTGGCGAGGACGAGGCCGGTGATGAGCATGCGTCCACACTAGGGCTGGGGTTGTGGCCGGACGCCGGACGGCGCCGGAGCAGCGGGATTCGGCAAAGTCACCTCCCCGGGGGATAGCGAATCCGGGGGGCCCTGCCTAACGTTGGTTGAGGCGGGGCTTGCTGGCCCGGGGGGATGGTCAGCAGGCCCCGTTTCGCATGCCGGAGTGAGCACCAGCCCCACCGGCGAGGTGTGTCCTTGGTCAGTGGCGAGCGGAGCGAGCACCAGCCCCACCGGCGAGGTGTGTCTGTGTTGTTTGCGCGAGCGGAGCGAGCACCAGCCCCACCGGCGAGGTGTGTCTGTGTTGTTTGCGCGAGCGGAGCGAGCACCAGCCCCACCGGCGAGGTGTGTCTGTGTTGTTTGCGCGAGCGGAGCGAGCACCAGCCCCACCGGCGAGGTGTGTCAGCACTCGATCACGTTCACGGCCAGCCCGCCGAGGGCGGTCTCCTTGTACTTGCTCTGCATGTCCCGCCCCGTGTCGCGCATGGTGGTGATGACGGTGTCGAGGCTGACGATGTGGCTTCCGTCGCCGCGCAGGGCCGTCCGGGCGGCGGCGACGGCCTTGACCGCCGCGATGGCGTTGCGTTCGATGCAGGGGATCTGCACGAGGCCGCCCACGGGGTCGCAGGTCAGGCCCAGGTTGTGCTCCATGCCGATCTCGGCGGCGTTCTCGACCTGCTCGGGGGTGCCGCCGAGCACGGCGGCCAGGCCGGCCGCGGCCATCGAGCAGGCCGAGCCGACCTCGCCCTGGCAACCCACCTCGGCCCCCGAGATGGAGGCCGTGTTCTTGAAGATCATGCCGATCGCGGCGGCGGTGAGCAGAAACCGGACGACGCCGGTGTCGTCCGCGCCGGGCACGAACGTCGTGTAGTACTTCAGGACGGCGGGGATGATGCCGGCCGCCCCGTTGGTGGGGGCCGTCACCACCCGTCCGCCCGCCGCGTTCTCCTCGTTCACGGCCAGGGCGTACAGAGCGATCCAGTCCATGGCCCGCAGCGGGTCGTCCGAGGACGCCTCGCCGATGAGCTTGGTGTGCAGCGCCGGCGCGCGCCGCAGGACGCGCAGGCCGCCGGGCAGGCGTCCCTCGGTCTCGATGCCGGCGGCGATGCAGCCCTCCATCACGTCCCAAATGTGGAGCAGCCCGGCCCGAACCTCGTCGCGCGAGCGCCACACCAACTCGTTCTCCATCGCGACCTTGGCGATCGACAGCCCGGTCTCGTGACAGATCGCCATCAGATCCGCACTCGTGTGGTATGGGTGGGGCACCTCGGTCACGTCGGGCACCACCGGGTCGGACGCCGCGGCGTCCCCCTCGACGACGAAGCCGCCACCGACCGAGTAGTAGCTTCGCTCGGCGAGGAGATCACCGGCCGCGTCCCACGCGCTCAGCACCATGCCGTTGGGGTGGGCGGGCAGCTCGACCGAGCCGTCGAGCACGAGATCGGTGGCGGGGTCGAAGGCGATGCGCTGGCGTCCGGCCAGCAGCAGCTCGCGGCGGGAGGCGACGGCGTCCACCTCGACCGTCGCCGCACGCGGGTCGACGGTCTCGGGTGCCTCGCCCAGCAGCCCCAGCACGACCGCCCGGTCGGTGCCGTGCCCCCGGCCGGTCGCGCCCAGCGAGCCGTACAGCGCGCAGCGGACGCGCGCGGTGCGCGTGAGCGCGTCGCCGAGCTCGGCGCAGAACAGCGACGCCGCCCGCATCGGCCCGACGGTGTGGGACGAGGACGGGCCGATCCCCACCGAGAACAGGTCGAACACGCTGAGCGCCATGGGGCCGACCCTAGCGGCTGCTCCGACCCGCGAAGCATCGCCCCGCCACCGGGGTCGGGCCCGGCCCCCGACCTCGGTCGATCCCGCACGGTCCTGGGAGCCGATGCGGGGGTGAGGCCGCGTCGGGGAGGGTGGGGGACATGATCGCTTTCGCCGATGTCGCCCTGCTGACCGCCATGGTCGCTCTCGTGTTGATGGCCGTCCAGCCGGTGCTCAGCGAGGTCGCCGAGGCGTCCTGACCCACCGGCCCTGCCGGCCCCTTCCCCACCCCCGGGCACGCCCCGGAGCCGCACCCGATGATCCCGCGGTTCCGGGGGGTGGTGGCGCCCGGGGGCGTCTAGTCTGGGGCCATCCCCAACGAAGGAGGACCCATGAGCGGCGGCATCTCCGTGGTGTTCGTGGTCATCGGGCTGCTGGTCATCGCCGGAATCGCAGCGCTGGTGCTGATGAGCGTCCGGCGCAACGGCCCGGACGCGCCGCCCTCGGCCCCGCCGCCCCCCGTCAGCGAGCCCACCCCCTGGTCGTCGGCCGTCGCCGCCGCGTCCGCCGCGGGTGAGGCGCCGGCGTCCGGGCCTGCCCGTGGCGCCGAATCGCTCTCGCGCGAGGCACTGGTGAACCCCGACCGGAACCTCGACCCGACGAAGTGGGACAACCGGCCCGACGGCAGCGAGGAGTACGACGAGGACGACCCGGCGCCGTCCGGCCCGAGCGGGGGGCCGGTGATGGACGCCAACTTCTTCAACTCGCTGCGCGACCGCCGGCCCACCGAATGACCGACCTCGAGATCCACCTCCTCGCCGACTCCACCGGGGAATCCGGGGTGCGGCTGGCCCGTGCAGCCGTCGCCCAGTTTCCCCATGTCGAGTTCCGGCTCGTGCGCCACCGTCGCATCACGACGGCGGCCCGGCTCCAGTCCGCCCTCGACGCGCTGCGCGAGCGTGACGGCCAGCCCACCGCGGTCTTCTTCACGCTCGTCAACGAGGAGCTGGCCAGCCTGGTCCGATCTGCCTGCTGCGAGCTCGACATGCCCTATGCCGATCTCATGACGGACGCGATGGGCGCCCTGGAGCGCATCAGCGGCCAGGACGCCGACCAGGTGCCCATGCGTCCCGTGGGGGTCGAGGCCGACTACTTCGTCCGCATCGCCTCCATCGACTTCGCGGTCCGCAATGACGACGGTGCCGCCCCGGCGTCGCTGCTGGAGTGCGACATCTGCCTCGTCGGCCCCTCCCGCTCGGGCAAGACGCCGTTGTCGATCTTCCTCGGGTACCTCGGGTACAAGACGGTGAACGTGCCGCTGGTGCCGGGCATCGCGCCGCCCGAGGAACTGTTCCGGATCGACCCCTGGCGCGTCGTCGGCCTCACGCTGGACCCGGAGCGGCTGCGCCTCATCCGTTCCGAGCGTGTCCGGGGCCTGGGCGTCCGGGGCATGAAGGACGGCTATGTCGACCTTGCGTCCATCTACGACGAACTCGACGACCTCGTCGCCCTGCAACGCCGCCTCAAGTGCCCGGTGCTCGACACGACCGGCATGGCGCTGGAGGAGGCCGCCGCGCGCATCGTCGACCTGGTCGAGGAACGTGCCCGCAAGCACGGCGGACGCCTGCGGCGTCCGGCCAACACGTCGAGCACCCTGCCGACGAGCTGACCGACCCGCCAACCACCCCTGCCACCGACCCACGAAGGAGCAACCGTGCACGAGCGACACCTGCGCGACCTGACCGTTTCCGCGATCGGCTACGGAGCGATGGGGTTCAGCCACGGCTACGGCCCCGGCGCGGACGAGGCGGAGGCGATCCGCCTGCTGCGGCACGCGCACGACCTCGGCTGCACCCACTACGACACCGCCGAGGGCTACGGCGGCGGCCACAACGAGGAGCTTCTCGGACGGGCCCTGGCGCCGATCCGCGACGAGGTCGTCATCGCCACCAAACTGCACGTGCCGGAGGCGTCCGGGCGGGACGATCTGGGCCGGCAGATCCGCGAGCACCTGCAGGCCTCGATGCGCCGCCTGGGCGTCGACCACGTCGACCTTTACTACCAGCACCGGGTGGACGACGCGGGGGTGGAGGACGTCGCGGCGATCATGGGCGAGCTGATCGCCGACGGTCTCATCCGCGGCTGGGGCCAGTCACAGTCCAGCGCCGACCAGATCCGGCGGGCCCACGCGATCACGCCGCTGACCGCGATCCAGAGCGAGTACTCGATGATGGAGCGCATGTTCGAGGCCGAGGTGATCCCGGCCTGCGAGGAGTTGGGCATCGGGTTCGTGCCATTCAGCCCGCTCGCCTCCGGCTTCCTGTCGGGCGCCGTGACGGCCGACCAGACGTACCCCGGCGACGACGTCCGCCGCGCCATCACCCGGTTCGATCCCGACAACGTCCGCGCGAACCAGCCCCTCATCGACCTGCTGCACACCTTCGCCGCGGAGAAGGACGCGACCCCTGCGCAGATCTCGCTGGCATGGATGCTGCACAAGAAGCCGTTCATCGCGCCGATTCCCGGCATGCGCACCCAGGCCCGGGTGGAGGAGAACCTCGGCGCTGCCGACGTGGTGCTCTCCGACGCCGAGTTCGAGCGCATCGAGGCCGAGCTGGCCCACGTGACGATTCACGGCAATCGCACTGATGCAGACATCGCCAAGCTGCGGGACGACCACCACTGACGCCGCGCCCGGGGGGTGAGGAGGGCGCCCCAGCGGCAGGGCCGCCCTGCTCCTCAGCGGCGCAGCCGCAGTGCCTTCGGGGTCTGGTGGAAGCCCGCCGCCAGCAGGGCGGCGGCGAACGGGTGGCGTCCGTCGAGGGTCGGCACCCCGTTGACCTTCTCGATCGTGAGGGCCGCGACCCGTCCGGAGCGGACCAGCCCGGCGAGGGCGTCCGCCACGGCTGCGAGGGTGGGGGCGTCCTCGGTCCAGGTGAGCGCGGTGCGCCCGCCGCGCTCGACGTAGGCGGCCAGCTCCCCCTCCGCCAGCGCCACCAGCGAGCCCGCCTTGCGGCCGGGGCGGTGGTCGCCGGCGTCGGGCCAGGCGAGCGCCGCGCCGAACGGGTTGGCCGGGTCGCAGGCCGCGAGCACCATCGCGCGGGGGCCGGACGCCTCCGCGCCCTGGCTGGCTGCCGTCCGGACGCCGGGGGACGCGGACGCGCCGGCCCCACGGAGCCGGTCGACGGCACCGACCGTGCCGAACTGCGCGGCCCCCAACCCCTCCACGAAGTAGCCGCGGCGGACGCGTCCAATGTCCTCGGCCGCGCTCAGCACCTTGTAGACCCCCGCGAAGCCGCCGGGGATCTCCTCGGCCTGCACCGCGCCGCGCGTCACCACGCCGTAGCGGTCGAGCAGCACCTCGGCGGTGGTGAGGATCGCCTCGGTGCGGTCGACCTCCGGGGCGGGGAAGAGCGACCACCGGCCGCCGGCGTCGCGCGCGACCTCCGGCCGCGGGCCGCGCGGCAGCCTCGGCCGGCCGTAGCGGGAGCGCGGCGTGGCCGTCCGCGTCCTGTGGGTGGTGGAGCCGGCCCCCAGCCGCGCCCGCAGCGGGGCGAGGGTGTCGTTGGTGACGAGCCCACGCCACACCAGCTCCCACAGCGCATCGGACGCCTCCGCCGTCGGCGGGAGCCCTGCCGCGCGGGCCAGGGCGCTGAAGAACTGCGCCCCGCCGGAGGCCAGGGCGTCCAGCAGCGCGCGCTGGGCGTCGGACTCCGGCTCGGTGGGCGCGGGTGCGAGGTGGGCCAGGTCGCCCGGCCACAGCGACACCCAGCCGTCGCGGCCGGCGAGCGAACCGTGGCCACGCCACACCACCTCTCCGGACGCGGACAGCTCATCCAGCAGCGCCGGGGCGTAGTCCCTGACCCGCGCGGCGAACACGAGCGGTTCGAGCGCGCTGGCGGGCAGGGGGACGCCGGCGAGCTGTTCGACCACCCGCATCACGCCGTCGGCCCCGCGCAGCGTGCCACCCACCCCCTGCCAGGCGGGCAGGAAGCGCGCGTAGTCCTCCACCGGCACGGGCTCCACCTCGGCGCGCAGCGCGGCCACCGAGCGGCGGCGGATCGTGCGGAGCACGCCG
Source organism: Propioniciclava soli (assembly GCF_014858005.1). GTDB lineage: Bacteria > Actinomycetota > Actinomycetes > Propionibacteriales > Propionibacteriaceae > Propioniciclava > Propioniciclava soli. The sequence continues at coordinate 162,835 of NZ_JACYOT010000011.1, forward strand.
GGGTCGACGAACTCGCGTCCGGACGCCCCCGGGGTGAACTCGCCCTCGACGAGGCGGCCGTCCGCGACGAGGCGGCGCAGGCCGTCCAGCACCAGTGCCGGGCCGAGGCCGCCCAGCCAGGCGCCCACGGCGTCCGCCGAGAACGGGGCATGGGTGCGGGCGTAGCGCACGAGCAGGTCGCCGAACGGGTCGGCCACCGGCTCGGCAAAGGCGTGGGGGACCCCGGGGGGCAGGGCCACGCCGAGGGCGTCGCGGAGGCGTCCGGCGTCCTCGATCGCGGCCCACCGCTCGCCGACGGCGAAGATGCGCCGGGCGTCGGCGAGCTCGGCCACCCGGGCGGGTACCGCGTCCGGATCGACGGCGCGGGCGGCGAGATCGGCGGTGCTGAGCGGGCCAAGGGTGCGCAGCAGGTCGGTCAGCTCATCCGCATCCCGGGCGCGGCGGCCCTCGACGAGGTGTTGCAACTCGGCCAGGGTGCGGGCGAGGGCGTCCGGATCGAGGAGGTCGCGCAGGGCCAGGCCCTCGGCGGTGCCGAGCAGCTCCGCCAGCAGATCCGGATCAAGGCTGAGGGCGGCGGCCCGCCGCTCGGCGAGCGGGGAGTCGCCCTCGTAGAGGAACTGCGCGACGTAGCCGAACAACAGGCTCGCGGCGAACGGGCTCGGCTGACGGGTGGTCACCTCCGTCACGGCCACCTCGCGGGCCCGGACACGGCGCATCAGCTCGGTCAGGCCGGGCACGTCGAACACATCCTGCAGGCACTCGCGGACGGCCTCGAGCACGATCGGGAAGGCCGGGTACTGCGTGGCCACCTGGAGCAGCGCCGCCGAGCGTTGGCGCTGCTGCCACAGGGCCTGCCGATGGCCGGGGCGCCGGTTGGGCAGGAGCAGCGCGCGGCCCGCGCACTCGCGGAATCGGCTGGCGAACAGGGCGCTGCCGCCGACCTGTTCGGTCACCAGGGGGGCCACGTCGTCGGGGTCGAGCAGCAACAGCTCCAGCAGGTCGGCGTGCCGGGCCGGTTCACCGTCCGCGTCGCCGAGGTCGGGCAGGCGCAGCACGATGCCGTCGTCCGCGTGCATGGCCTGGACGTCGACGCCGTACCGCTCGCGCATCCGCTGCGCGATGGCCAGCGCCCACGGGGCGTGGACGGGGGCGCCGTAGGGGGAGTGGACGACGACGCGCCAGTCGCCCAACTCGTCGGTGAAGCGCTCGACGACGATCGTGCGATCCGACGGCAGCGAGCCCGTGGCGTCGCGCTGCTCGGTGACGTAGGCCAGCAGGTTCTCCGCCGCCCAGGTGTCGAGACCGGCGTCGGCCAGCCGCTGCATCGCCGGGTTCGGGGCCAGGGACGCCACCTCGCGCAGGAACGCGCCGATCGCCTCCCCGAGCTCGACCGGACGGCCGAGGGAGTCGCCACGCCAGAAGGGCAGCCTCCCCGGTTCACCGGGGGCGGGCGTGACCAGCACCTGGTCGTGCGTGATCTGCTCGATGCGCCACGTGGAGGTGCCGAGCGTGATCACGTCACCGACGCGCGACTCGTAGACCATTTCCTCGTCCAGCTCGCCGACCCGCCGGCCGGGCCCGTCCCCGGCGAGGAAGACCCCGAACAGACCGCGATCGGGGATCGTGCCGCCGCTGGTCACCGCGATGCGTTGGGATCCGCGGCGTCCGGAGAGGGTGCCGGTGGCGCGATCCCACACCAACCGCGGCCGCAGCTCCGCGAACTCCTCGGCGGGGTAGCGGCCGGCCAGCATGTCGAGCACGGCCTCGAGGACGCCGCGGGTGAGCGTCGCGTAGGGCGCGGCGCGGCGGACGAGGGTGTGCAGGTCGTCGACGGTCCAGTCGTCGAGGGCCACCATGGCCACGATCTGCTGGGCGAGCACGTCCAGCGGGTTGGCGGGGATGGCCAGGGATTCGATCGCGCCGGCCCGCATGCGCTCGACGATGACGCTGCTGGCCACCAGGTCGCCGCGGTACTTGGGGAAGAACACCCCGCGGGAGACGGCACCCACCTGGTGGCCGGCGCGTCCGACCCGCTGCAACCCGGACGCCACGCTGGGTGGCGCCTCGACCTGCACCACCAGGTCGATCGCCCCCATGTCGATGCCCAGCTCCAGCGAGCTGGTTGCCACCACGGCGGGGAGACGCCCGGCCTTCAGCTCCTCCTCGGTCTCGGCGCGCTGCTCGCGGGAGACCGAGCCGTGGTGCGCCCGGGCCAGCACCGCGGGCGCCCCGGCCGAGGAGCCGGCCTGACCCATGAGTTCGGCCGGGGCCGAGCGGGGGGCGGCGTCCGCTCGGGCGTCGGGGCCGGACGCCGCCTCCCTGCGTTCGAGGGAGATCTCGTTGAGCCGGCCGGTGAGCCGCTCGGCGAGGCGCCGGGAATTCGCGAACACGAGGGTGGAGCGGTGCTGTTCGACGAGGTCGACGACCCGCTCCTCGACGTGCGGCCAGATGGACGCCTGCGCGCGCGGCGACGGGTCGCCGTAGCCGTCTCCCGACGGGGCCGGAGCGGTGTCGAGCCCGGCGAGGTCGGGCACGGGGACGACCACCGAGAGGTCCCAGCGCTTGTCGGCGGGCGGAGCCACGGTCGTCACCGGACGCCCCCCGGCGAGGAACCGCGCGACCTCGTCCATCGGGCGCACCGTCGCCGACAGCCCGACCCGTTGGGTTGGGGCGTCCAGGAGGGCGTCCAGCCGCTCGAGGGTGAGCGCGAGGTGCGCGCCCCGCTTGGTGCCGGCCACGGCGTGCACCTCGTCGAGGATCACGGTCGTCACCCCGCGCAGCGACTCCCGCGCCTGGGAGGTGAGCAGCAGGTAGAGCGACTCGGGGGTGGTGATCAGGATGTCGGCGGGCGCCTTCGCGAACCGGCGTCGCTCCTCGGGCGACGTGTCGCCGGAGCGGACCGCGACGGTGATCTCGGGGCGGTCGGTGCCGAGCCGCACCGCGGCGTGGCCAATGCCGACCAGCGGGGAGCGCAGGTTGCGCTCCACGTCGACCGCGAGCGCCTTCAGCGGCGAGACGTAGAGCACCCGGCAGCGGCGCAGGGGCTCCTCGGGCGGTGGTTCGGTGGCCAAGCGGTCGATCGCCCACAGGAACGCCGCGAGGGTCTTGCCCGAACCGGTCGGCGCGACCACCAGGGTGTGGCGGCCCGAGCTGATCGCCTCCCACGCACCCGCCTGGGCGGCGGTGGGCGCAGCGAAGCTGCCCTCGAACCACGCGCGCGTGGCGGGGGAGAAGCGGCTCATCACCGCGGCGTCCGTGCCGGCCTCGTCATCCATCGGCGCCCACTCTGCCACCCGGCACCGACAATCCGTGCCGCACCCCGTCGGCGCCGGTGGGGGCGGGGGTCATCGGCCGCGCAGCAGGCCGGCGGCGTCGGCGTCCGGACGCCGTGGCCCGAGCCCCCAGGCAGGCCCGAACAGCGGTGAGCCGCGGCGGGCCACGTGCCCGGCGTCCTGCTGGGGGTGGTGCACCGGATAGCCGTGCTCGGGCGGGGGACGGTGCGCCGGGGCGGGCTCACCCAGCAACCGGGCGAGGACGGGGGCATCCACACACGCGGCGCTGCACTCGGAGCAGACGAGCAGGTCTTCGCCGCGGCGTCGCTCGGTCCACATCCGTCCTCCGCAGCGCGGGCAACGCGGGGCGGGGTTCACCAGCGGCGTCCGTTCATCTTGACGCAGGCCTCGAGCAGGGTGTCGGCCAGCTCGGTGCGCGGCTCGCTCGCGCCGCTGCGCCCCACCTCGCGCACGGTCGCGGTGAACACGGCGCAGCGCGCGGGGTGTTCGAGCGCGTTCCACGCCTCGCCCTCGTGGGGGATGACACCGCCGGCCTCGGCATAGCCGCGGAGCAGGGCGCGCCAGCTCGCATCGTCCAGCAGCCCCGCGGCCCACAGGCCGGCGGGACGCCCCAGGTCCCACCCCGGGTCGCCGAGGCCGAGCGTCTCGGGGCCGGTCAGCAGCCACGTGGTGGTTCCGGGGAGACGGCCGAGGTTGCCCAGGTCCCAGTCGCCGTGGACGACGCTCGGACGCGGCGGGTCGGGCCACTGGGCGAGCAGGGACGCGCCCAGCTCGCGAAGGATGTCGGTGGCGCCTCCGGGGTGCAGGCCCGATGCGGCGTCCACCGCCACCTGCAGGTAGCTGTGCCCGCCGTGCTCGGGCAGGCCGGGGGGCGGGGGCGTCCGGTGCAGGTGGGCGAGCAGCCGGCCGGCCTCCTGCCACGGGGGCTCCTCGTCCATCGGCAGCGGCTCGGTGCGTGGAGCCAGCGTGAGGAGCTGACCGTTGGGGGCAGTGATCGGATGGTCGGCGAGGGGCGCGGCGTACAGCGTCCGCAACGGGTCGGACGCCGCCGCGGCGAGCCGGGCGGCCAGCGCCTCGTGGGGCGTCCCGAGGGGGTGGCGGGTGACGACGATGTCATCGACGACGGTCTGCATGGGCACACCCTAGAGGTTGGCCCGGACACCCCGGAGCGTGGGGCGGAGGTGTCCGGCGCGACACTGATGAGTGAACATCCGGGGTGGGGGATCCGGGGGGTGCCCAAGTGTCGGTGCGGGCCGATACCCTGCGGCTGTCCCCAACTGGAGCGCGTGTCAGGAGCCAGCCATGTCGTCTTCCCCCTTGCGCCGGGTTGTCATCGTCGCAGCCGCCTCGGCCTGCGCCCTGACAGGTCTGGTCGCGGTCGCGCCGCCCGCGCGGGCCGCGGTGACCGACCTGGTCATCAACGAGTTCTACGGACGCGGCGGTTCGGCCAACCAGCCGTACACGCACAAGTTCGTGGATCTCTTCAATTCGGCGGACGCCGCCGTCGACCTGGCGGGCACGTCGCTGCAGTACCGCTCGGCCACGGGCGTCGGCAGCGCGAGCGGCGTCGCGGCGCTGTCGGGCACCGTGCCTGCGGGCGGGTACTTCCTGATCCAGCTCGGCTCGAACGGCAGCACCGGCGCGGGGTTGCCGACCCCCGACCTCGTGGCGTCGGTGAACCCGTCGGGCACCACCGGCACGGTGTTCCTGGCGCGAGCGATCACGGCGGTGAGCCCGGACGCTGCCGAGACGGTGATCGACAAGCTGGGTTACGGCGCCTCGAATTCCCCGGAAACGACGCCGGCGCCCTACCCGGGCAGCAACAGCACCCCCGGGTCGCTGCAGCGGCGCGGGGGAGCTGACACCGACGACAACGCCGCCGACTTCGCCTTCAGCAGCGACGTGACGCCGCAGAACAGCACCGCGTCCGGCCCGGCCCCCTCACCCAGCCCGACGCCCACGCCCACGCCGACGCCGACCCCGGCGGACGTGACGCCCATCGCGGCGATCCAGGGCCCCGGGGACGCGACGCCGCTGGCCGGGCAGCGGGTCGTGACCGAGGGCGTCGTCACCGCCACGTACCCGAGCGGCGGCTTCGGCGGCATCTACATCCAGACGGCCGGCACCGGCGGCGCCGCGAGGACGCCGGGGCAGGCGTCCGACGGGGTGTTCGTGTACTCGAGTTGGGCCGCGTCCAACACCGCGATCGGCGATTGCGTGCGCGTCGAGGGCACCGCGGCGGAGTACAACGGGCTCACGCAGCTCGCGGGCAATCCGTTCGTCACGGTGACGACCGGGTGTGCCCCGGTGACGGCCACACCGCTGGCGACGCTGCCGGCGTCCGATGCCGAGAAGGAGCCCTACGAAGGCATGCTCGTGCTGCCGCAGGGGCCGTACACGATCACGAACAACTACGCGCTGAACCAGTATGGGCAGGCCGGTCTGGCCGTGGGGACCGATCCGCTGCTCCAGGCGACCGACGTGGTGCCGTGGCAGCAGGCCGCCGCCTACGAGGCCGCCAACCTGGCGAAGTACATCACCCTGGACGACGGGTCGTCGTGGAACTACCTGACCAACACCACGGCGAAGAACTCGCCGCTGCCGTACCTCTCGGCGGCCACGCCGATGCGGACGGCGTCGCAGGTCACGTTCACCCAGCCGGTGATCCTGGACCACCGGTTCCAGTGGAACTACCAACCGACCGGGCAGATCGTGGGCGCTGACGGCCCGCTCATTCCGATCACGCGGGAGAACGACCGACCGGCCGAGGCTCCGAACGTGGGTGGCGCCGTGCAGATCGGCTTCTTCAACGTGCTCAACTACTTCACCGATCTGGGGCAGGACGAGGCGGGGTGCCGCGCCTACACCGACCGGGAGAACAACCCCGTCACCACCAACAACTGCCAGGTCCGCGGCGCGTACACCCCGGAGGCGTTCGCCGACCAGAAGGCCAAGCTCGTGGCTGCGATCAACGGGCTCGGCGCCGAGGTGGTGGCCCTGTCCGAGATCGAGAACTCCGCTGGGCTCAGCTACATCGACCACCCGCGGGACGCCGCCCTGGCCGACCTCGTGGCCGGACTGAACGCCGCCGCGGGCACCGAGCGCTGGGCGTATGTACCCTCGCCGACGGTGGTGCCGAGCAACGAGGACGTGATCCGCACCGCGTTCATCTACGACCGGACGCAGGTCCAACTGCTCGGCCCGTCGTACATCGACGTGCACGAGGCCTTCGCGAACGCCCGCTACCCGCTGGCGCAGAAGTTCAAGGTGATCGGGAGCGGCAAGCCGTTCGTCGTGGTGGCGAACCACTTCAAGTCGAAGGGCTCCGGTGAGGACGACGGGACGGGCCAGGGCCTGTCCAACCCGTCGCGCGTCGCACAGGCGAGGCAGCTCGTGGACTGGACACGCGACATGTTCCGGGGTGAGGCGGTGTTCCTGGTCGGCGACTTCAACGCCTACAGCGCCGAGACGCCCATCGAGCTGATCGAGAACGCCGGCTACCTGAACCTCGCCGGCCGGTTCGATCCGTCCGGTACGAGCTACCAGTTCTCCGGACGCCTCGGCTCCCTCGACCACGCCTTCGCCAACGGCGCCGCGCGGCGGTTGGTGACCGGTGCGGCGATCTGGGACATCAACGGCGACGAGTCCGTGGCGTTCCAGTACAGCCGGCGCAACTACAACGTGGTGGACCTCCACGCCCCCGACCCCTACGCCAGCTCCGACCACGATCCGGTGCTCGTGGGCGTCAACACCGGCCCGCGCGGTCGGGGCTGACGGGAGCGCCCGGGGTCGCTCGGGTCGGGTCGTTCCGGGGTCGTCCCGGTGGGTGACCCCGCAGGTGGACGCCCCCGGTGGGTACCCAGCGGATGGGTGCCCCTGAGTCGCGCCTCACCTGGCGCAATGGAATTCCACCTGGCGCTTCACGTGGCGCAGTGGAGCCCCACCTGGCGCTGCAACAGCTCACGTGGCGCAGTGGAGCTCACGTGGCGGCCCGCAGAAGGCCCGCCAGGTGAGCTGCGCTGCGCCACGTGGATCTGGGGTGCGCCACGTGAGGCCCAGGTGCGCCACGTGAGGCCCACGCGTGCCAAGTGGACACAGGTGGGCGCCACCTCCCCACCGCTGTCGTCGCCCCCCCTGCCTTTGACGCTGCCCCCCTGCCGTAAGGCCACCCCCCTGCCGTTGCAGCACTAGGGAGGTGGCCCTGCGGCAGGGTGGCGGCGCCTACGGCAGGGAGCCGCCCCTGTACGGCAGGGTGGCGGCGTCAGTGCCAGAGAGCCGCCCGCAAGACCCGCGCACAACCCGTCACCGCAGCGACCGCTCCACCGGACGCCGCGGCTAGGCCGAGTCGCGCAACACCAGGTCGGGGGCCAGGATGACCGGGGCCGGCAGGGTGGAGCCCGACAGCAGCTCCCGCAGCATGCGGCCCGCCTCCTGGGCGACCTCGTGGGCGTGGCCGCGTACCGTCGTCAGGGCGGGGCGTACCCGACGGGCCATCTCGGAGTCGTCGAACCCGACGATCGCGATGTCCTCGGGCACGCGGACGCCGGCGTGCTGCAACTCGGCCATCACCCCCGCGGCCATGAGGTCCGAGGCGACGAACAGGCCGTCGATGTCGTGGCGGGCGCTCAGCACGGAGCGTGCCGCCTCGCGCCCGGACGCCTCGGTGAAGCTCCCCGGAATGATCGCCACCGGCGTGATCCCCGCCTCGGCGCACGCCCGGGTGAAGCCGGCACGCCGGTGCTGCCCGGCCACCATGTCGAGGCTGCCGGTCACCGTGGCGAGGCGGCGGCGTCCGCTCTGGATGAGCCGTTGGGTGGCGAGGACGGCGCCGCGGGTGTTGTCCAGGTCGGCGTAGGCCAGCCCGGGCACGCCGGGATCGCCGATGAAGACGACCGGTTGGCTCACCCCGGCCAGGGCGCGCGGGAGGTCCGAGCCGTGGTGGGACGCGACGACGGCGCCGTCGATGCGACCGCTCGTCAGGTATTCAACCAACCGCTCGGCGGGCTCGCCGGGTTTGCTCATCGCCAGCACCACCTGGGCCTCGTGGCCCGAGAAGGAGGAAATGACCCCGTGGTAGGTGGCGGCGAAGTAGGGGTCGGAGAACACGCGCAGATCGGTCTCCGGCACCAGCACGGCGACGACGCCCGAACGGCGTGTCACCAGCATGCGCGCGGCGTGGTTCGGCTGGTAGCCGAGTTCGCGCACGGCGGCGTTCACGGTCTCGGCCGTCTCTGGGCTGACCAGCGACCCCCCGTTCACCACGCGCGACACCGTGGCCCGGGACACCCCGGCGAGGCGGGCGACGTCCTGCAGCGTGGGTGCCGCGCCGGCGGTGGGGGCCTGGCCACCCCGGGGTGAGGGCTCGGTCATGAGCGTGGCGCGCCCAGGCGGCCCGTGGCGATCTGCTGCGCGAACCATCGCGCACTGGCCTTCGGGATGCGGCGCAGCTCCTCGTCCACCCGCACGATCCCGAACCTCTTGGCGTAGCCGAAGGCCCACTCGAAGTTGTCGAGCAGGGTCCAGGCGAAGTAGCCACGGACGTCAGCCCCCGCCCCGCGGGCCTCCTCCACCGCCGCCAGGTGCGCGTCGAGGTAGGCGATGCGGTCGGTGTCGTTGACGAAGCCGTCGGCGTCCGGCTCGTCGGCGCAGGCGGCGCCGTTCTCGGTGATGTAGATCGGGACGCCGGCCGGCCCGGCCCACGTGTCGTGCAGCCGGCCCAGCAGGCGCGCGAAGCCGTCGGGGTCGATCTCCCACCCCATGTCGGTGGTCGGCAGACCCCGCGGCACGACCTCCGCCTCCGGTGCGGTCACGTGGGGGCTGGGCCCCGCCGGCACGCCGGCGCGGATCATCTCGGTGGTGTAGTAGTTCACCCCCAGGAAGTCCAGGGGCGCTCCGATCACCGCCTCGTCCCCGGCCCGCACGGCCTCGGCCGGCCAGGCAGCGCCGGCGTCCGCCACCACGTCGGCCGGGTAGCCGCGGCCGAACACCGCGTCGGTGAACAAGCGGTGGGCCGTGCCGTCGACGCGGCGCACCACGTCGATGTAGGCCGGGTTGGTCGGGTCGGCGGGGACGGCCGGGGTGTAGTTCAGCGTGATGCCGATGGACGCCGAGGCGTCCGCCTCGCGGAGTGCCCTCGCGGCCAGACCATGGCCGAGCAGCAGGTGGTGGGCCGCCGTCAACGCCTCGGTCGGGTCGGCGTGACCGGGGGCGGGGACGCCCGCGCCGTAGCTGAGCATGCTGCTGCACCACGGCTCGTTCAGCGTCGTCCAACGGCGGACGCGATCGCCCAGCCGGTCGTGCACGACCAACGCGTACTGCGCGAACCGCTCCGCCGTGGCCCGGTTGAGCCACCCGCCCGGCAACGAGGCCGGCAGATCCCAGTGGTACAGGGTCAGCCACGGCTCGATCCCCGCGGCCAGGAGACCGTCCACGAGCCGCTCGTAGAAGTCCAGCCCGGCCGCGTTGGGCGTCCCGTCGGCCGACACGACGCGCGGCCACGCCACCGAGAACCGGTAGGCCTGCAGCCCGAGGCCGGCCATGAGCGCCACGTCGGCCTCCCACCGGTGGTAGTGGTCGGTGGCCACCGTGCCGTCGTCGCCGTTCGCCACGGCGCCCGGCACCTGGCAGAACACGTCCCAGATGGACGCCTCGCGCCCGTCCTCGGTGGAGGCACCCTCGATCTGGAACGCCGCGGTGGCGGCACCCCACAGGAAGTCGGTCATCGGTGTCATCCCTTCACGGCGCCGGCCATGATGCCGGACACGAGTTGCTTGCCGGCCACGAAGAACAGCGCCACCAGGGGGGCGGTGGCGAGCACGACGCCGGCCATGATGAGGCTCATGTCCTTGAAGTAGGACGACTGGAGCAGCTGGAGCGCCACCGGCAGGGTCGGGTTCGCCGGGCCGAGGATGATGTAGGGCCAGAAGAACTGCGTCCAGCTCGAGATGAACGTGAAGAGCGCGAGCATGGCGGCGGCCGGGCGCGCGGCGGGCAGCGCCACGTGCCAGAACGTACGGATCATGGAGCAGCCGTCGACGCGGGCCGCCTCGATCAGCTCGTAGGGCAGGGCCTCGGTGAGGTACTGCGTCATCCAGAACACCCCGAAGGCGCTCACCATGCCGGGGATGATGACGGCCGGCAGCTTGCCGGCGAGGTCGAGCTGCACCATGACGATGAACAAGGGCACGATGCCCAGCTGCGGTGGGATGGCCATGGTGCCGATGACGAAGGCCAGCAGCCCCCGCTTGCCCCGGAAGCGCAGCTTCGCGAACGCGAAGCCCGCCAGCGTCGAGAACAGCACGGTGGTGAACGAGACGCTGACTGCGACGATCACCGAGTTCCACAACGCCGACCAGAAGGGCACCGAACTGAACACCCGCTCGATGTTCTCCATGAGGTGACCCTGCGGGATCAGCGAGGGGATCGGGTTGACCGCGATGTCGGGCGCCGTCGAGCTCGCGAGCAGGAAGGCGAAGTACAGCGGGTACGCCGAGATCAGGAGCACCAGGGCGAGGAGGGTGTAGGTGACCCAGCCCGGGCGGCGTCCACCCGACTGCATCCGGGCGCGACGACGGGCCGCGGCCCGGGCGGCACCCGGGCCGGCGAGCTGGTGGGCGGTGGCGACCGAACTCATGCGCGGGCCTTCTTCCGGGATCGGGCGACAGGGGTGCCGCTGGTGGCGATGCGCGAGGTGAGCCAGAAGTTCAACAGCGCGAAGACGACGACGATGGCGAACAGGATCCACGCCACGGCGGACGCGCGGCCCAGGTTGCGCTGCGGCCCCCAGCCGAGCTCGTACATGTACATGGCGATGGTCATCCACTGGCGGCTGTTGCCGCCCAGGCCCGCGCTGTCGTACAGCCGCGGCTCGTCGAAGATCTGCAGGCCGCCGATCGTGGAGGTGATGACGACGAACATGATGGTCGGGCGCAGCATCGGAACGGTGACGTGCCAAAACGTCCGCCAGCGCGAGGCCCCGTCCACGATGGCGGCCTCAATGACGTCGTGGGGGATGGCCTGCATCGCGGCCAGGAAGATGAGGGTGTTGTAGCCGGTCCACCGGAAGTTGACCATCGTCGCGATGGCGATGTGGCTCGGCAGCACCTCGCTGTGCCAGCCGATCGGATCCAGCCCGATCGAGGTGAGCACGGCGTTGATGACGCCCGACTGGTCGGCGAAGATCTGGCCGAAGATCAGCGAGACCGCCACGGGGGCCACCACGTAGGGCAGCAGGACGCCCATGCGCCAGAACGTGCGCGCCCGCAGGTTGGCGTTGAGCACCGCCGCGATCGCGATCGCCGCGACCATCTGGGGCACCGAGCTGAGCAGGAAGATGCTGAACGTGTTCCGCAGGCCGATGAAGAAGCGGTCGTTGGTGAGGACGAACGCGTAGTTGTCGATGCCGGCGGGGCCGGCGTCCCCGCTGAGCAGCCCGTACTCCCGGGTGGAGACGTACGCCGTGAACAGCATCGGGAACAGGCCGATGACCGCGAAGAGGAGGAAGAACGGCGCGATGTAGACGTAGGGCGCTGTCGCCACGTCGAGCTTGCTGAGGCGCTGACGGACGGTCAGGTCGCTTCCTGCGGCGCTGCGGGACATGTGGGCGGTCTCCTGGCTGTGGTGGGTGCGTCGGGTCGAACGGGGGCGGGCGGGGCGGCGTCCGGCCGGCTGGGGGGTGGAACCGGTCGGACGCCGCAGGGCCTCAGCCGATGTTGGCGTCGGCGTCAGAGACCGCCTGGTTCCAGGACTCCTCGGCGGTGGCCGTGCCGTCCACGTCGACGCGACCGATGGCCTCACCGACGATGGTGTTCATGGCGAAGTAGTGCTCGCCCTTGAACGGCTGGGACTCGACGGCCTCGGCGCGCTCGGTGAAGATCTCACCGGTGGGCGCGTTGTTGAAGAACTCGTTGGTCGCCGCGGCGAGTTCGGAGCTCTCCTGGGCCTCGACCTGGCTCGGGAAGGTGCCGGCCTCGGCGAACGCCTTGAGCTGCTGCTCGGGGGCGGTCAGCCATGCGGCGAGCTCCTGCGCCTCCGCGGTGTGGGCACCGGCGGCCGGCACGGTCAGGTACGAGCCGCCCCAGTTGCCGCCGCCACCGGGGAAGGTGCTGGCGACGTCCCAGTTGGTCTGGCCGGCCGCGTTGCCCTCGATGACGCCGAGCATCCAGCTCGGGCACTGCATGGTGGCGAAGGCGCCCGACTGGAAGGCGTTGATCCAATCTGTCCCCCACTGGCCGAGGCCGGCGGAGAGGTCGTCGTCGACGGCGGCGGCGAGGGTGCTGTCGTAGAGCTCCTTGATCTGGGTGTTCTCGCCGAGCGGGATGATCGTCTCCTCACCCGTGGTCGAGGAGTACGGGTTCGGCAGCTGCTGGACGCGGGCGTTCATCACCGCGCCCGCGGAGTCGAACCAGCCGACGTCGGGGGTCGCGGCCTTGAACTGGCGGCCGACCTCGAAGTAGTGGTCCCAGTCGCCGTCGAGCAGTGTCGCCACCTCCTCGCGGTCGCTCGGCAGGCCGGCGGCCTCGAACAGGTCGCGGCGGTAGCAGGTGGCCTCGGGGCCGATGTCGGTGGCGTACCCCATGAGGGCGCCGTCCTCGGTGGTCGCCTGGGCCTCGACCCAGTCGAGCCAACGGCCCTCCACGTCGGGGGAGGAGAGGTCGACGAACTGGTCCGACAGCGGCTTCAGCTCGGCGAGCCAGTCACCGTCGACGGCCTGGATGTCGGCGATGCCGGATCCGCCGGCGGCCAGGCGCGTCATCAGGTTCTCGTGGGCCTCGGTGGACTGGCCGGCGCGCTGGTGGTCGATCGTGATGCCGGGGTGGTCAGCCTCGTACTCGGCGAACATCTCGTCGGTGTAGCCGAACTCGTTGAACGTGGCCACCGTGAGGGTGATCTGTTCGCCGGACGTTCCGCTGCCCGCGGTGGTGGCGGGGGTCGTGCCCGCGGTTCCGCCGCCGGAGCAGGCCGTGAGGGCCAGCGCAGCAACGGCTGTCGCGGCCACGCCGGTGAAGAGGCGAGTGCGCATGTGGACTCCTTTGTCGTGGCCCGGTCGGCCGGGCCAGGGTGGTCGGGGTGATCGGCTCCCTGGGTGAGAGCGCTCTCACAGTGAGGATCGTTACGTGGGAGCGCTCTCATGTCAAGGGTTCACGCGCATGAGACCGAATCGTTATCCGCCGAGGTGGGGCGGGGCCCGACTACCCTCGGGGCATGATCGCGTTGGAGCTCGCCCACCGGTTGGACGCCGCCCGCCGGGTCCGCGGCGAGGCGTGGACGCCCACGGCGGGCGATCGCTTCGTCATCCCCGGCAAGGAGATCGACGACGTGTTCGTCGTGGCCGACATGACGATCGAGGTCGAAGAGCTGTCCTCCGGTGCCGTCGTGAAGTTCAACGGCACCACCGAGTGGGCGTTGGACTCCCTGCCCGCCGACGAGGTGCTCTGGCTGCCTCGCGAACCCCAGCTCCGCGCGATGTTGGCCGAGCGATTCGTCCGCCTCGAACGTCTCCCGGGGGCGGACGGCGCCGCGTCCGGCTACGCGGTGCTGCTGACCGACGGTTCGCGTCACGTCGATGTCGACCCCGAGGACGCCTACGCCCGGGCCGTCCTGCACACGTCGGCATGACGATGGAACCCTAGGGTGGGGCCATGCAGGTTCCCGTCGACGACTATCTGGCCGAGGTGCTGGCCGCGTGCAGGCAGGACGCCGGGGAGCTCAACAGCTCCATCCCCGAACTCGCGCGGGCCGATCCGGACCAGCTCGCGGTGGCCGTGTGCGTCGGCGGTGGCCGCGTCTACGCGGCCGGGGACGCCGGCGCCCGCTTCTCGATCCAGTCGCTGTCCAAGCCGTTCGTGTACGCGCTGGCGCTGCGCGACCACGGCGTCGGGTTCGTCGAGTCCAAGGTGGACGTCGAGCCCTCCGGCGATCCGTTCAACGAGATCTCGGTGGAGGAGGAGTCCGGCCGACCCCGCAACCCGATGATCAACATCGGCGCCCTCACGGTCCACGCCCTGGTGGGTGAGGAGCGTCTGGACGCCGCGCAGCGCTTCGAGCGCGTCCGCGCAGGTCTGTCGGCCTTCGCAGGTCGGGAGCTCGAGGTGGACGAGGCGGTGTTCACCTCCGAGCTCGACCACGCTCACCGCAACCTCGCGCTCGCCCACCTGGTGCGCTCGCGGGAGATCTTCACCCTGGACCCCCACGAGGTCGTCGAGGGGTACAGCCGCCAGTGCTCACTCGTCGTCGACACCCGCGACCTGGCCGTCATGGGCATGACGTTGGCCAGCGCCGGCCGCAACCCGCTGACCGGCGAGCAGGTCGTGTCGGAGCAGATCTGCCGGCAGGTGCTCAGCGTCATGACCACGTGTGGCATGTACAACGCGGCCGGCGACTGGATGACCGACGTCGGCATCCCCGCCAAGAGCGGCGTCTCCGGCGGGGTGCTCGGCGCGCTCCCCGGGCAGGCGGGCATCGGCGCGTTCTCCCCGCGGCTGGACGCCCACGGCAACAGCACCCGGGCCGTCGCCGTCTGCGAGCGCCTGTCGGCCGACCTGGGCCTCCACCTCATGTCACCCCCGGCGGACGGGGACACCGTCTCCGCAGCGGGCGTCGTCGACGCCGACGGTGGCGAGCAGTACCGGGCGGTCGTCCAGGGTGCGCTGCACTTCACCAGCGCCGAGCGGATGCTCGCCGAGCTCAGCACGGTCGTGCCCGGCAGCACGCCGGTCACGCTGGACGTCTCCCGCGTCGCGACCATGAACGATGTCGGACGCCGCATGCTCGGCGAGGCCGTCCGCCGGCTCACCGCCGACGGCCACCGCGTCGATCTGGTCGACCCCCACGGCCTCACCGCCGAGGTCGACACCGGCGACGCAACACAGACCCGCGTCCTAGGATCGAACTGAGCCCAACCATGTGAGCCCGAAATCCCCCCGAGGAGCAGCAATGACGCCCGACCCCGAACAGACGCCGACCGTGGAGAGCCGGGTCGCCGACCTCCTCGCCCAGATGACCCTGCCGGAGAAGGTGGGTCAGCTGCTCCACCTGGACGCCCGCGGTGACCTGACCGACATCGTCACCCACCGGCTCGCCGGTTCGATCCTGCACGCCTCGCCCGAGGACATGCTGGCCGCGATCGAGCTCACGCAGCAGACGCGGCTGCGCATCCCGCTGCTCACGGCTGACGACTGCATCCATGGCCATTCCTTCTGGCCCGGCGCGACGATCTTCGGCACCCAGCTCGCGATGGCGTGCTCGTGGGACGCCGGCCTGGTCGAGCGAGTGGCGCGCGCGACCGCCGTCGAGGTGGCGGCCACGGGCATCCACTGGACGTTCTCGCCCGTGCTCTGCATCGGCCGCGACCTGCGCTGGGGGCGGGTGGACGAGACGTTCGGTGAGGACCCGTTCCTCATCGGCGAGCTCGCCTCGGCCATGGTGCGCGGCTACCAGGGCGACGGGCTCGACGACCCGACGGCGATCCTCGCCACCGCCAAGCACTTCGCCGGCTACTCCGAGACCCAGGGCGGGCGGGACGCGTCCGAGGCCGACCTCAGCCGCCGCAAGCTGCGCTCGTGGTTCCTGCCGCCGTTCGAGCGGGTGGCGCGCGAGGGGTGCGCGACGTTCATGCTGGGCTACCAGTCGATGGACGGCGTCCCGATCACGCAGAACGGCTGGCTGCTCAACGACGTCCTCAAGGGGGAGTGGGGCTTCACCGGCACGCTGGTGACGGACTGGGACAATGTCGGCCGCATGGTGTGGGAGCAGAAGGTGTGCGCCGATCACGTCGAGGCGGCCGTCAAGGCCATCGAGGCCGGCAACGACTTCATCATGACCACCCCGCAATTCTTCGAGGCCGCGCAGGAGGCCGTCGAGCGCGGCCTGGTCAGCGAGGAGACGCTGGACGCGTCGGTGGCCCGCGTGCTGCGGCTGAAGTTCGCCCTCGGGCTGTTCGACGACCCCCGGCCGCCCTCGCCCGAGCGGCAGGCCGAAGTCATCGCCTGCGACGAGCACACCGCGCTGAACCTCGAGGTGGCGCGGGCCTCGCTCGTCCTGCTGCGCAACGACGGCGCGCTGCCCCTGGCCACCGACGCGCCGAAGACCGTCGCGGTGATCGGCCCGCTCGCCGACGACGCCCAGAACATGCTGGGCGACTGGGCGGGCAACTCCGGCCAGGTGCCCTGGATGCCCGAGGGACACCCCCGCGCGATGATCTCCACCGTCCTCGACGGCTTCAAGGCCGTGGTGCCCGACGGCTGGCAGGTCACCCATGCCCGCGGGGCCGACATCCAGGTCCTGACGCCGCGGGAGGGGACGTACCCGGACGGCCAGCCGCTGCCGCCCGAGGTCAGCGCCGCCCCGGTGGTTGAAAACCAGCTCGCCGAGGCCGTCGCCGTGGCCGAGGCCGCCGACCACGTCGTGGTGGTGGTCGGCGACACCGTCGCCTTCACCGGCGAGGGCCGCTCCACCGCGACGCTCGAGCTCCAGGGTGGGCAGATCGCGTTGCTGGACGCCGTCGCCGCCACCGGGGTGCCCACCACCGTCGTCCTGGTGCAGGGCAAGCCGAGCACGCTGCCTCCGTCGGCCCTGCAGGGGTCGCTCATCGAGGCGTTCAACCCGGGCATGGCCGGCGGTCGGGCGATCGCCGAGCTCGTGCTCGGCCAGATCGAACCGCGTGGACGCCTGCCCATCTCGTTCGCCCGTCACGCCGGGCAGCTGCCGATCTACTACAACCAGATCCGCGGCCAACACGGTGACCGCTACGCCGACCTGACGCAGGATCCGCTCTTCGCCTTCGGCGAGGGCCTGTCCTACACCACGATCGAATACGGCGCCCTCGAGCTGGACGCCACCGAGGTGCCCGCCGACGGGGTGGTCACCGGCCGCGTCACGCTCACGAACACCGGAACGCGTCCGGCCGTCGAGACCGTGCAGGTCTACGTCCGCGACCTGGTGACCAGCGTCACGTGGGCCGACCTCGAGCTCAAGACCTTCACGCAGGCCACCATCGAGCCGGGGGCGTCCGAGGTGGTCGAGCTCGCCCTGCCGGCCGCCGCCTGCACGCTGGTCACCGCCGACGGTCGTCGGATCGTCGAGCCCGGGGAGTTCGAGCTGCGCGTGGGCTCCAGCTCGCGGCAGGAGACCCACCAGGTGGCGACCTTCACCCTCACCTGACCTGGTGGCGGCGGGCGTCAGGCCTCCAGCGTGCGGTCGAACAGCTCGCGCACATCCTGCGGCACGGCCGGCTCGGGCAGCGTCACGTCCGTGGCCGGCGCGTCGCAGCGGACGCCGTAGCTGTAGGAGTCTGGCGTCGGCCGTTCGTCCGGCGCCGCGCTGGCCATGGACTCCAGCCGCTGCTCGGCCAGCAGCAGCCGCCACGCCTCGGCGTCGACGTCCGGCAGGTCGCCCAGCTCGACGGACGCCGTCCGCGTCAGCCCGGCGAAGCCCCCGGTGCGCCGCAGCACGACGCGGGTGGTGGCGTCCGCGTCCGAGCCGGTCGACGGGGCCGGCGTTCGGGTGGGCTGACGCGCCGGGGCCGGTTCCACCTCCACCGACGCCCAGGCCGCGGCGACGGCGTCCGCCTCGACCGAGCGAGCGCCGAAGCGCGCTCGCGCTGCGGCGAGGGTGAGGTGCGCGAAGGTGGCGAACGTGCAGTCGGCGCGGATGTCGCCGGTGAGCACGTCGTACCAGATCTGCAGCGGAGCCTCCCAGGCAGGCCCGCCGAGCCGGGTGGCCAACGCGTGGAACGCCTTGTTGGGGATGCCGGAGTTGATGTGGACGCCGCCGTAGTCGTCGGTGGTGTCCACGTAGTCGGCCATGGTGGCGGGTTGGGGGTCGCGGCCGAGCTGCGGATCGTCGTAGGCCGTGCCGGGGGCGGCCATCGAACGCAACGCCACCCCGTTCACGTCCGGGCCCAGCAGCGCCGCGCCGATCAGCCAGTCGGCCACATCCGCGTCCTGATCCAGGGCGTACTGCTGGGTGACGGCGCCGAACACGTCCGAGACGTGCTCGTTCAGCGCGCCGGACTGGCCCTGGTAGTTGAGCCCGGCGGTGTACTCGGTGAGGCCGTGGGCCAGCTCGTGGGCGATGACGTCGAGGCTTGCCGTGAACCGGTTGAACAACCGGCCGTCGCCGTCGCCGAACACCATCTGGCTGCCGTTCCAGAACGCATTGAGGTAGTTGCGGCCGTAGTGGACGCTGGCGGCGAGCCCCAGCCCGTTGTCGTCGAGGGAGTCGCGACCCAGCGCGTCGTGCAGCAACCGCCAGGTGGCGCCCAGGCCGTCGTAGGCCTCGTCGACGGCCACGTCGCCCGTCGGCTCGGCACCCTCGGCGCGCACCAGGACGCCCGGCAGCCGGGTGGCGTTCTGCGCGTCGTGGACGCTGCGGTTCGGACCCGTTCCGTCGTCCATGGCAGGGCGCTCCGACGAGTCCTCCGACGGCGCTACGCCCCGGCGCCGGCGGAACAGCCCTTCGTCGAGCTGCAGCGTGGTGCGCGCACCCTCGGCGACGGGCTCGGGTGCGGTCTCGGCGAGGCGGGCGAGGATGAACGGGGGCACGATCGTGCAGCGCGGGCGCACGGGGTGGACGTGCCGGGTGGGGGCCGGGGGGCGAGTCATGGCACCAGTCTGCCCCCGGGCTCCGACAATTCCGGAGGTGCTGCCATCATGGACGCGTGCCGCGCCCCTCACCCCTGGTCCGTTGGGGCCGCGACCCCGCCACGGCGTGGGCCACGGTGGCTGCCGTCGCGGTCGCCTGGCTGGCGCTGAAGCTGGTGTCGGTCTGGGCCTGGGTGGTCGTGCCCGGCGAGTACGGCGACACCTACTACTACTTCCTCGCCGCGCAGGACGCCTTCACCTCCGGCACGGGCGTGCGCGGTGTGCTCACCGAGTACCCCACCCCCGCAGGCCTGCTGCTCCTCGCCCCCTGGGCGCTCGGGGTGACCGACTACGACGGCTACCGCGCCGTGATCGTCGCCCTGACCTCGCTCGCGGACGCCGCGTTCGCGGCTCTGCTCGGACGCCGCACGGGCCCCGTCGGCGTGCTCGGTTGGGTGGCCCTCACCACCGTGCTCGGGCAGGTCGCGCTGTTGCGCCTCGACATGCTGCCCGCGGTGGCCGCCGGCGCCGCCGTGCTGTACGCATGGCAGGGGCGCTCCGCCGCGGCGTCGGTGCTGGTCGGGTTGGGCACGGGGCTGAAACTGTGGCCGGTCGTGCTGGCCCCGCTCGTCGCCCTGGCCGCCCGCGGACGACGCGCCCGGGCGTTCGCCTGGTTCGTCGGCACCGGGGTGCTCCTGGCGGCCGGGAGCCTCCTGGCCGGGGGCTGGGATCGGCTGGTCTCACCGCTGGGGTACCAGGGTGAACGCGGCCTGCAGATCGAGTCGGTGCTGGCCACCTGGCCGATGCGGGTGTGGGCGAGCGGAACCGACCACCGCGTGTGGTACTCCGACTTCCGCGCCTTCGAGGTGGAGGGTCCGTCCGTGGGCCTGTGGGTGCAGGTGGGCGGCGTCGCCGCGGCGCTCGCCGTCCTGGGGTGCGCCCTGTTGCTGGCGAGGTGGCTGCGGCGCGGCTCGCCGCGCGGCGCGCTCGGCCCGCTGGCCCTGACGTTCGTGGGGGCGTTCGTGATCACGTCGCCGGCGCTCAGCCCGCAGTACCTGCTCTGGCTCGCCGCACCCGCCGCGGCCTGGTGCGCTGCGGCCTGGGGTGCCGAGCCCGAGGCCGGACGCCAGACACCCGAGCCGAGCGGTGCGCGGGGCGTGGACGGGCGCGTCGTCTCGCTGGCGACCCTCGTGGCGCTCCTGGTGCTCTGCCTGCTGACCACCGCCGTCTACCCGGTGTTCTACGGCGGTCTGACGAGCGTGAACGATCACACCTCCCGCGCCCTGGCCCTGCTCACCGCTCGCAACCTGGGTCTGGTCGGGTTCGTGGCCTGGACCGCCGCGCTCGCGCGCGCCGCCACCGCCCGAGGCTAGGCCGAGGAGTCGGCCGCCTCGGCTGCGGCGTCCTCCTCGGCGCGACGCCGTCGCCGCGCCAGCGCCACGACCAGCACCACCGCCAGCCCGAGCCCGACGGCGCCGGCCAGCGGGCCCCACCGAGCCGTCAGCACCGCCGACCACAGGTCGCGCGGTGCGAACCCTCCGGCCACGTCGGACGCCTCCGCCGCCGTCACCGCGTCCGGAGCCACCAGGTCCGGATTGATCGCGGCCACCTCGGCGTCCGTGATGGGTGACCGCTCGGCCCGGACCAGCAGCCGATGGTCGTTGACCGGCGGGGGGTCGCAGGTCAGCAGCGTGAGGATGTCGTGCCCCGGCTCGAGGGCGATCACGTCCGTCTGGTCCGGCCACACCACCTCGGAAGAGACCATGACGTACTTCAGCACCCGCCGGGCTCCTCGAGGTACACCGCGTCACCGGATCACCACCACGGTCGGGTCGCTGGTGTTGCCTGCGGCGTCGGTGGCGGTGACGGTCACCGTGGTGCCGCCCATGAGCGGTGCCGGGGTGGTCACCGACCAGGCGCCGTCGGAACCGGCGGTGGTGGTCAGCGTGGTGCCATCGCGGAGCGTCACGGTGATGGACGCCCCCGGCTCCGCGGTGCCGGTGACCGTCGTCGCCGTCTCGGCAACGGGGGGCCACGTCGACCATCTCGGGCGGGGTGGTGTCGACGACGGTGACGACGCGGGTGACGGTGGTGGTGTTGCCGATCGAGTCGGTGACCGTGTAGGTCAGGGTGTAGCTGCCGGGCGTCGCGGCGTCGACGGTGCCGCTGACCGTCATGGCCGCGGTGAGGGTCCCGTCGACCCCGTCGGTGGCAGTCACCCCGGCCCGCGGATCGAAGGCGGCCCCGGCCTCGACCGTGGCGGCGGTCGCCCCGCTGATGGTGGGGGCGAGGTCGCGGTAGTAGTAGGTGTAGGCGTTGGTCGCCGTGGCCGAGATCGTCACGTCGGTGGACTGGCCGGCAACCACCTCGTACCCGGTCGGCGCGGCCGGGAGGGGGCCGACGTCGGCGGGTCCGGCGGGCAGCGAGCCGCTGTCGGCGGTGAGGACCCGCACCGGCGTGGTGGTGCGCGTGCCGTCCGCCCGCGTCGACAGGTAAGTGGTGGTGTAGGGGTACACGGCCGGGAAGCTCAGGGTCTGGCGGCGGTTGATGATCCAGGCCGTGCTGCCGGACATCGCCATCTGCACCGTGCTCGTCCCGCCGAACACGGCCATCATCTGGGCGTAGGTGTAGGTCTTGCTACCCGTGTGGGTGGGGGAGCCGGCAGCGCTCGTCGCGCCTTGGTAGTAGCTGTAGGCGTAGGTGTAGACGTTGTCGGTCAGGGCGTCGGTCGGGCCGGGATCGGTGAGGATCCAGGTGATGCGCGCCGTGTTGGTGGCGTTGTTGGAGTACGGCGTCGTGAGCTGGGAGAGGGCGTAGTGCTGCACCGGCGCCGTGACGCTCTCCCCGGGGTGGGTGATCGCGATGTGACTCCCCGTGTTCGAAGCGATCGCGGAGTCGGCCGAGTTCTCGCTCACGTAGTTGTCGAACTCGACGGCGAGGGAGTTGGCGACGGCGCGGGTGTCCGCCGACGTGTTGGACCGGTTCTTGTAGATCGCGAGCATGTCGTAGTCGTTGTCGATGTGGGGCGCGAACGTCGGGTCGTTGAACAGGATGAACGCCGAGCCGTAGTCGTTGCCGGACGCGGTCGAGTACCAACCGGCCGTGGTGAGCTGGTAGGTGAATGCGAGGTCGTTGATGGCCAGGTCCACCGGCTGGTTCACCGAGGCGAACCCTTTGCCTGCCGCCGTGTTGTCGGCGATCACGAGGGTGTTGCCGCTGAAGTGCGCGTAGTTCGTGCCGCCCGAGGGAATGGTCATCCCGGTGCCGTCCATCAGCGTGAGCGTGTCGCTGGAGGGGTAGGTCACCGTGGGGCGGTTGTCCAACTCGGACGCCGCCGCCGGCGCAACGACGCCCGTCACCAACCCGACGCACAGGAGCACGGCGAGCACGACGCCGAGGGCGTTGCGCAGCCGCATGGAGAATCTCCTTGGTAATGAATGATGAGCTCGCGAGCGGTGAGACGCTCACCGGTGACAGGCCTGTTGAGGCGAGATTTTAGGCGTAGTGCGCAGGGTTGGCGAACCTTGTTGCAGCCGCCGTTGGCAATGTTGCAGAAATGTTTTCTGTGGTGATGGTGATTCACAGTGGGAGTGGATTCTCGGCTCTTCACGAAAGAGAGTGGATGAGGGGTCGGAA
>NZ_JACYOT010000012.1 GCF_014858005.1 Propioniciclava soli
ACGTCTGGATCAACCAACCCCCAACCCAACTGTCCCAGACAGCTTGATTCATTCCGTGCGACGGCAGGGTGGTTGGTTTCGGGCAGGGCGGCGACAAGGTCGGCAGGGAGCCGGCGCCCAGGCCAGGGCCGTGGCCCACTCACACTCCGGTTCATGGCTCAAACTCCGCCTCCTAACCTGGAGTTTGAAACCGAAGTGTGCGTGTCGCGGCCCTCGGTCAGAAGCTGCAGGAGTGGTAGGGGAGGGCGCTGGCGGCGGGGCGGTCGAGGAACCACCAGGTGTGGACGGAGCCCCGTACCACCCCGGCCGGAACGGTGGGGTCGCCGGCGACGGAGCGACGGACGGCGTCCGCCTTCTCGTCACCGGTCACCAGGAACCACACCTCGGCGCTGCGGTTGAGGGTGGGCACCGTCAGGCTGATTCGTTCGGACGGCGGGAAGGGTGAGTCGGTGACGCCGATCACCGGGTGACCGGCCGCCTCGAAGGACGGGTGGTCGGGAAAGACGGACGCCACGTGGCCGTCCGGGCCCATGCCCAGCAAACAGATGTCGAAGCCCGTCTCGCCCAACTCCTTGCCGTAGGACGCCGCGGCGGCCGCGCTGTCGGCCAGGCCGTCCGCGGCCGGCATGGGGTGGGTCAGGTCCGAGCGCATCGAGAGCTTGCCGGCGAGGATCGCCAGGACGTGACCCGCGTGGCGGTCCGGGTCCTCCGTCGCGACGAACCGCTCGTCGCTCCACCACAGCTCCAGGCGTTGGGTGTCGAGCGTGCTCGCGTCCAGCCGCTCGGTCAGCGCGGTGTACACCCGTGTGGCCGTCCGGCCCCCGGTCAGGCACAGCTGCACGACCTTCTCCGGATCGGCCCGCAGCGTCTCCAGCCGCTCCAACAGCCGTTCGGCCACGGCTTCCACGAGCTCGGTGCTGCTCGCGTAGCGCGCCACGGTCTCGACCCCGGCGGGTGCCACCGGCTCGGACGCCGACGCCTCCTCCGCCGCCGGCGCGGCCGGTTCCCCGGACGCCGCGGCCACCGACGCCTCACCCGGGCCCGTTCCGGCCCCGGGCAGGGCAGGTGGAACGGGAGGTGCCGAGTGATCGGCGGCGTCGGCGGTCATGCCTGCTCCTTGGTGCCGTTGCCGGCATGGGCGAAATCGGTCACGAGACTCTCCATCGCCGCAGAGAACACCGGGTCGTTGTCGAGGCGGCGCAGCTCCTCGGCCAGCAGCGCGCTGACCTCGCGGCGACGCAGCGCCACCTTGCGCGTCGGCCGGTCGGGCAGGGAGAAGGACGCCATCTTGCCGTCCGTGCGCGCCACGCTCACGTCGCCGGACGCCGTCGCCATGGTCACCGCCGTGACGCCGGGGCCCTCGGACACCACGAAGTCGACCGGGGCGTCCAGCCGCGAGCGGAGCCAGCCGGCGAGCAGCAGACCACCGGCGTTGTTCGCCGCGGCCTCCACGCAGGCGTGGGTCACGGTGTCGGTGTGCTGGTCGAGCGCCGCGGCGAGCAGGGCCCGCCAGGCGGTCAGCCGCGTCCACGTCATGTCGATGTCGCCCGGTCGCAGGCTCGCGGCGCGGGCCCGCAGGGTGGCCAGCGGGTCGGCCGAGCCCATGGCGTCCGTGATGCGCCGCTTGGCCAGCTTGCCGATTTCGTCCTCGGCGGGTGCCTCGGGGGCCGCCCCCGCCCACCAGGCGATCACGGGGGAGTCCGGGAGCAGCAGCGGCAAGAGGGTGGACCCCTTGTGCTGGGACAGCTCACCGTGGAACCGCAGCGCGATCAGCTCGCCGGGCATCGACTCGCCCAGGTGCAGCTCGGCGTCCAGCCGCGTGGAGCGCGACGAACCGTCGCCCACCAGGATGATGCGGGAGGGGTGCTCGCGCCCGGCCTCGACGCAGGCGTCGAAGGTCTCGTCGTAGTCGTCCGCCCCGGCGACGGCGATCAGGGTGAACACGGTGCTCGACGTCATGCCCAACGACTGGCGCACCTCGATGAGGGCGTTCTGGATCTGGGCGGACGTGGTGTCCTTCAGTGTCTTGATCACGGTGCCTCCTCAGGGCCTGCGCCAGGTGAAACCGTCACGTTCGAGCATCGTCCTGCCGGACGGCGGGCCCCAGGTGCCGGCCGCGTACCCCTCCGGCTGGTGGTCCTTGGCCGCCCAGTAGTCGAGGATCGGGTCGAGGATCATCCACGACAGTTCGACCTCGGTGTGCTGCGGGAAGAGCGGGGGGTCGCCGAGCAGCACGTCCAGGATCAGCCGCTCGTACGCCTCAGGGCTCGACTCGGCGAACGAGGCGCCGTAGGAGAAGTCCATCGTGACGTCGCGGATCTCCATCTGCGTGGCCGGCACCTTGGCGCCGAAGCGCAGCGTGACGCCCTCGTTCGGCTGGATGCGCAGCACCAACGCATTGGAGCCCAACTCCGCGGTGTCGGTGTGGGCGAACGGCAGGTGGGGGGCGGCGTCCATCATCAGGGCGATCTCGGTGACGCGCCGCGGCATCCGCTTGGCGGCCCGCAGGTAGAACGGGACGCCGGCCCAGCGGCGGTTGTCGATGTCGACGCGGAACGCCGCGTACGTCTCGGTCTGGGAGGCGGGGTCGATGCCGTCCTCCTCCAGGTACCCGCGGACGTGGCGTCCGCCCTGCCAGCCGGCCGTGTACTGCCCGCGCGCGGTGTGCGACTTCAGGTTGCGGGGGGCCCGGGCGGCGGCGAGCACCTTCTCCTTCTCCCGGCGCAGGTTGTCGGCCGCGAAGGACGTCGGCTCCTCCATGGCCACGAGCGCCATGAGCTGCAGGAGGTGGTTCTGGATGACGTCGCGGGCGGCGCCGATGCCGTCGTAGTAGCCGGCGCGCCCCTCGATGCCGATGTCCTCCGCCATGGTGATCTGCACGTGGGAGACGTAGTTGCGGCTCCACATCGGCTCGAACAGCTGGTTGGCGAAGCGCATCGCCAGCATGTTCTGCACCGTCTCCTTGCCCAGGTAGTGGTCGATGCGGAACACCGAGTCGGAGTTGAAGACGCTGGAGACGCGCTCCTCGAGCTCGCGGGCCGAGGCCAGGTCGTGGCCGAAGGGCTTCTCGATGACGACCCGGCTCCACGGCGTCCGCTTCGACTTGTCGACCAACTGGTGCTTGCGGAGCTGCTCGATCACCTGGTCGAAGCCGGACGGCGGGATGGAGAGGTAGAACGCGTGGTTGCCCTCCGTGCCGTGGTTCTCGTCGAGGTCGCGCAGCGTCTCGGCCAGGGTGAGGAACCCCTCGTCGTCGTCGAACGCGCCCGACACGAAGCGAACGCCCTCGTCGATCTGGCGGAACACCTCGCTGCGGTACGGCGTCCGCGCGTGCTGCTGCATGGCCTCGCGGACGTACTCGGAGAAGGCGTCGCGATCCCAGTCCCGCCGCCCGTAGCCGACCAGCGCGAAGCTCGGCGGCAGCAGACCGCGGTTGGCCAGGTCATAGATGCCGGGCAGCAACTTCTTGCGCGCCAGGTCACCGGTCACGCCGAACATGACCAGGGCGGCGGGCCCCGCGACCCGGGGGAGCCGGCGGTCCTGCGGATCGCGCAACGGGTTGGTGTAGGTGGAGGGCACGGTCAGGACTCTACCGGGGCGGGGGTTCAGGCGGTCGGGCGACCATCGGTTAGACTGCAGCGAGCGGGCGCGCGTGCCGGGCCCCGCCCCAAGGCCACCCGATCGGGGAGACACATGCACCAAGCCCACACGGAGGCGTACGCCGCGACGCGCGCCGACGCCTGGGAGGTCGTGAAGGCCTACGTGGGGCTCACCAAGCCGCGCATCATCGAGCTGTTGCTCGTCACCACCATCCCCGCCATGTTCCTCGCCTCGGGCGGTCTGCCGTCGCTCGGCCTGGTGCTGGTGACGTTCATCGGCGGGACGGCCTCGGCGGCGTCCGCCAACGTCTTCAACTCGGTGCTGGACGCCGACATCGACCAGCACATGCGGCGGACGCGGCGGCGTCCGATGCCGCGTCACCTGGTGGAGCCACGCGCCGCCTACGCGTTCGCCGTCGCGCTGGGGCTCGTCTCGCTGCTCCTCCTCGGCTTCGGCGCGAACTGGCTCTCCGCCGGGCTGTCGCTCCTGGCGATCCTCTACTACGTGTTCGTGTACACGCTGTGGCTGAAGCGCCGCACGCCGCAGAACATCGTGTGGGGCGGCGTGGCCGGCTGCTTCCCGCCCCTGATCGGCTGGACGGCGGTGACGGGCTCGGTGGCCTGGCCGCCGCTGATCCTGTTCGCGATCGTGTTCTTCTGGACGCCGCCGCACACCTGGGCGCTCGGCCTGCGTTACCGGGAGGACTACGCCCGGGTGGACGTGCCGATGCTGCCCGTGGTGGCCGACGCCGTGACCGTGACGCGACAGATGCTCCTCTACTCCGTGCTCACCGTGCTGACCAGCATGGTGCTGTGGCCGGTGGCGGGGACGGGCTGGCTGTACCCGCTGGTCGCCGGCCTGTGCGGTGGCTGGCTGCTCGTGGAGGCCGTCGCCCTCCAGCGCCGCGCCCGGGCCGGGCTGAGGGACGCCGCCCTGAACCCGATGCGCCTGTTCCACTGGTCCAACAGCTACCTCGCGATCGTCTTCATCGCCGCCGCGATCGATCCCCTGATCTTCTGACGCCGCCCCTGCAGCGGGCGACCTGTTGGTCCTCCTCCCACCCAGAGGGGCATTTGGACCCGAGGAAATGGCGCCATGGCGCCATTTCCTCGGGTCCACATGCCCGTCGGCGGCCCCGCCCCGACGCCGAGCGTTCACCCGCGCGTCGCCCGGCCGCCCCCCTGCGTTGGTCCGCAGGCAGTTGGCTGTCTGCCGCGCACCCATGACCGCACGAGGGGGAACCTGTCCATGCCCGAACGTCGACGCCTGCTCAACCTGCTCACGCCCGCTCCGATCCACGGCAACCGCTCCAGCCTGACCTGCCGCTTCAAGTGCGGTGACGCCTGCTTCCACGCGGTGCCCAACACCTCCGACAACGCCTACTTCGGCGACATCGCCGAGGCCGCGCTCTCGCGGCGCGGCGTCATGAAGGCGGGTCTCGTCGCCGCCGGGGGAGCGGCTTTCGCCGGCTCGTCGCTCGCGTCGTTCGTGACGGCACCGGAGGCCGCCGCGCTCACCACGCGCGGCCGGCTCCGTGGCCTCGGGTGGACGCCGATCGCTCCGGCCACCACGGACGCCGTGGAGACCCCGGACGGGTTCGACCAGGACATCGTCATCCGCTGGGGCGACCCGCTGTTCGCCGGGGCCCCCGCGTTCGACCCCCACGCGCAGACCGGCCCCAAGCAGGAGACGCAGTTCGGGTACAACAACGACTACCTGGGCTTCCTGCCGCTCAGCAAGAACGTCGAGCTGATGTGCGTCAACCACGAGTACACCGACGAGGTGCTCATGTTCGCCGGCTACGACGCGGCCAACCCCACCCGCGAGCAGGTCGAGGTGGCGTGGGCCGCCCACGGTCTGTCGGTGGTGGCCGTGAAGGGCAACCAGGGCAACGGCAAGCTCAAGCCCATCGTGGGCCACGGCCACAACCGCCGGTTCACCGCGACGTCGGAGTTCGCCGTCTCCGGGCCGGCCCGCGGCAGCCAACTGCTGCAGACGTCGGCCGACCCCAGCGGCTCGGTCGTCCGCGGCACGCTCAACAACTGCTCCGGCGGCCTGACGCCGTGGGGCACGTGGCTGACCGCCGAGGAGAACTTCAACCAGTACTTCGCGAATGGCGCCGCGGTCACCGATCCGCTCGGCAGCCGGGCGATCCGCCGCTACGGCATCCCGACGGGGGAGACCGAGCGCAAGTGGGAGCGTTTCGACGACCGGTTCGACCTCGCAGAGGAGCCGAACGAGGTGAACCGGTTCGGCTGGATCGTGGAGATCGACCCGTACGACCCCACCTCGACCCCGGTGAAGCGCACGCTGCTCGGCCGGTTCAAGCACGAGGCGGGCACCGCGGTGATCGACCGCCGCGGCCGCGCGGTCGTCTACTCCGGCGACGACGAGCGCTTCGACTACCTGTACAAGTTCGTGTCCCGCAAGAAGGTCAACCGCTCGGGCGGCTTCCGCGGCAACGCCGACCTGCTGGACTCGGGGACGCTGTACGTGGCCCGGTTCACCGGGGACTCCCCAGCCGCCGAGATCGACGGCACGGGCTCGCTGCCCTCCGACCGCCAGTTCGACGGCGTGGGCCAGTGGATCCCGCTGTGCACCGAGTCCGAGTCGTTCGTGCCCGGCATGAGCGTCGAGGAGGTGCTGGTCTACACCCGCCTCGCGGCGGACACGGTCGGCCCCACCAAGATGGACCGCCCGGAGGACGTGGAGACCAACCCGGTCAACCACAAGATCTACATGGCGCTCACCAACAACACCCAGCGTGGCACCGCCGGCAAGGCGGGCGTGGACGAGGCCAACCCCCGCAACGCCAACAAGCACGGCCACGTCATCGAGATGACCGAGACCGGCAACGACCCGGCCGCGACCACCTTCGCCTGGAACATCCTGTTGGTCTGCGGCGACCCCGCCGACCCGGCCACCTACTTCGGGGGTTTTGACAAGGCCCAGGTGTCGCCGATCTCGTGCCCCGACAACGTCACCTTCGACGAGCACGGCAACCTGTGGATCTCGACCGACGGCAACCAGCTGGGGGCCCACGACGGCCTGTACGCGGTGCCGCTGACGGGCCGGTACCGCGGCCAGGTGCGGCAGTTCTGCTCGGTGCCCACGGGCGCGGAGACCTGTGGCCCGTGGGTGACCGAGCGACGCGTGAACATCTGCGTCCAGCACCCGGGGGAGACGAACGACTCGACGTTCGAGAACCCTGCGTCGCACTGGCCCGACGGGGGAGGCTCACTGCCGCGGCCCGCGGTGGTCACGATGTGGCAGAACGGGAGGTCCGGCGCGCCGAAGCACCGCGGCGAGTAGGCCCCGCGCGGCCGCCGCGGGTCGGTGTCCCTCAGACGCCGACCCGCGGCCGGGCCGCGACGTCCGGCTCCGCCCCCGCGGGGGCGGGCGACGGCGTCCGCCGCGTCAGCAGCCACACGTGGCCCAACGCGGCGGTGAACACCGTGGTGCCGACCATGTGGGCCAGGACGACGCCCAGCGGCAGGTGCGTGAAGTACTGCACGTAGCCGATGAGACCCTGGAGCAACTCCGAGCCCAGCAGGATCAGCCAGAGGCGGCGCAGGCGCGCGTCCGACCACGCCCAGACGACGCCGAGCACGGTGAGGGCCACCAGCGCCCACACCGACCAGGCGTGGATCTTCGCCGTCCACTCCGTCGACAGGGCGTTGCGGGCGGCACCACCGTCCCCGGCGTGCGGGCCGGCCCCGGTGGTGACGACACCCAGCGCGATCACGACGATGCCGAGCGCGAACACCACCTCGGTCAACCTCGCCAGCCGCAGCGGGGCGAAGGCGGGGGCGGACGCGTACGCGTGGTGCACCAGCCACACGCAGGCCAGGATCAGGAAGACCGACACGAACATGTGCAGGCCGACGATCCACGGGTTGAGCTGCATCCGCACCGAGATGCCGCCGATGATGGCCTGCGCGATGATGCCAAGGCCCACCGCGAAGGCCGTCACGGGCATGCTCCGCCCGACGGCGCCACGGCGGAAGGCGCGCAGCGCCAGCACGAAGGTGACGAGGGCGATCGCGGCCAGCACAAACGTCAGCAGCCGGTTGCCGAACTCGATGGCGCCGTGGATGCCCATCTCGGGCGTGGGCACGTAGCTGCCGGGCTCGCACTGCGGCCAGGTCGGGCACCCCAGGCCGGAGCCGGTGAGGCGGACGAGCGCCCCGGTCCAGATGATCACCATGTTGGCGATGAGGGAGGCGATCGACCACCCCTTCAGGGCGCGGGATCGTGTCACATCCATCGGAAGGCCTTTCGAGCGAGGAACAGGCTGGCGGCCGTCCACACGGCCAGGGTCGCCAGGGGCAACGGATCGGTGCCGCCGGCCGCCCACGTGCGCAACGTCTGCCCCAGCGCCGCGAACGGCAGGGCGTGCAGCAGCGGCTGGGCGGCGGCGGGGTAGGCGGCCACGGGCAGCAGGACGCCCCCGCCGGCGGCCACGAGCAGGTAGACGAGATTCGCGGCGGCCAGGGTCGCCTCGGCGCGGAGCCGACCGGCCATCGCCAGGGCCAGCGCGGCGAATGTGGTGAGGGCGAGCAGCACGGCCGCGACAAGCACGAGCGTCTGCGCGACGGTCGGCGTCGGACGCCACCCCAGCGCCCCCGCGACCACGCCGAGCACCGCCACCTGCCCGGCGGCGATGGCCGCGACGGCGAGAGCCTTGGCGGTGACGAGGTCGCCGCGGGTGAGCGGGGTGGCGACGAGCCGCTCGAGCACGCCGTGGCGGCGCTCGAAGGCGGTGGTGATGGCGAGCGAGGTGAACGACGTCGACCACAGGGCCAGCGCCAGCACCGACGCCGGGAACGTGCGCGGGTCGAGCCCGACGCGTCCGCCGAACAGCTGCCCGGCGACGAGGATGCCGATGGGAATCACGAGGGCCAACAGCAGTTGCTCACCGTTGCGGAGCAGCAGGGACGCCTCCAGCGTCGCGTGGTTGCGGATGCGCGTGGCCCGCGGCGCGGGGGCGGCGGCGGGGGAGAGGTCGAGGCTCACGAGGCCTCCCGGGTGTGGCGCAGGAATGTCTCCTCCAGCGAGCCGTCGGCGGCCAGCTCGGCCACGGTGCCCGCGACGGTGACGGCGCCGGCGTCCATGATGAAGACGGTGTCGGCGAGCTGGGCGGCCTCGTCCATGGCGTGGGTGGTGAGCAGGACGGCGACGCCGGCGTCCGCGAGCTGCCGGACCAGGCCCCAGGCGCGGCGGCGGGCATGGGGGTCCATGCCCGCGGTGGGTTCGTCGAGCACGACGGCCTCGGGGCGCCCGACCAGCGCGCCGGCCAGGTTGACCGCCTGCTGCTGGCCACCCGAGAGGCGCCGGTACGGCGTGTCGAGGAACGAGGAGAGCGCCAGGGCGTCCACCAGGGCGTCCACGGGGTGCGGGTGGGTGTACAACGAGGCGAGGTGGCGCAGCAGCTCGCGCGGCTTCACGCCCGACCACGCGCCGGTGGCCTGCGGCATGAGGCCGAGGCGGGCGAGGGCGTCCGGGTGGCCGGCGGGGTGGCCGAGCACCGCGACGGTGCCCTGCGAGGGCGCGATGAGCCCGGTCAGACAGCGGATCGCCGTGGTCTTGCCGGCCCCGTTGGGGCCGAGCAGCGCGGTGACGCGCCCGGCGTCCGCGGCCCAGCTGAGGCTCTGCAGCACCGGCCGACCGCCCAGCGCGACGCGGACGTCGGTCATGCGTAGGGCGGGCTCGGTGGGCACCTGCCCAGTCTAGGACGCCGGCCCCCGCGCAACGGCGAGCCGGGCGGGTCAGCCGCGGATCTCCGGGACGCCGTTGTGGTCGGCCCGCACGCGCTCTGGGCTCGGCATGGGGGCGTCGATGCGCATGTGGTAGAACGAGCGCCACATGAAGAACAGCGCGGCGGCGAACGAGGCCGCGGCGAGCACGGCCACCACCACGTGCAGGTTCGACGCCTGCAGCGACACCGCCAGCTCGACGGCGAGCAGGCCGAACAGGGTGGTGAACTTGATGACCGGGTTCAGCGCCACCGAGCTCGTGTCCTTGTACGGGTCGCCCACGGTGTCCCCCACGACGGAGGCGTCGTGCAGCTCCGAACCCTTGGCGTCGAGGTCGACCTCCACGATCTTCTTCGCGTTGTCCCACGCCCCGCCGGCGTTGGCCATGAAGATTGCCTGGTAGAGGCCCACGATGGCGATGCTCACGAGGTAGCCGATGAAGAAGAACGGGTCGGTGAAGGCGAACGCCAGCGTGGCGAAGAAGACGCCGAGGAAGATGTTGAACATGCCCCGCTGGGCGTACTGGGTGCAGATCTCGACGACCTTGCGGGAGTCCTCCACCGACGCCTTGGTCACGCCGTCCAGCTTGATGTGGTCGGCGATGAACTCCACGGCCCGGAAGGAGCCGGTCGTGACGGCCTGGATGGACGCCCCGGCGAACCAGTGGACGACCGCGCCGCCGGTGACGAGCCCAAGCAGGAAGGGGGCGTACAGCAGGCTCAGCCGGTCGATGTTGGCGGTCATGCCGTCGGTGAGGCCCATCATGATCGAGAAGATCATCGTGGTGGCGCCGACCACGGCGGTGCCGATCAGCACGGGCTTGGCGGTGGCCTTGAAGGTGTTGCCGGCCCCGTCGTTCTCCTCCAGGAGGTGCTTGGCGCGATCCCAGACCGGGTCGAACCCGTAGGTGTCGCGGATCTCGGCGTCGATGCCCGGCAGGTCTTCGATGGTGGAGAGTTCGTAGATCGACTGGGCGTTGTCGGTGACCGGCCCGTAGGAGTCGACCGCGATGGTGACCGGCCCCATGGCCAGGAAACCGAACGCCACGAGCCCGAACGCGAACACGCCGGGGGCCACCATCAGGTCGCCCAGGCCCGTCAGGGAGATGAGGTACGCGACCGCCATCAGCGCCACGATGGCCAGGCCGAGCCACAGGCCGGAGAAGTTGCCCGCCACGAGCCCGGAGAGGATGTTGAGCGACGCCCCGCCCCGGTGGGACGACTTCACGACCTCCTGCACGTGCCGGCTCTTCACGGAGGTGAAGACCTTGACGAGCTCGGGGATCAGCGCGCCGGCGAGCGTGCCGCAGGACATGATCGCCGCCATCTTCCACCACACCGTGCCGTCGCCCAGGCCGCCGATGAGCACCAGCGAGACCAGGAACGTCACGACGATGGAGACCCCGGAGGTGATCCACACGAGCTGGGTCAGCGGCCGCTCGAAGTCGAGGTGGGCCGCCCGCGCGTCCCGACGCCGCGTGAGCGTGGTGCTGAGCCAGTACGAGCCCAGCGACGCCAGGATCATCGTGGCGCTCACGAAGAACAGCCAGCTCAGCAGCGTCGCCTGGGTGGCGGCGACGGCGTCCGCCGCCATCACAGTCGGGTTGACGGCGAGCATGATGAACGTCACGAGGGCGACGGACGTGACGCCGTAGGTCTCGAACCCGTCGGCGGACGGCCCGACGGAGTCGCCGGCGTTGTCGCCCGTGCAGTCGGCGATGACGCCGGGGTTGCGGGCGTCGTCCTCCTTGATCTTGAAGGCGATCTTCATCAGGTCGGAGCCGATGTCGGCGATCTTGGTGAAGATGCCGCCGGCGATGCGCAGCGCCGAGGCGCCGAGCGATTCGCCGATCGCGAACCCGATGAAGCACGAGCCGGCGATCTCACCGGGCAGCAGGAGCAGGATGGCGAGGAGCACGAACAGCTCCAGGCTGATCAGCACGGTGCCGATGCTCATGCCGGCGCGCAGGGGGATCTGGTGGACGGGGTACGGCCGCCCGCTGAGCGCGGCGAACGCCGTCCTGGAGTTGGCGAAGGTGTTGACCCGGATGCCGAACCAGGCGATGCCGTAGCTGCCCGCCATGCCGAGCAGGCTGAACGCGAGGATGATCAGCACCTGCCCCCAGCCGGAGCCGACGAGGAACTTGAAGTACACGAAGATGACGCTCGCGGTGAACGCCCACAGGATCAGCAGGAACGTCCCCTGCTGGCGCAGGTAGGCCTTGCAGGTGGCGTAGATCAGCTCGGAGACCTCGCGCATGGCCGCGTGCACGGGCAGGGTGCGCAGGCCGAGGAACTGCACGAGCCCGAAGGCCATGCCGCCGAGCGCGATGAGCAGCCCGACCGTCAGGAGCGTGCGGCCGTCCACCGCGCCGAAGAAGGTCGCCGAGGCGAGGTCGGGCAGCCGCAGGTTCGCCTCCCCGCCGCCGCCCGGGTGGCCCTCGGCCGGGACGCCGCCCGAACAGCCCGCCAGGACGAGGAGGCCGACGAGCAGCCAGAGGCGCTGGTGGCGTGTGCGACGGTGCATCGGTGGACCCCCGTGGTGTGTGGTGGGCGCGAACGACGCGGGCCGGGTGGGGCCGCGTCTGGCTGCACAATAGGGGCTCACGCCCGGTCCGGGGGCAACTCCGCATCGGTGGCGCGTCGCGGCGGGGGCCTGCCGCCGCGAGCGCGCCTCAGCGCGCCTCGGCCAGCCCCTGCGACGCCGCGGGGTCGGGCACCAGCCCGTCGGGGGCCTGCTCGGCGAAGTCGTCCGCGGTGAGCATGGGCGCGTCGATGCGCATCCGGTAGAACGAGCGCCACACGAAGTACGCCGACGCCACGAAGAACACGGCCGCGAGCACGTGCACCAGGACCCCCAGCCCCGCCTGGGCGAGCGACACCGCCAGTTCGACGGCGAGCAGGCCGAACAGGGTGGTGAACTTGATCACGGGGTTGAGCGCCACCGAGCTCGTGTCCTTGTACGGGTCGCCCACGGTGTCGCCGACGATGGACGCGTCGTGCAGGTCGGTGCCCTTGGCCGCCAGGTCGACCTCGACGATCTTCTTCGCGTTGTCCCACGCCCCGCCGGCGTTGGCCATGAACACGGCCTGGTAGAGGCCGAACAGCGCGATCGAGACGAGGTAGCCGATGAAGAAGTACGGCTCGACG
>NZ_JACYOT010000013.1 GCF_014858005.1 Propioniciclava soli
GCCGACGATGGACGCGTCGTGCAGGTCGGTGCCCTTGGCCGCCAGGTCGACCTCGACGATCTTCTTCGCGTTGTCCCACGCCCCGCCGGCGTTGGCCATGAACACGGCCTGGTAGAGGCCGAACAGCGCGATCGAGACGAGGTAGCCGATGAAGAAGTACGGCTCGACGAAGGCGAACGCCAGCGTGGCGAAGAACACGCCCAGGAAGATGTTGAGCATGCCCCGCTGGGCGTAGAGCGTGCAGATCTCGACGACCTTGCGCGAGTCCTCGACCGACGCGCGCGTGGCGTTCTCGTCGAGGCGGATGGTGTCCTTGATGAACTCCACCGCCCGGAACGCCCCGGTGGTGACGGCCTGGATCGAGGCGCCGGTGAACCAGTAGATCACCGCTCCGCCGGCGATGAGGCCGAGCAGGAACGGGGCGTGGAGCAGCGACAGGTTCTCGACGTTGGTGGTCATGCCGTCGGTGAGGCCCATGATGATCGAGAAGATCATCGTGGTGGCGCCGACGACGGCGGTGCCGATGAGGACGGGCTTGGCGGTGGCCTTGAAGGTGTTGCCGGCTCCGTCGTTGTCCTCCAAGAGGTGCTTGGCGCGCTCCCAGTCGGGTCGGACGCCGTGCTCGCGCGCATAGGCGTCCGCGACCCCGGGCACGTCCTCGATGGTGGAGAGCTCGTAGACGGACTGGGCGTTGTCGGTGACGGGCCCGTAGGAGTCGACCGCGATGGTCACCGGCCCCATGCCGAGGAAGCCGAAGGCGACCAGGCCGAAGGCGAACACCGCCGGGGCGGCCATGGACGCACCGAAGCCGAGCGTCAACGAGACGCCGTAGCCGACGCCCATCAACCCGAGGATGGCGATGCCCAGCCAGTAGCCGGAGAAGTTGCCCGCCACGAGGCCGGAGAGGATGTCGAGCGACGCACCGCCGGTGCGGGCCGACTTCACGACCTCCTGGGTGTGGCGGCTCTTCACGGAGGTGAACACCTTGACGAGTTCGGGGATCAGCGCGCCCGCGAGGGTGCCGCACGAGATGATCAGCGAGAGCTTCCACCACGTGGTGCCGTCACCGAGACCGGGTATCAGCAGCCAGGAGGTGAGGAAGGTCAGCGCGATGGAGCACCCCGACGTGATCCAGACCAGCCAGGTGAGGGGCTCTTCGAAGTCCATCGTGGTCGCGCCGGCGTAGCGGGCCCGCGTCCGAGCGGCGTTGACGGCGTACGACACTCCGGACGCGATCACCATGACGGCCCGGATGAAGAACAGCCACACGAGCAGCGTGGCCTGCAGCACGGCCTCGGTGGGCGGGACGGCGAGCATGATGAACGTGACCAGGGCCACGCCGGTCACACCGTAGGTCTCGAAACCGTCGGCGGACGGGCCCACGGAGTCGCCGGCGTTGTCGCCCGTGCAGTCGGCGATGACGCCGGGGTTGCGGGCGTCGTCCTCCTTGATCTTGAACACGATCTTCATCAGGTCCGACCCCACGTCGGCGATCTTGGTGAAGATGCCGCCGGCGATGCGCAGCGCCGAGGCGCCGAGCGATTCGCCGATCGCGAACCCGATGAAGCACGAGCCGGCGATCTCGGCGGGCAGGAACAGCAGGATCACCAGCATCATGGAGAGCTCGACCGAGATGAGCACCATGCCGACGCTCATGCCGGCGCGCAGCGGGATGGTGTGCAGGGGGTAGGGGCGGCCACCGAGCGAGGCGTAGGCCGTCCGCCCGTTCGCGAACGTGTTGACGCGGATGCCGTACCAGGCGATGGCGTAGCTGCCCGCCATGCCGACGAGGCTGAACGCGAGGATGATGCCGACCTGCCCCCAGCCGGAGCCGACCAGGAACCGGAAGTACACGAAGATGACCGCCGCGATGAAGGCCCACAGGATCAGCAGGAACTTGCCCTGCTGCCGCAGGTAGGCCTTGCAGGTCGCGTAGATGAGCTCGGAGATCTCCGCCATCGCGGCGTGCACCGGCAGCCGGCGCAGCGTCACGTAGCTCGACAACCCGAAGAGCAGGCCGCCCAGGCACACGAGCAGGCCGAGGAGCAGCAGGACGGTGCCGTTCACCGCGCCGCCGAGGAACGTGGCGGCCCCCAGATCCGGCAGCCGCAGGTTCGCCTCCCCACCCCCGGCGTGGCCGGACGCGGGCGGTGCGGTCGCGGCGCACCCGGTGAGGGCGGCGGCGAGGCAGGAGGTGGTGACGAGGAGCAGGGCAGAGGGCCGGCGGGTTGACACGGGTGATCCTTTGAATCGCAGCGGACGGCGTCGTTGGTCGTCACTGCGCACACTACGCCGCGTAGTTGACGTGGTGGTCACTTCCACCAGATCGTCCGATTCGCAGCCCGCGCGGTGGGACGCCGCGCGCCCGTCCCGCCCCGTGACCGCCGGGTTTGCACACGCGTGGATATTTGCAAGAATGGTGTTGCAAAAAACGGCCGGAGGAGGGGTGATGGCGGACCAGCAGCGCACGACCGCGCCGGACCCCGTGCTCGAGGACGCCTCGACGCGCGACCGGGTGGCCCGCTCGATCCTCGAGCACGGGCCGTCCACCGCGGCGGAGCTCGCCGAACGCCTCCAGCTCACCCCGGCCGCGATCCGCCGGCACCTGGCGGTGCTGATCGAGGTGGGCCACCTGGGCTCTCGCGACCAGCGCGTCTACGGCCAGCGGGGGCGTGGGCGTCCGGCCAAGGTGTTCTACCTCACCGACACCGGCCGTGCCGAGTTCTACCAGTCCTACGACCAGCTCGCGATCCGTGCGCTGGAGTTCCTGCGCGACCGCGGCGGCGAGCAGGCCGTCGTCGCGTTCGCCGAGCAGACGATGCAGGAGGTCGCGCACCGGTTCGCCGATGACGACCGGGAATACGCCTCGCCCGTCGAGGCGTTGACCGAGGTGCTGAACGAGCAGGGGTTCGTCGCCTCGCTGCAGCCGGTCGCGTCCGGGACGCAGCTGTGCCAGTACCACTGCCCGGTCGCGCACGTCGCCCGCGAGTTCCCCGAACTCTGCGTGGCGGAGACGCGGATGTTTTCGGAGTTGCTGGGCAGTCACGTCCAGCGGCTCGCCACGATCGCCCATGGCGACGGGGTGTGCACCACGCACGTCCCGCGCCCGGTTCACCCAGAAAGGTCCGAGTAGATGACCCAGACCCAGGCGCCAGGCCTCGGTGCGACGCAGGACGAGCACCTCGAGGCGCTCGGCAAGTACCGGTTCGGCTGGCACGACGCGGACTCCGCGGGTGCCTCCGCCCGCCGCGGCCTCAACCAGGACGTGGTGCGCGACATCAGCGCCCGCAAGGGGGAGCCGGAGTGGATGCTGCAGCGTCGCCTCCGCGGGCTCACGCTGTTCGACCGCAAGCCCATGCCCCAGTGGGGTGCGGAGCTGTCGGACATCGACTTCGACAACATCAAGTACTTCGTGAAGTCCACCGAGAAGCAGGCCGCCACGTGGGAGGACCTGCCCGAGGACATCAAGAACACCTA
The DNA here is from genome assembly GCF_014858005.1 of Propioniciclava soli. GTDB lineage: Bacteria > Actinomycetota > Actinomycetes > Propionibacteriales > Propionibacteriaceae > Propioniciclava > Propioniciclava soli. The sequence goes on from NZ_JACYOT010000013.1 coordinate 3,478, forward strand.
CGACCGCCTCGGCATCCCCGAGGCCGAGAAGCAGCGGCTCGTGGCCGGCGTGGCCGCGCAGTACGAGTCGGAGGTCGTCTACCACAAGATCAACGAGGAGCTGGAGCGCCAGGGCGTCATCTTCCTCGACACCGACACGGGCCTCAAGGAGCACCCCGAGCTCTTCGAGGAGTACTTCGGCACCGTGATCCCGACCGGGGACAACAAGTTCAGCGCCCTCAACACCGCGGTGTGGTCGGGTGGCTCGTTCATCTATGTGCCTAAGGGCGTCCACGTGACGATCCCGCTGCAGGCCTACTTCCGCATCAACACCGAGAACATGGGGCAGTTCGAGCGGACGCTGATCATCGCCGACGAGGACTCCTACGTCCACTACGTCGAGGGCTGCACCGCGCCGATCTACAAGTCGGACTCGCTGCACTCCGCGGTCGTCGAGATCGTCGTGAAGAAGGGCGCCCGCGTCCGGTACACGACCATCCAGAACTGGTCGAACAACGTCTACAACCTCGTCACCAAGCGGGCCACGTGCGAGGCGGGCGCGACGATGGAGTGGATCGACGGCAACATCGGCTCCAAGGTCACCATGAAGTACCCGGCCGTCTGGCTGCTCGGCGAGCACGCGAAGGGCGAGACCCTGTCGATCGCGTTCGCCGGCGAGGGCCAGCACCAGGACACCGGGTCGAAGATGGTGCACGCCGCGCCCCACACGTCGAGCTCGATCATCTCCAAGTCGGTCGCGCGCGGCGGCGGACGGGCGTCCTACCGCGGCCTCGTCGAGGTGCAGCCGCAGGCGCACCACGCGGCGTCCAGCGTGAAGTGTGACGCCCTGCTGGTCGACACGATCAGCCGGTCCGACACCTACCCGTACGTCGACGTTCAGGTCGACGACGTGTCGATGGCCCACGAGGCGACCGTGTCGAAGGTCTCCGACGACCAGTTGTTCTACCTGATGCAGCGCGGGATGGGCGAGGACGAGGCGATGGCGATGATCGTGCGCGGCTTCGTCGAGCCCATCGCGCGCGAGCTGCCGATGGAGTACGCCCTCGAGCTGAACCGCCTGATCGAACTGCAGATGGAAGGAGCCGTGGGCTGACGCCCGCGGAGAAGGACGAACACGTGACCATCACCGAAGCTCCCAACGTCTCGGCTGCCGTCGAGACCGTCGAGTCCCACCTCCACCCGAAGCCCAGCTTCGACCTCGCGGACCATCCGGTTCCGACCGGCCGCGAGGAGGTGTGGCGGTTCACCCCGCTGCAGCGCGTCCGGCCGCTGCTCGAGGAGCGGGGGACCGAGGACCGTGACGGCGACCCCGCCGTCGCGTTCACCCTGCGGGCCCCCGAGGGCGTCGAGTCCGGCACCCTGGCGGCGGGCCAGGCCCCGCGCGGCACCGTGCTGGTGCCGGGCGACCGGCCGGCCGCCCTGGCCGACAGCGGCTGCGACGACGCCCGGTACCTCCGCATCCCCGCCGGCACCGAGATCGCCGAGCCCATCCGGCTCGCCGTCGAGGGCCGCGACGCGACCCGGCGGAGCAACGCCGTGCACGTCATCGTGGCCGAGCCCAACAGCTCCGCCACCGTGGTGTTCGACCACACCGGCTCGGCCCAGCAGCTCGAGAACGTCGAGATCGACGTCCGCGAGGGCGCGCGGCTGACGTTCGTGTCGATCCAGGACTGGGCCGACGACACGGTGCACGCCGGCCAGCACGAGGCGCGGGTCGCCAAGGACGCCTTCTTCCGGCACGTCAACGTGAGCTTCGGCGGCGACCTCGTCCGCCTGCACACGAACGTGAGCTACGAGGGCCCCGGCGGGCAGGCCGAGCTGTACGGCGTGTACTTCGCCGACGCCGGCCAGCACATCGAGCACCGGCTGTTCGTCGACCACAACGCTCCGCAGACGAAGAGCAATGTCGACTACCGCGGCGCGTTGCAGGGTGACGACGCCCACTCGGTGTGGGTCGGCGACGTGCTGATCCGCAAGGTCGCCGAGGGTATCGAGACCTACGAGACCAACCGCAACCTCGTGCTCACCGAGGGCGCGCGCGCGGACTCCGTGCCGAACCTCGAGATCGAGACCGGCGAGATCGCAGGGGCGGGTCACAGCTCCACGACCGGCCGCTTCGACGACGAGCACCTGTTCTACCTGACGAGCCGCGGCATCGACCCCGTCGAGGCCCGCCGCCTGGTCGTCATGGGCTTCTTCGTCGACATCATCCGCCGCATCGGCGTCACCGACGTGGAGGAGCGGCTCGTGGCCGAGGTCGAGCGCGAGCTGGGCCACGCATGAGCTGGACGCGCGCGGCCGCCGTGGCCGAGCTCGCCGACGGCCAGCCGTTGAGCGTGGAGGTCGGTGACACGCTCGTCGCGCTGGTGCAGACGGAGGGGGAGGTCTTCGCCATCCGCGACGAGTGCAGCCACGCCCGCGTCATGCTCAGCCACGGTGACGTGGACGGCTGCACCCTGGAGTGCTTCGCCCACGGCAGCCGCTTCGACCTGCGCACCGGCGAGCCGCTCGACCTGCCGGCCACGCAACCCGTCCCCATCTACCCCGTCACCCTCGAGGGCGGCGACGTGCTCGTCGACCTCGACAACCCCCTCAACTGATCGCAACCCGAACCAGGAGTTCCGCACGTGTCTCTCGTCATCAACGACCTGCATGTCGACGTCCTCACCGAGGACGGCCCGAAGCAGATTCTCAAGGGCGTCAACCTCACCATCAACCCCGGTGAGGTGCACGCCATCATGGGCCCCAACGGCTCGGGCAAGTCGACGCTGGCCTACAGCCTCGCCGGCCACCCCAAGTACGAGATCACCTCGGGCTCGGTGACCCTCGACGACACGGAGCTCACCGAGCTCTCCGTCGACGAGCGCGCCCGCGCCGGCCTGTTCCTCGCGATGCAGTACCCGGTGGAGGTGCCCGGCGTGTCCGTGGCCAACTTCCTCCGCACGGCCAAGACCGCGATCGACGGCGAGGCACCCAAGGTGCGCACGTGGGTCAAGGAGGTCAACCAGGCCATGGACGAGCTGGGGCTCGACTCCTCGTTCTCCGGCCGGTCCCTCAACGAGGGCTTCTCCGGCGGTGAGAAGAAGCGCGCGGAGATCGTCCAGCTCCAGCTGCTCAACCCGAAGTACGCCATCCTCGACGAGACCGACTCGGGTCTCGACATCGACGCCCTGCGCGTCGTCGCCGACGGCGTGAACCGCTACACCGCCCAGGGGGACCGCGGTGTGCTGCTCATCACGCACTACACGCGCATCCTGAACTACATCAAGCCCGACTTCGTCCACGTGTACGTGGACGGCCGGGTCGTCACAGAGGGCGGGCCCGAGCTGGCGGCCAAGCTTGAGGAGACCGGCTACGACGCGTACATCGCGCAGGCGCGGGCGAATGCCTGATTTCTCCCTGGCGGACGCGGTGCGTCCCGACTTCCCGGTGCTGAGCCGGGAGGTCGGGGGGCACCCGTTGGCCTACCTGGACTCGGCGAACACGTCGCAGAAGCCGCGCGCGGTGATCGACGCGATGAGCGAGTTCACCGCGCTGCACAACGCCAACGTGGCGCGGGCGATGCACACCCTGGGTGGCGAGGCCACCGCCGGCTTCGAGGGTGGACGCGCCAAGGTCGCGGCCTTCGTCGGCGGGCGGCCCGAGGAGATCGTCTTCACCAAGAACGCCTCCGAGGCCCTCAACCTCGCCGCGCACACCCTCGGGCAGCACCTGCGGTTGGGGCCGGGGGACGAGGTGGTGATCTCCGTGATGGAGCACCACTCGAACATCGTGCCCTGGCAGCTGCTCTGCGAGCGCACCGGCGCCACGCTGCGCTGGTTCGACATCACCGACGACGGCCGGCTCGATCTGGCGCGTGCCGAGGCCGAGGGCCTGTTCAATGAGCGCACCAGGATCGTCTCGCTGGCGTGGGTCAGCAACGTACTCGGCACGGTGAACCCCGTCGTCGAGCTGGCCGCCCGCGCCCACGCGGTCGGCGCCACCGTGGTGCTGGACGCGGCGCAGGCCGTGCCGCAGCTCGGGGTGGACGTCGCGGCGTCCGGCGCCGACCTGGTGGCCTTCACCGGGCACAAGCTGCTCGGCCCGACGGGCATCGGCGTGCTCTGGGGCCGGTACGACCTGCTGGAGCAGTTGCCGCCGTTCCTCGGCGGGGGCGAGATGATCGAGATCGTCACGCTCGAGCGTTCCACCTACGCGCCGCCGCCCGCCCGCTTCGAGGCGGGGACGCCGCCCATCATCCAGGCCGTCGGTCTGGGCGCGGCGGTGGACTACCTCACCGGGGTCGGGATGGAACGGGTCCGGGACCACGAGGCCGCGATCACCGCGTACGCGTTGGAGCGGCTGGCGTCCGTCGAGGGCCTGACCATCCTGGGGCCGACCGAGCTGGTCGACCGCGGGGGAGCGATCTCGTTCACGCTCGCCGCGGCCGACGGCACCGACGTCCACCCGCACGACCTCATGCAGTTCCTGGACGCCCGCGGCATCGCCGTGCGCGGCGGTCACCACTGCGCCCGTCCGCTGCACAAGCGGCTGGGGCGCGTGGCGTCCACCCGGGCGTCGGGCTATCTCTACACCACCCCGGACGAGATCGATCGGCTCGCCGAGGCGCTCGTCTACACGCGGGACTTCTTCTCGGGGGTGGCCCGTGTCCGTTGAGCACACCCCCGGCAGCGGCCGGGACACACGAGGGAGGCGCGCGTGAGCGTCGAGCAGATGTACCAGGAGATCATCCTGGACCACTACAAGGAGAAGCACCACGCCGGCCTGCGGAACCCGTTCGAGGCCGAGGTGAACCACGTCAACCCGAGCTGTGGGGACGAGGTGCTGCTCCGCGTCCACCTCGACGGCGACACGGTCGCCGACGTGAGCTACGACGCGGTGGGCTGCTCGATCTCGCAGGCCGCGACCTCGGTGATGACCGACCTGGTCATCGGTCGCCGGATCACCGAGGCGATGGCGATCGCCGCCGCGTTCGCCGAGATGATGCACGGCCAGGGCAGGGTGGCCGGCGATGAGGACGTCCTCGAGGACGGCATCGCCTTCGCCGGAGTCGCCCAGTTCCCCGCCCGCGTCAAGTGCGCGCTGCTGGGCTGGTCGGCCTGGAAGGACGCGACCACCCAGGCCCTCGCGTCCACCCCCACGCCCCAGTCCACGGACACGACCGACCCGACCGACACGACCGACAAGGAGGATTCATGACCGACGCTCTCCGCCCGTCCGACCTGGTCAAGGACCAGTTCCCCGACGCTCCCGGCGTCGACGGCACCGATGCGGCCGCCGCACCCGTGGCGTCCGACCGGCCCAGCCAGGACGATCTCGAGGAGGCCATGCGTGACGTGGTCGACCCCGAGCTGATGGTCAACGTCGTCGATCTCGGCCTCGTCTACGGCATTCACCTCGACGACGACCTGAACTGCACGATCGACATGACGCTCACCTCGCCGACGTGCCCGTTGACCGACCGGCTCGAGTACGACACCCAGGTGGCCCTGGCCCCGCTGGTGAACTCCGCGACGATCAACTGGGTCTGGCTGCCGCCGTGGACGCTGGACAACATCACCGACGACGGCCGCGAGCAGCTGCGCGCGATCGGCTACAACCTCTGATCAGGCTCGCCAGCCGGCCCTGAACCCGCCTCGGACGCCTCCGGGGCGGGTTTTTCCCTTGCCGGGTCCGCCGCCGAGGAACCGCCCCCGCCCCGGGGCGCCCCACCCCGCGGTCCCTGTGGGTGGGCGCCCCCGGCGCGGGCGTCGTCCGCGTGGGCGTCCTGGGCGGCCACAGCGGACACGGCCCTGCCCGTGTCGGCCTCGCGGACGTTGCCGGGCTCGCTCACCGCGGCCAACACGTCGGGATTCGCGGTGGAGGGGTCGTTGGAGATGAACGCGTTGAGCCAGCGCAGGCGGGGGTCGTGGTCGACGAACAGGGCCTTGGCCAACAGGGTCATCGGCAGGGCGAGCAGGGCGCCCAGGGCCCCGAGCACCCAGCTCCACAGCAGCAGCGACAGCAGGGCGACCGTGGCGGTGACGCCCACGGCGTCCCCGTTGAACTTGGGCTGGACGATCGACTGGATGACGAAGTTCGCCACGCTGTAGATGATCACCACGAGCAGGGCGGTGAGGGGGTCGTTGGCCAGCAGGGCCATGATGGCCGGCGGCACCAGGCCGATGACGAAGCCGATGTTGGGGATGTAGTTGGTGAGGAAGCTCAGGATGCCCCACACGAGCGCGAGCGGCACGCCCAGCCACATCAGCGCGATGACGTCGATGACCGCGACGATGAGGCCGAACACCGACGTGACCACCCAGTAGCGGCGGACGCCGAGCGTGTAGTCCATCACCGACAGCCACACGCGGGGCTGGTGGGCGTTGAGCGCCCGGTTGCGGGCCCCGAACGTGCTCGAGTCGATCGTCATCATGAAGATCATCGTGACGAGCACCACGAGCAACGTGACGACCGAGGTCACCTCGCGCAGCAGGCCCTGGAGGAGGCCCGCGAAGTTGACGGGGTTGATCTGCTGCAGCTGGCGGCTGACCTCGGCCTCCGAGACGCCCCAGCTGCCCAGCCAGTCGACGGTCTGGCGGTACATCGTCCAGAACTGACCCTGGTAGCTCGGCAGCTCGGCGATCAGCGAGGTGATCGCCCACGTCAGCATGTAGAAGAACGCGCCGAGGATGGTGAAGACCAGCAGCCCCAGCACGACGGAGGCCACCACGCGCGGCATCCCCGCCTCGATGAGCTTCGGTTGGATGGGGTAGGCGGCGATGAACAGGCTCACCGTCAGGAAGAACGGGCCGACGATGTCGTTGAACTCCCGCATCCCGACCAGCAGGACGACCAGACCGGCCATCGTGACCACCGTCGACATCGCCGAGGGGCCCTGGATTCCCGGGGTGACCTTGTGGGTGCGTTCCGCCATGGCGGCAGCCTAGTGCCGGCGGCCGACGTTTCCGTCCGCCCCCGGGGTGAGCCGCCGGTGCCCTGAGCCGGTAGAGTGGATCCTCGTGATTGTCGCCCGGGAGCTCGCCGTGTCCGTGGGCGCGCGCACCCTGTTGGAACCCACGTCCTTCCAGATCGCCGCGGGCGACCGTGTCGGCCTCGTCGGCCGCAACGGGGCGGGCAAGACCACGCTGACGCGCATCCTGGCCGGCGAGGGGCAGGCCTCCGGCGGAGCCGTGCAGAGCACCGGGCTCGTCGGCTACCTGCCGCAGGATCCCCGCACCGGCGACCTCGACGTGTGGGCGCGTGACCGCATCCTCTCCGCCCGTGGGCTCGACACCATCCTGACGCGCCTCGAGACGCACTCCGGTGCCATGGCGTCGGCCACCGACGATGACGCGCGCGACGCGGCGATGGCGAAGTACGCCCGCGCCGAGGCCGAGCTGGCGTCCGCCGGCGGTTACGGCGCCGAGTCCGAGGCCGCGCGCATCGCGGCCAACCTGGGCCTGCCCGAGCGCGTGCTCACCCAGCCGATCCGCACCCTGTCGGGCGGTCAGCGGCGGCGCGTCGAGCTGGCGCGCATCCTGTTCTCCGGTGCCGACGTGCTCCTGCTGGACGAGCCCACCAACCACCTCGACGCCGACTCGGTCGTCTGGTTGCGCAGCTTTCTCGCCAACTACCCGGGTGGCGTCCTGGTGATCAGCCACGACACGGGCCTGTTGGACGCCGTCGTCACCAAGGTGTTCCACCTGGACGCGAACCGCGCCGAGCTCGACCAGTACGCGTTGACGTGGAAGAAGTACCTCGTGCAGCGCGAGGTGGACGAGAAGCGACGGCGGCGCGAGCGGGCCAACGCCGAACGCAAGGCGGGCCGGCTGTTCGAGCAGGCCGAGAAGATGGGCGCCAAGGCCACCAAGGCGGTCGCCGCGCAGAACATGGCGCGCCGCGCGGAGAAGCTGCTGGCCGCCACCGAGGGTGAGCGGGTGGCCGACAGGGTGGCGAAGATCCGTTTCCCCGATCCGGCGCCGTGCGGCAAGGTGCCGCTCACGGCGTCCGACCTCTCGAAGAGCTACGGGTCGCTGGAGGTGTTCACCGGGGTCGACCTGGCGATCGACCGCGGCGCCAACGTGGTGGTCCTCGGCCTGAACGGGGCGGGCAAGACCACGCTGCTGCGCCTGCTGGCCGGTGTCGAGGAGTCCGACACCGGGGAGGTCACTCCCGGGCACGGGCTGCGCCTGGGCTACTACGCCCAGGAGCACGAGACCATCGACGTGCACCGCTCCGTGCTGGAGAACATGGTGTCGGCGTCGCCGGGGCTGGACGACACGCAGGTGCGCAAGATCCTCGGGTCGTTCCTGTTCACGGGCGACGACGTCGACAAGCCGGCGCGCGTGCTGTCGGGCGGGGAGAAGACGCGCCTGGCGCTCGCCATGCTGGTGGTCAGTGCCGCCAACGTGCTGCTGCTCGACGAGCCGACCAACAACCTCGACCCGGCGTCGCGGCGCGAGGTGCTGGAGGCGATCCGGACGTACGCGGGCGCGGTGATCCTCGTGACGCACGACGAGGGCGCCGTCGAGGCCCTGCAGCCCGACCGGGTGCTGCTGTTGCCCGACGGTGACGAGGACCTCTGGAACCCCGAGTACGTGGAGCTGATCTCCCTCGCCTGAGGATTCGACGGGGCCGTCCCGGGCCCGCCGTAGGGAAATCGTTACCTCGCAAATCCGCACCCGTCGCCCCCCGCGGTGTTAGGTTGACGAGCACATTCGTTACCCCCGACGAAGCGAGGTGCGCATGACGACGATGACGCGACGCAACCTGCTGCGGCTGGGCGCCCTGGCCGGCGCCGGCGCGGTGACCGCAGGCTGTGCCACCCCCGGGACGACCTCGGTCAACGCCGAGCCGACCGTGCCGGCGGCGCCCGCGGGGGAGACCATCACCCTCACGTACTGGGCGTGGCTGAAGGACCTCCAGAAGGTGTGCGACGTCTGGAACGCCCAGAACCCCCACATCCAGGTGCAGGCGAGCTGGATCCAGGGCGGCAACGCCGGCGGGTACCAGAAGCTCTATTCGGCGCTCGCGGCCGGCGGTGGCCCCGATCTCGGGCAGGTCGAGCTGCGCTCGCTCCCCGAGTTCATGCTGGTCAACGGCCTGGTCGACCTGCGGCGCTACGGCGTCGACGACTACGCGGACCGCTACAACGAGGCGCTGTGGCAGCAGGTCTCCTACGTGGACGGCGTCTACGGCATCCCCCAGGACTCGGGCCCGATGGCGCTCTACTACCGCCCCGACCTGCTGGACGCCGTCGGCGCCGCCCCGCCGCAGACGTGGGCGCAGTGGGCCGACGTGGCGCGGGCGGTGCGGGACACCGGTGCCCATCTCGACTGCTTCAACTACGCCGACGCCTCGTGGTTCGCCGCGATGGCCCAGCAGGCCGGCGCACGGTGGCTGCGGGTGGAGGACGACAGCTGGGTGATCGCGCTGGCCGACGAGACGACGCTGGAGGTCGCCCGGTTCTTCGACGCGGCGATCGACGAGGGGCTCCTCACCACGGCCTACGGGCAGTTCAGCACCCCCTGGTTCGCCGCCGCGGCGAACAACGACATCGCCGGCCTGATCTCCGCGAGCTGGGGCGACGCGCTGCTGCAGGGCGTGTCGGGGGCGTCCGGGTTGTGGCGGGTGGCGCCGATGCCGCGTTGGGAGACGGGGTACGCCTCGTCGTTCCTCGGCGGCTCGAGCGCGGCCGTCATGGCCAACAGCCGCCACCCGAAGGAGGCCATGGAGTTCGCCGTCTGGATGACGACGAGACCCGAGGGCATCAACGCCATGATCGAGCACTGCGGCATCGGCTGGTCGCCGGCGTCCGACTACATCGGCTCCGCGCGGGAGGGCGGCAGCGAGTTCTTCGGGGGCCAGCCGTACAACACCGAGGTGTTCGAGCCGGCGGCCGCACCTGCGGCGCAGAACCTCGAGTGGTCGTGGTGGCCGATCACCCAGCAGTCGTTCAACATCCTCGCCGACGGCTTCCGCGCCAAGGCGGCCGGCGGCACCCTGGTGGACGCCGTCGTCGCGGCCCAGGGCACCATCGTGCGCACGTTCCGCAACAAGGGCCTGACCATCCGGGAGGAGACGGCATGAGCGACCCCACCACCGTTCGGCGCCGCAAGCGCAGCGTCAGCTCACCCGGCGCGGCGCCGTGGCTGCTGCTCGCGCCGTTCCTGGCCGTGTTCGCGTTCACGTTCGTGCTGCCGATCATCGTCGCGGTGGGCAACAGCTTCACCCGCGTGACGCGGCTGGGTGTGTTCGGGGAGGAGGGTGTCATCACCGAGTTCGCCTGGTTCGCGAACTACGCCCAGGCGTTGGAGAACGGCAACTTCATCGCCTCCATCGGCCGCATGCTGCTGTTCGGCGTGGTGCAGGTGACGGTGATGATCACCCTGTCGACCGTGTTGGCGCTGCTGCTGGAGTCCGCGTCCGCGCGTTGGCCGGGGGTCTTCCGGGCAATCTACTTCCTGCCCTACGGCATCCCCGGGGTGGTGGCGACGATCCTGTGGTCATTCCTGTACGTGCCCGGGCTCAGCCCCATCATCGACGTCGCCGCCTGGGTCGGGTGGGACGTCGACTTCCTCGGCGCGGGCTCCGTGCTGTGGTCCATCGCCAACATCGTGACGTGGACCTACGCCGGCTACAACATGCTCATCATCGTGGCCCAGTTGAAGGCGATCCCCGGTGAGGTCTACGAGGCGGCGCGGGTCGACGGGGCGGGGCCGCTCCGCATGGCCTTCGCGATCCAGCTCCCGCTCATCCGGCCCGCTCTGGTGCTCACCGTCGTCTTCTCGATCATCGGCACGCTGCAGCTGTTCGCCGAGCCACAGGTGCTCGCCACCGTCGCGCCCAGCATCGACTCGGAGTACACGCCCAACCTGAGCGCCTACACCACCGCGTTCGCGTACAACGACTACAACGTGGCGGCGGCCCAGGCCGTCCTGATCGCGCTCGTGGCGTTCGCGCTGTCCTTCACGTTCCTGCGCCTGACGAACAGGAGCTCCTCATGACCACCGCCGCCAGCACCGCCACGGGTGCCGCCGCCGGAGCCACGTCCACCGGGGAGGTGCAGAAGCTGCGGCGCACCGCGTCCGCGGGCGGCGCCGACCACTCCGCCGGACGCAGCCCGGCCAGCACGATCCTCGTCACGGGTATCTTGGTGCTCGTCGCGATCTACTTCCTCGTGCCGGTGTATTGGGTCATCGTCGCCGCCACGAAGACCACCGACGACCTGTTCGCCACCAACGGGTTCTGGTTCGCCGACACGTTCGCGCTGTTCAGCAACCTCCAGCAGGTGCTCACGTACGACAACGGGATCTTCGTGCGGTGGTTCGCCAACTCGTTGCTGTATGCCGGCGTCGGCGCCGTGCTCGCCACCTACTTCGCCGCGGCGGGCGGCTACGCGCTCTCGGCCTACCGGTTCCGGGGCAGCAACCTCGTCTTCGGCACCATCCTCGGTGGCGTGCTGGTGCCGGGCACCGCCACGGCCCTGCCGCTGTTCCTGCTGTTCAGCCAACTGGGCCTCGCCAACACCTACTGGGCGGTGCTCATCCCGTCGCTGGTCTCGCCCTACGGGCTGTTCCTGTGCCGGATCTACGCGGACGCCTCGGTGAGCCCGTCGCTGCTGGAGGCCGCCCGGCTGGACGGGGCGTCCGAGCTGCGCATCTTCCACTCCGTGGGGTTGCGGGTGCTCACCCCGGCCCTGGTGACGGTGTTCCTGTTCCAGCTCGTCGGCATCTGGAACAACTACTTCCTGCCCCTCGTGATGCTGTCGGACCAGCGGCTCTACCCGATCACGTTGGGCCTGGTGAACTGGCGCTCCCAGACCGATCGGCTGCCCGAGTTCTACCAGCTGACCACCGCGGGCGTCCTGCTCAGCGTCATTCCGCTGGCCATCGCCATGATCGTGCTGCAGCGCTTCTGGCGCGGCGGGCTCACCGAGGGCTCGGTGAAGTGAGGCGGACGCCCCGGCTACGCTGGCGCGGGTGACCGAGCAACTCGTCGCGGCGATCGCCGTCGTCCTCACCGTCGTCGGCGTGTGTGGCATCGTCGTGCCCGTCCTCCCCGGCAGCATCACCGCCCTGGCCGGCCTGCTCGTCTGGGCCCTGTTCGGCGGCGCGGGTACCACCGGCTGGGTGGTGTTCGCAGTGGGCACGCTGCTCCTCGCGGCGGGGGCGTCCGCGCAGCTGCTCATCACCGGACGCCGGCTGCGGCAGCGGGCGATCCCGAACCGCTCGGTGGCGGTGGGGTTGGTGTGTGGGGTGGTCGGGCTCTTCGTGATCCCCTTCGTCGGGTTGCCGGTGGGTTTCGTCGTCGGATTGCTCGCCATGGAGTGGGCCCGCGTCCGCGAGCTGCGCACGGCGCTGTCGACGAGCTGGGCGGCGCTGACGTCGGTGGGTCTCGGCATGGTGGTGGAGCTCGCCTGCGCGCTCGCCGCCGCGACCACCCTGCTGGTCGGGATCCTGGTGCACTTCTTCGTCTGAGGCGGAGGCGTTCGGGCGAATTCGCCCGGGTGCGCCTGCGCCACCGGCGCTGGTGCTACGGTCCGTAGTAGTCCCCGGGAATGGCCCCGGGCGACCACCGCAGACCGGTCCGCAGAGACGAGGATGCCCATGCCGGAACGACTCTCCACCCTCCGCCAGAAGCGGGAGCAGGCGCTGCTGGGCGGCGGCAGGGCGCGCATCGAGGCGCAGCACGCCCGCGGCAAGCTGACGGCGCGCGAGCGCCTGTCGATCCTGCTGGACGAGGCGTCCTTCCAGGAGCTGGGCGCGCTCGCGACCCACCACACCACCGACTTCGGGATGGATGCCCACCGCTACCCGGGCGACGGCATCATCACGGGGTTCGGCAAGGTGCAGGGACGCCGCGTGGCCGTCTACGCCCAGGACTTCACCGTGCTGGGTGGGTCGTTCTCCGAGGTGCAGTCCAACAAGATCTCCCGCATCCAGGACCTGGCGATCGAGGCGGGCATCCCGCTCATCGGGCTCAACGACTCCGGCGGCGCGCGAGTGCAGGAGGGCGTCCGCTCGCTGGCGGCCTACGGCGAGGTGTTCGTGCGCAACGTGAAGGCGTCCGGCGTCATCCCGCAGATCTCGTTGATCATGGGGCCGTGTGCCGGCGGCGCGGTCTACAGCCCGGCGCTCATGGACGTCACCATCATGGTGAACGAGACCTCCAACATGTTCCTGACCGGCCCCGACATCATCAAGACCGTCACCGGCGAGGACGTCAGCGCCGAGGAACTCGGCGGCGCGTGGGTGCACAACGCCACCTCCGGCGTCGCCCAGGTGATCGCCGACAACGAGCAGCACGCGCTCAGCCTCACCAAGTCGTTGCTGAGCTACCTGCCGCAGAACAACACCGAGGATCCGCCCGCGCTCGAGCCCTACGACCCGGCCGACCGGATGGACGAGGCCCTCAACGCCCTCGTGCCGGCCGAGGACAACCTGGCCTACGACATGCGCGACGTGCTGGCCCGCGTCTTCGACCACGACTCGGGTTTCGAGTTGCACAAGGAGTGGGCGGCCAACGCGCTGGTCGGGTTCGCGCGGCTGGACGGCATGAGCGTCGGCTTCATCGCCAACCAGCCCCTGGTGATGTCCGGCTGCCTCGACATCAACGCGTCCGACAAGATCGCGCGGCACATCACGCTGTGCGACCAGTTCAACATCCCGCTGGTGACGTTCGTCGACTGCCCGGGCTACCTGCCGGGCGTCGAGCAGGAGTACAACGGCGTGATCCGCCACGGCGCCAAGATCATCTACGCCTACTGTCAGGCGACCGTGCCGAAGATCTCGCTGGTGACCCGCAAGGCCATGGGCGGCTCGTACGTGGCGCTCAGCTCGAAGCAGATGAACAACGACGTCGCGTTCGCGTGGCCCAGCGCCCAGATCGCCGTCATGGGTGCCGAGGGCGCGGCGCGGCTGCTCAACCGGCGGGCCATCGAGGCGGCCGACGACCCCAGGGCCGAGGAGGCCCGGTTCATCGCCGAGTACAAGGAGAAATTCTTCAACCCGTACCAGGCGGCCGACGTCGGCCAGATCGACGAGGTGATCGAGCCCCGCGAGACGCGGCCCCGCCTCATCAGGGCGCTGGAGGTGTTGCGCACCAAGGTGACGCACACCATCCCCAAGAAGCACGGGCTCTTCCCCGTCTAGGAGCAGCATCATGGAGAATCTCGGCTGGGGCGTCATGATGATGGTCGTCGGCATGGGCGTCGTGTTCGCCCTGCTGGCGGTGCTCATGGGCGTCCTCATGCTCATCGGACGCCTCGACCGTCCGCTGCGCGAGCCGGGTGAGGACGCGGCGCCGGCTCCCGCCCCGGTTCCCTCCGCCCAGGCCGCCCCCGCCCCGGCTGCACCCACCGTGCGGATCGTCGCGGACGGGCTGAGCGAGGACGACGTGGCCGCCATCGCCGTGGCGGTGATGACCCACGCGGAGAACCGCCGCCGCCTCGCCGGCCCCGAGACCCGCCGCCACGCCCCGGGCAGCCAGCTGTTCGCCAGCCGCTGGCTCGCCGTCGGGCGCGCCCAGTCCCACTCGTCCTTCACCCGGAGGTAGGCCATGCGCCGCTACACCATCACCGTCAACGACACCACCAGGGTCATCGACGTCGAGGCCGTGGGCGCCGACGTGTTCCGCGTGCAACTCGATGGGCGCCTCATCGACGTCACGCTGGACGACCACCGCGACCTGGCCCACTCCGCGGTGACGCCGGCCGTGACGCCGCGTCCGCTCGGCGCCGGCGGGTCAGCCACGGCGGGTCCCGGGGCCGACCGTGGGGCCACGGCCGTCGGGCGCGAGCCCGCGCGCGCGGCCGCCACCCCGGCCCCCGGAGAGCCGCCGAGGGCGACGGGGGCGCCCGCGGCGTCCGGGTCGCCCGCCCCGGGCGGGGGCGGGGGTCGGGACAAGATGACGGCCCCGATGCCGGGGGTGATCCTCACCGTCGATGTCGCGGTGGGCGCGAGCGTGCGCCGCGGCGACACCCTGATGGTGTTGGAGGCCATGAAGATGAAGAACGAGCTGAAGGCACCCAAGGACGGGGTCGTGGCCGAGATCTACGTCACCGCAGGGCACCAGGTGAAGTTCGGCGAGACGCTGGTGAGGTTCGAGTCCTGATGAGCCCCGACACCCTTCACTACCTGCTGCAGGGGGTGCAGAGCATCACCTGGCAGTCGGTGGTGATGATCGCGATCGGCCTGCTGCTGATCTGGTTGGCGGTCACCAAGGAGTACGAGCCGCTGCTGCTGTTGCCCATCGGCGCAGGCGCCGTCCTGGCGAACCTGCCGCTCTCACCGCTGGTGGGTGAGCACGGCATGCTGCAGACGTTGTACGACATGGGTGTCGGCAACGAGCTGTTCCCGTTGTTGATCTTCATCGGCATCGGTGCGATGACCGACTTCGGGCCCCTGCTGGAGAACCCGAAGATGGTGCTGCTCGGTGCGGCCGGCCAGTTCGGCATCTTCCTGACGCTGATGCTGGCCCTGCTGCTGGGCTTCACCCAGCCGCAGGCGGCGTCCATCGGCATCATCGGCGCGATCGACGGGCCGACGTCCATCTACGTGAGCAACCAGCTCGCGCCCGAGCTGCTGGCCCCCATCACGGTGGCCGCGTACAGCTACATGAGCCTGGTGCCGATCATCATGCCCCCGATCATGCGGGCCCTGACGAGCGCGAAGGAGCGCGCAATCGTCATGCCCTACACGAGCCGCGAGATCTCGCAACGCACGCGCATACTGTTCCCGGTCGTCGTCACCCTCGTGGTCGGCACCCTGGTGCCGTTCGCGACACCGCTCATCGGCATGCTGATGCTGGGCAACCTGATGCGCGAGTCGAAGGTCGTCGAGCGGCTGACGGGCGCGTCGTCCAACGAGCTCGCCAACGTCGTCACCTTGTTCCTCGGCCTGGCCATCGGCTCGACGATGGTGGGGCCGAGCTTCCTCAACCTCTCCACCGGCCTGATCCTGGTGCTGGGGTTGATCGCGTTCTGCCTCGACACGGTGATGGGCGTGCTCTTCGGCAAGCTGATGAACGTCTTCTCGGGCGGTCGGTTCAACCCGCTGATCGGTGCGGCCGGCATCTCGGCGTTCCCCATGGCCGCCCGCGTCGTGCAGCGCGAGGCGCAGCGGGAGAACTTCGACAACTTCCTCCTCATGCACGCCATGGGCGCCAACGCGGCCGGCCAGGTCGCGTCGGTGGTGGCCGGCGGCGTCCTGCTGGCGCTGATGGGTGCCAGCTAGGCCTCACCCCGGACCCGGCAGCAGCTCAGGAGCCGGCCGAGGGCGCGGGGCCGGGCCGCATGGCCATCGCGTACCACGCCATCATCACGAGCATCACCAGACCGTTGAGGACGACCAGGGCCGTTGCGGCCTGGGTGCCCCAGACCAGCCCGAGGACGAGCGCAAGCAGGCCGAGACAGCTCATGATCCAGGCGAGTCGGGTGAAGAACGGCGCCCTGAACGCACTGGCGAACGGGAAGAAGTGGACGCCGACCGCGAAGACCGTCAGCGCGGGCACCAGGGCCTCGCGGTCGATCTGGATGAGTGCGAACCGGCCGAGCTGGATCACGACGATCATCGCCACGACGCTGGCCAGGTAGACCAGGCCGGCCGACGCCCTGACCTGCTCCGGGCGGGGGAAATGCCGCGGCATCAGCAGGGTCGCCCACAGGTAGAGCGCGAGGGCCAGGACCCATGCCACCAGCGCGGCCACCGGCCACGGGTCGGTCAGCAGGTGGCGGTTGTCGTGGACGAACACCGAGCCACCGACGGCGCCGACGAACGTGCCCCACACCCGGGGGTCCGCCAGTCGGCGGACGCCGGGTTGCGACGTGCTGGGTACTCTCGGGTCCACGCGTGGCCCTCCTTCGGTGGTCAGGCGGTGAGCAGGTCGGCGGCCGCCGCGTAGTTCGCCGCGAGCGCGATGGCCGCGAGGCGGAGCGCGCTGCGTCCGGGGAGGAACTCGGGGTGGTGCAGCCCGACGCCGCCGTCCGAGCCGACCCCGATGAAGCTCATCAGGGACGGCACGACCTGACCGTACTCGGAGAAGTCGTCGGACCCGCAGGACCGGAAGGGCACGGGCGCCACCGGCACGTTCAGCCCGGCCAGCAGGGCGTCCGCCCGCTGCGCCAGGTCCGCGTCATTGACCAACGCGGGGCCGCCCCGGACGAAGGTCGCCGTCGCGGTCGCCCCCCGCGCCATGGCCGTGCCCTCCGCGAGCCGGGCGATGGCCTCGTGGAGGGCGGCACGGTCCTTCTCGTGGAAGGTCCGGATCGAACCGGTGCACGCCGCGGTCTCGGCGATCACGTTCGCGGCGGTCCCCGCATGGAAGGTCCCCACCGACACCACCGACGGGTGGATCGGGTTGATCACGCGCATGGGCAGCTCACCCAGCCCGGTGACGATGGCGGACAGCACGGTGATCGGGTCGAGCGCCGTGTGGGGGTAGGCCCCGTGCCCACCGCGTCCGCGCACCGTGATCTCGAAGGAGTCGAACGCGGCGTTCACGGCTCCGGACCCGGTCGACACGACGCCGCGCTCGACCTGGGGTTGCACGTGCACCCCGACCATGGCCGCCACGTCGGCGTCCTCCAGGGCCCCCGAGGCGACCACGTCGCCGGCCCCGGGCGGGTTCTCCTCCTCGCGCGGCTGGAGCACCGGCACCATCGCGGCGGGCAGGTCGAGGTCGCGCGCCGCGGTCAGCACGGCCCAGAGTGCGGCCAGGTGCACGTCGTGGCCGCAGGCGTGCATGATCCCGCGCCGCTGGGAAGCCCATTCGACCCCGGTCGCCTCCGTGAGCGGCAGCGCGTCGAGCTCCGCCCGCAGGCCGACGGCCGGGCCGTCCGGGCCGGTGCGCGTGTACGCGCCCGTCTCGGCGACGGGCGTCCAGTCGAGCCAGCCGGTGGCCTCGGTGAAGGCGTCCCGGGTGTCACCCTCGTCGCCGCCCAGGTGGGGGTCGGCGTGAATCGCCCGCCGCAGGGACGTGGCGTCGGGCAGCACGGTGTCGATGCCGGCGACCAGCGCCTCGAGGAGCTCGGAGTTCATGGCCGGAGGCTATCGCACCACCGCTCGATGCTCACGCCGAGATGCTCGGCCAGCCGGTCGGGTGGGATCGGGGCGGCCCGCTCCGCGCGCGCGGTCGCCGCCTGCAGCGAGGCGCCCAGCACGGCGGCGCGGGCGGCGGGCAAGCCGGCGGCCACGCAGGTGCCGACGATGCCGGCGAGCACGTCGCCGGAGCCGGCGGTCGCCGTCCAGGGCGTGCCGGGCAGCGCCAGCAGGGCGGTGCCGTCGGGCTCGACGGCGAACTGGTTGGCGCCCTTGAGCAGCACGGTCGCGCCCGTCTGCCGGGCGGCGCGGCGGGCGTGGGTCAGCGGGTCGGCCTCCACCTCGGCGCGCTCCACCTCCAGCAGGCGGGCCAGCTCGCCGGCGTGCGGGGTGAGGACGCTGTGAACCGGCAGTCCGTCGGGGGCGGCCGTGGGCAGGGCGCCGAGGGCGCCGGCGTCCACCACCACGGGCACGTCGTCGGCGACGCGGCGGGCCAGGCGCTCGGCGTCGGGCCCGGGCCAGCCCGAGCCGCACACCCAGGCCTGGACGCGGCCGGGATCGGCCGGATCGACGGGGACCACCACGCTCGGATGGGCGGCGAGCACGAAGTCGGCCGGACGCGACGGGCCCGCGTAGCGCACCATGCCGGCCCCCGACCACAGCGCCCCGGCCACGCCGAGGACGGCCGCGCCGGGGTAGTCGTCGGTGCCGGTGTCGATGCCGACGACGCCGCGGGAATACTTGTCCGAGGATGCGTCGGGGGTGGGGTACCAGGCGGCGCAGTCGGACTCCTCCACCAGGTGGAGGTCACTCGCGGGTGCGGCCACCCCGATGTCGACGAGACGGACCTCCCCGCAGTGGCCGGACGCCGGCGCCAGCACGTGGGCGGGCTTGTGCGCGATGAACGTCACCGTGAGGTCGGCGGTGAAGCAAGCGTGGGCCTCGTGGCTGTCGGCCACCAGGCCGCTCGGCAGGTCGACCGCCAGCACGGGCGTCCCGTGCGCCCGGCAGGCGTCCGCCACGGCCAGCACCGCGGGCTCGAGCCCCGGACGCCCGCCCAGCCCAGAGACGCCGTCGATGACCAGCGCCGCCCCGGGCACCAGACCGAGCGCGGCGTCGGCGTCCACCGTGCGGGCGCCCGCGTCCTGCGCCGCGGCGAGGCCGACGTCGTGCGTGGCACCGGCGCACGGCCACACCACCAGGTCGAGCTCGGTGTCGGGCAGCAGGCCGGGCAGGCCGGCAAGGGCGAACAGTGCGTCGCCCGCGTTGTTGCCGGGGCCGGCCACCACGAGCACCACCGTCGGCCCGTCCGCGGAGTCGGCGCCGCCGCGCGGGGTGGGGGGCTCGGAGTACCACGCCAACATCGACAGCAGCTCAGCGGCGGCGCGGGCCACGGCGTCCGCCGCGACGGCCATGAGATCGCCGCCGGGGTGGGCGTCGAACCACGCCTGCTCGGCGTCCCGGATGTCCTGCGCGCTCACAACGGGCAACATGCACGGCAGCCTAGTGCGGTGCATGGTGCCCCGTTCGGTCAGCTCGCCAGCGCGGGCTCGGCCACGGTGCGCGGCGGCAGCTCGTCGGACGGGCGCTGTCCGCCCGCGTTGGTGAGCATGGCCGAGTTGAGCCAGCCCTCCGGCACGCCCAGACCCTCGACCAGCTCCAGCGCCACCGGCCGCAGCTGGGCGCACAGCTCGTCCACCGTCTGGGAGATCGCCCGGCTGCGCTGGCCGTCGAAACGCTCGTGCTCCATGTACCAGGCGCGGTGCTCCTCGATGGTGGCGAGCGCGTACAGGTCGCACACCTGGTTCAGCAGCGAGCGGACGTAGGGATCGGCCACCTCTTCGATCGCGCCGATGAACGCCTCCAGCACCACCCGGTCGGTGTGGGCGCGGGCGGCGGTGACCATGTGCTCCTGGCACGCGTTGGTCGCCGCGAACGCCTCCTCGGCCGGTGCCCTGCTCGCCGCGCGCATCCGCTTGGCGAGACCCTCGACGATGTGCGCCTCCCGGTCGGTGAACAGCTGGACGTGCCAGCCGCGGTGACGCACCGGATCGCCGCCGACGCGCCGGGCCGCCAACACCAGGCGGTCGATGACCGCGCGGGCGGTGGTGCGCTCGAGGAACGAGCCGCCGACCATGCGCGCCGTCGCCTGGGCGGTGCCGCGCAGATCCATGTCACCCCAGGACTGCTTGTAGTCCAGCAACAGGGCCTTGGCCACGAGCTGCATCAGCACCGTGTTGTCGCCCTCGAAGGTGGCGAACACGTCGGCGTCCTGACGCGCCAGGGTCAGGCCGTTCTCACTGAGGTAACCCGCCCCGCCGCACGCCTCGCGACACAGCTGGATGGTGTCGTTGGCCCACCGCGTCAGCAGCGCCTTCATGCCGGCGGCGCGGGTCTCCAGCTCGCGCGCGGCCCGCGGATCCTCACCGCCCGCGTCCAGCACCCGCTGCAGCGCCAGGGCCAGCTCGGTCTGCGCGAAGCCGTACGCGTAGGCCCGGGCGATGTTCGGCAGCAGCTTGCGCTGGTGCGTCTGGTAGTCCAGCAGCAGGATCTCCTCCCCGAGACCCGGCAGCCGGAACTGCGAGCGCTGCAGGGCATAGCGCGTCGCGATGGTCAGCGCGCGCCGCGTGGCGGACGCCGCACCACCGCCCACGCAGATGCGGCCGCGGACCAGCGTGCCCAGCATCGTGAAGAAGCGCGCGTTCTTGGACTTGATGGGGGAGTGGTAGACCCCGTCGGCATCGATGCTGCCGTACCGGTCGAGCAGGTGGGTGCGGGGGACGCGCACGTGGTCGAACCGCATCGTGCCGTTGTCGACGCCGAGCAGGCCCCCCTTGTGGCCGTGGTCGCCGGTCGTCACGCCCGGCAGGTCGTTGAGTTCCTCGTCGCGAATCGGGACGAGCGCCACGTGGACGCCCTGGTTCTCCCCGCCGACGGTGAGCTGGCCGAACACGGCGGCCCACTTGCCGTGTTCGCCGGCGTTGCCGAGGTAGGCCTTGGTCGAACTCGGGGTGGGGGAGTTGATCTCGAGCTCGTCGGTCTCCGGCACGTAGGTGATGGTCGTCTCCAGCGACGACACGTCGGAGCCGTGGCCGAGCTCGGTCATCGCGAAGGCACCGGTGCGCTCGCACGTGATCGTGTCGGGCAGGAAGGTCTCGTGGTGCCACTGGCTGCCCAGGTTCACGATCGCGCCGCCGAACAGGCCGTGCTGGACGCCGGACTTGATGGTCAGGCTCAGATCGCCCATGGCCAGCATCTCGAACTGGGCGACCGACTCCGACTGGGGCCCGGTGCCGCCGACCGACTCGGGGAAGCCGGCGATGGCGAAGCCGCGGTGGGCGATCTTGACCAGGCGGTCCAGCGTCCAGTCCCGGGCCTCGGCCATGCTCATCGACGGGTCGCGCACGACGTCGTCGGCGCTCACCTCGTCGCGCCAGCGCTGCTTCGTGGTGTGGAACGGTCCGTCGAGCGCGGTGCGCAGGGCGGCTCCGGTCGGGCTGATGGTCATCGGTGACTCCTCATGCGGTGGGTGCTGGGTGTGTGGTGGTCGTGGGGGCGGAGGGTGGTGCGGGGGCTGCGGGGGCTGCGGGGGCAGGGGAGGCCGTGGGCGTCTGCGCGGCGAAGGCGGGCTCGAAGAGCTGCGCGACGAACGCGACGATGTCGGCGCGGGGGCGGCGCAGTTCGGTGAGGATCCAGCGGTCGGCCACGGCCCAGACGAAACCGGTGACCCCGTGGCCCCAGGTGTTGGCCGGCGACGGGTCGAGCCCGGCGTCGGTGAGCCAGCCGGCGAACGCGGCGGCGACCTCGTCGCCGATCCGGTTGGTGATGCCCAGCACGGGGTCGGGGGAGTCGCCGGGCCGGGTTGTCACGAACCGGTAGATCTCGACGTCGGCCTCGACGACGCTCAGGTAGGCGTCCGCGAGCGCGGCGACCAACTCCCCGGGGGCCAGCCCGGAGCTCAGCGGGGAGTCCAGGTTGCCGCGGATGAACGCGTGGACGCTCTCGACCACGGCTTCGTAAAGGCCGTTGCGGTCGCCGAAGTGGCGGTAGAACACGGTCTTCGACGTGCTGGCTGACGCCGCGATGTCGTCCATCCCCACCGCGCTGCCGTGCTTGCGGATCGCCCGCAGCGTCGCCTCCACCAGTTCCTGGCGACGGTCGGCATTGTGCTGTGCCCAGCGGGTCGCGCGGCCGTCCGTGGTGGTCATGACGCCACAGTACCCGAAACTCTCGGTACCTGCTACCATCGGTGCCGGATACATCGCGCCGTGGCCCGGGTCCGGCGTCCGAGTTCACAGGAGAGCACATGCCAGAGCGCAGCGCCGTCGTCGTCGGCGGCAACCGGATCCCGTTCGCCAAGGCGGGCACGAAGTACGCGGCGGCGTCGAGCGGGGACATGCTCACCGCGGCGCTGGACGGCCTGGTCGCCCGCTTCGGGCTGGCCGGGCAGCAGGTGGGCGAGGTCGCGGCCGGCGCCGTGCTGAAGCACACGCGCGACTTCAACCTCACCCGCGAGGCGGTGCTGGGTTCGGCACTCGACCCGCACACCCCGGCGTGTGACCTGCAGCAGGCGTGCGGCACCGGCCTGGAGACGGTCATCTACGTCGCCAACAAGATCCGCCTGGGGCAGGCCGACACCGGCATCGCGGGCGGCGTCGACTCCGCGTCGGACGCCCCGATCGTCGTCAGCGAGGGGTTGCGCCGGGCGCTGCTGCGGGCCTCGCGCTCCAAGACGCTGCTCGAGCGGCTGAAGTCCTTCGCCTCGCTGCACCCGACCGATCTCGCGCCGGTGCCGCCGGGGGTCGTCGAGCCCCGGACCGGCCTCTCGATGGGGGAGAGCCAGGCGCTGACCACCGCCGAGTACGGGCTCACCCGGGAGGCGGCCGACGAGCTGGCGCTGGCATCCCACCGGAACCTGGCGCGTGCCTGGGACGCGGGCTTCTTCGACGACCTCGTCACCCCGTACCTGGGCGTGACGCGCGACACCTTGCTGCGGCCGGACACCTCCGCCGAGGCGCTGGCCAAGCTCAAGCCCGTCTTCGGCGGCGAGAACGGCACGATGACGGCCGGCAACTCGACCGCCCTCACCGACGGGGCGGCCGTGGTGCTGCTCGCCGAGGAGGAGTGGGCGCGGGAACGGCACTGGCCGGTGCTGGCCCGCGTGGTGGACGCCCAGGTGGCCGCCACCGACTACGTGACCGGCAACGAGGGTCTGCTCATCGCGGGTGCCCGGGCCATCCCGGTGCTGCTCGAGCGCAACGGCCTCACGCTGGCCGACTTCGACCTGGTCGAGATCCACGAGGCGTTCGCCTCGACCGTGCTGGCCACGCTGGCCCAGCTCGAGGCCGACGGCCACGGCACCGTGGACCGGGCCCGCCTCAACGTGAACGGCAGCTCGCTGGCCGCCGGGCACCCCTTCGCCGCGACCGGCGGACGCATCGTCGCCACGCTGGCCAAGCTGCTCGCCGAGCGGGGGCCGGGTTCGCGGGGTCTCATCTCGATCTGTGCGGCGGGCGGCCAGGCCGTCACCGCGATCCTGGAGGCGGTGTGATGAACGTCCTCGAATCGCTGTACGGCACGCCGCTCGGCAAGAAGGCGGCGGCCCGCCTGGGTCTGGCCGAACCCCCGGTGTTGCGGCGCGGCCGCGAACTGCCGCGCGGGGAGATCGTGCTCGCCACGCTTCCCGGGGGTGGGGTGGCAGCCGAGGCGCTGGCCCTGCTCGGCCTCAGCCCGATCGACCCGTTGCTCGACCTGCCCGAGCGCCGGACGACCGATGACCGCGGCCGGCCGCAGCCGCCGCGCTACGAGCGCCGCCCCGGTGCGGTCGTGATCGACGCCACCGGCGTCCGCGAGATCGCTCAGCTCGAGGGGCTGCGCCAGGTGCTGCGCCCGGCCATGAAGGGGCTGGAGGCCTCCGGGCGCGTGATCCTGCTCGCCACCGACGCGGCCGACGTCTCCGACGTGGAGGCCAAGGCCGTCGCGCAGGCGTTCGACGGCATCAACCGCACCGTGAGCAAGGAGTTGCGCGGCGGGTCGACCGCCAACCTGGTGTTCGTGCGGGCCGGGACGCCGGCGTCCGACCTGTGCTCCACGCTGTCGTTCCTGCTCGAGGGCCGCTCGGCATTCGTCGCCGGCCAGACGTGGCGCGTCGGCCCGGCCAAGGCCGGGGACGCCGCGGGTGCGGAGTACGACCCGGCCCGGCCCTTCACCGGGCGCATCGTGGTGGTCACCGGTGCGGCTCGCGGCATCGGGGCCGAGATAGCGCGTACCTTCGCGCGGGACGGGGCGGCCGTGGTGGCCGTCGACGTGCCGGCCGCCGGCGACGCGCTGGCCGGCGTCGCCAACGCGGTGCGCGGCTCCGCCCTGCAGCTCGACATCACCGTGCCGGACGCCGCCGAGCGGATCGCGGCGCACGTGGCCACCGTGCACGGCCCGCAGGCGAAGATCTGGGCCGTCATCCACAATGCCGGCATCACCCGCGACAAGCTGCTAGCCAACCTGGACGAGGGCCGATGGGCGTCCGTGTTGGAGGTCAACCTGGCCGCGGAGATGCGGATGAACCCCACGCTGCTCGACCCCGACCTGCCCGGCGGGCTGGGCGAGCAGGCCCGCATCGTCGGCATCGCCTCCACCTCGGGCTGGGCCGGCAACAAGGGTCAGACGAACTACGCGGCGTCCAAGGCCGGCGTCATGGGGCTCACGTGGGCCGAGTCGGCCGAGCTGCCCGACCGCCCAGTGACGGCGAACGCCGTGGCGCCCGGGTTCATCGAGACGGAGATGACCGCGGCGATCCCGTTCGTGCAGCGCGAGGTCTTCCGCCGCACCAATGCGCTGGGTCAGGGCGGGCGGCCGGTGGACGTGGCCGAGACCATCGCCTACCTCGCCGATCCGGCCTCCGGGGGGGTGGACGGCCAGGTCGTCCGGGTCTGCGGCCACAACCTGATCGGCGCCTGATGCACACGACCCTCGCCTACGCGGACCTCCCCGCCGTCGCACCGCTGCTCGTGCGCGCGACGGCCAACCACGTCGGACGCCGCCCCCGCGCGGAGGCCGTCCTGCCCACCACCGTGGTGCGCGTGGCCCGCCTGCGGCAGGACCTGGGCCGGCTGGCCGCGTACAACCGCGTGTGCGGCTTCGGGCTGCGGGACGCCGTGCCACCCACGTGGCTGCACGTGCTGACCTTCCCCCTCCAGGCGGCGTTGCTGGCGGGGCCGGACTTCCCGTTCACGCCCGCCGGCCTCGTCCACACGGCCAACACGATGACGCTCCACCGGCCGGTGGCGGTGGGCGACCACCTGGACGTCCTCGTCCGCGCCGAGGCGCTGCGGCCGCACGCCAAGGGAGCGCTGTTCGACCTCGTCGGGGAGGTGCGGGTGGGCAGCGAGCTGGCCTGGAGCGGGCGCAGCAGCTACCTCGCCCGCGGCGCGAGCGCGCCGGCCGGTGCGGACGCCGCCGGCGCCACCGGGGTGACCGACGACCCCGCCCATCCACTGCGTAGCGAAGCGGCGGGCGAACAGCCCAGGACGGCGCAGCGGTGGCGACTGCCGGCCGATCTCGGCCGCCAGTACGCGAAGGTTTCCGGCGACGTGAACCCGATCCACCTCAGCGCCGCGACCGCGAAGCTGTTCGGGTTCAGGCGGGCCATCGTCCACGGCATGTGGACGCACGCGCGGTGCCTGGCTGCCCTGTCGGGGCGCCTCCCGGAGACCTACACCGTCGACGTGGCGTTCACCCGCCCGATCCTGCTGCCCGGCCGGGTCTCGTTCGCGGCGGCGGAGTCCGACGCGGGCGTCCGCTTCGCGGTGCTGGGCCGCGAGGAGAAACCGCACCTGGTGGGTGCGGTGCGTCGCTGACCGACCTGGCACTCACCCGGGTGCTGACGTGGGGTCAGCGCGTCGCGTGCCTGGCATTTGGACCCGAGGAAGTGGCGCCATGGCGCCACTTCCTCGGGTCAAATGCCCCACCACCAGAGCCATCAGACGGTCGTCGTCCCCGCCGCTCACTCCTCCCGGAGGGCGAAGAGATCACCCGGGCTGCAGGCGAGGGCGTCGCACAGCGCGGTCAGCGTCGTGAACCGGATCGCCTTGGCGCGGTTGTTCTTGAGGATCGACAGGTTAATCACGCTGAGGCCGATCCGATCCGCCAGCTCGGTCAGGGTCATGCCTCGTTCGCTCAGCAGTACGTCGATCCTGCAGGTGATCCGGGAATCCTGGGGCGGCATCAGATCACGTGGTCCAGTTCGTCCGCAAGCCGGGCGCCGTGGCGCAGCGTGACCGAGAAGACTACGCACAGGTAGTAGACGAACAGCGGGAACAGGAAGGCGGTGGAATCGGTGGCCGTGTGGGACTCCCAGCCGAGGCTCCCGACGGCCCAGTTGGTGCCCAGCAGGAGCAGGCCCCCCGGCACCAAGGCCAGGAGCAGCACGGCCAGGCTGAGGAGGTTGAGCGCCCGCCGCACGCGCGGCTCGAAGATGCTCTGCGCGGACGCGGCCCGCAGCAACAGGAGGCCCAGCGCGGCCAGGCTCGCCGCCCACAGCAGCGGGGTGAGCGCCTGCCCGGCGTGGATGAACCATCGGGCACCGACGGGCACGTCGTTGACGGGCACCATGGCGCGGTAGGGCCAGGTGAGTTCAGCACCCGGAGCGACCGGCCAGCCGGTGGTGTCCGGACGCCTGGGGCCGTTGCCGGCGAGCGCCACCACGACCACCCCGGAGGTGACCGTGGCCCACGCGTTGACCAGCCCGTAGAGGCCGGTGGCGGTGGCGCCCAGCAGCGTCAGCCACGCCAGGGGGGGCAGGTTGTGTCGAGCGGTGGGGTGCGCGTCTGTGAGGGTCATCGTTCCTCGCCTTCCATAACGAATTTCGTTAATAACGATACTCGCTATGCCTGCCCTGTCAAGGGCGGCGAAGCACCAACGCGGACGGGGTCGCTAGGCTCCTCGGCGTGCCCCGCATCATCCACACCGGCCAGGCGCTGGTGGACGCCGTCGCCCGCGTCCCGGCCCTGCCCGCGCGCGGGCAGAACGTCATGGCGTCCAGCTGGGAGCTGGCGGCTGCCGGGTCGGTGAACATCCTCGTGGCCGCGGCCCGGTCGGGCGCCACCTGCGTGCAGGCCGGCGTCGTCGGCACCGGACGCAACGGCGACCTCGTCCGTGCGGCGCTGGCCGCCGAGGGCATCACCTGGTCGGCC
Source organism: Propioniciclava soli (assembly GCF_014858005.1). Classification (GTDB taxonomy): domain Bacteria; phylum Actinomycetota; class Actinomycetes; order Propionibacteriales; family Propionibacteriaceae; genus Propioniciclava; species Propioniciclava soli. The sequence continues at coordinate 30,686 of NZ_JACYOT010000013.1, forward strand.
GAGGCGATCCCGGACGCCGACACCGGGCTCTGTCTCGTCCTCGTCGAGCCCGACGGCGAGCGGACGTTCGTCACCACGCTGGGCGCCGAGCGGCGCCTCAGCGTCGCCGCACTGGACCGCAGCGCACCGCGTCCCGGGGACCTCGTCTGCGTGACCGGCTACAGCCTGGCCGTCGAGGCCACGCGCGCCCCGCTCGAGGCGTGGCTGGCGGATCTCCCCGCCGGGGTGGCGGTCGTGCTCGACCCGGGCGCCGTCTTCGCCGGCCTGTCGGACGCCACCCGCGCGGCCATGCTGGGCCGCACCACCGTGTGGACCTCCAACCTCGCCGAGGCCGAGGCGATCCTGGCCGGAACCGAAACCGAAACCGGAACCGGAACCGGGGCGCGGGGCATGGCGGCCACGGCGGCGGCCGTCAGCCGGCTGCTGGCACCGGGCGGCGTCGCGATCGTCCGGGATGGCCCGGCCGGCTGCGCAGTCCACGCCGGCGGCCAGACGACCCTCGTGCCGGGGTTTCCCCAGGAGGCCGTGGACACCAACGGTGCCGGCGACGCGCACACCGGCGTCCTGCTTGCCGAGCTCGCGCGCGGCACGGGCTGGGTGGTGGCCTGCCGCCGCGCCAACGTGGGTGGTGCGATCAAGGTGACCCGATCCGGGCCGGCGACCGCGCCCACCGGGGCCGAGATCGACGCGTTCTGGGCGGCCTGGCCGCGTCCCTGACGGCATGGTCGGGGGCAGGTGGTTGAATGCCGCCATGACGACTGATCCCGTCCGCACCGCGGCGGCCGATCCGGCACCCGCCCGCCTGATCGAGACCAACGGCATCGACATCATCGCCGAGTCCGAGCGCACCGCCCGGCCCCGGGATCTCTTCTGGCCGTGGTTCGCGGCGAACGTCAGCGTGTTCGGCATGAGCTACGCCGCCTTCGTGTACGGCTTCGGCGTCAGCTTCGCCCAGGCGGCGGTCGTCGCGGTCGTCGGCATCGTGATCAGCTTCGCGCTGTGTGGCGTCATCGCCACGGCCGGCAAGCGGGGCTCGGTGCCCACCATGGTGCTGTCGCGGGCGGCGTTCGGCGTGCACGGGCAGAAGGTGCCGGGCATCGTGAGCTGGCTGCTGTCGATCGGGTGGGAGACGTTCCTCGCGATCATGGCGGTGCTGGCCACCTCGACGGTGTTCGAGATCCTCGGGTGGGGCGGTGGGGTCGGCGTCCAGATCGGCGCCACCATCGCCGTGGCCGCGCTCATCGTCGCGACGTCCGTGCTGGGGTACCACACCATCATGCGGCTCCAGTCCGTCCTCACCTGGCTGACCGGCGCGGTCACGATCGTCTACATCCTCGTCACGCTGGGCCACATCGACGCCGCGGCCGTGGGGGCCGTCCCCGCCGGCTCGGTGGGCAACGTCGTCGGCGCGCTCACCATGGTCATGACCGGCTTCGGGCTGGGCTGGATCAACATCGCCGCCGACTGGTCGCGCTACCAGAAGCGCACGGCGTCCAATGGCGCCATCATCGCGTGGAACACGATCGGCGGCTCGGTCGCCCCCGTGGTGCTGGTGGTCTACGGCCTGCTGCTCGCCGGGTCGGACGCCGCCCTGTCCGACGCCATCGCGAGCGACCCCGTCGGGGCGCTGGCCGCCCTGCTGCCGCCGTGGCTGCTCATCCCGTTCTGGTTGACCGCGCTGCTGGCGCTCGTCTCCGGGGCGGTGCTCGGCATCTACTCCTCGGGGCTGACGCTGCTGAGCCTGGGCATCGCCATCCCGCGCCCGGCCGCGGCCGCGATCGACGGCGTCATCCTCACCGCGGGCACCATCTTCGTGGTGTTCGTGGCCGGTGACTTCCTCGGCCCGTTCCAGAGCTTCCTCATCACCCTGGGCGTGCCCATGGCCGCGTGGGCGGGCATTCTCATCGCCGACATCCTGCTCCGCCGCCGCGACTACGACGAGACCGCCCTGTTCGACCCGGCGGGCCGCTACGGCGCGTTCGACTGGGTGTCCATCGGCACCATGGTCGTCGCCACGGTCATCGGCTGGGGGCTGGTCATCAACCAGTTCGCCGCGGACGCCGCCTGGAACAACTGGCAGGGCTACCTGCTTGAGCCGCTGGGCCTGGGCGCCCGCAGCGTGGTGGACGGCGTCGAGAGCTGGGACGGCACCTGGCCCTGGGCCAACCTCGGCGTCCTGTTCGCCCTGCTGTTCGGCTTCGTCGTGACCCTGCTGGCCCGGCGCGGCACGGTTCGATGGCAGGAGGGCCGGGCGTGACGCGTCCGTGGTTGGTCGTCATCGACCCGCAGCGGATCTTCGCCGACCCCGCCAGCGACTGGGGCTCCCCGATGTGGCCGGACGCCGCAGCCGTGATCGTCGACCTGCTGCCGCGCTACGCGGGGCGGACCGTCGTGACGCGCTGGGTGCCGCCGCGGCGGCGTCCGGGCTCGTGGGAGGCCTACATGGCAGCCTGGCCGTTCGCCGGCCGGCCGCCGACCGACCCGGCCTTCGCGCTCGTGGACGCCCTGGTTGGCGTCGACGCCGTCGTCGTCGACGCCCCGACGTTCGGCAAGTGGGACGCCCTGCGCCCGGTGGTGGGGGAGACCCCCGAGCTCGTGCTCACCGGCGTGGCGACCGACTGCTGCGTGATCTCGACCGCGCTGCCCGCGGCCGACGCTGGCGCCACGCTGACGGTGCTCACCGACGCCTGCGCGGGCTCGACCCCGGAGAACCACGCCGCGGCGCTGCAGGTCCTGGGGCTCTACCCACCCCAGATCACCGTGTGCACCTCGGCCGAGCTGCCGCCGGCCGTCCCGCCGGAATGAACGCCGCCGGGCGCGGCGTTGAGGACGCATGGCGAACATCGTGATCATCGGAGGACACGGCAAGGTCGCGCTGCTGGCGGCCCCGCTGCTGGCTGAGGCCGGGCATGAGGTGACCTCGGTCATCCGCAAGCAGGAGCAGGCGCAGGAGGTCGCCGCCACGGGTGCGACCCCGCTGGTGGAAGACATCGAGACGCTGGACGCCGACGGCTTCGCCCGCGTGCTGCGCGGTGCGGACGTCGTCGTGTGGTCGGCCGGCGCCGGCGGCGGCAGTCCCGAGCGCACGAAGGCGGTGGACGCCGACGCGGCGATCCGCTCGATCGACGCCGCGGTGGCGGTGGGCGTCCCGCAGTACGTGATGGTGTCGTACTACGGCGCGCGCCCCGACCACGGAGTGCCCGAGGGCGAGGGCTTCTTCGCCTACGCCGAGGCCAAGGCCACCGCGGACGAGCACCTGCGCGGCACGGAGCTGGGCTGGACGATCCTCGGCCCGAGCACGCTGTCCAGCGACGAGCCGACCGGCCGCATCGACGCCGTCGCCGGCCCGGGACCGCAGGGCGACTCGTCGGAGCCCGGTCCGGCGTCGCGCGGCAACGTCGCGCGGGTGATCGCGGCGGTCGTCGCGGCGGGTGGCCCGGCGCGCACGACGATCGCGTTCACCGATGGCGCCACGCCCATCGACGAGGCGGTGGCGGCCGCGACGGCAGGTTGAGCCGGCGCGACACGTGATTCCCGATCCCCGGCGGCGGCGCCCGCCGGGGATCGTGGTGTGCTAGCTTTCTGCACGAGCAACCAGCTCACTCGGATTGTTACCCGTCTGGGGCAAGACCTGAGACGCCCTGTTGGTGGGGCGCTTTCTCAGGTCTTTTTTGTTGCCTGATGGGTGCTGTTCAAGACAAGGAAGTGCACAGGTGTCCCCAACTCAGACCAGCGCGGCTGAGCAGATCGTCGAGGCCGTCGGCGGCCCCGGCAACATCGCCAGCCTCACCCATTGCGCGACGCGGCTCCGCTTCGAACTCAACGACGCCTCCGTCGTGGACGCGAACGTCGTCGACGCGATCCCCGGCGTCATGGGCTCGGTGCCCCAGGCCGGCAACCGCTACCAGATCATCATCGGTGGTGCGGTGCAGACCTACTACGAGAACATCCAGGCGCTGCCCGTCATGTCGGGCGCGGGCAAGAAGGCGGCCCCGACCGGGGACCTGACCGACGCCGAGGTGAAGGCGCAGGCGCGCGCGGCGCGCGGCAAGTACGCGTGGGTGGACAACTTCTTCGAGTTCCTCTCCGATTCCTTCCGCCCCATCCTGGGCGCCCTGCTCGGCGCGTCGCTCATCATCACGTTCATGTCGCTGATGGCGACGACCGGCGTCATCGGCAACTGGTCCGACCCGACGGTCGACCTGGGGCCGTCGTGGAACTTCGTCAACCTCATGTGGCAGGGCGTGTTCGTGTTCCTGCCGCTGATGGTGGCCTACAACGCGAGCAAGAAGGTGGGGGCCGACCCGTGGGTCGGCTTCGCCATCATGGCCGTGCTGATGCTGCCCGGCTTCAACAACCTCGCCGAGAGCGCGCGGGACATGACGATCGCGGGGCAGGACGTCCAGGTCGTCGACATCTTCGGCATCCCGCTGGCGCTGCGTGACTACGGCTCCCAGGTGTTCCCGCCGCTGCTGATGGCCGGCGTCCTCGGCCCGCTCACGAAGTTCCTGAAGCGGATCATCCCCGAGCAGGTCCAGCTCGTGTTCGTGCCGTTCATCTCGATGGTCATCATGATCCCCCTCACCGCGTTCCTGATCGGCCCGATCGGCATCTACGCCGGCGCGGCGCTCGCCGGGGCCCTGCAGGCCATCAACGCCTTCAACCCGTTCATCTTCGCCATCGTGATCCCGCTCGCCTACCCCTTCATGGTGCCGCTCGGCCTGCACTGGCCGATCAACGCGATCATGCTGCTCAACATCCAGAACCTGGGCTACGACTTCATCCAAGGCCCGATGGGTGCCTGGAACTTCGCGTGCTTCGGCGCGACGGCCGGCGTCCTGTTCATCGCCATGCGCGACAAGGAGATCCAGATGCGCCAGACCGCCACGGGCGCCCTGGCGGCCGGCCTGCTGGGCGGCATCTCGGAGCCGTCGCTCTACGGCATCCACCTGCGGTACAAGCGCATCTACCCGCGCATGTTGGTTGGCTGTCTGCTGGGTGGCCTCGTCGTGGGCATCGGTGGTGGCCTGCGCGCCAGCGCCTTCGCGTTCACGTCGCTGCTCACCATTCCGGTGTTCACCCCGATGGTCGTCTACATCATCGCCATCGCCGTCGCGTTCTTCACCGCGATGATCCTGGTGATCATCTCCGACTACCGCACGCCCGAGCAGCGCGAGGAGTCCCGTCTCGCCCGTGAGCAGCTCGAGCAGGGTGCGCCGCTGGCCGCCGACCGTCCGGCCACCCCGGGCGCCGTCACCGACGGCACCGGTGGCTCCGCGGTCGCCGGTGGGGCCATCCCCGTCGCGTCCGCCGCCACGGCGACCGCGGTCATGGACGCCCCCGCGGCCGACGGCTCGGCCGGCGCCACGGCGGCATCGTCCGCCCCGGCCACGTTCGCGGCCGACGACACCTCGGCCCCGGCCGAGCCGACCGATCGCATCGCCGCGCCGATGGCCGGGCGGGTCGTGTCGCTGGACGACGTGGAGGACAAGGTGTTCTCGTCCCGCGCCCTGGGCGAGGGGGTGGGCATTGAGCCCACCTCCGGCCACGTGGTGGCCCCGATCAGCGGCAAGGTCATCACCGTGCCGAAGTCGGGCCACGCGTTCGGCATCAAGAGCGATGACGGCGTCGAGGTGCTGGTGCACGTCGGCATCGACACGGTGCAGATGAACGGCGAGGGCTTCGACGTCCACGTGGCGAAGGGTGACCGGGTGCACGTCGGCGACACGCTGGTCGACGTCGACCTGGACGCCGTCCGTGCGGCCGGCTACCCGACGACCACGATCGTCGCCGTCACCAACACCAAGAAGCTCGGCGCGGTGACGCCGCTGGTGGGCAAGGAGGTCGGTGCGGGCGACCCCGTGATCGACATCACCCACTGACCGAGCCGGCCTCGCCTCCCGAACCCGCCATGGAGATCCTGCGCGTCTTCAACAACAACGTCGTCCTGGCACGGGGCGACGCGGGGGACGAGGTCATCCTCACCGGCCGCGGCCTGGGGTTCCAGGCCCGGCCGGGCCAACCGGTGGACACAGCCAAGGTGGTCCGGGTCTTCCGTCCTGACGATGGACGCGACCCGGACCACCTCGGCGAACTGCTCGCCGGCATCGCGCCCGAATACGTCCAGCTCGTGGTGGCGGCGCTGACCGACGCGGGGCTGGAGGGGCGGGCGGCGCAGAGCCCCACCCTCGTCATCGCGCTGGCCGACCACGTCAGTTTCGCCGTCCGGCGCCAGCGGCTGGGACTGGCGATCGACTACCCCCTGGTCGGCGAGGTGACCCACCTGTACGCCCAGGAGTACCGCGAGGCGTCCGCCCTGCTCGCCGCGGTGAACGCCCGGATGGACGAGCCGTTGCCCGACGGCGAGGCGGTGGCCCTGACGCTCCACCTCGTCAACGCGGGCTTCACCACGGGCGACCTCAGCCACACCTACACGATGACCGGCGTGATCCAGCAGATGGTCGCCGTCATCGAGCAGACCTACGGCTTCACCCTCGACCCGGGATCGGTGGGGCTCGGCCGCTTCATCACCCACGTGCGCTACCTCTTCGTGCGCATCCACCAGCACCAGCAGCTCGACGAGGGCCACTCCACGATCGGGCAGGCGATCCGCGACGTCCATCCCGAGGCGTTGCGGTGCGCCGAGCGGCTGGCGGCGGTCATGGAGCTGCGGCTGGGGGCGGCCCTCACCGAGGACGAGATCTCCTATCTGACGCTCCACGTGGCGCGCGTGGCGAGCGAGCAGCGGGTGCCCTGAGCGGGGTTCACCCCGCGCGCCGGAACAGCCAGACGCTGACGGCGACCTCGGTGTCGAGGGCGTCCACCGTTGTCGGCGCCCCGTGGAAGGCGTTGGGGCCCATGCCGATCAGGTCGGCCACCAGCGCGGGCGAGGCGGCCAATGGCGCGCGGACGCGCTCGCGAGCGACGGGGGTGAACCGGGCCGACGCGGCGCGCAGCAGTCGGTCGTCCTTGTCGGGCTCGATGCCGAGCAGGCCGTAACGCTCGCGGACCGAGGCCAGGTGCTCGGGATCGGGCGTCACCACGACGAGCAGCCCGCCGTCGCCGAGGACGCGGGCGAACTCGGCCATGTTGCGGGGCGCGAACACGCACAGCACGGCGTCGAAGCGGCGCGACAGCAGCGGCAGGGTGCCCCACGTGTCGGCCACCACGGACGCCAGCCGCCCATGGGCCCTCGCGGCACGCCGGGCCGCCGGCACCGACACGTCGAGATTGACGCCACGGGCGTCGGGGGCCGCGTCCAGCAGCCGGGCCAGGTGGTGGCCGGTGCCGCCCCCGGCGTCCAGCACGACCCGGCTGCCGCGCAGGCGCCGGGCCAGGGCGGCGTCCACCGCGTCGAACGCACCGGAGTCGAGCACGCGGGCACGGGCGTCCACCATCGGGGCGGTGTCGGCGTTGGCCGGGGGAGCGGCGCCGGCGAGATTGACGTAGCGCTGCCTGGCGACGTCGAAGCTGTGACCGGCCGGGCACCGCACCGGCCGCGCCGCCACGTCGAGCGGTGCGGCGCACACCGGGCAGGCGAGCAGCCCGCGGGCGGCGTCCACCACGTCAGGCGTGCCCGGCGGCGTCGCCTGCGGTGTCGCCCGCGGCGCGGGCCTTCACCCGGGCGCGGTCGCGCAGGTCGTTGCGGATCAGCACCACCAGGCCGATGCCCGCGATGGCGGTGAACGCGAACCATTGCAGGGCGTACGACAGGTGCGGACCCTCGTCCTGCGGGGGTGGCTCGACGACCAGGAACGGGCCGTCCTGCGGCGGATCGGAGCTGATGAGGCCGATGTAGCCGCTCACGACGTCGCGGCCGAGCCAGCTCCCGATGGCGGCCGCGTTGATGAGCCGAACCGTGTCGTTGGTGTCGGGCGACGGGGTCAGGGCGTTCTCGGGGCCCTGCTCGTCGCGCCGCACGTAGCCCACCACGGTGACCTCACCGGCCGGCGGGGCGGGCAGGGCGCTCGGGAAGTCCTGGTTGCGGGGGCGTTCGACGAAACCGCGGTCGATGAGCACGGTGGTGCCGTCGGCGGTGGTGAGCGGGGTCACCAGCTCCCACCCGGTCATCCCGCCCTCGGAGCGGTAGCGCACCTGCACCTGGCGCTCCGCGTCATAGGTGCCCGTGACACTGACGCGCTGCCACTGGTCGTGCTCCTCGATCTCCCCGGTGAACACCTGCTCGAAGGCGACGACGGGCGCGCTCTCGTGCTCGAGCACGGTCTCGTTGCGGTCCCGGCGCTGGTCGAGCCGGTCGAGCTGCCAGCGGCCGAGGTTCACGAACGTCACGGCGAGCGCCACGACGAAGACGGTGAGCAGCAGCCACCGCAGCCAGGGTCCTTTCATCACGCCGCCTCCGGGTGCGGGCCGGCCTCACCCGGCACCACGCCGTTCTGTGCGACCTCACCTGGCACGACCTCACCCTGCACGACCTCACCCGGCACGACCTCACCCGGCACCACGTCGCCGGGCACGACGTCGCCCGCGCCCAGGGCGAGTTGGGGGGGCGGTTGCTGGGCGTCGGGGGCGGTGGGCTCGAGGTGGTTGTCGCGGGCGTTGCCGAGCAGCACGGCGATGGCGGGGAGCAGGGCGGCGGCCAGGAAGCACAAGAGGTTGTACGGCAGGGGCGCGAAGAGCCCGGCCAGGAACGCCACGACGCGGAACGCCATGGTCCACAGGTACCGACGCTCGCGGGCGTCCGCGGACAGCGTTGTGCCGTACCGCGCGTCGGTGATGATGGTGGGCCGCATCCGCGAAACCATGTCGGCCAGCCTAGCTCCCACTCCCGACGGCTCACGCTACGGTGAGCGGGTGAGCGAACAGACCCCCCGCAGCGTCCTGGTCACGGGAGGCGCGCGCGGCATCGGCGCCGCGATCGTCGAGGAGTTCCTGGCACGGGGCGACAAGGTCGCCAGCGCCAGCACGTCCGGCCGGGCGCCGGGCGACGCGCTGGGCATCGCCTGCGACGTGACGGACGCCGCCAGCGTCGACGCCGCGTTCGCCGCCGCCGAGGAGGCGCACGGCCCGGTGGAGGTCGTCGTCGCCAACGCCGGCATCACGAAGGACACCCTCGTGCTGCGCATGAGCGAGGCCGACTTCGACGCGGTGGTGGACGTCAACTTGAAGGGCGCCTTCCACGTCGCCAAGCGGGCCAGCAAGGGCATGCTGCGGCTGCGGCGCGGGCGCCTCATCTTCATCGGCTCGGTGGTCGGCCTCTACGGTTCGCCCGGGCAGGTCAACTACGCCGCCACCAAGTCGGGCCTCGTGGGCATGGCACGCTCCCTCACCCGTGAGCTCGGTGGCCGCGGCATCACCGCCAACGTCGTGGCGCCCGGATTCATCGAGACCGACATGACCGCCGTGCTGGGCGAGGAGCAGGTGGCGGGCTACCGGGCGGCCATTCCGTCCGGACGCCTCGGCCTGCCGGCCGAGGTCGCGTCCGCTGTCGCGTTTCTCGCCTCGCCGGAGGCCGGGTACATCTCGGGCGCGGTGCTGCCCGTGGACGGTGGGCTCGGCATGGGCCACTGAGAGCCCCACCACTTCTGCTGGGCACAGCGCCGCGCGGCGGCGTCCCACCGCAACGAGACACCGCAGCGAGACACCGCAACGAGACATCTAGGAGAACGCATGGGCATCCTCGAGGGCAAGACGATCCTCGTCACCGGGGTCACGATGAACACCTCGATCGCGTACAAGGTCGCCGAGATCGCCGCGGCGGAGGGCGCCACCGTGGTCGTGTCTAACTTCGGGCGGGCGCTGTCGCTCACGCAGCGGATCGTGAAGCGCCTCGACCCCGCCCCGGCCGTCCTCGAACTGGACGTGACGGACGCCGACCACCTCGCGCGGCTGCCCCAGGCGCTGGCCGAGGCCGGTGTCGAACGTCTCGACGGGGTCGTCCACTCGGTGGCGTACGCGAACCCCGAGACGGCGCTGGGCGGCAAGTTCCTCACCACGCCGTTCGAGGACGTGTCGCAGGCCATGCACGTGTCGGCGTACTCCCTGGTCAGCCTCACGATGGCGTGCAAGCCGCTGTTCGCCGAGACGGCCTCGGTGGTCGGCCTCACGTTCGACGCGCGGATCTCGTGGCCCACCTACGACTGGATGGGCGTGGCCAAGGCGGCGCTGGAGTCGGCGTCCCGCTACGTGGCGCGCTATCTCGGGCCGGAAGGCGTCCGCTGCAACATCGTGGCCGCGGGGCCGATCGACACCATCGCGAAGAAGGCGATCCCCGGGTCCACGTCGTTCGACGACATCTGGGGCGGACGCGCCCCGCTCGGCTGGGACTCCTCGGACGCCACCGCCACCGCGAAGGTGGTCGTTGCGCTGCTGTCGGACTGGTTCGCCATGACGTCGGGGGAGATGATCCACGTCGACGGCGGGTTGCACTCCACGGGCGCCTGAGGCGTCGGGGTAGGTTGGGCCGCATGCCTGGTGTGGTGGAGCTCGACGACGTCTCGGTCGTGCGCGGCGGTGCGAAGCTGCTGGACGGGGTGTCGTGGGTCGTGGCGGAGTCCGACCGCTGGGTGGTCATCGGGCCGAACGGGGCGGGCAAGACGACCCTGCTGCAGGTAGTGGGGGCGCAGCTGCACCCGAGCTCGGGCATGGTGTCGATCCTCGACGAGGTGCTGGGCGCCGTCGATGTGTTCGAGTTGAGGCCGCGCATCGGCGTGACGTCGGCGGCGCTCGCGGAGCGGATTCCGCGCGGGGAGTCGGTGGGCAACGTGGTGGTCTCGGCGTCGTACGCCATGATGGGCCGCTGGCGCGAGAACTACGACGTGAGCGACCTGCGTCGCGCGGCGGCGCTGATGGCCCAGCTGCGCGTGAGCCACCTGTCGCGGCGCACGTTCGGCACGCTGAGCGAGGGCGAGCGCAAGCGCGTCCAGATCGCGCGCGCGCTGATGACCGACCCCGAGTTGCTGCTGCTGGACGAGCCGGCTGCCGGCCTCGACCTGGCCGGCCGGGAGTCGTTGGTCGCGACGCTGACCGACATCGTGGCGGACGAGACCGCTCCGGCAACCGTGCTGGTGACACACCACCTCGAGGAGATTCCGCCGGGAATGACGCATGCGCTGCTCCTGCGCGGCGGCCGCGTCGTGACGGCTGGGCCCATCGAGGAGACCCTGACCGACGACCACCTGAGTGCTACGTTCGGGGTGCCGCTGCACGTGACGCGCACCGACGGCCGGTGGAGCGCGCGGGCTGCGGGCTAGGGCACGAAGGGGGACGCCGTGGCGGAGTGGATCCAGCAGAACCTGTGGGCCATCTGGCTGATCGCGGCGGGCGGCTTGGCCGTCTCGGAGATGCTGACCCTTGACCTGACCCTGCTGATGCTGGCCGGCGGCGCCCTCGCCGGGGCCGCGACGGCCCTGGTGCTGCCGGGGTTGATCTGGGTGCAGGTGATCGTGGCGCTGGTGGTGGCCGTGGCGCTGTTGGGGGTGCTGCGGCCCGAGCTGGTCAAGCGCCTGCACCGGGGGCCGGGGTACCGCAGCTCCGTGGACAACCTGTTGGGGAGCACCGGCTTCGCCACCCGCGAGATCACGGCTGCCGGCGGTGAGGTGAAGATCGCGGGTGAATCGTGGTCGGCGCGCAGCTACGACGGAGACCCCATCGCGGCGGGGGTCGAGGTCGAGGTGTTCGAGATCGACGGCGTCACGGTCGTCGTCTACCCCCGCCACAAGCCCCTGGGCAGCTGACTGCCGTCAGGGGGCGCGACACGCTCGCTTGTGTCTCAAACTCCAGGTTCGGAGGCGGAGTTTGGGGCACATGGCAGCGTGTCGGCGTCCGAGTGGGGTGTGGGTGGGTTGAGCTGGCACGGACGCCGCGGCGGCACTCAGAAGCCGTGCCCCGATCGATGTGATCGCCTTCCCTGCCGCACGACCCGCCACCCTGCCGATCCGATCGCTTCCCTGCCCGACGCCCGCCACCCTGCCGATCCGATCGCCCCCCTGCCCGACGTCCACCACCCTGCCGTTGCAACGGCAGGGTGGTGGGTTGTCGATGGGGTGGTGATGCCAAGGGCAGGGTGGCGGCGCGACGGGCAGGGTGGTGACGCCAAGGGCAGGGTGGCGGTGCCGCGACGGGCAGGGTGGCGGCGCGACGGGCAGGGTGGTGATGCCAAGGGCAGGGTGGCGGTGCCGCGACGGGCAGGGTGGCGGCGCGACGGGCAGGGTGGTGATGCCAAGGGCAGGGTGGCGGTGCCGCGACGGGCAGGGTGGCGGCGCGACGGGCAGGGTGGTGATGCCAAGGGCAGGGTGGCGGTGCCGCGACGGGCAGGGTGGTGATGTCACGGGCAGGGCGGTGGCGCTTGAGCCAGGGACGCGGCGCGCAAGGCCAGGCAGGCGACACCTTGGCCACGGCGGGATCGCCCCGAGGCAGGTGACTGGGCAGCGCCGCCGACGTGGATGGGACGCGAACCCGGACCGCCCGAGCGCCGTCGCCCTGGGTGCTGGCGTCGGTGGATAGGGTGGGGGAAAAGCACCAAAGGAGATGAGGCACCCCATGCCAGAAGTGACGTTCGCGCTCCTCGCGATTCTCGCCGTGGTGGCGGTGGTCGCGATGGCCCTCTCGATTCGGGTCGTGCAGCAGATGCAGGTGGGCATCGTGCAGCGGCTCGGCAAGTTCCATCGGACGATCGAGCCCGGGCTGCACCTGATCGTGCCGTTCATCGACCGGGTCCGCTACACCATGGACATGCGCGAGGCGGTCGTGCCGTTCCCGCCGCAGGGCGTCATCACCGAGGACAACCTGATGGTGGGCATCGACTCGGTCATCTACTACCAGATCGTCGATCCGGTCCGCGCCGCGTACGAGGCCCAGAACTACATCCAGGCCATCGAGCAGCTGACCATGACCACGCTGCGCAACATCATCGGCGGCATGGACCTCGAGCAGACCCTCACCAGCCGCGAGGAGATCAACCAGAAGCTCCGCTCGGTGCTCGACGAGGCGACCGGCAAGTGGGGCATCAAGGTGAACCGTGTCGAGCTGCGCTCGATCGAGCCGCCGGCCACGATCCGCGACGCCATGGAGAAGGGCGCCCGCGCCGAGCGCGAGAAGCGCGCCCAGATCTTGCTCGCCGAGGGCCAGCGTCAGTCCCAGATCCTCAGCGCGTCCGGTGACCGCGAGTCGAGCATTCTCCGCGCCCAGGGCGAGCGGGAGTCCGCTGTCCTCCGCGCGCAGGCCGATCGGCAGGCGTCCATGCTGCGCGCCGAGGGCGAGGCGCAGGCCATCACGACCGTGTTCGGTGCGATCCACGCGTCCGAGCCGGACGAGGGTCTGCTCGCCTACCAGTACCTGCAGATGCTGCCGCAGCTCGCGAAGGGCGACTCGAACAAGGTCTGGGTCATCCCGTCCGAGCTGAACGACGCCCTCAAGGGCCTCGGCTCGACCGCCGGCGAGGCCGTCAGCCGGTTCGCCGGCCAGAAGGCGGACCCGGCCAAGTACTCCGCCCCCGAGAAGGTCGACGTGTTCGCCGAGATCGAGGCGTCCAAGCGGGCCGAGGAGGCCGAGTCGGCCAAGAGCGTCAACCAGGCGATCGCCGAGGCGCAGAAGATCGAGCAGGGCAAGGCCGCTCGGCTGGCGAGCCCGGCGCTCACCACCGGCACCGATGAGGTGGTCGACCCCGTCGCCGATCTCCTCCCGGACGCGGGCGGCGCCAGTGTGGCCACCCAGCCCGAGGCCGCGTCCCAGGACGCGTCCCAGCAGCAGGCCGAGGACGCCTGAGCGCACGGTCCGGCGCCTGGGCCCCGTCAGGCCCAGGCGCGGACGCGGCGCACCACGTCGTCGCAGAACGCGTCGAACTCCGGATCGGGACGTCGCGCGTCTGGGTGCTCGGCCAGCCAGGCCCAGGCACGCTCGACGCCCTGCCGCCAGGACGTGTCCGCGCGGAACGCAGGCACCAGCGACTTCACGAGCGTGTTGTCGAACACCACGGTGCTCGCCTTGTCGCCGGTCAACCCCGCCTCCAGCTCGGGCCGCAGCGCGGTGAGCATGGGCGTCGAGACGTGCGTGAACTCCGGTTCGGCGCCGGCGACCTCGCCGATGGTGCGCAGCACGGCGTTCCAGGTCAGTGATTCGTCCGAGGTGATGTGCACGGCGCGGCCGAGGGCGTCCGGATGGCCGAGGAGCCCCGCGAGGCCCACGGCGAAGTCGGCGTTCCACGTCAGCGTCCACAGCGATTCGCCGTCGCCGTGCACGATCACGGGCTTGTGGTCGAGCATGCGCTGCACGACCGCCCAGGGGCTGCCGAAGTGCAGGTTGACCGGGAGGGACCGCTCGCCGTAGGTGTGGCTGGGCCGCACGATCGTCCAGCGCACCCCACCATCCTGGCCCCGCAGCACGTCCTCGCACGCGATCTTGTCGCGGGCGTACTGGCTGTACGGGTTGGCCTGCGGGGTGTCCTCGGTGATGACGTGGTGGGGCAACGGCTTGGTGTACGTCGATGCCGAGCTGATGAGCACGTACTGGCCCGCGCGGCCGTCCAGCACGCGCAGGTCGCGCTCCACCTGATCGGGGGCGAACGCCACGAACTGCACGACCGCGTCGAACTCCCGCGAGCCGAGCGCCGCGCGGTACGCCGCCTCGTCGGACACGTCACCCACCAGGTGGTCGACCCCCTCCGGCAACGGCTCCCGGTTGCCGCGGTTGAGCACCGCCACGTCGTGGCCGTCGGCGAGGACGCGGGCGACGACCGCCCGGCTGATGGTTCCGGTGCCACCGGTGATGAGGACGCGCATGGCCCCAGTCTTGCACCGGGTCGGCCCCGCCCGGCACCTCAGTCTCCGGACAGCTCCCGGATCGCCGCCCGCATCGTCGGCAGCGGCCGAAAGCCGGCGGCCAGCGCGCGTCGCCGCAACGCCGGCTGGCCGCGCCACAACGCGTACCCGCGGCGCAGGAGCACCAGCGGGGGCTTGCGCTTGCGGGCGAGGTCGCGCCGCAGGCGCAGGACGCCGACCAGGGTGCGGTTCCGGTCCAGGTACACCGGATCCACCACCAGCCCGGCCGCGCGCGCCAGGCCGAGCAGTTCGATCGCGAAGATGCCCTCGGCGACGACCATCCGGCACTCACCCAGCGTCTCGCGACGCATCCCGGTGCGGCGGCTCTCGGCGATGGAGTACACCGGCACCTCGGCCACGCCGTCCCGCACCAGGGCAGCCAAGGCAGCGACCGCGCCGGCCCCGTCCCAGGTGCGTGGGTCGTCCCAGTCCACGATGCCGTGGGCGCGCGGCAGGTCACCCCCGGCGTCGCGGTAGAAGTCGTCCAACCGGAAGGGGTGGGCGCCGAGCAGCCGCGCCAGGCGCGACTTCCCGCTGCCCGACGGGCCGGCCAGCAGGACGATCCGCGTCACAGCCCGAGCGCGCCGGCCATCTCGGCGCGCAGCTGCTCCATCAGCCCGGCGGCCTCCGCGCGGGCCACCGCCACCGCAGCCGCCTCGCCCACCGCAGCCGCTTGGCCCACAGCCTCCGCCTCGCCCTCCCCGGCCGTCCTGGGCAGCCGCACCTGCAGGTAGCACTTCAGTTTCGGCTCGGTGCCCGAGGGGCGCACGACCACGCGGAACCGGGCGGTTTCGAGCAGGACGCCGTCGGTGGCGGGCAGCCCGTTCCAACCGGTCAGCAGGTCGGTGGCCGTGACGGGCTCGCCCACCAGGGCGTCCGGCGTCCGGGCCCGGAGCCGGGCCATCGCGTCGGCGATGAGCGCCAGGTCCTCGACCCGGAACGACAGCTGCGCGGTGAGGTGGACGCCGTGGGTGCGGGCGATCTCGTCCAGCCGGTCGGCCAAGGTCAGCCCGTCGGCGCGCAGACGCGCCACCAGCGCGAGCACGCGCAGCAGCGTCGAGATGCCGTCCTTGTCGGCCACCGCGGCCGGGTCGGTGCAGTAGCCGATTGCCTCCTCGTACCCGAAGGCGAGGCCGGGCACGCGGCCGATCCACTTGAAACCGGTCAGCGTCATCGCGAACGGCTGGCCGGCCGCGGCGGCCAGGTCACCCAGCAGGGTCGAGCTCACCACCGAGCAGGCGTAGGTGCCGGGCGTCCCGCGACGCAGGGCGTCGTCGGCGAGCAGCCAGCCGAGCTCGTCGCCGGTCAGCATGCGCCACTGCCCGTCGACGACCGCCGCCACGGCGCAGCGGTCGGCGTCCGGGTCGTTCGCGATCGCCACGTCGGCGTCCGTCGCGCGAGCGAGCTCCAGGGCGAGATCCATCGCACCGGGCTCCTCGGGGTTGGGGAAGGCCACGGTCGGGAACGCCGGGTCGGGCAGCGCCTGCTCGCTCACGAGTGCGGGCGCGGGGAAACCCGCGCGGTCGAGCACGCGGGCCACCACCTCGGCGCCCACGCCGTGCAGCGGGGTGTAGGCCCACCCCAGGTCGCGCGGCGCATCGGCGGGCACCAGCGAGGCGAGGCGCTCGGCGTAGGCGGCGAGCAACTCTTCGCCCACGAAGGCGTAGGCCGCGCTGCGCGGGTGTGCCTCCAGCGGCACGGACGCCGCCGCCGCGATCCGCTCGGCGATCTCCACGTCGGTCGGCGGCACGATCTGCGAGCCGCCCACGTACACCTTGTAGCCGTTGTCGGCCGGCGGGTTGTGGGAGGCGGTGACCACCACCCCGGCCACGCACCCGAGGTGCCCGATGCCGAACGCGACCACCGGCGTCGGCACGGCCGTCTCGGTGAGCAGGGGCCGCAGCCCGAGCCCGGCGAGGATCTCCGCGGTGTCGCGGGCGAACACGTCGGAGTTGTAGCGGGCGTCGTAGCCGATGAGCACCTGCTCGCCGGCGTGCCCCGCGTCCAGCAACCAGCGACCGAGGCCGGCGGCCGCCTGCGACACGACCACGCGATTCATGCGGTTCGGGCCGGGCCCGAGCGGCGCGCGCAACCCCGCGGTGCCGAACGCGAGGCGTCCGGAGAACGCGTCGGCCAGCTCGGCGGACGCCTCCGCGTCCCCCGCGGCCGCCTTCTCGAGCAGGTTGCCGAGGGCGGTCGCGGTGGCCGGGTCGCGGTCGGCGTCGCGCCACGCCTGCATGGCGGCCAGGTCGAGCGGCATCACAACACCTCCAACAATCCGGACAACAGGGTGCGCAGCCGGTCCTGCGCGTCGCGGCCGGCCTCGATGACCTCCTCGTGGTTGAGCGCCTCGCCGGTCATGCCTGCGGCGGCGTTGGTCACCAGCGAGATGCCGAGCACGCCCAGCCCTGCCTCGCGGGCAGCGATGGTCTCCAGCGCGGTCGACATGCCCACGAGGTCGCCCCCCAGAACCCCCGCCATGCGCACCTCCGCCGGCGTCTCGTAGGCCGGCCCGTGGAACTGCACGTAGATGCCCTCCGGCAGGCCGGGGTCGATCGTGCGCGCCAGCGCGCGGAGGTCGGGGGAGTAGGCGTCCGTCATGTCCACGAAACGGGCCCCCACCAGCGGCGTCGTGCCGGTGAGGTTGATGTGGTCGCTGATCAGCACCGGCGTGCCCGGCCCCCACTCCGGGTTCAGCCCGCCGCAGCCGTTGGTCAGCACCAGCGTGCGTGCCCCGGCTGCGGCAGCCGTGCGGACGCCGTGCACGACGGGTGCGACGCCGCGGCCCTCGTAGTAGTGGGTGCGGCCGGTGAACAGACCCGCGACACGGCCGGACGGCGTGCGCAGCAGGCGGATCGCCCCGCCGTGGCCCTCGACGACCGGCTTGCTGAAGCCCGGCAGCTCGGCCAGCGTGATCTCGTCGATGAGCTCACCCAGCCCGGCGGCGGCGCTCGCCCACCCGGAGCCGAGGACGAAGGCCGTGTCCAGGGCCGGGATGCCGGCGCGGGTGAGCAGGGCGGATGCCGCCTCGGCGGCCAGGTCGTGCGGTGCGGTCGTGACAGTCACCGGACGAGCATAGTGGGCGGGCCCCTCCTGGCTGCGACCCGGTTGCCGCGTCGAGGGGACGCGGACGCCGCCGCCTGTCGGGGCAGCCGCCCGGTGTGCGCCCCGCGGCCCGTGAATGGAACAATCGGACCCATGGCGGACGTGGTGATCATCGGCGGCGGGCCGGGCGGGTACGAGGGGGCGCTCGTCGCCCGACAGCTCGGCGGCACGGTGACGCTGGTGGAGCGGCGCGGGTTGGGTGGCTCGGCGGTGCTGACGGACGTGGTGCCGTCCAAGACGTTGATCGCGACGGCCGAGGTGATGACCGAGATCCGTGGCGCGGACGCCCTCGGCCTGCACGCGGACGTCGGCGACGGCCGCCCCCTGGCCCAGACCGTGACGGTGGACCTGGGCCGCGTCAACGACCGCGTGGTCGAGCTGGCGCGGCGGCAGTCGGTCGACATCGCGACCCGGCTGCGCTCCGAGGGCATTCGCATCATCCGCGGCAGCGGACGCCTCGACGGCACGGAGTGCGTGATCGCCACCACGGAGGCGGGCGAGGAGCGGCTGCACGCCGACATCATCCTCGTGGCCGCCGGTGCCCGCCCGCGCGAGCTGCCGGACGCGCTGCCGGACGGTGAGCGCATCCTCAACTGGACGCAGATGTACACGTTGCGCGAACTGCCGCGGCGCCTCATCGTCGTCGGCTCCGGCGTCACCGGGGCGGAGTTCGCGTCCGCCTACCACGCGCTCGGTGTGGACGTGGTGCTCGTGTCGTCGCGGCACCAAGTGCTGCCGGGCGAGGACGACGACGCCGCCCGCGTGCTGCAGGCCGTGTTCGAGAACTCCGGCATGACGATCCTCTCCCGCAGCCGCGCCGTCTCGGCGCGGCGCGAGGGGGATGGCGTCGTCGTCACGCTGGCCGACGGCCGCACCGTCGAGGGCAGCCACGTCCTCATGGCCGTGGGTGCGCTGCCCAACACCGACGGCATCGGGCTCGTGGAGGCGGGGGTGGAGCTGACGGCGTCCGGGCACATCAGCGTCGACAAGGTGTCGCGCACCACGGCGCGCGGCGTGTACGCCGCCGGCGACTGCACGGGCGTCTTCGCGCTGGCCTCCGTGGCGGCCATGCAGGGCCGCATCGCGATGTGGCACTCCCTGGGTGACGCCGTCGGGCCGCTCGACCTCAAGAGCGTCTCGGCCAACGTGTTCACCGCGCCGCAGATCGCGACCGTCGGCGCGGGTCAGGCCGAGATCGATGCCGGCCTGACGCCGGCGCGGGCGGTGATGCTGCCCCTGCGGTCCAACGCCCGGGCGAAGATGCAGGATCTCAGCGCGGGCTTCATCAAGGTGTTCTGCCTGCCGACCACCGGCATCGTCATCGGCGGCGTGGTGGTCGCTCCCCACGCCAGCGAGCTGATCCACGTGCTGGCGGTGGCCGTGCAGGCGAAGCTGACGGTCGACCAGCTCGCCCAGGCGTTCACCATCTATCCCTCCCTGTCGGGGTCGATCGGTGAGGCGGCGCGCCGACTCCACGGCCAGGGGGGCAACGAACAGGTCGTCCACTAGCCCGGACGCGTCGCCGAACGGCTCAGGTTCTTGCGACCTGGGTCGACGGAGGCTCCACCCCCGGGCTGAATCTGGCCGGGCCGGCCGCTGCCGACCGGGGCGCGTTGCGCCGCGAAGGGGGCCCTCTTGGCTACCGTGGTGACCGTGACGCAGAACCTACCCCTCGCGATCGCCCTCGTGGTGGTTGGCTCCTTCTGTTTCGCGATGTCGGCCCACCTGCAGCACCGGGCGGTCGACTCGCACCTGGAGGGCAATCTCCACAAGACGCGCATGCGGTGGCAGGACCTGCTGTCGACCATCCGCTCGCCGCGGTGGATGCTGGGGCTCACGTTCATGGGCGTCTCGTTCGCGCTGCAGACCGTCGCGCTCACGATGGCGCCCGTCTCCCTCGTGCAACCGGTCGGGCTGCTCGCCTTCCCGTGGTCCATCATCCTGGCCGCCCGGGCCACGCACCACCGGCTGCCCAAGCGTGTGATCACCGCGGTCGTGGGGACCGTGGGCGTCACCCTCGCCTTCACCGTCGTGACGGCCCTGCACGCGGTGGATCACTCCGACCTCGTCGTCAGCCGGGTCGCGATGGGCGCCGGCGTGGTCTACGCCGTGGCCGTCACGTTCGCGCTGCTGGGCTCCGGCGGCCCCTACCGCTGGCGCTGTATGTTCTGGGGTTCCGGCGGCGCCCTGTTCTACGGGCTCGAGGCGGCGCTGATGAAGGCGCTCATCGAGTTCGCCCGGGCGAACGACTGGGTGCGCTCACCGGAGTTCTGGGGCATCGTCGCCGCTCTGGTCGCCGGCGCGGTCGCGGCGGGATGGTTCATCCAGCAGGGGTACGCCACCGGCCCCGCGGAGGTGGTCGTGGGTTCGATGACGGTGACGAGCCCGATCGTCGCGGTGGTCTTCGGCATCGCCGTGCTCGGTGAGGGTGCCAACATCACCCCCTCGGCGGCGGTGTGGATGGTGCTGCTCGGCCTGTTGGCCGTCACCGGCGTCGGCGTGCTGGCGCGCTATCACCCCGACGGCGGGCGGGGCGCCCGCGGCGACGCCGTGGACGCCCGCGGCAGCGGCAGTGGCGCCGGCGCCACGGGCCGGCTCAGCTGAACCGGTAGAGGCGCTGCGCCAGCCGGTAGAGGCTAACGGAGGTGCGGCGTCCGAGGGGCCCTGGCAGGTTGGAGCCGAGCACGAGCCACTGGCGCAGGCCCAGCGTCGTCTTGAGGTCGCGGTCGACCGAGTCGATGTGCTCCCACATCTCCCGGCGCATCCGCAGGCCCTTCTCCGTGCCTTCGAGCAGGCAGAAGATGGACGATGCGGTGACGATCAACCCCAGGAACGACGCCATGTAGTGCGCGAGCTTCCAGTTGCCGACGCCGTCGGGCAGCTTGTGGGCCTCCACCATGACGCGGGTGATGCGCATCTGCTGGTCGAGCCGGCTGATCTGGACGTTCTCGTTGACCGACTGGTCCTCGCGTCCGATGAAGTACCGGTACAGGTTCACGGGCAGGTAGTAGAGGGTCTGCACGTGCGGCAGGGGCACGTAGACGAAGATGTTGTCCACGTAGAAGGTGTGCTCGGGCAACTCGACGCCGGAGTCGCGGAGCACCTGGGTGCGGTAGACGGTCGCGTGCATCAGCAGGTTCTGGCCCGGCCCGAACGGTCCGATCTCGTTCCACGTGAACACGCGGTTCTGCGGCAGGAAGCCGCGGTAGCGGATGACCTTCTGCGTGCCGGAGTTGGTGTGCTCGTAGACGTAGTTGGCCACGATGAGATCCACCGGGCTGCCGGAGGTGATGAAGCGACGCACCTTGCTGAGCAGCAGGTTCAGCGCGACCGGGTCGAGCCAGTCGTCGGAGTCGACCACCTTGAAGTACACCCCGGACGCCGCCCGCAGGCCGGCCATGACGGCGCCACCGTGGCCCTTGTTCTCCTGGTGGATGACCTTGATGATGTCGGGGTGCCGCTCGGCCCAGGCGTCCGCCTTCGCCGCCGTGTCGTCCTTGGTGGAGCCGTCGTTGACGATGATGATCTCGATGTTGCCCTTGCCCCGCAGGATCGAGTCGATGCAGTGGTCCATGTAGTCGCTGCTGTTGTAGCAGGGGACGCAGAAGGTGATGTCCTTCGTCGCGGCCTTCTCGGGCGTGGCGGCGGACGCGGTGGGCTCGGGCACGTTGACTCTTCCGTTCGACTGCGGGGCTTGCTTGCTCCGAGACTAGCCGAACGGGCGGCCCGGGGCCCGGGCATCCGACGGGGTGTTGTCCGGACGCCGCGAACCGGCCAAGCTGGGGCCATGAGCATTGATTCCATGGACGCCGAGGACGGCAGCAACGACGGTCTGGATGACGTCGACCCCCAGGACCAGGCGGACGCCAACCGCCCCTACGGCGAGGTGACCGCCGAGGACCTCTCGACCCTCGACCTGGTGGCCGATGGCGCGGACGCCGCCGACGTCGGCCCCGACCACGGTGAGCTCGAGGGGGTGGTCCCGGTCGATCAACACCGCGACCTCGACCCCGAGACCGACGAGACCATCGAGGACCGGCTCCAGCAGGAGGAGCCGGACCCGGCGTCGGCGATCGTCCCGCCGCGGCCCGACCGGGCCTGACGTCCGCCTGACCCCCGCCGGCTTCCCGGCGGGGTGTCAGTCGAAGAGGTCTCCGAACAGGTCACCCAGCCCCTCACCGATGTCGCCGAAGCCCTCGCCCATCCCTTCGCCCAGCCCGGCCAGGCCGTCGCCCAGCCCGTGGGCCAGATGGGGGAGGGCGGCGATGCCCTGGAACACCAGGGCGCCCACGGCGATGTCGCGGATGAGACTGCTGCCACGCCAGTGCGTGTAGTACCCCTCCGCCCACGGCGCGTACTCCTCGCCCCCCTGCCAGTACGGCACGCGGCGCGGGCCGACCTGCACGGTGCGGATGTAGGGATCTGCGCCGGCGAGGACGCGTTCGGCGTCCGCCGGGCAGGCCGGCACGGAGCGGACCGAGCCGCCGGCGGGCGCCCAGTCGACGTTCTGGCTGCTCGGCCCGTGGGCCGGGTTGAAGAAACACGGCGGGCGCTTGGCGGGCAGCGGGGCGCCCGCGACGCGGGCCTTCACGCAGGCGACGGCGTAGCGGCCCTCCTCGAGGATCTCGGTGACGTAGCGGATCTCCTGGGACGCCGTGACGGCCGCCAGCGAGCCCTTGGCGTGCTCGTAGGCGTCGAGGGCGCGTTCGTAGTCCTGCCGCATGGCCTCGTCCAGCGGGTGCCCGGCCACGTCGGCGTCCAACCGCTGCAGCTCCTCGCCGAAACGGGTGACGTCCTCGTCGGCGGCGCGGCGGGAGGCGTCCAGCCGCGACGCGACCTCGGCGACGCGTTGCCGCTCGACCTCCTTCGTGCCCCGTCCGAGGCGGACGGCGAACACCACGACAACCGCCACGACGGCCAACAGGAGCAGGTATTCCATGTCGTCCAGTGTGCAGGGGCGCCCCGGGAGCAGGGCCCGGCCGCCGCTGTGAATCTCCTGTGATCTTTCGGTGCCCGGCCGGTCTGGCGGAGCGCCCACGCATGATGGACCCGTGAACGCGCCGGCTCGTCCCACCCCCGCGGCCCCGCTCGTCGCAGCCCTCGCGGCCGTGGCGCTGCTGGCGGCCTGCGCGTGGTTCTTCGTGGGCACGCGCCGCGGCCAGGTGGGGGACGAAATCGCCCTCCGCGGCGCCACGATCGGCACGTGGCGATGGAGCACCCAGGCGGAAGCGCTGCTGCAGACCGTGTCGGTCGGCGCGGTCGCGGTGGCCCTCGCCGTCGTCGTGGTGGTGGGGCTCGCTGCGGGCCGGCCCCGCGCGGCGCTCGTGGGAGCCGCCGTGATCGGCGCGGCCAACGTCACCACGCAGGTTGTGAAGAACGTCCTGGTGACCCGGCCCGACCTGATCGCCGGTGACCACACAGCCAACTCGCTGCCGTCGGGCCACACGACGGTGGCGGCGTCGATCGTGGTCGGGCTGGCGCTCGTGGCCGGACGCCGGGCGGTGCCGCTGGTGACGGGCGTGGGGGCGGCCGTGGTCACCGCGTTCGGCTACGCCACGCTGGTCAACCAGTGGCACCGCCCCTCCGACGTCGTTGCCGCCGTGCTCGTGGCGTGCGCGTGGGGCTACGTGGGCGAGGCAGCGCTCCGGGCCGGGCCGCGTCCCCCCCAGCCCACCTCCCGGCGGCGTCCGGCACGACGGCCCGCGGGGGCGGGGCCTTCGGCGGGGTGGGGGTTGGTGGCCGCGGGAGGGCTCGCGCTCGGCGTGGCGGTGGTGGCCGTCGCGCTCATGTGGGGCGTCGGGCTGGACGACGCCACCCGGCTCCAGCGGCTGGTGGCCCACGTCGGTGGCTCAGCGGCGCTGGCGGGGGTGACCTGCTCCGGGCTGGGGGTGCTGGCGCGGCTGCGGTCCGCCTGAACCCGCCCCCGGAGCACGCTCAGGCGGGGTCGACGATCTCGCACAGCGATGCGCCGCCGGCGACGATCCGGCCCGGCTCGGCGGTGAGCGACCGCACCACGCCGGCGCGGTGGGCGCCCACGGGCTGTTCCATCTTCATGGCCTCCAGCACCACGACCGTGTCGCCCTCGGCCACCGTGTCGCCCTCGGTGACGGCCACCGTCACGATCGTGCCCTGCATGGGGGCAACCAGCACCGGGCCGGTCGACACCGTGGCGGCGGGGGCGGCCGCCCGCGCGCCGGCCCGCTCCGGCCGGGGCGGACGGGCGAGCGACCCCGCGGTGGCGGCACGCGTCAGGCTCGCCGGCACGCGCACCTCGACGCGGCGGCCGTCCACCTCGACGGCGATGGTCACCTTCTCGGGGGGCGGGGGAACCTCCGCGGGGGCGTCCTGGGGCTCGAGCGGGGTGGCGAACTCGGTCTCGATCCAGCGGGTGTGGACGCCCAGGGTGCCGTCGACACCGGTGAAGGCCGGGTCGTCGACCACGGCCCGGTGGAACGGCAGCACCGTCGGCATGCCCGCCAGCGACGTCTCCGCCAAGGCCCGTCGCGCCCGGGCCAGCGCGTGCGGGCGGTCGGCGCCGGTCACGATGATCTTGGCCACCAGCGAGTCGAAGGCGCCGGGCACCGTCATCCCGGCGTGGTAGCCCTCGTCCACGCGGACCCCGGGGCCGGTCGGTGGGTTCCACAGCGTCAGCGTGCCCGGCATGGGCACGAAGGACCGCGCCGGGTCCTCGGCGTTGATCCGGAACTCGATCGCGTGCCCGCGCACCTCCGGGTCGTCGTAGCCCAGCTCCTCGCCGTCGGCGATGCGGAACATCTCGCGGACCAGGTCGAGACCGGTGACCTCCTCCGAGACGGGGTGCTCCACCTGGAGCCGTGTGTTGACCTCGAGGAAGGAGATGCGGCCGTCGGTGGCGACGAGGAACTCGCAGGTGCCCGCCCCGACGTAACCGGCCTCCCGCAGGATCGCCTTCGAGGCGTCGTGGAGGGTGGCCACCTGGGCGTCGCTGAGGAACGGCGCGGGGGCCTCCTCGACCAGCTTCTGGTGGCGGCGCTGCAGCGAGCAGTCCCGGGTCGAGACCACGACGACGTGGCCGTGGGCGTCGGCGAGGCACTGCGTCTCCACGTGACGGGGGCGATCCAGGTACTGCTCGACGAAACACTCCCCGCGGCCGAACGCGACCGTGGACTCGCGCGTCGCCGCGTCGAACATCGCGGCAACCTCGTCGAGGCGCCGCGCCACCTTCAGGCCCCGGCCACCGCCGCCGTGGGCCGCCTTGATCGCGATGGGCAGGCCGTGCTCCCGGGCGAAGGTGACCGCCGCGTCGGCGTCCGGCACCGGCTCGGCGGTGCCCGCGACGAGCGGCGCACCCACCCGCTGGGCGATGTGGCGGGCGCGCACCTTGTCGCCGAGCGCCTCGATGGCCTCGGCGGGTGGGCCGATCCACGTCAGGCCGGCGGCGGTGACGGCGCGCGCGAAGTCGGCGTTCTCGGCGAGGAAGCCGTAGCCGGGGTGGACGGCGTCGGAGCCGCTGCGGCGCGCGGCGTCCAGGATCGCATCGATGCGCAGGTAGGACGCGGCGGGCGTGTCCCCGCCCAACGCGAAGGCGTCGTCGGCGAGCCGCACGAACAGGGCGTCGGCGTCCGGGTCGGCGTGGACAGCGACGCTCGCCAGTCCGGCGTCGCGCGCGGCCCGGATGATCCGCACCGCGATCTCGCCGCGGTTGGCCACGAGAACCTTGCTGATGCCCACGCCTGACTCCTTCGCCGCGCGTCCGCCGCGTCCGCCGTGGGGTGCGCGACTCCTGCCCGGAGTCTAGGCCTCAGGCGAACACGCCGATGGCCACCGGAATGAGCCAGACCACCGCGAGCAGCTGCAGGACGCGATCACCCAGCACGACGTCCTCGGGCTCGCCGGCACCGCCGGCGTCGATGGTGTAGGCGTAACGCAGCAGAGCGAGCGTGAACGGTGCGATCGAGAGGGCGTGCCAGGTGATGCCGCCCGCGTCGGGGGCCTGCTCGAAGGCCCACAGGCTGTAGGACATGATGACGGCCGCGCACGACAGGGCCCAGACGAACCGCAGGTAGCTCGCGGTGTAGCGGGCCAGCGACGCGCGCGTGCCGGCGTGGGGGCCGAGCTCGATCATCTCGGAGTAGCGTTTGCCGGCCACCATGAACAGCGAGCCGAACGAGGCGACGAGCAGGAACCACTGCGACAGCGGGATGCCGGACGCCACGCCACCGGCCACCGCGCGCAGCAGGAAGCCGGCCGCCACCATCGCGAGGTCGATGATCGGCTGGTTCTTCCAGAACACCGAGTAGCCGACCTGCAGCAGCCAATAGACGGCCAGGGTGACCGCCAGCAGGGGCGCGATGAACCAGCCCAGTGCCAGGCTCGCCACCGCGGTGACGCCGGCGAGCACCAGGGCGGTGCCCGGGCGGAGCTCACCGGCGGCGATCGGCCGGAACCGCTTCTTGGGGTGCTGGCGGTCGGCCTCGACGTCGCGGACGTCGTTGATGAGGTAGATGGACGCGCTGATGAGGCAGAACGCGACGAAGGCCCCGGCGGTGGCCAGCGCGACGGCGGGCACGAACAGTTGCCCGGCCGCGACGGGGGCGGCCAGCACGAGGACGTTCTTGACCCATTGGCGGGGCCGCATCGCGCGGAGGGGGGCGGGGACGCGCGAGCGCCGGGGGAGCGGGGCGATGTCGGTCATGGCGGTGGCAGTTTATCGCTGGGCGCGCCACAGATCGGTCCACGCGACACCCAGCTCGGCCAGCAGGACGCGCAGCAGGGGCACGCTGATGCCCACGACGTTGTGGTGGTCGCCTGCCACCCCGCTCACGAAGGCGGCGCCGTACCCGTCGATGGTGAAGGCGCCCGCGACGTGCTGGGGCTCGCCGGTGGCCACGTAGGCCTCGATCTCGGCGTCCGTGACGTCGGCGAAGTGAACGGTGGTGGACGCCGCACGGCTGCGGTGCGCCACCGCGTCGCCCCGGACGACGGCCACGTGGTGGCCGGTCACGAGGCGTCCGGAGCGGCCCCGCAGGGCGCGCCAGCGCGCGCGGACGGCGTCATCGGTGCCCGGCTTGCCGTGGGCGCGGCCGTCCAGCTCCAGCACCGAGTCGCAGCCGACGAGGACAAACGCGTCCTCCCCGACGCCCTCGGCGCTTCCCGAGGCCAGCGCGGCCAGCACCGCCTCCGCCTTGAGATCGGCCAGCGCGAGCGCGAGTTTCGTGGGGTCGGCGTGCGGGACGGTCGACTCGTCGACCCCCGAGACCCGCACCAGCGGCTCGACGCCGGCGGCCCGCAGGGTGGCGAGGCGGGCCGGGGACGCCGACGCCAGGACGAGGCGCACCGGCTACCGGCGTCCGAAGAGGAGGTCGGACAGGATGCCGCCGAGCGGGTTGTCGGTCCGGTTGACCGCGGTGCCCTCCGGGGCAACCGATCCGGCCGGGGACGATGCCGTGCCCGGCTCCAGCGTGAGGTCGGTGGGCGGGGGCGTCTGGCTGGTGAAGGGCCCGGTGCCCACCCCGCCACCGCCCGCCCCGCCGCTTGCCTGCGGCGTCGCGCCCGGGGTGCCCTGCTGCCGGCCGCCGCCGAGGAGGTCGCCGAGGATGTCGCCGATGCCGCCGCCGTTCGCGGGGGCCTCCGCGCGGCCCGACTGCTGCGCCGCTGCACCGCCGAGGAGGTCCTCCAGGATGCCGCCCAGGCCGCCGCGCGAGGTGCCGGTTCCGCCGCCGAGCGCGCCGCCCAGCCCGCCGCCGCCACCGACGGCGCCGCCGAGCCGCTTGGCGAGGTAGCTCAGCACGATGGGCGCGAGGATGGGCAGGAGGCGCTGCACCAACGACCCGCCCTGGCCGCCCCCGAGTGCCTGGATCTGGTCGGGCGCGTAGACGTGGTCGACGATCTTGGCGCCGTCGCCGGTGTCGATGCCGGCCAGGTCGATCCGGTCGGAGAACGCCGGGGAGTCGGCGTGCCGGTCCAACGCCCGGGTGAGGCCGACGGCCCCGTCGGCGTCCGCCACGTTGTGGTCGAGCTGACCGACCAGCGAGGCGAGCGCCTGGTCGACCACGCGGTCGGCCTCGGCGCGGTCCGTGCCGAGGTACTGGGCGACCTGGTCGAGGTCGAGGTTGGCCTTGATGTCGTCGACGGCTGCCATGGTGCGCTCCTTCGCGAAGTTCCCGCCGGGGGCGGGTCGATGGCGCGACTCTACCGGGGCGCCGCGCCCGTCGGTGTCAGGCTCAGCGCCGAAACGTGGTGCGCCACGCGGTGACGCCGGGGAGCAGCCCGTGGTTGAGCTGGTGCCAGCGCGAGGCCCACCCGGCGGCGGGGTGGCTGTTCGTCGGCGCGGGCGGACGCCCCTGCTCGCGTCCGAGCAGGTGGAGCACCACCGCGAGCGCCGCGATCTCGTCGGGGGTGGGGTGACCGGAGACGACCTCGAACGCGGCGGCGTCCGGCTCGGGCTCGGTGCCGGTCACAGCGGGATGTTCCCGTGCTTCTTGGGCGGCAGGGACTCGCGCTTCGTGCGCAGGAGGCGCATGACGCGGGTGATGGTCTCGCGGGTGGCGTGGGGGTGGATGACCTGGTCGATGTAGCCGCGCTCGGCCGCGACGTAGGGGTTGGCGAGCTCGGCGTTGTAGGCGTCGATGAGTTCGGCGCGGCGGCGGGCGGGGTCGTCGGCCTCGGCGAGCTCGCGGCGGTGGAGGATCTCGACGGCGCCCTCGGCGCCCATCACCGCGATCTGGGCGGTGGGCCAGGCGAGGTTCACATCGGCGCCGAGGTGCTTGGACGCCATAACGTCGTAGGCGCCGCCGTAGGCCTTGCGGGTGATGACGGTGACGAGCGGCACCGTGGCCTCGGCGTAGGCGTAGATCAGCTTGGCGCCGCGGCGGATGATGCCGCGGTGCTCCTGGGTGACGCCGGGCAGGAAGCCCGGGACGTCCACGAACGTCAGCACGGGGATGTTGAAGCAGTCACACGTGCGGACGAAGCGGGCGGCCTTCTCCGAGGCGTCGATGTCGAGGCAGCCGCCCAGGACGAGAGGCTGGTTGGCGACGACGCCGACGACGCGGCCCTCGATGCGCCCGAACCCGCAGACGATGTTGGGGGCGAACAGGGCGGCCACCTCGAGGAAGTCGACGTCGTCGAGCACCCCCGCGATCACGCGGTGGATGTCGTAGGGCTGGTTGGCGGCGTCCGGAATGAGGGTGTCGAGCTCGCGATCGCGGGCGGTGACCGCCAGGTCGGCCTCGGCGGTCTCATGGACTGGGGGCTCGTCGAGGTTGTTCTGGGGGAGGTAGGTGAGCAGGTCACGGACCCAG
This sequence comes from Propioniciclava soli, assembly GCF_014858005.1. Lineage (GTDB taxonomy): Bacteria > Actinomycetota > Actinomycetes > Propionibacteriales > Propionibacteriaceae > Propioniciclava > Propioniciclava soli. The sequence continues at coordinate 59,847 of NZ_JACYOT010000013.1, forward strand.
GCGAGGGCGTCCGCCTCATCGGCCGCGAGGTGGTGGGCGTTGCCCGAGCGGGTGTTGTGGGTACGCCCGCCGCCGAGCTCTTCGAGGGTGACGTCCTCGCCCGTGACGGTCTTGATGACCGCGGGGCCGGTGATGAACATCTGCGAGGTCTGGTCGACCATGACGACGAAGTCGGTGAGGGCGGGGGAGTAGACGTGACCGCCGGCGGCGGCGCCCATGATCACGGAGATCTGCGGGATCACGCCGGAGGCGAGCGTGTTGCGTCGGAAGATGTCGCCGTAGAGACCGAGGCTCACGGCGCCCTCCTGGATGCGCGCACCGCCGCCCTCGATGAGCCCGATGAGGGGGCAGCCGGTCTTGGTCGCGAAGTCGATGATCTTGACGATCTTCTCCCCGTACACCTGCCCGAGCGCCCCGCCGAAGACGGCGACGTCCTGGGAATAGACGCAGACCGGGCGGCCGTGGATCGCGCCGACGCCGGTGATCACACCGTCGGTGTAGGGCCGCTTCTCGCCCATGCCGAAGGACTGGGAGCGGTGCCGGGCGAACTCGTCGAACTCGGCGAACGTGCCCTCGTCGAGGAGCGCGGCGATCCGTTCGCGGGCCGTCATCTTGCCGCGCGCGTGCTGCTTCTCGGCGGCGTCGGGCCCGGCGGCGTTGAGCGCGGCCTCGATGCGCGCATCCAGGTCGCCCAGCTTGCCGGCCGTGGTGTGACGGTCGGGCTCCGTGGGGAGGTCGGGCGTCATGGACCGACGATAGCCCCGCCGGCAGCGCCGCGTGGGATCGGCGGATCGTGGGCCGGGCGCCTCGTAGGATCGGGGCCGTGAACGCACACCTGGACGCCGACGCCCTCGCCCTCGCCTGCCGCGGGGGGCTGTGGCGTGACATCGAGGTCGTCGCGTCCACCGGTTCCACCAACGCCGACCTGGCGGACGCCGCCCGCGCCGGCGCCGAGCCGGGCCTGGTGCGGTTGGCCGAGCACCAGAGCGCCGGGCGGGGCCGGTTGGCCCGCACGTGGGAGGCGCCGCCGGGGGCATCCGTGGCGTGTTCGGCGCTCGTCGCGCCGGCGCGTGGCGTCGAGGAGTGGGGCTGGCTGTCGCTGCTCGTGGGCATGGCGGTGGTGGACGGCGTCCGGGCCGCCACCGGCGTCCAGGTGGGGGTGAAGTGGCCCAACGACGTGGGCATCCACGGCCGCAAGCTGTGCGGCATCCTGTGCGAGTCGGTGCTGACGGACGCCGGCCCGCGCGCCGTGCTGGGCTTCGGCCTCAACACCGAGCTGCGCGCCGACGAGCTGCCCGTGCCGACCGCCACCTCGCTGCGGCTGGAGGGGTCGGACGCCGCCGTGAACGGCGTGGTCGCCGCCGTGCTGCAGAGCCTGGAGACCTGGTACACGCGGTGGGACGCCGGGGCGGATCTCGGCGCGTCCTACCGGCAGCGCTGCACGACGATCGGGGAAGAGGTGTCGGTGCAGCTGGGCGAGGAGCGCGTGGTCGGGACGGCGACCGGCGTCGCTCCCGACGGCGCCCTGGTGGTCGCGACCGCCGCCGGGGAACGCACCTTCGTCGCCGGCGACGTCACGCACCTGCGTCCGGCCTGACGCCGGGTGGACCATGCCGGCACGCCCTTAGCCGAGCCGGACGCTCCTGTCGTGGCGCAGGCATGCCGACGTGGCGCACGCAACCCCCACCTGGCGCACGCAAACCCCACGTGGCGCACGCAAACCCCACGTGGCGCAGTGGAGCCCACGTGGCGCAGTGGAGCCCACGTGACGAGGGGGTGCGCCACGAGACGAGGGGGTGCGCCACGTGCTGACGCCTTTGCGGAACGAGCCCTCCCGAGGACGTCGGTGAATCGGTACAATCTGCCCTGATCCGTTCACCGCCCGCCCGAAGCCTCGTGGAGCGGGCCACAGACGCAGCGGTCTGACCAAGGAGACAGCGATGGACGCACACGGCGGCTCGACCGCAACGACGACCCCGACCGGCGCCTGGGCCCCGATCTATGCCGAGCGACTGCACCACATCGAGGGCCTCGCGCAGCCCTTCGACTGGGCCAACCCGCCGGCGGGTCTCGTGGCGTGGAACGCGCCGTTCGGCGAGGCGGAACCGACCGACGCTGTAGCCGAGGACCGGACGGTCGAGGGCCCGCACGGGCCGGTGCCCCTCCGCATCTACCGACCCGCCTCGGGCGAGGCGTCCGGCGTGGGGCTGGTGTGGTTCCACGGCGGGGCGTTCCTCGGCGGCGACCTCGACATGCCGGAGGCCGACCTGGCCTCGCGCGGCCTCGTCACCCGGACGGGCGGCGTCGTCGTCTCGGTCGACTACCGCCTGTGTCAGGGCGGCGTTCATCACCCCGTGCCGCACGACGACTGCTGGGCCGCGTGGAGCTGGACGCACGCCCACGCCGACGACCTCGGCATCGACCCGACCCGCCTGGCCGTCGGCGGCACCTCGGCGGGCGGCAACCTGGCCGCCGGCGTGGCGCTGCGGTCGATCACCGAGGATCCCCGGCCCGCGCAGGCGCTGCTGGTCTATCCGGTCGCGCACGCGCCGCTGCCGCAGCCCAGCGCCGAGCTCGCCGCCTGTATCGCCCAGATGCCGCCGGTGTTGACGTTCACCAACGAGACCGACGCCATCAACGAGAACTACCTGGGCGGGCCTTCGGCGACGCACGCGGTGCCGCTCGCCTTCCCCGGGCACGCCGACGACCTGGCGGGCTACCCGCGCACCTACATCGAGAACTGCGAGTTCGACGACCTCCGGGCCTCCGGTGAACGGTTCGGCCGCCAGCTCGCCGAGGCCGGCGTGGACGTCACGGTCGTCACGGCCGCGGGGGTGCCGCACGGGCACCTCAACGCGATCGGCTCCCCGCTCACCCACGCCTCCCTGGACCGGCTGGCCAACCGGCTCACCGACGCCTGACCCGCGGCCGCGCCACCCGACACCCGACACCCGATCCCGCCAGGAGCACCGATGATCTGCACGGCCCTCACGTTCGAACAGCGCAGCCCGGGCGAGCCCGCCCTCGGCGTCGGGACGCCCACGCCGCGGCTGACGTGGGCGGTGGCCGACGCGCCCGACGACGTACGGCAGGCCTCGGCGACGGTCGAGGTGACGCGGTCGCCGTGGGGCGGGGAGGCGTCCACCGAAACCGCCACCCTCGACTCCGATGCCCAGGTGCTCGTCGACTGGCCCTTCGCGCCGCTGGCCTCCCGCGAGCGGGCCGAGGTGCGCGTCCGCGTCCACGCGACGGATGGTGCGGACAGTGAGTGGTCCGAGCCGGCGGTCGTGGAGGCCGGCCTGTTGGCCACCTCCGACTGGGGGGACGCCCGGCTCATCAGCCCGGCCGGCGTGGGCGGCCTGGACGAGCCGGCCCCCGCGCTGGTCGCCACCTGGGAGCTGCCGGCCGGCGTGCGCGCCGCGCGGCTGCACCTCACCGCGCACGGGTGGTACGAGGTGCTGATCAACGGACGCCGCGTCGGGGAGGACTGGTTCGGCCCCGGCTGGACGGCGTATGAGGATCGGCTGCGGTACTACACCCACGACGTCACCGACCTGCTGACGGCGGGTGAGAACACCGTGCAGATCCTGCTCGGCAACGGCTGGTGGCGCAGCCCGCTCACCTGGAACATGGAGCGCATGTACGGCGACCGCCTCGCGGCGCTGGCCCGGCTCGAGGTGGTCACCGGCGACGGCGCCACGCACGCGCTCGTCACCGACGGAACCTGGGCCGCCCGCACGACGCACATCACCGCCAACGACCTGTACGGCGGCGAGACCCAGGACCTGCGGCGTCCGCTCATCGCCGACGCCGACCACCCGGTGGAGGTCGTGGACCTCGACCTCGACACCCTGGTGGCGGCGCGCGGCCCGGCGGTGCGGGTCACCGAGGTGGTGGACGCCCAGCGCGTGTGGCGCAGCCCCGCGGGCAAGCTGCTGGTCGACTTCGGTCAGAACCTGGTCGGCGTCACGCGCCTCACGGTGCGCGGGCTGGCGTCCGGCGACGCGGTGACGATTCGCCACGCGGAGGTGCTCGAGCACGACGAGCTGGGCACCCGGCCGCTGCGCAACGCGCGGGCCACGGCGAGCTACACCGTCGCCGGGCCCCAGGAGACGGTGCTGGCGCCCCACTTCACGTTCTTCGGGTTCCGCTACGCCGAGGTCACCGGTGTCGACGAGCTGGCCGCCGAGGACATCAGCGCGCTGGTGCTGCACTCCGCGATGACGCGGACGGGCTGGTTCACCAGCTCCCACGACCTGCTCAACCAGCTGCACGAGAACGTCGTGTGGGGCATGCGCGGCAACTTCCTCGATGTGCCGACCGACTGCCCCCAGCGCGACGAGCGACTGGGCTGGACCGGTGACATCCAGGTGTTCAGCCCGACCGCCCTGATCCTGCACGACGCGGCGGGCTTCCTCGGCAGCTGGCTGGAGGATCTGGCGGCCGAGCAGGACGACAGCGGCGCCGTGCCCATCGTCGTGCCCCACGTGCTGCGCGGCGGTCTGGGCGGGCGCCCGGCGGCCGCCTGGGGTGACGCGGCGTCCGTGGTGCCGTGGAACGTCTACGCGGCCACCGGTGACGCTGAGGTGCTCCGCCGCCAGCTGCCCAGCATGAAGGCGTGGGTCGACTGCGTCGCGGCGGCCGCGGGAGAGGACCATCTCTGGACCGGCGACTTCCAGTTCGGCGACTGGCTCGACCCGGACGCCCCGCCCGAGAAGCCGGGTGACTCGAAGGTCGACAAGGATCTCGTGGCCACCGCCTGCCTCGTCCGCAGCGCGCGGCTCACCGCCGATGCGTGCGCCGCCGTGGGCGACGAGGAGGGCCGCGCCCACTACGCCGGGCTGGCGGACGCCGTCCGCACCGCCCTGCGCAACCGCTGGATCACCGCCGACGGGCTCGTGCACAGCGATTCGCCGACCGGCTACGCCATGGCGATCTGCTGGGATCTGCTGGACGACGCGCAGCGCGTGTTCGCCGGCGCTCGGCTGGCCGACCTCGCGCGGCTCAACAGCTTCCGCGTCAGCACCGGCTTCGTCGGCACGCCGCTGATCTGCCAGGCCCTGCACGACACCGGGCACACCGACGTCGCCTACCGGTTGTTGCTGGAGGAGGGCTGCCCCAGCTGGCTCTACCCCGTGACGATGGGGGCCACCACCATCTGGGAGCGCTGGGACTCGATGCTGCCCGACGGCACGATCAACCCCGGCGAGATGACGTCGTTCAACCACTACGCGCTGGGCGCGGTGGCGGAGTTCCTCCACCAGGTGGTCGCGGGTCTCACCGTGGACGCCGTGGCCCGCCACGTCGAGCTTGCCCCGGCACCCACCCACCTGCTCGAGCACGCCTCCTCGCGCCGGCTGACGCCCTGGGGCGAGGCCAGCGGTAGCTGGCGGCGCGAGGGTGGCGAGCTCATCGTCGAGGCGACGATTCCCGTCGGCCTGCGCGGCACCGTGGTCACCCCCGGCGGGGAACGCCACGAGGTCGGCCCCGGCACGCACCGGTTCGAGGTGGCCGCGCCGCCCGCCCCGGACGCCCCCGCGACCGTTCGCGACTACGTCAGCTCGGACGCCTGGCCGCGCGCGTCGGCGGCCCTGCTGGAGGTGCTTCCCCTGGACGACGCCCGCCAGATCGCCCAGGGCCTTGGTGCCTTCCTGGACGTCCCCGTGGACCAGCTTGGCATGGCGCTCACGATGGGCGGCATGTTCGGCCCCGCCGCCGAGGTTCAGGCCGTCGTGGACGCCTCGCTCGCGCCGTCGGCGTCCTGACGCAGCCCTTGCAGCCGAGGAGGAAACCATGACCACCACACCTTTCCCCGCCGACTTTCTCTGGGGTGCGGCGTCCGCCGGCCACCAGGTGGAGGGCCAGAACACGAGCAGCGACGTCTGGCTGCTCGAGCACGTCGAGGGCTCGATCTTCGCCGAGAAGTCCGGCGACGCCTGCGACAGCTACCACCGCTGGCCAGACGATCTCGATCTCGTCGCCGGGTTGGGGCTGAACAGTTACCGCTTCTCCCTCGAGTGGGCCCGCATCGAGCCCGAGCCGGGGGAGTTCTCCCTCGCGGCGCTCGACCACTACCGACGCGTGCTCGAGGGCTGCCACGCCCGGGGTCTGACGCCGATCGTCACGTTCCACCACTTCGTCTCGCCGCGCTGGCTGCTCGGCGCCGGTGGCTGGGAGGCGCCGGAGACGGCCGAGCGGTTCGCCGCGTTCTGCGGCCGCGCCACCGAGCACCTGGGGGATCTCATCGGGCTCGCCTGCACCATGAACGAGCCCAACCTCCCCGACCTGCTGGCCGTGCTCGGCGTGGCGGGCGGGCCGCGGGGGGCACGGGCGCACTTCCCGATGTTCGCCCACGCCGCGGCGGCCCTGGGGGTGGACCCGAGCACCATCGCGCCCTTCCAGCTCACGTCCTCCGACGAGGCGTTCGCCGTGAAGCTCGCCGCGCACCGGGCCGGACGGGACGCCATCACGGCGGTGCGGGGCGACCTGCCGGTGGGCTGGACGCTGGCGAACACCGACTACCACGCCACCGAGGGGGCCGAGGACGTCGTCGCCGACATCCGGGCCCGCATCAACGGCCGCTACCTCGTGGAGTCCCGCGACGACGACTTCGTGGGCGTCCAGACCTACAACCGGACGCTGCTCGGCCCCGACGGCCGGCCCGCCCCCGTGCCGGAGGGAGCGCTGCTCAACTCGACCGGCGAGGAGATCTACCCGTGGGCGCTGGAGTCGGTCATCCGCGAGGCAGCCGACATCGCCGGCGTGCCCGTGTACGTCACCGAGAACGGCCTGAGCACCGACGACGACACCCAGCGCGTCGCGTTCTTCGACGAGGCGATCGGCTGCGTGGCGCGCTGCCTGGCCGACGGGATCGACGTGCGGGGCTATGTTGCCTGGACGCTGCTCGACAACTTCGAGTGGATCTTCGGCTACGGCCCGAAGTTCGGGCTCGCGGCGGTGGATCGCACCACCTTCGCCCGGACGCCGAAGCCGAGCGCCGCCCACCTCGGGGGGATCGCCCGGGCCAACGGCCTCGCCTGACGCGCCCCACGTCGGGCCCCCCTGCGGCCGGGCGGCGCCGGCGTCAGCGGCCCTCGCGCCAGGACGCCGCCGCCGCGGCCAGGTGGGCGTCCATGATCGCGCGGGCGTTGACGCTGAGCGCCGACCACCGCGGGTCCATGGCGCCGGCGGCCACGAGGTCGCAGAAGTCGGCGATCTCATGGTGCATGGTGTCGGCCGGGGAGGTCGTGGCCCCCTCCCACAGCACCCGCTCGGAGCCGGTGCGGGGGTGGAGGACGATGCGCGTCAGGTCGGCGGGGTCGTCGAAGGTCAGCGAGGCGTCCTCGCCGGTGATGACGCTCGGGCCGAGACCGCGCGCGATCTTCGACCAGGCGAGGTCGACCACCAGCGAGCCGTGGTCGAGGTACAGGCTGCCGCCCGCCTCGAAGCCGTTGTCGAGGAAGACGCTGGCCCCGCCCAGGTTGCGCGGGGCGCCGAACAGGTCGAGGGCGGGCTGCAGACAGTAGATGCCGATGTCGGCCAGCGCCGAGTTGCCCAGGCCGGGGTCGAAGGCGTTGAGCACCTCCCCGGCGCGGAAGGCGTCGTAGCGGGAGGAGTACTGGAGCTTCTCCAGCCGCGCGTACCGCAGCTCGCCCAGCTCGCCCAGGACATCGCGGATCAATCCGTGGGTCGGGGCGTGCACGTTGCGGACGGCCTCGAGCGCCACCACGCCGGCGGCCTCGGCGGCCTCAAGGATCTCGACGACCTCACCGGCATTCGTGCCCATCGTCTTCTCGACCAGGACGTGGCGGCCGGCGGCGATGGCGGCGAGGGCCTGCTCGCGGTGGGCCCCGATCGGGCTGGCGACATAGACCGCGTCCACGGCGTCGAACAGGGCGTCGAGGGTGTCGACGGCCACCCCCAGCCCGTGGCGTGCGGCGAACTCCTCGGCCCGGGCGCGCCCCCGGGAGTGGACGGCGACCGGCTCGGCCCGGCCCCCGGTGGCCCGGCAGGCGCGGACGAAGGCGTCGGAGATGACGTTGGTGCCGATGATGCCGAACCGCATGGGTTTCTCCTTGGGTGGGGGCGGCGGGGTGATCGCCGCAGGTCTGGGTGGCCCCAGGACGCCTCAGGCGTCGAGGAAGCCGAACACGGTGGCGTTGAACGCCGCGGGCGCCTCGGTGTGCGGGCTCTGCCGGGCGCCGGGGACGATCTCGAGGGTGGCGTCGGGAATCGCGGCGGCGAGCTTGGCCGCCGCGGGGTGGCCGGCGTCGTCCTGGGCGCCGACGACGACCAGGGTGCGCGCAGTGACGTCGCCGAGCCGGTCGGTGGGGTCGACGCCCTCGAGGGCGTCCAGCGCCGCGCGGAGCCGCTCCTTGTCGATGCCGAGCCGCGCCAGACGCTTGGCGGGGGTGAGCCGCAGCGCCAGCCGCTGCGCGCGCAGATCGCTCTTCGGGGGCGCCAGCTGGGCCGCGCTGAGCACGAGTTGGGCGACCGTCTCGGGGGCGCGCACGGCGATGTCGAGCGCCACCATGCCGCCGACGCCCGAGCCGATCAGCGTCAGCTGCTCGACCCCGTGCGTGTTCAGCAGGGAGAGCACGTCATCGCCGGCGGCGCTCACGCCGAAGGCGTCGTCGCGCCCGGGCCGCAGGCCGCGCAGCCACGGCGCGACGGCCTTGGCGCCGGGAGGCAGGGCGACGACCTGGTCCTGCCAGACCTGCGGGGTCTCGCCCACGCCGTGGAGGAACACGATGAGGCTCATAGGGTCGACCCTAGTCGGGCCCGCCGGGGCGGGGCGGGTTCAGCTGCGGAAGATGAGCGTGCGCTGGATGACGAAGTTGATGGTCGTCGCCAACCCCTGCGCGATGACGAACCCCACCACCTGGGCCGCGGCCGTGCCGAGCGCCATCTCCAGGGGCGGGTAGATGAGGGCGAACGTGCCGACCTGGACGGCGAAGGTGGTGCCGTACAGCACGGCGACCGCGGCGAACTTCAGGCGCGAGCCGGCGGCTCCGAAGGTCCAGCGGCTGTTGAGCGCGTAGGCCGTCATCGTGCCGAACACCCAGCTGACGGCCTTGGCCGGGGTGTGCGCCCAGCCGGCCAGGTTCATCCCGGCCACGAGCAACCCGTAGTCGACGACCGCCGCCACCACCCCGACGAGCACGAAGCGGGTGAGCTGCGTCGCCAGGGGCACCGGGGCGCGGCGGTCGGTCTGGGTCACACCAGCCATGCTCCCACTAGACTGCCGCCTCGTGGCGGACCTGAGAATCGGTGTCATCGGCGGCGGCCAGCTCGCGCGCATGATGCAGGAGGCGGCCCTGCCGCTCGGCCTGCAGCTGCGCCTCTTGGCCGAGGGCCCCCAGACCTCCGCGGCGCTGGCCGTGCCCCACGCCGCGGTGGGCGACTTCGCCGACGCCGACGCGGTGACCGCCTTCGCGCGCGACGTGGACGTCCTCACCTTCGACCACGAGCACGTGCCCACGGGCCTGCTGCACGCGTTGCAGGACGCCGGCGTGGCCGTCCGGCCCGGCCCGGACGCCCTCGTGCACGCCCAGGACAAGGCGGTGATGCGCCGGGCCATGGCCGAGCTGGACGCCCCCAACCCGCGGTGGCGCGTGGTGGCGGACGCCGACGCGCTGGTCGCGTTCGGCGAGGAGACGGGCTGGCCGGTCATCGCCAAGACCTCGCGCGGCGGGTATGACGGCAAGGGCGTGTGGCGCATCGACGGGCCGGACGCCGCCGCGACGCCGTTCGCCGCGCTCGCCGGCCCGCAGGGCCCCACCGAGGCCCAGCGCGAGGCCGACGCCGGCGTCGTCATCCTCGCCGAGGAGTTCATCGACTTCGCCCGCGAGCTCAGCGTGCTGGTGGCGCGCCGGCCCGGTGGCGAGGCCGTGGTCTACCCGGTGAGCGAGACGGTGCAGCGCGACGGAATCTGCCACGAGACGACCACCCCCGCGCCCGGCCTGCCCCCGCAGCGGGCCGCCGAGCTCCAGCGGCTGGCGCTGCGCATCGCCGAGGCGCTCGGCGTCGTGGGCATCCTCGCCGTCGAGCTCATGGAGCGTCGCGACGGCACCGTGGTGGTCAACGAATTGGCCATGCGCCCGCACAACACCGGCCACTGGAGCATCGAGGGCGCGGTGACCTCCCAGTTCGAGAACCACCTGCGCGCCGTTGCCGACCTGCCGCTGGGTTCCCCGGCCCCCGTGGCGCCGGTGGTCGTCATGAGCAACGTGCTCGGCGGCACGAACGACGACCTCCTCGGCACGTTGCCGGCCGTGCTCGCCGACCCGGGCACCCGCGTCCACCTCTACGGCAAGGCGGTCAAACCGGGCCGCAAGGTGGGCCACGTCACGGTCTGCGGCGACGACGTCGCCACCACCCGGGACGCCGCACGCGCGGCGTCCGCCCTGCTGGAAGGAGCATCGGATGGCTGAACAACCCCGCGTGGGCATCGTCATGGGCTCGGACTCGGACTGGCCCACCATGGAGGCGGCGGCGCTCGCCCTTGATGAATTCGGGGTGGCGTACGAGGCCGACGTGGTCTCGGCCCACCGGATGCCGGAGGAGATGGTGCGTTACGGCCGCGAGGCCCACGGCCGCGGGCTGGGCGTCCTCATCGCCGGGGCCGGGGGAGCGGCCCATCTGCCCGGCATGCTGGCGGCCCTGACGCCGCTGCCGGTGATCGGCGTCCCCGTGCCGCTGAAGCACCTGGACGGCCTCGACTCGCTGCTCTCGATCGTCCAGATGCCGGCGGGGGTGCCCGTCGCCACCGTCGCCGTCGGCAATGCGCGCAACGCCGGACTGCTCGCCGTGCGCATGCTGGGGCTCGCCGAATCCGACCTGGTGGAGCAGATGGTGGCGTTCCAGGACGACCTGCGGGCCGCGGCCGCCGCGAAAGGTGAGCGCATCCGCAACCGCTGACCCGGCCCGGGGACACGCCGCCTTCCCTCCGGGGTGACGGTGGCGAGGGAGGAAATACTGGGGCCAAGCTCCCCCCCTTCCCCGAGGAGATGCACGTGTCGACCGTCCACCCCAGCGCCCTCGCCGAGCCGGACCTCGCGCCCGGCGACCCGGCTCGGGCCGACGGAGTCTCCTCACCCGACGACGCGGAACGGGAGCAGACCCCCCAGGAGCGCAGCGAACGGCTGGCGTTCCGCCGCGGCGTGTCGCTGCTGGTGTTGACCCTGCTGGTGCCGGGCTCGGCCCAGGTGATCGCGGGCGGCAAGGGGCTGGGGCGGTTCGCGATGCGGCTGTGGCTGGGAGTGCTCGGCGTCCTCGGATTGTTCGCCCTGCTGTTCGCACTCCACCGCAACGCCGCGATCGCCGTCTACGCCCACCCCTTCACGCAGTGGCTCGGCTCCAGCGTCGTGCTGGTGCTCGGCATCGGCTGGGCGCTGCTGCTCCTGGACGCCTGGCGGCTCTCCCGGCCGGGCCTCATGGGCCGGCCCCGCACGTACTGGATGGCCGCCCTCGCCGGGGTGCTGGCGCTCGGCCTGGCGGCCGGGGCCACGCAGGTCTCGGCGCTCGGGCGCTCGCAGGCCACCCTGTTCGGCAGCGTGTTCGCCGGCGGCGGGTTCACCGCGCCGACCGACGGGCGCATCAACGTGCTGCTCATCGGGGCCGACGCTGAGCCCGACCGCCCCGGCATCCGCACCGACACCATGATGGTGGCCTCGGTCAGCGCCACCACCGGGCGCACCGTGCTGTTCAGCCTGCCCCGCAACCTGCAGTGGGCGCCCTTCCCGGCGGACTCGCCGTTGCGCGAGCTGTACCCGAAGGGCTACTGGTGTGAGGACCAGTCGTGCCTGCTGAATGCCGTCTACAACCTCGCCGAGCAACACCCCGACCTCTACCCGGGGGCGGAGCGCCCGGGCCTGGTGGCGCTCCGCGAGGTCGTCTCCGAGATTCTGGGGCTGCGCATCAACTACCACGCCATGATCGACATGACGGGTTTCGAGCAGCTCATCGACGCCATGGGCGGGGTGACGCTCGACATCGCCAAGGCGGTGCCCATCGGAGGGGGCAGCGCGCCGGTGGAGGGCTACATCCAACCCGGTGAGAACGTGCGGCTCGGCGGGTTCGAGGCGCTGTGGTTCGCCCGCAGCCGGCACGGGGCGTCCGACTACGAACGCATGGCCCGGCAGAAGTGCATCGTCAATGCGGTGGCCAAGCAGGCGACACCGACGACGCTCATCACGCGCTTCAACGAGCTGGCCGCGGCGGGGGCGTCCGTGCTGACCACCGACGTGCCCACATCGGAGATCGGCCGCCTCGTCGAGCTCGCGGACGCCGGGCGGCGCCTCCCCATCGCCTCGGTGAGCTTCGCCCCTCCCCTGATCGAGCCCGTGAAGCCCGACTTCGCCGTCATCACGGACACGGTCGACGAGCAGATCCGGGCCTCCGTCGCGGCCGACGAGGACGCCGCGCGCGCCGCGGCCCAGGCGGCGGCGGCCGAGCAGGCGGGCGACGAGCAGGCCGACACCGCCCAGGCCGGCGCGGCGCCGGCCCAGGCCGCACCGGCGGAAGGTGCTCCGGCCCAGGCCGCTCCGACGGAGGCGGCACCCCAGGGCGAGCCGGCTGCGGCCACGGAACCGACGGAGGTGGTGGTCGCGGACGCGGGTCCCTCGGGCACGGGCGGGTTCAGCGAGGAGCGGCAGACCGACGACCTCACCGCGATCTGCAGCGTCGACTGAACCGGGGCGGCCTCAGGTGAGGGTGCCCTCACCCATGATCGCGAACAGATGGGCGCCGACGGCGTCCACGAGCGTGCGACCCTCGTCGAAGGTGGGCATGCGGCACATGATGGCGGCGGTGTAGTCGCGCCCTTCGCCGACGACGTGGCCGATTGAGTTGACCGCCCAGAGCTGGTCGAGGGACTGGAACTGCACCCAGCCGTTCTTCATCTGCACGTGGACGTGGCTGCCGCGGTCGTGGCCCACGCCCCAGGTCTGCTCGGCATTGGTCTTGCTCATCAGGTCGAGCAGGTACATCCGGTCCTCGGTGGCCACCGCGGGCGTCCCGTCGACGAGAGCGTCGACGAGGGCGCGCTGGTCGTCGGGGGTCGTGTTGGTCCAGGACCAGAACTCGCTGCGGTCGTCGCCGTGGGTGTCGGGCAGGCCGAGCTCGGCGGCCAGCTCGGTGTAGGGCTGCTTGCCGCCGACCCATGCCCACAGCGCGTCCGCGGCGTCGTTGTCGGAGTTGATGATCGCCTGGGAGGCCAGGCCGTACTGCTCGAAGGTCAGCTGCTCACCGGCGGCCCGCGCCCGGCGCAGCGCCAGGAGCACGATCATGACCTTGGCGATCGAGGCGCTCTGGGTGGCGTAGTCGCCGCGGTAGGCGTAGGTCGCGCCGCTGCGCAGGTCGCGCACCGACAGACCGAGCAGGTCGGTGTTGGCCGAGGCAGTCGTCATCATCGCTTCGAGCTGTTCGCGGACGGTGCCGCCGGCGTCCGGCACGGGTGTCGGCAGCACGAGCTGTGTGGCGGGGTTGGCACACCCGCCCAGGCCCAGCCCGGCCAACCCCGCGCCCGCCAGGCCGAGCAGGAGGGTGCGGCGGGTGAGGGGTGGGGTCATGGCGTCCATCATGGCAGCAGCCGTGCGTGCTCCGAGGCCGCCACGCGCCCGGCATCCACCTCCGGGTCGTCCACCAGCACCACCGAACCGCCGCCGAGCACCGCGCCGGCGAGGAGGGTCAGCGCGGTCGCGGCGTCCGGTGCGGCGGCGCAGACGCGTTCGGTGACGGACGCGAGCGCAGCGACGTCGGCGTGGGTGCGGACGCCGGCGTGGTCGAACCAGGCCGGGGCGTCGGGGTCGGTGGGCACGCCGGGGAAGAAGTCGGGCTGGGCGAGGGCCTCCCCGGCGAAGTCGGCCACCCCGGCGGGCAGATCGCCCAGGGGGCGTCCCCACGGGTCGAGCGAGCAGGCGTAGGTCACGTCGCCGACGGGCGCGGGCTCGCGCGGCCCGATGACGGCCAGATCGGCACCGGCGGCGTCCGCGCGGGACGCGACGCGGACGCTCAGGCCCGCCCGCCAGCAGGCGAACGGCCACACCCAGGCCATCCAGTGGGCGGGGGCCTCACCCAGGACGGGCAGGGCGACATCGGCGTCCGGCTCGAGATCCAGCTCACCCAGCAGGTTCGCTGTCTTGTCGACCCAGTTCGCGAAGCTGGCGACGGAGAGTTCGGTCCGCGCGCCCCCGGGGCCGTAGTGGGTGAGCAGGACGGCGCCGCCGTCGCGGGCCGCACGGTGGTGCAACTGGCTGCTGACGGGCGTTGCGTGGGGCACGGCGCCAGCTTAGGCGCCGGTAGCATGACCGCCATGCGTTACGTCGTGATCATGGCGGGCGGGTCCGGCACACGCCTGTGGCCCCTCTCGCGGCAGGGGACCCCGAAGCAGCTGCTGCCGCTCATCGGGGGGCGGAGTCTGCTCCGGCTGGCCTATGAGCGGGCCGTTGAGCTGGTCCCCGCCGAGCGGGTGCTCGTGGTCACCGGCGCAGCCCACCTCGACGCCGTGCGGGCCGACCTGCCGGAGGTGGCGGAGGCCAACCTGCTCGGCGAGCCCGTCGGACGCGACTCCCTCAACGCGATGGCGTGGCCCGCGGCCGTGCTCGCCCGGCGCGACCCCGACGCGGTGATCGCACAGCTGACCGCCGATCAGCTGATCGAGCCGCTCGACGCATTCGTCACGGCAGTCGATGCGGCGTTCCGGCTGGCCGAGGCCAAGCCGGACGCCCTCGTCACGCTGGGTGTGGTGCCCACCTCGGCCCACACGGGGTACGGCTACCTGCAGCGGGGCGACGCGGTGGCGGGGTTCGCGGGGGCCTGCGTCGTGCGCGAGTTCCGCGAGAAGCCGGACGCGCAGACCGCGGCCGCCTATGTCGCGTCCGGTGACTTCTGGTGGAACGCCGGCATGTTCGTCTTCCGGGCCGCCACCTTCCTGGAGCAGGTGCGGCTGCTGGAGCCCGCGGTGCACGCCGGCGTCCTCGGCCTGGCCGAGGCGCCGGAGAGGCTGGGTGAGGTCTTCGGGACCTTGAAGAGGATCTCGGTCGACTACGCCGTGTTCGAGCCGGTGAGTCGCGGGCAGGGCTCGGCGCGGGTGCTGGCCGTCCCGTTGCCGATCTCGTGGAAGGACGTGGGCGGCTATGCGAGCCTCGCCGAGGTGCTCGAGCACGACGACGACGGCAACACGGTCGATGGACGGGGGCTGGCCGTCGACACCACGGACAGCCTCGTGATGAACACCGACGAGGGACACGTCGTGGCCGTCCTCGGCGTGACCGGTCTGGTCGTGGTGCACACGCCCGACGCCACGTTGGTGACCACGCTGGAGCACGCCGAGCAGGTCAAGGGTCTGGTGGCGCGCGTCGCCGAGACCGCTGGGCCCGAATTCGTCTGATCGATCGCGGGAGCGAACTGACCCGAGCGGTGCCGGCGCGGCCGGTCACCGGGGATGGAGTGTGTGGTGGTTGACAACCTGAGGCGTCTGCGGGAGCCGGCAGCGTGGGTCGTCCTCGCGGTGACCGCGGCCAGCATCGTGCTGGCACTGGTGCGGTTCGGCGTGGCGGTGAGCCTGGGGGAGCCGTTCACCCCAGCGGCGCAGACCGTGGCGCTCGACGCGATGAACCTGACCCTCGTGGTGGTGGTCGTGGGGCTCGCCTGGGCCTGCGTGTTCGTGGCGCCCCCCACCCCTCGTGCCCGGCGGGTCGTGCTGCTCAGCGCGGTGATCGTCACGCTCGGCACCCTGCTGACCCTGGCGGGGGCCGTGGCGGCGGTCGTCAGCGCCGTCGGCGGGGCGCTGGGGGTGGTGCTCGAACTGGTCGGGGGACTGCTGGACATCATCCTCAAGGGCGTCGGCGCCGTGACCCTGTGGCTGGTGCACCGCGGCCTGCGCGGGGGGCGTATCGGAGTTGCCGCCGTGGAGCCCGCGCCCGCCGTGGCCGCCGTCGAGGTGGCCCCGGAGCCGCCCCGAGCGCCGACCACGTGGACGCCGGACGCGGCGGCCGGCAGCGTGTGGACCTCGGCCTCGGACGCTGCCGCCGGCGCCCCCGCCAGTGGCTTCGGCCGGCAGGGTGACCAGGCCGGCTGGCACCCGGTGGCGCGTCCCGACGACCCGCACGACACGGATTCTCCACCGAACCGGCTCTGACTGCACGCTCCGTCCGCTCGGGCCGGCGACACGCCGGCGTTGTGGATACTGAAATCCACCCGGGCTTGACGAACGGCTAATGACACGGGTGTAATTCAGGTGTCAAGCATGAAGGCGGCGCGTCGAGGAGGTACACCGGACCATGCGCGAACTGATGATCGTGGTGCCGGAGGACGAAGGAGTCCTCGGCTGGCAGGAGCGGGCGCTGTGCGCCCAGACCGACCCGGAGGCGTTCTTCCCCGAGAAGGGTGGCTCCACGCGCGAGGCGAAGAAGGTGTGCCAGACGTGTGAGGTGCGCGCCGACTGCCTCGAATACGCTCTCGAGCACGACGAGCGGTTCGGCATCTGGGGTGGCCTCTCCGAGCGCGAGCGGCGCCAGCTCAAGCGGCGGGCGGTCTGAGCCGCTGGGGTGGGACCGCACCAACGGATCCACGCCCCCATTGGTGAATTGAGTCCTCGGGGCAGGGAGGCGACGGGGGCAGCGGTTTGAGAGGCGCCGGTGTACGAGAAGTGCCGGTGATCGAGGGCTGCCGGCGGTCACCGGGTGGCGTCAGTCGTCCCAGTCGTCCTCGGAGCCCCGGTGCCCCAGCGGATCGATCTCGTCCACCGCGATGCCGGTGGCCTCGCTGAGCTGCTCGACGATCGTGCGGAAAACCAAGATGCGCAGCCCGCGGCGCGTCCGGGCCCGCCGTTCGAGCGGGCGTCGGTAGACCACCACGGTGCCGTTGGTGTTCGGTGTGGCGGACACGGCGGCGGCCAGCGGGACGCGGTTCGGCGCCCAGGCGGGGATCACGCCCGGCACGTCCTCGACGCCGATGTCGATGCCGGCCAGGGCGCGGGGGCAGTGGTCGGAGATCTGGGTCAGCGCGTCGTGCACGCACATCGTGAAGTACTCGGCCTTGTTCTGCCGCCCACGCAGGGGGGCGGGCGCGCCGGTGTAGGGGTTGGGGAGCGCGAGGCGTCCGCGCAGGCCGCGCTGGTGCCGGTCACGTGCAGAACCCATGGCCGAACTGTAGACGCTCGCGCAGCGACACCCCGCCCCAATACCCCGGGGGCGGCACGTCGACGGGTAGCGTGCAGCGGGTGAAGCCGCGCCAGTGCTCCCGGACGGGCTGTCAGCGACGCTCGGTGGCCACGTTGACCTACGTCTACGCCGATTCGGTGGCCGTCATCGGCCCGTTGGCGCTGCGCGCCGAGCCGGGCACCTACGACCTGTGCGAGCAGCACGGCGCCACGGTCTCGACGCCGCGCGGCTGGGAGCTCATCCGCCTGCCCCTGGATGACGCGGACCCGGGCCCGCACCACGATGACCTGCTCGCGCTGGCCGACGCCGTGCGCGAGGTGGGCTTCACCTGGGACGCCCCCGCCACGGCCCCCGCGGCACCGGCGGGTCCCCAGCCGGCCCTGACGCGACGCAAGGGGCACCTCGGCGTCGTGGCGGATCCGGGTGACGCGGCCCGGTAGGCTGGGGCGGTGATCGACAGCGTCATCTTCAAGGCCAACGACATTCGGGGCGTCATCGGGGTCGACGGAGCGGAGTGGGATCTCGAGGGTGCCCGTCAGATCGGTGCCGCCTACGTGCACGTCTTCGACCTCGCGGGGCAGACCTTCGTGATGGGCCGCGACATGCGCGTCACCGGCCCGGAGGTGTCTGCGGCCTTCGCCGACGGGGCGTTGGCGCAGGGCGCGAACGTCATCGACGTGGGGCTGGCCAGCACCGATGCCCTCTGGTACGCCTCCGGCACCCTCGGGCTGCACGGGGTGCAGTTCACCGCCTCCCACAATCCGGCCAGCTACAACGGTGTGAAGTTCTGCCTCCCGGGGGCGGCCCCGGTGACCACCGACGACCTGCTCCGGCTGCGCGAGCGGGCGATGGGCGCTCCGATCCCCGACGCCGACAGCCGCGGCACGCTGACGCGGCAGGACATCCTCACCGGCTACAGCGAACACCTGCACTCGTTGGTGGACCTGACGGGCCTGCGGCCGCTCAAGGTCGTCGTGGACGCCGGCAACGGCATGGCGGGCCTGACCACGCCGGCGGTCCTGGGCCCGCTGGGCCTGGAGCTCGTGCCGCTCTTCCTCGATCTCGACGGCACGTTCCCGAACCACATGCCCAACCCGCTGATCGAGGAGAACCTCGTGGACGCCCAGGCCGCCGTCCGTGCGCATGGCGCGGACCTGGCGCTGGTGTTCGACGGTGACGCCGACCGCTGCTTCGTCATCGACGAGCACGGTGAGGTCGTCAGCCCCTCCGTCATCACCGCGCTGATCGCCGCGCAGGAGTTGCGTCGCGAACCGGGCGGCACCATCGTCATCAACACGATCACCTCGCGGGCGGTGGGGGAGGTCGTGGGTCGTCTGGGCGGTGAGTTGGTCATCAGCCACGTCGGCCACACGTCGGTGAAGGCGCACATGGCCGCCCACGACGCCGTGTTCGGTGGCGAGCACTCCGCCCACTACTACTTCCGGGACTTCTGGGGCGCGGACACGGGCATGCTCGCCGCGCTGCACATCCTGGCCATGCTCGGCCGGTCGGACGCCACCATGTCCGAGCTCGCGGGGCAGTTCGCCGGTTACGTCGGCTCGGGCGAGATCAACTCCGTCGTCGCGTCGGTGCCGCCGGTGCTGGCGCGCGTGGTTGCGGCGTTCGAGGGACGCGGCAGCATCGACACCGGCGACGGCGTCACGGTGGCCGGCGACGACTGGTGGGTGAACGTGCGGCCGTCCAACACCGAACCGCTGTTGCGCCTGAACGTGGAGGCGCGCGACGCGGCGCACATGGCGGCGCTGCGCGACGAAGCACTGGCCATCATCCGAGAAGGGAACCCCCAATGAGCGATCTCGTCCCCGGCGTCCTCGAACTGCTGGTCTGCCCCGCCTGCCGCGCGCAGCTCACGTGGGCCTACGAGGCGTCCGAGCTGGTGTGCACCGGCGCGGACTGCGGCCTGGCCTACCCGGTGCGTGGCGGCATCCCGATCCTCGTCATCGACGAGGCGCGGGCCCCGCACGGGAACTGACCCCCCGTGCCCGAGTTCGACGACGGCCGGCTCGACGACGCCGACGTCCTCGCAGCGGCGGACGGGCTGCTGCGGCCCCTCGCCGAGGCGGGCGCCCGCGTCCGCCGCGAGGCGTCCCTGGCCGCGGACGCCCTGGCCGGGCTGACCGACGAGTCGCGTCCCCGCGCGGTGATCGCCATCGGCCCCGAGGCCCGGTTGCTCCGCGCCTTGCTGGAGCCGGTGTGCCCCGTGCCGTTCCTGGCCTGGCCGAGCCTGGGCCTGCCCGGCTGGGTCGGTCCCCTCGACCTCGTGGTGGTGCTCGGTGGCACCGGTCAGCACGCCGGCTCGGCCGTCGCCGAGGCCCTGCGACGCGGCAGCCGGCTGCTCGTGGTGGCGCCGGAGGGCTCCACCCTGGCGCGCCAATCCGCGTCCCGGGCGGCGACGCTGCTCCCCGTGTCTGCCTCGTCGGACCCGTTCCCCGTCGCGCTCACCGCGCTGGCCGCGCTGCACGCCTTCGGGCTCGGGCCGGCCGTCTCGGCCGAGGGCGTCGCCGACGCCTTCGACGCGGTTGCGCGCGCCTGCGGCCACGGCCGCGACCTTGCCGAAAACCCGGCCAAGCGGCTCGCTTTGGAGCTGGCGGACGCCGAGCCCTTCATCTGGGGCGGCTCGGTGCTGGCGGCCCGGGCCTCGCGCCGCATCGCCGAGGCGGTGCGCACGGCGTCCGGCCGGGTGGCCCTGGCGGCGGACGCGGGGGAGCTGCTTCCGCTGCTGGCGGCGACGCCGCCGCGGGATCCGTTCGCCGACCCGTTCGCCGATCCCGCCGACGCCGGAGCACCGCTGCGCCCGACCCTTGTCGTGGTCGACGACGACCTGGGCGATGCCGAAACCGCCGAGCAGCGCGCCGCGCTGGAGCAGAACGCCGAGGCGGTCGACGTCCGCGTCTCCCGGGTGGAACAGGTCAGCGGCGAGCCGTTGGAGCGCTACGCCACCGTCCTCGCCACGGGCCTGTTCGCTGCCGCCTACCTGCAGATCGGCCTCGCGCGCGACGAGCGACGGTGACGCCACCCCGCCCCGCGGAGGTCAGGACGCCGGAACCGCCGGAGCCACCGAGGTGACGGTCCGCATGAGCACGACGTAGACGGCCGCGCCGATGGCGGCCCCGATGACCCAGGCGAAGCCGCTGAGGAAGGCGAGCGCCGGCAGCCACACCGTGGCCACCGAGAACACCGCGGCGATCGCGATGGTCGCGATGGCGCGGGCGTTCCAGCCTTTCTCGTAGTGATAGCGCCCCGCCGGATCCATCGAGTACAGGTCGGAGACGTCGAGGTGACGCCTGCGCACGATGTAGTAGTCGGCCACGAGCACCCCGTAGAGCGGGGCGAGGATCGCGCCGAGGGTGTCGACGAACATCGGCAGCCCGATCTGGCTGATGGTGGCGACCCACAGGGCGCCGACGACGAAACCGATCGCGGCCGTCAGGTAGCCGCCGGCCTGGAAGCTGATGCGCTGCGGCGCGAGGTTCGACAGGTCGTAGGCGGGCGGGATGAAGTTGGCGACGAGGTTGATGCCCACCGTGGCGATGACGAAAGTGACGGCGGCGACGACGGTGAGCGCGACGTTGCCGACGAGCCCGACGATGTCGGCGGGGTTGGTGAGCGGCTCACCCTGGCCGCCCTGGAGCACGATGAACGACCCTGCGGTGATGAACAGGCTGAGGAACGTGAAGAACGTGAGGCTGACCGGGAGGCCGAGGAAGTTGCCCCGACGCATGGTGGCCTGGCTGCGGGAGAACCGGGCGAAGTCGCCGAAGTTGATGACCACCGCCGAGAAGTACGCGATCATCGTGCCGATGACCCCGACGAAGGCCGAGACCGCGGCCCAGCCCTGCACCTGGTTGTTGTTGAAGATCTGGCCGACCGCGGGCAGCAGCCGGTCGCCGGCCTGGATCCAGATCATCACCAGCAGCGCCACCATCACGACGTAGACGGCCGGCCCGGCGACGTTGAGGAACCGCTCGATCCAGGTGATGCCCCGGACGAACAAGACGATCTGCAGCGCTGCCACCGCGACGTAGGACACCCAGTCGACCCAGGTCATGCCCAAGAACGTCGCGGTCGCCGGGCTACCCAGGATGGCGTTCAGGGCGAGTGAAACCGCGGTGGAGGCAAAGTAGGTCTGCGCGCCGTACCAGAAGATGGCCACGACGCCGCGGATCAGGGCGGGGAACTGGGCCCCGCGCACTCCCATGCTGGCGCGGGCCATGACGGCGTAGGGAATGCCGTACTTCACGCTGGGCTGGCCCGTGAGGTTGACCAGCCAGTTCACGAACAGCCCGGCGAGGATGATCGCGGTGAACACCCACCACCCGTTGATGCCGGCGGTGATGAACAGGCTCGCCGCCAGCGTGTAGCCGGCCAGACTCTGCACGTCGTTGGTCCACACGTTGAAGATCTCGAACGATCCCCAGCGCCGCTGCTCGCGCGGGAGCGGCAGGAGGTCGTCGTTGGTCAGGGCCGGGTGTCCTGACACGGTGAGGGTCGTGTCGAACTCCGGTGTGACAGCCGCGTCGGTCACGGTCATCTCAGTGCCTCTCAGTGATCAGATGGGCACCGGGGGCCCGGGCCGTGACTGACGTTAGGGACGCCGGCCCCACCCCCCGTGTCGGCGGCGTAACGTCGTCGTTAAGGTGGCATATATCCGCTCTGGCGCGGGCCGGGACGCCTCCGCTGCCAAGCGACCTTCGAGGGCCGGTAGGCTGGCGCGTCGTGGACTACAAGGTGGCTGACCTGAGCCTGGCCGCGTTCGGCCGGACCGAGATCTCCCTCGCCGAGCACGAGATGCCCGGCCTCATGGCGATGCGGGAGCGCTACGCGGCGTCACAGCCTCTGGCCGGCGCGCGCATCGCCGGCAGCCTGCACATGACGATCCAGACGGCCGTGCTCATCGAGACCCTCGTGGCCCTGGGCGCGCAGGTGCGGTGGGCGTCGTGCAACATCTTCTCCACCCAGGACCACGCGGCAGCCGCCATCGTGGTGGGCCCCGACGGGACGCCCGAGGCGCCGGCCGGCGTCCCGGTGTTCGCGTGGAAGGGGGAGACGCTCGAGGAGTACTGGTGGTGCACCGAGCAGATTCTCAGCTGGCCCGACGGCCACCCGAACATGATCCTGGACGACGGCGGCGACGCCACCTTGTTCGTCCATTCCGGCGTGGAGTTCACCAAGGCCGGCGCGGTGCCGGAGCCCGCGGCGTCCGATTCGGCGGAGTACCGGGTGATCCTGGAGACGCTGCGGGCGTCCGGGCTGGACTTCGTCGGGCTGGCCGAGAGCATCCAGGGCGTCACCGAGGAGACGACGACCGGTGTCCACCGCCTCTACGAGATGGCCGGGGCGCAGACGTTGCTGTTCCCGGCGATCAACGTCAACGACGCCGTCACCAAGAGCAAGTTCGACAACCGTTACGGCTGCCGCCACAGCCTCATCGACGGCATCAACCGCGCCACCGACGTGCTGATCGGCGGCAAGGTCGCCGTGGTGTGCGGCTACGGCGACGTGGGCAAGGGCTGCGCCGAGTCGCTGTCGG
The DNA here is from genome assembly GCF_014858005.1 of Propioniciclava soli. Lineage (GTDB taxonomy): Bacteria > Actinomycetota > Actinomycetes > Propionibacteriales > Propionibacteriaceae > Propioniciclava > Propioniciclava soli. Next base: position 82,563 of record NZ_JACYOT010000013.1, read on the forward strand.
GCCAGGGGGCGCGCGTGATCGTCACCGAGATCGACCCGATCTGCGCCCTGCAGGCGGCGATGGACGGTTACCAGGTAGCGACGCTGGACGACGTGATCGGCACCGCCGACATCGTGGTCACCGCCACGGGGTGCAAGGACGTCGTGACGGCGGCCCACATGGCCGCGATGAAGCATAACGCGATCGTGGGCAACATCGGCCACTTCGACAACGAGATCGACATGGCCGGCCTCGAGGCCACCCCGGGCATCGAGCGGCGCCCGGTGAAACCGCAGGTGGACCAGTGGGTGTTCGCCGACGGGCACGCGATCCTGGTGCTCAGCGAGGGACGCCTGCTCAACCTCGGCAACGCCACGGGCCACCCGAGCTTTGTGATGAGCAACAGCTTCACCAACCAGGTGCTCGCCCAGATCGAGCTCTTCACGCGCCCCCAGGAGTACCCCACGGGCGTGTACGTGCTGCCCACGCACCTGGACGAGGAGGTCGCCCGGTTGCACCTGCCGGCCCTCGGCGTGCATTTGACCACGCTCACCGAGGCGCAGGCCGACTACCTCGGGGTGCCGGTCTCCGGCCCGTACAAGAGCGAGATGTACCGCTACTGACCGGCGCCCCGGCGTCGCCGCCGGCACCGTGACGGGGCTGGCACGTTTCCCTCAGAGGTCCAGGACGTACGCGGTGCCCTCGCGGTGGAAGCCCATCATCTCGAGGTAGGTGCGGTGCACCGTCGTGTGCGCGTGGGCGACGAGGCGTTCGTAGCCGTCCTCGGTGAACGTGGACCGCCCGGCGCCGAACAGCCAGGCCGCGACGCGGGAGTCGCGGAAGGCGGGCGTCACGTAGTCGAGCTTCACGAGCAACTCGTTGCCGACGGGTTCGGCCATGAAGACTCCGGCAGGCAGGCCGTCGCGCGTCAGCAGGCGCACGAAGGAGTCCCGCGGGGAGGGGTGGTAGTCCGGCTGGCTGTTCGTGATCTCGATGGCGTTGGCGTCGAGGAAGTCGCGCAGGAACGGCTCGTCGTGCGCCACGGGCACCGCCGCCATCTGCGTCGCCGGCGTCAGTTCCCGCCGGAGGTACCACACGTTGATGACGGCGATGGCGGCGTTCGACACGATGACCGGGATGGCCCCGATGGCCACGCCGTAGATGACGAACACGATCGAGCCGATCAACGACACCGTCCGCAACCGCACCACCGAGCGCATCGCCAGTGACGCGACGATGAGGGCCGAGGCGAGGTACCCGACGATGTCGATGCCCGTCATCCCCGGGGCACCTCGAACGCGACCAGGTCGGCGGTGCCGGGGGCGAGGGCCTCCCACGCGGCGTCGTGGGTGAGGACGGCGACGCCGCAGGTGGGGAACTTCGTCGCGATGCGCGCACGCACGGGGGAGGCGTCCTCACCGGCCAGCGTGAGCACGAGGTCGCTGGCGGTCGGCTCGTGCCCGATCAGCAGCACCTTGTGGGCGGACGCCGGGAGTTCGTTGAGCACCGCGATCACCTGGGGCGTCCAGGCGTGGTACAGGTCGTCGGTCACCCGCACGTCGTCGGCGTGGACGCCCGCCATGGCCAGGCAGTCCCAGGTCTGGGACGTCCGGGCGGCCGGGGAGAGGAGCACCACGTCGAACCGCGTGCCCGCCAGCCGCTGACCCGCGACGACGGCATCCCGGGTGCCACGCCCTGAGAGGGGCCGGTCGAGGTCGGTGTCGTTGGTCTTCCACGACGACTTGGCGTGCCGCATCACCACGAGGCTGCGGGTCACTGGTCCCCCCCGCCACCCTCACCGGGGTTGAGCGTCGCCCAGATCTCCTTGCACTCGGGGCAGACGGGGAACTTGTCGGGATTGCGGCTCGGCACCCACACCTTGCCGCAGAGCGCGACGACGGGGGTGCCCATCACCATGGCCTCGGTGAGTCGGTTCTTGGGCACGAAGTGACTGAAGCGTTCGTGGTCACCCTCGTCGAGACGGACATCGGTGCGCTCCTCGACGATCGTCTGCGACCCGGGAGCCGGCGTGAGCTGAGTCATGCGTTTCATCCTAGACACATGCGCGTGGTGGAATGCCCCTCGTGCCTGCGAACCGACTGATGACGGCCGGCCTGCTCCTCTGTGTGCTGGCCGTGGCCTTCGAGACCCAGGCCGTGTTGACCGCCATGCCGGCGGCGGCCGACGATCTGGGGGACCTCCAGCTCTACGCGTGGGCGTTCACTGCGGTGATGATCCCGCAGATCGTCGCGATCGCGGTGGCGGGGCGCTGGTGCGACACCCGGGGCCCGCTGCCGGCGTTCTCGACCGGGCTCGTGCTGTTCGCCGTGGGCATCGTCATCGCCGCGCTGGCACCGACGATGGCCGTCCTGCTGGTGGGCCGGGTCGTCCAGGGGCTGGGGGCGGGCGGCATCAACCTCTCCCTCATGGTGGTGACCGGCCGGGCCTACGCGCCGGCCGACCGCGCGCGGGTCATGACGTGGTTCTCGGCGTGCTGGATGCTGCCGTCGTTCCTCGGCCCGGTCGTCGCGGCCTGGCTCAGCGAAAATCTGTCGTGGCACTGGGTGTTCTGGTCGGTGCTGCCGTTCCTCGCGCTCGGCGCGGCGTTCCTGCTGCCGGGGCTGGTCCGGCTGCCGCACCACGGTGAAACGGGGGACGGCGACCACGTGCCCGTCCACGCCGCGCTGGGCGTCGCGGTGGGCATCGCGCTGATCCAGGTGGCCGGCCAGCGTCTGGAACCGCTGTCGGTGCTCTGGGCGCTGCTCGGCTTCGTTGCGCTCGGTGTGTGGGCGCGGCGACTGATGCCCCGGGGTTTCAGCCTGACCGGTGCCGGCCTGAGCAGCACCGTGCTGGCCCGCCTCGTGACCGCCGGCTCGTTCATGGGCATGCAGGCGTTCCTGCCCCTGATGCTCGTGCAGCGCGGCGCGTCGCTGCTGATGGCCGGAGCGGCCATCACCGTCGCCTCGGTCGGCTGGATGGCCGGCTCCTGGCTGCAGTCGCGGCCGTGGCTGCTCCTGTCGCGCGACCGGATCATCGTGCTGGGTGCCGTCTGCGTGGCTGCCGGGCTGGCCGTGGTGACCCTCGGTGCCGGTGGGGCGGCCGGCGGCGCGTGGCTGCCGGTGACCGGCTTCACCGTGGCGGGCCTCGGCATGGGGCTGGCCACCGCGTCCACCTCGTTGGTGGTCATGCAGCTCTCCCCGGTGGTTGAACTCGGGCGCAACACGAGCTCCCTGCAGGTGGGCGAGATGGTGGGCAACGCGCTGCTCGCCGGCGCGGCGGGCACCCTGTTCGCCGCGCTGGGCCCGCGCGGGAGCACGGAGTTGACGTTCGGCAGCATTGCCGGCCTGCTCACGGCCACGGCGCTGCTGGCCGTGCTCATCGCCAGCCGCATCGGCCATGTGCAGAACCACTCCGCGCGGGCGTAGGGCCGCGTCGTTGCACGCGGCGTCCTCGCACTAGACTCCGGGCCGACGGCTGGGTGAAGAGGAGGACGTGGGTGGACGAGGTCGATCGCATCGTCGCCGCCTGGGCCCGTGAGGCCCCCGAGCTCGACGTCACGCCCATGCAGGTCCTCTCCCGGGTCACGCGCCTGGCGCGTCACCTCGATCTGGCGCGGCGGGACGCGTTCGCCGTCCACGCCCTCGACGTGTGGGAGTTCGACGTCCTCGCCGCGCTGCGGCGCGAGGGCCCGCCCTATGAGTTGTCGCCCGGGCAGCTCATCGCCCAGACCCTGTCGACCTCGGGCACGATGACGAACCGGATCGATCGGCTGGCCGGCCGGGAGCTGGTGGAGCGCCGCCCGGACCCGAGCGACCGGCGCGGCGTCCGCGTCCGGCTGTTGCCCGCCGGCCAGGCGGTGGTGGACGCGGCCCTGGCCGATCTGCTGGCGCGCGAACGGGCCATCCTGGACGCCCTCGCCCCGGCGGAGCGGGACGCGGTGGCCGCCCTGTTGAGACGCCTCGTGCAACCCTTCGAGACCGAATAGGCCGGCACCGGCAACCCCGGTAGGCTGCCGCGCATGCCGCTCTCCAACCCGACGCTCGGCGCGCTCGCCGAGGCGTTCAGCATCGCCTGTGAGTTCTGGGACTGGAAGGGGCGGCACACCGAGGTCGACGACGCCACCGTGATCGGCATCCTGGCCGGCATGGGCGTCGATGCGGGCAGCGACGAGGCGGCTGCCGCGGCGCTGCGCGAGCACGGCCTGCGGCACTGGCGGCGGGCGCTGCCGCCCTGCACGGTGGTGCAGCAGGGGCGTCAGGAACGCATTGCGGTGCACGTGCCGGCCGGCCATCCGGCCGACGTGGTCGTCCGCCTGGAGGAGGGCGGCTCCGTCACGCTGTCGCAGGCGGACAACGAGGTGCCGGACGCCGAGGTGGACGGGCGGCTGACGGGTGAGGCGACCTTCGTCGTCCCCGAGAACCTGCCGCTGGGGTACCACCGGCTGCACCTCACCACCACCGACTGGACGGCCGAGGCGTCGCTGGTGGTCACCCCCGCGTTCCTGGGGTTCCCCGCGTCGATGGGCGAGCGTCGCGTGTGGGGGTACGCCACGCAGCTGTACAGCGTGCGGTCGGCGAACTCGTGGGGCATGGGCGACCTGTCGGATCTGGCCGACCTCGCGACCTGGTCGGGCACCCAGCACTTCGCCGGCTACGTGCTGGTCAATCCGCTGCACGCGGCCGAGCCGATGCCGCCGCTGGAGCCGTCGCCGTACCTGCCGAGCAGCCGGCGCTACGTGAACCCGTTGTACCTGCGCCCCGAGGCGATCGCCGAGTATGCGGGGTTGGCCGAGCACAAGCGGGAGCGGATCCGGCAGCTGCGGCTCGGGCTGGAGCGGACGCTGGCGGGCTCCGACCACATCCAGCGGGACCCGATCTGGGAGGCCAAGATCGAGGCGCTGCGCGTGGTCTACGACGAGGGGCTCTCCGAGGTGCGGCACATGGCCAAGGAGCACTTCGTGCGTGCGGAGGGGCGTCCGCTGGCCCAGTTCGCGACGTGGTGCGCGCTGGTGAACACGTTCGGCATGAACTGGCGCGACTGGCCCGTCGAGTATCGGCGGCCCAGCTCGCCGCAGGTGGCGGCCTTCGCTGCCGAGCACGCCCGCGAGATCGACTTCTACGTGTGGCTGCAGTGGCAGGCCGACAACCAGCTGCGCAGCGCCCAGTCGGCGGCGCGCGGGGCGGGCATGCGGGTCGGCGTCATGAACGACCTGGCGGTGGGGGTGTCGAAGGAGTCCGCGGAGGCGTGGATCCTGGGCGAAGCCTTCGCGCAGGGCGTCAGCGTCGGCGCGCCGCCCGACCACTACAACCAGCTGGGGCAGGACTGGGATCAGGCGCCCTGGCGTCCGGACCGGTTGGAGGAGCTGAGCTACCAGCCGTTCCGCGCCATGGTGGCGGGCATCCTGCGGCACTCCGGGGGGGTGCGGGTCGACCACATCATGGGGTTGTTCCGGCTGTGGTGGATTCCCGACGGCCTGCCGCCGACCCGGGGTGCGTACGTGCGCTACGACCACGAGGCCATGGTCGGCATCCTGTGCCTGGAGGCGCACCGCGCCGGCGCGCTGGTGGTGGGTGAGGATCTGGGCACGGTCGAGCCATGGGTGCGCGACTACCTGCGCGGACGCGGCATCCTCGGCACCTCGGTGGCGTGGTTCGAGGCCGGGGCGGACGGACGCCCCCTGCCGCCGGAGGACTACCGCGAGTACTGCATGGCGTCGGTGACGACGCACGACATGCCGCCCACCGCCGGGTACCTGGCGTGCGACCACATCCGGCTGCAGCACTCGCTCGGCATGCTCACGGAGGGGCTGGACGAGGAGCTCGCCGCGGCCGACCAGCAGTTCGCCACGTGGCGCGAGGTGCTCACCGAGCGCGGCCTGCTGGCGGCGGGGGAGACCGACGTGGCCGAGCAGATGCTTGCGATGCACCGGTTCATCGTGGACACGCCGGCCCGCGTCCTGTGCGCGGCGCTCACCGACGCCGTGGGTGACCGGCTCACCCAGAACCAGCCCGGCACGGTGGACGAGTACCCCAACTGGCGCGTGCCGCTGTCCGGGCCGGACGGGTTGCCGCTGACGCTGGAGGACGTCTTCACCTCCGAGCGGGCGGCCCGGTTGGCCGCCGTGATGAACGACTTCCGGATCCAGGCCATCGGGCGGCGCTGACCGGCCGGTGCGGGCTCGTGCGCTCACACTCCGGTTCGGGGCTCAAACGCCGTCTCCGGAACCGGAGTTTGAGACTCAAGCGAGCGTGTCGGCAGCGTTCGTGGGGGCGCCGGGGGTGACCCAGATGCCGGCGTCGGCCCAGGCCTCGACCAGCGCGGGAACCGCGGCCGGGGTGACCGCGGCGGTGAGCCCCAGCAGCACGGTGGTGTCGAAGCCGGCGGCCAGGGCGTCGGTGGCCGTGGCCCGGACGCAGTGGTCGGTGGCGATACCGCAAACGTCGACGCTCGCCACGGCGTGGGAGCGCAGGAAGTCGGCCAGCCCAACGCCGAGCGCGTGGTCGCGGCCCTCGAAGCCCGAATAGGCGGCGGCGTACTCGCCCTTGTCGAAGATGCCGGCGAAGCCCGGTGCGCCCAGGTTGGGGTGGAAGTCGGCCCCCGGCGTTCCGGCCACGCAGTGCGGCGGCCAGGAGTCCACGTGGTCGGGCTGGTCGGAGAAGTGGGCACCGGGATCGATGTGGTGGTCCCGCGTCGCCACCACGACGTCGTAGCCGTGGTCACCGGCGAGCAGGTCGGCGATCGCGGTCGCGGTCGCCGCCCCACCCGCCACGGCGAGGGAGCCGCCCTCGCAGAAGTCGTTCTGGACGTCGACGACGATGAGCGCGCGCACGTCAGGCCTCCGGTGCGTAGGGGTTGAAGGTGGCCTCGCCCTCGGCGTCGAGCATCACCGTGACGATGGCGGGGTAACCGCGGCTCATCTTGAACGCCGAGCTGGGCAGCTCCCCCCGGGAGCGGTGGTGCCGCTCGCGGGCGGCGTCCAGGGGCTCGCGCCCGACGATCTCACCTTGGCGCACGAGTTCGACGAGCAGCGGCCGGTCGTTGTGGTCACCCTCGGGCGGGGCGCCGATGCCCACGACCTCCGCCTCGGCGATCCCGTGCTCGTTCAGCCGGCGCAGGGCGAACTTCCGACCCCCCACCGAGCCCTTGTTGGTCGACTTCTTGGCCACCGGTTCGAGCGGTGCGTCCGGATCCTGCGACGCCGCGCGCGACACGAGCTTGTAGACGAACCCGCAGGCGGGGTGGCCCGAGCCGGTGACGAGCTGCGTCCCCACGCCGTAGCCGTTCACGGGCGCGGCCCGCAGGGCGGCGATCTGGAACTCGTCGAGGTCGGAGGTCACGATGATGCGGGTGTTCACCGCGCCCAGGGAGTCCAGCAGCTTGCGGACGTCGACCGCCTGGGTCAGCAGGTCACCGGAGTCGAGCCGCACGGCGCCGAGCCGGCCGTTGGTGAGTTCGACGCCCCGGGTGACGGCCTCGGTCACGTCGTAGGTGTCGACCAGCAGGGTGGTGTCGGCCCCGAGCGCGGCGATCTGGGCGCGGAAGGCGTCCTCCTCGGTGTCGTGCAGCAGGGTGAAGCTGTGCGCGGCCGTCCCCGCGGTGGGGACGCCGAAGCGTCGGCCGGCCGCCAGGTTCGAGGTGGACGCGAACCCCGCCACATAGGCGGCCCGGGCGGCGACGACGGCCGACCACTCGTTGGTGCGGCGTGAGCCCATCTCGATGCAGGGCCGCTCGCCCGCCATGGCGGTCATGCGCGAGGCGGCCGAGGCGACGGCGGAGTCGTAGTTGTAGATGCTCAGCAGCAGCGTCTCGAGGATGCAGGCCTCGGCGAAGGTGCCCTCGACGCTGAGGATCGGCGAGCCCGGGAAGTACAGCTCGCCGTCGGGATACCCCCAGATGTCGCCGGAGAACCGGTAGGACGCGAGCCACGCGGCGAGGTCGTCGTCCACCACGCCGGTCTCGAGCAGGAACGAGACGTCCTCGTCACCGAAACGGAAGTTCTCGAGGGCGTCCAGCACCCGTCCGGTGCCCGCCACGACGCCGTAGCGGCGCCCCTCGGGCAGGCGGCGCGGGAACAGTTCGAACACCGACCGCCTGAACGCCGTGCCAGAACCCATGGCGGCCCGCACCATCGTGAGCTCGTAGTGGTCGGTCAGCAGCGCCGTGGACGCATTCATGGCGGTCAGCCTAGCGAGAGGGCATGACAGAATGGGGGCATGTCGAGTCCCGAGGTTCCTGTGACGCCGGCGGGCGGCACCGCCGTGGCCGAGCGTCCGGCGGAGGTCACCGCCGACCTCACCGGCTGGAACACCCTCGTGTGGGACGACCCGATCAACCTGATGAGCTACGTCACCCACGTGTTCGTCACCTACTTCAAGTTCAGCCATGCCAAGGCCACGCGGCTGATGATGCAGGTGCACACCGAGGGCCGGTCGGTGGTGGCGACGGGCACGCGGGAGGAGATGGAGACCCACGTCAACGCCCTCCACGCCTACGGGCTGTGGGCGACCGTGGAGCGGTCGGAGTGATCGGCTTCCGGCGCGAGGGCGACGCGCTGGTCGCCGAGTTCGAGGAGGTCGAGGTCGCCCTCGTCTCCTCGCTGGTCGCGCAGGTGGACGAGTTGCTGGGCGGCGGCCAGGTGGGGGTGGCGCCCGGCCCCAGCGAGGATCCCTTCGACGCGTGGGCGGGCGAGTTCGGTGACGGGGTCGCGCTGGACGACGCCGACCCGGTCATCGCCCGGCTGTTCCCCGACCCGTACCCCGACGATCCGGTCGCCTCCGCGGAGCACAAGCGGTACACGCGCGACGCGCTGCGCCGGGGGCGCGTCGACGACGCCCAGCACGTGCTGTCCGACCTCGACGCCACCCAGGGGGGCGAGCACCCGCTGGTGGTGGACCTCGCGCATGCCGAGGCGTGGATCAAGACGTTGAACGGGGTGCGGTTGAGTCTGGCGGTGCGCCTGGGCATCGAGTCCGACGCCGACCACCGGGGTCTGGAGCGCATGTCGCCGCGCGACCCGCGCTACCAGGTGGTCGCGATCTACGACTGGCTGGCGGTCGTCCTGGAATCCCTGCTCGAGTCGCTCTGAGACGACCGCGGGTGCCCCGCACGTGAGGGCACCCCTCAGTGAGCCAGGGCGAGCCGGAGGGCGAGCACCAGCACCACGACCCCGATCACGGTGTCGACCACGCGCCAGGCGCGTGGGGACGCGGCCAGGGGGGCCAGCGCGCGGGCGCCGGTGCCGAGGCCGACGAACCAGATGACCGACGCCGCCATGGCCCCGAGGGAGAAGGACCAGGCGTGCTCGGCCTGGTGGGCCAATGTGCCCAGCAGGGCGACCGTGTCCAGGTAGACCCCGGGGTTCAGCAACGTGATCGTCAGCGTGGTGGCCAGCACGGCGGACGCCCCGCGCGCGCCGTCACCGGCGTGCAGCCCCTCGGCGGCCCAGGCCGAGCGGAACGACTGGCAGGCGAACCAGACCAGGTAGGCGGCCCCGCCCCAGCGCAGGACGTCGGTCAACCACGGCAGCGCGGTCACCAGCGCGCCGATGCCCAGGTTGCCGGCGAGGATCAGCAGGCAGTCCGCCACGGCACACACCGCGATGACCAGCCCGACATGCTGACGGGCCAACCCCTGGCGCAGGACGAAGGCGTTCTGCGGGCCGACGGCGACGATGAGGGACCAACTGGCGAGGGCGCCCGAGACGGCGCTGGAGAACATCACGTCGTCGACGTTAGGGCCCGCACGGGGTGAAGTACAGCGAAAGAATCTGCAGCTGGTGCAGTATTGCTTCATGCAGCTGGAGCAGTTGCGAGCGTTCGCCACCGCGATCGATCTCGGCACCCTGGACGCCGCCGCCCGTGAGCTCTCGCTCACCCCCTCGGCGATGAGCCAGCGCCTCCGCGCCCTCGAGGCGTCCGCCGGCGCAGTGCTGCTGGAGCGGACCACGCCGGTGCGACCGACGGCCGCCGGCGAGGTCGTGCTGCGGCTGGCGCGCCAGGTGCTGCTCCTGCAGGCCGAGGCGCGCAGCGAACTCGACGGCGGGCTCGGTGTGGAGGGTGGGGCCGGGGGCCGCGTGACCGTGGTGCGCGTCGTGGTGAACGCGGACTCCCTCGCCACCTGGTTCCCGGCCGTGTTCGACGAGGCCGCGGGCTGGGCGGACATCGCGCTGCACCTCACGGTGGCCGACCAGGCGGTGGCCGCCGAGCATCTCTCCCGCGGCGCGGCGATGGCGGCCGTCACGTCGCGTCCGCGGGCGGCGCCGGGCTGCCGCTCGGTTCCGCTCGGGGTGATGCGCTACCACGCGATGGCCCGGGCCGACCTGGTGGCGTCCGGACTGGGGCCCGCCGATCTGCCCATGGTCAACTTCGGCCCGGACGACGACCTGCAGGATGCGCGACTGGCCCAGCTGGGCGTGGGGCGTCCGCCCCGGGTGACCCAGGTGCCCAGTGCGGAGGGCTTCCTGGCCGCGGTGGCGGCAGGCCTGGGGTGGGGGATGGTGCCGGCCGGCATGCTCGCCCGGACGGACGCCGACCTGTGCCAGCTGCGGGTGGGTGGCACGGTCGAGGTGCCCCTGTTCTGGCACCGGTGGCGCCTCGCGTCCGAGCCGCTGGACCGGCTCAGCGCCGCGGTGGAGAAGTTCGCCAACATCCACCTTGCGAAATAACGGACTACTACTGGCGGTCGTAGGGTTGGTTAGGTTAGCCTCACCATTGTGAATGCGTCGATCACCCTCGATCGCGCCCCGCTCGGGACGCCCCTGGTCATTTGGTCCACCCATCCGGACGCCGTCGTCGCCCGGCGACTCTCCCGCTTCGGGGTGCGCCGGGGGGCCCGCCTGACGGTGGTGCAGAAGCTGGTCGCCGGGGGCCGGGTCGTGTCCGTCGGTGGGGGGCGGCTGGCGCTGGACGCGGGCGTGCTGGCCGGCGTGGCGGTGGCCCCGGAGGCGAGCGCCGCGTGACCGCCACCGGCACGCGCCGCCTCAAAGTCGCACCCGCGCTGCCCACGATCCAGGCGGCCTGCCACGGCCCGGCGGGCCGGGGGGCGGGCGAGGGGGCACCCGTGGTGGCGCTGGCGGGGGCGCCCAACGTCGGCAAGTCGACGCTCTTCAACGCGCTCACGGGTCTCCGCGCGACGACGGGCAACTGGCCCGGGACGACCGTCGACGTGGGCCGGGGGGTGTGGCGCTTCCGGGCGGGGGACCGCGTCTGCGCCTGCGCGCACTGCGAAGGAACCTGCGCGGCCCACCAACCGAGCGAGTTCACGCTGGTCGACCTGCCCGGTGCCTACAGCCTCGACCCGATCAGCCCGGACGAGGAGCTGACCCGGGCGCTCCTGGTGGACGCACCGGCGGCCGAGCGACCCGATGCGGTCGTGGTGGTGGTGGACGCGGCACACCTCGCCCGCTCCCTCCACCTCGTGTGCCAGCTCCGTGAGTCGACGCATCGCGTCGTCGTCGCGCTCACGATGACCGACGTGGCTCGGCAGGCCGGGGTCGAGGTCGACAGCCATGCCCTGGCGGAGGCGGTCGGCTGCCCCGTGGTGGTGGTCGATCCGCGGCGCCGCACCGGCCTGGACAACCTCACCCGCTTCGTGCGGGAGTCCCTGGCGCGGCCGCGACCCACCGCCCGGGTCGTGGCGCTGGCGTCCGACGACCTCGCGCGCGAGGACGAGCGGTTCGGATGGATCGAGGCCGCGGTCGACGCCGGCACCACGACATCGGGGGCGCAGCGCATGAGCTTCTCCGACCGGGTCGACCGCGTGGCCCTCCACCCGGTGGCCGGGCCGCTGCTCTTCCTGGCCGTCATGTGGCTGGTGTTCCAGATCACCACGACCGTCGCGGCCCCCCTGCAGGATGCGCTCGACGGGCTCTTCACCGGGCCGGTGTCGGACGCGGTGCGCGCCGGCCTGGGCCTCGTCGGGCTCGGGGGCACCTGGGTGGAGGGTCTGCTGGTCGACGGGCTCGTCGCCGGGGTGGGGATGTTGCTGACGTTCGTGCCGCTCATGGCGCTGATGTTCGTGCTGCTGGCCCTGCTGGAGGACTCGGGCTACTTGGCGCGCGCGGCGGTGGTGAGCAACAAGTTGATGCGCAGCATCGGGCTGCCGGGCAAGGCGTTCCTGCCGCTCATCGTGGGGTTCGGCTGCAACGTGCCCGCGATCAGCGCCACCAGAATCCTCGGCGACGCGCGGCAGCGCATCCTGACCGCCCTGCTCGTCCCGTTCACCTCCTGCACGGCCCGCCTGACCGTCTACGTCATGGTGGGCACCATTTTCTTCGGGCGCGCGGCCGGCACGGTGGTGTTCGTGATGTACCTGTTGTCGATCCTGTTCGTGGTGGGGGTGGGCCTCGCGCTGCGCGCCACCTTGTGGCGGACGATGGGCGCCGAGCCGCTCGTGCTCGACCTGCCGCCCTACCAGGCGCCCACGCTACGGCTCACGGCCAGCGTCACGTGGACGCGGCTGCAGGGCTTCCTGCGCACGGCGTCCGGGATCATCGTGGTGACGGTGTGCGCGGTCTGGCTGCTGCAGTCGATTCCCACCCAGCAGGGCGAATCCTTCGGCTCGGTGCCGGTGGAGGACTCGGTGTACGCCGCCGGGGCGCGAGCCGTCGCGCCGGTGTTCGCGCCGGCCGGGTTCGACGCCTGGCAGACCACCTCGGCCCTGGTGGTGGGCTTCGTCGCCAAGGAGGCGGTGATCAGCTCCTGGGCGCAGATTTACGCCGTGACCGAGCCAGCCGAAGGGGAGGATCCGGGGGATCTCGGCGCCGCGATCATGGGTGCCTTCGAGGAGTCCTCGGGTGGGCACCCCCTGCCGGCCGTGTGGGCGTTCCTCATCTTCCTGATGGCCTACACCCCCTGCGTCGCGACGGTGGCGGCGCAGCACCGCGAGATCGGGTTGCGGTGGACGCTGTTCGGCATCGCGGTGCAACTCGCCGTCGCCTGGACGGCCGCCGTGGCCGTCTTCCAGATCGGCCGGTTGTTCTGGTGAGCGGGTCGTTTCGATGAGCGGGCCGTTGAGCCGGGTGCTGGACGCCTTCGGCGCCGGTGCGTCGTCGCTGACCGAGGTGGGGGAGCGCACCGGGCTGGCAGCGGACGTGGTGCGGGCCAGTGTGGAGCACCTGGTCCGGCTGGGCCGGATCGAGGCGAAGGCGTTGGCGGCGGGGTGCCCCGCCGGGGGCTGCGGCGGGTGTGCGTCCGGGGGGCCGGGCGGCTCCCCGGGCTGCGGGGCGGCGTCGCCCTCCTCGGCCCGGACCGGGCCCGTCCTCGTCGCGCTGACGCTCCGCCGCTGATCGCACCGAGCGCCACCGGGGTCGCCGACGTCCCCGTGCGGGTGGTGCGGCCAATGATTTCCTCAGGCGCCGAAGGCGAGATTCACCACAGCAACGATGGAACCGGCGATGGCCGCCATGACGGCCATGGAGGCGACATTCTTGTCCCGGCCGCGCAGCTGCAGGGCCAGCAGGGCCAGACCGAAGCTGCCGGGGATGAGCAGCCATCCGGGCGTCGCGTCGGTCTGAATGAGGGCCAGGATGCCGCCGACGACGGCGAGGAGGAGCGCGACGACGCCGAGCGGGTTGCGACGGGCCTCCGGGAACTCCCACCCGTTGTACGGGGTGATGGGCGAAGTCAGATCCACATCGGGGGTCGAGGTCCACGTCACGGAGACCTCGGGTGCCGCGACGCGCTGGGCGGCCGGGCCGGCGGAGCGGACTGCCACCTGGGGGGCGGCCGGGATCACGGTGCGCACCGGCGTGCGGGCGGGCGTGAGGCGGAGGCCGGTGGTGATGGCGGTCATGGGTGCTCCTCGTAAGTTAAATGAAGGTTCAACTTTCCTTGCTCCATGAAGCTTCAACCGTCAGGCCGAAGGGTGTCAATTCTTCATCGAGCCGGTTGCCAAGGTTGCCATGGCGGCGTCACCGGGCCGTCCCCCCGCAGGTGACCGGGCCCGTTCGCGGGCTGCGGAGCGGGCGGGTTGGCATCGACGGCGCGATTGACCATGCTGGGGTCATGCAGCAGGTACAGGCCGTCGTCTCGCGGAGCAAGGACGCCCCGGTTGAACTCGTCACCATCACCGTTCCCGATCCCGGCCCCGGCGAGGCGGTGGTGCGCGTGCAGGCGTGCGGGGTCTGCCACACCGACCTCCACTACGTGCAGGGTGGCATCGGGGACGACTATCCCTACCTGCTGGGCCACGAGGCGTCCGGCATCGTCGAGGCGGTGGGTGAGGGCGTCAGCGAGGTCGCGCCCGGCGACTTCGTGATCCTGAACTGGCGGGCGGTGTGTGGCGAGTGCCGCGCGTGTCGGCGGGGCCGGCCCTGGTACTGCTTCAACACCCACAACGCGACGCAGCGCATGACGCTCGAGGACGGCACGGAGTTGACCCCGGCGCTCGGCATCGGCGCGTTCGCCGAGAAGACCCTCGTGGCCGCCGGCCAGTGCACGAAGGTGGATCCGGCCGCCCGGCCGGCCGCCGCGGGCCTCCTCGGCTGCGGCGTCATGGCGGGCATCGGTGCCGCGCTCAACACGGGCAACGTCGGCCGCGGTGACTCCGTGGCGGTGATCGGCTGCGGGGGCGTGGGCATGGCCGCGGTGGTCGGGGCGGACCTGGCCGGTGCCGCGCGGATCATCGCCGTCGACGTCGACCCCCGCAAGCTCGACCGAGCGCGTGAGCTGGGCGCGACCGATGCGGTCAACGCACGGGAGGCGGACCCGGTCGAGGCGATCCGTGCGCTCACCGGCGGCTTCGGGGCCGACGTGGTGATCGACGCGGTGGGGCGTCCGGAAACCTGGCGACAGGCGTTCTACGCGCGCGACCTGGCGGGCACCGTGGTGCTCGTCGGCGTCCCCACGCCCGAGATGGAGCTGACCGTGCCGCTGCTGGACGTCTTCGGACGCGGCGGCTCGCTGAAGTCCAGCTGGTACGGCGACTGCCTGCCGAGTCGGGACTTCCCGATGCTGATCGACCTCTACACCCGGGGTCGGCTGCCGTTGGATGCGTTCGTCAGCGAGGAGATCGGCATCGGCGAGATCGACGACGCGTTCGCGAAGATGCACCGCGGTGAGGTGCTGCGCAGCGTCGTCGTCATGGCAGGATCGCCGGCATGAGCGCCCGCATCGACCACGCCGTCACCTCCGGCACGTTCACCCTCGACGGGGAGACCTTCGACGTCGACAACAACGTCTGGGTGGTGGGCGACGACACCGAGTGCGTCGTCATCGACGCCCCGCACGACGTCGGTGCCATCACCGAGCTGGTCGGCGAGCGGGCGGTGAAGGCGATCGTCTGCACCCACGCGCACGACGACCACGTCCGCCACGCCCACGCGCTGGGGGACGCGATGGGCGCGCCGGTGTGGCTGCACCCCGACGACCTCGTCGTGTGGCGGCTCACCCACGACGTCGAGCCGGACGGTGAGTTGGCCGACGGCCAGGTCATCGAGGTGGCCGGCACGACGCTGACGGTGCTCCACACGCCGGGGCACTCCCCGGGGTCGGTGTGCCTGTACGCCCCCGAGCTCGGGGTCGTCTTCACCGGCGACACCCTCTTCGAGGACGGGCCGGGCGCGACGGGGCGCAGCTACTCGAGCTGGGACGTGATCCTGCGCTCGATCGACCACGTGTTGTTTGCCCTGCCCGACGAGACGGTGGTCAAGACCGGTCACGGTGCGGACACCACCATCGCCGCGGAGCGGGCGACGGTGCCGGGCCCGGGCTCGCCCAGGCCCGAATGAGGCGGGGTGGTGTGAGCGTCGTCGACGCGCCGGTCGGCATCTTCGACTCGGGGTTCGGCGGGCTCACCGTGGCCCGCGCGGTGTGGGACCAGCTGCCCGCGGAGGACACGATCTATCTCGGCGACACGGCCCGGGCGCCCTACGGGCCACTGCCGATCTCGCAGGTGCGCGAGTACGCCCTGGAGTGCCTCGACCACCTGGTGGGGCGCGGCGTGAAGGCCCTGGTCATCGCCTGCAATTCGGCCTCGTCGGCCGTGCTGCGCGATGCCCGGGAGCGCTACGACGTGCCGGTGATCGAGGTGATCCTGCCGGCGGCGCGGCGGGCGGTGAAGGTCACGAAGAACGGCCACATCGGCGTCATCTGCACGGTGGCGACCGCCACGTCGCAGAGCTATGACGACGCGCTGGCCGCGGTGCCGGGGGTGCGGCTGCACACCGCTCCGTGCCCGCAGTTCGTGGACTACGTCGAGCGCGGCGTCACCGGCGGCGAGGAGTTGCTGGCGTTGGCCCGGGGGTACCTGGCGCCCCTGCAGGAGGCCGGCGTGGACACCCTGATCCTCGGGTGCACGCACTACCCCCTGTTGGCCGGCGTGCTCAGCTACGTGCTGGGTGATGCGGTGACGCTCGTGAGCAGCTCCGAGGAGTGCGCCAAGCAGGTCTACGCGTCCCTGACCGATCTCGGGCTGGCACGCGCGGGCCACGTGGGCCGGCGTCTGTTCGAGACGACGGGCAATCCCGAGCGGTTCTCCGGCATCGGACGCCGCCTCATCGGCTCCGACCTGGACGCCGTCGAGCAGCTGGTGTCCCTGGGTGTCTGAGCAGCCGGTTAGGGTGGGCGGATGACCACCACCCGTGCCGACGGCCGCGCGGCCGACCAGCTCCGCCCCGTCTCCCTCACCCGCAACTGGCTCGACCACGCCGAGGGGTCGGTGCTCGTCGAGTTCGGCGGCACCCGCGTGCTTGTGGCGGCGTCCGTCACCGAGGGCGTCCCCCGCTGGCGCAGGGGCAGCGGGCTCGGCTGGGTGACGGCGGAGTACGAGATGTTGCCGCGCGCCACGCACACGCGGTCGGACCGCGAATCGCGCAAGGGGCGGGTGGGTGGCCGGACGCACGAGATCTCCCGCCTGATCGGCCGGGCACTGCGCGGCGTGATCGACTACCAGGCGCTCGGTGAGAACACCATCGTCATCGACTGCGACGTGCTGCAGGCCGACGGCGGCACCCGCACGGCCGCCATCACGGGCGCCTACGTGGCGCTCGCGGACGCCGTCGCCTGGCTCCGCGCCCGGGGCGCGTTGGCGGGCGAGCCGCTGCGCGGATCGGTGGCGGCCATCAGCGTGGGCGTGGTCAACGGGACGCCGGTGCTCGACCTGCCGTACGTGGAGGATTCCGCGGCGGAGGTCGACATGAACGTGGTCTGCACCGGCGACGGCCGGCTCGTCGAGGTGCAGGGCACCGCCGAGGGGGAGCCGTTCGACCGGGCCCTGCTCGACCAGCTGCTGGATCTGGCCCAGGCCGGGTGCGCCGAGCTCACGCGGCTGCAGGCGGAGGCGCTGGCAGGCTGAGGCTCGGCCCGCAGGCGACCCCGTCGGGCTCGACGTGGACGCTGACGCGATCGAGGTGGCGGACGGCGCGCAGGAGGGTGCTGTGCACCTCGACCGCGATGGTGTGTGCGGCCGCGACCGTGAGCCCCGGATCGACGGCGATGTCGAGATCGGCCTCCATGCGGTGGCCGCTCCATCGGGCGCGGGAACGCTCGACGCGGCGGACCCCGGGCACGTCGGCGGCGGTGCGCTCGATCTGGTCGAGCGTGCCGTCCTCGACACCGTCCATGAGGCGCCGCACGGTGACCCTCACGGTGCTGATGAGGACGCCCACGATGACGGCCCCCATGAGGAGCCCCACGAGGGCGTCCACCTGGGGGAACCCGGCCCACGTCCCCCCGACTCCGCCGATCACGGCCAGCGAGGTGAGGGCGTCGGTGCGCGCGTGCTGGCCCTCGGCGATCAGCGCGGCCGAGCCGATGCGCCGGCCGGTGCGGATGCGGTAGATGGCCACGATCTCGTTGCCGGCGGCTCCGATCAGGGCAGCGGCCAGCACCCAGGCGGGGTTGGTCATGGGCCTCGGGTCCACCAGGGCGCGAACGGATTCGGCGATGATCAGCGCGGCCGAGATCGCGATGACCAGGCCGATCAGGAGGCCGACGAGATCCTCCGCGCGCCGCAGGCCGAAGGGGTAGCGCCGGGTCGGGGCGCGGCGTCCGAGCCGGAACGCGATGATGAGCGGGATGGTCGTGACCAGGTGGCCGAGGTTGTGCAGGGTGTCGGCCAGCAGCCCGATCGAGCCGCTCACGGCGACGATCACCAGTTGGAGCGCGGCGGTGGCGGCCATGCCGGCCAAGCTGATCCACGCCGTCCGAATGCCCTCCTTGCTGGCCTCCTCCGCGGTCGGCATGGCCTCGGCGTGGTCGTGGGAGTGGGGGGTGATCGCGTGCCGCACGCGCGCCCACCAGTCGTCGCCGTGGTGGTGGTCGTGGTCGTGCGCGCCGTGGTGGTGGTGCTGGTGTTCGTCGTGCTCGTGCTGGTGTTTGTCGTGCTCGTGCTCGTGCTCGTGCTCCTGCTCCTGGTGCTGGTGTGCCTGGCGCTGCGGGTGGGCGTCCCGACGGGGATTCATGGGCTCAAGTATTTGCGCAACTGCTCAAACAAGCAACCATGGCTAGGCTGGGCGGGTGCACGAGTCGCCGCTGCTGGACGTCCCCGACGACGAGCATGCTCGGCTGGCGAGCGCGATGTTCCGGATGCTGGCCGATCCCACCCGGGTGAAGCTGTTGTGGGCGCTGCTGCAGGGCGAATCCAGCGTGGGTGCCCTGGTGGAGATGGTGCAGTCGACGGCACCGGCGGTGAGCCAGCACCTGTCCAAGCTGCGGCTGGCCGGGT
Organism: Propioniciclava soli; assembly: GCF_014858005.1. Lineage (GTDB taxonomy): Bacteria > Actinomycetota > Actinomycetes > Propionibacteriales > Propionibacteriaceae > Propioniciclava > Propioniciclava soli. The sequence goes on from NZ_JACYOT010000013.1 coordinate 101,205, forward strand.
TGGTGACCAGCCGCCGGGAGGGCGCGTTCGTCTTCTACTCGGCCTCGGACGCCCACGTGCGGCGTTTGCTGGGGGAGGCTCTCTCGCACGCCGAGCACCAGTCCGGTCTCCTCGAGGGGTCGACCCCCCATCGGTACCGCGTGGCACCAGAGGAGCCCCACCCGAGGCCCCGGGTAGGGTGACCCTCATGTCGCCGACCGCACCCGTGTCCTCGGTGGTGTTGGCCACCCACAACCCCAAGAAGTTGGCGGAGCTGCGACGGATCGTGGCGGCGTCCGGCCTGGAGGTCGCGGTGCTGGGGCTGGACGACGTGGCGTCCTACCCCGAACCGGCCGAGACGGAACCCACCTTCGAGGGCAACGCGCTGATCAAGGCGCGGGCGGCGGTGGCGGTCACGGGGCTGCCGGCGTTGGCCGATGACTCCGGCCTGGAGGTGGACGTCCTCAACGGCATGCCGGGGGTGCGCACGGCGCGCTGGGCGGGGGCGAAGGCGTCCGATGAGGAGAACCGCCGCCTCGTGCTCGCGCAGATCGACGACGTGCCCGACGACGCGCGCGGAGCCCGGTTCGTGTGCTGTCTGGCGCTGGTGCTGCCCGACGGCACCGAGGAGGTGGTGCGCGCCGACTGGCCGGGCCGGATCGCCCACGAGGAGTCGGGTGACCAGGGTTTCGGGTACGACCCGATCTTCGTCGCCGAGGGTCAGACAGTCACGAACGCGGAGCTGTCGGCGGAGGAGAAGGACGCGCTCAGCCACCGGGGCCGAGCGGTGCGTGCGATGGTGGAGCGCCTGCGGCTGCTGGGCGCCGAGGAGGAGCAGTGACCAACGACGCGGACGCGGCCTACCTGGGCCTGGTGCGGCGGATTCTGGCCGAGGGGGCCGAGAAGACCGACCGGACGGGCACCGGCACGCTCAGCGTGTTCGGCCACCAGCTGCGGTTCGACCTGGCGCAGGGCTTTCCGCTGCTCACGACCAAGAAGTTGCACACCCGCAGCATTTTCGGCGAACTGCTGTGGTTCCTGCGCGGCGACACCAACATCGCGTGGCTGCACGAGAACGGCATCACGATCTGGGACGAGTGGGCCGACGAGCAGGGCGATCTGGGCCCGATCTACGGCTACCAATGGCGCAGCTGGCCGACGCCGGAGGGCGCCCACGTCGACCAGCTCGCCGACGTCATCGCGCAGATCCGCACCCAACCGGACTCGCGGCGTCACGTCGTCGTGGCGTGGAACCCCGCGATGGTGGACGCCATGGCGCTGCCGCCCTGCCACATGATGTTCCAGTTCTACGTGGCTGACGGGCGGTTGAGCTGCCAGATGTACCAGCGCTCGGCCGACGTGTTCCTGGGGGTGCCCTTCAACATCGCGAGCTACGCCCTGCTGACGCACATGGTGGCGCAGGTCACGGGGCTGGAGGTGGGTGACTTCGTCCACACCTTCGGCGACGCGCACCTCTACCTCAACCACCTCGAGCAGGCGCGCGAGCAGCTCGGGCGCACGCCACGCACGCTGCCGACGCTGCACCTGAACCCGGCCGTGTCGGCCATCGACGCGTTCGAGTTGCGCGACATCGAGGTGCGCGGGTATGACCCGCACCCCGTGATCAAGGCCCCGATCGCCGTCTGATGCTGGACGACCTCGACCACCTCGAGCACCTGGATCGTCTCGATCGTCTGGACCCCCCCGACCACCTCGAGCAGTGCGACCTCGACATCGGGGGTGTGACGGTGCACGTGTGGACCACCCCGCAGCAGGAGGGGCCGGCCTTCGTACTCGTGCACGGGCTGGGGGTCTCCTCGACCTACTTGGGCCCGCTGGCGGCGGAGCTGGCCGAACGGGGACGCGTGGTGCTGTTCGACCTGCCCGGTTTCGGGGGGACGCCCGACCCGGAACGCCCGTTCGGAATCGAGGCGTTCGCGTCCGTGGTCGCGGAGGCGGCCGAGCGGCTGAAGGTGGCGGATGCGGTGTGGCTCGGGCACTCGATGGGCGCACAGATCGTCGTGGACGCCGTCGCTCACCACCCGGGGGTGGCGCGCGCCGTGGCGCTGGCGTCCCCCGTGGTGACGCACGGGGCACGCTCGGTGCGGAAACAGACGTGGGCGTTCCTGAAGTCGTCGGCCCGGGAGCGGTTCTCCGAGGCGCTGCTGTCGGTGCAGGGGTACCTGCGGGCCGGCCTGGTGTGGCCGCTGGAGGTGCTGCCCGCCATGCTGGAGTACCGCGTCGAGGAGCGGATGCCTTCCCTGACCCAGCACCTCGTGCTGCTGCGGGGGTCACGGGACGCGGTGACACCGCAGTCGTGGATCGAGGAGCTGGGCGCGGCCGCGGGTGCGGCGGCGTCCGTGCGGCTGGTCGTGGTGGCGGGCGCCTCGCACCAGCTCGTGGTGGGGCACGCGGGCGTGGTGGCGAGGGAGCTGCTCGAGCTGGCCGAGCGCGCCGCCTCATGAACGTGCGCGAGAAGGTCGGCATCGTGGTGCGGGACTGGCTGCACGTGGCGGGCCGTCAGGTGGCTGCGCTGCTCGATCGGACGCCGGCGCGGCGGCTGTTGGCGGTGCCGCGCCCCTGCCCCGAGGGGCGCATCCCCGTGCTGTTGCTGCCGGGCGTCTACGAGCCGTGGCGCTACCTCAAACCCCTGGGTGAGTTCCTGCGGGACGCTGGCCACCCCGTCCACGTCGTCGACCAGCTCGGCTGGAATGTGAGTTCCCTGGAAGCCGCGGCGGACGTGGTGGAGGCGTTCGTGGCGGATCGGGGGCTCGAACGGTGCGTCGTGGTGGCGCACTCGAAGGGTGGGCTGATCGGGCTGCTGACGATGACCCGGCCGGGTCTCGACGCGCGCATCGCCGGGGTGGTGGCGGTGGCGTCGCCCTTCCGGGGTTCCTCGCGGGGGCTGCGTCTGGCGGCGCTCAGTCATCTGCGCGAATTCGCACCCACGGCGTCCGGCATCACGACGATCGCGGCGCTGGACGTGGCGCAGCGCCGGGTGTCATCGCTGGTGCCGGCGTGGGACGAGATGATTCCGGAGGGGTCGACGCTGGAGGGGGCGCGCAATGTGCCGCTGGCGGCGTCCGGGCACTTCCTGCCGTTGATGGACGAGCGGGTGTGGTGGAAGGTGCACGCCGAGGTGCACCGATGGGCGTGAACGGGTGGGGATCCACGGTGCGCACGCTCGCCTGGGAGGCGGTGCACGTGGTGCCGCACCGGGCTCGGATCACGGTGGATCGGACGCCGCCGGACGCCTTCGCTTCCGGGTGGCGGGCGCCGGTGGTGTTGCTGCCCGGCGTCTACGAGCCGTGGCGCTATTTGCTGCCGTGGGCGCGGGCGTTGCACGAGCGGGGGCATCCGGTGGTGGTGGTGCCGGAGTTGGGGTACCAGCGGCTGGCGTTCGAGCGAGCTGTGGCGGTGGCGGCGTCCGCCGTGGTGGCGGCCGACGTACGGGGCGGCGTCCTGGTGGGACATTCGAAGGGTGGGCTGATCGGCAAGGCGCTGCTGCTGGAGGCGGGTATCGCTGACCGGGTGGCGGGGTTGGTGGCGGTGTGCACGCCGTGGGTGGGATCAGCGCGGATGGGCGGCCTTCGGGGGCGGGCGCTGCGGCGGACGGCCCTGGGGGTCTTCGCGCCGGGTGGGGCGGAGCTGGGCTGGTTGGCCGCGCTGACCCAGGCTGACGCGCGGATCACGTCGATCCAGCCGGCCTGGGACGAGTTCATCCCGGCGGTGGCCGGGGGAGCCGGGCCGCCGGGGAGCCGTACGATCACCCTCGGCGTCAACGGGCATTTCCGGCCGGTGGTCGATCCCGGTGTTCATCGCGTGCTGGCCGCCGAGGTGGCGCGGCTGGCGGAGGGGAGCTGAGATGGCGACGAAGGTGATCGCGATCGCGATTGTTGCGTCCAACGGGGTGCTCGGGGACGGGGAGAAGCAGCCGTTCTCGTTCGCCGAGGACTGGGCGCGCTACAAGCGGGTGACCCTGGGCCACCCGATGGTGATGGGCCGCGCGACGCACGATGCTATCGGTCGCTGGCTGCCGGGGCGGACGACCATCGTCGTGACGCGGACGCCGTCGGCCGTGTCGTTGCCGCCCGCGGGCTCGACCGCGGTGGGGTTGGTGGCCACCTCGGTGGAGGAGGCGTTGGCCGTCGCTGCCGGTCTGGATGACGTGGTGTACGTGGCCGGGGGCGGGGAGATCTACCGGCAGGCGTGGCCGTGGCTCACCGAACTGGATCTGACCGAGGTGCCCGTGGCGGCCGAGGGGTCCGTGACGTTTCCGGAGCTCGACCCGGCTGAGTGGTCCGAGGTTCGCCGGGAACCACGCGAGGGGTTCGACTTCGTCGGGTACGAGCGACGCGGAACTGCTGCGCCGATGGTGTGAGGGTTGGGAGGCCTGGGACGCCGCGCTCAGAGGAAGGCGAACACGAGCAGCGTGGCGGCGAGCACGAGGACCAGGGTGATGCCGGCGACGAACCACGGCTTGCCACCCCTGGCGAGGAACACCCCCAGCGGGGCGGCGATGGCGGCGCCGAGAAGCACGGTGGCGAGGCCGATGCCGATCCACTGCAGGGACGCCGACCCGACGGCGGCGGTCATGGTGATGATGCCGGTGCCGGCCAGACCCAGGGGAAACAGCGTGGCCATCCCCGCGAGCAGTCGCGCCCAACCGGGCCCCCACGGCGGGGTTGCGGGACGGCGGGCGTAGGTGTTGTCGGATCGCGCGGTCATGGGCTCCAGTGTGCCGGGTGCCCGCAGACGCGGTTGTTCGCCGTGGCTGTGGACAACTCTTGGAAGGGGTGGGGTGGGTCTTTGGTGCTGTGTCATGCTGGGTTGGTCGTCGTTGACGTAGGGGGATTCGCGTGGTGAAGCCGATGACTGTTGCCGGTGCCGTGGTGTGCTGGGGCGTGCTGTTGGTGGGGTGCACGCCCGCCGGAGGGTCGACGCCCTCGCCTGAGCCGACTCCGGAGCCGACGTTCCAGTGCACACCGGAGGCGGGTGGTGAGGCATACGCGTGCGATGAGGCTGAGCACGAGCGCATGGTGGCGCGGGATGAGCAGTACGCGGAGGCGGAGCGTGTGTACCGGCGCGCCATGGAGACTGCCAACGACCTCTTGATCGCGAAAGAAGCCATGAGCGATGGCCTGCGAGACCTCACCGTAGGTGCGGCACAGGAAGACTTGGAGAAGACGCTTCTTGAGGCCAGTAGATCCGATGTGGCATATAGTGGAGAGATGGAGATTGAGTGGGTTCGACCTACGAATATCGCTGATCGGGGATCTGATCTCGCTCTTGAGATTTGCAGCTCGCCTGGAACGCAGAGTTTCACTGCAAATGGCGAGACGACTGCAATTGCTAGCTACGTACTTGAAGATGTGTTCTTTACGAAAACGGACGGTGGAATCAAGCTCTCCAGCATCAAGGGGGCGGAGGTGGAGGAATGCTGAGGCGTCTCTGGGTTGGACTCGTTGTCGTCGCGTGCATCTTCTCTGGGTCGTCTGCCATGGAGGCAGGAGCTGCTGGCCGCAGGCAGCCCCCTCCGCCGCCGCCCCCGACGCCTACGCCTGCACCTACACCTAAACCCGTGGTGAAAAAGGATGGGGTGGGTCGAATTCAGGTGATTGCTACAGCACCGGAAAGGGCTGTAGCCGCGGTTCACGAAGGTGTCGGACGCGAATCGTCAGCTGGTAATAGGCGCTCGCCCAGCGGCGCCGGCAAGGATATCGCTGCGACAGATAGCGCTCGCTCTCCCGCTTTGGAGCAGGAGCAGTGGAAGATGTTCATTTCTCGGATTCCTGAGTGTGAGGGGTTGTTGCGTTATAGCGCGGAGTGTCAGCTTGCGGTGGCTGATCCTGCTGTGGCTGAGGCGGCTGGTCAGCCGGGTCCGGTGGTGCCGTCGGAGGCGGTGGTTCGGTCGTTGGCGCGTGAGGTGGTGTTGTCGATGACTTTGCCGCATCCGGAGGTGATGGTGGGTCCGGATCCGAGTGTGAATGAGTGGGACATGGCGGTGGTGGGGTATCCGTTGTGGTTGTGGACGGAGACCCCGGCTGCGTTGCAGTCGTCGACCACGCAGTACGGGATCACGATTTCGATGTCGGCGGTTCGGGAGCGGGTGGTGTTTGCGATGGGTGATGGCAAGTCGGTCACGTGTTCGTCGATGTCGCCGCTGCCCTCCGGTACGAAGCCGGGGACGCCGTCGCCTGATTGTGGGTATGTCTATGAGGGGGCGTCGTTGCCGGAGGGCTCCTACACGGTGACGGCGTCGAGTCATTGGTCGGTGGCGTGGTCGGCGTTGGGGTACAGCGGTACGGTGCCGGTGGTGGTGTCGGCGTCGCGGGAGTTGCCGGTGGGTGAGCTCCAGGCCGTGATCGTCGGGTGAGCGAACGCCATCAGCCTGCACCGACGTCGGTCTCGTAGAACGGAGTGCCCATGGTCACGGTCCGCCCCATGCGGGACTCTGAGCGGGACGCCGTCCTGGATCTGATCGTCGGGCAGCAGAGCGACCCCGCCCGAGCGTGCACCTACGCCGGCACCGAGCGCGACGGGGTGGCGTCCGAGTTGGATGATCTCGGCGACTGGACGGCATTCACCTGGGTGTCCGATCATGACGGTCACCTCACCGGCGTCGTCATCGCCGACTCAGACGAGTCGCTGGGCCGCAGCTGGATCCACGGTCCGTGGGTTGCGGGTGAGTGGCTTCGCGACGCCCGCCCCCTGCTGGACGCAGCGCTCCATGCGCTGCCGCCCGGCGTCACCCGTCACGAGATCTCCGCCGATGTCGCCCACACCGCCATGGCCGCGCTCGCAGCGGGGCGCGGCTGGGCGGCCACGGAGGCGAACCACCTCTACGTCACCTCGGACGCCTCCGCGTGGCCGGACGAGGGCGCCCGCGTCCGCACCGCCCGCACCTCCGACGCAGCAGCCATCGAATCCCTGCACCAGGCCGAATTCCCCGACACCTATTACTCCGTCAGCCAGTTGCTCGACCCCGAGCGTGGCTTCATCGTGGTCGTCGCCGAGAACCGGGGGGCCTTCGCGGGCTACGCCGCCGGCCGCGTGCAGGCCGACGGCTCCGGCTATCTCGACTACGTGGCCGTCACGGACGCAGCCCGCGGGCTCGGCCTGGGACGCGCCCTCGTCGCTGCGGCGGGACGGCGCATCGCGGTCGCGGCACCCCAGCATGATCTCAACCTCACGGTCCAGGAGAGCCGCACACCGGCGTGTGCCCTCTATGAAGCCCTGGGAATGCGGCGGGTGGCGTCTCTGGTCGCCTATAGGCACGGATTCTGAGCCGCAGCGGACAACTGGCCGAACCAGACAACCAGAACGCGCGCGGAGGCCTCCGGACCCACTACGGTCGTGGGGTGAGCGAAACCGAGGCTGAGGCCCCCACCACCACGTTTGCCGATCTCGGCATTGACGATCGCCTGCTCAAGGCGATCCGCGAGTTGGGTTATGAGCGGCCCAGCCCCATCCAGGCCGAGACGATCCCGGCGTTGCTGGCCGGCCGCAACGTCATGGGCCTGGCCCAAACGGGCACGGGAAAGACGGCCGCCTTCGCTCTGCCCATCCTGAACGGCCTCGACCTCAAGCAGAAGGCACCGCAGGCCCTCGTGCTGGCGCCCACCCGCGAGCTGGCCCTCCAGGTGTGCGAGGCGTTCGAGAGCTACGCCTCCCATCACAAGGGCGTCCACGTCCTGCCCGTCTACGGCGGCCAGGGTTACGGCATCCAGCTGAGCGCGCTCGCGCGCGGCGTCCACGTGGTGGTGGGCACGCCGGGTCGCATCATCGACCACCTGGAGCGCGGCACGCTCGACCTCACCCAGCTGCGCTTCCTCGTGCTCGACGAGGCCGACGAGATGCTCAACATGGGCTTCGCCGAGGACGTCGAGCAAATTCTCGCCGACACCCCGACCGACAAGCAGGTCGCGCTCTTCTCCGCGACGATGCCGAAGGCCATCCGGACGCTCGCCGCGACCTACCTCACCGACCCGCTCGAGGTGCGGGTCGAGGGCCAGACGCGCACCGCGCCGAACATCAAGCACCGCTATCTGATCGTCTCCTACCCGCAGAAGGTGGACGCCCTCACGCGCATCCTCGAGGTGGAGAACTTCGACGGCATGATCGTGTTCGTCCGCACCAAGAACGACACCGAGACGGTCGCCGAGAAGCTGCGCGCCCGTGGCTTCGCCGCCGCGGCCATCAACGGCGATCTGGCCCAGGCGCAGCGGGAGCGGACGGTCAACCAGCTGAAGAGCGGCAAGCTCGACATCCTGGTCGCCACCGACGTCGCCGCCCGCGGCCTGGACGTCGAGCGGGTGAGCCACGTGGTGAATTTCGACATCCCGACCGACACCGAGAGCTACGTCCACCGCATCGGCCGCACCGGCCGCGCCGGGCGCTCCGGGGACGCCATCTCGTTCGTCACCCCTCGCGAACGCCGGCTGCTCAAGGCGATCGAGCGCGCCACCGGCCAGGAGCTCACGGCCATGGCGCTACCCACCGCCGATGACATCAACGCCACCCGGTTGTCCCGCTTCGACGAGGCCATCACCGCGGCGCTGGGCGAGCGCGCCAAGATCGACTTCTTCCGCGATGTCGTGGCTCACTACGTGCGCGAGCACGATGTTCCCGAGGTGGACGTGGCCGCCGCCCTCGCCGCAGTGCAGCAGGGTGACGAGCCCATGCTCATGGATCCCGAGCCCCCGGCCGCCGTCCGCTCCTTCTCCGACGACGACGGCGGACGCCGCGGGCGCGGCGCGGCCGGTGACCGGGAAGATCGCCCAAGGCGCACCCGGGAAGGCTCAGGCGGCCCGCTCGTCACCTACCGCATCGCTGTCGGGCGCCGCCAGCGCGTGGCCCCTCGCATGATCGTGGGGGCTCTGGCCAACGAGGGCGGCCTCGGCCGTGGTGATTTCGGACGCATCGACATCCGGGCGGATCACACGCTGGTCGACCTGCCGGCCCAGATGCCCCAGGAGGTGTGGGACGCGCTGCGCTCGACCCGGATCTCCGGCAAGCTCATCGAGCTCGAACGGGACAACGGCCGGCATTCCGGCAGGGGCGATTCGTCGAGGCGCGAGTACGGCGACAAGCCGAAGTTCCGGAAGTCCGCCGACCGTCGGAGCTGATGGCAGGTGGTCACCGCGTGAGGCTCGCCGCCTCGATCCTGCACCTCGACCTGGACGCCTTCTTCGCCGCCGTCGAGCAACGCGACAAGCCGTCGCTGCGCGGGAAGCCGGTGATCGTCGGGGGAGTGGGCTCCCGCGGAGTGGTGTCGACGGCCTCCTACGAGGCGCGCGTGTTCGGCGTCCACTCGGCGATGCCCATGCACGAAGCGCGCCGGCTGTGCCCGCACGCGGCGTTCCTGTCCGGACGTTTCCGCGCCTACCGCGAGAGTTCCCAGATCGTGATGGGTCTGCTGCGCGAGCTCAGCCCTCTCGTCGAACCCCTCAGCCTCGACGAGGCGTTCGTCGATCTCACGGGTGGGGCGCACCCCGACGTGAGCCCCGCGGCGGTCACCAAGCTCGCCGAGGACCTGCGCGCCCGCGTCCAGGCGGACACCCACGGCCTCACGGCGTCCGTGGGGGTGGGCACGAGTAAATTCATCGCCAAGGTCGGCAGTGAGCTGGCCAAGCCGGACGGGTTGCGTGTGATCGAGCCCGGGACGGAGCTGGACACCATCGCTGACCTGCCGGCGAGGGCCATCCCCGGTGTGGGCCCCGCCACCATGGAGCGACTCAGCCGCCTGGGCGTGCGTACCGTGGCCGACATTCGCGCGCTCAGCCACGGCGAGGTTGTCCGCGAGCTCGGCAAGGCCAACGGCGAATGGGTGCACCACTTGGCCTTCGCCCGGGACGATCGCCCCGTGAGCCCCGACCGGGAAGCGAAGTCCATCTCGGTGGAGGACACGTTCTCGACCGACGTCCGCGACCGCGACGAGCTGGACGCCGTCATCGAACGCGATGCCCGCATCGTGGCCGAGCGTGTGGCCCAGCAGGGCCTGTTCGCCCGCACGATCACGCTCAAGGTGAAGCGTCCCGATTTCACCATCCTCTCCCGATCGCTGACCCTCAACGGGGCCACGGATCGGGCATCCACCATCGCTCGCATCGCGCGACGGCTGCTCGACGACGTGGCCGTCGAGGACGGGTTCCGCCTGCTCGGCGTCGGCGTCGCCGGCTTCACCCCTGCCGCCCAGGAGGAACTCTTCGAGCCGGACGCCGAGGGCGCGGTGGTGACCCACACCGACGCCGATCTGCCGCTTCCGGACGCTCCGGCGCCCGAGGCCGTCCGCCCCCGCTGGGTGCCGTCGTTCACCCCGGGCGCCGACGTCGTCCACGACGAGCACGGTGCCGGCTGGGTGTGGGGCGCCGGCCTGGGGCGGGTGACCGTCCGCTTCGAGACCCGCGAGACAGGCCCGGGCCCGGTTCGTACGCTCTCGGCGGACGACCCTGCCCTGCACCTCGTGTGATCTGGTGAGATGGAGGCATGCAGACGCACTCCTTCGGTTCCACCGGCCTCATGGTGTCCCCCCTCGGGTTGGGCGCGGGCCAGATCGGCTACGGCGGCATGGACGACGACGCGGCCGGCCGCGTCCTCAGCCACGCCCTCGACCTGGGCATCACGCTCATCGACACCGCCCACTGCTACGGCGACAGCGAGGAGCGCATCGGCCGCCACATCAGCCACCGCCGCGACGAGTTCGTGCTGTCGAGCAAGTGCGGCCACGCCATCGCCGGTCACGACGACTGGACGCCCGGCATCATCCGGCCGGGCGTGGAGGACTCCCTGCGGCGCCTGCGCACCGAGTGCATCGACATCATGCACCTCCACTCCTGCGACGCCCGCCACCTCGAGGACGGCTCGCTCGCCGACGAGCTCGACGCCCTCTCCCGCGAGGGCAAGATCCGCGTCGTCGCCTACTCGGGCGACAACGAGGACCTGGCCGCCGCCGTCGCGTCCTGCCGCTTCGCCTCGATCGAGACGTCGGTCAACATCGCTGACCAGCACAACCTGCGCGCCACCGTGCCGGACGCCGCCGCGGCCGGTCTCGGGATCATCGCCAAGCGTCCCCTCGCCAACGGGATGTGGCGCCACGCGGAGCGTCCGACGGGGGAGTACGGCGATTACTACTGGGACCGCCTGCGGGAACTCGCCTACGACGTCGACCTCGACATGGGCGAGTTTGCGCTCCGTTTCAGCGCCTTCGCCCCTGGCGTCTGCTCGGCCATCGTCGGGACGACGAGCGTGGACAACCTGTCGAAGGCGGCGGACGCCGTCGATGCCGGGCCTCTGCCGGACGCCGTGATCGCCCACGTGGCCGAGCGGTGGCACGCCGTGAGCGAGGGCTGGGACAGCCGCACGTAGACTTCCCACCGCCGGCCGGAGTGGTGGAACTGGTAGACACGCAGGATTTAGGTTCCTGTGCCTTCGGGTGTGAGGGTTCGAGTCCCTTCTCCGGCACGATTAGGCACCCCCGCCCCGAGCCGAGGCTCGGGGCGGCTCGTCGTCCGCTCAGGCCGCCGTGGGCCAGATCAGGTCGATCCGCACCGGACGCGGCGGGCCGCGCCGCTCGGGGGGTGCCACCGGTGACGCGGGTGGGTCGGGGGCGCGAGTCCGCACCACCTGGCCTGCCGGTGTGGTGAGCTCCACCGGGGCATGCGGGCCGGGCCGGGGGAGTGTCTTCCAGCCGATCGCCTGCTTGTGGTGGTTGCAGGCTTCGCAGAGCCCCTGGCCATTGCCCAGGGACGTGGCTCCGCCGCCGGCGTGGGGAACCACGTGGTCGATGTGCCGGATCGGGGCATCGCACCAAGGCGTGCGGCACGTCTGGTCCCGCACACCGATCCAGTCAGCCAGACCCGCGGGGAACACCCGGCTGCGCGCGTCCAGCCCCACGAGCTCGGCGTCCCCGGGGCGCTGGTACAGCCGGCGCACCCACGCCGCCACGCCGGCGTCCACCGCGCGCGTCACGAGGGCCCGGGCGAGGGGAGCGGGCAGCGAGCCGTGCCCCACCACCTGGGCCGGTTCGGTGCCGGCGTCCAGCAGCGTCGCGTCCGACATGAGCAGGTACACGCCGACGCCCACCGCGTCCGCCGCGGCCTGGCCGGTGAGGCGCTGGACGAGGAGGTCGGCCCGGATCTGCCCCCGTGACCGAGGGTCACCGGCCGCCAGCACGGTGTCCGCACCCCGCACGAGGGCGGCGTACGCGGCCACGCCCTGGGTCAGCGGGAGCAGAGCGGTGAGGTAGGTCATGCCGTCGGGAGCAGGACGCAGGCTCACGCAGCGCTCCTCCACCGCCCGGCGATGACGTTCCACGCTGGACGCCGGATCGAGCCGCTGCGCGATGCGACGCGCCTCCGCCGCGATCCGGCGGTTGCCCCAGGTGGCCAGCTGGGCCGGGTCGGCGCACACCTGGGCGTCGACGGCGGCGCGATCCTCCCGGCTGAGGCAGGCCGTCTCGCGCACCAGCAACGTCGCCCGGTACTCGCTCAGCACCCCGGCGCTCAGCAGCGCGAGCGTGTGCGGCATCTCGGCCGTGATCGCCTTGGCGAAGCCCAGCCAGCGGTCGCCCGCGTGCGGGGACTCGCGCCGGGCCACCGCGATCGCGGCACCCACCCCACGCCCCAGGCGTGCGGCGGGCACGCCCCCGGCCCGCTGCTCCGCGACCAGCACCTCGGACAGGGCCACCGAGGCGCGCGCCTGGATCGCCGCAGCAGTGGCCTTCAGCTCCTCCAGCCCCGTGAGCAGCTCGGCGAGCGCATCCGCGTCCCGCGGCAGCGCACCGCGCGCGAGGTCGTCGGCCAGCGCGTTCACGCTGTCACGACTCACCACCCCGGCTGCTCCCGTGCTCATGACACCATCCTCCAACCCGCCTCTGACATTTTTCGCACCACTCCATCGGGTCAGTCGCCCCAGCCACTCCCCGTTGCCCTCGCCGGACGGCGTTTCGCCCCGGCGCCGCTGTGTCGCCCTCGCGTGAGGCGCCCGGTGCGGGAAGGTGGTGCCAGCCCCAGCAAAGGATCCGCGATGACCCACACGCCCGGCCCGGACGCCGGCCGCGCACCCGCTGCGTCCAGCCAGAGCCTCGACGACCCGGACGCCATCACCGCGCGCATCCGGGGCGAGATCGCCGAGGTGTCCCGCGGTCTGGTGCGCCTGGCCGGCGATCTGGACGCCCTCGCGGGCGCCCTCGCCCTGCAGCAGCGCACAGTGGCCGGGGACGCCGCGGCACAGGATGCCGCGGCGCGCGACGCGCCAGGTCAGGACACGCCAGGTCAGGGCGCGCCAGGTCAGGGCGCATCCGGACAGGGCACATCCGGACAGGGCACATCGGGACAGGGAACATCGGGACAGGGCACATCGAGACAGGACGCGCCGGGACGCCCACCGCTGGGGACCGCGCCCTTCCCCGGCAGGCCCGCGGGGCAGGCGCCCTTCCCCGCGGCCGTGCCCTGGGGTCCACCGCAAGTCGTCCCGGGCCGGCCCGGCCCGGCCCAGGACGCGCCGGCCCGAGGCCCCGGATCCCCGGCGCCCCAGCCCACCCCGGCGACCCAGCCCACCCCGGCGCACCCCTCCCAGCGCCCGGCAGCCCAGCTCCCCGCGCCGCCCCGCTCGCCCCGCCCACCCAGCCCGCCCCGCCCGCCCCGGCGCCCGGTGTCCCTCGCGGAGATCTTTGCGATCGTCGGCTCCGGGGTGACGCTCATCGGCGTGGCCCTGGTGCTGCTCATGCCGCAGGACGGCTTCCTGGGCCCCCTCGCCCGCACCACGATCGGCCTCAGCCTCGCCGCGGCCGCCGTCGCGGCGGCCTTCTGGCAGCACCGCTTTGACCCGAAGAACATCGGCGCCCAAGCCCTGTTCGCCACCGGCGTGGCCTCAACCTTCCTGTGCCTCGTCGCGCTCACGGCCATCTTCACCGATCCGGCCGGACGCCCCCTGCTCGCGGTGCTGCCCGGGCTGGTGCTCGCCGGCCTCGTCAGCCTCGCCGGGGTGTGGGTCGCCGTCTCCTGGCGAAGCCAGTGGTTGGCGGTCCTGGCCATGTTGGGCAGCTTGGTACTGGCGCCCCTGCTGTCGCAGAACGACCGGCTGGCCGTGCTCGCCTTCATGCTCGTGCTGACCGTCGCCTCCGGCGCGTTCCAACGCGCCGTCGACTGGCCCGTCCTGGTGCTGGCGCGCACGCTGCCCACCGGGCTGGTGTTCCTCGCCATGACCATCGACGAACTCCTCATCCTGGCCCGGGGCGGGGCCGACTCTCTGATCCTGCTCGCCCTGGTCACCGCGCTCGCGCTGTGCGGTCTCCTCATCGCGGTGATGCACCAGCGCAATGACGCCGGCACCCGCGTCGCGGCCGTGATCGCGTTCGTGCTGTTCTGCGGTCCGCTGCTGGTCGGCGGCTGGAACGTCGACAAGCTCCCCTCCGTGGCCGCCTACGTCGTCGTCGGGGCGGTGGCCACCGCTGCCGGATTCTGGCCGCAGCGCGTGCACACCTGGGTCCGGGCCGCGGCCATCCCCCTGGGGGCGCTCTTCCTCGCCGTGGCCGCGCTGCGCGCCTTCGATGCTGCGCACCAGGGCTACCTGTGGTTCGGCCTCGCGATCGCCTACCTCGCGGTGGCCGAGCGGGTCCGCTTCCGCCCCGTGATGGTCGTGGGCGTCCTGCTCGCCGGGGTCGGCGCCCTGGTGTGGCTGCCCAGTCTGGTTTCCCTCGTGTCCTTGCAGGCCGTGGCCGACGGCCGGCTCGGCATCGAGCACGTGGTGCAGTCCGTGCTGGGGCTGGTCGCCACGCTGCTGGTGGTCCGCGCCCTCCGCCTGGACTGGCCCGAGGGAGGCCATGTTCTCAACTACGCGGTGTGGGTCGGCACGGTGCTCTTCGGGACCGTGGCGGTGGTGCTGGCGGGCACACTCCTCGGCCACACTCTCGGCGACGTCGCGAACGGCTTCCAGGTCGCGCACGCCGTCGCCACGGTCAGCTGGATGGCCCTCAGCGTCGCCCTGCTCTCCCGAGGGCTGCGTCGGGCCTCGGACGCCCAAGCGGCCCGTCACATCGCCATCGCGCTGGCCGCCGCCGCCGTCGCCAAGCTGTTCCTCTTCGACCTGGGTGCCCTGCCCGGCCTCGCCCGCGCGCTCGCCTTTATCGTCGTCGGCATCCTGTTGCTGGTGATCGGCACCTGGTACCACGGCCAGCTCGAGAAGGTGCGCCGGGCGACTGCGGAGCCCACACCGGGGGCGGACGCCGACCCGGCCGTCCAGCCCGCACCGGCCGTCCAGCCCGATCCGTCCGCCGCGCCAGCGCCGGGCCCGGACGCCGATCCGATGCGTTAGTCTGGCCGGGTCCCCGCAACCAGTGGGGGCGTCGTGGATGCCAGTGAAGTCCGGTGAAAATCCGGCGCTGTGCCGCAACTGTGATGCCGACCGTCGGTCGGATGAGCCAGGTCACCTGCCCCACGACCACGTTCAGGTCCTCGGACGAAGGGCCGTCCGTGCGCAGTGGGCCCCCGCCCGTTGCGGCTGACGACTTCGTCCTCCGCAACGAATCGGAGGATGCTGGTGATCCAGCCCCACACCCCATCAACTCGCACGCGCCCTGCGCGCCTCACCTGGCTCGGCGCCGCCGCGCTCGCGCTGGCCCTGGCGGCCTGCGGATCGCCGGCGACGCCCAGCGCGAGCGGCACGACCGACGCCCCGGCCGCCACCACCCCGGCCACCACGACCCCGGCTGCCGCATCCTTCCCCGTCGACGTCGTCACCGGCGCCGGTGACAGCACCGAGACGGTCACCATCGCTGAGCGCCCCGACGCGATCGTCTCGCTGAGCCCGACCGCCACGGAGTCGCTGTTCGCGATCGGAGCGGGCGACCAGGTCGTCGCCGTCGACTCGCAGTCCGACTACCCGGCCGAGGCGCCGATCACCGACCTGTCGGGGTACACCCCCAACGTGGAGGCCATCCTGGCCCACGAGCCCGACCTCGTGGTCGCCTCGACGCGGGACGCCGACCTGATCGGCAGCCTCGCCAACGCCGGCGTCCCGACGCTCGCCCTCCCGTCCGCCCAGACGCTGGACGAGGCCTACGGGCAGATCGAGCGGCTCGGCACCGCCACGGGGCACCTGGCCGATGCCAAGGCCGTGGTCGCGCAGATGGACGAGCGCATCCAGGCCGCCGTCGACGCCACCCCGAAGGCTGAAGGGGCCACCTACTTCCACGAGCTCGACCCGACGCTCTACACCGTCACCAGTGACACGTTCATCGGTGAGGTCTACGGCATGTTCGGGCTGACCAGCATCGCGGACGCCGCCGGGACGACCGACTTGTACCCCCAGCTCTCCGAGGAGTACGTCGTGGCCGCCGACCCCGACCTCATCTTCCTGTCCGACACCCAGTGTTGCGGCGTCACGCCCGCATCGCTCGGTGAGCGCGCCGGGTGGGCCGGCCTCTCCGCCGTCACCGGTGACCGGGTCCACGTCCTCGACGAGGACGTCGCGAGCCGCTGGGGGCCGCGGGTGGTCGACTTCGTCGAGACCGTCTCCGATCACGTGACCGCGTTGCAGACAGCCCACGCATGAGTGCGACCCCGAGGACGCCGTCCCTGGCCCGGGTCCGCCGGCTCGACGTGCCACGCCTTGGCCGTGGCATCGGTCGGTCGGGCCGCTGGCTGGTCGCGGGCTGCGTCCTCGGGATCGCGCTGCTCACCGGCGTCATGATCGGGCCGGCCGGCCTGACGGCGTCGGGCGTCGCCCTCGAGCTGGTCAACGCGATCCCCGGCGTGACGCTCGATTCGGGCCTGACGAGCCAGCAGCAGGCCATCTTGTGGCAGATCCGGCTGCCGCGCATGGTGCTGGGCGCCCTGGTGGGCGCCACGCTGGCTGTCGCCGGCGCCGCGTACCAGGGCGTCTTCCGCAACCCGCTCGCTGACCCGTACCTGCTCGGCGTCTCGGCCGGCGCGGGTCTCGGCGCCACGCTCGCCATCACGCAGGGGGGCGGGATCGGCCCGTTCGGGGTGCCGCTGGCCGCCTTCGCCGGCGGCCTGCTGGCGGTGAGCGCCACCTACGCCCTCGGTGCCAGCGTGGGGGGCCACCGCAGCTCGACCATCATCGTGCTCGCCGGCGTGGCCGTCGCGGCGTTCTTCAGCGCCGTGCAGACCTTCGTGCAGCAGTGGTTCGACGACTCGCTGCTCGCTGTCTACAGCTGGATGCTCGGCCGGCTGAGCACCAACGGGTGGAGCGACGTCATCATGGTGCTGCCGTACGTGCTCGCGAGCTGGGTGCTGTTGCTGCTGCACCGCCGCACGCTCGACGTGCTCGCCGTCGGCGACGTGGAGGCCGCCAGCCTCGGCATCAACGTCCCGCGGGTGCGGCTCGTGCTCGTGCTGGTCGCCACGCTCGGCACCACCGCGGTCGTGGCGGTGAGCGGGCTCATCGGGTTCGTCGGCATCGTCGTGCCCCACGCCGTCCGGCTGATCTTCGGCACCTCCCACCGCCTCCTCCTTCCGCTGGCCATGCTGTTCGGGGCGGCCTTCCTCGTGCTCGCCGATGTCGCTGCCCGCTCGGTCGTGGCGCCCGCCGAGTTGCCGATCGGCGTCGTCACCGCCTTCGTCGGCGCGCCCTTCTTCCTGGTCGTCCTCCGCCGGAACCGGAGCATGACGTGAGCGTGCTGGAGTGTCGCGGCCTCGGCGTCCGCCGGGGGGAGGCGCAGGTCGTCCACGACCTCGATCTCGTGGTGGACGCCGGCGCCTGGGTCGCCGTCGTCGGGCCCAACGGGGCGGGCAAGACCTCGCTGCTGCACGGCATCGCCGCGCTCACCCCCGTCACCGGCCACCTCCGCCTCGGAAACGACGATCCGCACCAGCTCTCCCGGCGTGCGCTCGCTCGGCGGGTGGCCCTCATGGCCCAGCAGCCCGTCGTGCCCACCGGCATGACCGTGCGCGAGTTGGTGGCCCTCGGCCGGACGCCCTTCCTGCGCCGCTTCGGCACCGAGTCGGCCACCGACCGGGCCGCCGTGCAGCACGAGCTCACCCGGCTCGGCCTGGCCACGCTCGCCGACCGCCCCGCCGACCGGCTCTCCGGCGGCGAACTGCAGCGCGTCATGCTGGCCCGTGCCCTGTGCCAACAGCCGACCCTGCTGCTGCTCGACGAGCCGACCAGCGCCCTCGACATCGGGCACCAGCAGTCGGTGCTGGACCTGGTGGACGAGCAGCGCCACGAGCGAGGGCTCACCGTGCTGGCCGCCATGCACGACCTCACGCTGGCCGCCCAGTACGCCGACCGCATGGTGCTGCTCGACCGCGGCGTCCTCGTGCAGGACGGCCCCCCCGCGGACGTGCTGGACGCCCGCCAACTGAACGAGACCTATGGCGCCCGCGTCGACGTGCTGCCCCGCCCCGCCGGCCCCGCCGTCATCCCCGTCCGCCCGGTGAGCCGCTGACGCGCACGCCCATCCCATCCCCGCAAGGAGCCCCCTGTGACCGACCTGCCGACACACGACCGCCCCCTGCCGCCGCGCCGGGACGTTGACTCGCTGGTGTTCGTCAACACCGGCGACGGCAAGGGGAAGTCGACCGCCGCCTTCGGCATGCTGATGCGCGCCGCCGCCCGCGGCTGGCCGTCCTGCGTGGTGCAGTTCATGAAGTCGGGACGCTGGCGCGTGGGGGAGGCGGAGTCGGCCCGCCGCCTGGGGGTCGACTGGTTCACCCACGGCGACGGCTTCACCTGGGAGAGCGACGACCTCGACCGGAGCGCCGGCATCGCCCGCGAGGCGTGGCGTCTGGCCGACCGCGTGTTGACGTCCGGGGAGTACCGCCTCGTCGTGCTCGACGAGGTGACCTACCCGCTCACCTACGGCTGGCTCGACGCCGAGACGGTCGTGGCCCGGATCCGGGAGCGCGCGGCGTCCACCAACGTCATCTGCACCGGCCGCAACGCCCACGCCTCGCTGGTTGACCTGGCCGACACGGTCACCGAGATGCGCAACGTGAAGCACGCCCACGCCACCGGCGTCCGCGCGCGCCGCGGCATCGACTACTGACGCCCGGGTCGCCCCGGTCGCCCCGGCGTCCGACCTGTGGGAAACGGCTGTGCGGACGCCGCTCGCGCCGCTAGTCTGACCCCGTGATCACGACGGCGCATTTCGACACGCTGTCTCTCGTCATGCCCGGCTGTTGTCGGTGTTGTCGCCGCCCGCGCGGCGCCCACTCCTGATCCCCCCGGCGACCTGACCCGGCCGGTGGCCGGGAGTGTGGCTCTCAACCCCCACACCCACACCACCGCAGCCAGGAGCCGTCATGACCCTCGATCTCGTCTTCGTCCAGCAGAGCGCCGCAGGCGCCACCTTCGCCCAGCTCGCCGCCGACCTCGGCGTCGAGCTCCGCCTGGTCGCCCAGCGCATCACCACCATGGAGATCTTCCCGGTGAGCGTGCTCACCGTCGAACTCACCGCGGAGCCAGGCCTCCTCGAGGCTGCGACGCGCTGGTTCGCCCAGCGGGGCATCCACCGGCTGGCCTAGGCTGGGGCCATGAGCCCGGACGAGGACGTCACCCCGCTCCGCGTCGGCATCGTCGGCTGCGGCAACATTGCCCGCTCCCACGCCCGCGCGTACGCCGAGAACCCGCGCGTCCGGCTCGTCGCGTACCACGACGTGGTGCCCGGCCGGGCCGAGGCCTTCGCCGACGCCCACGGCGGCAGCGCCGTCAGCTCCGTGGCCGAGGTGGTCGCGTCCGGTGTCGACCTCGTGTCCATCGCCACCCCGCCCGGGAGCCACGCCGACATCGCCTGCGCGCTGCTGTCCGCAGGGGTGAACGTGCTCATCGAGAAGCCCGCGACGATCAGCCTCGCCGAGCTCGACCGGGTGGCCGAGGCCGAACGGGCCGGCGGTGTCCAGGCCTACGTCGTCCTGCAGCACCGGCACGGCAGCGGCGCGGTGCGCGCCCGGCGGCTCATGGACGCCGGCTCGCTGGGCACCCCCCGCGTCGCCGTCTGCGAGACCCTCTGGTACCGCACCGACGGCTATTTCACCGACGTCGACTGGCGAGGCCTCTGGGCCGGTGAGGGCGGTGGGCCGACGCTCGGCCACGCCATCCACCAGATCGACCTGCTGCTGCACCTGATGGGGGAGTGGGAGAGCGTGGACGCCCGCGCCGTCCGGCTCGCGCGGCCCGTGCAGTTCGAGGACGCCTCGCTCGCCGTCGTCACCTTCGCCAGCGGCGCTGTGGCGAGCATCGTCACCAGCCTCGTCTCGCCGCGCGAGGTGAGCCGCATCCGGGTCGACACCGAGGGCGGCACCCTAGAGGTCAACCACCTGTACGGCTACCGTGACGCCGACTGGTCTTGGACGCCCGTGCCCGATCCGGAGGTCGCCGCACGCTTCGGGTTGGATCCCGGCACGCAGGCGCGGCCGGGCGCCGCGGCCCGCCCGGCTGCGGGCGATCCGTGGGCCGCGAGCGCGGCCGACGTCGACGAGGTGCCCAGCAACCACGCCGCGCAGATCAACCGCCTGGTGGGCGACCTGCTGGCCGGACGCCGCCACGCCACGACGTTGGAGAGCGCCCGGTCGACCATGGAGCTGGTGAGCGCCATCTACGCCTCCGGGTTGGGGGGAGGCACCGTGCGACGCGGCGACCTGACCCCGGGACACCCCTTCCACGCGCGTCTCGACGGCGGGCTGGACGCCGCCGCGGTGGACGCCCGCCTGGTGCCCTGAGCAGAGCCCGGCGTCAGGAGCCGGCGCGGGGCCGGTGCTCGTCTCCGATCTCGAGCACCATCGCATCGTGGATCGCCGAGTGGCGTTCGCGCACCGGGTGCTGCTGGCTCGGCGTCGGCCCCACCGTCTGGCCCGCCTCGACGACCGCGCCGGTGGTGATGAGGTAGCGGGCCGTGTCGGCGAGGAAGCGGAACAGGTCCGAGGGAGGCCGCCTGCTGTGCTCGATCACGAGGTCGCGCGCGCCGAAGGCGTCCAGCCCCAGGGTGTAGGCCGAGTGGGTGCCGTCGGGTTCGTCCATGACCCACACGGAGGTCCACAGGTCGGCCGGCACCTGCTTGGACTCCACCGCGGCGCTGAACCCGCGCGCATAGGCGTCCGCGGGGTACACGGCCGACGCCTGGGCACTGTGCACGGCCACGGCGCCGGGCAGCCCGGCCACGACCGTCGCGATGACCGACCAGATCGTCGCCTCCTGCAGCGCCTGGGCGCGCGGCTCGGGCACCTCGCCCGGGTGGAGCACGGTGATGACGACGTGGCTGCGGTGCTGGGCGACCGCGTCGGTCTGACCCTGCCACCACACGGGGTGACAGGCGCGCAGCGCGGCGGCAGCGTCCAGCGAGACGGCGTTGCCAGCCACCATCGCCCGCACCAGACCGGTCGAGACCACGGCCGCGTCCACCTTGCCCTTGCCCGGGATGTCGAGGGTCTGGGCCGACGCGCCGTCAGCGAACTCCTCGGCCAACGCCTCGGCGAGGTCGGACGCCATCGGCGCGGCCCCGGCGAACAGCACGGCCCCCGAAACCGTCATGCGATGCCGAGGTCGCGGCGGAGCTTGGCGACGTGGCCCGTCGCCCTCACGTTGTACTGGGCGACCGAGATGGTCCCTGCCCCCGTCTCGTCCACGTCGACCACGAACGTGGAGCGGAGGACGCCGGTGATCTCCTTGCCATAGAGCAGCTTCGTTCCCCAGGCGCCGTACGCCTCGAGGGTGGTGCGCTCGGGGTCGGCGAGCAGGGTGATGGTGAGGGCCTCCTTCTCGCGGAACCCGGCCAGCTTGGCCACCGCATCCGGCGAGATGCCCAGCACGTCGAAGCCGGCCGCAGCGATCGCGTCGGCCGACGCCGTGAAGTCGACGGCCTGGGTGGTGCACCCCGGCGTGGACGCGGCGGGGTAGAAATAGACGATGACCCGACGCCCCGCGTAGTCGGACAGCGACACGGTGGTGCCGTCGGCAGCAGGCAGGGTGAAGGGCGGGGCGGGGTCGCCCACCTGGAGTCTGGCCATGACTCCACCCTAGCTTCTGGCATAGGGTGGGCCCCATGCGGACCAAGGAAGAGATCCAGGCCGAGATCGCGGCGGCCCGGGCGCGACTCGCGAGCAATGTCGAAGGCCTCATCACCCAGGCCCACCCCCGCGCGGTCGCCGCGCGGACGGTGCAGGACGCCAAGGGGCTGCTCAGCTCCGAGGTGGACGCGGTGAAGTCGCAGTTCGTGGACCCGACGGGCGAGCCCCGCTATGAGCGGATCGGTGCGCTCGGTCTGGCGGTCGCCGCCTCGGTCGCGTTCCTCTTCGTGGTCCGCTCCATCGCGCAGGGCTGAGCCCCCCGCGGGCTGATCGCCCCCACGCGCCGGACGCCGCACCCTTCGTGAGGTGGGGCGTCCGGCCGTGTTTGGTTCCAGTTCTATAACAAACGTTTACACACGTAATCCTCTGCTTTCGTGTGGGGTAGGTTGGCCCGGTCCGGGGTCAGTGCTCGTCCGCGGGCGCCGCTCCACCACCACACAGAAGTGAGGATTGATGTCGAAGAAGATGACGAGGGCCTTCGCCGTGGCCCTGTCCGCCGGGGCGCTGCTGACCGCCTCCGCCTGCTCCAGCGGAGGCACCGCCACGGCCCCCACAACCCCCACCCAAGAGGTCGACTGCTCGGCGTTCGAGACCTATGGCGACCTGAACGGCACGACGGTCACCGTCTACACCTCGATCGCCAGTGACGCCGAGGCGCAGCCGCACATCGACGCCTTCAAGCCGTTCGAGGAGTGCACCGGTGCCACGGTCGAGTACGAGGGCAGCCGCGAGTTCGAGGCCCAGCTCCCCGTGCGCGTCGCCGCGGGCAACGCCCCCGACCTGGCCTACTTCCCCCAGCCCGGCCTGCTGCAGACCATCGTCAACGGCAACCCGGACGCCGTCGTGCCGGTCGGCGAGGCGGCCGCGGCGAACGTCGACCAGTACTACAACGAGGCTTGGAAGATGTACGGGACGGTCAACGACACGTTCTACGGCATCCCGATCGGCGCGAACGCGAAGTCGTTCGTCTGGTACAGCCCGTCCGCCTTCGCGGACGCGGGCTACGAGGTGCCCACCACGTGGCAGGAGCTGATGGACCTGTCGCAGCAGATCGTCACCGACAACCCCGACGGCTCGGTGAAGCCGTGGTGCGCGGGCATCGAGTCCGGCGACGCCACCGGCTGGCCGGCCACCGACTGGGTCGAGGACATGATGCTGCGCGTCGGCACCCCGGAGCAGTACGACCAGTGGGTGACCCACGAGATCCCGTTCAACGACCCGGTCGTCGTCGAGGCCATCGACCAGGCCGGCTCGATCCTCAAGAACGCCGACTACGTCAACGGCGGCTTCGGCGACGTCCGCTCGATCGCCGCCACCCCGTTCACCGACGCGGGCTTCCCGATCGTCGACGGCACCTGCTTCATGCACCGTCAGGCGTCCTTCTACCAGGCGAACTGGCAGGAGGCCGGTGGCGACATCACCGTGGGTGAGGACGGCGACGTGTGGGCCTTCGCCCTGCCGGCCGAGACCACGGACAGCGTCCCGATGCTCGTGGGTGGCGAGTTCGCCATGGCCTTCCGCGACGCCCCCGAGGTCGCGGCGCTGCAGGCGTACCTGACGAGCCCCGAGTGGAGCAACGTCAAGGCGCAGACCACCCCGAACGGTGGCTGGCTCTCGGCGAACACCGAGCTCGACCCGTCGAACCTGGCCATGCCGATCGACCGGCTCTCCTACGAGCTGATCACCGACCCGAACGCCGTGGTCCGCTTCGACGGCTCCGACCTGATGCCCAGCGCCGTCGGCGCCGGTTCCTTCTGGAAGGAGATGACGGACTGGATCGCCCTGGACAAGAGCTCCCAGGACGCCGCCAACGCCATCGAAGCCTCCTGGCCCGCCTGATCGTCTGACCCTCTCGCACCGGGGGCTCCGCCACGACCGCACCGGCCGTGGCGGGGCCCCCGGTCGACGACCCCTTCTGAAAGGAGGGCCCCATGGACTGGCTCATGCAGCCGGACACCACGGTGGAGAAGTTCATCGTGATGTTCGTCGCGATCGCGCTCTTCGCCGCCGTCATGGCCGTGGTTCTGCTGGTGGTCGACCGCCCCAGCCTCCCGCGCTGGTTCGCCGCCCTGGGTTACCTCGGGCCGGCGCTGCTGCTCATCCTGCTCGGCCTGTTGATCCCCGCCATCATGACGGTGCGCAACTCGCTGTACTCCAACGACGGGTCGACCTTCGTCGGCCTTGACAACTACGCCACGGTCTTCAGCCAGGACCTGTTCCTCATCGTGCTGCGGAACACCTTCTTCTGGGTGCTGCTCGTGCCGCTGGTCTCCACCGCGCTCGGCCTCGTCTACGCCGTCCTCGTCGACCGCACCCGGTTCGAGAAGTTCGCCAAGACCCTGGTCTTCCTGCCCATGGCCATCTCCATGGTGGGCGCGGGCATCATCTGGAAGTTCGTCTACGACGGCCAGGTCGGCCTGCTCAACGCGCTCCTCGGCCTGGGTGGGGTGCCCACCCAACAGTTCCTGCTGGACGCCCCGTACAACACCTTCTACCTGATCGTCGTCATGATCTGGATCCAGACCGGTTTCGCCATGACGGTGCTCTCCGCCGCCATCAAGGCCATCCCCGACGAGACCATCGAGGCCGCCAAGATGGACGGCGCGACCGGCATGCGGATGTTCTGGCAGATCACGGTGCCGAGCGTCCGGCCCGCGATCATCGTGGTCATCACCACGATCGCCATGGCCACCCTGAAGGCGTTCGACATCGTCCGCACCATGACGGGCGGCCAGTTCGACACCTCGATCGTCGCCCTGGAGTTCTACACCCAGACCTTCGGACGCCAGGCCGGCGGCATCGGCGCGGCACTGGCCGTCCTGCTGTTCGTGCTGGTCCTGCCCATCATCATCTACAACGTGCGCCAGATGCGCATCACGGAGGGGGAGCGATGACCGACAACACCGCCGTCGCCGTCCACGGCCCCACCCGCAAGCTGACGCGGGCCGAGCAGCGGAAGGAGGACAGCAAGACGCGGCTGTCGTCGCCCGCGGCGTCCGCCATCGCCGTCATCATCGCGGTCGTGTGGACGATCCCCACCGCCGGGCTGCTGATCACGTCGTTCCGCGAGCCGTCCGCCATCCGGCGCACCGGTTGGTGGACGGCGTTCACCAACCCGATGTTCACCCTGGAGAACTACGAGACGGTGCTCACCGGCTCGGGTGATCTCGTCGGCCCGTTCGTGAACTCGCTGATCATCACGATCCCCTCGGTGGTCATCCCGATCATCCTGGCCCTGCTGGCCGCGTACGCGTTCGCGTGGATCGACTTCAAGGGCCGCGACTGGCTGTTCGCCGCCGTGTTTGCGCTGCAGATCGTGCCCATCCAGGTCACGCTCATCCCGCTGCTCAGCCAGTACGTCCGGTTCGGCCTCGTCGGCACCTACTGGACGGTGTGGCTCTCCCACACCATCTTCGGCCTGCCGCTCGCCATCTTCCTGCTGCACAACTTCATGCGGGAGATCCCGCGGTCGCTCATCGAGGCGGCCCGGGTGGATGGCGCCGGCCACGTGCGCACCTTCTTCCAGGTGCTCATGCCGCTGTTGGTGCCGGCGATCGCCTCGTTCGGCATCTTCCAGTTCCTGTGGGTGTGGAACGACCTGCTGGTCGGCCTGACCTTCGCCCGCGCGGACTACCGCCCCATCACGGTGGCCATCGCCGAGATGGCCGGCAGCCGCGGCCAGGCCTGGCACCTGCTCTCCGCGGGCGCCTTCGTGGCCATGCTGCTGCCCGTCATCGTCTTCCTGGCGCTGCAGCGGTTCTTCGTCCGCGGCATGCTGGCGGGCGGCGTCAAGGGGTAGCCCGTCAGCCCAACGACGCGATCCACGAGCGGTGGAGCGCCGCGTATCGCCCGCCGGAGCCCAACAGCCCGGCGGGCGATCCGTCTTCCACCACCCGGCCGTGCTCCAGCACGAGCACCCGGTCGGCGATCTCGACGGTCGACAGGCGGTGCGCGATGATGACGGCCGTCCGGTCGGCCAGCACGGTGTGCAGGGCCCGCTGCACCACGCGTTCGGACGGGATGTCGAGCGAGCTCGTCGCCTCATCGAGGATCAGCACGGCCGGGTCGGCCAGGAATGCCCGCGCGAAGGCCACGAGCTGCCGTTGACCCGCCGAGAGCCGGCCGCCGCGCTTGCCGACGTCGGTGGCGTAGCCCTCGGGCAGGGCGGCGATGAAGGCGTCGGCGCCGACGGCGCGGGCAGCGGCGGTCACCTCGTCGTCGGAGGCGTCCGGCCGTCCGAAGCGGATGTTGTCGGCCACCGAGCCCGCGAACATCACGTTCTCCTGCGTCACCATGACGACGTGGCGGCGCAGCTCGGCGTCCGCCAGATCGCGCAGGTCGACCCCGTCGAGGGTGACGCGGCCGGCGTTCGGGTCGTAGAAGCGGCACAGCAGCTTGGCGATGGTGGTCTTGCCCGCCCCCGTGGTGCCCACGAGGGCCACCGTCTGGCCGGCCGGGATCGCGAGGTCGAGGCCCGGCAGCACCGGGGTGCCGTCCACGTAGGAGAACGCGACTCCCGTGAGCGCGAGCGCACCCGACGCGTCGGGCAGCGGGGTGGGCGAGGCCGGCTCGGCCACCGCCGGCTCCTCCTCCAGGACGCCCGACAGCTTCTCCAGCGCCGAGATCGCCGACTGGAACGTGTTGTAGAACTGGCTGATCTCCTGCATCGGCTCGAAAAACTGCCGCAGGTAGAGCAGGAAGGCGGTGAGCACGCCGACCGTCATCGAGCCCTCGAGGACGAACAGGCCGCCGAGCAGCAGCACCAGGCCGGTTGTGACGTTGCCGATGCCGCGGATGCCCGGCATGAAGACCGCCACGAGCCGGAACGAGGTGACGTTGACCGCCCGGTAGCGGTCCGCCAGACCGGTGAACAGCTCCTGGTTGCGTGGCTCGCGCCGGTTGGCCTGCACCGCCCGGATGCCGGTCATCGACTCCACGAAGTGCACGATGACCTGGGCGGACGCCTCGCGCACCCGCCGGTAGGTGCGGGCCGAGGCCGTGCTGAACCAGCGCACGAGCAGCGCGACGAAGACCACCGACGTCAGGCACGCCAGGCCGAGGCGCCAGTCGAGGACGAGCAGCATCACCGAGACGCCCAGCAGCGTCAGCACCGCCGAGACCAGCCCGTCGAAGCCGCCCCCCACCAGCTCGGCGATCGCGTCCATGTCGGACGTCAACCGCGAGACGGCCCGCCCCGAGGTGTAGCGGTCGTGGAACGCGACGTCGAGGCGCTGGAAGTGGCGGAACACGCGGCGGCGCAACGCGAGCAGGATGTCTTGACCGATGCGGCCGAACAGCCGCAGGAAGAACACGCGGGCCACGGTCTGCACGACCACCGCGACGCCCATGACGGCCAACACCTCCAGCAGGATGCGCGGGCCCCGGTCGGCCATGAGGGGCGGGATGCCCAGGTCGATGCCGCGCTGCACCAGCAGGGGTGCGCTCAGCCGGGCGACGTTCTCGAGCACCAGGGCCACGATGAGCACCGGCAGGAGCCGCACATGGGGGCGCAACAGCTCGCCGAGGAGCCGGCGGCTGCGGCCGCGGAGCTGGACGCCGGCCGCCTCGGCGGCCTGCTCGTTCTCCTCGGCCGCGACGCCGCGCCAGGAGGTGTCGTCGTCCGGCGGCGTCGGCGAGGATGAGGGCTGGGGTGAGGCCTGGGGAGAGGGCGCGGCGCTGCTCATGCCAGCTCCGCCTCGGCATCGAAGTCGGCGCTCAGCAGCTCGCGGTACTCGGGGACGGTGGCGAGCAGCTCGGCGTGGGTGCCGACGTGCGTGATCGTGCCCGACTCCAGCAGGGCCACCTGGTCGGCCAGCAGCACGGTGGAGGCCCGGTGGGCGACGACGATGCCGGTGACGCCCACCAGGACGCGGCGCAGCGCCTCCTCGACCAGCGCCTCGGTGTGGATGTCGAGGGCGGACAGGGTGTCGTCCAGCACCAGCACCCGCGGCCGGGTGAGGATCGCGCGGGCCAGGGCGAGCCGCTGCCGCTGGCCGCCCGACAGGCTCATGCCCTGCTCGCCGATGCGGGTGTCGAGCCCCCAGGGCAGGTCGTGGACGAACTGCGCCTGGGCGACCTCGAGGGCCTGTTCGATCTCGGCCTCGGTGGCGTCCGGACGCCCCAGCGTCAGGTTCTCCCGGGCCGACATGGAGAACAGCGTCGGATCCTCGAACGCCGTCGCCACCAGGGAGCGCAGGTGGGCGAGCTTCAGGTCGCGGACGTCGACGCCGTCGATCGTGACCGAGCCCGCCGTCACGTCCGCCAGCCGGGCCACCAGGGCGGTCAAGGTCGACTTGCCCGAGCCCGTACCGCCGACCAGAGCGACCGTCTCGCCGGGCGCGACGGTGAGGTTGACGCCGTGCAGGACGTCGTCGTCGGCGTCCGGGAAGCGGAACGCCACGTCGGTGAAGCGCAGCGCGCCGCGGGGGGCGTCCAGGACGCGCGGGCCGTCGACGATCGTCTCGGGGGCGTCCAGGATCTCGCAGACGCGGTCGGCCGCGGTCATTGCGTCCTGGGTCATGCTGAGCAGGAAGCCGAGCGCGGCCACCGGCCAGATCAGCGACAACATGAGCGTGATGAAGGCCACCAGGGTGCCGAGGGTGAGCCGGTCCTGCGCTGCGGCGAGCGCGCCGATGGCCAGCACTGCGATGAGCGTGACGGTGGGGATGACCTCCAGGAAGGTCCAGAACCGGCTCACGTTGCGCACCCGCTCGAGCGCGGTGGCCCGCAGGCGGGTGGCGCGCTCGTCGAACTCGGCGAACATGTGGCGGCCGCGTCCGAAGGCCTTGATGACGCGCAGCCCCTGCACCGATTCCTCCACCGAGGACGCCACGTCGCCCGTCTGGTCCTGGATGCGGCGCGACAGCCGGGTGTAGGCGCGCTCGTTGAGCAGGCACAGGGCGACGACCGGCACGGCCGACACGGCGACCACGACGCCCATCGGCCAGTACATGCCGATCAACAGGATCGTGACGACGGTGATCTGCAACACGTTGAGGATCAGGAACAGCAGCCCGAACCCGAGGAATCGCCGCATCGTCGACAGGTCGTTCATGACCCGGCTGAGCAGCTGGCCCGAATCCCACTGGCCGTGGAAACCCAGCGGCAGGCGTTGCAGCTTGGCGTACAGGTCGAGCCGGATGCCGGTCTCGGCGCCCAACGTGCCGATCGAGACGATCCAGCGGCGGATGAACGTCAACACCGCGTCGACGATGCCCACGGCCAGTGCCAGCGCGCCAAGGGCGTAGAGCCCGGGCCGATCGGAGTTCGCCACCGGCCCGTCGATGATGGCCCGCGCGATGAGTGGCGTCACGATGCCGACCCCCGTGCCCAGCAGGGCGACGACGAACATGATGACGAACCGGGACGCGTAGGGGCGCAGGTAGGTGCGGAACCGCCACAGGGACGCCCACGCCGCGCGTCGGCGTGACGGGGGTGCAACGAGGGGCTGCCGCTGGAGCGCGTCACCGTAGAGATCCCACACCGAGGTGGACATCGCACCTTCCGCAGTGAACGGGTTGGGACCGCTGGCCGATCCCCAGTGGTACACCGCCAGGGACTCGAACCCTGAACCCGCTGATTAAGAGTCAGCTGCTCTGCCAGTTGAGCTAGCGGTGCGCGAAGAAGAACGTTACCCCACCGCCGCGGTGTTCACGAAATCGGGTCGCTCCCGGTTGCCGCGACCGCGGGAGCTAGCGCCGGACGAACGCGATGCGCTCGCGGCGGAGACCTTCGTGGACGGACTGCACCCGGCCCAGCGGTTCGAGCTCCCGGTCGAGGGCCAGGCCGAGCAAGTGGTCGGCGAGGGCGGGGTTGCGCGCCAGCACCGGTCCGTGCGGGTAGGTGCCGATCACGCGGCCCTGGACGGCGCCCTCGGTGCCGTCGCCCGCATTGCCGATGCCGCGCTCGACGCGGGCCAGCGGCGTGGCGTCCGGGCCGAGGTGGGTGTAGCCGCCGTGATTCTCGAAGCCGGACAGCAGGTACTCCGAGCCGTCGGGGCGCGTCCAGCGGGTCAGGATCTCCCCGACGGCCCGGGTGGCTCCGCGCGTCGTGGTGACGTCGAGCAGGCCGAGGCCCTCACGGACCTCGTCGGTCTCGCCGATGGTGAACGTCTGGCCGCAGATCTGGTAACCCGCGCACACCGCGAACACCACGGCGCCGGCGTCCACCGCGGCGAAGAGCGAGCCGTCCTTCGTCAGCTCGCGGACGGCCGTGGTCTGGGCGTTGTCCTCCCCGCCGCCCATGCAGTAGATCGCGCCGTCGGCCGGCAGCGGATCGCCGGGCTCGACCACCACGACCTCGGCGTCGATGCCGCGCCAGCGCAGCCGCTGGGCCAGGACGAGGCTGTTGCCCTGGTCGCCGTAGATGCCGAGCAGCGACTGGTAGACGAGGACGATCTTCACCGGAGCGGTCATCGGAGGCCTGCCATCTTGAGGAGCTTCTGGAAGGGGGTGTAGGTGGCGATGAGGTCGACCGGCTGGGGGGCGATCGAGGCGATCCGCAGGGCGTCGGTCAGGTCCACCGACACCTCGTGCTCCACCTCGGCGTAGGCCAACCGGACGGCGAGGTCGTAGGCGCGCGGGCCGGTGCAGATCACCTTCTTGCCCCGCAGCTGCTCGAACTCGACGTCCCACAGCCAGCTCACGTCCTTGCCGTCGGCCGCCACCGAGTCGATGGCCAGCACCACCGTCGGTGTCTCGAGCAGCGGCAGCGACTCGGCCCAGCCGGCCGGGTTCTTGCTCAGCACGAGGCGGACGCCCACGCCGTTGACCGTGGTCACCGCGAACCGGCCGGCGGGGGAGCGGACGGTGCGGAACCCCGTCAGGGCTTTGGAGACGGGCACACCGAGCTCGACGGCCGCCGCCAGCGCCATGGCCGCGTTGCTGACGTTGAACTTGCCGGGCACGTTCAGCGTCAGCTCGCGGACCGTGTGGTCGGGCAGCTCGACCGCGTCGCCGCGCACCACGTAGTCGGCCTGCGGCTCGGTGAGGTCGCAGCCCGGGCAGTCCCACCGTCCGGTGGGGGCGTCCGCGCTGGGGTTCTCGCGGGTGAGCAGGTCACCGCAGTTGGGGCACAGGGCCGCGTCGGCGACCCACGTGCTGGCGGTGTCGACCCAGATGACGCGTCGCGCCGCACCGGCCGCCCACGTCACGAGGGGGTCGTCGGAGTTCGCGATGACCACCGGGCCGGCGTCCCCGGCTGCCGTCAGGGAGTCACGCCACGCGCGGCCGAGGAACTTGATCTCGTGGTTGCGGTCGAGCTGGTCGCGGCTGAAGTTGAGCAGCACCAACACCTCGGGACGGCCGTGGGCGATCATGTCGGCCACCACGCGCTCGTCGGTCTCGAGGACGGCGGTGTCGGCCTTCGGCGCCTTGGCCAGCGCGGACGCGATGCCGTAGTGCAGGTTGGCCCCGTCGGCGTTGGTGACGAGGCGCGCGGCGTCCGCCCCCAGCCCCTCGCGCACCGCGGCGGCGAGGAGGTGGGTCGAGGTCGTCTTGCCGTTCGTGCCCGTCACCGCGGCGATGCGGCGGCCGCGGAGCAGCAGGCGGAAGGCGTCCGGCTGGACGCGCGTGAGGATCTGGCCCCGGATCGAGGCGCCCGAGCCCCGGCCGAGCCGGCGGGACGCCCACGCGGCGGCGTCCCCGAGAACGGTGCCCGCGGCGAGGCGGACGCGGTCGAACGAGGTCAGGTCACGAGGCACGGGCACCATTGTGCCCTGTCGCGATCGTGCACCGTCAGCCCGGTTCCGGCAGGCTGCCGATGCTGCGGCCGTCGGCCTCGAGCCGATCCGCCTGCTCCACGAGGGCATCGAGGGAGAAGGCTTCGTCATCGATGCCGGCCATCAGGTCGCCGAGCTCGGCGAACCGGCCCGGCACCGTGGCCAGGGTGAAGTCGCGGGGGTCGAGCGCGTCCAGCTCGTCCCAGCGGAACGGCGTCGACACCGTGCCCCGCGGGTTGCCGCGCAGAGAATACGCGCTGGCGAGGGTGTGGTCGCGGGCGTTCTGGTTGTAGTCGAGGAACACCTGGTCGGGTCGGCGGTCGCGTCGCCACCACGCGGTGGTGACGTCGTCGGGCAGCCGCTCCTCCACCGCGACCGCAAAGGCCCAGGCGGCGCGGCGCACCTCCGCAAAGCCGCGGTCGGGCGGGATGCGCACGTACACGTGGATGCCGTTGCCGCCGGAGGTCTTGGGGTAACCGGTGACGCCGAGCTCGTCGAGGGTGGCGCGCACGGCCCCGGCCACGCGCACGACGCGGTCCCAGCCCGCGTCGGGCATCGGGTCGATGTCGATGCGCCACTCGTCGGGGGCGTCCACGTCGGAGCGGCGCACGTTCCACGGGTGGAACTCCACCGTCGACATCTGCCCCGCCCAGGCGATCTCTGCCAGCTCGGTGGGGCACAGCTCGTCGGCGTGCAGGTCGAAGCGGGGGAAGTGCAGGCGAACGGTGGTGACCCACGGCGGGGCCCCCGAGGGCAGCCGCTTCTGGAAGACCTTCTCCCCGGCCAACCCCTTCGGAAAGCGGTGCAGCATGGTGGGCCGGTCCCGCAGCGCGCGCAGGATCCCCGGCCCCACCGCCAGGTAGTACTGCACCACGTCGAGCTTGGTCCAGCCCGTCTCGGGGAAGTACACGCGGTCCGGGCTGGAGATGCGCACGTCGCGGCCGCCCACGTCCAGCACCACCGGGGGCGCCTTCGGTGTGGACGCCGCGCCCGCTGCGGCGGCGCTGCGGCGGCGCGCCTCGCGGGCCGCGTCCTCGCCCGTGCCCGCCGGCCGTGCGGTGCCCATCGCCCGGCGCCACTGCTGTTGGCTGCGCGGCGCGGGCTCGGCGAAGTCGAGCCCTGCCTCGGTCAGGGCGGCGCTGAGCAGGTCGAGGGCCTTCGGCCCGACGCCGTGGAGCCCGGCGAGGTCAATGAAGCGCGCCCGCGTGAGGTCGGACGTTCGTGCGTACCCGGCGGCTTCCAGCGCCCGGCGGGCCGGCGCGGACAGACCGGCGGGCCACGGCGTCGTGGCGGGGGAAGGGTCGCTCATGGGCAGCAGTGTGGCACGGGCGGGGTGGTCCGACCGGCCGTGACGCCGACCCTTGACGCCACCGGCGGCCCCGCAGGATCATGTTTGTACCGCAAAGTTGGCGGGACATGAGGTCGCGCGAGAGCGGTCAAGGTGAGGGGGGGCGTGCCATGACTGAAGCCTTCGACCCGGGCGAGGCGCTGGGGATGATCGAGGATGAGGAGTCCCGTGTGCGGCGAGCCTTGGCGGTGAACCTGCCGGTGCAGTTGCTGGCGTGGGGCGTCGCCTGGCTCGTGGGATTCCTCGCGCTGTGGCTCGACGTCCGCGCTCACTCCACCTACACCCCGCCCGGCACGTTGAGTTCGCTGGTGTTCTTCGCGTTGTTGCTGGTCGCAGGCGTGGTGACCGCGATCGCGACCACCCGCGCCACCCGGGGTGTCGGCGGCCGGACGGCACGCACCGGCGCACGGCTGGGCCTCGGCTGGGGTGTGGGTTATGGCGGGTTCGTGCTGGTGGCGGGCGGCGTGGCCGTGTACGGCACGCCGGAGGCCGCCAGCGTGATGATGACCGCCGGGGCGGTGCTCATTGCCGGGTTGATGTATCTGCTCAGCGGGGCGGTGTGGGACGACCCGTTGCTGGTCCGGCTCGGGGTCGGCATCATCGCCGTGGGGGGCGTCGCCAGCTGGACGGGGCCGGTCTGGGCGCCGTTGGTCGCGGGTGTGGCCGGGGGCGGCGGACTGCTCGTGGCCGCCGGTCTGGCCGCGAGGCGACGGCGTGCTTGACCCGCTCGATCCCGTGATCCACGCCCCGGTGCGGTTACGGATCATGGTGACGCTCGCCGCGCTGGGCCCCGGTGACGATCTCTCCTTCAGCCGCCTGCAGAGTCTGCACCAACTCACCGCTGGCAATCTGATCACCCACCTGCGCAAGCTCGAGGACGCCGGGTACGTCCTGACCCGCAAGCAGGGTCGCGCGACGTCCGCCCGACTCACCGAGGAGGGGCGAGTCGCCTTCACCACCTACCGGCGGACGCTGCGCTCGATGCTCGGTTGAGCACCGGCTGGCGGTTGCCGATCGGGCCCCCGGTGGATCCGGCCCGCCCGCGACGACAGTCGCTCCCCAGAGCCGCCCCAGCGCACCGCCACGATCTCGGCGGCGATGGAGAGGGCGGTCTCCTCCGGGGTGCGGCCGCCCAGGTCGAGGCCGATCGGGCTCGCGAGCCGCGCCAGCTCCTCCTTCGTCACCCCGGCCTGGCGCAGCCGCGCCGTCCGGTTCTCGTGGGTGCGGCGGCTGCCCATGGCGCCGAGGTAGGCCAGCGAGGGAAGGCGCAGGGCGACCTCCAGCAGCGGCACGTCGAACTTCGGGTCGTGGGTGAGCACGGTGATGACGGTGCGCCCGTCGAGGCGGCCGGCGTCCCGTTCGTGGGCGAGGTAGCGGTGCGGCCAGTCCACGACGACGGCGTCCGCCTCGGGGAACCGCGCCCGAGTCGCGAAGACCGGCCGCGCGTCGCACACGGTGACGTGGTAGCCGAGGAAGGTGCCCATGCGCGCCACCGCGGCCGCGAAGTCGATTGCGCCGAACACGATCATCCGCGGCCGCGGCGCGAACGACTCGACGAAGACGCGCAGCCCCTCCCCGCGCCGTTCGCCGTCCGCGCCATAGGTCAGCGTGCCGTTCTGGCCGAGCGCCAACAGCCCCCGGGCGTCGTCGACCACGGCCCCATCGGCCCGCTTGGACGCCAGCGACCCACCCATGGCGTCCGCGGCGGCGTCGTCGGCGGCGGCGTCGGCGGCGTCCGCAGTGACCACCCGCCGGCGACCCAGCCAGCCGGGGTCGGGGTGCTCGATCACGGTCGCGACCGCGACCGGCTCGCCGGCCTCCACCCGACGCGCCACCTCGCCCAGCTCGGGAAATGTCTCCCGTGAGACCGGCGCCACGAACACGTCGAGGACGCCCCCGCACGTCAACCCGACGGCGAACGCGTCGTCGTCGGAGACGCCGTAGCGCTGCAGGGCCGGCGTCCCCGAGGTCACGACGGAGCCGGCCAGCTCGTAGACCGCGCCCTCGACGCAGCCGCCCGACACCGAGCCGACCACCGTCGCGTCCGGCCCGACCAGCATGGCCGCGCCGGCCGGACGCGGCGAGGAGTGGAACGTCGCGACCACCGTCGCGAGCGCGACCGTCGCGCCGGCGTCCCACCACGCCAGCAGCTCGGGCAGCACGTCACGCACGGACGCCCCCCGGTCGCAGCCCCGCCCCGGTGTTGACGTCCACGTCGGCACCGCTCGCCAGGTCGCCACACTCGACGCCCCGCACCCGGTCGATGTGCGCGGCCAGGTAGGAGCCGGCGCCCCGGTCGCCGACCGCGGTGGCCAGCACGCCGTCCCAGTGCGCGCGGCCCAGCAGGACGGGGTGACCCGGCACGCCGCCGTAGGTGGCCCGCGCCAGGGCCGACGCGCCGGAGGCGGCAGCCAGCACCCGCTGGGTCACCCGGGCGTCCACGTCGGGCAGGTCGACGAGCGAGACGAGCACGGCGTCGTGGTCGGACGCGGCCACCGCATCGAGCCCGGCGCGCAGCGACGCCCCCAGGCCGTCGGCCCACCGAGCCGCGAGCACAGCCCGCACCGACGGCGGCACCAGACCCGCGGCCTGCGACGCCCCGGCCCCGAGAACCACCGTGATCCCCGCGCAGGGGCGCAGCGCCGCCAGGGCGCGCAGCAGCCAGGCCGAGCCGTCGGCGTCCCGGGCCAGCGCCTTCGGCCCGCCGAACCGCGTGCCTGCCCCCGCCGCCAGCAGCAGACCGTGCGTGCTCACGCCTCGGCCAGCGCCGAGGGCGTGAAGGGCAGGCTGCGCAGTCGCTTCCCGGTGGCGTTGAACACGGCATTGCCGAGGGCGGCCGGCGTCCCGACCATGCCGATCTCGCCGATGCCCTTGGATCCCTTGGCTCCGAACCACGGGTCGTGCTCGGGCAGGAACTCGACGTCGATGGGCGGCACGTCGGCGTGCGCGGCGACGTGGTAGCTCGCCAGGTCGCCGTTCGCGATGTGCCCGAACCGGGGGTCGCGGTAGGACTCCTCCAGCAGGGCGCCCGAGAGCGCCATGATCATGCCGCCCATCACCTGGCTGCGGGCCGTCCTCGGGTTGATGATCGTGCCCGCGGCGTACACCCCGAGCAGCCGTCGCACCCGCACCTCGTCGGTGACCGAGCTCACCGCGACCTCC
The DNA here is from genome assembly GCF_014858005.1 of Propioniciclava soli. Taxonomy (GTDB): domain Bacteria; phylum Actinomycetota; class Actinomycetes; order Propionibacteriales; family Propionibacteriaceae; genus Propioniciclava; species Propioniciclava soli. Next base: position 137,440 of record NZ_JACYOT010000013.1, read on the forward strand.
GCGAAGTGGGCGCCGAACGCGTTGCGGGAGTACTTGTTCGAGCCCTTGGGCGGGCCACTGCGGCCCGTCGCCGAGGCGCCCTCGGCCGGGTGCAGGCCGTGCTTGCGGCGGAACGCCTCGCAGGCCGCCACGACCGAGTTGCCCCATTCGTAGGTGCCCGAGCTGCCGCCGGCCACCATCGCCATCGGCGTGCCCGTGCGTCCGATGTCGGTGACCACCAGATCCGGGTCCACGCCCAGCGCGTCCGCCGCGATCTGCGCCAACACCGTGTGGGCGCCGGTGCCGATGTCGGAGGCCTGGAGCTGCACGACGTACCGGCCGCCGGTGAACAGGATCTTCGCGGCGAACGTGACCATGTGCATGTTCGGGAAGACCGCCGACGCCATGCCGAGCCCGATCTGCCACTCGCCGTCGCGCCGCTGCCCCGGGGCCTGACGCTCGTCCCAGCCGAAGCGCTCCGCACCCCGCTGCAGGCAGGCGACGAGGGCCCGAGTGCTCCACGGTTTGCCGTTCTCGGGGTCGACGTCCGGCTCGTTGCGCACGCGCAGGTCCACCGGGTCGATCCCCGCGGTGTGCGCGAGTTCGTCGAGCGCCGTCTCGAGGGCGAACATGCCGGTGAAGTCGCCCGGCGCGCGCATCCAGGTCGAGGGCGGCACGTCGAGCTCGAGGACGCGGTGCTCGGTGTGCCGGTTCGGCGTGGCGTACATCATGCGCGTCGACATGCAGGAGTGGTCGACGCTGTTCTTGACCCGGGACGCCGCCTGCGTCGACACGTGCTCGACCATCGTGAGCCGGCCCTCGGCGTCCGCCGCCAGGCGCACGTGCTGGCTGCTCGCCGCCCGGTGCCCGACGACGCTGAACATCTGCTGCCGGGTGAGGGCCAGCTTGACCGGCCGCGGCGACACGATCTTGGCCGCGAGGCTGGCCAGCACCAGGTGGGGGTGCGGGAACGCCTTGCCGCCAAACGCGCCGCCCACGTAGGGCGAGCTGACGTCGAGCTGGTGCGGCAGCAGCCCGAGCAGGGGGGCGAGCAGCAGGCGGTGCGGGAGCGGGCCCTGGTTGCTGTCCTGCAGCGTGAGCCGCGTGGCCCGCACGTCGAGCGGCGAGACCTCGTGCCAGGTCGCGATGACCGCGTGCGGCTCCATCTGGGCGTGGTATTGCGCCGTGTGCTCGTACGTCGCGTCGACGCGGTGGACGCCCTCGCCCCAGCCCTGCTCCGGGTCACCCTTGGTCTCGCTCCCGGGCCGCATGAGCACGACCTTGGCGGTGGTCACGTCCGGGCCGTCCGGGTCGAGCTCGACCTTCGAGGGTGCCTCGTCGTAGGTGAACACCAGGAGTTCGGCGGCCTCGCGGGCCGCCTCGGGGGTGTCGGCGATGACCCCGCCGATGATCTGGCCGCGGTGGTGCACCTCGGGGCCCTGCAGGATCCACAGGCCGGCGTCGGCCTTGACGCGCAGCCGGGGTGCGTCGGCGTGGGTCAGCACCCGGATGACCCCCGGCACCGCGGCGGCGCGGGACGCGTCCACGCCGATGATCGTGCCGCGCGCGATCGTGGAGAGCACCGGCCAGACGTGACACGGATTCGTGGTCGGGTGCTCGTAGGCGTAGGGGGCCGTACCGGTGACCTTGAGGGGCGCATCCACCCGGCGCCGGTCGGTGCCCACGCTGGGTTCGCGCGGACCGGCCGACCGCTGCGGATCCGGTGCGGCGTGGAGGGGCAGCACGGGCGATTCGGACGATCGGCCCTGGGCGTCGCGCGTCGCGGTCATGGCCGGTCTCCCTCGGTCTGGGTGAGTTCGGTGAGGACGGCGACGGTCGTGCGCCGCAACTGGCCCACCTTGAAGGCGTTGTCCTTGCCCGGACGCGCCGCCTCGAGTTCGGCATCGATGGCCGCCTCGAACGCCGCCGGGGTGGCCGGTTGGCCGCGCAGCGCGTCCTCGGCCGCCCGGGCGCGGTGGGGTTTGTGGGAGACGCCGCCGAGCGCGAGCCGCACATCGGTGACGACGCCGTCGGCGACGTCCACCGCCGCCGCCACCGACACCAGCGCGAAGGCGTACGAGGCGCGGTCGCGCACCTTGCGGTAGCGCGAGCGCGACGCCCACGGCAGGGCCAAGATCTCCACGGCCGTGATGATCTCGGACGCCTCCAGCGTCGTGTCGCGCTCGGGGGCGTCCCCCGGGAGCCGGTGGAACTGGTCGAACGGGATGGCCCGCTCACCACCGGGGCCGGTGACGTGGACGATCGCGTCCAGCGCGGCGAGCGGAACGCACAGGTCGGAGGGGTGGACCGCCACGCAGTGCTCGGACGCGCCGATCAGGGCGTTGTACGTGCCGTAGCCGTCGAGGGCGGAGCAGCCGGACCCGGGCTCGCGCTTGTTGCACGGCGTCGAGCGGTCCTGGAAGTAGACGCAGCGGGTGCGCTGCAGCAGGTTGCCCCCGGTGGAGGCCATCGACCGCAGCTGCCCGGACGCCCCCGCGAGCAAGGCTTCGCTGACGAACGGGAAGCGGCGGCGCAGCGCGGGGTCGGCCGCCAGGTCGGCGTTGCGGACGTTCGCGCCGATGCGCAGGCCACCATCAGCGGTCTCCTCGACGCCGCCGAAGTCCAGGCGGCTGAGGTCGATCAGGGTGTCGGGGCGCGCGATGCCGAGACGGAGGTGGTCCACCAGGTTGGTACCGCCGGCCAGGTACGCGGTCTGGGTGTCGTCGCCGTCGCCGGCCAGCTCGAGGGCCTCGGCGATCGAACCCGGCCGGGCGTACGCGAAGGCCTTCATGCCAGGCCCCGTTCCCCGGCGACGTCGAGGATCGCGTCCACGATGTTGGGGTAGGCGCCGCACCGGCACAGGTTGCCGCTCATGCGCTCCCGCACCTCCTCGGGGCTCAGCCGCACCGGGTCGAGCGCGGCGACGTCGGCGGTGACGTGCGAGGGCATGCCCGCCTCGGCCTCGGCCAACATCGCCTCCGCGGAGCAGACCTGCCCGGGGGTGCAGTAGCCGCACTGGAGCGCGTCGCGGTCGACGAAGGCCTCCTGCAGCGCGCCGAGCGCGCCGACACTCCCCAGCCCCGCGGCCGTGGTGACCTCGGCGCCGTCGTAGGAGACCGCCAGCGCCAGGCAGCTGACGATGCGGCGTCCGTCGGCGATCACCGTGCAGGCCCCGCACTGCCCGTGGTCGCAGCCCTTCTTCACCGACGTGACACCCAGCCGGTCGCGCAGCGCATCGAGCACCGACACGCGGGGGTCGAGCACCAGGTCGTGGCGTTCGCCGTTCACCGTCAGCGTGGTCGGATGGGAGTGCTGGTCGGGCATGGGCGGCCTTCCGTCGGAGGGGTCCGCCCGCGCCGGGGGGAGCGACGACCGGTCCCGGTGGGGCCCGGTGCCCCACGGGCCCATCTTGCACCGCGGACGGGCCGGAGTCCACGCTGGCTTGGGGCGTCGTCGCGTCAGGCCGGCTGTTGCTGGCAGCCCGGGCACCAGTACATGGTCTGCAGGCCGAGGCGTTCGGACGCCACCGGCGTGCCGCACCGCGGGCAAGGTTCGCCGCGGCGCAGGTAGACCGCGTAGCGCTTCGGCCAGCGCGGCACGGCCTCACCCCGGGCGAGCAGGGCCCGGGCGTCCGCGAGCTGGGTGGGGTGGGCGACGATCCAGCCGGCGCCCAGCCCGATCGTCATGAGATCGAAGGCGTCGTCCCACAGCGCGCGCAGCGTGTCGGGGTCGAGGGCGTTGCCGGGGGTGTGCGGGTCGAGGCCCGCCCGCCACAGCAGTTCGGCGCGGTAGACGTTGCCGATCCCGGAGACGACTGACTGGTCGACCAGCAGGGCACCGATGGCACGCCGCGACGCGTGGAGTCGGGCGATGGCCTCGGCCGGGTCCGCGTCGTCGCGCAGCGGGTCGGGGCCCAGGCGCGCGTGGAGGGCGGCCCGACCGTCGGCGTCCAGCAGCTCGCAGACGGTGGGGCGGGTCACCTCGAGCAGGTGCGTGGCCGTGAGGTGACGCCAGGCGAGCCCGGCCGGGTCGGGCGGGTCGGTGCGGGGGAGGCCGTCCGGGCCGAGTGCACGCCGGTGCTGCCGGACCGACACCGCCCCGTGCATGCCCAGGTGCAGGTGCGGGCTGAGATCGGTGCCGTGGAGGTGGATCAGCAGGTGCTTGCCGTGGGCCTCGGCGCCCGCGACGGCCCGGCCGTCGAGCGCGCGCGGATCGAACTGCTCGGTGACCGGGCCCTGCGAGCGTCCGGGCTGGTCCACCAAGCGCCGCACCCGCGCGGCCATCCCGTGGACGGCGTGCCCCTCAGCCATGTGACCATCCTGGACCACCTGACGCCCGGGTTTGACCGGCCCGCGCCCGGTGGCGACGATGAGGGTCCCGAGAGAAGGAGGTGTCATGTCGGTGGATGACGCTGTGACCGAGCCGGTCGTCGTGATCGGTGCCGGGCCCGTGGGCCTGGCCGCGGCCCTGTTGCTGGCGAGTGAGAACCGCCCGGTCGCCGTGTACGAGTCCCACGCGACCCTCGCGCTGTCGGACGCCAACAGCTACCCGATCGGTGTGAACCTGCGAGGCCAGGAGGCCCTGCGGCGCATCGACCCCGCGCTGCTCGAACGGTTGCGTGCCGACGCCCAGGTGGTCGCCGCGTTTCGGATCCACGCGGGACGCCGCCAGGTGGCCGAGCTGCCCAGCGGCACGCTGCTCGCCACCACCCGTGCGCACCTCACCGCCCTGCTGTTGGAGGCCGCCGAGACCAACCCCCACATCACCCTCACCACCGGGCGCAGGCTCACGCGCGTCGACGTGGCGGGCAAGCGGCTGCTGTTCGAGGACGCCGACGGTGCGACGCATGAGGTGGACGCGTCCGGGGCCCGGGTCGTCGCGGCCGACGGCGTGTGGTCGGCGACGCGGACGTCCCTCGCCGAACAGCTGCCCGCTTTCACCCCCGACGTGGACCCGTGGGGCGTCCAGTTCCGGGTGCTGTTCTCCCGTCCGGACGCCGCCGCTCCCGGCATGGACCCGGCCTGCCACTACATCTTCAGCGACAAGGGCATCTACACCTCCACGCTGAAGAACGGGGTGTGGTGCCTGGCCCTGTCGCTGCGCGAGGGTGACGACGAGGCCGCCTTCCTGGGTGCGTCGGAGGCGACGCCGGAGAACGTGGCCGCGCTCGAGCGCTACGTCACCGCCCACGCGGCGAAGGCCGCACCGCTGTTCACCGACGCCGATCACGCCGCGTTCTTCGGCCGCGGCTCCTTCACGGGGGCCGTCGTGCGCTGCCCCTTCGTGCACGTCGACGAGTGGCTCGTGCTCCTCGGGGACGCCGCCCACGGCGTCATCCCGCCCACCGGGGAGGGCGTCAACTCGGGGCTGGAGGACTGCTGCCTGCTGGCCGAGCAGATGGCGTCCGGCTCGGCCACGCCGTTCACCGACTACAGCACCCAGCGCATGCCGGATCTGGCCGCGCTGGGGGAGTACGCCCACCACCTCATGGAGAACGTCCGCGACCCTGACCCAGCCCGCCGCTTCGCCGGGGTCGCCTTCCGGATCGCCGGGGCGCTCGGCAAGCTGGTGGGCTCCGACGTCCTGCAGGTGGAGGGCAAGCTGTTCGGGCCGCAGGCCGGGCGGACGCCCTACCGCGAGATCCTCGGCCCGTGGCTCCGGCGCCGCGATGCGCTCTTCCCAGTCCTGGTCCGGGTGGGCCGGGTGCTGACGCGCCGCCGACGCGCCGCGTAGGCAGGGACGCGCTCGGGGGAATGACGGAGGGCTCGCCTAGCATGGGTGGTCACATCCGCATCCCGATTCGAGGAGGAAGCATGGGCAAGGACGAACTGAACACCCCCAACCCGTGGCAGGCCGACCCCCGTGACCTGCTGCGTGCGGGCCCGGATTTCGACTTGGCCCGCTTCGACCGGGGCGGCAAGCCGGGCTTCGACGGTGGCAAGGCCGAGGGCAAGGCCTTCATGGCGGACCGGGCTGGGCTGCTGTCCGAGCTGCAGGAGCGGCTCTACGCCGAGGGGCGCGCCGGCGGCACCCGCTCGGTGCTGTGCGTGGTGCAGGGCCTCGACACCGCGGGCAAGGGCGGCGTGGCCCGCCACGTGATGTCGCTGGTCGACCCCCAGGGGGTGGCGCTGCGCTCGTTCGGCCCGCCGACCGAGGAGGAGCGCAAGCACCACTACCTGTGGCGCATCAAGAAGGCACTGCCGCCGGCGGGCAGGATCGGCGTGTTCGACCGCAGCCACTACGAGGACGTGTTGGTCGTGCGCGTCGACGACCTGGTGCCGCAGAAGGAGTGGGAGCCCCGCTACGACGAGATCAACGCCTTCGAGGCCGACCTGGTCGAGTCCGGCACCATCGTGTTGAAGTTCGCGCTCATGGTGAGCCATGACGAGCAGGGCGTCCGGCTCATGGAGCGGCTCGACCGGCCCGACAAGCGCTGGAAGTTCAGCGAGAACGACCTGACCACACGCGCCAAGTGGGACGACTACCAGGCCGCCTACGCCGACGTGTTTGCCCGGACCTCGACCGAGCACGCGCCGTGGTACGTCATCCCCGCCAACCGGAAGTGGTATTCGCGGACGGCCATCGTGTCGATCCTCACCCAGACGCTCATCGAGATGGACCTGGGGTGGCCGGAGCCGGAGTGGGACGTCTTCGACCTGCGCGCGCGGCTCGCCGAACAGATGAGCGTCGACGCTTTGGAGACCTCGCTGGCGGAGACGGAGGACAACGTCCGCACCGCCATCGCCGAGAACGCGGCCACCGACAAGCTCGCCGCGCGTACCGCCAAGAACGACGGCAGCGACACGGCGCTGGCCGAGCAGGCCGCGGTGAAGGCCCAGGTGGATGCCGACAAGGCCTCCTACCTCGCCGAGCTCGCTCGCACGCGGGATCAGAAGGCCGAGCTGCTCGAGGCGGCGCGCTCCCGCACCGCCTGAGCCTCGCTCGTCGCGGCGAAGAAGCCGCGGTCGCGTCCCTCGACGTTGGCGTCGGACGCGATCCGTACCTCGCCGCGCAGGCGGATGTCCTCCGAGGACGCCCCGACCAGCAGGTCGATCTCCCCGGCTTCGACCACCCAGCGCAGGTCGGCGTCCAGGAAGGCCAGCTGGGTGACGGGGAATCGGAATGTGACGTCGGTGCTCGCGCCGGGTTCCAGGGTCACCCGGCGGAAGCCGATCAGCTCCAGCACGGGACGCGCCAGGGACGCGAACCGGTCGGTTGCGTACAGCTGGACGACCTCGGTTCCCGCGCGCTCGCCGGTGTTGGTGAGCCGCACCGTGACGGACACGGCGTCGTCGGGGGCGACCTCGGCGGCCTCGATGCGCAGGTCGTCGTACGCGAAGGTGGTGTAGGTGAGCCCGTGTCCGAAGGGGTAGCGCGGGGTGTGGGGGCAGTCGACGTAGTCGGCGAACCCGATGCTGCCGCCTTGGTGCCACGCCGATCCGCGTGGATGCCGGTACACCACGGGCACCTGGCCCGCAGTGCGTGCGACGCTGACCGGCAGGCGTCCGCTGGGGTCGGTCTCGCCGAGCAGGAGGTCGACGATGGCGCGGGCGCCGTGCTCGGCGGGGTTCCAGGCCTCGACGATGGCGTTGAGGTGCCGGTCGGCGACGTCGCTCGAGATGGGCCGCCCGTCGATGTGGACGCCGACGAGGGGCTTGCCGAGGGCGGCGAGCTTCTCGATGAGGGCGTCCTGGCAGGGCGGCAGGTTGATGTCGGTGGCGTCCACGCCCTCGCCCATCGCGGCGATGGACGACGTGCCGTGCTTGCCGCCGAGGGTGAGGATGACGAGGTCGGCCGACTCGGCGAGCGCGAGGGCCTCGGCATGCCCGGAGTCGTCGGGGCCGGCGATCGGGTAGCCGTACGCCCAGGCGACCTCGGCGTTCGGTAGGCGCGCCTCGAGTTCGTTGCGCAGCGTCCGGATGCCGGGGTACATGCGGTGGACGAGGTCCTCGAAGACGGGGTCGTCGTCGGGTTGGATCTGGGTGCCGGGGATGGTCCGCTGGAGCTGCTTGGTCTCCCCGACGGTGCCCGCCATGCTCGCGTTGGCGGCGAACATGCCCTCGGCCATCGACAGGTGGGTGTAGCCGCCGAAGAAGAATCGCGACGAGGCCGCGTGGCAGCCGATGACCGCGACCTTGCGGGCTCCGGACGGCGTGAGCGGGAGGACGCCGTCGTTGCGGAGCAGCACCAGCGACTGTCGTGCCGATTGCAGCGCGATCGCCGAGGCGTCCGCGTCGTCGAAGCGCTCGGGCACGTCGGCCTCGGGGGCGAAGGGGTCCTCGAACAGGCCCATCCGGAACTTGGCCTCCAGGACGCGGAGCACGGCGCGGTCGAGCAGGGCCGCGTCCGCGCGTCCGGTGGCGAACCAGCCCTTGAGTTCGTCGGCGTAGGCCTCGGGGACGTGGAACTCGACGTCCGTGCCGGCGCGCAGGGCCAGGACGCCGCCCGCGGCCGGGGACTCGCCCACGCGATGCAGCCCGTGGATCTGCCCGACCGCGCCGTAGTCGGAGACGACGAGCCCGGTGAACCCCATGTCGTGGCGCAGCAGCCCGTTGAGCAGGCGCTCCGACGCGGACATGGGCGTGCCGTCGACCAGGTTGTAGGACGGCATGACCCCGCGCAGTCCGCCGAGGGTGATGGCGGCCTGGAAGGGGGTGGCGTAGGTCTCGATGAGGTTCCTGGTGGGCGTCTCCACATGCGCCCCGTGGATGCCGCCGGTCACCTGGTGGGAGCTCACGAAGTGCTTTGCCACCGCGTACGTGGCCCGGCCCGACCCGTCGTCGTCCTGGACGCCGCGCGTGTACGCCGCCCCGAGCGCGGACGCCAGAGCCGGATCCTCCCCGTACGACTCGCCGTGCCGGCCGAACCGCGGGTCGTACGCCACGTCAAGCACGGGGGCGAGCGTCATCGTGATGCCGAGCGTCCGCTCCTGGCGGCCGACCACGCGGCCGATCTGCTCCTCCAGGTCCGGGTCGAAGCCGGCGCCCCGGCCGATGGGGACGGGGAAGCTGGTCGCGCCCGGGAGGTACGCCCCGCAGGCGCCCTCCATGTGGAAGATGGCGGGGATGCGGTGCTCGCCGGCGTCCATGATCGTGGTCTGCAGCCGGCGTTGGGCGGCCGCAACGTCGGGCAGGCGCTCGACCAGCCGCGCCTCCAGCGCCGACACGTGGCCGATGCCACCGGGGCGGACCCGCTCGATCATCGCGGGGTCGGCGATGTCGGGCGGGAACAGGCACGACACCTGCGCCATCTTCTCGTCCAGGCTCACGAGGGGGAGCAGCGCCGCCGCGCGCTCCTCGGGTGGGAGGGCGGCGTCCAGGTAGGTCTCGCTCATGAGGATTCCTTCGCTAGCTGAGGTGTGACGGTGGCGTCGGTCAGCGGGACGCCGGGGCGGGCCCACTGGTGCCGCGGACCACGAGTTGGGGGGCGACCACGTACTGCACGGACTGCTCGCGGCCCTCGATACGTTCCAGGAGCAAGCGCAGTGCGGCGTCGCCGGTCACGGCGCCGGACGCGTCGACGGTCGTGAGGGAAACCCGGGGGATCGAGGCGGCGAAGATGTTGTCATAACCGACGATGGTGAGATCGTCGGGGACGTGGACCCCGCGTTCGTCGGCGGCCCGAAGCGCGCCGAGGGCTGCGATGTCGGCGCCCGCGAAGATGGCCGTGGGCGGCTGGGGCCGATCGAGGGCCGCGAGGGTCGCCGCGTAGCCTGCGTCCTCGGAGTACCAGGCGTCCATGACGTCCGGCTCGAGGCCGTGCGCGCGGACCGCCCGCTCGAAGCCATCGCGGCGGGCCGTGTGGGAGAGGCGGAAGCCCTCCTCCCAGTCCAGGCTCGGCATGCTCGTGAGCGTGATGCGGCGATGCCCCAGCTCGACGAGGTGGTTGACCACGAGCCGCGCGCCCAGCTCCTCGTCGTCCACGACCATGTCGAAGTCGGTGGTCGTCCCGTGCAGCGCCACCGTCACGACGGGGACCGTCGCGGCGATCTCCGCGACCTCGGCCGGGTCGATCCAGGGCGCGACCAGGACCAGCCCGTCGACCTGGCGGTCCACGAGCGCGTCGATGCGGCTGCGGTATTGAGCTGCGGATGTGCCGCCCGAGGTGATCGACTCCTGGTACGGGGTGGACTCCAGCCCCACGGCGATGCGGTGGGCGACGTCGATCTGGAACGGGCTGCCCACGTCCGTCACCACGACGCCGATGGAGTACGACCGGCCACGCATCGCCCGCGCCCCGGCGTGGGGACGGTAGCCGAGGTCGTCGATGGCGGCGCGCACCCGGGACCGCATGGCGGGCGACACGCCGTAGGCGTTCCGCACCACCTTCGACACCGCAGAGGGGGAGACGCCGGCCCTGGTCGCGACGTCGAGGATCGTGACCCGCCGGCCGTTGGGTTCGGCGGTGGGCGTCAGGCGTTGACGCTGCGTGGTCATGCCACGGACTCTACGCAGATGGAAAACGTTCTACAAAGTTCTCGCGGCGCTAAGCAGAGGGTGCGGGCCGACCGTGTGGCGACAATGAAGAACGTTGCACGAGTGGCTTGTGGGCAGCCAGCGCGAGCCACTGGGCCTGGGTCCGGCGGCGTGCGTGGACCTTGACCGTGACGTCCCAGCCTCGTGGAGCCGGACCACGTCCATCATCGGCCAACGCCGGCCAGCGCTGCTCGCCCACCGCCTCCGGCTCGTCCGCGTCAACGACGGGAGACAGCCAGAGCGGCTTTCACTGGGGTCCCTGCGTAGTACGTTCTCCAACCTCACCCCGCGCACGAAGACCCTGGTCACACGCTGGAAGCGCGGCGTCTACCGGGTGTCTCAGCGCCCGGAAACCACCCCGATGGAGGACTCTCGGGGCACCGTGGTGCGGAGGATTGAACATCTTCAAACCTTTCTCACCGCCGCTGAGGTCGACCGTCTGGTTGATGACTACCTCGACGGCGCGACGGTCAACGAGTTGGCAGATAGGTACGGCGTGCATCGCGCCACCGTGTCGGCTCATCTGACCCGGCGCCGCGTCGGGCGTCGTCGTCCGGGGCTCGGAGTAGACGAAGCGGCCGAGGCTGTGCGGCTCCACCTCGGCGGAATCTCGATGCGGGCGATCGCGCAGAGCATGGGTGTGGACCGCAAGGCTGTGCGTCGTGTGCTCGTTGAGGCTGGCGTCATCTTGGCAAGCTGACCGAGCGCGGCACATCGCTATCCCTCCGCAGAGTCGTCCGGACGGGCGAACTGCGTGGCATGTGCAACCACTGTTTGTCCCACTACCTCTCCTAGGCGCACGGGAACGGCGTTGCCAATGAGACGCCCAAGAACGCTGAACCGGACGGGTTCATCGGGGCGCACGAACTTGTACTTCGGTGGGAAGGTCTGCAAGATCGCGGCTTCACGAAGGGAGATGGCTCGATCCTGTTCGGGGTGGCCAAACCGTCCGTTTCCGTACCCGAAGCATTGCGTCGTGATGGTTGGGCTCGCTTCATCCCAGGACATGCGTCCGTATACGCTCGGATAGGTTGCACCACTGCTCTTCTGGTGACAATCGGCTTGGAGGCCGTCCGGCCAGTCGCGCCACGTCCCTCCCTGCTTCGAGTGACGTATCCGCTCTAGATTCGTCTTGCTCAGCCGGGATGCGACGTGTAACCGATCCTTGGGATCGGATTCGCCAGCCTTGATGGGACGCAGACGTCCGATAGCCTGGCGAACCGTCTTTGCCTTCTGTTCGTTCTGTGGGAGTGCGAGGCCATCGGCTCCGAGTTTCGAGGCAATCAAGACCAGGCGCTTCCGTGTCTGCGGAATGCCGATACGAACTGCCTGAACGACGGACCACTCGATCGAGTAGCCATCTAGATTCTCTAGGAACTGCTCAAAAACCGGATGGTCAAGTAGTTGCGGTACGTTTTCCATCGTTACTAGGTCTGGTTGAACCTCTTTTACCAGCTTGCCGAATGTTTCAACTAACTGCCAGTCATCGCCGCGCTTCTTGCTTCGGCCAGATCGACTGTAGGTGGAAAACGGCTGGCATGGCGCGCATCCAGCGATCATGCTGACATCTGCGCCACCGATCAGCTGCGTTACCTCCGACGCCGACAAGTCGTTCACGTCACCTTCGATGAACTTTGCTTCATTGTTGGCTTCGTAGGGGTACTTGCATGCGGGATCAATGTCGATTCCGGCCACAACTTCGATGCCGGCCTGGGCGAGTCCGTGGGTGAGTCCGCCGACTCCGCAGAAAAGGTCTATTGCGCGGATCGTGAGAGTGTTCTCGTCCCGGTTCATGAGGCGATCACTCCTTCCTTCTCCGCTTGAGCTTCCTTCTCGGCGATTTCAAGCTTGATGAAACTAACGAAGCAGCCGACAGCTTCTCTCAGATAGTCGCCCACGGCCGCGGCGAGTCCCTTTAGCTCAGCGACCGTCACACCGTCACTGCAATCAACAAAGGACAATGAGCCATGTGCAAGCCCATTGCGGCGGTTCTTGACGAGTTTCAGCGCCCCTAGGTCATCTCTGACATGACGTTTGGCTGCCCGGACGACGTCAGGAGAAATCGCTAGTCCGCACCCGAGCCGCTCGCAGAGCTTTTCGATGGAAGAGTCGTCCCAGTTTCCGCCACCGCCAGGCTCGATCTTGAAGTCCTTGATCGGCATCTGCTGCAAGAGCTGCTCGCACAGGTCGAGAGCGGCCTGCAACCGCTTGTCAGGACCGAGGTCGCTGTGGGTTCGCGCTATGGACCGCACCCATTCAGTCCTCAACCCGATGCTCAGTTCGCTGGGTCGGCGCTCAGCCTCTTCGATCGCGGCCACCACCGCTTCAAGACATCGGAGCACAGTGGCTTCGACCAGGTTGTAGAGCTGCAGATAGAAGCTTGAGTTCAGAATCTTCTTCTGCTCGGTTGTGATCGGGGCGTCGGTACCGCGGAGCCGTGGGGTTCCCTCTCGCGCTGCTTCTTCTACATTCTGTAGAAACGAGAGGTAGGCCTCAATTTCGGCGTACCTCTCCTCAAAGAATGGGACGAGCTCAATCGTCGCCATGCTTCACCAGCTTGTTCTTCACGAAATCGATCCGCCCATTGAGGCGGGCAATCGCATTCGCACCATCAGAACTCGTGACCTTCTGGAAATCTGCCCCGTCGATCCAAGAAGAAACACCGATCTCCTCGGTTGAGGCATCTTTGAGTTCCGGGCGCTCGGACAAGGCTCGCTCTGAGCCAACCGCGATCGCCTCAAATCTTGCCCGAGGAGTGGCCGTGCCCTTTGCAGTCTTCCTGAAACCGATCGGGAAGTTCCGAGAGACAAACTCCAGAACCGTGTTGAACCGTCCGCGATAGGCGTCTGCGAGCGCCGGATCGGCCGCAAAGGCTTCGTTCATCTTCTTCGAGTAGACGAAAAGGAAGTCAGAGGGGCGGTCTCGATAGTCTTCGAGTCCGTCGCCGTAAGCGAAGAATCGCGTGACAAGTTCTTCGTATCCGCGTTCCTTCTTCGCCTTGGCGGGCATGGGTGCGAGGCTGGCCAGGAGCGGGAGATTGGCGAGTTCCATCACGACATCAAGGAACGGACCGGCGAGGGCTCCCCGACGAATCTCCGCATTGTTCGCATTCTTGCTGCCAGTGTTGATGCGTTCGAACATATCGAGCCGCGCCGCCTCATCGGCATGCTCGTTCAGGACGATTCCACGGACAGACCGATTCTTGATCTTGCGTTGTCTTGACTCGGGCAGATCATCGAACCGGAAACCTGAAAGATGAGTCAGTGGGTCAAGGTCTCCAAGCTGGAATCCGCCGTAGATGAACTCTTCAATCGTCCGAAGTCGCTGAGACCCATCCACGATTTCAAGCTTGCCGTCAGGCATCTCCCAGAAGAAAATGAAGGGGATGGGCAAGCCCATAATCAGGGACTCAATGAAGCGGGACTTGCGCCGATCCTCCCAGGTGAACTCACGCTGGTATGCGGGGACCACGTATTCACCGTCCCGGACCTTCTGGGCCAGAATCTCTACGGAGTACTCCGTGAGGAAGAAGTCGATTCGCTTGGATTGCTCCACGATCTGTGCTTCGGCGAGCTCGATCTGCTCAGCAGTCGGTCGCTCACTCGGACGCGCCACAGCGCACCTCCTCCTCTTGCGTACGTCACCTCCGGACAGGTAGGCCTGCCTCTAGGCTACCGGGGCGAGGGCGTCGTCACCCAGACGACAGGCTGACGACCCCGAAGCCCAGCCCTCAGTGTGCCAAGGGCCACCGACATCCTCTGCTCATCCGGTTGCGACGGTCAGGTCTTGTCAGGACCGTCCGGGCGCGGCGGGCGGCTGTTCGGCGATCCCAGGTCATGCCGCGCTTGCCGTTCGGCGTCGGCGCGCGCGAGGGCCATGCCGATGAAGAGTTGGGCGAGTTTGTGCAGGTCCGGCTCGGTGCGTGGTTCGGCCACGATGCGGTAGTTGCGCATCCGAGCCGGCGGGGTCTTGCGTGGCTTGCTCGTCGCGGTCGAGTCGCCTGAGTGGTCAAGCTTGCGGGCGCTCATCGGGTCGCTCCGATCGTCTCGACCTCGTACTGAGCCGGTGCTTCCTCGCGGTTCACGTCGGTGCTCGCGCGTCGGTCAGGCCGGGTCACGCGGATGTACCGCCGGAGCACGAGCGTCACCGGGTCGATCCGAAGCATCTTGAAGCCGTTCCATGTGAACAGAATCACCAGTGCGTTGAGCCAGCCGGGGCCGTCGTGGTTGAGGATCGTGGTGCAGATCGCGGCGGCGTAGAAGAACACCGCAGCAAGGCCGACGGCGAGCAGGAACCACCTGCCTCCGTGACGACCGTGGGTGCGGATCAGCAGGATGTTGGTCGGCGCGTACCTGAGCAGCCGGTAGCGGATGCTGAAAATGGTGGTGAGTGCGAACTGAGTCATGTCAGGCCTCGTCTTGTCATAGCAACGGCACAGTTGACCGCTGAGGCAGCTATGAATGAGTGCCCACGAGGGGCCGTCCCGAAGGACCCGCAGAGTTGAGAACCTGCCTCGTCATCAACTCTACGTCCGACCTGCGACGAAGGGAACCCCCATCGGTGGCGCCCGGCGGTGCACCTCGTCGGTGACCTTGGAATGGAAGGACACCGATCATGGCGACGCTGGCAGAGCAGGTGCAGGGCGAACGGATGGCGCGGATCGTGCTGTCGATGATCGCCGAACCGAACGATCTGACGACCGGGTACATCCTGGGTCGCCACGGCGGCGTTGCGACGCTGAACCTGGTCGAGTCCGATCACGACGTGACAGGACTGGGCCGCGCCGACGTTCTGTTGTGGCGCGAGCGCCTGCGAGCACGGATCGCGCCCGACCTGATGGAGCGCGTGGCCGAGGCTGAGCAGCACGGGTTCGGCACGCTGATCCCGGCGGATCGGGAGTGGCCCGCCGGACTGGACGAGCTGGGCGACCGCGCCCCGTATGTGCTGTGGACACAGGGCGCATCGTCATTCCTGGCGACAGAACTGAGTGATCGGGTCACGATCACGGGCGCCCGCGCGTCCACCCGCTACGGCGAACAGATCACCAGCGATCTTGCGATGTGTCTGGCCGATGAAGAGCGGGTGGTGATCGCTGGCGGTGCTTTCGGCATCGAAGGTGCCGCACACCGGGGCGTCTTCACCGCGGCTGGTCAGACGATCGCGGTACTGGCGACAGGCGTGGATCGCCGCTACCCGGCCGCGCACAGCGAACTGCTGGATCGGATCGGCGATTCCGGTTTGCTGGTGAGTGAACTTCCCCCTGGTGCCATGCCGACCAAGGACAGGTTCCAGGCCCGCAATCGACTGATGGCGGCACTCTCGGGTGCAGTCGTGATTCCAGAGGCCGGGCCGCGCTCAGGGTCGATGAGAACTGTTCACAACGCCCATAGCCTCGGCCGCCGCGTCGGCGCGGTTCCCGGCCCGGTGACCAGCGTGGTCAGCACCGGCCCAAACGAACTCATCAAACAAGGACTCGCTGCCGTCGTCACCCAGGCCAGCGACGTGATCGCGCTCCTCGACGCCGACGCTTCGGAAGGTCCATCTGTCACCCCGTCTTGGTTCGGGATCGGTTTGGAGGCAGGGCGCGAGTCTCCCGGACGCTCCTTATGAGCCACGTCCAAGTGGCTCTTCGACATGGGCTTGCATCCAAATAGTTAGTGACTAACATTAGAGGCATGGGCCGATGGGATCAGACACACGAGGCGCTGAAGCGAGCGGCTTTCGAGTTGTTCGCTGAGCGCGGGTATGAGGCGACAGCAACGGCTCAGGTCGCGGAGCGTGCGGGCGTCAGTGAAATGACGCTGTTCCGGCACTTCCCGACGAAGGAGGCACTGCTGCTGACTGACCCGTTCGATCCACTCATGGCGGAGGCGGTGCGAGCGCGTCCGGCGCACGAGCCCGCGATGTTGGCGTTGGCACAGGGCATCCGGCAGGCATGGGGGCGTGTCGATGCGGAGAGCACGCGGGAGCTGCGCGACCTGCTGCGGATCGTGGCGCAGACGCCGGCTTTGCGAGGTGCTGTCGAACGCAACAGCAACGACACCGCTGCTGCATTGACGGGCGCCTTGGTCGATCGTGGCGTGCCCGAGGCGCAGGCGAGGGTCGCGGTGACCGCGGTACTCGCGGGACTGAGCGCGGCTCTGCTGGATTGGGCGCGTTCGGAGCAGAGCCCGTTGGACGCTGCCCTCAGTTCGGCCCTGGATGTGCTGGGCGGTGAGGGACATGCTCGCCTTTGAGAACGTCACTCGCGTGTTTCGCGGCGGCGCAGGTGTGACCGATCTGACGTTCGCCGTCGAGCCGGGCGAGGTTGTCGCCCTGATCGGGTTGAACGGTGCCGGCAAGACGACGCTGATGCGTCTCGCGCTCGAGATGCTGCGTCCGCAGGCCGGTATGGTGCGCGTGCTCGGGTACCCGATGAGTGAGCTGCCGGCCGCAAGGTGGGCGCACGTGGGCGCGTTGATCGAGGTGCCCTTGGCCTACCCCGAGCTGACCGTCAGGAAGAACCTGCACCTGGCGGCGCTTCTGCATGGTGCAAGCCCGGAATGTGCGCGCAGTGCTATCGGGACGTGGCGGCTCACCCCGGTCGCTGATCGTAGGTTCCGTCGCCTTTCGCTGGGCAATCGGCAACGCGTTGGCCTCGCGGCCGCGATGCAGCATGATCCTCGGTTGATTGTTCTGGATGAGCCGAGTAATGCGCTCGATCCTGCGTCGGTGATCCTGCTCCGCGAGGAATTGATCCGGCGCGCACGGGAGGGGGCGTCGATCCTGGTCAGCAGCCACCACCTCGATGAGGTGGCGCGAATCGCAGATCGCGTGCTGCTGATGAACGCGGGCCGACTGATCGGGTCGCTCGACACGACTGGACACGACCTCGAACGTGCCTTCTTCGACCGCATCCGCGAAGACGATGAACAGAATCAAACCGCCGAGGTCTTCCGATGAGAGCGGCTATGCGCGTCGAGGCGCTGAAACTGACGCATTCCCTGGTCGGATTGATTGCCACCCTGGCTGTGGTCGCCGGCATGCTTGCCCTGCTCGGCGGCATCACCGCCGGCGTAGCGGGTGGAAACCCGGAACTGGTTGCGAAGGCTGGGCCTGCAGGAACTTTGAACTGGGACGGCCTGCTCGCAGGAGCCGCCCAAATCACCGCAGTCGCCAGCATCCTCGGCTTCGGAATCGTACTGGCCTGGATGTTCGGCCGCGAGTTTACCGAGGGCACCGTCACAGGGCTGTTCGCACTACCCGTCAGCCGCACCCGCATCGCGCTCGCCAAGCTCACCGTCTACGCGCTATGGGCCACCGTCGTCAGCGTCGCGCTCACAGCGGGCGTGCTGGTCCTCGGACTCACTCTCGCCTATGGTCCGCCGAGCAGCCAGACCTGGGGCGCACTTGGACGGGTACTCGTCCTGGCACTGCTCTCTGCGGGAATCGCCGTACCGGTCGCATGGGTCGCGACGTTCAGCCGGTCGTTGCTCGCGGCGGTTGGATGCACAGTCGCGCTCGTGGTGATCGCCGAAGTTGGCGCCCTCGCGGGAGCCGGCGGCTGGATGCCGCTGGCCGCTCCGGCGCTGTGGGCCATGTCCGGCGGAACCGCCGTGACCAGCACACAACTCGCTCTTGCGCTCGCAGTGCCAGGTGCATTCTCCGCATTGGTATGCGCGTCGTGGTCCCGCCTCCAACTTGACCGTTGACGTTGATGGCTGATCCCTGTGCGCGATTTTCAACCGATGGTGGCGCGCACACGTACTGTTCACCGGCCTGTCGGCCCGCTCGCATACGACTGTGTGAAGATCATCGTCGTCCGTGACGGTTCAGCGATCTTGTTCAGCGAGTTCGGGCAGCAGCCTGTCAAGGTTGGTGACGCGATCGTGTTGGCTGCGAACACTCTCTGCGGGTCGGAGCCTGAGGGCCACATCACGGTCACGACGATCTACGCGGACACCGACTACGTGATCGACCAGGTGTTCTGGCAGCACGTCGGCTTCCTGCAAGACCGGCTCGATGCACTGGAGTTCGCGGCCACGGTCTATACCGAGCCAGCGCAGATTCTCCGACTCGGCGAGGACCGGGCCGGCCAGTTGATGCCGTGGCTGGACGAGCTGGTCGCTCTGAGTATCGAGGCGCGGCCCGTCGAAAACTTCCATCGGATGCAGGCGCTCTGGTTCTCCGTCAGCCATGTCATCGTTCCGTTCATCAAGACTTCGCCGATCCGTACATCCTCGACGCAACGCGCGACGGGATGGCCGACCCAGCCGCGGCATCGCCGGTTCGCACCGATCCGTAACGAGGCCCGGAGGGGTGCAGAGCTATTGCGTGCTGACCCGGTACGACACTGGTCAGTGACCGACCTGGCCCGCGAGCTGCATCTGTCGAAGTCGCAAGTGGGCAGGGTCTTTGTGGAGGCGTTCGGGAAGTCACCCATCGCGTACCTCACGATGCTGCGCACCGAGCAGATGGCCGGGCTCTTGCGTTCCTCGGAGAACTCGATCGCGGCGATCGCCAACGAGGTGGGGTGGCGTGATCCTGACTTTGCGGCGCGCCAGTTCCGTCGCAGCGTCGGCGTCACGCCGAGCAAGTACCGGGCCATCAGTCGTCGTCATGCCGCACAGCAGATGGGTTGAACTCAAAGGGTCTGCGCCGGCCTCGCGGTGGTCGACCTCGCCGGTTCGGGCCGTGTCTCGTCGGCGGTGATGGCGCGGGCATGGTCAAGGGCTGCGCGGGCGCGGGCGGCGTCGATCTTCTGCCGGGTGGTCTGCGGTGCCGGGCCGAGTGGGGTTCGGTCGTCGGTGATCTGGTAGCGGTCCCGGTACGCGGCGACGATGACGGCGGCACGTCGCCATGCCGTCCGCTGCTTCGTGTCTTTCGGCTCGGGACCGAGCTGCGCTGTCCACGCTGCTTTGTCAGTGAGCGCGCCGGCGAGCACGGCGTCGGCGCGGGCTTCGATCAGTTCGTGACGCTCGTCCAGGGCTTGGCGCATGTCGTCGGCCATCGGCCCGTGCGCGTATGGGATGAGGCCGGCGATGAGCCGAGGCGGTTTGCGTGTGCGGCCGGACCCGGCAGGCCGGGCCGTGGCGCGGGCGACGCGGGCGTGGATCACCGAAGCGATGTCGTCCGCATCGCCCAGCCCCCGCGCGGCGATGAGACGCGGCAGCAGGGTGTCGAGGTCGTGGTGGTTGGCTTCGGCGTGCCGAAGCTCGGCCGACAGGGCCGGGTAGGCGTCAGAGTCGAGCACAGCATCGACCTGCGCACTCGCGAGTCCGGCGGCGGCAAGGAGGGCGCCCCAGCGGTCGTGTTGGGCGGCTTGGGCGATGGTTTCGTACTCGGCAGCGAGTTGGCCGATGTTGCTCCACCGTTCGTGCTCGGCGGTGATCGTCTCGTGCGCGGAGAGTTCGGCGCCGATGTGCTGGATCACACCGTAGAGCACCGATCGGGCGGTGGCGTCTGGGTTGTCGCTGGGGTGCGGCACCCCATGGCTGTCGTCGGGCCGATCGAGAACCACGTAGGCGTAGTTGCCGTCAGCGCCGCGGGTCATGGCGACGTAGAAGTTCTCCCGCGTCGTGGTCGCGGTCGCGATGACGTGCGCGGTGTCGGTCGTCACGCCTTGCGCTCGGTGGGCGGTGATGGCGTAGCCGAGGTTCTGTAAACGCACCTACCTCTCACACGAGTAGGAAGGTGGGCCGACTGATGGGCCAGAACCAGCAGGAACAGAGTACGGGGTCAGTGTCGCCGTTGCGGGCGGTGGTGTATGTGCGGATCAGTGATGATCCCGAGAGTACCGAGCGTGGGGTGGATCGGCAGGAGGCCGATTGCCGCGCCTACGCTGTCGCGCACGGCTGGGAGGTCGCGGCGGTGTTCCGTGAGAATGACACGTCGGCGTTCAAGCAGCGCACGATCACGCTGGCATCGGGTGAGCGGGTGCGCCGCGTGGTTCGCCCAGAGTTCCGCGCGATGCTCAAGCACCTGGCCGATGGACAGGCGCAAGTGATGATCGCCTACGACCTGGATCGAGCGGTACGCGACCCCAGAGATTTGGAGGACTTGATCGACGCGAAAGTGCTGGCCGGGTTCACCGTGCGCTCGGTCACCGGCTCCCTACGGTTGGACACCGATTCGGATGTAGCGATGGCCAGGGTGCTGGTAGCGATGGCGAACAAGTCCAGCGCCGACACCGCCCGCCGAGTCGCCCGCGCAGCCAAGCAGCAAGCCATTGAGGGCACCTGGCACGGCGGCAGGGTGCCGTTCGGCTACCGCGCCGAGTCCGGTGCCCTCGTCGTTGATCCGGTGGCGGGGCCGATGGTGGCCGAGGCCGCGCAGCGGGTGCTGGCCGGTGAGTCGCTGTACCGGATTCGCAAGGACTGGAACGAGCGCGGCGTGCTGACCACCCACGGGTGCGCGTGGTCGGATAAGACGATCAAGATGGTGCTGCGCAGCCCCTCCATCAAAGGCGTGCGCGAGTACCGCCCCGTATTGCCGGACGGCACCCGTGCGAAGACCTCGCAGATGCAGGTGAAAGCCGCCTGGCCTGCGATTCTCGATGAGGACACCTGGCAGCAGGTCTCCGATGTGCTCGATGCGCGGAAGCAGGCGCGGAACTTCCATCAGCCCGGCAGTGGGGCGGCGAAGCGCATGTATCCGTTCTCGGGGCTGATCCGCTGCTCAGCGTGTGGGCGGGCGATGCTCCACCGAGGCAACGTGTATCAGTGCGTGCAGGCCACCCGCGGCGGATGTCACCGCTCGATCCGCTCCGCCGACATCTTGAAACTGGTGGAAGAAGCGGTGCTGGCAACATTCGAGCAAATCACCCTGGCCCCGTCGAAGCGGGCGACGCCGAGCGTGGACGCGGGTGCGCGGGTCGGTCTCGCCGCGAGGCTGGATGCTGACCGGGAACGCCTGGCCCGATTGGACGACGATCACTATGACGGGTTGATCGACAAGGCGATGTGGGTGCGGCAGCGGGCCAGGATCGCCGAGCGGATCGAGGTCACCCGGCGTGAGTACGCCGCCGCCATGCCCGAACAGGAGGGGCCGGGCATCGACGTGACCACCGTCGCCAAAGAATGGGCGGGGCGTACCCCGTTGTGGCAGTACCAGGCCACCAGCCTGATCTTGGAAGCCGTGCTCGTCCACGCTCTGCCGAACGGGATGAACGGTGCGACCCCAGCACGTCGCCGCAACGAGACGGTTGAGGCGTTCCACACCCGCCGCACCGTGTACCGCGCCGAGGTGCTGGCCCGCCGGGTGGAGTTCGTCTGGCGAGCCTGAGCACGGCCACCCGCAGGGCGTTGTCGGCCCCGCATCTTGACCAGCGCAAGCGGTTCAGGGTGCGGGGCCTTTCCGTATCTTCGAGACAATGCGCTTGTTGGGGCGAGGTGCCGTGCAGAGTCCTCGCAGTTCGTCCAGCACCGCCGGATCGTCCACCGTCGCGGGCAAACCCTGCGCCTGACGTGAGGCAGCGGCCAGGCGTGCTCCCAACGTGAAAGCAGCATGCTGTGACGACGGCGCGGAACGGTCAGGAGTGACGGAGGCGGGTGCGGTGGGGATGCTCATGCTGATAGGTACGACGCCCCTCCCACAGACTCGCGGTGGTTCAGGGTTCGGCCTGCTTGTCTGGGTTGGCGGCCCATATCGCAGCCAGCAGGCCGGTGTCGCAGCGCAGGGAGTCGAGGGGTTCGCCGCTGAGCAGGCGCAGCAGCACCCCGTCGCCAGTCGCAGTACCAGCGTGTTTCGGAGCGGGATGCCCGAGCACGATCCGCAGCAAGGCAGCCCACGACGTCGACGGTACCCCGAGCAGCTCCGGGATAGCGCGGTCGCGGCGTAGCACCTCTACCGCGTTCGGCCGGGAGGTCAGATCGCCGAGCCGGTAGGCGACGTGCTCGATGCAGTCGGTCACGAGCACGGCATCCCATCCGGCCGAGGCGAACAGCCCGACTATCTCCGATAGGACGGCAGCGACCCGAGCGCGCTCGCTGCCGTCGAAGTCTTCCTCATTGTCGGTGGTGGGGTTGACGGCGAACGCGGGGTGGTAGTCGGCCAGGTTCTCTCGCTCCGCGAACCGGATGGCGTCGTGGAAGCCGACGATTCTGGCCGTGTGGCGCACCTTGCTCGGCGAGACGAGCATCCCCGCCGCCCGCACTTCGACGCCACAGGTGATCTTCATCGCGCGAGTGACGACCGCCCACGGGTTTCCGGCGTTCCTGGTCGAGGGGGCGAGCATGACCTCGAATGCTGCCGAGGCAATCTCCCACTCATCCAGTGCGTACTTGCGGGCCAGGCGTCGATACCTCTCTGCCGTGTACCGCATGAGTTCCGCGGCTTCACGGTCACTGCGCCAGGCCCCAGGCCCGGCCTCGTGCAACCGGATCAGCAGGGTGCGTAAGCCCTCTGGTGTCTCGAACCCGTGGCGTGGCGAGCCATCCTGGGCTGCGGCGTCGTCGCCTGTAGTGGGTGGGGTGTGTTCGGTCACGGTGGCACCTCCCGTGAAGGAGGTGCGCCACCAGAACCCACGCCAGGACGTGAACCAGCACGCCGCTACAACCGTTCGTCAGTCGATACGTCGCTGCTTCCCCGGCGCAGCGCAGGTACGACTTGTCAGAAGGCCGCCCTGCAGCGATAGGAACGGCTGCGAATGCTCGCGCCGGGAATCATTCCGGCGCGAGCATCCGCAGTCGCTCTAGGGTGCGGTTTCGCGGGTCAAGACAGCGACCATTTGCCGACCTCTCGATACTCCGAGTCGTAGATGGTCTCGGTAATCGGCTGGGCGAGGTCGTAATGCTTCATGTTGCCGCCCCAGTACCGCAGCACACGCGCCAGTTCCTCAACTGGATCTCCCGCGACGGCTCCCAGGTCTATGTCCAGGCGGAATCGGGTCGGGTTATCTGGGGAATCACTCATACTTCAAGTATAATATTGAACTGCTAGTTGAGGGTTGGAGGGTGTGGACTGCCGAAAATCCTGGACTGATGCCGTGTAAGCCTCAACTCGCACTCGAAAGGAACCATGATGCGCCCCGTCGATCTGGCAACCCGGGCCGGAGTCTCCACCCAACAGATTCGCAACCTCGAAGCCGCCGGAGTCCTCCCGCCTGCCGATCGCACAGGTTCGGGTTACCGGGTCTATCGCGGTGCGCACCTCAGCGCTCTACTCTGCTATCAGGCACTCGCACGCGGCCACGGCGCTGGATCAGCCCGTTCCATCATGGAAGCGTTGAGCACAGGACAGATCGACCAAGCATTGGCCCTCCTTGATGCCAGCCACCACGAACTTCACCAGCAACGCCAGGCCCTTACCGAAACGAGCCAGGCCCTCACCCGTGTTGCCGCTGCGGTAGAGCATCACGCCGGCCCGGACGCGCCGTTGTCCATCGGAGAACTCGCGGACTATCTCGGGATACGCACGTCAGCGCTCCGCGTATGGGAACACGCTGGTCTGCTCGCCCCAGCTCGGCAGACCAGCCGCCGCCACCGGGTCTATGACAGCGAGGACGTCAGAGACGCCCGAATCATCCATCTCCTCCGGCAAGGACGCTATCGCTTCGACCGCATCAGACCCATCATCACCGAACTCCGAGGAAGCAAGAGTGCCGATGCTCTACAGGCCGCGCTCACCGAACGACGAACCAGCCTGACACACCGAGCCAGAGCCATGCTCGACGGCGCAGCCCTCCTCCAACAACACATCACCGAGTTCATCGCCTCCGACGCACCCGCCCCGAGCGAACCAGTAACCGGCTCCTAACCCCAGCACCCCACCGACCGCTCGGCACCGGCCACCCTCTGCCTCTGAAACAACGGATGCACGTATGCCACCGCGGGTGGGGCGTGCGCACCTCCTTCATGAGACGACTCATGAGGGAGGCCAGGATGAAGGGCGGGGTGATCCTGTTCCGCGGCACAGGTGCTGCCGCGCGCCGCTATGTCGAGGCCGACCGCTCCCGCGCCGACGAGTATTACCTGGGCGCGGACAACGCCTTGTCGGAGTACACGGTGCTCGATGCTAGCGGCGAGGTCACCGCCGCAATGTCACTGTCGGCGGTCGAGTACGAGGGGTGGGTGGACTGGCACGATCCCGTCACGGGTGAGTCGATGGGCACGCCACGTAATCCGGGTGAGGGGTCGAAGGGTTCGCCGTTGTTCGCGGAGATGACGATTAACGCACCCAAGAGCCTGTCGGTCGCCGCCGCCCTCCACCCCGAAGTATCTAGCGCCCTCGACCAAGCGCAGCAGGATGCACTTGGAGAGATTCGCCGCTGGCTCGGCCAACACTCCGTCATCAGGGTCGGGCCGCGTGACGCGCGGGAAGTGCTGCCTATCGAGCAGATGCAGGTCGTCGGCATCCGCCACAAGACCTCGCGGGCTGGTGATCCGCACCGGCATATTCACATGCAGATCGGCACTCGGGTGTTTGCGGCTGGGAAGTGGCGGGCACTGGATACGGCGGCGTTGTTCAAGCAGCAAGGCGCGATCCGCGCCCTCGGAACCGCGGTCATCGCCGCGCACCCACACCTCGCGCAAACCCTCGCAGAGCATGGCCTGACCCTCGATCCCGTCTCCGGCGAGGTAGTTGAGTTGCAGCCATTCAATGGGGTGATGTCGAAGCGGTCTGCGCAGATCAGACGCAACCTCGTCCGGCTCGAAGCCGAATGGGAAACAGAGCACCCCGGCGAAGCTCTCGGCCCGATCATGACCGCGAAGTTGCAGGGCATCGCCTGGACACACAAGCGGCCAGGGAAGAAGCCGACTGATTTGAAGAACGAGCAGTGGTGGGTGCAGGAACTCCGCGACGCCGGATACGACCCCGCTGCACCTCGACGCAGCACCGTGCAGCGCCCGGTGCAGTTGGATGAACTTGCGGTGCAGGAGGTTGCATCACGGGCACTGGATCGCTGCGCCGCCGCATCATCAGCATGGACGAAACACAGCATGCAGGAGCACGTCACCCGCATCACCACCGAACACGGAGTGCAAGCAACACCTGCCGAGCTGCGCGAGTTCATCAAGATAGCGACCGACCTTGCGGTCTCGGATTGCTTCTCCGTCCTGCCACCGGGTGCGGCGACGCCGGAACATGTCGCGCACCTGACCAGCCTCACCGTGATCGCCGCCGAAACCGCGCTCCGCGACCGCTTCGCCGCCACCACCCCAGAGCAAGAATCGAAGCACCCGGACATGACCGACGCCGCACAAGTAGCGGGGCTGAACAAAGGGCAGGCGGTCGCTGCTGCTGCGGTTGCATCATCTGACCCGTTGGTGATCGTGGAGGGTGCTGCGGGCAGCGGGAAGACGACGATGCTGCGCACCGCCATCGACGTCGCCGCCCAGCACAGCAGGGCGTCACGGGTGGTTGCACCGACGCTGCGCGCGGCGCAGGTCGCGCACGAAGAACTCGGCATCCCCGCAACGAGCGTTGCGGCGCTCGTACATGCGCACGGATGGCGATGGAACTCCGATGGCGTATGGACACGCCTACACCCTGGCGACGCTGACCCCGACACCGGGCGCACCTTCACCGGCCCGCCCGACGATGCTGTGCTGTCGCGGGGTGAACGGGTAATCGTGGACGAGGCCGGGATGCTCGACCAAGACACCGCCCACGCCCTCCTCACCATCACCACCGAAGCCGGAGCGACCGTCGCGCTTGTCGGCGACCGTGCCCAACTCCCCGCTGTCGGTCGGGGCGGGGTACTCGACATGGCCGCACAGATCAGGGGCCGTACATACGACATGACCGAGCTGCACCGGTTCGCCGACGCCGAGTACGCGACACTCACGCTGACGATGCGCGACCGGGAGAACCCCGGCGAGGTGTTCGACCGGCTCACTGCCATGGGCCTCGTGATACTGCACGCGGACGAGGAACAAGCCCAGCAGCACATCACAGAGCAAGCTACTGAGGGTGAGGCGATCACGGTCGCCTCGAACGACAAGGCAGCGGCGTTGAACGAGCGCATCCGCATGGGGCGGGTCGAGCGAGGCGAGGTTGATGACACGATCACGGCGACCGGCAGCGACGAGCTGCCTATCGGTCGGGGTGATCTGATCCAGACGAGGAGGAACGACCCCGCGCTTGGCGTGGCGAACCGGCAGCAATGGATCGTGCAGCACGTCGCTGGTAATGGCACCGTGTACGCCCGCGAGACCGGCAGCGGGCGCAGGAACCCCCGCACCGTCGCCCTCCCGCCTGAGTACGTGAGTGAACACGCGCACCTGTCCTACGCAGCAACCGCGTACGGCGTCCAGGGCGCAACCGTCAACGCCTCCCACACGATGCTGACTGAGGCGACGAGCGCGGCAGGCGTCTACGTTGGCATGACCCGAGGCCGCGAGCACAACTGGCTGCACGTTGTTGCCGAGGATATGGCGGAGGCTCGGGCGCAGTTCGTTGCAGCGACGGAGCGCGATCCCGCAGACCGGGGCCTCGACCACGCCACCGCACAAGCCGCCGAAGCCGTGCGTGGCATCGTCAAGGACGGCCCGATCCAGCGCGTCACCGAAGAACTCGCCAGACTCGACAGGGAAGCCGAACGTGCTGAGCGGCATGCGGATCGATGGGAGCAGGCCGCCAACCGGCTCGATGCCCAACGCGCTGCGCACCGGGCCGAGAGCGACGAGAGCACCGCCGCGCTTCGCCAGGCCGAGGAAGAGGCCGCGCGGGTGCGTGCCAAGGTCGCCGCGCCCCTCACCAAGCAAGCCGAACAAGACGGAGCGACGTACCTTGCCAGAGTAGAAGCAGAGAGGACAGCGAGCACACGCCTCGCCACTGTCGGGCGATTCGGGCGGCGTAAGGCCCGCGACGAGCACCGCGCCGCCAGCGAACAAGCAGCAACCATCCGAGTACACCTTCGCGATGAGTGGGACGCCGAACCGCCACGAACCCGCAGCGCACTACCCGAATGGGCTACACAGGTCGCGGAGCGGCGAGCAGAAGCCGATCCCCGCGTGAGCGAAGCCAACCAAGCTGTCGAAACCGCGCGCACCGAACGAACCACAACGGTTGACCGTCACCGCAACGAACGGCTGGCGCTCTTGGCAAGCGAGTACGGGGCTGAGAATGCCCGCGCTCACCAGTACGGGATGCGCGCCCTCAACCCTCGACGCAATGCCCGCGATGCTCGCACCCGCGCAGACTTCCTTCGCGTCGAGAGTGCAGAACTCCGCAGCCTCCCGACGAACGTCGCCGCCAAGCTCATCGAGACGAAGCGCGCCGAGCAGGAGCGTGGTCGGCAGCAGGCAACGGAACGGGCCAGGCAACTGCATAGTCCGTTTGCGAACGATCCCCAACGCTATGACCCGCGCCGCGAGGGACCAGCGCGCGGCCTGTGATCAGTCACGCAGTTCCTGTGGTCCACATGACCTATCCTGGCGTCGGGTATGATGCTTGGCATGGGTAACTTGATTTGCGTGTTCGCTGCGACGCACACGCTTGCTGTCCGCGACCGCCGCGCCTAACGGCGCGCCTCGCTGAACGCTTCGCGCGTCGTCCATCCGAGAGACCATTCGCGTCTCGGAACGGCGATCTTGCGCACCCATTTTTTCTCTGTGCTCTGCCCTGTTTCCGAGGCGCTCCATCCTTCTTTCTTGGAGCGCGAACATGCCTCGTTCATCCCACGGCGGCCGACACGAACTCGGCCAGAACTTCCTCACCCACACACCCACTATCAGCAAGATCACAGCCCTCGTTACGGCGACGAAGGGGCCGATCCTTGAACTCGGCGCTGGAGCCGGTGCACTCACGAGGCCTCTCGCGCAACTCGGCAGGCCAGTGACTGCGATCGACATCGACGAGCATCGGATCGCAAGCCTCCAAAGCGCACTGCCAGGCGTGACGATCAATCACGCCGACGCGCTCACCGTTCCTCTCGACCATCCCGTGATCGTAGGGAACATCCCTTTCCACCTCACCACTCCGATTCTGCGACGGCTTCTCCGGGGCGGCACCTGGACCGAGGCCGTGCTCCTCACTCAATGGGAGGTCGCACGCAAGCGCTGCGGGATCGGTGGCTCCACCATGCTGACTGCGCAGACTGCGCCCTGGTTTACCTTCGACCTCCACGGCCGGGTTCCCTCCTGGGGTTTTCGCCCACGCCCCAGCGTTGATGGGGGCATCATCCAGATCAGTAGACGCAACCATCCTCTCGTTCCCGGTTCACAGCGCAGCCGGTACGAACAGTTCGTACGCGCGGTGTTCACCGGTCGAGGCGGAACCCTCGAGCGCATCATCGCGAACGCGGGCCGCCTCGATCCTGGACAAGCCAAGCAACTCTTGAGGCAGAGTGGCATCGACACACGCGCGTTGCCGCGAGACCTGACACCAGAGCAGTGGGCCGGAGTCTGGAACGCGATGCCTGAGCAGCCACCACTCAAAACCCACCAAACACGACCACGGTCTAACGATTCATGATCTCGCTGCCCGCGATGATCAGTCGGTCGCGCGAGTGAACTCTCACCGACCGGTAAACTACAACCGCGCACACGCGCACGATCACAGGTGAGTGCGTTTAGGGCACCTCGGCTAGCCGAGGTCGAGGTGTTCGGCCACGTAGTCGGCGGGCAGGACGATTCCGCCACGGAGCCGGCGGCCGACCGGGCGGATACTGACCGACCCGTCCGCGTGAACGCCGGTGACGGTCCAGCGGTCGCCGTTGCGGACCCAGGATCGGCCGTTGCGTAGGCGGCGGTCGTTGTGACGGGTGATGACCAGATCGCCCTCGGACACGGCCGTTCCGTCATGCAGGCTGACTTCACGGGTGCCGTGCACGGTGCCGTCGATGATCCTGTCAGCTCGTGCGCGGGCGTTGAGGGCGGTGACGGTTTCGTGGGTTTCGGCGACGAGGATCGATGCCCGCCCGGTGGCGAGGTCTTGTCGCCACGCGGCATAGGCGGCGTCGATCATGCCTTCTTGGTCGCCGCCGGTGATGCGGTCGTGGTCGATGAGGGTGTCGATCGCCTCAGCGCGTCCGTGGCGGAGCTGGAGGGAGGTGGTCTTCTCCCATTCGTGGGTGAAGCGGTGGATGTCGAGCAGTTCGGGGGTGTCGTCACGGGCGTGGACGAGCATCGAGAACGCGCCGCCAGCGTCGACCGATTGGAGTTGCCCCCAGTCACCGACCAACAGGACTTTCGCGCCGGCCTGGTCGGCTTCGGCGGTGATGCGGTCGAGGGAGGCGGTGCCGGCCAGGGATGCTTCGTCGATGATGACGAGCTGGCCCGCCTCGAACGCGGTTCCGTGCATGAGGTGGTTCTGCCACAACTTCGCCGTGTTCTCCGTGACGATTCCAAGATCGTCTGCGAGGACCTGCGCCGCGACGGCGGATGGTGCGAGCCCGACGACCGAGCCGGGGCCATGCTCCTTCTCCCACGCGCGACGCAGTGCTGACATGGCGGTCGTCTTGCCTGCACCGGCGGGGCCGACCAGCACGTCGAGGGCGCGGCCGGAGACAGCGATCGCCGCCAGTGCTTCGGCTTGATCCTCGCCGAGCATCCGGCCCCTTGGGTCGGGGCGGCTGGTGATCTGCTCGACCGTCTCCAACCCCACCACCGGCCCGGCGAGAGTGTCGGCGCGGGCCAGGAGTCGGTCTTCGGCGGCGAGCAGGGCTTCGGACGAGAACAGCGCCGAGGCGTGCGGCCGGAACCGTGAGGTGCCATCGGCACGGCGGAACTGCACCGGACTGGACGCGAGTTCAGGCGGGGTCAGGCGCAGCGAGGCTTGTTCGGCGGCATCGACCACGAGCCCGGTGATCGCCTCCCGATCCAGCATCGAGGCGAACCGCCAGCCCATCAACTGCCGGGAGGCTTCGGCATGGAGGTTCCAGCGCATCCACGTCGACCGCTTCTCACTCACGACCGCCATCACCGACAGGCCAACCTCGCGCACGACATCCAGCGGCACATCGTCGGCCCGCAGTACCCGAGCTGGCGCATCCGCTGCCTGATGGGTGAGAGTGCGCGCCCAGCCGGTCGCGTCCTGCCTTAGCACCCGGCCGGCGCGCTCCCGCCATTGGCTAGTCAGGTCCGCGAGCGAATGGATGTGCTTCTCCGGCCTCGTCGCCAGTGTCGCTTGGGCGCGCAGCTTCAACACGACCCGCGCGGAGGGCTGCCGGCCGTGCGTAGCGACGTACTCAGCGATGAGCCGGTCTTTCTCGACCTCGATGTGCCGTGACCGGGCGGAGAACTCACCGATCAGTTCCTCGGTGACGCCGACGAGTTCCCAGGCGGGGTTGCGGTCCCTGCCACGGTCACGGGCCTCCCACTCGATACCGAGAGTGCGGGTGAGCTGGTCGGCGAGAGCGGCGTTGTAGAGCTCGGAGACCGCAACGACCGCGGCGTGCATCGGCCTCCCGGCCAGGGCGCGCCACTTGCCGTCCTGGGCGGTCTTGACCTTGTTGCTGATGACGACGTGGGTGTGCAACTGCGGATCGCCCGCCCGGGAGTCGTAGTGGTCGAACGCGGTTGCGGCGACGCCGAAGACATCGACGTGCGCAACCGTGCCCTCGGGACCGTCCGCTCCGGTGCGGGTGACTGCAACCTCGCCCTCAACGAATGCAACCAGTTCCGCAACCGCCGCATGATGCGCGTCCGCGATCAACGCTTGCGTCCCGGCGTCGGCGACCGCCCACAACGCCGACACGCTCTTGGGGACCGAGAAGGTGAAGTCGAACCCGGCCACCGCGCGCCGGGTTCCGCGCTCGGCTTCTTCGGCCTCGATCCGTGCCGTCTCGACGGCCCGCGCCGCGGGCCCCAGATCGGTGTCGAGGGCTTTGGTGCGGCGTTCGATCCGGTCGGCCACCGGCGCGAACGTCGGGTACGCCTTGCCGAGTGGGTCGCCGGTGATCGGATCACGACCAGCCCCGATCAGCAGCTCGAGTTGTGCTTCCGACACCTGCGAGCCGGTCGTCAGCTCGCCGTGCCCGAGCGCGGCGAGACCTTGGCCGATCCAGAAGCCGGGCGGGTTTCCCGCTTCGGCGTAGTAGCGCGTCAACGGGGTCGAGAGGGAGCGGTCACCGTCGCCGGCCGCGACCGAGCGGAGCAGGTATTTGTAACCATCGCCCGCCGTCATCACGCGCATCGAAACCGTCACCACGACCTCCCTTCCGTGCCCGCAAGGTGGGCCGCTGCCCGCCGCGCTCGGCTGCGACGATGCGCGGTCGCGCCTCTACAGAAAGACGTGTGGCGGCTCAGATCGGGCCGGGACGGCTCCGGCGGGAAGCGAGTCGACGGGTGTCAACGTCGCCGTGCTCGAAGGTGCGCGGAACGGGGATCACTTCGGCCTGCCGCTGATCGACGGACGGCGGCCTGGGGTGCTCGTGCACCTGCCCGGTGACCATCCCGGCAGCGACTCCACCAGTGGCGTTCGGCCGGGGATCACCCACCGGCCGGAGCCCTCATGCACGACCCCACCCAGCACGACCGCCCGCTCAGAGTCGGATCACTCTTCTCCGGGTACGGCGGACTCGACCTCGCCATCGAACACGCCGTCGGCGCCGAGACCATCTGGTTCTCCGAAGTCAACAAGCCCGTCGCCCGCATCTTCGCCCACCACTGGCCCGACGCCCCGAACCTTGGCGACATCACCACCATCGACTGGCACAACGTCGAACCCGTCGATGTGCTCTGCGGCGGGTTCCCCTGTCAGGACGTATCCACGGTCGGCAAGCGAGCCGGCCTCGCCCCAGGCACCCGATCCGGCCTGTGGTCGTACATGGCCGCCGCCATCGAGGTCCTGCGTCCCCGGCTCGTGGTGATCGAGAACGTGCGCGGACTGCTGTCCTCACCCGCGATCCGCGCCCAAGCCGAAGGAGACGACAATGCCCACCGCAACCCCGACGATGCAACCCCCGACCCTGCAACCCTTCGCAACCTGGAGTCCGACCCGTGGGGTCTGGGAGACAGCACAACTCGACCTCTGCGGGCAGCCGGCGCCGTGCTCGGTGATCTGGCCGACCTCGGGATGGATGCGCAATGGCTCGGCCTACCGGCATCTCTCGTCGGCGCCCCTCACCCACGGTTTCGCATCTTCATCCTCGCCCAGCCCCACAGTGCTGTTCAGGACTCCGCTCGCGACCGACTCGACCCGTGGCGGGGAAAGCCTGGATCAAGTACGAGCGCGTCGAGGCACGATCGCACTCTCTCACCAGATCATCGACCTCGCCCTTCACGGACCGCATGGCTCGCCCGACAGGAACACCGAATCGGAGACCCTGTGGAGCCTGATCGACGGCATCTTCACCGCTGGGGACGCTACGCCGGAGCCGTCGCCCGATGGGAACACATCACCGGACGAGAAGCACCAGCCCCCGCACTCCTGAACGAAGACACAGGGCCACGGCCAGCACCCGAGTTCGTGGAATGGCTCATGGGACCGCCGGCCGGCTGGGTCACCGACCCCGACCACAGACTGACGCCGAACCAGCAGATCACCGCACTCGGGAATGGTGTTCTGCCGCTTCAAGCATCCGCGGCGGTCAGCCACGCGAACGGACGAGGGGTGCCGGAAGCAGGTCGTTAGACCGTCCCAAACGGGCTCATCACAGTTGAGGGTGTAGCGGCGAGGTGAG
>NZ_JACYOT010000014.1 GCF_014858005.1 Propioniciclava soli
ATCCCTCGAAAGCCCACCACTCAGCGGGGCACTATCACGACGTGCATCTTCCTCGCACCGAACGCG
The DNA here is from genome assembly GCF_014858005.1 of Propioniciclava soli. Taxonomy (GTDB): domain Bacteria; phylum Actinomycetota; class Actinomycetes; order Propionibacteriales; family Propionibacteriaceae; genus Propioniciclava; species Propioniciclava soli. The sequence goes on from NZ_JACYOT010000014.1 coordinate 67, forward strand.
TCGTAGTTCTCCCGGTGCACCGTGGTGATCTCCCCTTTCAGGACCTCGTCGCGCTGGGCGCGCAGGGAGGCGGGGCGGGTCTTGCGGGCGTAGTAGGTGCTCGGAGCGATCGCCACGCCCGCTTCGCGCAGGGTCTGGCAGATCGGCTCGACTCCGAAGTCGTCCTTGTGGTCGTCGATGAACGGACAGGTCAGCGGGAGGGGCGGCCTGGATCCGTCGCGAAGAAAGCCGACGCGGACTTCCGGATCGAGTTCACGCGCCGCAGCTCGCGGACCTCTTTCTCCAGCTCCTGGATGCGCTGGCTGTCATCGGTCGCGGTCCTGGGCCGCTGGCCGGAATCGATCTGCGCCTGGCGAACCCAACCGCGAAGGGTCTCGGGGTTGATTCCGAGCTGCTCTCCGACCCGGCGAATCGCCCCGCGCCGGGGCTGGTCACCGTCCTCAAGAGCGTCCAAGACCATCCGGATCGCTCGCTCGCGCAGCTCGGTCGGGTACTTACGGGGTGCAGGCATGAGGATGAAGTCCTTTCCATGGCTTCAGTCGCTCCATCATCCCCGGGGCGCAACACCCTCGACCACGCCCTCGCCGCCCACCCGGGGGAAGGCCTCCACCTCTCGCGGAAGTAGTTCCTGCGAGCCCTAAAGCAGCTCTGCACCGCCGAGCACAGGGGTGCACTCGAGGTCCGTGAAGAATCGAGACTAGGCTCCCAGTCATGACACGTCGTGAGTTCGGGATCTTTCTCAACGGTTCGTACGGAGTGGGCAAATCCTCGACGCTCGACCATCTCGCGGACATCTTCGCCGAGGCCGAGCTTCCGTTCAGCCTCTTCGATGTGGACTGGTTCCACCGCTCATGGCCTCCGGCTTCCACTGACCCTCAAAACGTCCTGACGGAGGCCGACAACATTCGTGCGGTGTGGAGGAATTACCGCCAGACGGGTCCGCGGACACCGATCATCGCGGGAGTGTGCACGAAGGACGAGGACCTGGATCGCTACGAAAAGTGCTTCGATCTGCCGCTTCGAATCGTGCACCTCACCGCGTCTTTGGAGGTGGCAGAACAACGGCTGCGCGGACGGTACACCCCAAGCCAGCACCGCGCATTGACCTGGCATCTCGGCGACCAAGAGCGGCTGGCGCGAGAACTTCATCAGCTCCCGTCATACGACCTCGTCGTCGATACCGACCACAAGACCTCAGCAGAAGTCGCCGCACTCGTCTTCGATGAGTTCGCGCCCCAACTGCAGGACTAGCTGTGGCTCGGCGACTTTGCCGGCTGTTCACGAAGGAGAATGGATGAGGGGTCTGAATCCGCCGGCTTCGAGGAGTGATCGGAGCCGGTAGTTGGTGAGGTTGCGGAAGCCGAGGGCGATGCCGCGGAGGTGTTCGAGTCGGCCGTTGATCGCTTCGGTGGGACCGTTGCTGGAGCCGGGGTGGTCGAACCAGGCGAGGATGTCGTCGCGGCGGGCGTGCAGGGTCCGCCCGAGTTGGGCGAGTTCGGCCAGACCGGCCGGCACTGCGGTCTTGATGCGTTCGATGACTCGGCTGAGGAGCTGCCGGCCGGCGCGGCGATCCTCACTGCGGTAGGCGTCGATGATGTCTTGGTAGACCAGCCAGGTGACCTCGACGGCGGCGACGTCGTCGTTGGTGAACAGGGCGTCCAGGCGGGTCTGCTGACGGTCGGTCAGAAGGGCTCGTCCAGTGCGCAGCGTGCGGCGGGCCTTGTAGAGGGGGTCGTCGCGGCGGCCGCGTTCGCCGGTGAGTTCACGTTGGACGCGTTGGCGGGTGGTGTTGAGCTTGTCGCCGGCCAGTGCAACGACGTGGAAGGGGTCCATCACGGTGACGGCGTCGGGGACGGCCTCGGCGGCGGCGGTCTTGAAGCCGGTGAACCCATCCATGGCCACGATCTGCACTCGGGCTCGGAACTCTTGAGTTCGGGCTTCAAGCCACGTCTTGAACGCCTGCTTGGACCGCCCCTCGACCAGGTCCAGCAGTCGGGCGGGGCCGGTGTTGTCCCTGACCGGAGTGAGGTCGATGATCACGGTGACGTACTTGTCGCCCTTGCCGGTGTGCCGCCAGGCATGCTCGTCGACACCGACGACTTCGACGCCGGCGAGTCGTTCGGGGTGCCCGATCAGCATCCGGGTGCCGACCTCGGCGACGGCGGTATGCGCGGTGTCCCAACTGACGTCCAGGACCGCGGCGACACCGCTGACCGGGGTGTGGTCGAGGACCACTTCCGACAGCGCCCACCAGTCCGCTGCCCGGGTGAGTTTCGCACGCGACCGTGCGACGCTGGTCAGCGGTTGGCGCCACAATCGCCGGCAGTCGGCATAGCGATAGCGGGGGACATCGACGTGCAGCCAGGTCACCTTCCGGCCCACCGGCAGGTGCGAGAAGCGGCGCAGGACATGATCGTGCACGACGCCCGGCAGGCCACAGTCGGGGCAGCCGGCATCGGGGGTGGTCAGCGAGCAGAACAGGATCGCCTTGTCGGGCCAGACCTGCTGGGCGGTCACCCGCAACCCCAGCACATCAAGGCGGGCGAAGACGGTCAGATCGGGCGGGGTCACCGGCGGGCACGCCGGCGTGGGTGAGGTAGCGTCAGACATGAGCCTTGTTGTTGCTGGATCGGATTCGACACCCACATCCTCGCGACAACAAGGCTCCTCACCGCTCAGCGCACGCCGTCACCCACCCACCCTCGATTGGGAAGAGCCTCCAAAATGCCCTGAAGACCCGCAGAGGTTGTGTAGTGAAAAAGTCGGGGCGGAACAGCGCCTAGCGACGCTCCTTCGATCTCGTGGCTTCCCATTCGAGCCACGTCTCCTCTCTGGACCGAGGCAGAAACCCTACCGGAACATCGGTGTCGATCTATACCAGCCATGAGAGGCGCCTGGCAACGAGCGCAACGACTCGGATGCAGCTGCTAGCAACACGATGATGGTACATCGGCCAGGCTTCTGCTGTATAGCCTCTCACAAATCAAGGCGCCTGGCTCCGGTCGGCGCACGCGCTGCGGTCGCTCCTCGCTCCGCTTCGGTGCGGTCCTCGCGAGCCACCTCATTGCCTTTCACTCTCGCTCGCGTTCAGCCCGCTGATGTAGGGGCGTCTGCTTCGCCGTCACGTGTCGGCACATGTCACCTCTGTCAGGCGAGGGCAGTCGAGACGACTTGGGCAGCGGCCTCCAACTGCACACGAATCGCCTCGGGGCCCGACCGTAAGCGGTTCTCGCCGTCTCCCTTGGTTGCGATCACCGCCAGCACGCCCATTCGCTCTCCGCTTCGCTTCCTGACCGGCGTGAAGTAGCACAGACGATAATTATCAATGTCCTCGGGCGAGTGGTTTACCCACTCATTCGAAGTGCCCTCATCGGCCCGCTTACGCCGAGCCCAATCTAATAATATCTGAGATCCCACCAGGCCCTCGAACGTTCTAGGGGCCGCAAAGGATCTGTGAGCTGACGCCCACGCATACCCTATGGTTAGGTCTTTTCCAAAGCAGTAGAAGCAGTAGACGAAGGAATCGAGTTCAGAGACGGCAGAAGCCGCGCCCAGCAGTAACATCCGAACGACCGAAACTTGATGCGTGGAGAAAAATGAGTCAAGCCCCCGGACTCCCACATCTGGGCTAGCAATTCCAAGAAACGTTGATGTGGATTCCACTGTTGAAGAGTCCTTGGAAAATCGTACCTCGAACCATTTATCTCCTCCCACCGAAATGGAGCTAATGCTGTAATTCAATATGACAAGGACGGCTCCCAGCGCTAGAGCCGAGAGCCATGCAATGGGCGGGTCCGTCAGCGCAGGAGGGCGGCACACGAGGATCACCTGCTTCTCGACTACCTGATCCTCGCACTGCCGAAACAGTCCAAAGAGGAGTGCTGTCAACGAAGCAACCAAGTAAGTGAAGACGATAATAACCAAGAGCAGCCGACCCCAAGGCTTTGTCGGTTCAACTCTCTCGGTCGTTTCTCCCATGCGTTGAGGTCGTGCATTTCCATTCATCAGTAGGCGCCAGACGAACTGAGAACCGCTTTGGCCGTTCGTGCAAGAATGCTCAGGTCCAGCCACATTGACCAGTTGTCGACATAGTACAAGTCCAACCTAACAGTCTCGTCCCAAGACAGATTGGATCGCCCTGATACCTGCCACAGGCCAGTCACCCCGGGTCGGACACGGAGCCTTCCGCGGGCATCGCTGTCGTACATGACAACCTCACCAGGCAGAGCTGGCCGTGGCCCCACGATGCTCATGTCTCCCTCAAGGACATTCCAGAACTGGGGAAGCTCGTCGAGCGAATAGCGGCGGATAAAACGCCCCACTTTGGTGATCCTCGGATCGTCAGCCATCTTGAAGAGTATTCTATTCGCCGTCCCTTTTTGGTTCATGATCGCTGTCATCCGGGACTCCGGGTCGACCACCATCGACCGGAACTTCAAGCAACCAAATTGCGCACCCCGCAGCCCGATGCGTTGCTGTCTGAATATAGCGGGGCCACCATCTTCAAGCTTTATCGCTAATGCGACAGCGGCCATTGTTGGTGAAAAAAGAATGAGAAAGAATACTGCGGCGATCACGTCGAGTAGGCGCTTGAGCTTATAAGAGGCACGTGCCGCTTGGGGTCGCCTAATATGCACAAGGTGGAGGCCCGCACTCAACTGAACGCTGATCCGCGAGGTGCTGATGTCCGTTAATCCGGAAACCAAAATTGCATCCACGTTATGATCCTGTAGCGCCCAGGTCATGCGGCGGAAAGAACCGCTGTCAGCGAACGATCCCTCGGTGAACATCACAGCGCTTGCTCGATAATCAGCAACGAGGGAAGGAGTTTCTGCCACAGCGCCGAGCACGGGTAAACCGGATGGGGTGAACGCGATATCAGGCTCTGGCACGACCGCGCCAACTACCGTGTAGCCCAACCATCGTTCTCTCTGAAGCACCCGTGCGATTTCATCAACTCGGTTGTTATTGCCCGCGAGAAGCACGGGCGTTGTGAAGATGCCTCGCCTGCGCGCACTGCTAACGAGGCGATTTAGGAGCCAGCTCTGGGCAAGCATGGTCGCCATCATGATGGCGAAAAGCGTGAGGGTAGAATTCCGCGGCAGCCTTTGATCGAGCATGAGGAAGCCTATTGAGGTCAAGCCAAGCGAAATCAGGCCAGCGGCTGAGGCGTGGCTGAGTGCAGTGGTCGTGGTTCGGATCTTGGTGCCGTGCGCGCCCAGAAGGTGCAGCGCCGCAATCCACAAAACCATCAGCACTGTGGCCGCTCCGACTATGGTCACTACGCCGTTGGCGATCACCCACTCTTGTCCGACCGGAGAGGCCAACACGACGGCGCCTGGAAGGGCTAAGGCAGCGATATCACTGGCTAAGCTGATGGCGGGCCATGGTTGGCTGCTGGGTCGCTGCGTCTGTTCGACATCGCGCTGTCCTGCGGCGTGCGCCGACATCCCCACCGAGTGAACATCTCCCTTACCCATCCACTGCTCCCTTCGCGCCATTACGGTGTCGCAGAAGAGTGAACCATGTCAAGGCGGTCTAGGTAGCATCCATGAGCTGTGAACGGGCCGTCAGCAGACGGCGATGTGGAGTCCAACGCTCGAGAGGTAAGGCACGCAAGTCTTGGCTGGGCATGACTGGGATAGTCACGGTGAGGGGGCGGGCGTCTACTGGTCGGCGTCAGCAGAACCATGGACCACAGCGGTCTCAGTTCTGGTCCCGGTTGTCCATGCACGCGGCGTCCGCCATCATAAGTCATCACAGTTGAGGGTGTAGCGGCAGGGTGATCGTGGCGGGGCGTCGGTACTGCGCTTGAGGTTCGAGGCCTCCCGATACTGGAGGTTCTCACGCCACCCATCCGGAAGAGCCCGACGTGACCAACGCTACCGTCGTTCGCCTGACCTGACCACGTTCACCCGCCTCGACGAGCTCGGCTCGGAGGTCGTCGGCCAACACGTGGAACCGCATCGGGCGGTCTTGGCCTGCCGGGTGGTCGACCCGGACCAGTGGTGCCGACGGTGCGGGTGCGTGGGAACACCGCGGGACACCGCGACCCGACGGCCGGCGCACGAGACGTTCGCCTGGCGCCCCACCGTCTTGCTGGTAGCTTGCCGCGCTACCGATGCACCGAGTGTGGGCACGTGAGGCGACAAGACATCAGCCACGCCGCCGAACCGCCGGCCAGGCAGTCGACGTGGTCTGCGGTGGGCGCTGGAGGGGATCGTGGTGCAGCACCTCACACTCGCTCGGATCGCTGGGGGCTTGGGTGTCGTGGAACACCGCCAACGACGTGGTGTTGGCCGAGGGCCGCCGGGTCCTGATCAACGACAAGGCCCGATTCGATGGCGTCGCCGTGCTCGGCGTCGACGAGCGTGTGTGGCGGCACACCAGCAAAGGCGAGGTGTTGGACCCTTTCAACGTCGTCCGGCTGGCCGGTGATGCCCTCGACCAATGCCGAAGACGGATCCAACAGACCCTGCACGGCCACCGTGGCCGCGCTCGTGATCCGCTCTACCGCGCCCGGCGCACCCTGCACACCGGTGCCGGGCTACTCACCGCCAGGCAGAAGACGCGGCTGGAGGCGTTGTTCGCCGGCGACGACCACGTCGAGGTCGAAGCCACCTGGTCCGTCTACCAGCAGATGATCGCCGCCTACGTGAACCCGACAAACCCAAGGGCAAGGCGCTCATGAAGGCCGTCATCACCGCTATCGGCAGCGGCGTGCCCGGCGCCCTACGCGAGGTCATCACCCTGGGCCGCACCTTGATTAAGCGGGCCGCCGACATCCTCGCCTA
>NZ_JACYOT010000015.1 GCF_014858005.1 Propioniciclava soli
TATCGGCAGCGGCGTGCCCGGCGCCCTACGCGAGGTCATCACCCTGGGCCGCACCTTGATTAAGCGGGCCGCCGACATCCTCGCCTACTTCCACCGACCCGGCACCTCGAACGGCCCCACCGAGGCCCTGAATGGCCGCCTCAATCACCTCCGTGGCGGCGCCCTCGGCTTGGCGCAACCTCACCAACTACATCGCCAGATCACTCCTGGCGACCGGCGGCTTCAGACCGCACTTACACCCTCGATTGTGATGAGCCGGTTTGAATCATCCCAACTGCGCCCTATCCGCCCTCGCGAGTCCACTACGAACGGTTCTGACGGTCTCCGGTGGCGTCGGTAGACGCCCCGCGACCTGCGAGAAGCCACAGTTCTTCAGGCCGCGCAGGGGCTCTCGAACTCTCTACGGGGGTCCACCAAACGGCAACCCTCTCCCACTTAGGTAGGGGGTCTCTTGCTTTATGGAGCGCTGTCTTGGCCACCCGCCCCACCGGCGACGAGGCTCCTTTTCTACCTGGAAAAGGTAGGATTTTGGCTGTGCCAGCGATGAACATCAAGGATCCCGAGGTGCACGAGATGGCGCTCCGTCTGGCTGCGCGACAGGGGATCACCGCGACTAGAGCCGTCCGACGGGCGCTGGTCGAGGCGCTGGAGCGCGTGGACGCCCAACGTGCAGGAATGGCGGACCGCCTCATGGAGATCGGGCGCCGTTCTGCGGCGCGGAGTGAGGCGTTCCTCACCGATGCCGATCTGTACGACGAGGAGGGGATGCCTCGATGATCGTCGATTCCTCCGCGCTCGTCGCCATCTTGAAGGCGGAGTCCGACGCGCCCTCGATCGCTCGCGCCCTGCAGGAGTCGAGCCACACTTGGATCTCGGCCGGCGCGCTGATCGAGACCGGCATCGTCGTCGGACGTACGCGTCAGGACGACATTGACGAGCTGCTGCGTGCTGCGAGTGTCGAGGCGGTCGCGCTTGATGCGCGTCAGGCGGCGGCGGCACGTGAGGCCTGGTACCGCTACGGGCGGGGCACCGGATTCGCCTATGCTGCCGCGAAACTTGCCGGAGAGCCTGACGTGAGCGGCACATCGACTGGGTCGGCCCGCCGGACATCCGCCGGCTTAAGGCCCGCTCAGGTGGAGGCCCGTGGTACGGCGTGTGCCTGATCGGGAAGCAGCGGCGGCTCCGCGGCCTCGCCTGCCGCGAGCTGAGCGACGTGGGCGGCGAACTGGGTGACGAATTCGGTCACGTCCGATTCGACCGTGGACAGGGCGGGAATCGTCAGGGGCCCGAGCGGATGGTTGTCCACGCCGATCACGGCGATCTGGGACGGCACCACGATGCCGCAATCGGCCGCCGCCGCGAGCACGGTGAACGCGACCTCGTCATTGAACGCGCAGATGCCGTCGAGTTCCGGGTGCGCCGCGAGCTCGGCGCGCAGGGCCGCGCCAGCCGCAGCGCGATCGTCCGGGACCTCGAACCGGTGGGGGAGGGGGATTCCCGCTGCGGCCGCAGCGGCGTCGGCCGCGCGGTGCCGGATCGCCGCGGTCGCTCCGAGCTCCGGACGGGAGGGCGCCGCGTACGCGAGCCGCTGGCGTCCGCGGGCCACCAGGTGTTCGACCTGCGCCGCCGCGGAGGCGGCGAGGAAGGCGTCCAGGTGGGGGAAGGCGGAGCGGACCGGGACGGAGAACTGCTCCGAGAGCTCGTCGATCAACGGATCGCCGTCCGGAACCGACGTCAGCACCACCGCGGGGGCGAGATCGATCGCCGTGTCGCACTCCTCGGCCCCGAGTTGCCAGACGAGGTGCAGGCCGTGCTGGCGCAGGGCCGCGCCTAGGCTGGTGATGATGCCGGTCGCCACGAAGTCCGAGGCGTGCTCGAGCCCTTGGGTGAGCATCAGCACCACGCTGCTCCGGGCGCCGCGCAGCAGCCGGGCGGGCCCGTAGGGCCGGTAGCCGAGCCGTGCGCTGGCGTCCAACACCTTCTGGCGGGTCGTCTCAGGGATCGATTGGCGGGAGTCGCGGTTGAGGACGTAACTCACCGTGGCACGGGACACGCCGGCCTCCCGTGCGACGTCGGTGCTGGTGACGCGACGCCGTGCGGGGTCTGCCCCTGGGCTGGACATGGCGACACCGTAGCGCACGCGTGGGCCGTGCCGGCGGCTCGGCATGACACGTGCCAGTAAAGCCATTGACACGTGCAAGTAGATGCTCCTACGATCCTCGTGTTCGAGACGACGGGTGTCTCGACAGGTTCATCAGGAGGCCATCATGCGGCTCAGAATCGCCGCCGCTGCCGCCGGCACAGCTCTCGCCCTCGTCTTCGCCGGTTGTGCGTCCGGCACCGGGACGACGACCACCACGCCATCGGCCGAAGAGCCCCTCGCGATCTCGTTCATGACGGGATCGGCCGAGGGTGCGGGCAGCAACCACACCATGCAAGCGCTCGTCGACTCCTACGGCAACGGAGCGACCCTCGAGATGGAGCAGCTCGACGCGTCGATGGATCAGCGCATCCAGTTGCTCGCGTCGCAGGACCAGCTGCCGACGTTCTTCCAGATCGGGACGCCCTCCCAGCTGATCGAGCTCCACGAGGCCGGCTTCGTCGCCGACCTGGAGCCGGTGCTGGAGGAGCTGGGCGTGCTCGACAACCTGACGCCGTTCTCGGTCTCGGTGATCAAGGGGCTGTACGGCGGCAAGCTGCTCGGCCTACCGCTGGAGGTCGGCGCCGAGGGGTTCTGGTACAACACGGAGCTGTTCGCCGAGCACGGCATCGAGCCCCCCGAGACGTTCGCCGACCTCGAGGCGGCGGCCGCCACGCTGCAGGCCGCGGGCGTCCAGCCCTTCGCGACGGCCGGCAACGCCGGGTGGCCGGTGACCCGCCTCATCGCGGGCTACCTGCACCGCGACCTCGGCCCGGACGCCCTGCGTGCGGTCGCCGACGGCGAGGCCTCGTTCACCGACCCGGAGTACGTGGCGGCCGCCCAGGTCGTCCGCAACTGGGCCGACGCCGGCTACTTCGGCCCGGCGCCGGGCGCCCTGGAGTACGGCCCGGCGCAGGACATGTTCCTGCAGGGTGAGGCGGCGATCTACTACAACGGCACGTGGGTGCTGTCGGACTTCACGAACCCCGAGGTCAACCAGATCGGCGAGGAGAACATCGGCTGGTTCCCGATCCCGGCGGTCGAGGGCGGCGCCGGTGAGGTCACCCAGACCCCGGCCAACGTGGGCCTGCCGATGGCGGTCAACGCCAAGACGCTCACCCCCGAGGTGAAGGAGTTCCTGAAGTACCTCGTGGAGAATTACGGCACGGTCGCGATGGAGGATCTGGACATCATCACCGGGTTCCAGACCGACGCGGTCTCCGATTCGCCCCTCGTGGCCGAGTCGGCGGAGACCATCTCGGGGCTCACCGAGTTCGTGCCGTGGTTCGAGGCGCTGCAGTCGCCCGAGGGCACGGCCGCCTCGCAGGAGGGTGGTACCGCGCTGGTGTCGGGCGGTCTGACCGCCGAGCAGTTCATGGAGCAGGTGCAGGCGGCCCAGTAGGGCCAGACGGCGGGCTCGTCGTGGGGCCGGGGGAGCACCCCGGGCCCACGACGGCCCGCCGTTCGCACCGGGCACACACCGCAGCCAAGGAGGTGGCATGGAGAAGGTTCTCGGCGATCGGCGCGCCATCTGGTTCTTCGTCGCGCCGGCGCTCGCGCTCTACACGGTGATCATGGTGGTGCCGATCCTCTGGTCGATCGGCTACACCTTCTTCGGCGGCAACCCGATCCGCGGGTTCTCGTGGGTGGGGTTCGAGAACTACACGACCGTGGCGTCCGACCCGCTGTTCTGGCAGGCCACCTGGTTCAGCGTGCAGTACGCGCTCGTCGCTACGGTGCTCCAGGTCGGTGCCGGCTTCGCGCTGGCCCTGCTGTACGTCTTCGTGCTGCGCCGGTCCTCGGCGCTGATCCGCACGCTGGTGTTCTTCCCGATGGTGCTGCCCACCGCAGCCGTCGGGCAGTTGTTCGTCAAGCTGTTTGAGATCGTGCCGCAACCCGGGCCGGTCAACCTCGCGATGGACGCCTTCGGCTTCGACATGGTGCACTGGCTGGGCCAACCCGGCCCCGCCTTCTGGATCATCGTCATCATGGACGTCTGGCGCTCCATGGGTTTCTACGCGGTGCTGTTGTACGCCGGCCTCGTCGCCATCCCCGACGACGTGATCGAGGCGGCGCGGCTCGACGGCGCCCACCGCCTGTCGCTCGTCCGGTACATCGTGCTCCCGGCCGTCCTGCCGGTCGTCATCTCCAGCCTGATCTTCAGCATCAACGGCACGATCAAGGTGTTCGACTCCGTGTACGCCCTCACCGGCGGCGGCCCCAACGGGGCGACCACCCCGCTCACCCTGCTGATGTTCCGCACGTCCTTCGCCTACGGCGAGTACGGCGAGGGCAGCACGATCGCGATGGCACTCACGCTGTTCTGCCTGGCGATCACCGTGGCGATCTTCCGCGGCGCACGACGGGACCTGACCTCATGACCGCGCTGACCTCGGCGCACGGACGCCCCCGCGTGACGGTGGGGCGCCTGCTCGGCCTGGCCGGGCTCGCGCTGCTCATCGCCATCGAGGTCGTCCCCCTCGTCTGGCTGTTCCTCTCCTCGGTCAAGGCGCCCACGGAGTTCTCCGGGAACCCCATGTGGGCGCTGCCGGAGGGTCTGTACTGGCAGAACTACGCCGACGCCTGGACGCGGGGCAACATGGCGCGCTACATCACCAACAGCGCCGTGGCCACGTTCCCGTCGATCGTCTTGTTGCTCCTGCTCGGCGTGATGGCCGGCTTCGGCCTGGAGGTCATGCGCTGGCGCGGACGCGACGGGGTGTTGCTGCTCTTCCTCGCCGGCCTCATGGTGCCGCTGCAGATGATCCTGCTCCCGCTGTTCGCGATCTACGTGCGCAGCGGCATCCTGAACACCCCGCTCGCCCTCATCGTGACCTACACCGCCACGGGCCTGCCCATGACGGTCTTCATCATGGCCGGCTACTACCGGTCGCTGCCGAGGGAGATCATCGAGGCCGCCGTGATCGACGGGGCGAGCATCTACCGGGTGTTCTGGAGCATCTCCCTGCCCATGTTGCGCAATGCCATCTTGACCATCGCGGTCGTGCAGTTCCTGTTCTTCTGGAATGACCTGCTGTTCGCGATCACCTTCACGACCACCAACGACTCCCGCACGATCCAGGCCGGCCTGCTCAACTTTGTGGGTACCTATGGGCAGACCGAATGGGGGCCGACGTTCGCGTCCATCTGCATCTCGGTGGTCCCCACGTTGCTCATCTTCCTGCTGCTCAACCAGCAGGTGATGAAGGGCCTCACCGACGGGGCGCTCAAGGGCTGAGAAAGGACGCGGCGCCCCCGATCCGGAATCGGGGGCGCCGCGTTGTTTCTGCGTGCAGACCGACAGCTCAGTCGTAATCCTCGATGCGCCATTCGTCGCGCCAGTCGATGAACACCTGGTCACCCTCGAAGGTGAGGGGCAGCCACACGTAGTCGGCCTGGGCGGTGTCGATGGCCGCGAGCTCGGCCATGGGCGTCGCGTCGCCGCCCTCGGGGCGTCCGAAGTGCTCCTCGAAGGCGGCCAGCGCCGCGCTGCTGTCGTCGAGGTAGTGCGGCAGCCAGCGGTCGCCCAACGCGATGTACAGGTCCTTCTTGCCCGGATGCTTGAAGACCGATGAGATCTGGGCGTGGTAGGACGTGCGCGACGCGTCGCCCCGGTGGGGGTCGCCGAGCACGGTGAAGGGCCCGTGGTAGGTGGGCGCGACGGCCACCTCCGACGGGTTGGGGTAGTAGCCGGTCGTGCCCGAGGTGAGCAGGTAGTGCAGGCCGTTGCGGGTGAAGTAGGACGGCGCCTCCCGCACGAACGGGGGCTGCAGGCGCGGGAAGTGGGTCGAGTAGTACCCCGTCACATCGGTGTAGTCGTCGGTCAGGTCGGCGCAGATCAGCTCCGAGTGCACGCGCCCGAAGTAGTAGTAGCCCTTGCCGTCGGCGGGGTGCGTCACGAGGTCGAAGTCGCCGGCGTTCATGCCGAGCGGCTTCAGCCAACTGCGCACCATCGTGTAGGGCCCCGTGATGGCGTCTGCCACCAGCACCGTCGAGCGCTGCGTGGGCTCCCCGGGTGTCATCACCTTCACCCAGCACACGAACTTCCGGGTGGTGGCGTTGTAGAGGATGTGGGGGCGGTCGAGGTACTGCTCCGGATGCAGCGGGGAGGTGGGGTCGTCCTCGTCCGGGGGAATGATCGTGCCGAGATCCTCCCAGTTGTACAAATCGGTGGAACGGTAGCACCGGACGCCCCAGTGCCAGATGCTGCCCCCCGGTGTCGTCTTCTCCTTGTTCTCCCCGTACCAGTAGTACACCCCGTCGACGGTGATGATGGATCCACCATGGGTGTGAATGCGTTCTCCCTTGGTGTCCAACCACACCTGCCCCGGAGTGATTGATTGCCTTTGTTCCTGCACCATCCCGTCCTCTCCTCTGATTCGCTGGACGCAGCTGCCGATCAGTATACTGGCACGTGTCACCAACAGGCCAGAGGTGAGCCTGGAAAAGGCGGCCCGTGTCGAAAGAAAATGTGCCAGGCCCGGGCCGCTCCCGTTCAGGCGAGGACGTGCACCTCGCCGACGCTCCACCACGCGGTGTCGCTCGAACCGGTCTGCCGCACCTGGACGTAGCGCACCTGCTGGGGGTCGAACTCGGCCAGCAGCACCGGCCCGTACCCCTGGCCGGTCGCCACCTTGGCCCACCCGTCGCCGTTCGACACATAGATGTCGTAACCGCGCGCGTGGTCCCGTCCGGCTTCCATCGGGCCGGAGGTGATGACCTGCACGGCGCGGGCCGTGCGGGTGGCGCCCAGGTCGATCTGGAACCACTCGCCACCCGCAGTGGCAGTCCCGGACGCCCAGCGGGTCGTGAGCCGGTCGTCGATCCCGTTTGCCGGGTCGCCGTCGCCGACCGGTTGGGTGGTGGCCGTCCACCCGTGCTGCGGCAACCGCGTCAGGCGGGATGTCGTCTCCCGCGGTCCGAAGACGTCCACCTCGGCGATCGACCAGAAGTTGGACGCGGCCGGCAGCGTCTGGACGGCCCGGATGAAGCGTGCTTCGGACACAGGGAACAGCACGAGGTTGGCGGCGGCCAGGCCCTCGACGTCGGCGACCGTGCGCCACCGGACGCCGTCGTGCGACAACTGCACCTTGGTGGCCCGTCCCCGGTCGCCGGCGTACGGGCCGCTGTCGAGCCGCAGCCCGTTCACCCATCGGTTCGCCCCCAGATCCACCTGGAACCAGTGGCCGTCGGCCTGGGCGGCGCCACTCGTCCAGCGGGTGGCCGGATCGCCGTCGAGCGCCGCGTTCGGGCTCGTGGCGTCGCCGCTGTGGGACGCCGCGGCCGTCCACCCCTGACGCGTCAGCGGTGGTTCGGCGAGCCGGAGCAGCCGGAACTCGTGGATGGTCCATGGGTTGACCTCCCACGCCACCTGCAGGGTGATGCGGAGGTGACGCGCCGTCCGCGTCCCGAGCCAGACGTGGGAATCGCCCGTCTGCCCGTTGCCGCGCGCGACGACATCGCTCCACGTGGTGCCGTCGTCGGAGGTCTGGACGATGTAGGCCCGTGCGAAGTCTCCGCTGTTCACGTGGGAGTTCAGGTGGATCGCGTTGAAGGTGCGCGGCCTGCCCAGGTCGACCTGGAACCACTGCCCGGGTGCTTGCGCGACACCGGTCGTCCACGCGGTGGACGCCGAGCCGTCGAGGGCCTGGCCCGGCGCGTGGCCGGCCGCCGTGTGCGAGGCCGACGCGGTGGTGGTGAGGCCACCGGCGAGCGGGAGGACGCCGCGTCCGGCGTTGAACACCGACACCTCGCCGATGGACCACCACCGGGGGGCACTCGCCGTGAGGCTGATGCGCACGTGGCGCGCCGACTGCGGTGGAAGGGTGATGGTGGTCAGCGCCGGCGTGCCGGCGCCCCGGGCGACGACGGGCCCCCAGGTCGTCCCGTCCACCGACGTCTGCACCGCGTACCCAGCAGGGAAGTCGGAGGGGTACTCCATCTGGTTCAGCGTCACCTGGTCGAAGGTCCGGACCGCGCCGAGGTCGACGACGAACGACTGGCCGGGCGCCTGGTCGACCCCGGACATCCAGCGGGTGGCCGACTGGCCGTCGATCGCCTGCCGCGCGGTGTAGGCGTCATGGGTGTGGGACGCCGTGGCGGCCCACCCCGTCCGGGGCACTGCGTCACCCACCGTGGGGGAGAGGACATAGGTGGCGATCGTGTCGCCGGGGAGGGTGTCGGTGAAGGCGCCATCAGGCGTGGCGACCCGCACGGTGGCCGGGGGCGTGTTCTCCACGGTGGTGATGTAGCGGGTGTCGGGGCGGTTCACGACGATCACCACCACCGTGCCATCGGGGTTGCGGAAGGCCACGTTGGTGAGATTCCCGATGCGACCCGGGCTGTCGATCCGCTGGGCCCCGAGCTGCAGGTGCCGCGAGAACGCGCCGTGGATGTAGTAGTACGTGTTCAGCTCGAAGTTGCTCGGGTCGCCCGGTTTGGGCCAGATGACCGGGGGCGTGTCGGCGTCCGGGTCGGACCGGTTGACGGGCATGTCCTGCCACCAGCCGGGCCCGGCGTTGTACAACACGCCGTCACGGGTCGAGAACTCGAACATCATGCCCCAGCCGTTGTAGGAGCTCAGCCCGGCCCGGAGGTACTCGATCAGCTTGTTCGCGCCCTGGGTGATCTCGGTCAGGTGGCCCGATTCGGTGGGCCACTGCGCGTGGACCGCCTCGGCCGTCCACAAGGGCTGGCCGTCGTAGTTGTGGTAGCCGACGCCGTCCACGTCGTCACGCCCCCCCGGGGTCGTGAGCAGCTCGTCGACCACGCCGAAGGCGGTGTGTTGGTTGTCGTCGATGCCCCAGATCTGCGTCGTGATGCCTGCCGCCCGGAAGGCGTCCTTGAGGACGGCGGCGAATTCGGACCCCTGCTCGGGCGTCCAGCAGTTCGTGGGATAGGTGCGCGCGATGTCCGGCTCGTTCTGCAGGGACACGACCGAGATGGGGATGCCGAGGGCGCGGTAGGCCTCGATGTACTTGACGTAGTACTGGGCGAGCACGGGGTAGTAGTCGACGCCGGAACCCGTGGCGGCGCCGTGGTGCACGGTGTGCCAGTTGGCCGGCATCGCGTGGCAGTGGGCGTTGTCGGGGGCCACGATGCTGTTGCTGGTCTTCATCCAGGCCGGCGGTGACCACATCGAGGCGAACAGGCGCACCTCCGGGTTGATGCGCAGGATGTCCTGGATCACCGCGATCTTGCCGTCGTCGATGTCGCGTTATATCGAGAAGCTGGCGAGGGTGGGGTCCGGGACGCCGCCGTTGTCGGCGTACGTCCAAAACCCCGTGGTCTTGGCCGTGCGGCAGAAGTCGGCGCATCCGATGGTGGTGCGCATCAGATTGAAGTTGTTGCCGTTCGCCTCCGAGAACAGGGCCTGGAGCGCCGCCTCCCGGTTGGCCGGGCTCAGCCGCATCAGGTGGTAGATCGTCGTGTCCTCCAGGGTGGAGCCGAAGCCCTCCCACGACTGGTGGGTGATCGACGGGTCGACGATGAGCGTGGTCGTGGCGGCGTCCGTCATCGGGCCGAGCGTCTTGTCGGGCTGCGGGCTGAGCCGGTACAGGCCCTCGTCCTCGTTGTACGAGGTGTAGGTGACCGCGACCCTGCCGCCCGCGGCGGTGCTGGCGTCGGCGTCCGGAACGGGGTGGACGCAGCCCAGCACGGTGCCGAGGAGCGCACTGAGGGTGACCAGGGAGGCAACAGGCTTGAACTTCACGACGCTCCTTTGCGCGGGCTCGGTGATGAATGACCGCCACCGTGGGTGGCACGTGTCAGTGCTGAGTGTGGAGGGCAGGCGTGGGGCGCGTCAAGGGTGCTGCCGGTCGGGGTCGTCCGGGGTCTGTCGAGGCCGAAGGTCTCGTGGCCGGGCTCAACGGCCTCGTGGTGCTCCTCGGCCCTATGATGCGCCGGTGAGCATTCCCGAGATCAACTACTGGGCCGTCCTCGCCGCCGTGATCGCGTCGATGGTGGTGGGCTTCGTCTTCTACCACCCCAAGGTCATGGGCACCCGTTGGATGGCGGCGGTGGGCCACACCGACGCATCGGTGAGCGCCGGACCCAAGCCGTGGGTGTACCCCTCGATCATGGTGGCCAGTTTCGTCACCGCGTGGGTGCTGGCCGGCGCGGCCTGGCTGGCCCAGGAGTTCTACGGTGGCTCGTTTCTCGTGAACGCCCTCGTCACGGCTCTGATTCTGTGGGTGGGGCTCACCGCCTCGCGCTTCTTCGTGCACGACGTGTTCGAGCCCCGTGGCCTCCGAGTGACGCCCTACACGCTGCTCAACGAGTTCGTGACGATCATGGCGATGGCCTTGGCCATCGGGTTGCTGCCACCGGGCTGAGCCCTCCGGGGCGGCGTCGAGGTGCCCGGCCCGCCTGAGCGCCGGGAACGACGACCACGTCCGGCCGCACCTGGAGGCACCACGGTGGGCACCCTGGTGATTCACTGGGCGTGTGGAGATCATCGAGGTCGACGAGCGGGACAGCTCGTGGGAGAACGACTGCCCGCGCTTCCGGGTCTACCTGCATGGCAGCGGTCCGGACGCCACCCACGGCTAGACCTCCACCCACGACCTCACCGACTGCGACCTGCTGCAGGCCCTCGACTGGGCGCAGCGCGAGGCGGCCGGGCGGCTCACGTATGCCATCGCGTTGGTCGTGGACGACGCCGAGCTCGCCCGGCACGACCCGGAGCATGGCCGAGGTCTGGTCTGGCTGATCGGTCGTGATGGCAACGACGACCCGGGCGACGCTGACACGCGCGACCTTCGCCTGGCGGACGCCCAGCGGCGCATGCTCGCGCGGCGGCGCGACCCGGTCGGCGTCCCCGTGGCCGATCGGTGCTGAGCGCGGGCGCACCCCGACCGTGCCGCCCGAGGCGGCGTCCCGACCGCCCGGGATTGCTCTGGCACCGACGACGCTGCCAGACTGGCGGGGTCGCATCCCCGAGGTGAGGATCTCCTGTGACCGATCGCAGCAGCCGCTGACACCGCGCTGACCCTGAGCGTCGCCTGCTGCCCGCGGGCCCGCGTCAGCGCCCCGCTGACGATCGGAGACCCGCATGCCTCACCCCATCACCTTTCATCACGTCCGGCTGGCTTGGCCGGACGGCACCGTTCAATTCGACGATCTCACCACGAGCTTCTCCGACGGCCGCACCGGCATCGTCGGAGACAACGGCTCGGGGAAGACCACGCTCGCGCGCCTGGTGACGCGTGACCTCACCCCGACGTCGGGGGACGTCGACGTCGTGGGCGACGTCGCCCACCTGCCGCAGACCGTCACCACCACCCCGGGTGCGACGCTGGCGGACCTGCTCGGCGTCCGCGCCACGCTCGACGCGTTGGCCGCGATCGAGGGCGGATCGGTCCACGAGGCGCACTACGACACGGTCGGCTCCGACTGGGATCTGCCCGAACGCACCCGCGCCGAGCTGGACGCGGTGGGCCTCGCCATCGAGCTCGACCGACCCGTGGCAGCGATGTCGGGAGGGGAAGTAGTCCTCGCCGCCCTCGTCGGCCTGCGGCTCGCGCGGACGCCCGTCGTGGTGCTCGACGAACCCACTAACAACCTCGACCGCCCCACCAGGCGCGCCCTGTACTCCCTGGTGGGACGCTGGTCGGGCACCCTGCTCGTCATCTCCCACGACGCCGAGCTGCTCAACCACATGGACGCCATCGCGGAGGTCCGCGACGGGGCCGTCACCGTGTACGGCGGCACGTTCGACGAGTACACCGAGCAGGTGGCCACCGAGCAGGCTGCGGCGCAGCGCGCCGTCCAGACCGCGCAGGGCGCGCTGCGTGTCGAGCGGCGTCAGGTGGCGCTGGCCGAGCAGCGCATCGCCCGCAACGAGCGCATCGGTCGATCCCGCCGGGCCGAGGGTCAGGGCAAGGCCGCGGCCGACTTCTACCGCAACCGCGCGGAGAAGAAGTCCGGACGCCTACGCGCCGAGGCGTCCGACAAGGTGGAGGCCGCCCGGGCCGCCGTGGACGCCGCGGAGGACCGGTTGCGCGACGACGAGGGCGTCCGCATCGACCTGCCCGACCCGGGGGTCGGGGCGGGGCGGCGGCTGGCCGAATTCATCGTGGGTGATGTGGTGCACGCGCTGGTAGGCCCCGAACGGGTCGCGCTCGTGGGCCGCAACGGGGCCGGAAAGACGCTGCTGCTCGAGAGCCTGCTCGGTCGAAAGGCGCCGTCCGGGCCGGTGGTGCCCCGGCTGCTGACCGACCGCGTCGGCTACCTGCCCCAGCGTCTGGCCGCGGACGCCGGCACGACCGCCCTGGAGCGGGTGGCGGCCTTGGCGCCCACCGTCCCCGCGGGGGAGCTGCGCAACCGGCTGGCGCGGTTTCGGCTGCGGCGCGATGACGTGTTCCGGCCGCTGAACACCCTGTCTGGTGGCGAGCGGTTCCGCGTCGAGCTGGCCGCCCTGCTGCTCGCCGAGCCCCCGGCGCAGCTGCTGGTGCTCGACGAGCCGACCAACAATCTCGACCGCCGTACCGTCGACGTGCTGGTCGAGGCGCTGGCGTCCTATCGCGGGGGGCTGTTGGTGGTGAGCCACGACGACGATTTCCTCACCCGGCTGGGGGTGGCACGTCACCTGGAGCTCGGCGACGGGGCCCTCAAGGACGTCGGCGTCGACCCGCCGGCCGGAGGTGAGGCCTGACTTGCCGGCCGCGACCCTGCCGCTGGCGCTGCGTCCCTGCTGTTGGCGCCGCGACCCTGCCGCTGGCACCGCGACCCTGACGAGAACGCACGACCCTAGCGTTGCAGCGCTGGGGTGGTGGACGGACGGCAGGGCGGCGACGTTGGGGGCAGGGAGACGGACTCACGGGCAGGGTGGCGAGGCGTCTGCCAGGGAAGCGGCGTTAGGGGCAGGGAGGCGGACTTACGGGCAGGGTGGCGAGGCGTCCGCCAGGGGAGGCGGCCTTACCGGCAGGGCCCCTCAGCCGACGCCGCGCCCGCCGCCGCAGCCCACGCCGCACCCCGGCTCCCTACGCGCTGCCGCCCTCAGCCCGCCGCGCTCATTCGGCCCCTCAACCGGCCAGACCCCAGCTACCTGGTCACGGCCGCGGTCGCCGGGCCGCCCAGTGGGCGAGCTCCCTTGTGTCGGGCCGGAAATCCTCGGGCGGGGCGTCGAGGTAGAACCAGCGCAGATCTCGGGATTCTTCGCTGCGGACGGCCACGGCGTCCGCCGGCGCCCAGGCGACGAAGCGCACGTCGAAGTGGCGGGTCGGCGGGGAGTTCTTGCAGGTGATGGGATGCACCGACAACTGCACCGGCTCGGGGTCGATCACCAACCCCTCGATGCCGGATTCCTCGGTCGCCTCGCGCAGCGCCGCCGCGAGCAGCGAACCGTCCTCCGGCTCGAGGTGACCGCCAAGCTGCACCCACAGACCGATGCGGGGGTGCAGCGTCAACAGCATGCGGCCACCGGTCGCGTCCAGCACGAGGGTGGACGCCGTGATGTGACCCGGCGTGCAGGTGCGGGCGCAGGCGTCCGGGCGGGCCAGGAGCAACCCGACGTAGGCCTCGCGCAACGCCGCCTGCTCCCACGTGGGCGGCTCCCAGGTGCGCAGCGTGGCCAGGACGTCGTCGTGGATCGGCATGCGCGCATCCTCCCACGGCGCCTTCCCCCACGGCGTACCGTCCCGGCGCCCAGCCTCTCCGTGCCGGTGCGCACCGGTGCGCACCCGTGCGCACCCGCCTTTGGACCCGAGCACATGGCGCCATGGCGCCATTTCCTCGGGTCCAAATGCCGGTCCGGGGTCGCCGTGGGGGATCGTCCTGCGGGTGTTGTGCTCCGGGGCGGCACGGGCCTAGGTTGGGCCTCCGCAGGTTTCACCGGATCCCTCTCCCAGGAGTTCGCAATGTCACGTCCCCACCGTGTGCTCGCTACGTCGTTGGCCGTCGCGCTGGCCGTCGCCACCGCGTCCGCGGCCCTCCCGACGTTCGCCTCCGCGGCGCCCGCCAGCCCGGCGCCCGCAGCCCCCCGAACCGTCACGCTGGTAGGCAACCTGCAGGACGAACTCGGCTGCAGTGAGGACTGGCAGCCCACCTGCGCGGCCACCGCGCTCACCCTGAAGCCCGACACCACCACCACCTACGCCGCGGACTTCGCCGTCCCGGCCGGCACGTGGGAGTACAAGGTGGCGCTCGACGGGGCGTGGGATGAGTCCCACCCGAGCACCAACCTGCCGCTCGTGCTGCAGGGGCCGGCGTCCCTGACGTTCAGCTACGACGACGAGACCCACGCCGTGGGCGTCCGGCCCGCCGAGCTCTCGGGCCCGGCCACGGACGCCGACGCGGCGCTCGCGCTCACCTCGCTGCGCGAGCCCGTGACGCGCGAGCAGTTCTACTTCGTGATGGCCGACCGGTTCGCCAACGGCGACCCCAGCAACGACACCGGCGGCCTGACCGGCGACCGGCTCGCCACCGGGTTCGACCCCACCGACAAGGGTTTCTACCATGGCGGCGACCTCGCCGGCATCAGCGAGCGGCTCGACTACAT
This sequence comes from Propioniciclava soli, assembly GCF_014858005.1. Lineage (GTDB taxonomy): Bacteria > Actinomycetota > Actinomycetes > Propionibacteriales > Propionibacteriaceae > Propioniciclava > Propioniciclava soli. The sequence goes on from NZ_JACYOT010000015.1 coordinate 14,640, forward strand.
CGAGGGTCTCGGCACCACGGCCATCTGGCTCACGCCGAGCTTCAAGAACCGCCCGGTGCAGGGCAGCGGCGCGGACGCGAGCGCCGGCTACCACGGCTACTGGATCACCGACTTCACCCAGATCGACCCCCACCTCGGCACCAACGAGGAGATGAAGCAGCTCATCGACGCCGCCCACGCGCGCGGCATGAAGGTCTACTTCGACATCATCACCAACCACACCGCCGACGTCATCGACTACGCCGAGGGCCAGTACAGCTACCTCACCAAGGAGGCCGCGCCGTACACCGACGCCGCCGGCACCGTCTTCGACGACCGCGACTACATCAACCAGCCGTTCCCCGCCCTGGATCCGGCCACCTCGTTCCCGTACACCCCGGTCTTCCGCACCGAGGCGGACGCCGGCGTCAAGGTTCCCGCCTGGCTGAACGACCGCACCCTGTACCACAACCGCGGCGACAGCACGTGGTCGGGGGAGTCCAACACCTACGGCGACTTCGTGGGCCTGGACGACCTGTTCACCGAGCGGCCCGAGGTGGTCGACGGCATGATCGACATCTACTCCACATGGGCCGACTTCGGCATCGACGGGTTCCGCATCGACACCGTCAAGCACGTGAACCTCGAGTTCTGGCAGGAGTTCAGCCCGCGCGTCCTGGCGGCCGCCCGCGAGAACAACGAGGACTTCTTCATGTTCGGCGAGGTGTACGACTCGACGCCGTCCTACCTCTCGGAGTTCACCACCGCCGGCCAGCTGCAGGCAGTCATCGACTTCGGCTTCCAGGCCCGCTCGATCGGGTTCGCGCGCGGCAACGCCACCACCGAGCTGCGTTCGTTCTACGCCGCCGACGACTACTACACCGACCCCGACAGCAACGCCTACCAACTGCCCACGTTCACCGGGAACCACGACATGGGACGCGCCGCGATGATGCTCGCCGGCGCTGGCCACACCGGCGACGACCTCCTGCAGCGCGTCGAGCTCTCCAACGAGCTGATGTTCCTCACCCGCGGTCAGCCGGTGGTCTACTACGGCGACGAGCAGGGCTTCATCGGCTCCGGCGGCGACAAGGACGCCCGCCAGGACATGTTCGCCACCCAGGTCGCCCAGTACGCCGCCGAGCCGGTCGTCGGCGGGCCGTCCGGGGCGCGCGACCGCTACGACACCACCCACCCGCTCTACCGCCAGATCGCCGCGCTCGGTGACCTCACCGAGCGCCACCCGGCGCTGGCCGACGGCGCGCAGATCCACCGGTACGCCTCCAACGACGCCGGCGTGTTCGCGGTCAGCCGCATCGATGCGACCGAGAACGTCGAGTACCTGGTCGTCGCCAACAACGCCCCCACGGCGCAGGACGTGACCCTGGCCACCTACTCCCCGCGCATGATGTTCCGCGGCATCTACGGCACCAACGGTCGGCTCTTCAGCGACGCGGACGCCCGCGTCCACGTCACCGTCCCCCCACTGTCCGCCGTGGTCTATCGCGCCGCACGCGCCCTGGCCCCGCGCCAGGAGGCACCGGCCGTGGCCCTCACCACCCCGTCCGCCGGGGCTGTCGTGGGCGGCCGGGCCGAGGTCGCGGCGTCCGTGCCCGAGAACGCGTTCGTCCAGGTCACCTTCGCCCAGCGGCCCGTCGGCACCACCGACTGGACGGTGCTGGGCACCGACGACAACGCGCCCTACCGCGTCTTCCACGACGTGAGCACCCTCCCGCAGGGCACGCTCGTGGAGTACCGCGCCGTGCTGCGCGACCACGCGGGCAACGTGTCGGCGTCCTCGACCTACGGCATCGTCGGTGAAGCCAGCACGCCCGGCGGCGACGGGGGCCCCGGCCCGGTCGGCCCCGTCGAGCAGCCCGGCGCCGTCTCGGTGCCCGGCAGCCACAACGCCGCGATGGGCTGCGCCGGCGACTGGGAGCCGGCGTGCGCCGAGGCCCAGCTCGCCCTCGACGCGAAGGACTCGGTGTGGAAGCGCACCTACGACGCCGGCACCCTCCCGGCCGGCGACCACGAGTACAAGGCGGCCATCGACAACAGCTGGGATGAGAACTACGGCGCCGGCGGCGTCCCCAGCGGCGCGAACATCACCTACACCGCCGACGGCGGGCCGGTGACCTTCTATTACGAACACGCCCGCCACTACGCCACCTCGGACGCCGAGGGCCCGATCATCACCGCGCCCGGCTCCCTGCAGAGCGAGCTGGGCTGCCCGGGTGACTGGGACCCGAGCTGCATGCTGCCCTGGCTGATCGACCCCGACGCCGACGGCACGTACACCTTCGCCACCACCGCGCTGCCCGCGGGGAACTACGAGGTGAAGGTCGCGCACGGCCTGTCGTGGGATGAGGACTACGGGGCCGGCGGCGAGCCGGGCGGGGCCAACATCGGCTTCTCCGTGCCCTCGGCCGGGCTGCTGGTGACGTTCAGCTACGACCTCGCGTCCCACGTCCTCACCGTGACCAGCGCGGAGGCGGGCGTCGCGCCCGACCTCACGTCAGCCAAGGCGCACTGGCTCACGCGGGATCTCATCGCGTGGCCGGCCGACGGGATCGCCGACCCGGCGCGCATGAGCTGGCGGATGCACTGGTCGCGCACCGGCGGGCTCGCCATCGACGCCGAGGACATCACGGGCGGACGCTCCGCCCTCCTCACCCTCGACCCGGCCGGCCTGCCGGCGTCGGTGCTCGAGAGCCACCCGCACCTGGCGGGTTACCTCGCGCTGCGCCTCGACCCGCGTGCGGCTCGGCAGGCCGCGGAGCTGCTGCGCGGGCAGGTCGCCGTCGGCATGTACGACGACCTCGGACGCCTGCGCGACGCCTCGGGCGTCCAGATCCCCGGCGTGCTCGACGCCCTCTACGCGGCGCCCGCGCAGCGAACCCGGCTGGGTGTCGCGTTCACCGGGCGCACCCCGCGGCTGACCGTGTGGGCGCCCACCGCGCAGCAGGTCACCCTGCTGACGTGGCCGGCCGGGGGTGACGGCGACCCGGTGCGCGTCCGCATGTGGCGCTCGGGTGACGGCACGTGGAGCGTCCGCGGCGCGGCCGACTGGGTGGGCCGGGAGTACGTCTACGAGGTGTCGGTGTTCGTGCCGGCGACCGGTGCGGTCGAGACCAACCTCGTCACCGACCCCTACGCCGTGGGCCTCACGCTGAACAGCCAGCGGTCGGTCGTCGTTGATCTGCGCGACCAGCGGTGGCAGCCCGAGCAGTGGCGCACGGCGTCTGCCCCGGCGCTGCGCGACGAGGTGGACCAGACGATCTACGAGCTGCACGTGCGCGACTTCTCGATGGCCGACCCGGACGTGCCGGACGAGCTCCGGGGCTCCTACCTGGCGTTTGCCGAGAACGGCTATGGGCGGCGTCACCTGGAGGCGTTGGCGGACGCCGGCCTGAACACCGTGCACCTGCTGCCGACGTTCGACATCGCGTCCATCGAGGAGGATCCGGCGCGGCAGACGACGCCAGACTGCGACCTGGCGTCGTTCGCGCCCGACAGCTCGGAGCAGCAGCGGTGCGTGACCGCGCAGGCGGACACGGACGCCTTCAACTGGGGCTACGACCCCTGGCACTTCATGACGCCGGAGGGGTCGTACGCCTCCACGGCCGCCGCGGCGGACGGCGGCAACCGCGTCGCGGAGTTCCGGACGATGGTGGGTGCGCTGCACGACTCCGGGCTCCGGGTGGTGCTCGACCAGGTGTTCAATCACACCGCCGAGTCGGGTCAGGGGGCCAAGAGCGTCTTCGACCGCATCGTGCCGGGCTACTACCACCGACTCAACGCGATGGGGCAGGTCGAGACCTCGACGTGCTGCCAGAACGTGGCGACCGAGCACGCCATGGCGCAGAAGCTGATGGTGGACGCCGTGGTGCTGTGGGCGCGCGACTACAAGGTCGACGGGTTCCGGTTCGACCTCATGGGGCATCACTCGCAGGCCAACATGGCGGCGGTGCGCGCGGCGCTGGACGCCCTCACCCCGGCCCGCGACGGGGTGGACGGCCGCGCCGTCACGCTCTACGGGGAGGGGTGGAACTTCGGCGAGGTCGCCGATGATGCCCGCTTCCCGCAGGCCCGGCAGGGGGCGCTCGATGGCACGTCGATCGCCACGTTCAACGACCGGCTGCGCGACGGCGTCCGGGGCGGCGGGCCGTTCGACGACGACCCGCGCACCGACCTGGGGTTCGCCTCGGGTGGGTCGAGCGCCAACGACACCGATCTGGTGCAGATCGGGCTCGCGGGCAACCTGCGCGAGTTCGGCCTGCGCAGCCAGGAGACCGGCGAGCTGACCACCGGGGCGGGCATCTCGTACAACGGTGACCCCGCCGGGTACGCGAGCGACCCGGACGAGATCGTCAACTACGTCGACGCCCACGACAACGAGACGCTGTTCGACATGCTCACCTACAAGCTGCCGGCCGACACCCCGATGGCCGAGCGCGTCCGGCTGAACAACGTGGCGCTGGCGACGACGTCGCTCTCGCAGTCGGTGAGTTTCTGGCACGCGGGCACGGATCTGCTGCGCTCCAAGGGCCTCGACCGCGACTCCTACAACAGCGGCGACTGGTTCAACCGGCTCGACTTCACGATGACCGACAACGGGTTCGGGCGTGGGTTGCCCCCGGAGGGTGCCAATGGGGGGAAGTGGGCGATCATGCGTCCGCTGCTCGCCGATCCGTCGCTGAAGCCGACCCCGGCCGACATCCAGACCAGCGCGGCGATGGCGGAGGACCTGCTGCGGCTGCGGTTCTCGACGGACCTGTTCCGGCTCGGTGATGCGGACCTGGTCGAGCAGAAGGTGTCGTTCCCCGTCTCGGGCACCGATGCCGGCGACCCGCAGGTGATCGTGATGCGCATCGACGACACGGTTGGCGTCGACGTCGATCCGCGGCTGCGGAACGTGGTCGTGGTGTTCAACGCGAGCGGCGCGGCGATCGAGCAGCCTGTGCCCGGGCTGGCGGGCGCGTCGCTGCGGCTCTCCGACGTGCAGGCCAACGGCGCGGACCCGGTGGTGCAGACCGCGACGTGGGACGCGGCGTCCGCCACCGCCCACGTCCCGGCCCACACCGTGGCCGTGTTCGTGCAGCAGCAGAGCTGACGCGGGCCAAGTCGCGTTTGGACCCGAGGAAATGGCGCCATGGCGCCATTTCCTCGGGTCCAAATGCCGCTCAAGGGGTACCGAGGGGGCCGAGGGGTGCGGGGCAGGGTCAGGGGAGCACGCCGGGCAGGCTCATCGGCGGCAGGCTGAGCACGCCCGGCACGGCGAGACCGCGGCCCAGCGGCGTGCCGGTGAGCTGGCCCAGGAACAGGCGCCACAGCCGGGGGCCCTCGGCGGCCGGTGCGAGCGCCATGGCCGCGGCCACGGATTCTGAGCTCTCGGGCGGCTGGAACGCCGCCAGCGGGTGCGGGCGGGGGTAGGTCATCACCGGCACGGTCGTGCCGGAGCGGCCGAGCAGGCTGCACACCTCGTCGATGGCGTCCCCGAGGCCGCCGAGCCGGTCGACCAGGCCGCGCTCGGCGGCGTCCGCCCCCGACCAGACGCGGCCCCGGGCGACGGCGCGCAGGTCCTCGACGGCCATGCCGCGGTCGTGGGCCGCCTTGGCGGTGAAGTCGTCGTAGACGCGGTCGAGCCAGGCGTCCAGGATCGCCCACTCGTCGTCGTCGAACGGCCGGTCGGAGGAGAGGATCGCCGCGCGGGGCGAGCCGGCGATCAACGCATGGTTGACACCCACCTTGGCGAGCGCGTCGCGCACCACGAACTTGCCCGCCAGCACGCCGATCGAGCCCGTGAGCGTGCCCGGCGCCGCGACGATGCGCTCGCAGCCCATGGCCAAGTAGTAGCCGCCGGACGCCGCGACCGACGCCATGGACGCCACGACCGGCTTGCCCGAGGCCCGGAGCTGCAGGATGTCGCGACGCAGCGCGTCCGACGCCACGGCCGAGCCGCCGGGGCTGTCGATGCGCAGCACCACACCGGCGACGTGGTCGTCCTGCGCCGCCGCCCGCAGGACGGCACCGAGGGTGTCCGAGCCGATGCTCCGCTGGTTGGGCGAGGTGGACGCGTGGCCGATCTCGATGGCGCCGATGGCCTCGATCACGGCGATGCCCGGCTTGACCGACGGTGTGGGCAGCTGCGCCGCCAGCGCGTGGAACCGGCTCACGCCGTGGCGCTCCACGTAACGCAGCGTCGGCTCGGCGGCCGAGACGCGCGTCCGCAGCGCCGCATAGGCCTCGTCGCGGTAGCCCACGTGGTCGATGAGGCCGCGGGCGACCGCGTCCTCGGGGGTGAGCGGCGCGTCGGCCAGGGCGCGGCGCACCTCCTCGGCGGGCACGTCCCGGTCGGCCGCCACGTCGGCGACCAGCCGCTCGGTGAGTGAGTCGACCAGGCGGCCGAGCATCTCGGCGTTCGGCTCGGTCAAGCCGGTGCGGGTGAAGCGGTCGGCCGCGGTCTTGTACTCATACCGCTGCCCGAACTCCGGCTGCACGCCCAGCTTGTCGAACGCGCCGCGCAGAAACACCTGGCTCACGGTGAACCCCACCAGCCCCAGCCCGGAGGACGGCTGCAGCCAGATCTCGTCGAACGCTGCGGCGAGGTGGTAGCCGACGTTGCCCTCGCCCAGCTCGCCGAACGTGGGGCTGAACGCGAGCGTCGGCTTGCCGCTGCGCGCGAAGGACGTCACGGCCGCGCGCAACTCGTCGGACTGCGCGAACGTGAGCCCACCGCCGGGAAGGACGCCGACCAGTCCGACCACCGTGGCGTCGGTCTCGGCCTTGCGGAGGTGTTCGACCAGCGTGCGGAGCTGCGGCGTCCGCAGCCCGCGGATCGCGTCGATCGGGTTGTTCGGGGCGGCCTCCGCGACGCCGCGGCCGAGATCGAGCTCCAGGATCACCTGTTCCCCGGGGCCGCCCGGAATCTGGTCGGCCAGGGGCAAACGGGAGAGCAGCGCGTGCACGGCGGAGGGCAGCTTCATGGGGCCCAGCGTACGCGTGCCCCCGCCGGCCGGCAGGCCCGGGAGGCCCCCATCTCGACCGTCGCGCCGCGGGTGACAAGGGTCGATGTTAGGTTGGAGTGACATCGACCCAGGAGGACCCGTGCCCGTTCCCGACAGCATCGACCGCTTCGTCCTGCAGCGCTACCTCTCCGATCACCTCACCGGCGCCACGGCCGGCCTGGGACGCTTCCAGCGGATGGCCAAGGCGTATGGCGACAGCGAGATCGGCGCGGAGATCACCCAGCTCGCCGAGGAAATCCAGGAGGATCACGACCACGCGCAGCAGCTCATCGGGCGGCTGGGGCTGAACCAGCCGCGGATCATGCGTGCGCTCGCCGGCGCGGCCGAGGTGGTCGGACGCCTCAAGCCCAACGGACGCGGCCCCTTCGCCTCGCCGATGACGCCGCTCCTGGAGTTGGAACTGCTCCGCGGCGCGGTGAACGCCAAGCAGGGGCTGTGGGAGACGCTGGAGCACTATGCCGATGAGCTGGGGCTCGATCCCGCCGAGTACCGGCGCCGCGTCCACAACGCCGAGGACCAGTTCTCCCGGCTCAAGGAGCTGCACGCCCGCCTCGTGCCGGACGCCCTACGCCCGGGCCAGGCCGGGGTGCTCTGAGCGGTTCGGGCGCGCGCGGTGCGCGGCCACGGGGTGTTGTTGGTGCCGGTTCCCGCGTTGGAGCCGTGGGTGGCGTGGCGCACGGCCCAGTACGACGCCGCCTGGGTGTCCGACGATCCGGCCTTCGCCCACGCGCACGTGACGGTGTTGGCTCCCTTCCCCGTCGACCGGACGGACGTGGCGGCCCGCGTAGCCCGGGGCGTCCCCCCGTTCTCCTACCGCCTGGCTCGGATCGGCGTCTTCCCCGACGGCGTGATCCACGCCGTACCTGAGCCGGCGGACGGCTTCCGTGCCCTGACGGACGCCTGCCGCGCGGCTCTCCCCGACGTGGCGCCGTACTGGGGCCGCGTCCCGGACCCCACCCCGCACGTGACGCTCGACCGCGTGGGCGAGGGGGTCTCCGCCGCCTCGACGCGGGCACTGCTGGGCGCCGCTCTGCCCGCATCCTGCCGCGCCGACAGCCTGGTGCTGACCTGGTGGGAGGCCGGCGCCTGCCGCGTCCTGGAGCGCTTCGAACTGGGTCGGTGGGCCCACTGACGTTGCCCCGGGCCTCACTGTCTGTGAGGCGCGGTCGAGGGAACAGCGACCGGCCCCGAAATCGGTAGATCTCGGGGCCGGTGGGGGAGCGCTTCGGGTCATGACAGCGCGACGAACACCTCGTCGGTGAACAGGCCCGGGGTCACGCGCAAGCTACCGGCATCGCCTTCTGGGATCAGGAAGACCAGGTTTCCGGTCACGGTCGCTCCTTCGTAGAGCTCATTGCTGTCCACCGCGTCCGGCGCGACAGCCGGGTTGTCCCAGGAACCGATGACGTTGCCGCTGGCGGTCACGTACTCGACCGTGACCATCATCGGGGTCTGTGCCTCCGCGGCGACGCGCGTGATGGTCACGTTCGCCAGCGCGTACGTTTCTCCCGCCGGCGGCTCCTCGTTGAACTCGTTCTCGGCCAGGACCTGGTCGGTCGCCGCGGCGTCGAACGAGTTCACCACGACGCTCCACTCGTCGTTCGCGATGGCGGTACCCAGCGGGTAGGGGTTCTCGCGCGTGCCTTCGTCGCTGGACTGGGCGGCCGCCTCCGTGGTGGTCGTGCCCGCCTCGGAGGTGGCGGCCGGAGGCGCAGCAGTGACGGCGCCCCCGCTCGCCTCGGTGAACGCGTTGCTGATGGCGACGAGTGTCGCCAGCGCGCCGGCGATCGTGCCCACGATGGACACGATGAGCGCGATGATGGCGAGCACCTTCTTCTGGTCGCGCAGGAAGAAGGTCACGATCGCGAGGATGAACGCGATGGGCAGCAGGATCCACCCGATCACCATGGCACCGGGGACGAGGGCGAAGATGAACCCTGCGATGGCAATGACCAAGGCGATGAGCCCGAGCGTGCCCTTGCGGGCCGGCCCCGGTGCTGCGGCAGCCCCGCCAGGCCCGGGGGGATAAGTGCCGGGCTGGAATCCGCCCTGGGGGTGCTGATAATTCTGCGCTGGCGGCTGGTTGTACGGCTGGTCGGGGGGCGGTGGCGTCTGGTTGGTCATGGGGTTCTCTCTGTGGTTCGGGCTGGCCGTCATGCTTCGGCAGCCGCAGAATACGGCTGGCGGCGAGGGTGTGGCCGAAGGCGGAGTGGCTTCGGTTGGCAATGATGCGAATTCGTTATCGTTCACTTTTTATTTCAGCAATACGGTGATTGACTGCGCGCGAGCATGCCTGGTGGGGGAGGCCGCTCCGCTTCCGTGGGGCGTCCGGAACTAGGCTGACCGGGTGAACCTGTACGGGCGCCTGCTGATGCTCCTCCTCCGGTGGCGGCGCCGCGCGCCCGTGGGGTTGTGGGACGCGGTGGTGACGCGGTTCCGCGTGGTCCCGACCGATCTGGACCTCATGGCCCACATGAACAACGGCAAGTACCTGACGCTCATGGATCTGGGCCGCATGGACCTCATGCTCCGCTCCGGGTTCTGGGGCACGGTGCGCGCCCAGGGGTGGTACCCGGTGGTCGCGGGGCAGACGATCACCTACCGGCGTTCGCTGCGGCTGGGGCAGCGGTTCGAGCTGCACACCAGGGTGCTCGGCTTCGACGACCGGTGGATCTTCGTCGAGCAGACATTCCGCCGCGGGGACGTCGTGCATGCCCACGCCGTGGTGCGGGCCCGGTTCCTGAAGGAGTCGGGCGGGTCGGTCGAGCACGACGAACTGTTCGCGCTGGTCGGGGACCGGCCGGCCCTCGACCTCCCAGCCTGGCTGGTCGACTGGACCGAGTCGACCAAGATCCCCGGCTGAGCCGGGAGCTGTCTGCATGGGAGTCGTTCTGCTGGCGCTGGGGTCGCGTGGCGACGTGCAGCCCATGGCGGTGCTCGCCGGGGCCCTCCAACGCCGCGGAATCGACGCCCGCGTGGTGGCCCTCGCGGAGTACGCCGATCTGGTCGCCGACCACGGGGCCGGCTTCGTGCCCGTGCCGGGCCGGCTCGCGGACGCCCTCACGCGCACCCCCGCCGCCGAGTGGCTGGCCCGGACGCCGGCCGGGCAGGCCCGCCTGCTGCAGCAGTGGGTCGCGCGGCTGGCCGAGGGCCTGACCTCGGCGACGCTCGCCACGGTGCGACGCGACGATCTCGTGCTGACCGGCGTGCTCACCCGAGGCCTGGCCCAGGCGCTCACCGAGGCCCACGGCGTCCGCATGGCCACGGTGGTGTTCACGGCCCAACCGCCGACCCTGCAGCGGGAGAGTCACTTCTTCCACCGCTGGTTCACCGGGTGGACGCCGTATGACCGTGCGGGCGTCCGGCTGAGCTGGCTGCTCTCGACCAACGTGGGTCAGGCCGTCACCCGAACGGTGCGTCGGCGTCTGGGCCTGCCGGGGCGCGACGTGCTCCGCGAGACGCGGGCCGCGGACGCCCACCCCACCCTCGTCGCGGCCAGCCCGGTGCTGGTGCCACCCGCCCCTGACTGGCCAGGCGGCGTCCACCAGACCGGGTGGCTCGCCCCGGGGCCGTCCGCCACCGAGTTGGACGCCGACCTCACCGCGTTCCTGGACGCCGGTCGACCCGTGTTCGTCGGCTACGGGTCGTTCAGCGACTTCGCCGGCGAACGCGACCTCGGCCTCGTGGTCGCCGCGGCGGAGGCCAGCGGTGTGCGCGTGGTGACGCCGGCGATCCCGGGGGTGTCCGCCGGCAGCATCTCCCCCCAGGTGTTCGCCACCGGCCCCGTCCCCCACGACCGGCTCCTGAACCGCATGGCTGGCGTCGTCCACCACGGTGGGGCGGGCACCACCCACGCCGGCCTTGCGTCCGGGCGGCCCAGCGTGGCCGTCCCCTTCGGCGTCGACCAGCCCTACCACGCGTGGCGGTTGCACCGGCTCGGCGTCGGCCCCGCGCCCGTCCCCATCCACCGCCTGACCGCCGCACGTCTGGCGCGCCTCCTGGACGCCCTCACCTTTGGCGCGTACGACGCCCGGGCCGCCGAGGTCGGTGGCAGGCTGCGTGCTGAGGACGGTGTGACCGCGACGGTCACGCTGCTGCAGCGGCGGGGTCTGCTGCACTGACCAGGCCTGCTGGACTGACAGGGGAGGGTGCGATGCCACGCAGCGTGGTGGTCGTGGGCTCGGCGAACGCGGACCTCGTCCTCGAGGTCGGGCGCCGGCCGGCCGCGGGGGAGACCGTGCTGGGCTCGGACGTCGTCACGACCCCGGGCGGCAAGGGCGCGAACCAGGCGGCCGCGGCGGGTCGCGCCGGGGCGGACGCGACCCTGGTGGGGTGTGTCGGCACGGACGCCTCCGGCGACCTGCTGGTCGGCTCGCTGGAGGGCGCCGGCGTCCGCACCGACGCGCTGCGCCGGGTGGACGCTCCCACCGGCACCGCCGTCATCGTGGTGACCCCCGACGGGGAGAACGCGATCATCGTCGCGCCCGGCGCGAACCGGCAGGTCACGCCGGCGCTGGTCGCCGATCTCGCGGACGTGTGGCGCGGCGCCACGGTGGTCGTCCTCCAACTGGAGATTCCGCTCGAGACCGTCGCCCACGTCGCGTCGGCGGCGTCGGCGGCCGGCGCCCGGGTGGTCGTGAACCTCGCCCCGGCGGCGGACGTCGCCCCCGAGGTGCTGGCGGCGGCCGACCCGCTGGTGGTCAACGAGTCGGAGGCCGCCTTCCTGCTCGGCACGACCCCGGGCGCCCTCGCCACGGATCTCGACGCCGCCATCGCCGACCTCCTGGCCCGCGGCCCGCGCAGCGTCGTGGTGACGCTGGGTGCCGCCGGGGCGTGGGTGGCCGAACGGGACGGCCGCCCCCAGCACGTACCCGCCCTGGCGTGCACGGCCGTCGACACGACGGGGGCGGGGGACGGCTTCGTTGGGGCGATGGCCGCCCGGCTCGCGGCCGGTGACTCCCTGGCGGACGCCGCGCGGGTGGGGGCGCGCTTCGCCGGGCTGGCCGTGCAGCGGAAGGGTGCCCAGGCCTCGTACCCGACGCCCGAGGAACTGCACGCCCCGCGCCGCTGAGCAGCGCGGTCCCACGCAGCGGGCGCCTTCGCGCGGCCGTAACACGACTGTGGCAGCGTTCCTCCGTCGGCTCCGCCACCCCCGTGCGGAACCCTGTGTGAAAGGAATCGCCCATGGAGGCGTTGCAGTCGTTCCTGAACGAGGTCAGCGGGTTCATCTGGGGGCCGTTCTTCCTGATCCCGCTGCTGTTGGGCACCGGGCTGTGGCTGACGATCCGCCTGGGCGGCCTGCAGTTCCGCAAGCTGTTCTCGGCCCTGCGGCTCGCCCTGATCGACCGGCGGGACGCGGGCACCGATGCCCGCGACGGCGACATCTCCCAGTACCAGGCCCTCACGACCGCACTGGCCGCCACCGTGGGCACCGGCAACATCGTCGGCGTCGCCACCGCCCTGTCCCTGGGCGGCCCGGGGGCCCTGTTCTGGATGTGGGTGACCGGTCTGCTGGGTATGGCCAGCAAGTACGCCGAGGCGTTCCTCGCCGTGCGGTTCCGCCACCGCGACGTCTCCGGTGAGATCTCCGGTGGCCCGCAGTACTACCTCAAGGACGCCGTGGGTGGAAAGTTCGGGACGTTCCTGGCCACCTTCTTCTCCATCGCCGCCATCATCGCCACGTTCGGCATCGGCAACGGCACCCAGGCGAACTCGATCGCCGGGAACGTCGAGAACAGCTTCGGCGTCCCGACGTGGATCACCGGCGTCGTGCTCGTCGTCATCACCCTCGCCGTGCTCGTCGGCGGCATCAAGTCCATCGGCAAGGTGACCGCCGCGTTCGTGCCGTTCATGATCGTGATCTACGTCGGTGCGGCCCTGGTGATTCTCGGCATGAACGTCGCGGCCATTCCGGCGGCCTTCGCGCGGGTGTTCGGCGACGCGTTCACGGGCAGCGCCGCGACCGGCGGCTTCGTCGGCTCGGCGATCATGCTGGCCGTCCAGATGGGTGTGGCGCGCGGCATCTTCTCCAACGAGTCCGGCATGGGATCGGCGGCCATCGCTGCGGCCGCCGCGCAGACCACCCACCCGACGCGCCAAGGCCTGGTCTCGATGACGCAGACGTTCATCGACACCCTCATCGTCGTCACGATGACCGGTCTCGTCCTCATCATCACGGGCACGTGGACGGGCGGCAGCGCCAACGCCTCGACCCTGACGTCCCAGGCCTTCGACGCGGGGCTCGGCGTCGGCTGGGGCCACTACATCGTCACGATCTCCCTGGTGATGTTCGCCTACTCGACCATCCTCGGCTGGTGCTACTACGGCGAGCGGAACGTCGAGAAGCTCATCGGGCGGGCGTTCGTCATGCCCTACCGGATCGTGTTCTCGCTGGCGGTGTTCCTCGGCGCCACGCTGTCGCTGGACCTGGTGTGGACGTTCTCCGACATCGCCAACGGCTTGATGGCCACCCCGAACCTCATCGGCCTGCTGCTCCTCTCCGGGCTCATCGCCCGCGAGACGAAGTACTACCTCGACAACGACCCGCACCTGCGGGCCGACCGGGAGCAGGTCGACACGTTCATGGCCGGCCGCCCGGGCGCGATCGATGCCCATTGGGACGACATCAAGCACGACGCCGGGCACCGCTGAGCCGCCCGGCCCGGGGGTGGCGGCGGTCAGTCCTGCGGCGCGGGCCGCACCGCGATGACGAGCGCCCACACCGCCTGCACGAGCAGCATCCCGACGGCGAACCAGCCGATCGGACCGCCCGCGACCGCCACCCGGCAGTCGCCGTGGTAGCAGGTGCCGCTGTTCAGGACGGCCACGGTGACCGGGGCGGCGAGGGCGGCCAGCGCGAGCAGGACCCACCCCCAACTCACCCGCGCCTGCGCCGGGCGGATTCCCCGCGGGTGGGGCTGCGGACGCCCCATCGGCCGGTCGGTCGGGCGGCGGAGCGAGGTGGTGGTCACGGTGGCCTCCTGGGCGCTGGGGGTGGATCGGACACGACACCGGTGAATCTAGGCCCGCCCCCGGGGCGGCCGCGTCCGCCATCGGCAGCGACCTGCTGCGACGCAGGGATGAGCCGGGCGACGCTCAGGCCAGACCCACGTCGAGCACGGTGCGACCGCGGACGGGCTCAGCCAGCCGATCGGCCATGGCGGCCACGGTGATCCGGGACGCCGCCGCCCCGCACGCCCGCGCGGCGGCGACCACGTCGAAGGCCTGCGGGGTCGTGAAGAACCGCCGGAACAGCTCAGGCTCGGCCGCCCCGTGCTCCAGGCCGGCGAAGATGCTGCCGCCGTGGTCGTTGAGCACGACGACCTGCAGGTCGGCCTCGGGCTCGGTGTCACCCCGCACCAGCCCGCCCACGTCGTGCTGGAACGACAGGTCACCCAGCACGAGCCGCACGGGCTCGCCCAGCCCGGCCGCCAGGCCGTGCGCCGTGGAGACCAGCCCGTCGATGCCGGCCAAACCGCGGTTGGCAACGACCCGGGTGGCTCGCTGCGCACCCGGGACGCATCGGTCGAACGCGCGCACCGTGGTCGACGAGCCCAGCACGAGCCAACCCGGCGCGTCCCACAGCGCGCGGGCGGCGCGCTCTCTCGGGCCGGGTACGAAGGCGCGGGCGGTGGCGGCGTCCGCCTCCTGCCATTCCCGCAGCCAGGCCGTGTCGGACGGGGTCGGCGGGCTCACCTCGAGGGCGGGGGTCACCACGGCGGCGGTGCCGGCCACGTCGGTCCAGCGGGCGGTGGGGGAGACGACGACGATCTCGACGTCGCGGCGCGCCAGCAGGGCCGACACCGGCCGGCTCAGCGTGGGGTGGCCGAACACCACGATGCGCTCGGCGCGGGCGGCCCGGCCGTCGGCGGTGGCGTCCGCAAGCACCGAGACCGGGTGGGTAAGCGCACCGGGCAGCCGCGCGCCCGACGACGGTTCGGCGAGCAGCGGCCAGCCGGCCGCGGCGGCCAGCCGGGCGGCGTCCGGGCCGGCACCGTCACCGGCCACGGCGAGCGTGCGGCGCCCGGCGGGCAGCGCCAGCTCGGGGGCGGACGCGACCGGCGCGACGACGGGCAGGGGTGGTGGCGGGTCGCCCGGCAGCCACGGCCCCGGCGGCACGAGGGGCTCGGCGAAGCCCACGTTGACGTGCACCGGGCCGGGGTCGCGCGTCAGCGTGCCCAGCGCCGCGGTCACCGCGCGGGCGGCCAGGCCGCGAACGGCCGCCGGATCGGTGCCGGCGGGCAGCTCGACGGCCGCCCGGGCGGCCGCACCGAACAGGCCGGTCTGGGTGGTGGTCTGGTTGGCCCCGGTGCCGCGCCAGGCGTGGGGCCGGTCGGCCGAGAGCACGAGCAGAGCGACGCCGCCGTGCGCGGCCTCCAGGACGGCCGGGTGCAGGTTGGCGACCGCGGTGCCGGAGGTCACCACGACGGCGACCGGACGCGGCGTCCCCCGCAGGGCGGCCGCCTTCGCCAGACCCAGGGCGTAGAACCCGGCCGTCCGCTCGTCGGCCCGCACGTGGGCGCGCAGCCAGCCGGCGGCCTCGGCGTCCGCCACGGCATAGGCGAGGGGGGCCGAGCGCGAGCCGGGGCAGACCACGACGTCGCGCAGCCCGGCGGCCACGAGCCCGGCGACCAGGGCCCGGGCCAGGTCGGTCGCGCTCACTGCAGCACCGCCGCGAGGTCGATGCCGGCCAGCCGCGCGACGCGCCCCAACCGCTCGTGCCACCGGGCGGTGAGGGCCGGGTCGGCCGGGGGAATGCGGTCGGGCGTCACGCGCACGATGGGCAGGTACCCGTCGGTGGGCAGCAGCGGCTCCGACGTGACGGGCGTGGCGAACAGCTGCACGGTGGCCAGGCCGGAGGCCAGCCCAATGCCCGGCAGCGCGGCGGCCAGCGCGACACCCGCAGCGATGCCGACCGAGCTCTCCAGCGCCGAGGAGACCACGACGGGAATCCCGATGTCGTGGGCCAGCCGCAGGCACGCGCGGACGCCGCCGAGCGGCTGCACCTTGAGCACCACCACGTCCGCGGCGTCCAGCCGTTTGACCTCGTACGGGTCCGCCGCGCGTCGGATGGACTCGTCGGCGGCCAACGGGACGCCCACGGCGCGCCGCAGCCGCGCGAGGTCGGCCACGGCCGCGACCGGTTGCTCCGCGTACTGCAGGCCGCGCGCGGCGCGGTCGAGGGCGGGGAGCGCACGCCGGGCGTCGTCCAGCGACCAGGCGGCGTTGGCGTCCACCCGCAGGTGGCCGGCGGGGCCCAAAGCGTCTCGGACGGCCGCCACCCGATCGAGGTCGTCGGCCAGGCTCTGGCCGGCCTGGGCCACCTTCACCTTCGCGGTGCCGCAGCCGGAGCGGGCGACGATGCCCCGGGCCGTCGCGGCGTCCACCGCCGGCACGGTGACGTTGACGGCCACCCGGTCGCGCAGCGGGTCGGGGAAGGCCTGCGTCGCCGCCTCGACCGCCGCGCGCAGCCAGGGCACGCAGGGGGCGTCGTCGTACTCCCAGAACGGCGAGAACTCACCCCAGCCCGCCGGGCCGCGCAGCAGGACGCCGTCGCGCGATGTCAGCCCGCGGAACGGCAGGGTCAGCGCGGTGGAGTAGACGGCGATCATGGCCGCGCCACCGGGGAGAGGGCCTCGTACATCGGCAGGAACTTCTGCGCGGTTTCGGCGAGCTCGGCGCTGGGCGAGGACGCCGCCACCACGCCACCCCCGGCGAAGAGGCGCACCGAGCGGCCGTCCGGGGCGACCTGCCCGCAGCGCAGGGCGAGCGCGAACTCGCCGTCGCCCGCGGCGTCCACCCAGCCGACCGGGCCGGCGTAGCGGCCACGGTCAAAGCCCTCCAGCTCGGCGAGCAGGGCGGCCGCCACGTCGGTCGGTGCCCCGCAGACCGCCGCGGTCGGATGCACCAGCCCGGCCAGCTCGAGCACGCCCAGCGTGCTGCCCGGGTGCAGGGTTCCGGACACGTCGGTGGCCAGGTGCCAGATGCGCGGTTGGCGCAAGACGGCCGGCCCGGCGGCGGTCACGTCGGCCACCTGCGCCAGCGGGTCCACCACGGAGCGGGCGGCGAAGGCGTGCTCGGCGAGGTCCTTGGGTGAGGCCGCCAGCGCCGCGGCGGCCGCGGCGTCGGCGTTTGGATCGCCCGTGACGGGGGCCGACCCGGCCAGCACCCGCGAGCGGACGCGTCCCTCGTGCAGCGCGACGAGCAGCTCCGGGCTCGCGCCGACCAGGCCGTCGACGTGAAACGTCCAGGCCTCGGGGTTCGCCTCCTGCAGCCGGGCCACGACGGCGGGCACGTCCACGGGGTCGGGGGCGACCGCCTCGAGGTCGCGGGCGAGCACGACCTTGGCCACCTCGCCGCCGCTGATGCGGCGCACCGCCTCGGCGACGGCCCGTCGGTAGCCCTCGCGCGAGAGCTGGCCCGGCCGCACGTCGAGCTCCTCGAACTCAGCGGGCGCCGAGGGTTCGGGGAGGACGTTCTCGGCGGTGGTCAGCACGCCGTCGGCCCACCGGCCGACCACCTCCGGAACGACCAGGGTGGACGCCTCGGCGGACTCGGCGGCGAAGGTGAGGGTGACGAAGGCGACGAGCTCGCGCGGGTCGGCGTCCGCCGTAGCGGCGAAGCGTCGGAACTCCCGGGCGAGGGTGGCGAACCGATCAGGCCCGGCGGCGGTGGCGCGGAACCGTTCGCCCCAGCCGAGCAGCGCCGTGAGATCGTCTCCCGCGCCGGTGGCCCAGACCAGCGGGACGCCGCGCCGCACGGACGTGGCGAACGGCTCGCGGCGGCGGGCGCGCGCCGGCCGCGTCGATCCCGTTCGCCCCGTGGTCACGAGGGTGAAGGTTACCCGGCGCCGTGCAGGGGCGCGGCTAGGGTGGTCCACCATGGAGAACCCGTTCGATCCGTCCCGTTGGCGTGCCGTCGAGGGCTTCGACTTCACCGACATCACCTACCACCGCGCCGTCGACGCCGCGGGGGAGGATCTGGGCTGCGTCCGGGTTGCGTTCGACCGGCCCGAGGTGCGCAACGCGTTCCGCCCGCACACCGTCGACGAGCTCTACCGCGCCCTCGACCACGCCCGCATGACCAACGGCGTGGGCACGGTGTTGCTGACCGGCAACGGGCCCTCACCCAAGGACGGCGGCTGGGCGTTCTGCTCCGGCGGGGACCAGCGGATCCGGGGCCGCGACGGCTACCGCTACGAGGCCGACGGGGCGGACGCCCGGGCGGCGGCCGAGCAGCGCCGCGAGCAGATCGACCCCGCCCGCGCCGGCCGGCTCCACATCCTGGAGGTGCAGCGGCTGATCCGCACCATGCCGAAGGTCGTCATCGCGGTGGTGTCGGGCTGGGCCGCGGGTGGGGGGCACTCGCTCAACGTGGTGTGCGACCTCTCGATCGCGTCGCGCCAGCACGCGCGCTTCATGCAGACCGACGCCAACGTCGGCTCCTTCGACGCCGGCTACGGCTCGACGCTGCTGGCCCGGCAGGCCGGCGACAAGCGCGCCCGCGAGATCTTCTTCCTGGCCCGGGAGTACTCCGCGGCGGACGCCGAGCGCTGGGGCATCGTCAACGAGGTCGCTGACCACGCCGAGATCGAGGAGCTCGCCCTGGAGTACGCGCGGATCATCGCCACCAAGTCGCCCCAAGCCCTGCGCATGCTGAAGTTCTCCTTCAACCTGGCCGACGACGGCCTGGCCGGGCAGCAGGTGTTCGCCGGGGAGGCGACGCGGCTGGCCTACATGACCGACGAGGCCGTCGAGGGCCGCGACGCCTTCCTGGAACGGCGCCAGCCCGACTGGTCCGCCTTCCCGCACCACTTCTGACGCCGCGATGAGGGGTCTGCGCTGGGGACGCGGCGGCGTCGACGCCGACGCCGTGCGCGGCTTGTACCGTCAGCTCGAGGACTGGCGGGGCGACGTGCTGCTCATGGCGCCGACCCGCGCCGAGTTCGAGGCGTCCGCCGCCCGGATCGACGGGGAGCTGGCCGGTGTGGATGTCGTGCTGCGCACCTCGGGCTCCACCGACGGCACCGGGCGGCTCGTGGGGCTCTCGCGGGCCGCGCTCACCGCGTCCGCCCGGGCCACGATCGACCGGCTGGGAGGCGTTGGCCGGGGGGTGGGCGGGCAGTGGGTGACGTCGCTGCCGGTGCACGCGGTCGCCGGGTTCCAGGTGGTGCTGCGCAGCGTACTGGCCGGTCATGAGCCGGTCGTGTGCCCCGAGCTGCGGGCCGCCCCGCTGGCCGCGGCGGTCGCGCGCCTGACTCCCGGGGTGCCCCACCACCTCTCCCTGGTGCCGACCCAGCTGCACCGGCTGCTCGCCGAGGCGCCCGACCTCGTGGCGGGTTTCGACGCCGTGCTCGTCGGCGGCGCCGCGCTGGCCCCCGACCTGGCCGACCGCGCCCGCCGCGCCGGCGTGCGCGTGGTCACCACCTACGGCATGACGGAGACCTCCGGCGGCTGCGTCTATGACGGCGTGCCGCTGCCGGGCGTGCAGGTGCGCACCGAGGGGGGCCGCGTCCACATCGCCGGTCCGGTGCTCGCGACCGGTTACCTCGACGCGGGCGATCGATCGACCTCCTCGGCAGCACCGTTCCGCACGGACGCCGAGGGCGTCCGCTGGCTCGTCACGGGAGACCGGGGGAGCTGGGACGGCGAACGCCTGGTGGTGCGGGGCCGGGCCGACGATGTCATCATCTCCGGCGGCGTGAACGTGGATCCCCACGTCGTCGAGACGGCCCTGGCCCGCGCGGGGGGAGCCTGGGTCGTCGTCGGCGTCCCGGACGCGGAGTGGGGTCAGCGGGTGGTGGCCGTCACCACGGGCGACGCCGACCTCGCTCGGGCGCGGGCCGCCACCGCACACCTGGCCCCGGCTGAGCGGCCCAAGGCGGTGCTGCGCACCGACGCCTGGCCGCTGCGCCCCTCCGGCAAGGTCGACACCCGCGCCGTGCGGGCGTGGGCGCAGCAGGCCGAGCGTGCTCGGGCGTAGCCTGAGACGCGGCCCCGCCCCCGCGGCGCGGAGGGCGCCGGACGGCCCGTGACGAGGGAGGACGCCATCGCGACGCAGCGCACCGATCGGACGCGGCGCCGCGCCCTGGTCGCCGGAACGGTCGGCAACCTCGTGGAGTGGTTCGACTGGTCGGTCTACGCCTTCTTCGCACCCTATGTCGCCGACTCGTTCTTCGCGGGGGAGGATCGGGCGACCCGCCTGCTCGCCGCCTTCGCCGTGTTCGCGGTTGGCTTCTTCTTCCGTCCGCTCGGGGCGGCCGTGCTGGGCTCGTACGCCGACCGCCACGGCCGCCGGGCGGGGATGACCCTGGCCATCGCCATCATGGCCGGTGCGAGCGGGCTCATCGCGGTGCTGCCCACGCCGGCGACGCTCGGCGTCGCCGCGCCCGTGCTGCTCACGCTGGCCCGGTGCGCCCAGGGCTTCTCCGCGGGCGGGGAGTTCGGCACGTCCTCGGCCTTCCTCGTCGAGAACGCGCCGGCCGGACGCCGCGCCTGGGCCGGCTCGTGGCAGCAGGTGTCGGTCGGGGCCGGCACGCTGCTCGCCTCCGCCCTCGCCGCGGCGATGTTCGCCACGCTGCCGGAGAACTTCCTGATGGCCTGGGGATGGCGCATCGCGTTCGGCGTCGGCGCGGTGCTCGGTCTGCTGGGGCTCTGGCTGCGCGTCAGCGTGCCGGACACCGAGGCGTTCGCCCAAGTGCGCGCGAGCGGGCAGGTGGAGCGGCGCCCGCTGACCGCGGTGCTCCGCGAGCACCCCCGCGCCGCCCTGCGTGTCGTTGGGCTCGTGGCGGCCGGCACGGCGTTGGTGCAGTTCTGGTTCGTCTCGCTGCCCTCGATCATGACGCTGCACACCGGCGTTCCGGTCGCCGCCGCCCAGCTCGCCGCGGCCCTCGGCCTGGCGCTGTTCACGGTGCTGCAGCCGTTCTCCGGTGCCCTGTCCGACCGCATCGGACGCCGACCGATGCTGCTGTTCTTCGCGCTCGGCTCGGCGGCGACGTTCGTGCCGCTGACGGGCCTCATCGGCACGTCCGCGGCGAGCGTGGCGCTCGCCGCGTCCCTCAGCGCGGTGTTCCTCGCCGCCTACGCGGGTTCGCTCGCCGCGGTGATGGCCGAGCAGTTCCCGCCGCAGGTGCGCACCGCGGGCATCTCCCTGCCCTACGGCGTGGCGGTCGCGGTGTTCGGCGGGCTCGCGCCGGTGCTGGCGACGGCCATGGTGATCGCCGGCACGTTCTGGGTGTTCCAGGCCGTCGTGATCGCGCTGTGCCTGATCTCGGCCGTTGTCTTCTGGCGCATGCCCGATACCCGCGACGCCACCCTGTGACCCTCCCGCCCGGGTGAACCGCCCGCGGGGGCCGTGGCGTGCAGGACGCCGCGCGGGTCAGGCCCGCTCGTAGGCCTCGCGTGCGGCTCGGGCCGCCCGGTGCACGCCGGAGCGCTCGGCGAGAAAGCCCCCGGCCGCACCCACGACGGGCAGGTTGCTGAGGGCGCGGGCGAACAGTCCGCCGCGCTGCCGCTCGCCGAGGGAGGAACGCAGCCGGTACAACCGGCCGGCGACGTCGCGGACGAGCCCGGCCGTCGCGCCGATTCGGCCCACGACGCCGCGCCGCGCCGCCTCCTCGCGCTCCGCGCCCTCCCCACCGTCCGCCGCGTCGGCGTCGATGTCTCCCGCCAGGACGGCGTCGATCTCCTCCGGCGTCGCCTCGGCACCGAGGGCCACCTGCGCGGCCACCCGGATCTGTTCGCGCTCCGAGGCGCCCAGCTCCTTGCCCACCGCGCAGGCCATGATGATCTGGCCGGCGGCACCGATGGCGTCCACGACCCCCAGCGCCGAACCGATGCGACCCGTCGCGCTCGGCACCGCCGCGGCACTGGCCGCCGCGATCGAGAGCCGCGTGCGCCACCAGGCGATGCGCTTGTCGGCCGAGAGCTTGCTCCAGCCGCGGGCCGCCGGGTGCGTCCGTCCGGTCACCAGCCGGGCTCCGAACCGCGCCGCGCCCAGCCCGAGCCGTGCCGCGCCCACGACGGTGCCGACGGCCGCTCCCACCGCTCCGCGCAGCAGGCCGCCCTTCTTCGCCGCGTCGTCGCCGTTCGTCGTCGCGTCATCGGCGGCCTCGCCCGCTGTGTCGGTGACTTGGTCGCCGTCCTCGGCGAGATCGGCGTCGTCGGGAACCGGCTCGTCGCTGCGCACCAGGGCGTCGTAGAGGCGGTTGAACTCGCGGGTGGCGAAGGCCACCGTCTGGATCACCGTTGCATTGCTCACGCGCGCTCCTGTGGTGGGACGGGGGTCGGGCGGGTCGAGCTCCCACCCTAGTGGGGCCTGCGGCGGGGACGCCAGCGGCGCGGTGACGTTCAGCGGCTGGGGTCGGCGCGACGTAGGCGCGTGGAGTTGGAGACCACGAACACGCTCGACAGGCTCATGGCGAACCCGGCGATCAGGGGGTTGAGCAGGCCGAGCGCGGCCAACGGGATCGCCGCGACGTTGTAGGCGAACGCCCAGACGAGATTGCCGCGGATGGTGCGCAGCGTGCGGCGGGCCAACACGATCGCGTCCCCGATCACGCCGAGGTGGCGGCGGACGAGGATGATGTCGGCCGACTTCATCGCCACATCGGTGCCCGAGACGACGGCCAGGCCCAGGTTCGCCGAGGCCAGCGCCGCGGCGTCGTTGATGCCGTCACCGACCATCGCGACGACGCGGCCCTCCGCCTGGAGCCGTTCGATCACGGCGGTCTTCTCGGTGGGGAGCACGCCGGCGATGACCTCATCGACCCCGACGGCGTGGGCGACTGCCTCCCCGGCGGACGCGTTGTCGCCCGTCAGCAGCACGGTGCGCAGGCCGAGTGCCTTGAGCCGCGCGATGGCCTCGGCCGCGGACTCCCGGAGCCGGTCGGTCAGCACGACGGTGCCGAGCACCACCGCGTCCACGGCCACCAACACCGGCGTGCACCCCTCCTCCTCGGCCGCGGCCACCACGGCGGTCACCGCCTCCGGAACCGCGACGTCGTGCTCGGCGAGCAGCGAGGCATTGCCCACCAGCACCCGCTGACCGGCCACCGTGCCGGACGCCCCCCGGCCTGACACTGCGCGCACCCCGTCGGCCGGTGCCGCGTCCACCCCCACCTGCTCGGCGTGGCGGCCGATCGCGCGCGCGATCGGGTGCTCGGAGCGGGCCTCCACCGCCGCGGCGGCCGCCAGGACGGCGGCGGCGTCACCCCCGGCGGCCGGAACCACCTCGCGCACCCCCATCTCCCCGGAGGTGAGCGTGCCCGTCTTGTCGAGCACCACGGTGTCGATGACCCCGGACGCCTCGAGCGCGTCGGGGCCCTTGATCAGGATGCCGAGCTGGCCGCCGCGCCCCACGCCCGCCATGAGCGCCGTCGGCGTGGCCAGGCCCAACGCGCACGGGCAGGCGATGATGAGCACGCTCAACGCTGCGCTGAACGCCGCGCGCGGCCCGCCACCGACCGCGAACCAGGCGACGAGCGTCACGAGTGCGATCACCAGCACGGCGGGCACGAACCACGCGACGATCCGGTCCACGTGCGTCTGGACGCGCGACTTGCGCGCCTGGGCCTGCTCGGCCGTCGCCGCCATCTGCGCGAGCTGGGTGTGCGCGCCCACCCGGTCGGCCCGCACGATGAGCGCGCCGGTGGTGTTGATGGTGCCACCCAGCACGACGTCACCCTCGGTGACCTCCCGGGGCACGGGCTCGCCCGTCATCATCGAGGTGTCCAGCGCGCTCGAACCCAGCACGACCGTGCCGTCGGTGGCGATCCGCTCGCCCGGCAGCACCGCGAACCGGTCGCCCACCACCAGCTCGCCGATGCCGATCACCGACTCCACACCGTCGCGCACCACGCGCACCGTGGTCGGGGCCAGGCGCCCCAGCGCGGAGAGCACGCTGCGCGCGGAGCGTTTCGAACGGGCCTCCATGTAGCGGCCGCCCAGGAGGAACGTCGTGACCGCGGCCGCCACCTCGAGGTACAGGGAGTCCGCCCCGGCGGGGGCGATGCCGTAGCCCAGCCAGTAGCCCGAGGCGTCCGCTGAGCCGGTCACCACGGCCACCAGCGACCAGGTGAACGCGGCCAGGATCCCGAGCGACACCAGCGTGTCCATGCTCGTCGCACCGTGGCGCAGGTTGCGCCAGGCCGCCTTGTGGAACGGCCATGCGCACCAGAACACGACCGGCAGGGACGCGACCAGGAGCACCCACTCCCACCCGGGGAACCGCATCTGGGGGGCGAGCGCGAGCACGATCGCCACGTCGCCCAGGGGGACGGTGAGGAAGGCGGCCACGATGAGCCGGTTGCGCAGCAGCCGGACGCGGTCGGTGTAACCGGTCGACTCACCCTCGCCCACCGGGCTCGCGCCGTAACCGGCGGCCTCGACGACCGCGACCGCCTCTGCGGCCCGCTCGGGTGCCAGGCCCAGCACGACCGCGCGTTCGGTGGCGTAGTTGACCGTGGCGGTCACGCCCGGCATCTTGCCGAGCCTCTTCTCGATCCGGGCGGCACACGCCGCGCACGTCATGCCGGCCACGTCCAGCTCCACGCGTTGGTCGAGGCCGCTCGTCGGCGCGGCCGGGGCGGCCGGGTCCGCGTGCGTGGAGGCGGGGGCGGCCGGGGGAGTGCCGGTCATCGCTCGGGGGGCCGCAGCGCGGCCGCGCGACGCTCGCCGGCGTCCCGACGGGCCAGTTCGGCCAGCATGTCGTTGTAGGCGTCGAAGGAGTCGTCCTCACCCGCGTCGGCCGCCGTGTCGATCCGCTCGGCGTCCGCGGTGTCGGAGCGGAACCACTGCGCTGCCAAGGACACCAGCACGATGAACAGCGGCACCTCGCCGAGGATCCAGGTGGCCTGGCCGGCGGTGCTCTGGTCGGCCATCAGGTCGGGCAGCCAGGGCATGGCCAGCGTCTGGTAGAAGTCGGCGCCGATGAGGGCGCCGGAGCTGAGGATGCCGACCGCGAACATCGCGTGGAACGGCATGATCGAGATCACGAGCGCCAGCTTGATGAGGTGGGGGACCTCCCAGGCCGTCTTGTCATGGCCGATGATCAGGTTGAAGAACAGATAGCCGGTGGTCGCGAAGAACAGCAGCATCAGCTGGTGGGCCCAGTGGTAGCGCATCAGCCACGGGAACAGCGGTGTGAAGTACACCAGGAACAGGCTGCCGACGTACGCCAGCCAGGCAACCGGCGGGCTGGTGGCCAGCTGCCAGGCCCGGTTCTGCTCGATCGCGACCAGCAGACCGCCGGGGCTCGTCGGCGCCGGGTCGGGCCCGGCGGCGGCGTGCGCCAGGCTGAGCGGCGCCCCGAGCACGGCGAGCACCGGCACGAGCATGTTGACGGTCATGTGCACCACCATGTGCCAGCTGTACATGACCGTGGAGTACTCCCACAGCCCGCTGAGCGCCAGATAGGCGAACAACAGCCACGCCGCGCACCAGGCCACGAGGCGTCCGAGGGGCCAGCGGACGCCGCGCAGCCGGGCCCGGCGCATGCCCCACAGGTACCAGCCCACCGCCGCCAGCCCCAGCACCACCCACAGGAGGTTCGGACGCCCCAGCCCCAGCAGACGCTCGAGGGTGGGGGCCACCGCCACCTCGTAGCCGAGGTAGTTGATCTGGATGTTCTGCGGCTCCAGGAACCGGGGGGTCGGAATGTGGTTCTCCGCGGCCGCGAAACCGAGCGCGAGCACGACCAGCACCACGTCACGCGTCACCGACCACAGGGCCCGGGCGGGACGCGTGGCGTCCAGCTCGCCGGTGAGCTGGCGCACCAGCCAGCTCACGAGCAGGGCGCCGAGCACCACGAACAGGCCGCCGATGCCGAGCCCGTAGAGATGGTCGGTGAGGCGTTGCCCGGCCAGCTGCTGCCACGCGACGACGAGCAGGCCGGCGCCGGTCAGGGCCACCAGGGCGGGCACGGACCGGTGGTGGCGGGCGACCGCCTCCGGGGTGCCGGCGACCAGCGCGGCGAAGGCGCCGGTGGCCAGCGGCACGAACGCCAGGGTCAGCACGACCGTGGCGTCCGTCGCCCAGTCGTGGTTCAGCCCCACCGTCACGTTGCCGGTGACGGCCACGAACAGCTGGGCCAGCACCCCGGCGGCAAAACCGAGCGCGAGCGCACCGGTGCCGCGCCGGGTGTAGCTGACGAGCACGATGCCCAGCGCCACGAACGCGTTCGCGAGCCACGCGAGGGCGGAGGGGGTGGCGCCGAGGAACGTCCACCAACTGGCGGGCGTGAGCACCGTCCCCATCGGCACACCGTTGACGTAGGCGGGGTTGGTCACCGTGTTGAGCAGCGCCGCGGCGAACCAGACCTGCGCGGCGCGGCCCGCCACCCGCACCAGGCGCTCGTCGCGGCGGTGGACCAGCCGGGCCAGCACCGACCCCAGCGTCACGAGCGCCGCGAGGCGTCCGGTGAGATCGGCGAGCAGCGAGGCCATGCCCGTGACGTGGTCGGCCTGGATGCGCGCCGGCAACGGCGGCCGGTCGCCCAGCACCAGGCCCAGCCCCCACACGAAGACGTAGGCCACCACGGCGGCACCGGCGACGCTGCCCAGCATCGCCGGGCTCGGCAGCGCGGGGGTGCGGCGGCTGGGATGCGCTGCGGTGTGGGGCACCTGCGACTCCTCGGTCGGGTTCGGACGCGGGCGGGGGAGCCCCGAGTCTACTCCCGCCCGGGCACCCGGCGTCGCTAGGCTGGGTTCGCGCCGCGGCCGCGGCCACCAAGCGAGGAGGGCATCGTGCAACTGGGACTCATTGGGTTGGGCAAGATGGGCGGCAACATGCGGGAGCGTCTCCGCCGGGCGGGCCACACCGTCGTCGGGTTCGACACCAATCAGGAGATCTCCGACGCCACCGACCAGGCCGACATGGTGGCCCAGCTCACCGACAGCCCCCGCGTCGTGTGGGTGATGGTGCCGGCGGGGAAGATCACCGACAAGGTGCTCGAGGAGCTCGCCACCCACCTCGGCGAGGGCGACATCGTCATCGACGGTGGCAACAGCCCCTACACCGACGACGCCCGCCACGCCGAGCACCTGGGCAGCAAGGGCATCCACTTCATCGATTGCGGCGTCTCCGGCGGCGTGTGGGGCCTCGAGAACGGCTACGCCCTGATGTGCGGTGGCCCCGAGGAGGCCGTCGAGACGGTCATGCCGATCTTCGAGGCGCTCAAGCCCGAGGGCGACTTCGGCTTCGTCCACGCGGGCGACGCTGGCGCCGGCCACTTCGCCAAGATGGTGCACAACGGCATCGAGTACGGCCTCATGCAGGCCTACGCCGAGGGCTGGGAGCTGCTCGAGAAGGCCGGCATCGTCACCCACGTGCCGGAGGTGTTCGAGAGCTGGCGCGAGGGAACCGTCATCCGCTCGTGGTTGCTCGATCTCATGGTGCGCGCCATGGACGCCGACCCGCACCTGGCCGCCATCGAGGGCTACGCCGCGGATTCCGGCGAGGGCCGGTGGACCGTCAACGCCGCCGTCGACCTCGGCGTCCCGGTGCCCACCATCTCCGCGGCGCTCTTCGCGCGCTTCGTCAGCCAGCAGGAGGACAGCCCCACCATGAAGATGGTGGCGGCCATGCGCAACCAGTTCGGCGGCCACGCCGTCCGGGCCGAGGAGCCCAGCGACGTCAGCGTGCCCGTGGGCGACGCCTCCCCGCAGGACGCCGGCGCCGCCACGACGGCGGAGGTCGCCAACCCGAACTGAGCTCACGCCCGGTGCTCGAGGATGCCGATGGCCTCCATGAGCGCGTAGGCCGTGACGGGGCCCACGAACACGAAGCCGGCCTTCTTCAACGCGGACGCCAGCGCCCGGGACGCCGCTGACTGGCTGGGGCGGTCCGGGCCCGCGTCGGACTCCTCCGTCGGGTCGTCGGGCCGGAACGACCAGACGAGCTCGGCGAGGTCGACCCCGGTCTCTCGGAGCGCCACCGCGGCGCGGGCGTTCGTGATCGCCGCCTCGATCTTGCGGCGGTTGCGGACGATGCCCGCGTCGCCCAGGAGCCGTGCGACGTCGGTCTCGTCGAACCGGGCGACGACGTCGGGATCGAACCCGGCGAACGCATCCCGGAACGCGGGCCGCTTGCGCAGGATCGTCGCCCAGCTCAGGCCGGACTGGAACCCCTCCAGCACGATGCGCTCGTAGACGCCCGCCGCGTCGGTGACGGGGAGACCCCACTCGGTGTCGTAGTAGTGGCGCAGGAGGTCAGTGGCCTCGGCCCACGCAGGTCGCTTCATGCCCAGACATTAGGCCGCGCCTGTCACCCCTGGTCAGCGCCGGGTGACGGGGAATCGGGGCCGGCGTCCTCGGCGTAGGCCCCGGGTCGGTCGACGATGAGCACCGCGCCCTCGTGGCGGTTCTTCAGCTCCGCGGGCGCCAGCGCGCGCGCCAGGTGGTAGACGGCGACGGTCACGATCGTGCCCAGCGCGATGCCGCCGAGGGTGAAGCCGCCGCCGAGATCGAGGGAGACGTTGCCCACACCGATGATGATGCCGGCACTGACGGGCACCAGGTTGAGCGGGTTGCCGAAGTCGACGCCGTTCTCCTTCCAGATCTTGGCGCCGAGCAGGCCGATCATGCCGTAGAGCACCACGGTGATGCCGCCGAGCACCCCGGGCGGCGTCGCCGACACGATCGCCCCGAACTTGGGGCTGAACCCGAAGCCGATGGCCACCAGGGCCGCCACGACGTAGGCCGCCGAGGAGTACACCCGGGTGGCCGCCATGACGCCGATGTTCTCGGCGTAGGTCGTCGTCGGGCCCGCGCCCACGGCCGTCGCGAGCACGGACGCGGCGCCGTCGGCCCCGATGGCCCGGCCCATGACCGGGTCGAGATCCGCACCCGTCATCTCGGCCACCGCCTTCACGTGGCCGGTGTTCTCCGCGATGAGCGCGATCGTCACGGGCAACGCGATCAGCGCGAACGCCAGGTCGAACGTGGGCAGGTGGAAGCCCACCACGTTCGTGGTCGCCCCCAGCTGCCACGTGGCCAGGTCGGTGACCGGCGGCAGCCCGAACCAGTCGGCCGCCGCGACGCCCGACCAGTCGACCCGCGGCTGCGTCACGAGCTCACCGGCGTCGTTGGGGGCGGTCACCGGCCCGAACATGAGATCGAACAGCCAGCTCAGCACGTAGCCGGTGATGAGTGCCAGGAAGATCGCGATGCGGCCCGCGAACCCGCGCAGCCCCACGCTCAGCACCACCACGACGAGCATCGTGATCAACGCGACCCACTGGTCGCGCGGCCAGTAGGCGCTGGCCACGACCGGCGCGAGGTTGAATCCGATCAGCATCACGACCGCTCCGGTGACCACCGGCGGCAGCCAGCGGTGGATGACCCCGGAACCGGCGACGTGGATCACGACGCCGACGACGGCCAGCGTCACGCCCACCCAGAGCATCGCGCCCGTCACGTGGCTGGGGTTGCCGCCGGCCGCGTAGATCGCCGTCGCGACGCCCACGAAGGACGCCGAGCTCCCCAGGTAACTCGGCACGCGGCCGCGCACCAGGGCCAGGAACAGCAGCGTCGCGATGCCCGACATCATCACCGCCAGCTGCGGGTTGAGCCCCATGAGCAGCGGGAACACGAAGGTGGCACCGAACATCGCCACCACGTGCTGGGCGCCGAGCCCGATCGTCCTGCCCCACCCGAGGCGCTCGTCCGGGGCCACCACCGCCCCCGGCCGGAGGTTTCCGTCACCGTGCAGCTTCCACAACGCCATGCGCTCGCCTTCACCTCGAACCCAGTGTGGGTCGACCCACCAGGAGCCGAGGGCAATCTAGCCGGACGCCGCCCCGTCCAGAGGGCCTGTCCACGTCAGCCGGTCAGGACTGCCAGCCGACGTCCTCCCACGCCGTCGTGGCGAACCCGCCCGCCCCGACGTTCGCCAACCGGTTCCGCACCGCCACGACCTGGGGTTCCTGGTACAGCGGGATCGTCGCGACGTCCTCCCACAGCAGCCGCGAGAGCTGGTTCGCCTGGTCGACGCGACGCACCACGTCGGTCTCGGACGCCACCTTCACCACGTGCTCGGCCAGCGCCGGATCGGCCGCGGCGGGGAGGTGGGCCAGCGGGAACGCACCCACCGTGTGCTGCACCGGCACGATGTCGACGTCGGCAGCGGCGGCCGCCGCCGCGTCCGCGGTCTCGACGGCCTCCAGCCGGACGCCCAACGCGCCCCACTGCTCGGCCAGCAGCTCGAATTCCGTCGCCGCCCCCGGATCGTCGGCCGGCACGGCCATCGCCAGCGCCAGCACGTGACCGTCCCTCGCCAGCCCGCCCGCACCGGTCAGCGTCCAGCCCGCCGCGGCCAGTTCGGCGCGGGCGCGCTCGGCGTCCCACCCGAGCCCCGTCGCGAGGGCCTGGTCGGCGTAACCGGGCTGGTTGGGCAGCAACAGCGGGTCGGACCACACCCGCACGGGTGCGGCCAGCCCCGACACCTCGGTGCGGGCCAGAGCGTCACGGTCCGTGCCCAGCAGCAGCGCCCGCCGCACCGCCGCCTCCCCGAGCGGCCCGTCGCGGTCGAGACGCAACAGGCGGCCGGTCGGGGCGGGTGCCTGGCGCACCGTGGCATCGGTCGCCCCCCGCACCTTCTCACCGACCGCCTCGTCGGCGCCCACGTCCAGCAGGTCGAGCTCGTTGTTGCGGAACGCGGCGGGGGCGACCGCATCGCCGAGGGTGCGGAACACGATGCGCGTCAGCCGCGGCGCATCACCCCACCACTGCGGGTTGCGCTCCAGGGTCACGACCCCCTGGTGTGCGTCCACGTGGGTGATCGTGAACGGCCCGGCGTGGCGCGCCGGGTCGAACGATGACCAGGCGAACGCCTCGGCGTCCGTCACCGTGGCTGCCCGCAGCACCCCCGGGGCCAGCGGCTCGGCCCAGTCGGGCACGTGGCCGTCGAAATCCACGACGACGGTGTGGGAGTCGCCGCCCTCGGCCACCGCGGTGACGTCCGCCCAGCGTCGAGTGGCGGACGGGGTGACGCCCGGCGTCCGCCCGGACAGGGCGTGCCACGTCGCGATCCAGTCCTCGGCGGTCACCGGGGCGCCGTCACCCCAGCGGGCGGCCGGGTTGAGGTGCAGCGTCACGCGCGTGTGACCCTCGTGGCTCACCTCGGCCGAGGCGAGCACGTCGGGGTTGGGGGTCGCCCGGCCCGCCGCGTCGAGCACGAACGTGGGGCTGGTGAGCGGCTCGGTGAGGGCGCGCAGATCGGCGGTGGCGCCGTCCGGGTGGTCGGGGTTCCACTGAGCCGGGATGTCCCGCAGCCGCAGCCGCAGGGTGCCGCCGTCGCTCAGCGTCTCGCGGGCCGTCGCGTTGATGTCGGCGGGCGCCTCCGCGGTGACGGTCGGTTCCGGGGTGGGCGGGGCGTCCGGTTCGCCGGAGCAGCCGGCGAACACGGCGGCCAGGAGGGCACCGGCCACTGCGACGCGCCACGGGGGCATGGCCGGACCTCCAACAGATCAATCACACGGTGGGTGGGCGCCCCACGCTACCGGCCGGGACCCGGCCATCGGACGCGGCCAGATCACGGTTTCATCGCGGTTTGGGCACGACGCCCCCGCGCTCTGCTCGGACGCCCGCGTGCTCAGATCCAGCTGCGCAGCCACATCCGCGCCAGCCAGCTGGGGTGGGGCAGCAGCTGGTCGGTCAGGACGGGGTAGAGGTAGGCGAAGTTGGCCACCACCAGCCCGACGGCGACCCCGGCGATGATGCCACCGCGCCGGCGTCCGGGCCCGTCGACCGGGCCGACGACCAGCCCCAGCACCATCGCGAGGGCGATGCAGGTGAACGGAATGATGGTGATCGCGTAGAAGAAGAACGTCGGCCGGTCGGTGGAGGCGAACCACGGCAGATAGGTGGCCAGGGCGCCCAGCACGGGGACGCCGAAGCGCCAGTCACGCCCGGCGACCCACCAGACGATCGCCACGACGAGGGCGATCGCCGCCATCCACCACAGCACTGGGGTGCCCATGCCGCTGATGACGCGCAGGCAGTTGTCCGGGCCCAGGCACCCGTCCGTGCCGGGCACGATGTCGTTCACGGCGTCGATCCCCGTCGGGCGCAGCATGAGCAGCCAGCCCGCGGGGTGGGCGTCGTAGGGGTGCGTCTGTTCGCGAATGTAGGAGCCGGTGTGGAAGTTGAAGATGTCGCGGTGGTAGTTCAGCAGGGACGCCAGCCCCTGGCCGAACGCCGAGACCCACGGGTCGTCGGGGTGGTCGGCTCCCCAGCCGCGGCCCCAGCCGCCTGTGGTCTGGAGCCAGCGCGTCCAGGTGGCCAGGTAGGTGAGGGCGGCCGTGACCACCATCGCGACGAAGGCGGGGAGGCCGTCGAGC
Source organism: Propioniciclava soli (assembly GCF_014858005.1). Taxonomy (GTDB): domain Bacteria; phylum Actinomycetota; class Actinomycetes; order Propionibacteriales; family Propionibacteriaceae; genus Propioniciclava; species Propioniciclava soli. The sequence goes on from NZ_JACYOT010000015.1 coordinate 46,982, forward strand.
ACCAGCGCCAGCCACGACCGGAACCCCGCGCCCGCGAGCCGCCGGGCCCCGACGTCCCACAGCACCGAGACGATCCCGAACACCGCCAGCACGAAGATCGAGTTCCACTTGCACGCGGCGGCGCAGCCGAACAGGACGCCGGCCGTCCACCGCCACGGCCGCCACCACACCATCGGGCCGAACGTGCCGGCGAGCGACGTGAGCCCCCGGCGCTCCATCGCGTCGGCGAGGCGGTGGCGGGCGTGGTCCCGGTCCGCCACCACCGCGGCCACCGCCATGACGAGGAACGTGGCCTGGAAGATGTCGAGCAGCGCGATGCGGCTCATGGTGAACGCCAGGCCGTCGAAGGTGAGCAGAACGCCCGCGGTCGCGCCCACCAACGTCGAGCGGGAGACGCGGCGCGCCAGCCGGATGGTCGCGGCGACCAGCAGCGCACCGAACACCACCGCCATGATGCGCCAGCCGAAGCTGTTCATGCCGAACAGATACTCACCGAACGCGATCAACCACTTGCCGAGTGGTGGGTGGACGACGAAGGAGGCCCGATCGCTCAGCCCCGAGAGGTCGCCGGTGAGGATCTGGGCGTTGGCGCCCTCCGCCCACGTGCCCTCATACCCGTACTGCAGCAGCGACCACGCCTCCTTGGCGTAGTAGCTCTCGTCGAACACCAGCTTGTTCTCCGGCCGCGCCACGTTGACCAGCCGGAGGAAGAACGCCAGCGCCGCGATGCCGATCGTCACCCCCCAGGACGCGAGCTCGTCGGTGGGCTGCCAGGCGCGCAGTCGCTCGATCGCGGCCGGACGCCGACGCTCCGGCAGGGTCGCGCCGGCCAGTGCGTCGGCCGGTGGGACGACCGGTGCCGAGGTGCTGCTCACCGGGCCATGCTAACCACGGGGCACCAGCCGCGGGTGGCGGACGCCCGCGGCCCGGGCGCTGTCGGTGGGGTGGGCCATACTGGGCCGGTGACCTCCTCCCAGACCCCCGACGGGCTGCTCGTGCTGGCAGCCACCCCCATCGGGGACGCCGCGGACGCCAGCCCGGCGCTGGTGCGCGCGCTCACCGGGGCCGATGTCATCGCGGCGGAGGATACCCGACGGCTCCGGGACCTGTGCCGCCGGCTGGGGGTCGAGTTCTCGGCCCGCGTCGTGTCCTACTTCGACGGCAACGAGGCCTCCCGCGTCGGTGGGCTGCTGGACGCGTTGTCCGACGGTGCCACGGTGGTGGTGGCCACCGACGCCGGCATGCCCAGCGTGTCCGACCCCGGGTTCCGCATCACGGCCGCCGCCATCGAAGCCGGGGTGCGCGTCACGGCCGTTCCTGGCCCCTCGGCCGTGCTGACCGCGCTCGCCCTGTCGGGGTTGCCCACCGATCGCTTCTGTTTCGAGGGCTTCGCCCCGCGCAAGGCGGGGGAGCGGGCGCGCCGGCTGGCGGGGTTGGCGTCCGAGGAGCGGACGATGGTGTTCTTCGAGGCCCCGCACCGGCTGGCCGACTTCCTCGCCGCCGCCCGCGACGCCTTCGGTGACGAACGCCCCGCCGCCGTGTGCCGCGAGCTCACCAAGACCTACGAGGAGGTCGTTCGCCTGCCGCTGGGCGAGCTGGCCGCCTGGGCCACCGGCACGGTGCGCGGCGAGGTCACCGTGGTCGTCGCCGGGGCGTCCGGCCCCGCGATGACCGAGGCGGACGCCGTCGAGGCCGTCCTCGCCCGCGTCCGCGACGGCGAGCGGATTAAGGACGCGGTGGCCCACGTCGCGGGGGCCGCCGGCCTGGCCAAGGGCGATCTCTACGCGGCCGCCGTCGCCGCCCGGAAGGAGAACGCGTGACCGACAAGCCGCTTCCCCAGGCCCCCGAGGCGCTCCCGGTGCCCACCACCGATGCGCACACCCACCTCACCACCACCGCGCGGGCGACCGGCCTGGCCCCTGCCGACGCGTTGGCGCACGCCCGGGCCGTCGGCGTCCACCGGGTCGTCGACGTGGGGTACGACCCGGCGTCATCCGCCGCGGCCCTGGCGCTGGCCACCGAGCACCCCGAGGTGGTGGCGACCGTCGCGATCCACCCCCACGACGCCGTCGAGCTGGGGGAGGGGCTCGATGAGGCGCTGCGGGAGGTCGAAGCGCTGCTGGGCGCCCCCGGTGCCGTGGATGCCACCGCCACCGGGGCCCGCGGCCGGATCCGTGGCGTGGGGGAGACCGGCCTCGACCATTACTGGGTGAAGGACCCCGCCGAGCGGGCGCGCCAGCGCGACGCCTTCGCCACCCAGATCGGTTGGGCGCACGCCCACGACCTGGCGCTCGTCATCCACGACCGCGACGCCCATGCCGACCTCGTCGACGTGCTGGACGCCCAGGGCTGGCCCGCCCGCGTCCAGATGCACTGCTTCTCCGGCGACGCCGCCTTCGCCCGCCGCTGCCTGGACGGCGGCGCCCACCTCTCCTTCCCCGGCACCGTGACCTTCAAGGCCAACGAACACCTCCGCGAGGCGCTGCGCCTCACCCCGCTCGACCGCCTCCTCGTCGAGACCGACGCCCCCTACCTCACGCCCGCGCCGCTGCGCGGGCGTCCCAACGCCAGCTACCTGCTTCCGCACACCGTGCGGTTCATCGCGGATGTGCGCGGCGTCGACCTCGCCGAGCTCTGCGCCCAGCTGGACGCCAACGCCACCGCCCTGTTCGGGGACTGGGGCACTGCTGCCGAGAACACTGCTGTCGAGAACACTGCTGTCGAGAACACTGCTGTCGGGCGCACTGCTGACGGCGCAACCGGGGGAGGGCGGGGCTGATGCTGTTGGATCCGCGCACCATCCGCGAGCTCGCTGCCTCGCTCGACCTGCGGCCCACCAAGCAGCGTGGCCAGAACTTCGTCCACGACCCCAACACCGTGCGCCGCATCGTCGCCGCCTCGGGCATCGGCGCCGACGACGTCGTGCTCGAGATCGGCCCCGGCCTGGGCTCGCTCACGCTCGGGCTGCTCGAGGTGGCCCGCCACGTGAGCGTCGTCGAGATCGAGGACGCCCTCGCCCAACGCCTGCCCCGCACGGTCGCGGAGCGGATGCCCGAGGCGGCCGAGCGGCTCACCGTCGTCGCGGCGGACGCGCTGCGCGTCGACACCCTGCCCGATCCGCAGCCCACCGCGGTGGTGGCCAACCTGCCCTACAACGTCAGCGTGCCGGTCATCCTGCACGTGATGGAGCGGTTCGACTCCGTGACCCGGGGCCTGGTGATGGTGCAGCTCGAGGTCGCCGACCGCCTGGCCGCCCCGCCGGGCAGCCGCACCTACGGCGTCCCCAGCGCCAAGCTCGCCTGGTATGCCGAGGCCCGCCGCGTCGGCACCGTGCCGCCCACCGTGTTCTGGCCGGTGCCGAACGTCGACTCCGGTCTCGTCGCGCTGACCCGCCGCGAGCCGCCGGACACCACGGCCGCGCGCCGGGACGTGTTCACCGTGATCGACGCGGCCTTCGCCCAGCGGCGCAAGATGCTGCGCGGCGCCCTGGCCGGGCTGTTCGGTTCGTCGGCGGACGCCGCCGCCGCGCTGGAGCGGGCCGGCGTCGACCCCCAGGCCCGCGGCGAGGTGCTGGGGGTCGCCGACTTCGCCCGCATCGCCGAGCAGCTGCCCCCCGGCCGCTGACGGGGCCCGATTCGGCCTCCCTGTTCCCACCCGGGGTGCGCGACTGGTAGGAAAGGCCCATGACTCCGCTGAGCACCCTCGCCCCGGGCAGTGGCTGGGTGAAGGTGCGCGCCTCGGGCAAGGTGAACCTGGCCCTGCGCGTCGGGGCTCCCCGGGAGGACGGCTACCACCCGCTCGCCACGGTCTTCCAGGCGCTGAGCCTGTTCGACGACCTGGGCGTCCGGGCCGCGGCACCCGGTCACTACTCGGTGCGCGTCGCGGGCGCGCAGGCCGATCGGGTGCCGACGGACGCCAGCAACCTCGCCGTGCGCGCCGCCCGCCTGCTGGCCGAGCACCACGGCGGGGCGCAGGAGCGCGGCGTCGAGATCGTGATCCGCAAGACCATCCCGGTCACCGGGGGCATGGCGGGTGGGTCCGCGAACGCCGCGGCGGCGCTCGTCGCGTGCGCCGAGCTCTGGGGCATCGACGTGTCGCCCGACGAGTTGGCCGGCCTGGGCGCCCAGCTCGGGGCGGACGTGCCGTTCTCCCTGCGCGGCTCCACCGCCCTGGGCACCGGACGCGGCGACGAGCTCGTCCCCGTCCTCAGCCGCGGCAGCTACCACTGGGTGCTCGCCCTGCCCGAGTTCGAGCTCTCGACGCCCGCGGTGTTTCGCCGCTTCGACGCCCTCTTCCCCGGCGCGCCCGCGGCCCCGCCCCCGGTGCCGGAGGCGTTGCTCGAGGGGTTGGCCTGTGGTGACCCGGCCCGCGTGGCCGAGCATCTCGTCAACGACCTGCAGCCCGCGGCGCTCGACCTGCAGCCGGCCCTGGGGGATCTGCTGGACGCCGGGCTGGAGCGGGGCGCCCTCGCCGGCATCGTCTCCGGTTCGGGGCCGACGTGCGCCTTCCTCGCCCCGCACGAGGACGCCGCGGTTCGGTTGTCGGTCGCCCTCGGCGGGCTGGGGCTGTGCCGCGAGGTGCGGCGGGCGTCCGGCCCCGCTCCGGGTGCCCGATTGCAGGCCGGCTGAGCCGAGCCGCGGCACGATCCGGGTGGAAGTAACGCCCTTGTAACCCGCCGATCCCTATTGTGATCCCATGGCGCTGTTCGACACCTACCCGCAGGGGCGGGCCTGGGACGAGATGATCGACCGCGAAGGCGGCCCGCGCCCGCAGTACGAGGTCATGTTCGACACGCTCAGCAGGCTCGGCCCCGAGCACCTGGCGTCCCGCGCCGACCAGCTCGCGCGCAGCTATGTCGACCAGGGTGTGACCTTCGACTACGCGGGCGAGGAGCGGGCGTTCCCGCTGGATCTCGTCCCCCGGATCATCCCGGCCGAGGACTGGGACGTCATCGACCGCGGCGTGCAGCAGCGCGTCCGGGCCCTGGAGTCCTTCCTCGACGATGTGTACCTCCGCGAGGGCGGCCTGCCGCGTGTGGTCAGCGACGGCATCCTGCCCCACGAGATCATCGTGTCCTCCCACCACTTCCACCGCGCGGTCGCCGGCATCCGCCCCCACAACGGGGTTCGGGTCCACGTGTCGGGCATCGATCTCATCCGCGACGAGCAGGGCACGTTCCGCGTGTTGGAGGACAACGTGCGTGTGCCCTCCGGCGTCAGCTACGTCATCAGCAACCGCCGCGCCCTGACCAACACGTTCCCCGAGGCGTTCAGCACCCTGCGGATCCGCCAGGTGCACGACTACCCGCGGACGCTGCTGCGCGCCCTGCGCGCCGCGGCGCCCGACGGCAACCCCAACCCCACCGTGGTCGTGATGACCCCGGGCGTCTACAACTCGGCCTACTTCGAGCACTCCCTGCTGGCCCGCATGATGGGCGTCGAACTCGTCGAGGGGCGCGACCTCATCTGCACCGGTGGCACCGTCCGCATGCGGACGACCCGGGGCGACCAGCAGGTCGACGTCATCTACCGCCGCGTCGACGACGACTTCCTCGACCCGGTGCACTTCCGCTCCGACTCGCTCCTCGGCTGCCCGGGCCTGCTCAACGCCGTCCGTGCCGGACGCGTCACGATCGCCAACGCGGTCGGCAACGGCGTGGCCGACGACAAGCTCGTCTACAGCTACGTGCCCGATTTCATCTCCTACTACCTGGATGAGGATCCGATCCTCCCCAACGTCGACACGTTCCGGTGCAACGAGCCCGCCGCGCTGAGCCACGTCCTTGCGAACGTGGACAAGATGGTCGTGAAACCCGTGGACGGCTCCGGTGGCAAGGGGCTGGTGATCGGCGAGACGGCCGACCGAGCCACCCTGGACGCCCTCTGTGACCGGCTGCGGCACGATCCGCGGGGCTGGATCGCCCAGCCCATCGTGCAGCTCTCGACCGTGCCGACCCTCATCGACGGCGACCTGCGCCCCCGCCACGTCGATCTGCGCCCGTTCGCCGTCAACGACGGCGAGACCATCACTGTGCTGCCCGGCGGCCTCACCCGCGTGGCGCTGCCCGAGGGCCAGCTCGTCGTGAACAGCTCCCAGGGCGGCGGGTCGAAGGACACCTGGGTGCTCGAGCCGGACGCGTCCGCCGCCGAGCCGGTGGAGGAGGACTCCCTCGAGACCAAGGAGGTCATCGTGATGACGCCGCCCGCCGTCTACACCGAGGGCCCCGTCCGGTCGGTGAAGGAACAGACGAAGCAGCAACAGCAGGCCGAGCAGTACCCGCGGAGCGGGGCCGCAGCGTCGGGGGTGGCGCCGTGCTGAGCCGGATCGCCGAATCCCTGTTCTGGATCGGCCGCTACGTCGAGCGCGTCGACGGCACGGCCCGCCTCGTCGACGTCGTCCGGCTCGACCAGCTGGAGGGCGGCTACGGTGCCCACGGCCAGTCGGTCGGCAGCGTCCTCGGCGTGCTCGGCGGCGAGGTGGGCGACGACTTCGTCAGCTACGACGCCCTGCGTGAGAACCTCGTGTTCGACGCCGCCAACCTCAGCTCGATCACCGGCTCGTGGAACGCCGCGCGCGACAACGCCCGCCGCGCCCGCGAGACCGTCTCGACCGACCTGTGGGAGGCCATCAACACCGCCTGGCTGCGGTGGGGGAGGTTGGGCCCGCCCGACGGCACCGCCCGTCACCTCGCGTGGGCGCGCGAGCGTGCCATCCTGGTCGCCGGCATCGCCGACTCCACGATGAGCCACGACGACGCCTGGGACTTCCTGGTGCTGGGCCGCTACCTCGAACGCGCCGACATGACCGCGCGCATCATCAGCACCGGAACGTTGCCGACCGGCGCGCTGTCGTGGCAGTCGGTGCTCAGCTCCTGCGGCGGCAACCAGGCCTTCATGCGCAGCGCGTCCGGGCTGTTCACCGACCGTGCCGTGGCGACGTTCCTCGTCCTCAACCGCGAGTTCCCGCGCTCCGTCCTCCACGCGCTCGTGCAGGCCGAGGACGCCCTCACCCGCCTGGAACCCGAGCACCTGAACGTGGGCTTCGGCAACGATGCCCGGCGGCTGCTCGGCCGGATCCGCACCTCGCTGGAGTACCGCCTGCCCGAGAACGTCATCAACGAGCTGCCCCAGCAGATGGTGCGCGTCCAGCAGATGGTCTCCGCCGTCGCGGACTCCGTCGCCCACCGCTACTTCCCGAGCGAGGCCGAGCAGACGTGGATGGAGGAGATCCGATGAGCACCCGGCGCTACCGCGTCGTCCACACCTCGACGTACGCCTACACCGGCCCGATCAGCGCCTCGCACAACGAGATTCGCATGACGCCGCTGACCGAGGAACACCAGGTGACCCTCGAGAGCCGGTTGCGCATCCGGCCCCTGACCTGGAGTCATACCTACAAGGACTACTGGGGCACCAGCGTCACGGCCCTCGAGACGGCCGGGCTGCACGAGTCGCTCGAGCTCGAGGCCATCTCGACCGTGGAGTGCTCGGACGCCGACCGGCCGCAGCCCGACACGTCGTGGGAGGAGCTGCGCTCCGAGGAGACGCGCGACCGCTGCTGGGAGTGGCTCTCCGTCCGCACCCGCACGGCGCTTCCGGACGACCTGCTCGCCTGGTTCTCCGAGCAGGTGGAGGGCCTCGACCCCGTCGCGGCCGTCGCCCGCGCGGTCGACCTGATCCACGAGCATCTCGCCTACGAGGCCGGCGTCACCGTCGCCACCACGAACGCCGCCGAGGCGTGGGAGGCGCACAAGGGCGTCTGCCAGGACTTCGTCCACATCACGCTCGGCGTGTTGCGCCACCTCGGCGTCCCGGCCCGTTACGTCTCGGGGTACCTCACGCCCGACTCGGACGCCCCCGTCGGCGAGGCGATCGTGGGGGAGAGCCACGCGTGGGTCGAGTGGTTCGGCGGGGCTTGGCTCGGGATCGACCCCACCAACCTGCGCGCCGTCGGCGTCGACCACATCGTCGTGGCGCGCGGCCGCGACTACGACGACGTCGCACCGTTCACCGGGGTCTACCTCGGCGACGAGGAGGGCGAGCTCTCCGTCGAGGTCACCGTCACGCGGTTGAGCTGAGCGGCGCGTCGTCCACATCGGCCTCGGACGCGTCCGCGGGGAGCTTGAGGGACGGACGGGAGTCGAGGCCCCGCAGGCCGTTCCAGGTGAGGTTCACCAGGTGCGCGGCGACCTCCGGCTTCGTCAGCGACGTCGTCTCGCGGGCGTCCACCCACCACTGGCCGGCCAACGCCACCAGACCCACCAGCATCTGGCTGTACAGGGGCGCCGTGTTCGGGTCGAACCCGCGGCGGGCGAACTGCGCCGCCAGCAGCCCCTCCACCCGGCTCGCGATGCCCGACAGGATCGTCGTGAACGTGCCCCCCGCCGAGTAGGGCGAAGAGTCGCGGCTGATGATGCGGAACCCGTCCGGGTTCTCCTCCAGATAGTCGAGCAACGCGAGCGTGCCCAGCTCGATCAGCCCCCGCGGGCTCACATCCGGTCGTGAAATGGCGTCATGGATCGAGTCGTGCAGCGTCCGAACCTCGCGGTCGACGACCACGGCGTACAACCCTTCCTTGCCGCCGAAGTGCTCGTAGACGACCGGCTTGCTGACCCCGGCGTGCGCCGCGATCTCCTCCACGCTGGTGCCTTCGAGCCCCTTCTCCGCGAACAGCCCGCGCGCCACCTCCACCAACTGCTCACGCCGCTCGGCCCGCGTCATGCGGACGCGGCCGCGTCGCGTCCTGCCGGGGTGGGGAGCGTTCGTCACCCCCCCATTCTCTCGCGTCGAGGCAAGCCAGCGCCAATGGACCGACCCGGGGCCGCTAGACTCGACGGGTCCGCGGGATCGCGGGCGAACCCCGGTTGGTCTTTCGGCAGGGCCCGCCTGACTTTGAATCAGGATCAGCGCAGTAGGTTCGACTCCTACCCGGGGTGCTGGATGCCGCACTGCGGGCCTGGTGAGCAGGGCAGCCTTCCGCTCCCCTCGGGTTCCCGCTCGGCCGTGTGGTGCCGGGTCGCAAACGCCGACGTTGACCCAAGCCGGAATTCAGCATTCGTGACATGGCGCGTTCACCAGAGCTCGCAGTGGCTTACCCCTAGGCTGGGCAGGCGTGGGCGCTGGGCGATCGCGCTGGCCGATCTCAGGACGACCATGGAGCAGGGTCGCAAAGGAGGAATTATGGGTGCTGTGGCGGGATGGTACGACGACGGCTCGGGGCGTCCGCGGTGGTGGGATGGCGAGCAGTGGACGGATCGCTATGCAGATCAAGAAGGTGGTGTGGCCGGTGCGAGCGGCGCCGCCCGGACGATGATGGGCAACCTGACCGAGAAGCGCGATCCCGCCCAGGAGCCCGACAATCTGTGGTGGGCTGTTGGGAAACCCGTCAGCGGGATCGGGGGCGGGCGGTACCGCCTCACGCAGGACTACCTGATCTTCGAGAAGGGTGTGCTCTCCACGCGGAGCCAGCAAATCCGGGTTCACGAGATCTTTGATGTAGACGCGACGCAGACGATGACGCAAAAGGCCCGGGGAGTGGGATCCGTCGCGCTCTGGGCTCAACGGCCCGGCGGTTGGGAGCGCGTCGTCTTGGAGGACATTGACAATTTCCGCGAAGGCGTCAGCGTGATCAACCAAGTCGCAGACGCGGCCCGTCAGCGGATGCTGACGCGACAGAACACCCAACACCTCAACTACAACGGCAGTACGCCGCCGGCGTCTGCTGGGCCCGCACCGGCAGCCGCGCAGCCCACGGTCTCAGCAAGTACGGGGCTGAATGATGAGATTGCCAGACTCGCTGATCTGCATGAGCGAGGCATTCTTGACGATGCTGAGTTCGCCGCAGCCAAGCGCAAGCTGCTCGGTCTGTAGGAGACTGAATCGGCAGCTGTTGATAAGGGGGGCGCGGAGCGGGCGGACGCCGGCCTGGTACCTGTCCGACGGCTTGCGAGGACATCTGCTCCGGGCTCCGCGTCGTCGACCGTCGCAGCGGGCTCCGCGGTGACCACGCTCGTCGGTTCTCGTGCCGGCTTCGATGAGCCTGAAGCGCCAGGAGTTTGTCACTGGCGGGCCGCCAGCGCGTCCGCCGCTGCGGCGCGGACGCCGCCGGTGACGATGATCTGGGCCAGGTCGGCGACGCGCTCGACGAAGGCGCCGTGGGCGACCAGGTCGTCAGGCAGGGAGGCCTCGGCGATGGCGCGTGCGTGGGACGCCACGTTCGTCGCGCCCTGAGCGACGGCCCGCAGAGCGTCGGCCTTGGGCTCGATCATGGCCGCGGCGACGGGTCCGGGGTCGAAACCGGCGGGCGGGCAGACGCAGCAGATCCACCCCGCGACGGTGAGCGCCAGCTGGTGGGGCATGCGTCCTCGGTCCAGGGCCGCCATCGCCGGGATCGGCACGCGCTGGACGAGCTTCGTCGAGCCGTCGGAGCCCACGCGGGCCGTCTTGTCGCCGAGCACGGTGTTGCTCCAGCGGGCGAAGAGTTGCTGCACGTAGGCGTCCGCGTCGAAGCCGGTCGGCTGGTCGATCGACGGCAGGTATTCCTGCATCAGACAGGCGCGGACGCAGTCTTCGATGAACGGCTGCTGACGCGATGCCGGGATGGTGTCGCGCCGGTACAGCCCGCCGAGATAGGCGATGAGGGAATGTCCGCCGTTGAGCAGGCGCAGCTTGACCTGCTCGTACTTCTCGACCTCGTCGGTGAAGATGACGCCGGCGGCCTCCCAGCGGGGGCGTCCTGCCCGGAAGTCGTCCTCGATGACCCACTGGGAGAACTTCTCGGCCGGAACGGGGCTGGCGTCCTCGACCCCCAGCACCCGAGCCGCAGTCGCACTCGTCTCGTCGGTCGGGGCGGGCACGATGCGGTCCACCATCGCGTTGGGGAACGACACCGAATCACCCAGCCAGCCCAGGAAGTCCTCCGACGCCTCCGCCTCCTGTGCGAATTGCGTCACGGCCGCCCGGGTGGTGTGGCCGGCCGCGAGGAGGTTGTCGCAGGAGAGGACGCTGATGGGCGCGCCGTTCTCGGCGTGGCGGCGCATGAGGCCGAACGCCAGTTGCCCCAACGGCGACGCCGGCGCGCGGGAGGCGAGGTCGCTCGCGACGTCGGCCGCGGCCAGGTCGAGCAGCCCGGTGCGCGGATCGAGGTGGTAGCCCGTCTCCGATATGGTCAGCGTGATGATCTTGTGGGCCGGGTCGGCCGCGGCGGCGAGAATGTCGGGCCCGTCCTCGGCCGCCACGAGCAGGCGGCGGTGGACGTCCACCACGCCCACCTCTTCAGCAGCGGGGTCGAGGGTGACGACGCTGTAGAGGAAGTCCTGCTCCTGCAGCGCGGTGGTGACCCTGCGTGAGCGGTTCGCGATGCCCAGGATGCCCCACTCACCGGGCTCGGCCGCCAGCGCCAGCGCCGTGTTCACGGCGGCGTGGGCGCGGTGGAAGTTGCCGAGGCCGAAGTGGACGATGCCTGTTTGCTGCGGGGCGCTCGCACCGATGAGGTGGGCCTGCGGGAGATTGGCACGGGACAGGCGTGTCATGGGCGGTTGCTCCTTGAACGGGTGCGGGCAGCGTAGCGGCTGGGCGCCGGGAAGCGGGGAACGGCAACGGCCGGCGTCCACCAGGGACGCCGGCCGTTGCCGGTGCGAGCGGGTCGTTCAGCGACGGTCGTCGCGCACGGTGCCCTCGGCGCCGTCAACTTCGATGTGCTCCTTGGCGACGGTGTCGGTGACGGTCTGGTTCTCGGTGACCGTCTCCTTGCCGATGCTGACTTCCTCAACCGCCACGGTCTCCTTGGAGACGACCGGGCGCTCCTCGCGCAAGGTCACCTCCTCGACGACCTCGGTGGCGTTCGGGTCGATGGTGCCCGCGCTGGCGGTCCCGTCGACGGCGTTGCGCTCCACGACCAGGCGCTCCTTGGTCACCGGGACGGTGATGGTCTGCTCCTCGGTGGTCGTGTACTTGCGCAGACGGGCGCGGCCGGCCTCGGTGGTCTCGGTGCCCACGTTGAGGCGCTCCTCGGACGCGGTCATCGACTGGGTGTCGACGTCGCGGTCGCGGACGTCACGATCGGCGACGACGTCACGGTCGGCGACGACGTCACGGTCGTTCACGGTGCCAGCCACGGGGGCCGTGGTGCGGTCGCCGCGGACGCCCTCGTAGTAGCGGTAGAGCTCCGCCTCCTCCGACTCGGAGATGTGGCCATCGGCGTCAACGCGCGGGGCGTCCTTGATGATGTCCTTGGAGTGAGCCAGCACGAGGTCATCGCCGTCCCAGCGGTGTCCCTCAAGCGGAGCGAAGCTCTGCGAGGTGCCGAAGAAACCGGTGTTGAGGGTGACCCACGTGGGCTCACCGGTCGCGTCGTCGAGGTAGACCTGGCCGACGGAGCCGATCTTGTCACCCGAGGGATCGAAGGCGGTCGCCTCGGAGAGGCGGGCGAGCGTTGCGTCGTTCATGATGTCCTTTCGGTATCGGAACCAAGGTTCTTACGAAGGTAAGGCAACCTTGTGCAATCGACCCTACTAGGTGGACGCAAGGTTGCGCACATCAAGGGTGACAGGCTGGTGGCGAAAACGTGAACGCTGGCATTTGCACCCCACAAGCCCTGGCACCCCCTGTCGTCGGTCGCCCGGGCGTCGCGGCCCGCATCGTTACCAGAGGTGGGTGATGCCGACCGCCGAGGAGAGGCCCCCCGTCGGTGTCCCCTTCGGTAGGCTTCGGCGAGACCCGCCGGCGTCGACCGGCGCACCGCAACGCACGAGGAGTGTCATGACCGAGCAGGTGAGTGGGCAGGTGGCGGCGGTCGTCATCCTGGCGGCGGGAGCTGGGACGCGCATGAGGTCCACGAGGTCAAAGCTGCTCCACGCCGTCGCGGGTCAGTCGCTGCTCAGCCACGCCGTGGACGCCGCGGACGCCCTCGCGCCCCAGCGGCTCGTGGTGGTGGTCGGCCATGAGCGCGAACAGGTCGCCGCCCACCTCGCCGAGATCGCCCCCCATGCGCTGACCGCGGTGCAGGAGCAACAGCGGGGCACGGGTGACGCCGTGCGGTGCGGTCTGGCCGCACTCGAGGCGTCCGAAGGTGAGGTGGTCGTGACCATGGGTGACGTTCCGCTGCTCACCGGTGAAACCTTGGCCGAACTGGTCTCCCAGCACCGCGCCACGGGTGACGCCGTCACGATCCTGTCCTCCGAGCTGGACGACCCCACGGGTTACGGACGCATCGTGCGGGACGACGACGGTGATCAGGTGGCCGCCATCGTCGAGCAGCGCGACTGCACCCCCGAGCAGGCGACGATCCGCGAGATCAACGCCGGCATCTACGTGTTCGACGGGCCCGTGCTGCGCGACGGGCTGGCCTCCCTGACGGCCGACAACGATCAGGGTGAGCTGTACCTCACCGATGTGGTGCGCTTCGCCCGGTCCGCGGGGCGGGGCGTCCACAGCCACGTGTTGGAGGACCGCTGGCAGACCGAGGGCGTGAACGATCGCGTCCAGTTGGCCGCGCTCAACCGCGAGTACAACCGCCGCATCGTGGAGAAGTGGCAGCGGGCGGGCGTGACGGTGGTGGACCCGGCCACGACGTGGATCCACGCGAGCGTCGACCTCGGCACCGACGTGACGCTGCTGCCCGGCACGAGCCTCGAGGGGGCCACGACCATCGCCGCGGGCGCGACGATCGGGCCCGACACCACGCTCACCGACGTCGAGGTGGGGGAGGGGGCCACGGTGATCCGGACCCACGGCTCGCTCGCCGTCATCGGCGATGGCGCGACGGTCGGCCCCTATTCCTTCCTGCGGCCGGGGACGCAGCTCGGCGTCCGCGGCAAGATCGGAGCCTTCGTCGAGACGAAGAACGCCGTGATCGGCGACGGCGCGAAGGTGCCGCACCTCACCTACTGCGGCGACGCGGAGGTGGGGGAGGGCGCCAACATCGGCGCCGGCACCATCTTCGCGAACTACGACGGGGTCTCGAAGTCGACCACGGTGATCGGGCGGCACAGCTTCGTCGGCAGCAACAGCGTGCTCGTCGCACCCGTCACCGTGGCGGACGGCAGTTACGTCGCCGCGGGTTCGGCGCTCACCGACGACGTCGATCCCGGACAGTTGGCCATCGCCCGGGCCCGGCAGCGTAATATTCCGGGCTGGGTGGAAACCCGGCGCGGCGACACCCGGACGTGGCAGGCTGCGCGCGAGGCGATCAACAACGAAGGGGCCTGACGAGTGACGGGCATCAAGCGACAGTCCGAGAAGCACCTCATCCTCGCCTCGGGGCGGGCCTACCCGGAACTGGCCGAGGAGGTGGCGTCCCTGGTCGGGGTCGAGCTCGTTCCCACGCGCTCCCTCACCTACGCCAACTCCGAGATCTACGTGCGCTTCGAGGAGTCGGTTCGCGGCGCCGACGCCTTCGTCATCCAGAGCCACTGCGCGCCCGTCAACGAGTGGCTCATGGAGCAACTCATCATGGTGGACGCCCTCAAGCGCGCCTCCGCGAAGCGCATCACGGTGGTCGCGCCCTTCTACCCCTACGGGCGGCAGGACAAGAAGCACGCCGGACGCGAACCCATCTCGGCCCGCCTGATCGCCGACCTGTTCAAGACCGCCGGCGCCGACCGTCTCATGTCGATCGACCTGCACGCCTCGCAGATCCAGGGCTTCTTCGACGGACCCGTGGACCATTTGGTCGGGCTCCCCGTGCTCGTCAACTACATCACCGAGCACTACTCGCTCGAGGACCTCACCGTCGTGAGTCCGGACGCCGGCCGCGTCCGCCTGGCCGACCAGTTCACCGACCACCTCGGCGCGCCCCTGGCGATCATCCACAAGCGCCGCGACCCGAACAAGGCCAACGAGGTGGCCGTGGGCGAGGTCGTCGGCGACGTGGAGGGCCGCGTCTGCCTGCTGGTGGACGACATGATCGACACCGCCGGCACCATCTGTGCCGCCGCCCAGACGCTGATCGACCACGGCGCCAAGACCGTGATCGCCGCCGCCACGCACCCCATCCTCTCCGGCCCGGCCGCCCAGCGGCTCAACGAGTCGGCGTTCGAGGAGATCATCGTGACGAACACGCTGCCGATCTCGGAGGAACTCAACATCCCCAAGCTCACTGTGTTGTCCGTCGCTCCGCTCATCGCCGAGGCGATCAAGCAGATCTTCGAGGACGGCTCCGTGGCCAGCCTGTTCGACGGGTCGTTCCACTGAGCTGAGTTCGGAACTGGGAATGGGGCTGGACGGGAACTGGGCCGGGCTCAATCTGGCAGGGCTCAGCCAGGGCGGAGAACGGCTCGCTGTGCAA
The DNA here is from genome assembly GCF_014858005.1 of Propioniciclava soli. GTDB lineage: Bacteria > Actinomycetota > Actinomycetes > Propionibacteriales > Propionibacteriaceae > Propioniciclava > Propioniciclava soli. Next base: position 62,267 of record NZ_JACYOT010000015.1, read on the forward strand.
ACAGACGCTGGCGGTCGAACTCCGGTTGGGGGCTCAAACTCCACCTCCGAAACCGGAGTTTGACGCCCAAGGTGTGAGTGTCGGCGCCGCACGGGGTAGGATGCTCGGGTTGCTTGGCGAGGGGACGCGGTCCCGTGATCGACAAGGCGTGGGCCCGATGGCCCGCCCTCCCTTGCCGGGCTCGTCGTTCCACGCAAGGTTGAGGAGAAACCATGGCCAACAACGAGATCAAGCTCGCCGCCGAGGCGCGCAACGAGTTCGGCAAGGGTGCCGCGCGCCGCATTCGCCGCGCCGCCAAGGTGCCTGCCGTCATCTACGGGCACGGCACCGATCCGGTCCACATCACGCTGCCGGGTCACGAGACCCTGCTCGCTCTGCGCACCGCCAACGCGCTGCTGTCCATCAGCATCGACGGCGCCGCGGACCAGCTGGCCCTGCCCAAGCAGGTGCAGCGCGACCCGATTCGCGGCTTCATCGAGCACGTCGACCTCGTCGTCGTGCGCCGCGGTGAGAAGGTGACCGTCGACATCCCGATCGTCGTCACCGGTGCTGACAAGGAGGACCGCATCCTCGTGCTCGACCAGCAGAGCATTTCGCTCGAGGTCGAGGCCACGAACATCCCGTCCGAGATCGCGATCGACGTCTCCGCATTTGAGATCGGCGACAGCCTCTCCGCGGGTCAGCTCGAGCTGCCGCAGGGCGCCGTGTTCCACGGCGAGGCCGACGACCTCATCCTCTCGATCGCAGCGGCGCCCACCGCGGACGAGGTCGCCGCCGAGCTGGACGCCGCCGTGGCGGACGCCACCGACGAGGAGAAGGTCGCCGCGCAGGAGGAGGCCGCCGCCACGGCGTCCACCGAGGAAGAGGCCGAGCAGAACGAGGCCGACGCCGAGGCCGCCGAGGGCGACGCGGAGTAAGCATTGTCCTCCTGGCTCGTGGTCGGGCTCGGGAACCCGGGCCCGACCTACGCGTTCACGCGGCACAACGTCGGCTTCATGGTGGTCGACGAGCTGGCCGCGCGGGCGCGCTCGTCCTTCACCTCCCCGCGCGGCATGCGCGGGGAGGTGGCCGAGACACGCCTCGCCGCCTCCGGGCTGGGGGGTGTCGGCGCGGACGCCCAGCGGGTCGTGCTGCTCAAGCCGCGCACCTTCATGAATGACTCCGGGATCGCCGTGGCGAAGGTTTGCGCGTTCTTCAAGATTGCTCCGGATCATGTCATCGCCGTCCATGACGAGCTCGACCTCGACTTCGGGCAGCTCCGCCTGAAGTCCGGTGGCGGGGACAACGGGCACAACGGACTGAAGTCGCTCCGCGCCCACCTCGGCACCGGTGACTACCCGCGCGTCCGCTACGGCATCGGACGGCCCCCCGGTCGTCAGGACCCCGCGGCCTACGTGCTCGCGCCGATCCCCACCTCGCTCCGCGAGGACTATGAGGTCGAGACGTCCCGCGTCGCGGACGCCGTGGAGACCCTGATGCTCTCCGGGCTCGCCGACGCGCAGAATCGCTTCAACTCCTGAACCGGCCCGCGGGGCCGGTCGACGGCAGCGCTGAGGGGCATCACTGACCCGGCAGCTGTCGCTCTGTTCGATGGCCATGACCGAGACGTCTCAGGTCCGGTACCGATGGTGCTGCTGCACGACGCGCTTGCCGTTTGAACGAACCGGGCTGTGGAACACGGGGTGACCGCGCCCGTCGAAGTCGATGAGCCAGTTGCGCTCGTCGGGGAGGTTGGGGTTGGGCTCCACCAAGTGGTGGTGGTGCGGGCACACCAGGACGCCGTCGGCCACATCGGTTCTGCCGGATCGCCACCAGGGATCGCGGCCGTGGTGTGCCTCACAGTCCGAGGGCGGCCGGTCGCACCCCGGGAACGAACAACCCCGGTCCCGCACGGCCAACACCACCCGCTGCGCCGGCGTGAACAGCCGCTGGGAACGCCCCAGGTCCAGCGGGAGCGACTCCCCATCCAGCACCAGCGGGAGGAGACCGGCACTGCAGGCGAGGTGACGCACCTGCGCCGCTGTGACCAGCTCGTCCGATTCCACCAGGGACGCAGCCCCGAGGGCAGCGCGCAGGGCGTCGTGGTCGAGGGTGACCACCACGCGCGTGTGGTCCCCACCCTTCACGGGGCCGCCGGCGCAACCGGCGTGATGGGTCAAGCAGAGCATGAGGCTGTCGGCCAGCGCTTGGCCGGGGGTGGTCTCGACACCCATGGCGGCGTCCGCGCAGCGCTGCCCGCTGGCCAGCGCCGCGAGATGCTGCTTGAACAGCTCGCCGTTGACCGCGTCGAGCTTGCCCCAGAAGCGGAGCCCCCCGTCCTCGGGGTCGGTCTTCCACCCCACATGACGGTTCCTGTGCTGGGATCGTTCTGCCCGCTCGAGACTGGCGCGATCGTGCTCCGCCACGACCTCGGGTGCCACGACCGCCACGGCGTGGTGGACCAGCCTGCGCAACGCGGGCGGGTTGAATTCATCCGCCAACTGCACCAGGTGCTCGGCGACGGCCTCCACCTGGCTTTGATCGAGCCGGTCAGGCAGGTGCTCCAGGCCGGTGGCGATGGCGGCGGCCTGCTCCGTGGAGATGCGCCCCGCGCGCAGGGCGTCTCCGACAGGTGCGTGGCCCTCCAGCAGGCCGGCCAGGCGGACGTCCGCGCGGGCCTGCCGCGCTGAGTGCGTCGTTCCCGCGGCGAGCCAGGACGCCGTGGGCACGCTGTGGGTACGAAGGGTGAGCTGGCGCCGCTCCGCCTCGGCGACCAACCCCAGCCACCGGCCGCGCAGCGCCGACGCGGCGGCGCCGACCGCGGACAGCTCGGCCATCAGGACATCGTCGGGCAGCGACCAGGGCTCCGGCTCGGCTGCCCCCGCCAGGTCTGTGGCGCGGCCCTGCTGTTGATGGTCCGTGGTTGCCAGCGCCTCCTGGTCGGAGCGCGCGAAGAGATCGGCGACGGCCCCGAACCAGTCCGACTCCAGGACCGCGGGCGCCGCCGCATCCACCATGCCCCACCACTCAGGTTCGGGCAGGTGGACCACGGGCGCTGACGCCGCCAGGGAGGCCTGCATGGGGCAAGTATAGAACACCTGATCGAAAAAACCAAGCCTTGGACGATGCCCGCCGGTGGTGCTGCACTCCGAGAGCCGGCCAGACCTGGAGGAACAGGTGCCCCATCCGTAGAGCTGCAGTTACGCTGACCTCACCCCCCACGCATGAGGAGCAATCGATGCCTTCTGTCACCGACTGGATCACCGCGATCACTGCGATCCTCGCGCTTGTGGCTGCAACGGTGGCGGGACGCACGGCGGGGCGTCTCTATCGCATTGAAAGCGACCGAGACTCTGCCATGGCGCTGCGCGCCGAGCGGGAACAGGCAAGCGGCGTCAACGCGTGGTGCGTCGTGACGAACACGGAGGCAAACCGTCGCGACGGGTTGCTCGTGAGCAATGCGTCGGATTCCCCGGTGTACGACGTTGAGGTGATTTCCTGTGGCCCAGGGGGCGGCCAGCAGTTTCCCCTCACCCTCTTCGTCCTTCCACCGGGACACTACGTAGCGCTTGAGGAGGCGAGCTTTCATTGGACATTCCCCCAGGCCGCTGCCGATGTGGACGGTTCCATCCGGCCTGTGACGAAACACAAGACGTGGCGGGTCGTCCGACTCAGCTTCACCGACGCGCACGGCATCGCTTGGGTGCGCGACGACCACGGTCGACTCAGTCAGAGCGCGATGCAAGGGAGGGCTTGAGCCGGGCCGAACCCCGCCCCACCCCAGCGCTCACCTGCCGCGCCCTACACTGTTGCGGTGGATCTTTCCGAGCTGATCGAGCTCGTCGCGTCCGAACCCACCCTGGCTGACCTGGTGGACGTCGCGCGCGCGGGGGCCGAGCCGACGGGCGACGTGACGTGTCCGGAACCGGTGCGCCCCCTGGTGGCGGCGGCGTTGGCGCGGGACGCGCGGCGTCCGCTGCTGGTGGTCACGTCGACGTACCGCGAGGCTGAGGCGGCCACGGATGCGCTCCGTTCGTTGCTCGGGCCAGACGACGTCGCCTACTTCCCCGCCTGGGAGACGCTGCCCCACGAGCGCCTCTCGCCGCGCTCCGACACCGTGGGCCGGCGCCTGGCCGTCCTGCGCCGGTTCGCTGGCACGTCGGAGCTGCCGCCGCCGCGCGTGACCGTCGCGCCCGTCCGGGCGGTGCTGCAGCCCCAGGTCGCGGGGCTGGGCAAACTGCGTCCGGTTCGCCTGGCCGTGGGTGAGGACCACGACGTGGACGCCGTCGCGCAGGCCCTCGTGGACGCCGCCTATGTGCGCGTCGACCTCGTCGAACGCCGGGGCGAGTTCGCCGTGCGTGGCGGCATCGTCGACGTGTTTCCCCCCACCGAGGAGCACCCGCTGCGGGTCGACTTCTTCGGCGACACCGTCGAGGAGATCCACCCGTTCGCCGTGGCCGACCAGCGCAGTGACGACGAGCAGCGCCGCGAGGTCGTCGCCTCGCCGTGCCGCGAGCTGCTGCTGGACGACGCCGTCCGCGCCCGCGCGGGCGAGCATGCCGCCAACCTCGCCATTCCGCAGCAGTTGCGCGAGCTGTTCGAGCGCATCAGCGAGGGGCACGCCGTCGACGGCATGGAGGCACTGGCCCCCGCGCTCGTCGACCGCATGGAGCTGCTCGTCGATGTGGTCGACCCCGCCACCCTCGTGCTGGTCAGCGACCCCGAGAAGGTGCGCACCCGCGCGGCAGAACTGCACGAGACGTCGCAGGAATTCCTCGCGGCGAGCTGGTCGGCGGCCGCGGCCGGCGGCAAGGCGCCCATCGACCTCGGGGCCTCGGCCTACCGACAGCTCGGCGACGTCCGGTCGGACGCCCTGGCTGGCGGCCTGGGCTGGTGGACCCTGTCGGCGTTCGCCGACGACCCGGACAGCAGCCGCGTCCCCGGCACGGTCAACGAGCCGTTCCGCGGTGACGTGGAGGCGGCGGTGGACGCCATCGCCGCGGCGGCGGCGTCCGGGCAGCGGGTGGTGCTGGTGGCGGACACCCCGGGGCGCGCGTCCCGGATGAACGACATCCTCGCTGAGCACGACCTCGCGGGGAAGGTGGAGGTGATCGAGGCCGAACTCGGCCGCGGCTTCACCCTCGAGGCGCTGAACCTGTGGGTGGTGACGAGCGCCGACCTGTCGGGGCAGAAGGGCGTGGAGAAGGCCGCCCGGCAGATGCCGGCGCGGCGCAAGAACACGATCGACCCGCTCGAGCTCACGGCGGGCGACCACGTCGTCCACGACGCCCACGGGGTGGGGCGCTACGTCGAGATGGTGCAGCGCACGATCGGCGGGGCCACGCGGGAGTACCTGGTCATCGAGTACGCCGCCAGCAAGCGGGGCCAGCCGGCCGACCGGCTGTTCGTGCCCATGGACGCCCTCGACCAGATCACCCGCTACGTCGGTGGCGAGGCCCCGACGCTCGACCGCATGGGCGGGGCGGACTGGAACAAGCGCAAGAGCCGCGCCCGCAAGGCCGTCCGGCAGATCGCTGCGGAACTCATCAAGCTGTACGCCGCGCGGCAGGCGTCCGAGGGCTACGCGTTCGGCCCCGACAGCCCGTGGCAGCGCGAGCTGGAGGACACGTTCTCCTACGTCGAGACGCCCGACCAGATGGCGGCCATCACCGAGGTGAAGGGCGACATGGAGCGCGTCGTGCCCATGGACCGCCTGGTGTGCGGCGACGTCGGCTACGGCAAGACCGAGATCGCCGTCCGCGCCGCGTTCAAGGCCGTGATGGACGGCAAGCAGGTCGCGATCCTCGTGCCCACGACCCTGCTGGTGCAGCAGCACCACGCCACCTTCGCCGACCGGTACGCCGGCTTCCCCGTCACCCTCGGCGCCCTGAGCCGGTTCCAGACCGCCGCGGAGTTCAAGAAGGTGGTGGACGGCCTGGCCGACGGCTCGGTCGACGTCGTCGTGGGCACGCACCGGCTGCTGTCCGACCAGGTCGTGTTCAAGGATCTCGGCCTGGTGATCGTCGACGAGGAGCAGCGCTTCGGCGTCGACCACAAGGAGGCGCTGAAGAAGATGCGCCTCAACGTCGACGTGCTGTCGATGTCGGCCACCCCCATTCCCCGCACCCTGGAGATGGCGGTCACGGGCATCCGGGAGATGAGCGTCATCGCCACGCCGCCGGAGGAGCGTCACCCGGTGCTGACCTTCGCCGGCCCGTGGGAGGAGGGGCAGGTGCGCGCGGCGATCCGGCGCGAGCTGGCCCGCGAGGGGCAGGTGTTCTACATCCACAACCGCGTGCAGACCATCGAGAAGACGGCCGCCCGCATCCGCGAGCTGGTGCCCGAGGCGCGCGTGGCGGTGGCCCACGGCCAGATGAACGAGAACGCCCTCGAGCAGGTGATGGTCAACTTCTGGGAGCGCGAGGCCGACGTCCTGGTCTGCACCACGATCGTGGAGGCAGGCCTGGACATCTCGACGGCCAACACCCTGCTCATCGAGCGCGCCGACCTGCTCGGCCTCTCGCAGTTGCACCAGCTGCGCGGACGCGTCGGCCGCGGCCGGGAGCGGGGGTACGCCTACTTCCTCTACCCGCCGGAGAAGCCGCTCACCGAGACGGCCCACGACCGGCTGGCCACGATGGCCGCCCACACCGACCTGGGGGCGGGCATGGCGATCGCCATGCGTGACCTCGAGATCCGCGGTGCCGGCAACCTGCTGGGGGAGGAGCAGTCGGGCCACATCGCCGACGTCGGCTTCGACCTGTACCTGCGCCTGGTGGGGGAGGCGGTCGCCGAGTACCGCGGCGAGGACGTCGAACCCGAGCCCGAGATGAAGATCGAGCTGCCCGTCGAGGCCCACCTGCCGGGTGAGTACGTCGAGTCGGAGCGGTTGCGCCTCGAGATGTACAAGCGCCTCGCCGCGGTGCGCTCGGAGGCCGAGCTGGACGCCGTCCGTGAGGAACTGCTCGACCGGTACGGCCCCCTCCCCAAACCCGTCGAGAACCTGCTGGCCGTCGCGCGGTTCCGGCTGCTGTGCCGGGCGGCGGGGCTGAGCGAGGTGCTGAGCGCCGGCACGATGGTGCGGTTCTCCCCGGTCACGCTGCCGGAGAGCCGGGACATGCGTCGGCAGCGGCTCTACCCGGGCTCGCGCGTCAACCGGCAGACCGAGCAGCTGTTCCTGCCGCGTCCGCGGACGGCGCCCGTGGCCGGTCAGCCGCTGGTCGATGCCGACCTGATCGCCTGGGCCACCGAGGCCGTCACGGCGCTGCTCGCCCCCGAGGTCGCGGCCAGCCGCGCGTAGGCAGCGCTAGGGTCGCGGGTGTGACCGACTCCACGCACAGCGACGAGGACGCGCCCCAGCCGGCTTCGGAGCCATCGCCCGAGACCACCGGACGCGGCTGGCTCACGCGCCGGCTGTTCCCCGACGGCGCGGAGCCCGACCCCCGCTTCACCCTGGCGAACGAGCGCACGTTCCTCGCCTGGATGCGGACGTCGCTGGCCCTGCTGGGCGCGGGGGTGGCGTTGGAGGCGTTCGCCGCGGACGTGTTCCCGCACCTCATCCGGCACCTCGCCGCGCTGGTGCTCGTGGGCACGGCGCTGGTCGCGTCGCTGTCCGCCACGTACCGCTGGCACCGCGTCGAGACGGCGATGCGGCGGGGGCGTCCGCTGCCGGCCCCGTCCTTGGCGCTGTTGCTGGCCGTGGGGTTGACGCTGACGTCCTTCGTGCTGCTCGGCCTCGTGCTGGGCGCCGGGGCCTGACGTGACGGGCCGCGCCACCGCCGCGCCGCGGCACGACGACCCGGGGCTCCAGCCCGAACGCACGACGCTGGCGTGGACGCGGACCACGCTGTCGTTGCTGGTGGTGGGGGTGTTGATGGTGCGGCTGCTCGCGCTCGCGCACGTGCCGGTGGCGCCGGCGGTGGTGGGCGTGGTGGTCACCATCGTGATCGTGCTGCGGGACCAGTCGCTGCGCCATGCCAAGGCCGTGCGCGGGCTGGTGCACGCGGGCATGCCGACGGCGCCGACCTCGGTGCTCGCGGTGGGTGGGGGAACGGCGCTGCTCGCCCTCGGGGTGCTGGCCGCGTTGGTGTGGGCCGCCCGGTAGGATCGCCAGCGACAACCAACCCAGGAGGATCGCCATGTCGCCCCTCGCCCGCGCCCGCCGCGGCTCCACCCGCCTCACGCACGGCCTCGTCGCCGCCGGCGCGTTCGCCGCGCTCACGCTGACCGGCTGCGCCCCGTCCGCGGCCAATGCCGCCGTCGTCGAGGGGGTGCGCATCCCCGATGTGGCGGTGCGCGAGGCGACCCCGGTGGTGGCGGCGATCCTGCAACGGGACGCGGCGGTGGCCTCCCGGCAGGCCGTGTTCGACCTGACGGTCGGCGAGGCGTCCGCGATCATCGCTGATCGCAACGAGGTGGACGTCACGGACGCCGAGCTCAGCGCCGTGCTGAGCCAGAGCCCGCGCTACGCCGCCGCCGCGCAGACCGAGGAGGGGCGGGACTGGGTGCACAGCGTCGCCCGCGCCTTCGTGGTGATGGACAAGGTGGGGCGGGAGGAGTTCCTCGCCGAACTGGGCGACATGGACATCGAGATCAACCCCCGCTACGGCACCTGGGACGGCACGCGTTTCACCCTCGCCGACGCCAGCCTGGCGCGGGTGGCACCCTCGGCGCAGGTTCCGGGCTGACCGGTTCGGCCGTGTCGGACGCCTTCGCCCGCCTCGTGGCGGTGATGCACACGCTGCGGGAGCGGTGCGGGTGGGACGCCGAACAGACGCACCGTTCGCTGGTGACGCACCTGGTGGAGGAAACCGCCGAGGTCGTGGAGGCCGTCGAGGCGGGCGACGACGCGCTGTTGCGTGAGGAGTTGGGTGACCTGCTGCTCCAGGTGGTGTTCCACGCGGAGATCGCGGCCGAGGAGGGCCGGTTCGCCATCGACGACGTGGCCGACGGCATCGCCGACAAGCTGGTGCGGCGCCACCCCTACGTGTTCGCCGATGCGGCCGCGCCGGAGGATCTGATGGGCTCCTGGGAGGAGCGCAAGCGCGCCGAGAAGGGCCGGACCTCGGCCCTGGACGGCATCCCGGGGCCCCTGGACACCCTGGCCCGGGCGGGCAAGGTCGTGGCCAGGGCCCGCCACCACCGCGTCGAGGTCGAGTTGCCCGCCGAGCCCGTGGATGCCGACGAGGTCGGCCAGGCCGTGCTGACGCTGGTGGCCCGCGCCCAGGCGTCCGGGGTGGACGCCGACCAGGCGGTGCGGGCGGCCGTCCGGGAGCTCGAGCAGAGCATCCGGGCAGCTGAGGCGTCCGCCTGATTCGGCCAACCGGACGCCGCAATCACCGGTAGGCTGGACGCGTCCTGCACACGTTGAAAGTGAGAAACTGTGGCAAGCATCGAGATCGTCAACGCCCGCGAGATCCTGGACTCCCGCGGCAACCCCACCGTCGAGGTGGAGGTTCTCCTCGACGACGACTCCCAGGGTCGTGCGGCCGTTCCGTCCGGCGCCTCCACCGGCGCCTTCGAGGCCGTCGAGCTGCGCGACGGTGACAAGTCGCGCTACGGCGGCAAGGGCGTCCTGAAGGCCGTCGAGAACGTCAACGAATCCATCGCCGAAGAGGTCATCGGCTTCGACGCCACCGACCAGCGCGAGATCGACGCCGCCATGCTGGAGCTGGACGGCACCCCGAACAAGGCCAAGCTGGGCGCCAACGCCATCCTCGGCGTGTCGCTCGCCGTGGCGCACGCCGCGGCCGAGTCGGCCAACCTGCCGCTGTTCCGCTACCTCGGTGGCCCGAACGCGCACGTGCTGCCCGTCCCGATGATGAACATCCTCAACGGTGGCTCCCACGCCGACTCCAACGTCGACGTGCAGGAGTTCATGATCGCCCCCATCGGCGCGCCGAGCTTCGTCGAGGCCGTCCAGATGGGCGCCTCGGTGTACCACGCGCTCAAGAAGGTGCTGCACGACCGCGGCCTGGCCACCGGCCTGGGCGACGAGGGTGGCTTCGCGCCGAACCTCGACAGCAACGCCGAGGCCCTCGACCTGATCGTCGAGGCGATCAAGGCGGCCGGCCTCAAGCCGGGCACCGACATCGCGCTGGCGCTCGACGTCGCCGCGTCGGAGTTCCACGACAACGGCTCGTACAACTTCGAGGGCGCCAAGAAGAGCTCCGACGAGATGATCGCCATCTACGCGGAATGGATCGCCAAGTACCCGCTGGTCTCCATCGAGGATCCGCTGGACGAGGAGGACTGGGACGGCTGGAAGAAGTTCACCCAGGAGCTGGGCGAGAAGATCCAGATCGTGGGCGACGACCTGTTCGTCACCAACCCCGAGCGCCTGCAGCGCGGCATCGACACCGCCACCGCCAACGCGCTGCTCGTCAAGGTCAACCAGATCGGCTCGCTCACCGAGACGCTGGACGCCGTCGAGCTTGCCCACCGCAACGGCTACCGCTGCATGATGTCGCACCGCTCCGGTGAGACCGAGGACGTCACGATCGCCGACCTGGCCGTCGCCACCAACTGTGGCCAGATCAAGACCGGCGCCCCGGCCCGCTCCGAGCGCGTCGCGAAGTACAACCAGCTCATCCGCATCGAGGAGACCCTCGAGGATGCGGCGGTGTACGCCGGCACGTCGGCCTTCCCGCGTTTCAAGGGCTGATCCGACAGTTCCACCACCGAGACGGCCGGTCCCCCGCGGGGGGCCGGCCGTCTCGTCCTCTGGGCGCGTCCGGGGCCGGGGCGAGTGTCGCGCCCGCGTCGGACGCCGGCGTCCGCCTACGCTGGAGGACGCAACCGGTGAGAGGGGGGATCCATGGCGCGCGACGCACGACCGGCCCGTCGGCCGGCGGGCCCCGGCCGCGGATCGAAGCGACCCGGTGCCCCCGGACGCCGCCTGTTCGGCGCCACCGCCGCGCCGCAGGCCAGTTCCCCGACGCCGCCCGCCACCACCGGGACGCCCCGCGCAGGCCGGGCCGCCACCGCGCTGGCCGCCACCCGGCGGTTCGGCCGCGCGGTGCGTCCGAAGGGGCAATGGCACGTGACGCGGCGCGCGCTGGTGCTGTTCGCCGTCCTCGTCGTGCTGGGCCTGTCGTTCGCCGGCTCGCTGCGCGTCTACCTCGTCCAGTCGAGCCAGCTGGCGATCGCCCGGGAGCAGATCGTTCAGCGCGAGGCTGCCGTCGACGACCTGACCGCGCGGTTGGGGCGCTGGGAGGATCCGGCCCACGTCGTCGCCCAGGCCCGCGAGCGGCTCGGGTGGGTCATGCCCGGCGAGGTGGGCTACCGCGTGATCGACACCGACGGGGAGGTGCTGACCGGCGGCGTCGAGATCCAGGGCGTGGAAGGTGGCACGTCGCACGGGCTGGAGGCGCGGTGGTGGGACCATCTGGCCGGCTCCATCGCCGCGGCCGACGCTGCCGAGCCCACGCTCGTCGAGGCCCCCGCGGCCGAGCCGTCGCGCTGACCGGGCTGCGCGGGCCGTCCCCCGAGGCCGGGCTGGGCGGCCAGCGGCTACGCTGATGCGGTGCCACCCTACGAGCCTGCCTCCGCCGACGATGTCGCCGTCCTGGCGGCCCAGCTCGGACGCGCCCCGCGCGGCATCGCCGGCATCGCGTGGCGCTGCCCCTGCGGCAAGCCCGGCGTGGTGGCCACGGAGCCCCGGCTGAGCGACGGCACGCCGTTCCCCACCACGTACTACCTCACCTGCCCGCGCGCGGTCGCCGGCTGCTCCACCCTGGAGGCACAAGGGGTGATGGCACAGATGACGGCCCGGCTCGCCGAGGACGCCTCCCTGGCGGAGGGCCACGCCCGCGCCCACGAGGCCTACCTGGCCGATCGGGCCGCGCTCGGTGACGTGCCGGAGATCGCCGGCACCAGCGCCGGCGGCATGCCGACGCGGGTGAAGTGCCTGCACGTGTTGGTGGGCCATGCGCTGGCCGCCGGCCGCGGCGTGAATCCGCTCGGCGACGAGGCGCTGGACGCCCTCGGCGCGTTCTGGACCAACCCCTGTTTGGAGGATCCTGCATGACCACCCCCGACCGTGTCGCAGCCATCGACTGCGGCACGAACTCCGTCCGGCTGCTCGCGGCGCAGGCGTCCGACGGCGGGTTCACCGAGCTCGCCCGCGACCTGCGGCTGACCCGTCTGGGCCAGGGCGTGGACGCCACCGGGGAGTTCCACCCGGACGCCCTCGCCCGCACCTTCGCCGCCTGTGACGACTACGCGGCCCAGCTGCGCGGACTGGGCGTCGAGCGGCTCCGGTTCGTGGCCACCTCCGCCGCGCGGGACGCCGGCAACCGCGACGCCTTCTTCGACGGGGTGGCCGAGCGCCTCGGCGTGACGCCGGAGGTCATCTCGGGTGAGGAGGAGGCGTCGTTGTCGTTCACCGGCGCGTTGACGGCCCTGCCGGACGCCGACGCGCCCGCCCTCGTCATGGACATCGGCGGCGGTTCCACCGAACTCGTCCTGGGCGGCGCCGAGGGCATCGCCGCCGCCACGTCGCTGGACATGGGGTCGGTGCGCCTCCGGGAGCGCTTCCTGCCCGGTGACCCGCCGAGCGGTGACGAGATCACCGAGGCCATCGACTACTGCGACGACCTGCTGGACGCCAGCGGCATCGACTTCGCGGCAGCGCGCACCTGGTTCGGGGTCGGTGGCACGGCCACGTCGTTGTCCGCCCTGGCCCAGGAGCTGCCCGCCTACGACCGCGCGCGCGTCCACGGCTCGGTCGTGTCGCGTGCCGACCTCGACGGGCTGGCCGGACGTCTGCTCACCACCCCGGTCGCCGACGTGCTCGGGCTCCCGACGATGCAGCCCGGCCGCGCCGACGTGATCTGTGCCGGGGCGTTGATCTGCTCGCGCGTCGGGCAGCGCGTCGGCGTCCACCTCACCGTGAGCGAGGCCGACATCCTCGACGGCCTCGTCCTGGGCCTCCTGCGCGGCTGAGGGCGCCCGCAGTCGCGGTGCGTCAGTGACAGACTGGGCGCGCAGGCCCCCGTAGCCCAAGGGCAGAGGCAGGCGGCTTAAACCCGCCCGAGTGCGGGTTCGAATCCCGCCGGGGGCACCCCAGGCCCAGGCCCAGGCCCAGGCTCAGGCCCGGGTGCGGGGTGACAGGGTCAGACCCCGCCGCTGAGATGGCGAATGACGTCGGCGGCCGGGCCGGTGGGGGCGTTGCGCCACCCCGTCCCTGCCCACAGGTGCAGCCGGTCGGCGTCGCCGGCGTCGGCCGCGGCCCGGCGCAGTGCCCGGGTGAGGTGGTGGACGGCCGGGTAGCCACCCGGCCCCTCGGGGTGCCGGTCGGTGAACCCGTTGCGCAGCGCCCGGGCCGGCCGACCCGTGAACGCCCGGGTGAGCACCGTCTCGGTGAAGGCAGGATCGCCCAGTGCCCGCTTGTGCGTCGCCGAGGTCCCCGCCTCGTCGGTGCGCAGCAGCAGGGTTCCGACGGCGACGGCCTCCGCGCCGGCGTCCAGCAACGCGCGGACGGCGTCCGGCCCGTCGACGCCGCCGGCGGCGACCACCGGAAGATCCCCGTGGGCGAGCACCTGAGTGACGAGGGCCGCGGTGGGCTGCGGCGGGGGGACGCGGGTGGGGTCGAAGGTGGCGCAGTGCCCACCCGCGGCCGGCCCCTGCACCACGAGGCCGTCCACGCCGGCGTCCCGGGCCAGCCGCGCCTCCCCCGGGGTGGTGACACTCGCCAGCACCCGGGTCCCCACCCGCTGCAGCGCCGCGATGTCGGCCGGATCGGGGAGGCCGAACGTCAGCGACACGACCGGGACCGGCTCGGCGAGCAGCAGCGCAAGCTTCTCGCCCCACCGGTCGTCATCGGCGAACGGCGTCGGGTCGAGCTCCAGGCCGTACGCCTCCGCCTCGGCCCCCAGCTCGTCGGCGTAGGTGGCGAAGGCGGCCTCGTCCACCGGATCGTCGGCGGGGACGAACAGGTTGACGCCGAACCCGGCGCCCAGCGGGCGGAGCTGGTCGATCTCCGCAGCCAGGGCCTCGGGCGACTTGTATCCTCCCGCGAGAAACCCGAAGGCCCCGGCGGAGGCGACGGCGTGGGCGAGCGCGACGGTGGAGGGGCCGCCGGCCATCGGCGCGGCGACGATCGGCAGCCGTGAGTCCAGGAGCGGCGGGGTCATGGGGTCCTTCTCTTCCGGGTCGGTGGCGGATGGGTGGTCGCGGGCGTGGGGTCGCCGTCGTCAGAGGAGGGCGGTCCCGCGGAACAGCGTCGTGGTCGCGCCGCCGACCCAGACGTCACCGTCGGCGTCCGGGGTGATCGTGATGTCCCCGGCCCGGCCGAGCCGGGCGCCCTGGGTGACGCGGTAGGGGCCGCGGACCTCGCCGGTGCCGACGAGCCACTGGCCCACCGAGGCGTTCATCGACCCGCACACCGGATCCTCGGCCACCCCGACGCCCGGGGCGAAGGTGCGCATCTCGAAGGCGTGCGCGGAGCCCTCCGGGTGGGCGCCGATCGCGCCGACCATCGCATCCGGGATGAGCGACAGATCGGGGTCGAGGTCGAGCACCTCCTGCGCGGTTGCCAGCCGCACGACCGCCCAGCCGGGCCGTTGTCCACCCACTGGTGGGCGAGCACCTGGTCGGCGCGGACGCCGAGCGCAGCGACGATCCGTGCCAGGTCGGCGGCGTCCAGCTCGCCGCTGCGCAGGGTGGGCGGCGCGGCGAAGGACACGATGCCCCCCTCGCGTCGAATCCGCACCAAACCGGCCGGCACCTCCTGCACGATCGTGTGGGCGTCGCGGGGGGTGCCCCCGTGCTCCAGCCAGGCGTGCGCCGAGCCGAGGGTGGGGTGCCCGGCGAAGGGCAGCTCCCCGCCGGGGGTGAAGATGCGCAGCCGGTAGTCGGCGGCGTCCGTGGTGGCGGGGAGCACGAACGTGGTCTCGGAGAGGTTCGTCCACCGGGCGACCGCCTGCAGCGCGTCCTCGGACAGGCCCTCGGCGTCGAGAACGACCGCGACCGGATTGCCGCGATACGGCTGGGCGGAGAACACGTCGACCTGGGCGAACGGGCGCGGACGAGGCATGGTGGCTGGACCTTTCGGCGGGGTGCGGAACACCGCTGGGGCAAGGATAGGGGCCCGCCGCAGGGCGGTGGTGGGAGTGGCGACGGTGCATGGGGACCCCCGGGGGGATGCCCCGGAGCGTGGAGAGCAGATCGTGCGCGTGACGAGCGGTGCGGTGGACTGCTGCCCCAGGTCGAGGGGAAGCCGGGGACGACGGGGTTGGGTCCCGGAGTGGAATGCCGGGGGTCTGGGTAGCGTTGTCTACAATGAGTTCACGATCCTGACCGATGAAAGGCCAGACATGCGCAGTTCCAACCCCGTGTTCGCACGCAGCGAGCAGTTCGCCACGCAGCAGCAGACCTATGGGCAGCAGGGCTACGGCCAGCCCACCTACGACGCCCAGCCGCAGGGTTACGGCCAGCCGTACGGCGCGCCGCAGACCCCGCCGCCGGCCGGCGTCATGACCATCGACGACGTCATCACCAAGTCCGCCATCATGATGGGCTCGGTGTTCCTCGTCGCGGCGCTGACCTTCCTGTTCCTGCCCATCAGCCTGGTCACTCCGGTCGCCCTGGCGTCGGGCCTCATGACGTTCGTCGTCGTGCTGTTCGTGTCGTTCCGCCGCCAGATCAGCCCGGCATTCGTGGGGCTGTTCTCGATCGTCGAGGGCGTCTTCGTCGGCGCGTTCAGCGCCATGTTCAACTACCTCTACGACGGCATAGTCGTCCAGGCCGTGCTCGCCACGTTCGTGGCGGCTGCCGCCACCCTGGCCGCCTACAAGTTCCTGCGCATCAAGGTGACGAGCCAGTTCCGCAAAATCATCACGATCGGCACCTTCGCGTTCGCCGGCCTCGTGCTGGTGAACCTCGGCCTCGCGCTGTTCGGTGTCGACACCGGCCTGCGCGGCATCGGTGCGGCGGCCGGCCCGCTGGCCTGGATCATCTCGATCGTCGCCCTGTTCCTCGCGGTGGCCAACCTCATCATGGACTTCGACTACATCGAGCAGGGCGTCCGCAACCGCCTGCCGGCGTCGGAGTCGTGGCGCGCGGCGTTCGGCCTGACCGTCACGATGGTCTGGCTGTACACCGAGATCCTGCGCGTGCTCAGCTACTTCCGCAGCAACTGAGCTGAGCGTTCCCGGTACGCAGACGGCCCCCGCACCCTCGTGGTGCGGGGGCCGTCGGCGTTCGCGCCTCAGCGCGTGCGCCACCCGTGCAGGACGGCCTTGGCGTGCTTGCCGAGCAGGGCGCGGGAGCCGTTGATCCAGTCGACGTCGCGCAGGGCGTCCACCGGTACCCAGCGGGAGCCGGACGTCGTCCCGCCGACGTCGTGGACGACCGGATCGGCGGGGTGGTGGCAGTGGGCGGCATAGATGAGGCGGACGGCGTGGAAGTCCTCGACGACGCCGGTGGGGGAGTGACCGATCCAGTGGTCGGACTGGAGATCGAGGAAGCGGACCACCTCGATGTCCTGGCCCGTCTCCTCGAACACCTCTCGCTGCACGGTGGCCGCCGGGTTCTCGCCGGGATCGATGCCGCCGCCGGGCAGGCCCCACATGCCGGGGACGGCGGTCCGGTCGGAGAACTCGGTGGCGAGCACCCCGCGGTCGGACACCACGATCGCGTAGGCGGCCAGCCGTTGGCGGACGACGGGGTCCACGACCGGCTCGTCCTTGCGGAGGGTCGTCCGGGTGCGTTGCGGGCCGCGGGGGGTGATGGGGCGTCGGTGCGGCATCACCAGGAGGGTGACGGTCAGGTCGTCCACCATGCCGGTGGCGCTCAGCGGGCGCAGGACGCGGTAACCCTCCTCCCAGGCCAGCTGGTAGGGGTCCTGCCCGTGGCCGAGCAAGGTGCTGAGGGCGGGGTTTCCACCCGGAACCTCCACACCCACGATCTGCACCCGTCCCATCTTGGCGCGCCCGTGCGGCTGAACCAAACACCTCCGGGCGGCGTGGTGCCACCCGCGCGGGGCATGGTGTCGTGCCGCGGCGAGCAGCTATGCTCCGAGCACTGAGCCCGACCGAGGAGGACAACGGTGCAGTTCAATCGCAATGCCCGCCTGGATTCGTCGCAGGTGCGCTCCTCCGGGGGCGGCGGCCGCAGCGGGCGCGGCGGCGGCATCGCCGTGGGCGGCGGCGCGAGCATCATCATCGTGATCCTCGCCCTGTTGTTCGGCTTCAACCCGGGCGACCTGCTGGGCGGGGGCACGGGCACGACGACCGGCACGAGCGGCTCCACCGGCACCGGCTCGGGGGCAGGCACGACCGACGCCTACGCCGACTGTGAGACGGGGGCCGACATCGAGGCCAACCCGGAGTGCCGGTGGGTGGCCTACACGAACTCCATCCAGGCCTACTGGACGCAGGCGCTGCCGGGCTACCAGGTCACCGAGACGCGCACCTTCAGCCAGGGCGTCCAGACGGCCTGCGGCCAGGCCACCTCCGATGTCGGCCCGTTCTACTGCCCGGCCGACCAGTACGTGTATCTCGACACGTCGTTCTTCGAGGGATTGTTGGCGCAGCTCGGGGCCGAGGGTGGCTACGCCGCCGAGGCCTACGTGATCGCCCACGAGTATGGCCACCACATCCAGAACCTGACCGGGACGATGGAGCAGGTGCAGCGCCAGGGGCAGACGACCGGCCCGGATTCCCCGGCCGTGCGGCTCGAGCTGCAGGCCGACTGCTACGCCGGCGTGTGGTTCCGGTTCGCCGACAACGACCCCGACGGGCCCATCGCGCAGATCACCCAGGACGACCTCAACCGGGCCATCGACGCGGCCGAGACGGTCGGCGACGACCACATCCAGGAAACCATGCAGGGCACGGTCACGCCCGAGAACTGGACGCACGGCAGCTCCGAACAGCGCAAGCAGTGGCTGTGGACGGGGTACGAGACCGGCGACCCGAACCGCTGCAACACGTTCTCCGCGGGGGCGATGGGCTGACGGTCCGCCGCCGGACGCCGCGCCCGGCCGGTCAGCCGGGGAGCCAGTCAGCCGGGGAGGGGCCTGCCCGTGAGATCCGTGGTCACGGTGTCGCTGCCGATCGTGCAGTGCAACCGCGGCGCGGTGGTGCCCTCGCGGCGGTCGACGAGGCAGCTCCACGGCTGGTCGTAGGTGTAGGCCCCGGCGTCGCGGCGGGCGTCCACCACCTGCCACACCACGTCGGGGTCGACCAGCGCGGGGTCGAAGGGCCGCAGCGTGGTCGCCTCGGTGCGCTGGGTCACGATGACCGGCGTGCGGGCCGGGCGCTGGTGCCGGGTGATCGTGCCCGGCTCGTCGCCGACGACATCGGCGTACACCCCGAGGTCGGAGCCGAAGCCGAGCTGCAGCACGCTGCCCCGCCGGCCCACCGCGGCCTCGTAGGCGGTGCGGACGCCGTCGCCCGAGGTGAAGTCGAGCGTCGGCACCAGCGTGCCGTCGGGGTGGAAGAACACGGTGCGTGACTCCGGGTTGGTCGTCACGGTCATGGAGACCTGGCCGCCGGAGTACTCCACGATCTGGAGCTCTTGCCCCGCGTCGGACCCCGACACCGCGACGCCCGCGCGGAACAGGGCGCCCACGTCGTCCAGGGCGTAGTCGTCCGGCACGAACGTCGCCTGGTCGACGTTGTGGATGTCGGACTGCACCGGCGCGATCGTGCCGTCGCGGTAGGCCCACGTCTGGGCCACGCCGTCCTCCACGACGGCGACGGACGCCTCGGTGCGCGACACCGACACCATGATCGCGCGGCGCGCGCCGGACGCGGCCAGCAGCTCGTCCACCACCGCGCGAGCGACGCCGGGCTCGGTGAGATCGACCGTGGCCTCCGCCGGCGAGGGGGACGCGGACGGTGTCGGCGACGCGGTCGCGGGCGGCGGTGGGGTGCTGGGGCTCGGCGCCGGGGAGGCCAGGGGAGCGCAGGCGGCGACGCCCACCACCGTCGCCACGGCGACGGACAGCGGGACGGCCACCGCCGTGGCCCGAGTGCGGCCCGGACTCCTCACCCCTGGGAGCCTACTCGCGCCCCCGAGCAGCCGACACGGGCAGGTGCCTGTCCCACCAGTCGAGGATCTTCTCGAACCGCTGCCGCCGGTGCCACGGCGTGCCCGAGCGCGACAGCTCGTGGTTCTCGCCGGGGAAGACGAGCAGCTCGGCCTCGACCCCGTGGCTCTTCAGCGACGCGTAGTAGCGCAGCCCCTGCGCGAGGGGGCAACGCAGGTCGAGCTCGGAGTGCACGACGAACGTCGGCGTTTGCACCTGGTGGGTCAGCAACGTCGGCGACTGCCGGTTCTGCTGCTCGAGGTCGGCACCGTTGTACTGCGGCATGAAGAACCAGCCGATGTCGGACGCCCCCAGGAACGACGCCGGGTCGAGGAACCCGCGCTCCACGATCGCCCCGGCGAACCGGTGGTCGTGAGCGATGATCCAGGCCGTCAGGTAGCCGCCGTAGCTGCCGCCCATGATGCCGACGCGGTCGGCGTCCAGGCCCGGGACGGTCGCGGTCGCGTGGTCGAGGAAGCCGAGGACGTCGGTCATGTCCAGGTCACCGAAGGCGTACCGGATCGCGGCGCCGTGCTCCTCGCCGTAACCGGCCGCGCCGCGCGGATTGCAGGCGACCACCGCGTACCCGGCCGCCACGAACACCTGCCACTCGTCGAAGAAGGTGCTGGGGTAGCTGGCGTAGGGCCCGCCGTGGATGGTGAGCAGCACCGGGTGCGGTCCCTCGCCCTCGGGCACGAGCGTCCAGCCGTGCACGGGGTGGCCGTCCGGTGAGGTGCTCACCAGCTCCCGCGGCGCGACGATCGTGGTCGCCTCGCGCAGGCCGGCGGCGAAGTCGGTGAGCCGGCGGACGCCGCCACCGTCGATGCGTGCCACCTCCCCGGGGGTGTCGACGTCGGTGACCGTCGCGACGACGGCGTCCGACCCCGGTACCGGCTCGGCCCACAGCACGGTCGGGTGGCCCTCGTGCAGGGTGGTGACGGTGCCGTCGGCGCTCACGCGGAGCAGCGTGGACGTGCCGCGCTGCGCGGCGATCACGAGCACCGCGTCGTCACCGACCGGCACCGGGGCGCTGGCCAACTCGAGGGTGGCCGGGTCGGTGAGGCGGCGCGGCTCGCCGCCGTCGACGGGGGTGGCGTACAGCGCCTGGTTGGTGGCGACGAAGTCGAGCCCGGACTCGCCGAGGTCGCTGCCCAGGCAGAACAGGGTGGCGCCGTCGCGGGAAGGGGTGGCGTGGTCGAACGTGAGCCGCGCGTCCACGGCCACGGGCTCGACGGGGGCCGGGGCGCTCGCCTCGTCGGGGTTCGGGGCGGCATCGGCGAGCCGGACGCGGTGGATTCCCGTGCGCAGCGTCTCGTCCCGGTCGGCCTCCCGGGCGGAGGTGAAGAGGATCGACGCCCCGTCCGGGCTGAAGACCGGATCGGTGGCGTCGAAGGCGCCCGTGGTCAGCTCGGTCGCCGTGGGGACGGGCGAGAACGGTGAGTCGGGATCGGCGGCCGCGGCGGCGCGTCCGACGGGTGTGATGGGCGGCTCGGCGTCCGGGTCGGGCACGTCGACGACGAACAACCGGCGGCGCCGGTCGGTGGACCAGCCCAACCCGTTGGCCTGGATCTGGTTGCCGACGAGGTGGCGCGGATCCTCCTGGGCGGGGGAGACGCCGTCGACGGTGCCGTAGCGGCCCTCCTCGGCGACGCGGGCGACGAACGCGATGCGGCCGGCGTCCGGCGACCAGCAGAAGGCGCCCACGCCCATCGGGGCGGTGGTGACCTGGGCGGCCTCGCCGCCGTCGGTGCGGACGACGAACACCTGCGGGCGGCCGTCGGCGTCGCCGCGCAGGAAGCCGAGGAGCCGGCCGTCCGGGCTGAACCGGGGGGTGGCGTCGTTGACGCCGCGGGTGAGGCGGCGGGGCGCGTCGGTGCCGCTGAGGTCGACCCGCCACAGCTGGCCGACGTAGGCGTCGGCGGCGAAGCTGGGCCGGGTGGCGGCGACGACGGCCCACGTGCCGTCGGGGTGGACGGCGGGGGCACGGGGGGTCAGGAGCAACTCGAGCTGGTCAGGACGCATGCCCGGAAGCCTACGGGCACCCGCCGCACCTGGGATTTGGACCCGAGGAAATGGCGCCATGGCGCCATTTCCTCGGGTCCAAACGCCATGCGGGCGGCATCCCCATCCCATGCGGGCGGGATCCCAATGCCACTCAGGCGGGGTCGAGCTCCCCGCGCTCGGCGAGGTCGGCGACGATGCGGGCGTGGAACGCCTCGTCGATGCGGAACCAGCGCCGCTGCACGAGGTACGCGGCCACGACGAGCAGCATGGGGATGACCATCATCATGATCCGCATGCCGAGCAGGCCCCCGGCCGACACGTCGTCCGGCGTCGCCGCCGCGTTGATGCCGGTCAGGATCACGGTGGCGCCCACCACGGCTGTCGCGCGCGCGCCGGCCACCTTGTTGATGAACGGCTGCAGCGCGAAGGTGACCGCGGTGTTGCGGCGTCCGGTGCGCCACTGGCCGTACTCGATGCAGTCGGTCAGCGCCATCATGACGAGCAGCACGATGAACGCGTTGGCGACGAACAGCAGCAGCCCGGCGATGCCGATGGGCACGATGTTCATCGGCGCGAAGAAGAACAGCACGTAGCCGGCCACGCACATCGCCATGGCGGTCGTGAACAGCTGGCGGCGGGTCAGGCGCCGGCGCAGCAGCGGGAACAGCGCGAACCCCAGCAACTGCGCCACCCCCAGCACCGCCGCGAACGGGGTGTACATGCCCGGGTCGCGGTAGGCGTAGGTGAAGAAGTAGACCCCGAAGGTCGTGGTGGTCACGTACCCCGTCGTGAACAGGATCATCGTGACCGACGTCACCACCAGCTGGTCGTTGCCCAGCACGATGGACGCCAGCTCGCGCAGCGTCGTGCGCTGCTGCGGCAGGACGTGGGCGGGCTGCCTCACCCCGACCAGCGTGACCGCCTGGAACGCGATGGTGGCGAGCACGGCCACCACCATGAAGGTCGTCCACGCCCCGGGGCCACCGCCCAGCGCCGCCGTCGCCGGGATCACCGAGGTGACGGCGGCGAACAACCCGATCGTGGCGAAGACCTTCGTGAGCGAACCGATGCGCTCCCGCTCGCCGGGATCCAGGGTCAGCGCCGGCAGCAACGACCAGTAGGGGATGTCGTTGGTCGTCCACGCCAGCCCCCACCCCAGGTAGACCACCGCGAAGAACGCGACGAACGCCGGCCCCCGCAGCCCGAGATCGGTGAACAACAGCACCGCGAACACCGACGACGCCACGATGCCGGCGGCGATCCACGGCTTGTAGGGCCCCCAGCGCGTTCGCGTGTTGTCGACGATGCCGCCCATGATGATGTCGGTGAACGCGTCGAACAGGCGCGCCGCCAGCAGGATGCCGTTGACGGCCCACATCGTCACATCGTCCAGGTCGAGCACCTCGGTGAGGAACACGATCAGGAACATCGTGACCATCGTGTAGACGAAGTCGCGCCCGAGCGTGCCCACGGCGAAGGCCCACGTGGTCCGCCGCGCCGAGGTCATGCGAGCAAGGTAGCGCCTCGCGGCTCACCACCAGGCGAAACAGGCCACCAACACGGCACAGAACCCGATCTCGATCAGGCCGATCTGTGGGGGCGTCAACGCCGGGACGCGGTGCGGCACCACCGCGGCGCGGGCGGTGGCGGCGGCGAAGAACACCGCCCACCAGACGGGCAGGACGCCGGCGGACGCCAACCCCGCGGCGAGCAGCGTGGCAGCCCCGTGCCAGGCCAGGGACGCCGCCAGGTACGCGCGCGAGCCGCGCTCGCGGATGGTCGTCTTCACGTACCAGACGGTGCCGAAGAAGTAGGCGAACGACCCCAGCACCGCGACCAGCGTCGCGCCCGCGTCGGGGGCGCTCGGCCAGGCGAACGGGTCGGGATGGGCGGCGACGGCGGCCATGGCGGACGCCGCCGCGACGGTCAGCGCGCCCCCGGTCACCGATCGCTCCCGCCGCCGCGCCGCCAGGACGAGGGCGGGGGCCAGCAACGGCACGAAGGCGACGACCCACCACGCCAGCGACGCCCCGGTGAGCGCGAGCGTCAGCAGCCCGAACGCCGCCGCGACGGCGGCCGAGACCACCAGGGGACGCACCCACGCGGGCCGGCGTCCGGGCGGGGCCTTGAGCCAGCCGGACGCGGCGTGGAAGGCGACGTAACCGGCGAGCCAGCAGCCGAGCAGGGGCAGCAGGTGGCTCGCGGTCTCCCCGGCCCGGAGCCGCAGGATCGCGCCGAGCAACCACGGCACCACCAGCATCGCCCACGCCCCGTGCTGCTTCGGCACCCAGCGGGGGGCGGGGCGACGGCGCCGCCCGGGCGGGGCGGCGGTGGTTCCGGAGCGGCGCTGCATCACGGTGTCACCATCCTCGGGTGGGCGGGGTGCTCAGTCCTCGGGGGATTCGGGCTGTTTGAGGGAGCGGGTCACGAGGTAGGTGCGATCCCGGGCCTCGATGGTGGTGACGCCGACGTGGCGCCGCAGGGCGGGCAGGTAGGGCAGGTGGCTGTTGAACACCAGCCACAGCTCACCACCGGGGCGCAGCACGTCACCGGCGCGTTCGATCATCTCCAGCGACGGGGTGGAGTCCTTGGCGGCGCCGCGGTGAAACGGCGGGTTGCTCACGATGAGGTCGGCGCCGCCAGCCGGCGTCCGCCCGAAGCCGTCCGAACGGCGGGTGCCGACGCTGACGTGGTTGACGGCGGCGGTCATCCGCGTGGATTGCAGGGCCTGCTGGGAGACGTCGATGCCGGAGACGGCGAAGCCACGGACGGCCAGCCAGGCGGCGATGATGCCCGAGCCGCAGCCGAAGTCGATCGCGATGCCGCGCGTGGGGGGCGGGGTCGGCCCGGTGGGTGGGGGGAGGATGCGGCCGAGGGTGCGCAGCAGCAGGTGGGTGCCGTCGTCCAGCCGGTTGGTGTGGAAGACGTTGCCGCGCGCGACGACGGTGAGGTCGACCTCGGGGAGGTGACGGCGCATCGGCCAGCGTGGGTGGACGGGGTGGGCGCCGGTGGCGTGGATCACGCGGGACTTCTGGCGTCCGAGGCTGGCCCGCACGTCGTGGAATGCGCGGCCGAGGGCGTCGTTCTGGGCGGGGGTCATGTGCTTGGTGCGTCCGCCGGCGACGACCCGGCCCGCGGGTCGGAGCCAGCAGGCGAGGGTCTCGGCGGTGTCCTCCACCGCGGACACGGCCCTGGGGAGCCGCCACAACACGGTGTCGGGCACCCAGTCCTCCGAGCCGAGCCCGTCGAAGACATGGGCGCGGGGGAGCTGGGCCTGGTCGCGGACGTCGTCGCACCAGGCGCGGACGTCGGCGCCCTGGCGGACGGCCTCGCGCGTCAGGGCGCCGTCCACGTCGTCGAGCACGAACACGCGCCCGCTGAGCGGCCCGGCCTCATCAAGGATCAGTGAAGCAACCGGGTCCACGCTCATACGACCGAGTGTAGTAGAGGTGACGAAAAAGACGGTTGCGGTTGCCTTCGTTTGGCCGTGGCTCCGTGCCCGGGCCTGTCCACCTGATGGAAGGTCACGCGGGTTTCGCGGCGGCCGGGGCGAACCGACTACCGTGGGCCCCGGGTCACACGCCCGCCGGGTTGCTCCCACCGGCGGCCGACGGGACCCGCGCACAGAGGCGTGGCGGAGCACGAAGGAGTGACCTGTTCAGATGACCGAGACGAAGTACGTCTACGACCTCAGCGAGGGAGACATCTCGCTGAAGCCCCTGCTCGGTGGCAAGGGTGCCAATCTCGCCGAGATGGCGAAGATCGGGGTGCCCGTTCCGGACGCGTTCACCGTGACCACGCAGGCGTGCGTGGCCGCCATGAACAACGGCGGGGACTGGCCCGAGGGGCTCGACCAGCAGGTCGCCGACGGCCTCGCGCGTCTGGAGGAGCGCACCGGCAAGAAGCTCGGCTCGGCCGAGAACCCGCTGCTCGTGTCCGTCCGGTCCGGCGCCGTGTTCTCCATGCCCGGCATGATGGACACGATCCTCAACCTGGGCATCTCCGACGAGACGGTGGACGCCGTCGCCGGGCTCGCCGACAACGAGCGCTTCGCGTGGGACTGCTACCGCCGCTTCATCCAGATGTACGGCGAGGTCGTCGAGGGCATCGCCCCGCACGTCTTCGAGGACGCGCTGACCGAGATGAAGGAGCGCAAGGGGGCGGAGCTCGACACCGATCTCTCCGCCGACGACCTGCGCGAGCTCACGGCCGAGTTCAAGGATCTCGCCAACGAGGCTCTGGGCGGCCACTGGACGACCGACCCGCGCGAGCAGCTCCTGCGTGCGGTGAACGCAGTCTTCAAGAGCTGGCTCAACCCGCGCGCCGAGGTGTACCGCAAGAGCCAGGGCATCAGCCGCAACCTCGGCACCGCCGTGAACGTGCAGCAGATGGTGTTCGGCAACCGCGGTGAGACGTCCGCGACCGGCGTCTGCTTCAGCCGCAACCCCTCCACCGGCGGCAAGGAGCTCTACGGCGAGTTCCTCACCAACGCCCAGGGCGAAGACGTGGTGGCGGGCATCCGCACGCCGCGCAACCTCGCGGAGATGGAGGAGGTGCTGCCGGAGGCGTTCGCCGAGCTGCTCGCGACGATGACGAAGCTCGAGCAGCACAACAAGGACATGCAGGACATGGAGTTCACGATCGAGGATCGCAAGCTCTACATGCTGCAGACCCGCAACGGCAAGCGGACGGCCGCCGCCGCCGTCAAGACGGCCGTCGACATGGTCGAGGAGGGGCTGATCACCACCGAGGAGGCCTTGCTGCGCGTCGAGCCGGCGCAGTTGGACGCCCTCCTCCACCCGGGCATCGACCCCGAGCACGGGCAGACCGCGATCGTGAAGGGCCTGCCCGCGTCACCCGGCGCGGCGGTGGGGGCGCTCTCGTTCAACGCCGACGACGCCGCCGAGCGGGGCGGCAAGGGCGAGAAGATCATCCTCGTCCGGTACGAGACGACGCCCGACGACATCCACGGCGTCATGGTCGCCCAGGGCGTCCTCACCGCGCACGGCGGCATGACCTCGCACGCGGCGGTGGTGGCGCGCGGCATGGGCATCACCTGCGTCGCCGGTGCGCCCGGCATCAAGATCGACCCCGTCGGGGAGAAGGTGTCGATCAACGGCACCACCTACGGCCGCGACGACGTGCTCACCCTGAACGGATCGACGGGCGAGGTGTTCGCCGGCGCGCTGGAGCTGGTGCCGCCGGACATCAACGAGGACTTCCAGAAGGTGGGTGCGTGGGCCGACGAGGCCCGGCGCCTCGGCGTCCGCGCCAACGCGGAGAACTTCGAGGACGCCTCGAAGGCCCGCGAGCTCGGCGCCGAGGGCATCGGCCTGGCTCGCACCGAGCACATGTTCATGGCGGCCGACCGGCTGCCCGCGGTGCGCAAGATGATCCTCGCCGACAACGAGGACCAGCGGGCCGCCGCGCTGGCCGAGATCCTCCCGATGCAGCAGAAGGACTTCGAGGCCATCTTCACGGCCATGAAGGGGCTGCCGGTCACCGTCCGGTTGCTCGACCCGCCGCTGCACGAGTTCCTGCCCAACCTCGTCGAGCAGAGCCTGCTCGTGCAGAAGCTGGAGCTCACGGGTGGCGACGCGTCCGAGCTGGAGGCCGAGCGCGTCACGCTCGCCCAGGTCAAGAAGTTGCACGAGCAGAACCCGATGCTCGGCACCCGCGGCTGCCGGCTGGCGATGCTGTACCCGTCGATCCCCGACATGCAGACGCGCGCGATCATCCGGGCGGCGCTCGCCGTGCAGGAGCGCGAGGGCGAGACCGTCGGCGTCGAGATCATGATTCCGCTGGTCGCGTTCGAGTCCGAGCTGCGCACCCAGCGCCAGATCGTGGTCGCGGCGGTGGAGGACGAGCTCGCGAGCGCCGGGGCGACGCTGGACTACACGGTGGGCACGATGATCGAGATCCCGCGCGCCGCCCTGGTGGCCGACGAGATCGCGAACGAGGCCGACTTCTTCAGCTTCGGCACCAACGACCTCACCCAGACCGGCATCGGCATCAGCCGGGACGACGCGGAGGCCGGCTTCCTCGGGGCCTACGTGGACGGCGAGGTCATCGCGGCCAACCCGTTCGCCTCGCTCGACACCTCCGGCGTGGGCCAGTTGGTGGAGATCGGGGTCGAGAAGGGCCGCCAGACCAAGGCGAAGCTCAAGACGGGCGTGTGTGGCGAGCACGGGGGTGACCCGGCGTCGATCGAGTTCTTCGACGCGGTGGGGCTCGACTACGTGTCGTGCTCGCCCTTCCGGGTGCCGATCGCGCGCCTCGCGGCGGCCCAGGCGGCGCTGCGCGCGAAGCGGTGAGCTGAGCTCAGCGAACCGAGGGGCCCGGACGCGCGGCGTCCGGGCCCCTCGTCGCGCACGGCTCAGTAGCCGTCGGCAGTGCCCCCGTCGAGCACCGCCCGGGTGCCGGAGAGGCCGAGCCGGGTGGCGCCGGCGGCCACCATCGCCGTGGCGGTCTCCCAGTCGCGGATGCCGCCGGAGGCCTTCACCCCGAGCCGCCCGCCCACCGTGGCGGCCATCAGCTCGACGGCGTGCACCGAGGCGCCGCCGGTGGGGTGGAAGCCGGTGGAGGTCTTGACGAAGTCGGCGCCGGCGGCCTTTGCGGCCCGGCAGGCCGCGACGATCTCCTCGTCGCTGAGCGCCGCCGACTCGATGATGACCTTGAGCACCGTCGGGGCGGGGGCGGCTTGGCGGACCGCCCGGATCTCGGCCTCGGTGTGGTCGGCGTCGCCGGCCTGGAGGCGGCCGATGTCGATCACCATGTCCACCTCGTCGGCTCCGTGGGCCACGGCCTCGGCCGCTTCGGCCGCCTTGGTGGCGGCGGTGTGCTTGCCGGACGGGAAGCCGCACACGGTGGCGAGCTTCACCTCGGCCAGGTCGGCGTCCACCGGCAACATCGAGGGGGACACGCAGATGGAGTAGGTGCCCAGGTCGGCCGCCTCGGCAGCCAGGGCCGCGACATCGGCGGGGGTCGCCGTGGGAGCGAGCAGCGTGTGGTCGACGAGGCGGGCGAGTTCGGCGCGGGTGGTCATGGGTCCTCCAGGGTCGGCGTGTGCACCCCCATTCCACACGATTCCAGCACACGATGCGTCGAACAGGCCCCCCAAGGGCCTTCGCACGCATCGTGTGCTGGGATCGTGTGGAAGATCCTGCGCTGGAATCGTGTGTCCGTGGCGATCCGGGCTGAGCCGGATCCAAGGCCCGCGGGAGGGCGCGCCTAGGGTGGGGGCGTGACCCATGTTTCTGCCACCCGACTCCTGCCCGCCGCGACCGTGGCCCGGCTCACACAGCTGGTCCACGCCGAGGGGGCCACCACCCGGGCCACCTTCTCCCCGCTGGACGCCAGCGCGCTCGCCGAGATCCCGCAGTCGACGCCGGCGGACGTCGCCCAGGCCTGCGCGGTCGCACAAGCAGCTCAGCCCGAGTGGGCCGGGCTCGGCCCGGCGGCGCGGGGGAGGCGGCTGGTGGAGTTCCACGACCTGCTGCTGGCCCATCAGGCGCCGCTGGCCGACCTCATCGTCGCCGAGACCGGAAAGGCGCGCCGGGATGCGATCGAGGAGATCTTCCACGTCGCCATGACGGCCCGCTACTACGGCCAGCACGCGGCCCGCATCCTGCGTTCGGAGCGCCGGCCGGGCCTGTTCCCCGTGCTCACGCGCATCGACGTCCACCACCACCCCAAGGGCGTGGTCGGGGTCATCTCGCCGTGGAACTATCCCCTGACCATGGGCTTCAGCGACGGCCTGCCCGCCCTCGCGGCCGGCAACACCGTGGTCGCCAAGCCCGACGCCCAGACGATGCTCAGCGCCCTGGCCGGTCTGGAGTTGCTGCGCGAGGCCGGCGTGCCCGAGGGCGCCTGGCAGATCGTCGCCGGCCCCGGTGACGTGATCGGTGGTGCGATCATCGACCACACCGACCACGTGTGTTTCACCGGCTCCACCCCCACGGGCCGGCTCGTGGCCGCCCGCGCGGGGCAGCGGCTCATCGGCGCATCGCTGGAGCTGGGCGGCAAGAACCCCATGATCGTCTGCGCGGACGCCGACCTGGACGCCGCCGTCGACGGTGCCCTGCGGGGCTGCTTCGCCAACGCCGGGCAGCTGTGCGTCAGCTTCGAGCGGATCTACGTGGCGCGCGAGGTCTACGCCGACTTCCGCGACCGGTTCGTCGCGGCCGTCCGCGCGCTCGACCTGCGCGTCGGTCTGGCCTGGGAGCCCGATGTGGGCACCCTCACGAGCGAGGCGCAGCTCGCCAAGGTGTCCGACGCGGTGGAGGATGCGCGGGTCAAGGGCGCCACGGTGCTCACGGGCGGCCGGGCGCGCCCCGATCTGGCGCCCTGGTCCTACGAGCCGACCGTCCTGGAGGGCGTCCGCCCCGGCATGGCGTGCTGGCGCGAGGAGACGTTCGGGCCCGTGGTGGCCCTGTACCCGTTCGACGGCGAAGACGAGGCGGTCGACCTGGCCAACGACTCCGTCCACGGGCTCAACGCCTCGGTGTGGACCGCCGACCAGCGTCGCGGCCGCGCCCTGGCGAGCCGGATCCGCACCGGCACCGTCAACGTCAACGAGGCGATCGGGGCCACGTTCGCGTCCATGGCCGCGCCGATGGGCGGCATGCGGGATTCGGGTCTGGGCCGGCGGCAGGGGCCCGAGGGGCTGCTCCGGTTCACCGAGACCCAGGCGGTCGGCACGCAGCGCGGCCTGGGCCTCGGCACGCCCGCCGGGCAGACCAAGGAGCAGTTCGCGGCCACGATGACGAAGGGCCTGCGGCTCCTGCGCGCGCTGCGCAGGTGACGAGCGTCAGTGTCAGCCGGGGTCCGTGGGGCGTCGTGACCCGCTCACCACAGGAGCCCAGCAGCTCCGCTCACGAGGGAAGCTCGCTCACCAGGACGTCGATGGCGGCGGCGTCGGCGGGGCTCGGGGCCTCCGAGCCGGTCTTGCCGCTGCGCGCGGTGGCGTAGGCCAAGGCCTGGCGGAGTCGTTCGGGCTCGGCGGCCCCATCGATCTCGGCCATGAGGTAACCACCCATCGCGGCGGCGCCGCGTCCGATGGCCGTGACGGTCGCGGTGACCTCCGAACGCGCGTACCACCGGCCGTGGGGCGTGGCGAGCAGCGCGCCGTCGGCGGCCAGGGTGACCAGCACGCGGGGCAGCCCCGCGTCGGTGAGGGCGTGGATGTGCCGGGCGGCCGTGGTCACCCGATCGTCGCCATCGAGGCCGGTGAGGTCGATGCCGGTCACCTCGGCGAACTGGCGCATGTTCATGGTGAGCAGGTCGGGGGCGTCCGTATCGGCGTGGGACACCACCGAGTCGAGGCTGCCGCCGGAAGTCTGCACGGCGACCTTGACGCCGACGCCGTGGGCGGCGCGCCCCATCCGCACGTAGAGGTCGGCGGGCGACCCGGGGGGCAGCGACCCGCACAGCGCCAGCCAGTCGGCACCCGGGCTGGACGCCATGATCGTGCTCACCATGGCGGTCACCGATTCGGGCGCCAGTGGGTGACCCGGCTCGCGGATCAGCGTGGACAGCCCGCTGGTCACCATCGTGAAGTTCGTGCGGGCCAGGTGACCGATGGGGATGGTGCGGAACGGGATGCCGGTGGCGCGCACGGCGGCGACCAGCGGGTCGTTGCTGGCGGCGGGAAAGATGGCGAGCGTGGGGCGTCCGGCCCGGTGCACCGTGCCGGAGAGCTGCACGCCGCGGCCCCCCGGGTGCGCCGAGCTGGAGACCACGTGGTTGACCACGCTGGTCTCCAACGGGCCGGCCAGCAGCGCCGTCCGGTCCAGGCTCGGGTTCGCGGTGAACGTCACGATCACATCGGACACGCTAGTGGGGCAGCCGCGCGTCGGCCGGACGCGGCCGGTGCACGGACACGGCGTGTCGCCCCTCGGACACGTCCCTGGCCTCACGCCCCGCGGGGCAGGCGGACGGTGAACGTGGCGCCGCGGACGTGACCGGACTCGACGGCCACGGTGCCCCCGTGCGCGGAGACGACCGCAGCGACGATGGCCAGGCCGAGCCCGGTGCTGGAGGTGCCGCTGGCACGCACCCGGGCGGTGTCGGCGCGGGTGAACCGCTCGAACAAGGTGGCGCGGACGGCGTCCGGGATGCCGGGGCCGTCGTCGGCCACGCGGATCACCACGTCGTCGCCCTCGACCGTGAGGCTGGTGTGCACCGACGTGCCGGGCGGCGTGTGGGTGCGGGCGTTGGCGAAGAGGTTGACGAGCACCTGGTGCAGGCGGTGGGGGTCGGCCACGGCGGTGACGGGCTCGTCGGGCACGCTGACGGCCCAGTCGTGGTCGGGGCCGGCCGCCTGGGCGTCCGACACGGCGTTGACGACCAACTCGGTGAGGTCGACCGTGGTGCGCTGGACGTTCGGCCCGGAATCGAGCCGGGCCAGCAGCAGGAGGTCCTCCACGAGCGTCGACATGCGCGCCGACTCGGAGTCGATGCGGGTCAGGGCGTGTGCGGTGTCGGGGGGCAGCTCGTCGCGGTGGCGGCGGGTCAGCTCGGCGTAACCCCGGATCGCGGCCAGCGGGTTGCGCAGTTCGTGGCTGGCGTCGGCCACGAATTGGCGCACCTTCGTCTCGCTGCGCTGGCGTGCCGCGAGCGCCCCTTCGACGTTGTCGAGCATGTGGTTGAACGCGAGGCCGACCTGGCCCACCTCGCTGCGCGCGTCGGTGTCCGCCGCCGCCACCCGGACGCCGAGCGCCACGTCGCCGGAGTCGAGCGGCATGGACGACACCTGGTGGGCGGTGCCGGCGAGCCGCGCCAGCGGCACGAGGCTGCGCTCCACGACCTGGCGGGCGGCGAGAAAGGCGATGAGGATGGCCAGGGCGGTGAGCAGCGCCGCGGCGGCCACGATGGAGACCATGGAGGCGGTCAGCTCAGCGGTGGGCAAGCCGATGGCCACCCGCGAGTCGCCGGAGGCCAGCACGACGATCCGGTAGCCACCGACGCCGTCGACCGTCACGGAGCGGGGCGTGCGGCCGGTCTCGAGCGCGGTGAGTTGCGTCAGCGCGGCGTCGGGCAGCGCGGCGCGGCTCTGGTCCTCCTGCACGTACCCCACGACCTGGCTGCCGTGGACGGCGAACACCAGCAGGCCCTCGGTCTGGCCGGGGCCACCCGGGCCGGGCCGGATGCGGCCGTCGTTGTCGGCGTCACCGAAGTCGCGCGTCGCGTAGGAGGCCAGCCGTTGGTCGAGCTGGTTCTCCAGGATCTGGTGCATGGCCAGCGCCGTCAGCGCGGAGAGGAAGACGGCGATCACGGCCACCAGCGCGGTGGTGCGCAGCACCAGTTGCCGGGCCAGCGTGCCGCGCCCCAACGGTGTGACGCGGGCCGCGCGGCTCATGCCCCGGCCGGCTTCAGCACGTAGCCGGCGCCCCGCAGCGTGTGGATCATGGGGTCCCGGCCGGCGTCGACCTTCTTGCGCAGGTAGCTGATGTAGAGCTCCACCACGTTGGCCTGGCCGCCGAAGTCATAGTTCCAGACGCGGTCGAGGATCTGCGCCTTCGAGAGCACCCGGCGCGGGTTGCGCATCAGGTAGCGCAACAGCTCGAACTCGGTGGCGGTGAGCTGGATCTGTTCGCCGGCCCGGGTCACCTCGTGGGAGTCCTCGTCGAGCACCAAGTCGCCCACGACCAGTTCCGGCCCCGGACGCGCCGTCGTCGCGCCCGAGCGACGCAGCAGCCCGCGGAGTCGTGCGATCAGCTCCTCGAGGCTGAATGGTTTGGTCACGTAGTCGTCGCCACCCGCGGTGAGGCCCTGCACGCGGTCGTCCACCGCGTCCTTGGCCGTCAGGAAGATCACGGGCACGTCGGGCTGCTCGGTGCGGATGCGTCGCATCACCTCCAGGCCGTCGAAGTCCGGCAACATCATGTCGAGCACGATGGCGTCGGGTCGCGCGTCGCGCGCGGCCTGCACGGCGCCCGTGCCCGACGCGGCGGTCGTCACGTCCCACCCCTCGTAGCGCATCGCCATGCTCAGCAGCTCGGTGAGGCTGGGTTCGTCGTCCACGGTCAGGACGCGGATGGGGGTACCGTCGGGACGGGTCAACTGCTCGCGCTCAGTGCTGCTCATGGCTCCATCCTGTCCGTTTCCTGTGGGTGGCGGCTGGGCACCCGCTGTGTGTTTGCTGTGGATGGGTCGGCGCCTGCTCGGGTGGGCTCGGGTCAGCCGGTGGTGAAGTCGGTCAGCCGATCATCGGGACGCCGCGACTCCACCAGGTGCCCGCTCACGTGGCCCGGACGCCGGCGTCCGCCCCCACGCGCACCCCCCGGCGCGATCAGCGCATCGACGAGGGCGTCCACGGCCTCGGACGGGCCCTGGGCGTCCACCCTCACCCGGCCGTCGGCGAGGTTCTCGGCCGAGCCGACGACCCCGAGCCGCGCCGCCTCGCCGGCCACCCACCAGCGGAAACCGACACCCTGGACGAGGCCATCGACCCAGACGACCGTGCGGACGACCCCCACGTCAGGTGTGCAGGTAGCCGAGGAGGTGATTGCGCTCGTCGGTCAGCTGGTCGATGCGGTACTTGACGACGTCGCCGATGGACACCAGGGCGGCCAGCTCGCCGTTGACGACGATCGGGATGTGGCGGACGCGCTTGTCGGTCATGACGTGGGCGGTCTCCTCGATCGGGTCCTCCGGCGTACCGGTGACGACCTCGCCGGTCATCAGCTCGCGCACGGTGGCGTCCACGATGCCGTGGCCCGAGGCGGCGAGCCCGCGGACGACGTCGCGCTCGCTGACGATCCCGTCGATGTGGTGGCCGTCGGCCGAGACCACGACCGCGCCGATGTTGTGCTCGGCCATGAGGGCCACCAGGTCGGCGACGCTCGCGTCGGGGGAAAGGGTGACGACGGCGTTGCCCTTGCTCTTGATCACGTCGGAGAGCTTCATGCCGGGACGGTACCCCCGCCCCGGCGCGACGCGCCAGCACCACGGGCGGTGCGTGGACGAAGTTTGGCGCCCCGCCGCCCGTCGGGGAGGATGGGACCCCACGCGAAACGGCTCGAGGAGGCAGCGTGCCACGCTCACGCGCGACCGCTGGGGTGCGCTCCGGCATCGACAGCGACACCGGCCAGCGGTCGGTCGTGCCGCCGATCTACCTGTCGACCAACTACCGCTTCGCCGGGCTGCGCCAGCCGGGCCCGTTCGACTACAGCCGCTCGGCCAACCCGACACGCTCCCTGCTGGCCGACGCGCTCACCGAGCTCGACGGCGGGGCGGGCGCGGTGGTCACCGGGTCGGGCATGGGGGCGATCACCACCGCCCTGTTCGCCTGCGTGCCCACCGGCGGCACGGTGGTGGCCCCCCACGACGCCTACGGCGGCACGTGGCGGCTGCTGGACGCCCTCGCCTCCCGCGGTCAGTTCACGCTGGAGCTCACCGACCTGACGGCGCCGGACGCCGCCGCTCGCGTCCGCGAGGTCGCGCCCGACCTGCTGTGGATCGAGACGCCCTCGAACCCGCTGCTCGGCATCTCCGACCTCGGTGCGCTCGTCACCGCCGCCCACGCGGTGGACGCGCTCGTCGCCGTCGACAACACCTTCTGCTCCCCCGCGGTGCAGCAGCCGCTCGCCTGGGGCGCCGATGTGGCCGTGCAGTCCTCGACGAAGTACCTCAACGGGCACTCCGACGTCATCGGCGGCGTCGCCGTGGCCGCGGACGCCACGCTGGCCGAGCAGCTGCGCTGGTGGGCGAACTGCCTCGGCGTCACCGGTGGGGGTTTCGACTCCTACCTCACCCTGCGGGGGCTGCGGACACTCCATGTGCGGATGCGCCAGCACCTGGAGAACGCCGCGGCCTTCGTGGCCGCCGTCTCGGGGCACCCGGCCGTCGACCGCCTCTACTACCCGGGGTTGCCCGATCACCCCGGCCACGCGCTGGCGGCACGGCAGATGGACGGCTTCGGCGCCATCGTGTCGCTCGAGGTCACCGGGGGAGAGCCGGGGGTCGCCGCGCTGGTCGACGGGCTGACCTGCTTCAGCCTGGCCGAATCGCTGGGGGGCGTGGAGTCGCTGGTGTGCCACCCGTCGTCGATGACACACGCCGCCATGCCGCTGGACGTGCAGGCCGCCGCCGGGCTGCGCCCGGGCCTGGTGCGCTTCAGCATCGGCATCGAGGACGCCGACGACCTGGTCGCCGACGTCCTCGCTGGGTTGGACCGCGCCGCGTCCCTCTGAGACGCTTCCGGGAATCGCATTTGGACCCGAGGAAATGGCGCCATGGCGCCATTTCCTCGGGTCCAAATGCGTCTCCACGGGGCCAGCACCCCCGGGGGCAGGGCTCAGCGGGGCGGGAACTCCTGGTGGGCCTGGTCGGCGATGGACGTCATCATCGCGAGGTCGACGCCGGCGCCGATGGCGCCGCCGAGCACCGGCACGAGCCGCCCGGCGCGGGAGAAGATCCGCGTGCCGGCGGTGCGCAGGATGCGGAAGCCGACGGCCTTCTGCACCACCATGAGCGCGGCGCGCGGCAGCGAGCTGCTGGCGAACGCGACGGCGGCGCCGCCGGTCACCGGCAGCCCCGCCCGGGACAGGATGTCGGTGCTGTTCGACCCCACGAGGGTCAGCAGGACGGCCGTCCGGATGCGGTCGTCGGAGAGGTCGTAGCCGCGCAGGTGCGCGGTGGCGGCCGTCATGCGGGTGGCCAGCACGTAGAACTGGAACACGTTGGCGGGCACGGCGACGAGCATGGTCGCGAAGCCCCCGAGGTTGGTGATGAAACCGCCGGCGCCGGCAAGGCGCTGGTGCTGGCCGCGGA
The DNA here is from genome assembly GCF_014858005.1 of Propioniciclava soli. Classification (GTDB taxonomy): domain Bacteria; phylum Actinomycetota; class Actinomycetes; order Propionibacteriales; family Propionibacteriaceae; genus Propioniciclava; species Propioniciclava soli. The sequence continues at coordinate 98,061 of NZ_JACYOT010000015.1, forward strand.
CGCGGCGGATGGCCTTCTCCACGTCGCCGTTCTCGCGGGCCAGCGCGTCGCGGGCCACCTTGGTCGCGGAGTCGAACGGGCCGACGCCGTCGATGCCCACGCCGGTGAGCTGCTGGATCAGCTGCGAGATCGAGTCGCTGGTGCCGTCGGGATCGTTGGCCTCGTCGAGCGCCGAACGGGTGACCGCCACGTTCTCGCGGCGAAACAGGTCGAACAGGCCCATGGCCGTCCCCTCTCTTGCTCGCGCGCGGTCAGGCGCCGCGCGTGCGGGCACAGCCTGTCGCATCACCGGGCCGGATTCAACCTCTGGCAAGGGGGGACCGGGGTGGAACCGGGGTCTCAGCGCCGCGCGACCAGGGCCCGTCCCAGCAGCGCGAGGTTCGCGGGCTTCTCCGCGAGGCGCCTCATGAAGTACCCGTACCAGTCGGTGCCGTAGGGCACGTACACCCGGACGCGGTGGCCGGCGGCGGCCAGGCGCCGCTCCTCGGCAGGCCGGACGCCGTACAGCATCTGGAACTCGTGGGCGTCCGCGGGGCGGTCGAGCAGCTCCAGGTACCCCAGCGCCGCCTCAATGAGCACGGGGTCGTGCGTCGCGATCATCGAGTGGCCCTCCCCACGCAGCAGGATGCGCAGGCACCTCAGGTACGCCTGCCGGATCGCCGGCGTCGTGGTGTGCGCCACTGATGCCGGCTCGTCGTAGGCGCCCTTGCACAGGCGAATGCGGGATCCGGGGCCCGACAGCCGGCGGCAGTCCTCCGGCGTGCGGTGCAACATCGCCTGCAGGACGCCGCCGGTGGCGGGGAAGTCCTCCCGGCAGGCCGTCAACAGCCGCAGGGTCGCGTCGGTGTCGCGGTGGTCCTCCATGTCGATCGTGACCGTGGTGCCCACCGCCTCCGCGGCCGTGCAGATGCGCCGCGCGTTCTCCAGGGCGACGCGCTCGCCGTCGGGCAGGCCCAGCCCCAGCGCGCTGGCCTTGACCGACACCTCGGCGTGGCTCGTCAGGGACGCCGCCCCGAGCCGCTCGAGCAACGTCAGGTACTCCGCCACCTGGGCCTCGACCGCGTCCGGGTCGTCGGCGTACTCACCAAGGTGGTCGACCGTGGCGTACAGCCCGGCATCCCGCAGCCGGGCCACGGTCGCGACGGCGTCGTCGGTGTTCTCCCCGGGGACGAAGCGGTCCACGACCGCCCGCGCCGGGGGGAACCCCAGCGCGAACTCCTTCACGCGTTCGTTCTTTGCCAAGGCGTTCAGCAGACGGTTCATCGGTTCCCCTCCCGCGATCGTGGGTGTGGTGTCAGTCCTCGGGGTTGGCACCCTCGAGGGCGTCCGGATTCTCCAGGGCGGTGCGGTACGCCTCGGTGTCGAGGCGCTGGCGTCCGGCCGTGGGGTCACCGGTGGGGAAGCGCGTGGGGTTCGCGGCGATGTAGCGGTCGTGCGTGGCGTGGGCGTCGTCCAGGAGCGTGAGCAACTCCTGCTCGTCGTGGATGAGCCGCCGGCCCTTGGGCGGCAGCGCCAGCAGGGCGTCCTCCTCCTCGAGCAGGCGGAGGTAGTTCTGCTCACGCACCCCCGCGTCCGCCTCGAAGGACGTGTCGAGGTACTGCTTGGCGTGGCGGCGGGTGTTCTTGATCGTGGTGAGCGCCTTGCCCTTCGGGGAGAACAACGACGCGATGATGACGACGACCAGGGCGCCGACGATCACCAGCAGCGACAGCTCGGTGGTGACCTCGACGACGTGGACGGGCTCACCGCCGTTGATGAACGGAACGTTGTTCTCGTGCAGGGCATGGAGGATGAGCTTCACGCCGATGAAGGCCAGGATCGCGGCGAGGCCGTACTTGAGGTAGATCAGGCGGTCGAGCAGGCCGTCGATGAGGAAGTAGAGCTGTCGCAGACCCAACAGCGAGAACGCCACCGCGGTGAACACGAGGTAGGTCACCTGGGTGAGGCCGAAGATGGCGGGGATCGAGTCCAGGGCGAACATGATGTCGGTGCCGCCGATGGCGACCATGACGAGGGCCATCGGGGTCAAGACCTTGCGGCCGTTCTGGACGGTGAAGACCTTGTCCTGGTCGTAGTGGTCCGACGTGTGCATGAACCGCCTCGCGAGGCGGATCACGATGTTGTTGGCCTCGCCGGACTCCTCGTCGTCCTCGTCGCCCTCCGGCTTGAGCAGGTTGCCGGCGGTGACGAGCAGCACGAGACCGAACAGGTAGAACACCCACGCGAAGCTGTTGATGGCCACCGCACCCAGCAGGATGAACGCCGTCCGGAACACCAGGGCCACCACGATGCCGAACATCAGCACCTTCTGCTGGTAGGCGCGGGGCACCTTGAACGAGCTCATGATGATGAGGAACACGAACAGGTTGTCCACCGACAGGCTCAGCTCGGTGATGTACCCCGCGTAGTACTGGACGGCGTAGGTCCCCCCGAGGTGGAACCAGATCCACAGGCCGAACGTCAGCGCGATCATCACGTACAGCGCCGTCCAGCGCGCGGCCTCCTTGATCGTCGGGACGTGCGCCTTGCGGACGTGGAAGACGAAGTCGTAGGCGAGCAACGCCGCGATGAGGACGATCGTGCCGCCCCAGACGAGCGGGGAAACGACGGGCATGGGCGTGACCTTTCCGGTGCCGGTGCGGACGACGCCCGTACCGCGACCCACGTCGAGCGGTCACGGCGTCTGTCCGCTGCAGGGAGTGTAGCCCTCGGGCCGGACCGCTGGTCGGCGGGCCGTCCCGAGGGCGAACGGGGGCGTGGGCAGGCGGTCGCGGGGGGCGTCAGCGGGACGCGGTCAGAGGCGCGCCTGCCACTTCTCCGCCCAGACCAGCTCGTTCGGCGTCCCCCGGAACGCGCTCTTGCCCTCCAGCTTGTCGAGCGTGGCGAGCACGTTGGCCTCGTTGGGGTGGTAGGCGTTCACGTAGCACTTGACCATCGTCGCGTCATGGAGGTGGGTGGTGAAGTTGTGGCTCACCATGAACGTCGGCACCTCCCAGACGTACCACGGCACCTCGTTGCTCATCGCGGTCTTCCACTGGATGCGGTAGTTGTTCTGCGCGCCGTAGCCGATGACCTCGGCGAGCACCAGGGCGGCGTCCGTCTGGTCGCGGTAGGCGAGGGTGGCCCCCTTGACGCGGGTGGCGCCGTCGTTGACGGTCACCTCATAGCCGCGCCGCGTCAGCTCGGCGATGTAGAAGTTCAACATCTCGGGCTCGCCACCGCCGGTGATGCCCCCAACCTCGCCGGTCAGGTGGTACAGGCGGATGCGCCGGTGGTCGGTGGGGTTGAGCGGCAGCTGGTCGAGGGTGTTCTTGACCAGCGTGACGCCGAGGTCGGCCGCCTCGTCGCGCATGCGGAGGTGCTCCTCGCAGCCGACGACCTCGAGGTCGGCCGGCGTCCGCAGCAGGGTGCCGTCGGCCTGCTTCTCGTGGAGGCGGAGCTTGGCCTTGAGGCCCAGCACGCGACGGTTGGCGTCGTCGAGGCGCTCGCGGGTGATGACGCCGTTCTCGACGCCTGCCTTCATGAACCCGAAGTCCTCCTCGAGGTTGTTGAAGAACAAGAAGGCGTCGCAACCGGCGGCGATGGCGGCGGGCACGTAGTCCTCCCGCCGCATGGCCGAGGTCATGCCGAGCATGTGGGAGGCGTCGGTGATGACGGCGCCGTTGAAGCCGAGCTCGGTCTTGAGCAGGCCGTTGAGGAGCTCGGGGGCGAGGGTGGCGGGCAGGATGTCGGCGTCCGCCAACTCGGGGTTGAGTTTCTGGGAGTAGTACGGCAGCGCGATGTGGCCGGCCATGACCATCTCGACGCCGTTGGCGATGTGGGCGCGGTAGACCTCGCCGAAGGAGGCATCCCAGTCGGCGGGGGAGAGCTCGTTGACGCCGAGCACCAGGTGCTGGTCGCGCTCCTCGGTGCCGTCACCCGGCCAGTGCTTCACACAGGTCAGGACGCCGGACTCTCGCTGCCCCTCCACGAACGGAATCGTGTACTTGATGACATCCTGCGCCGTCGTGCCGTAGGCGCGGGTGTTCACGATGGTGTTGCGCCAGTTGACCAGGATGTCGACGCACGGGTCGAAGTTGAGGTTCGCACCGATGGCGTTCATCTCGCGCCCGGAGACGTACCCCGCGTTGCGGGCCACCTCCACCGAGCCGGACGCCTCCGTCTGCGCACCAGACGCGATGTAGGTGCCATCGCTCATCGCGCCATTGCCGCCGGAGTCGCAGTTGGCCGCGATGAGCAGGGGGATCTTCGAGGCGCTCTGGAGCCGGTTGAGGAGGTCCTGCACCTTGTCGGAGGAGCCACCGTGGTAGCGGGCGATGCCGATGTGGAACTTCTCGATGATCTCCTCGGCGGTGTAGTCGTTGCCCGAGAAGCTGTCGGTGCCGAAGAAGAACAGGTTGGTGAAGAGCTGCCCGACCTGCTCGTCGAGCGTCATGGCGGCGAGGGTGTCCTCGACCCAGGCGATCTGGGACTCGTCGAGGTGGTAGGGGCTGGCGGTGAGGTCAACGCGTTCGGGCATGGTGGGTTCCTCTTCTCACTTCAGGGTGGGGACGGTCACTTGACGGTGGGGACGGGCACGCGGCGCTCGCCGGAGATCGTTTCCCACGGCACCTCGCTGGGCAGGTAGCTGTTGAATTCCTCGATGAGCATGGTCTGGTAGTCGCCGGCGAAGGTGCCGGCCAGGAACCGCGGCAGGGCCTCGGCGGTGAACCGCCGCCAGGCGAAGGTCTCGTTGCCGGGCAGGATCGGGTAGTAGAGGCAGCGGGCCTTCGCGGCGGCGTCCCGATCACCCGGGGCGTCGCCGATGAGGAGGATCTTGTCCGCGTCGTACTTGCCGGTGGCGGCGTACTGCACGTGCTCGGCCTTGCTGCCCATCTCCTGGCCGGCGATGACCTTCATGTACTTGGCCAGGTCATGGGCGTTCCACTCGTAGGTGAGCGCGTGGAGGGGGGTGGCCGAGACGGTCATGGCGTCCACGTGGGGTTGCATCGCCTCGAAGGCCTCGCGGACGCCGGGGAACGGACCGCAGCCGTGCACCATGTCGGCGATCGCCACGTTCACGGCGTTGCCCCAGCGGATCGCCCGGTCGATGGTCGGCGACGGGTGGTCGGCGGCGTAGGCGGCGATGCCGACGTCCGAGAGGGGGTAACCGGGGGCGGCCAGGAAGGCGTCCAGCTCGGGGTAGGGCGGGATGGTGATGCCGCGCTCGGCGACCTCCGTACGGTCCCGCAGCAGGTCGAGCACCTGCTTGAGGGCCACCCAGCGGTTCAGCCCGCGGGTGACCGAGCCGAGGTTGACGAACAGGGCGGTCTGGCGGGCGAGGGTCGACACGGGCTGCAGATCCCAGTGCTTGATGTAACAGGGGGTGAAGCACTCGGTGTGCTTGATGTCCATCGCGTCCATCGCGCACCCGTCGGAGTCGATCCCGATGAAGTGGTCCTTCGTGGGCGCGAAGTCCACGAGCGGCTGGGCGGCGTCCGGGTGCTGCGTCATGGCTGTTCCTCCGGTGGGTTCATCGTCGGTGATGGATCATGGGTAACACAGCGTTCGGCCGCCCCGCACGGGGGTTGCACTGCGTTTTCGTCGGCAACGATTCAGTGGCCCCCGAGCAGAGGAAACCGGCTGCAACAAGGCCGGATGGCGGGGCGCGGTGGAGCGTCCCGCGTGGTGCCCGGACGCCTCAGCCGGGCAGCGCCCAGTCGATCGGATCGGCACCCTGGGCCACCAGCGCCTCGTTGGCGCGGCTGAACGGCCGCGAACCGAAGAACCCCCGGTCCGCCGACATGGGGGAGGGGTGGGCCGATCGGAGGCACGGGGTGTCGCCGAGCCGGGGCGCCAGGCTCTGGGCGTCGCGGCCCCACAGGATCGCCACCAGCGGGCCACCGCGGCCGGCCAGGGCGTCGATGGCGCAGTCGGTGACCTCCTCCCAGCCCCGACCGCGGTGGGACGCGGACGCCCCCGGCCGCACGGTGAGCACCCGGTTCAGCAGCAGGACGCCCTGGCCGAACCAGGCGGTGAGGTCGCCGTGGGGTGCCGGTGTGATGCCCAGGTCGGCGTGCAGCTCGCGGTAGATGTTCTGCAGCGAGCGGGGGATCGGCCGGACGTCCGGCGCCACCGAGAACGACAGGCCCACGGGATGCCCCGGGGTCGAATACGGATCCTGACCGACGATGAGGACGCGCACGTCGGCGAGCGGGCGGGTGAAGGCGCGCAGCACGTGCTCCCCGGCGGGCAGGTAGCCGCGCCCCTCGGTCACCTCGGTGCGCAGGAAGTCGCCCATCGCCGCGACGGTGTCGGCGACCGGTGCGAGGGCGTCAGCCCAGTCGGGGGCCACGAGGTCGGCGAGCGGGCGCGGAGTCACGACGCCCACGGTAGCGGCCGGGGCGGCGTCCGCCTGACGGAATGTGTCGGTCGGAGCGGTTACGCTGACCTGCGTTGGAAAGGACCACTGCCTTGTCGCTGCTCGCCACCCTGGGTCGTCTCCTCGCGACGCCCGCCACCCCACCCGCTCCACCCGCGGTCGCTCCGCAACCCGTCGTGGTCGAGGCCCCCGCCGAGCCGACCCCCACCCCGGTCCCGCTCGAACCCCACGTCCCCGCCGGCCTCACGATCGCCACCGGCTACGTCGTGCGGTTGCTGGTGCTCGGCGTCGGGGTCGTCGCCGCCTACCTCGTGCTGGGTTACTTCTCGGCCATCACGGTGCCGGTGGCCATCGCGATCCTGCTGACGGCCATGTTCCACCCGCTCACCGCACTCCTCAAGCGTGCGGGGTGGCCCCCCGCGCTGGCGTCCATCACGTCGCTGCTCGCGATGCTGGTGATTGTGGTGGGCCTGTTCGTCTTCGTCGGCCAGCAGGTCATCAGTGAGTGGCCGACCCTCGTCACGCAGGCGACCGCCGGCTTCCAGACGTTCCTGACCTGGGTCGGGTCGCTGCCGTTCGGGATCAACGAGGCGCAACTCCTGGAGTGGTTCAACCAGGGGGTTGCCTGGCTGCAGACGCAGGCCTCGACGGTGGCGTCCACCGCGGTGCAGGTGGGTGGGCAGTTCGGCAGCTTCGTCGCCGGCCTCGCCACCGCGCTCGTCGTGATGTTCTTCTTCTCCTACCAGGGGCGGCGAATCTTCGAGGCGATCATCGGCCTGCTCGTTCCCCGCGTCTACCGGGGCCCCGCCGACCGGGCGGCGCTGCGCGGGTGGACGTCCCTGGTGGCGTACATGCGCTCGGCCGTGATCGTGGCGGCGGTGGACGCCGCGGGTGTGGCCCTGGTGGCGTTCCTGCTCGACGTCCCCCTGGTGGCCGCCCTGTTCGCGTTGACGTTCTTCCTGTCGTTCATTCCCATCGTCGGCGCGGTGACCGCCGGCGCGTTCGCGGTCGCGCTGGCACTGGTGACGCACGGCTGGGTCAGCGCCGTCATCATGCTGGGCGGCGTCATCGTGGTCATGCAGTTGGAGAGCACGTTCCTCCAGCCGCTGGTCATGGGCTCCGCGGTGAACATCCACCCGCTGGGTGTCCTGCTCGGCATCATCGCCGGCGGGGTGGTCACCGGAATCCTGGGTGCGCTGCTCGCCATTCCTGTCCTGGCCTTCACGGTCGCGTTCGTCCGCGCCCTGCGCAACCCCGAGGAGCGGGACCGACCCCAACCCGGGCCCGTCGCCACCCGGCCCTGAGCGGCAGGCCGCCGCGCGGTCCCGCGGACGGGGGCGAACCCGGCCACAGGGGTTTCCACAGTGGGAGGTCGCTCTTATCATTCTAATATGAGCGAGCCTGATCTGTCCGACATCCTCTCCGAGCTGGCCGCCGGCCGCATCGACGCCGAGGAGGCGTCGCGGCGCATCGACGCCGCCCGGCGGGGGGCCGAGGGCGCCGTCGGACCCGAGCCGGAGCCCGAACCCGCCGGGCCGACCGGGGTGAAGGGCACCCAGCGGGTCAGCGTCCGGGCGGTCGGCCGCAAGGTGCGCGTCATCGCGGACGCCGGCGTGGCCACCGCGTCCGTCGACGGCGAGCACGTGCTGCGCCGCTCCGGCGATGTGCTGGAGGTCACCTCCGACGGAGACCTCGGCCCGAAGCTGGAGGGGCTGAGCATGCTGCGACCGCCGCGCAGCTTCGACGACCTGCGGGCCATCAGCCTGGCGAAGGGGCTGACGGTGCGCGTCAACCCGGCCATCGAGGTCGACGTCGAGGTCACGGCCGGCAGCCTCGCCACCGAGGGGATTCCTTTCCTCGGCCGGGTCCGGGTCACCGCCGGCGGCGCGCGGCTCACCGGAGCGCGGCGCATCGCGGACGCGCTCGTGCAAGCCGGGTCCGCGCACGTCAGCGGGCCGCTCAGCGCCGGCCGGTCGCGGGTGAAGGTGGAGTCGGGCTCGCTGCAGCTGGCGCTGACACACGGCGCGAACGTCACGGTGCGCGGGGAGGCGCAGGTGGGCCGGATCCAGTGGCCCGGGGAGTCGGGGTCGCTCAACGAGCTCGTGGTGGGGAACGGCTCGGCGCGGTTGGACCTCGAGGTGGTCATGGCGAGCGCGACCGTCACCACGGGGGAGGAGGACCGATGAGGACGCCTCACCGGCCGCTCACCACCTGCCCGGTCTGTTCCGGAGATCTCGTCACGACCCGCTTGGGGTGCGGCTCATGCGGCACGGAACTCGTCGGGGAGTTCGGGTCCTGCTCGTTCTGCGCGCTCGATGATTCCCAGCTCGACCTGCTGCGGGTCTTTCTCGTCTCCCGCGGCAATCTCAAGGAGCTGGAGAAGCACCTCGGGGTCAGCTACCCCACCGCGCGGGCGCGCTTCGCCGACCTGCTCGCGGCGCTCGGCCTGGCCGAGGACGCGCCCGACGACGGGCCCGACGACGGGCCGGAGGACGCGGTGGCCGGGGAGGCAGACGAGGCCTCAGAGCCGGGCGCCGGCCCGGCGGACTCCCGTGAGACCCCGGCGGCGGCGTCCGCTGCCACCGGATCGGCGCGTGACCAGGTGTTGGCGCAGGTGGCGGCGGGGACGCTGGCGCCCGACGTGGCGGCCGACCTCCTCCGCCGCCTCGGCTGAGGGAGCCGCCGGGGTGACGAGGCTCAGCCCGTGTAGGGCTCGAAGTCGACGATCGTGACCGAGATGGTGGCGCCGGTGGGTGCGGTGTAGGAGACGGTCTCGCCCTTCTTCGCTCCCGCCACGGCCGCGCCGAGGGGGGACTGCGGGCTGAACACCTCGTGCTCGGTCTCGGTGACGCCCATGAGCTCCCGCGAGCCCAGCAGGAAGGTGTCGGTGTCCTCCTCGTCGCCGTCGTAGTAGATGGTGACGGTCATGCCCGGGGCAACCTTCTTGGCCTTCTCGGACGGCTCGCCCACCTTCGCGTCGCGCAGCATCGCCTCGAGCTGGCGGATGCGGGCCTCCATCTGGCCCTGCTCCTCGCGCGCGGCGTGGTAGCCGCCGTTCTCGGAGAGGTCACCCTCCTCGCGCGCCTGCGCGATCTTGCGGGAGACATCTTCGCGCCCCTCGGCCTTCAGGTGGTCGAGTTCGGCGACGAGCTTGTCGTAGGCCTCCTGGGTGAGCCACACGGTCGAATTCTGTTCTTCGGGCATCTGACCAGCCTACACGGCAGGGGGGAGGGGTCAGGGCGTGACCCTGCAGGCCACCACGGAGGCCGAGGTGGCCCGGCGGAACGTGCGGATCGTCTCGTGCACCGTCACGAGCCGTTCGCTGCCGGGCTCCATCACGATGTCGATCTCCCCCACGGTCTCGGTGCCGATCGCCTGCGCCCGCACCGAACACACCCCGGTCACGGCCGGGTCCGGGCGTTCGACGGTGATCTGCACGTCCACCTCCGTGTCGGAGCGGACGTCGTAGGCGACGAGTTTCGCGTCGATCGCGGGGTTGGCACCGTGGATCGCCGCCCACAGCAGCCACGGCGTCCCGATCGCGACGAAGAGTGCGGCCACGACGATCCACGTCCACCGGGGCAGCGCAGCGGGAGGGTAGCGCCGGGCAATCCGCTCGGCATCGGTCTCGGTGGGGCTGGTCACGGTGCCATCGTGCCACGGGATGGGAGTGGGTTCCGCGCGGGGGTGGTTTGGGCCCCGGGAGTGGCGGGCGCCACAATGACTGACATGTCTTCTGCCTCCCGCCGTGTGGACGCCGACGGGCAACCGTTGCGCCTGATGGCCGTGCACGCCCACCCCGACGACGAGTCGAGCAAGGGGGCCGCCACCGTCGCCAAGTACGTGGACGAGGGCGTCGAGGTGCTCGTCGTCACCTGCACCGGGGGCGAGCGCGGCGACATCCTCAACCCGAAGATGGACACCCCGGAGAACTGGGAGAACATCGCGACGCTGCGCAGCGCCGAGATGGCGCGCGCCCGCGAGATCCTGGGCGTCGAGCAGACGTGGCTCGGGTTCGTCGACTCCGGCCTCCCCGAGGGCGACCCGCTGCCGCCGCTGCCCGACGGCTGCTTCGCGCTCGTGCCGCTCGAGGAGTCGGCCGCGGCGCTGGCGCGGGTCATCCGCACCTTCCGGCCGCACGTGGTGACGACCTACGACGAGAACGGCGGGTACCCCCACCCTGACCACATCCGCACCCACGAGGTCACGATGGCCGCGGTGGACCTCGCGGCCGATTCCGAGGCACCCCAGGAGTTGGGTGAGCCCTGGCCGGTGGCCAAGGTGTACTACCACATGACGTTCCACCGCAGCCGGGCCGCGGCGCTGGACGCGGCGATGCACGACGACGGACTCGTCTCGCCCTACGCGGAGCGCCTCAAGGACTGGCCGGACGACCCGGCCCAGGCCGCGCGGCTCACCACCTTCGTCCCGTGCTCCGACTACTTCTCGGTGCGCGACGACGCCCTGCGCGCCCACGCTACCCAGATCGACCCCGACGGCTTCTGGTTCGCCGTGCCCCTGGCCACCCAGCAGAAGGTCTGGCCGACCGAGGACTACCAGCTGGCGAAGTCCCGGGTCGCGACGAGCCTGCCGGAGGACGACCTGTTCGCCGGGATCGACACCCACGAGGCGGATAGGGTGGACACGTGGTTCTACTCCATCTGACCCCGCTCCCGCTGACGCCGCTGCCTGTGACCTGGCCGTCGCTCGCCCCGCTCGTGGGGGCCCTGCCGTCGTGGACGCCGCTGGCCCTGGCGGGCCTCATGATGGTCGCGTTGGTGCTCCTGTGGCTCTCGATGCGACGCCACATCCGCATCGCGCGCAGCGACGCTCCCGATGACAGCGTGGATGCCGGCACGGTCATCGCGCACCGCGAGCAGGCCGAGGACCCCTCGGGTCCGGCGGCGCCGGGGGCGTCCCTGCCCGACGAGCGCGACCCGCGGGCCTGAGCCCGAAACCCCACCCCGCACCCGTCGGGAGCCCTCCCGGCGTGACCCACGAGTGAGAGGGCAACGATGACGAATCGGCTGTCGACGGCCACGTCCCCCTACCTGCTGCAACACGCGAACAACCCCGTCGACTGGTGGCCCTGGGGTGAGGAGGCGTTCGCGGAGGCACGGCGCCGCGACGTGCCCGTGCTCGTGTCGGTCGGCTATTCGGCGTGCCACTGGTGTCACGTCATGGCGCACGAGTCGTTCGAGGACGCCGACGTCGCGGCCCTCGTCAACGCGTTCTTCGTGCCGATCAAGGTCGACCGTGAGGAGCGGCCCGACGTTGACGCCGTCCACATGCGTGCCACCCAGGCGCTCACCGGGCACGGCGGCTGGCCCATGACGGTGTTCGTCACCCCCGAGGGGGAGCCGTTCTTCGCCGGCACCTACTACCCGCCCGAGCCCGCGCACGGCCTGCCGTCGTTCCGTCAGCTCGTCACCGCGCTCGGCGAGGCGTGGCGCGACCGCCGCGACGAGGTGACCGCGTCCGCGTCCGCCATCGTGGCGCAACTCGAACAGATCAACGCGCTGCCGCCCGCCGACACCCCGCCCCCGGTGTGGGATCTCCTGGACGCCGTGGGCGCCGACTTCGACGTCATGCACGGCGGCTTCGGGGGGGCGCCGAAGTTCCCGATGCCGCTGCTGGTGGACGCGCTGCTCGTGAAGGGGGAGCCCGGGCTGTTGGACCTCGCGCAGCGCAGCCTGGAGGCCATGGCCCGGGGCGGCATCCACGACCAGGTGGGGGGTGGGTTCCACCGCTACGCCGTCGACGCCGCCTGGGTGGTGCCGCACTTCGAGAAGATGCTGTACGACAACGCACTGCTGCTCGGCACCTACGCGCGCGGTTGGCGTCGGACGCCGCAGCACGAGGCTCCGCTGCGGGGGCTGTTCGAGCGGGTGGTCCGCGGCATCGTCGGCTGGCTGGAGCGCGAGATGCTGCTCGAGGGTGGTGCCTTCGCGGCCAGCCTGGACGCCGACTCCGCGGACATCCGCGGCATGGCCCACGAGGGTATCTACTACGCGTGGAACCCCGAACTCCTCGCCGATGCGCTCGGCGAGGAGGACGCCGCGTGGGCGGCGGAGGTGTTCCACGTGACGGCGGGAGGAACCTTCGAGCACGGTCTGTCGACGCTGCAGTTGCGTGGTGCGCCGGACGCCGACCGCCTCGCCACGGTCGCTGAACGCCTGGCGGAGGTGCGTCGCTCCCGGTTCGCCCCGCCGCGCGACGACAAGGTCGTGGCCGCCTGGAACGGGTGGTTGGTGGACTCCCTCGTCACCGGTGCGCTCGTGTTCGGCGAGCGGCGTTGGTTGGAGCTCGCCCGTGGTGCCGCGGAGTACCTCTGGAGCGTGCACCACACCGACGCCGGGTTGGTGCGGACGTCGCTGGCCGGCGAGCCGTCCCCCACGGTGGGGGTGGCGGAGGACCACGGCGCGGTCGCGCTCGCCTTCGGCCGCCTCGCGGGGGTGCTGGGTGAGTCGGTGTGGCTTGACCGGGCCGTCACGGTGCTCGAGGAGGCCCTGGAACTCTTCGGTGCCGACGACGGCGGGTTCCACGACGCCGCCGCCGGGGAGCTCTTCTCCCGGCCCCGGGACGTCACGGACAACCCGACGCCGTCGGGCACCATGGCGCTGGTCGCTGCGCTGCGGCTCCTGGGGGAGCTGGCTGCCCGGCCGGACCTGCTGGCCCGCGCGGACGCCGCCGTCGCGACCACGTGGGGCACGGTGGCCGCGGCGCCCCGGTTCGCCCCGGCCGCGCTCACCGACCTGCTGATCGCCGACGAGGCGCGCCAGGGGTTGCGCCCGGCCGTGGCGGTGGTGGTGGACGCCGACGGCGATCCGCTCAGCGACGCCGCGCGCGCCGTCGCGCGCATGGCACCGGCCGGCACGGTGCTGCTGGTGGGGCGTCCGGGCACAACGGGTTTCGCGCATCACTTCGACGGGCGGGTTGTGCGCCCGGCAGCGGAGGTCGCGGCGGACGCGGGGCCCGGCACGCTGACCCACGCCACGGTGCGGGCGGGTGGACTGGTCGTCACCGAGGCCGGCCTTGCTGGGGCTGGCCGCGACGAAGCCGACCGCGACGAGTATGGCGAGCACGAGATCGTCGCGTTGGGTCAGACCACGTACGTGTGCCGCGGGGAGGTGTGCTTCGCGCCGGCGACGACGGTGCAGGACCTGCGCGCCGCCCTGTGGAGCCGCGCCTGACATGGGCTACTTCGCGGCCGAGCCACCGGAGCAACCGTTCCGGCTGTTCGGCCCCGCCCACCTGACCGCGATCGGGACCGTCGCGGCGGGCCTCGTGGCGCTGCGCGGCACGAGGCGGCTGTCACCGCGGGGCCGGCGGCGCGTCCGCACCGGCCTGGTGGCCGCGCTGTGGGGGCAGGAGGTGTTCTACCACGGCTGGCGGGCCGCGACCGGGCGCTGGACGCCGCCGGAGATGCTGCCCGTGCACGTCTGCTCCGTCGCGGTGTGGGGCGGGGGAGTCGGCGCCCTCACCGGGAACCGCGCGCTGCGCGACTACGCCTACTACATCGGTGTGATGGGCGCGTCCATGGCGGTGCTCACCCCTGACCTGGACCGGTACGGCCCCCGCAGCGTCCGGTTCGCGCAGTTCTTCGCCTCGCACGGCCTGTTGGTGGCGGTGCCCGTGTACCTCTGTGTCGCCGAGGGGTACCGGCCCACGTGGCGCGGGGCGGGCCGCACGATGGCGCTGCTGGCCCTCCAGGGGGTCGTCGCCCACCGCATCAACCGGGCCGTGGGCAGCAACTACGTGTTCGTCAGCCGCAAACCCGAGTTCGCCACGGCACTGGACGCCCTGCCGCCGTGGCCGGCATACCTGCCCCTCATGTACGCCGCGGCCGCCGCCGGGGTGGCCGCGCTGACCGTCCCCTTCGCCGGACTACCGGGACGCCCATGACCCCGGACCTGCTGCCATCGCCCCCCTCGGACCCCCCGGAGGAATCCCCCATGGCTGCGTCACCCACCCGCGTCCCCGTCGCGGACGTGGTGCGCATCGCGCGCGCCCTCGCGGAGCTGCCCTGGCCGGTGCCGGTCGACGCGATCACGCCGCAGCTCGCCGCCCTCGGCTGGCGGCCGGTGCGTCCGGGCATGTTCACCTACGTCACGGGGCTCGGCGTCACACCGGACGTGGCGTCGGCGTCCAAGGCGCGCGGAGAGCTCGCGACGGTGAGCCTGAACCTCGTCGACCGGGCCGACGACGCGTCCGCCGAACGGGAGCGCTTCATCCAGGACACTAGCGGCGGCTACGTCCTCGCGCTGAGCGAGGAGTTCGGCCCCGCCACCCCTGCGCCCTTCCCCCGCCAGCACGCCGAGTCGTCCTGGGATCTCGACAGCGGGGCGCGTCTCACCCTGACCGCCACCCCCGCGATGATCACCCTGGCGGTCGACAGCCCGGTGATGCGGGCCGCCCGGCGCGCGGCGGGGCGTCCCGAGCAAGCTGGCGGCGACGCCCACGCGAGGTGAACCGGTGGCCGGTCTCGTCCTGATCCTGATGGCCGTAGCCCTGGCTGCCGTCACCCTTCCGCTGTGGCTCGGACGCCAGCGCGGCTGGGTCGCCACCCGCTACGTGCTGCGCGGCTGGCTCCCCCTGGCCCTGCTGCTCGGCAACGGCGCCCTCGCCGCGCTCGGGCTCGGGCTGATCCTGATCGAGGCGGACGCCCCCCGCCCGATCATCACGGCCCTGCTGGTGCTCGTTCCCGCGGCCGTCGTCGCGGGCATCGTCACGCTCCTCGTGGGCGCGCCGCGCGTCGCGCTGCCGCGGTGGATCGCCGCCCGCCGCGCTGCCGGGGACCTGGTGCGCATCCCCGACCTGCCCCCGGCTCTCTGGGGCCGCGGGCTGGACCGGGACGGCTCGGGGCAGCGCCTGCCCCCCACCGGCCACCGGTCGGAGGAGGTGTCCGGTTGGGAGGCCGAGCTCCGACGCACCGGGTGGATCGAGTTTGGCTTCGACCAGCGCGTCCACCGGCGAGGCACCCTGCTGCTCGCCGTTGTCGTCGCCGCCTTCGCCGCCGCCGGGTTCGGCGCGCTCTTCGGGACGGACCAGACCGGGGCGGGGGTCGCCCTGCTCGTGCTGGCAGGGGTGCTCGCCTTGGTGTTCGCGATGAGCCGACGGATGACCGCGCAGGCGGCGACCCCGGTCCGCGTCAGCCGGGACGGCATCGCCCTCCTGGGTGAACTCCTCACGTGGCCGGAGGTGGGCGCCGTGGGCGTCCAGGCGGGCCAGCCGTTCTCGCAGGTGGTGCTGACGGTCACGCCGGACGCCCACCGCCGCGTCGCGCCTGCCCTCGGACGGGTCGGGGCGCTGCGCGGCGATCACGGCCCCGTGCCGGAGCTGCGTCTGCCGATGGCCACCGTGGCCAACCCCTGGCTGCTCGGCCTCTTCCTGGCCCGCGTCCACCGGCGGGTGGCGGGGGACCCGGAGGCGTTCGCGATGCCCGGGGTGGCGCGGCGCACCTGGATCCGTCCGGACTGAGCGCCGGCGACGCGCGGGCTCAGCGCAGGATGACGAGCGAGATCGCGGCGAAGTGGCACAGGGCCGCGACGATCGTGCAGGCGTGGAAGATCTCGTGATAGCCGAACCAGGTGGGGGAGGGGTCCGGCAGCTTGCGGGCGTAGACGACGGCACCGGCGCTGTAGATCAGGCCACCCAACAGGATGAGGGAGACGATGAGCGGGCCACCGGCCGTCCAGAACGGCACGAGCCAGCCGACGGCGACCCAGCCCATGAGCAGGTAGAGGCCGGTGTAGAGCCAGCGGGGGGCGTGCATCCAGCCCAGCTTGAACGCGATGCCGGCGGCCGCGATGCCCCAGATCAGCACCAGCAGCGCGGTGCGGCTCCAGCCGGTGAGCAGCATCAGGGCCAGCGGGGTGTAGGTGCCGGCGATGAACACGAAGATGTTCGCGTGGTCCATGCGGCGCAGGAAACCGCCGACCCGGGCCGTCCACGTGCCGCGGTGGTAGAGCGCCGACGTCGCGAACAGCAAGGTGGCCCCCACGAGGTAGATCGCCAGACCGATTCGCCCGATGAGGGACGGGGTCACGACGAGGAGCACCAGACCGGCGAGCTGGATCAGCGGGGCCATGCCGAGATGCAGCCAGCCGCGCAGCTTCGGCTTGATGGGAGCGGGGATGTCCATCGGATCGCCCTTACTTGACTTGGCGTAACTTACGGTCACGTAGGTAAGGGTAGGCCGCCCGATTCGCGGGCGCAAGAGCGTCCGCGCGGGTTGCCGCCGAGGGTCGAGGTTGTTCGGGCTCGCGAGCCCCTGCCGACGCGGACGGCGCCCCGAACCGGTGGGTTCGGGGCGCCGTAGATGCAGGGCAGGACGGGTTCACTCCTGCTCGCGGCCCTCCCCGGTGTAGGCGAGGGCGGTCTCGAGGTCGTAGGCGGACTCGCGGTGCTCCGACAGGTCGATGCCACCCTCCTCGTCCTCCGCGGTGATGCGGAAGCCGATCGTCTTGTGGATCGCCCAGGCGATCAGCGCCGTGAGCGACACCGTGAAGACGGTGGTGACCAGCACGGCGACCACCTGGGCCGTCATGATCGCGAGGCCACCGCCGTAGAAGAGCCCGGCGCGGCCGTCCTCGAGCGGCACGGCGAGCAGGCCGATGGACAGGGTGCCCCAGAGGCCGGCGACGAAGTGGAGGCCGACGACGTCGAGCGAGTCGTCGATGCCGACGCGGAACTTGAGGTTGACCGCGAAGCAGCAGATGATGCCGGCCACCGCGCCGATGGCGGCGGCGCCGAGCGGCGTCACGAACGCGCAGGCGGGGGTGATGGCGACGAGGCCCGCGACGATGCCGGAGGCGGCGCCGACGGAGGTCATGCGGCCGTCACGCAGCTGTTCGGTGAGCAGCCAGGCCACCATGCCGATGCCGGGCGCGATGAGGGTGTTGACCCAGATCAGCCCCGCCTCGGCGATGGTGCCCGCGGCGCCGCCGTTGAACCCAAACCAGCCGAACCACAGGATCGCCGCGCCCAGCATCACGAACGGGATGCTGTGGGGGCGGTGGATGCCGGCCGAGAATCCGGTGCGCTTGCCGATCATCAGGGCCAGCACGAGGGCGGCGAGGCCCGCGGCCATGTGGACGACGAGGCCACCGGCGAAGTCGAGTGCCTCGCCGACGACGGAGCCGATGGCGCCGTCGGCGCTCAGCAGGCCGCCGCCCCACACCATGAAGGCGAGCGGGCAGTAGACGAGCGTGACCCAGACGGGGACGAATACCATCCACGCCTTGAAGCGGGCCCGGTCGGCCACCGCGCCCGAGATCAGGGCCACGGTGATGATCGCGAAGGTCGCGCCGAAGCCGACGCCCACCAGGTCCTCCCCACCGATCTGGGTGAGGCCGAAGTGCGAGATCGGGTCGGCAAAGATGCCGGCGATGCTGGTGCCCCCGCCGCTCATCGAGTACCCCCAGAGCAGCCAGACGAGAGCGACGAGGCCCATGGCCGCGAAGCTCATCATCATCATGTTGATGGCGGAGCGGGCCCGGGACAGTCCGCCGTAGAAGAAGGCGAGGCCGGGCGTCATGAAGAGCACCAGGCCGGCGGATACCATGACCCAGATCGGGGAGGCGGCCTCCCAGATAGCTTGCGTGTCCATGCTCGTTGCAGAACCTTTCTTGTCTGTGCGTCGCGGCGAGGCGTCGCGTCGAAACAAGCACAACGGACTCCCATTGCAGCGATGATTCCGAACTGCGTCAGTTGTGTTACAACGTCACACGGGCTTGAAAATGCCGCGCGGACGCCCCCGGTGCGGGGGTGCCGCCCGGTTCACGGGGCCGGGCGGTACGCTGATCGCCATGGCGTGGACGCAGCGGGCCCGGGACTGGGTCGACCGCCTGCACCCCGCGGGGTTGCTGTACTCCACCTACGAGCAGCGCCTGCTCGCCGAGCTCGACCGGGAGCGGCTGCCCCAGCACGTGGCCGTGCTGGCGGACGGCAACCGACGGTGGGCGCGGCTGAATGCGCCGGGGCGTCCGCTCGAGGTCGGCTACCGCGCCGGGGCGCGCAAGCTGATGGATTTCGTCGGATGGTGCGACGAGGTGGGCATCCGCGTGGTGACGCTGTGGGTGCTGTCCACCGAGAACCTCCTGCGCGACGGTGCTGCGGTGGGCCCGCTGCTGGGCGTGATCGAGGACCTGTTCACCGACCTGGGTGCGACGGGCCGCTGGCGCGTGCGACTGGTGGGGGACGCGAGCCTGCTGCCCGAGCCCATGCAGGCGTCGCTGCGGGCGTGCGAGGCGGAAACGGCAGGTTCGGACGGGCTCACCGTCAACGTGGCCGTCGCCTACGGCGGACGCCACGAGCTCCGCGACGCCGTGCGCAAGCTGCTGGCGTCCGAGATGGAGAAGGGCACCGCGCTGGGGGAGATCGCCGGGTCCCTGGAGATCGACGACATCGCCGAGCACCTCTACACCGCCGGCCAGCCGGACCCGGATCTCATCATCCGCACGTCGGGGGAGCAGCGGCTCTCGGGCTTCCTGATGTGGCAGTCCGCGCACAGCGAGTTCTACTTCTGCGAGGCCCTGTGGCCCGACTTCCGCCGCGTTGACTTCCTGCGCGCGCTGCGCAGCTATGCCAGCCGCGAGCGGCGCTACGGTCGCTGAGGCGCTGCGCTCGCCCGGCACTGCCGCATCGCCCGGCACGGTGCGGGTGACGCGCACGTGAACTCCGATCGAACCCGCGCGTGTCGGCGTCCGCCGCGCCGGGGCGACGCCTACTGTCGGGGCAGGACCTCCCGAACACCGGGGGATCCGACGAGAGGGGACCCATGACTGTGCTTCCCCCGCGGGGCGCTCTCGGCTGACCGATCTGGTGTGGCCGGGCGGGTGGTCCGTCGCGGCCCTGAGCAGAAGGACGCACGTGACCGACATCGCCACGCAGCCCACAACCAGCAGCGCCACCGCCACCCGGGTGAGGACCCACGTCATCGACACCTCGGTGTTGCTGTCGGACCCCAACGCGCTGATGTACTTCGCCGAACACGCCGTCGTCGTTCCGCTCGTCGTCATCACCGAGTTGGAAGGCAAGCGCCACCACCCCGAGCTCGGCTGGTTCGCCCGCAAGGCCCTGCGCTTCCTCGACGACCTGCGCATCACCTACGGACGCCTCGACGCGCCGGTGCCGGTCAACGACGCCGGGGGCGTCCTGCACGTGGAGTTGAACCACACCGATCCGGAAGTGCTGCCGCCCGGGTTCCGGCTGGGCGACAACGACAGCCGCATCCTCGCCGTGGCCGCCAACTTCGCCCGCGAGGGCCGCGACGTGGTGCTCGTCACCAAGGACCTCCCGCTGCGCGTCAAGGCCGCGGCCGTCGGGCTGGCCGCCGAGGAGTACCGCCACGAGCTGCCGACCGAGGTGGGCTGGACGGGCATGACCGAGCTGGAGCTGGCCGCCGCCGAGATGGACGAGCTGTACGACCACGGCTCGGTGCGGACGCCGGCGCTCGCCTCCCTGCCCTGCCACACCGGCGTCGTCGCGCGCGGGGGTGGGTCGACCGCGCTTGGACGCGTCGGCGCCGACCGCGTCCTGCGCCTGATCAAGGCCGACCGCGACGTCTTCGGGCTGCACGGCCGTTCCGCCGAGCAGCGGGTGGCGTTGGACCTGCTCTCCGACGACGCCGTGGGCATCGTGTCGCTCGGCGGACGCGCCGGCACCGGCAAGTCGGCGCTGGCGCTGGCGGCCGGGCTGGAGGCCGTGATGGAGCGGGGGCAGCACGAGAAGGTCATCGTGTTCCGCCCGCTGTACGCCGTCGGCGGCCAGGAGCTCGGCTTCCTGCCCGGCTCGGAGGGGGAGAAGATGTCACCCTGGGGCCAGGCGGTCTTCGACACCCTGGGTTCGGTGGTGCACCGCAACGTGGTGGACGAGATCGTCTCCCGGGAGATGCTGGAGGTGCTGCCGCTCACCCACATCCGGGGCCGGTCGCTGCACAACGCGTTCGTGATCGTCGACGAGGCGCAGTCGCTGGAGCGCAACGTTCTGCTCACCGTGCTGTCGCGCATCGGGCAGAACAGCCGCGTCGTGCTCACCCACGACGTCGCCCAGCGCGACAACC
Organism: Propioniciclava soli; assembly: GCF_014858005.1. Classification (GTDB taxonomy): domain Bacteria; phylum Actinomycetota; class Actinomycetes; order Propionibacteriales; family Propionibacteriaceae; genus Propioniciclava; species Propioniciclava soli. The sequence continues at coordinate 118,487 of NZ_JACYOT010000015.1, forward strand.
TGCGGGTCGGACGCCACGACGGCATCGCGGCCGTGGTCGAGAAGCTCAAGGGCAACCCGCTGTTCGGCCACGTGACGCTCACCCGTTCGGAGCGGTCGCCGATCGCCGCGCTGGTGACCGACCTGCTGGAGGACATCGCCTTCTGAGGTCACGCCCCGGCGGCTGTCGGGCGGGTTGTTCGGTTCGGCCCGCCGACCGTGCGAGGGGCGTCTGGGGTGGGCGTGGCAGGATGCACCCCATGGCTTCCAACCCCCGCGCCCGCGCGGCCGGCAACGCCCGCGCCAACGCCACCGGTATGAGCATGGTGGTGGCGCTGCTGGTGCTGCTCGTGCCGGTGGTGCTCATCTCGCTGGTGTTCACGCGCAACCCGGAGCCGCCGATCCCGGTGGTGGCCTACGAGCCCGTCGCCGAGCGGGCGGCGGAGGCGTCCGCCTTCACGATCTGGGCGCCGACGAACTTGCCGGAAGGCTGGCGCTGCACGCAGGCGTCCTGGCTGCCGGCGGGGACGGCCGGGCGGGCCGAGGCGGTGGTGGGGGACACGTGGTCGCTGGCGTTCCTGACCCCGGACGACCGCTACATCGGGCTCGACCAGCGCGCCGCCGCCCCGGAACTCTTCGTCGAGGAGCGCACCCGCGAGGGCGCGCCCGACGGGGAGTCCGTCGTGAGCGGGCGGGCGTGGACACGGTACCTGTCGGACGACGGGCGGACGCGGTCGCTGGTCCGCGCCGACGACTCCGTGGTCGTCGTCAGCGCCGACCTGCCCTACGAGGCGCTCGAGGCGTTCGCGGGCACCCTGGCCCCGGTGGGCTGACCGGCGCCGAGGGTTCGGCCCGGAAGCCGGGTCAGGACCGCACCGAGATGTGCACGTGGTCGAAGTGGTTGGCCGTGGCCGAACCGCGGTCCTCCATGCCGCGCCAGCCGCGGGCGGGGTAGGACGCGTTCCAGCTCTGCTGGCGGTAGATGATGTAGCTGACGTTGAACGTCGCGGCGTTGTCGGCGAAGAAGCGGGCCAGCTCCCAACCCATCTCCGCGTTGGCCGACGACTGCCAGTTGGGGATCATGAGATCGACCGCGCGGCCGTTGGGGTGGTCGCCGGAGTAGCTGGACGAGGCGCGCCAGCCCCCGATCGAGCGGATCTGCGGGTGGTTCGCGACGACGTGGTCGACGATCCGCTTGGCGCTCGGCGTCAGCTTGTCGTAGCCGGTGATGGCCACGCCGGACGCCCCGCCCCCACCGCCGGAGGCGTTCGGTGCCGTCGCGGACACGTACGGGCTGTAGACCCAGCGGGCGACGCCTTGGTGGATGATCTCGGTGCGGTTGTTGTCGGTGTTCCCGGTGGTGGGCAGCGCGGTGCCGCGCGTCACCGTCCCGACCACGGCGCCGTCCGCGGCCGAGGTGGCGCGAACGTTGAGGGAGTTGACCGTGACATAGACCGTGCCGGTGGCGGCCGGCGGGGCGGGGGCGACCGGCGCGGCGGCGGTGACGGCCACGGTGTAGCGGGTGGCGATCCAGCGGTTCTGGCCGCCGACGATCACCTCGGTGTAGGTGGCGGTGGTGGCCCCGGTGGTGTCGACCACCGAGCCCTTGGGGAGCACCGTGTCCCACGACGCCGAGGCGTTGCCGGCGCTGCGCAGGTAGAGGTTGGCGGTCGTCCGCACCTGGCCGGCCGCCGGCGTGGAGGTGACGGGGGAGGCGCTGAGGTAGTTCGTGGAGATCCACGCGGCCGACCCCTGCCAGACGACCTGCGTCCAGCCGCCGCTGGTCGTGCCGGTGGTGCCGAGCGTGGTGCCCCGGGGGGCCACGCCGATGACGCCGTGGCCGGTGCCTGGGCCGCTGCGGACGTTGACCGCGGCCGTCGTGGTGGCCTCACCGGTGGCGGACGCCGACGTGGCGGCCAGGGTGACGGCGCTGCTCGTCTCGGGGGAGGCGGACGCGGCGCGCAGGAAGTTCTGGGACACCCAGCCGGTGACGCCTGCCTTGGTGGTCACCTCGTACCAGCCGCCGGAGGTGGCGCCGGTGGCGGTGACCGCCTCGTTGGCGGCCAAGACTGACCGGACGGGATTGGCGGTGCCGGGGCCGGAGCGAAGATTGACCGCGGTGGTGGCCGTCATGGGTGACGAACCGGCCGCGGGGTTGGCGAGCACGAGGCCGCCGACGCTGAAGAGCGCGAGGGTGGCGGCGCCGCAGGCGGTGCGGTTGAGGAGGCGAAGGGCGTTGGTCACGGGGGGAACTTTCGTCGTCGCTGGCGGGGGAGGCACCGGGGAAGTCCGCCCGTGTCGAACGGGTGCCACCAGTAGTAGACGATGCTTTCCTGAGATTTTCAAGGCCTGGACGCAGCAGTGAGCGCTTGCGGGAGCCCAGTCTGGAGGAGCGGGTGAGAGTTTCTGGGTCGATTCTCAGGCGGCGCGGACGACCCAGGACGTGGTCGCGTCGCTTACCCAGCCGTGGCATGTGCCCCAGACGTGGGGCGGCAGGAAGCCGGACGCGAGGTCGTCGGCGTCCACGACGTGTCCGCCCGTGAGGGTCGCGGCCCGGAGGCGTTGGTCGGCGTCGGTGAGGGTCACGGGTAGCGACGCGATGCGCCCGGAGAGGGCGTTGGCGAGCAGGGTGCCGAGGGCGTCGGGGGAGAAGGCGGGGGCGACGATCACGAGCGGGCGGGCGCCCCGGCGGGCGCACTGGAGCAGGCTGAGCAGCTGGTGGTCCTCGGTGATGGGGGCGTCGGTGACGAGGACGAGCGGGTCGCGCAGCGTCGCGAGACCCGAGGCGTCCAGGAACGCGCCGTGGGTGCCGGCCGGCAGCGTGGGGGAGCCGGGCCGACGCGCGATCAGAGCGGGGTCGGCCTCGGGGTGGACGGCTCCGGCGCGGAGGTCGTCCTCGGTGGTGTAGGTGGGCTGGGGGGAGTCGTCCAACCCGGGGGTCGGGCGTGGGGGCGGTTCGCGCAGCGCCGTCGCCGCGTGGCGGGCCCGCCGGCGGTCGTGCCACCAGCCGAACCAGACCACGGCGATCCCGACGACAAGGATCACCGGTATGCCCCACCAGGGAGGAATCACCCGGCCAAGCCTAGGTGTCGCCTGCGGGGCGCCGTCCGGTCACGTGGCGGTGGCTGCTTCCCACGGGCCACCCGAGGTGGTCGGGGCCGGCGCCGGCCGTCACGAGGCTCCGGCGCGGCTGGATAGACTCACCGGCGAGGGCCTATAGCTCAACTGGCAGAGCAGCGGACTTTTAATCCGCGGGTTCTGGGTTCGATCCCCAGTGGGCCCACCACGGTTTTTAGCGTAGCCACGAGGGGTAACGCCGGAGGTGGTCGTGGACGCTTGTGGACAGATGGGCCAGGTGGCCCGGATGGACGCCGGCGCGGACGCGGTCTGGTCGGCCATGAGCATCGCGGGGGTGCTGTCGGCGGTTTGGCCGCCGTCGGCGCCCGTCGAGGAACCGGCTTTGGACGTGCTGGGGCCGGGCGATCGTGTGGCCGGGGGCGTGCAGGCCTCCGAGGCCATCGACTGGTCGAGCGTCGGTGGAGGATCCGGGCCTGGTGGCGGACGCGCGCAATGGAAGACGCAGGGCGATCCCGGCTGTCCGTGCCTCAACGGGCCTCATCCTGTGCTGACGCCTGGAATGGCACCGTGAGGAGCCCTTGTCTTCGGTCAACTACTCCGAGCCTCCACCAGACAGCAGCTCTGTGACCATGACACGCATGCTGGAGTCGAGCTCTTCGGGCGAGCCGTGCAACGACAGCCGGACTGTGTCCAGGATGGTTCCCCCGTTCCTCACGCGTAACCGCCGCGGCGGCGCAGGAAGTTCTCCTGCGTCGGCGTAAATCAGGACGCCTCTGGGGAGAGCGAGTGATGTGCAGTAGGCGAGGAGTTGGTAGTAGTCCGAGCTGCGTCCCGTGCCATCGGTGGTCAGCTTGTACTTCACATCGGCGACCAGCTCCGTGCGGCCCCGATGGTCTGTGACGATCAAGTCCGGCGCTGTGACGACGAAGCGTTCTTCGTCCAGGGGCACGGGTTGCTGACATGTGAGGCGGCGCCCGTCGGTCAACAGGGCGGCGACCCGCGCCGAGACGAAGTCTTCGAACACTTTGTTCATGTCGACCATGAAGGACGACGTCACTGTCGAGCCGGTTCCGTGCCCGAAGCCCGACAACCTCAGGATGAGGATGGCCAGATGGGCGGTGTCTGCGTAGTGGTCGTTGAGGCGGTTGGTGAGCGGTGCGGTGGCTGTTAGGTCATCCGGCCGGAGCGCCCCGACTCCCGGGATCATGCGGATGAGGCGCCGCAGATCCATCGCAGTTTGGGCGGGCACCCCTGGTTGGTGGGCTAGTGCTTGGGCGGCCGAGGTGACGAGCCGATTGAGGCGAGTGTCGACGGTCCATTCGTCGAAGCGGCAGGGAAGGGGTGTGGGCAATCCACCTGAGTGAGCGAGGGCGGGGAGGTCGACGCGTCCACGGAGGGTGTCCAGTCGCCCTGCATGCTCCGGATAAGCGCGATCGGGTCCGAGCACCAGCGTCCGCTCCAGCATTCGCGCGTACCAAGCGGCCACCGCTGGGGTGAGGGCTGCCGAGGCATGACCCAGTGACGGGTCGAGGAAGGACAGACGCCGGGTGCTCCACGTCATGAGGCGCAGAACGTTCTCAACTGGCACCTTGGGCGTGACGTGTACGACTAATCCGGGGATGCTGATCGCCCCCACGTGGGAGGACGCTGTGAGTCGGAAGCCTGAGCGCGCGGGACGGACGGTCAGGCGAGGTCCGCTCGCCAGCTGAAGCTGGCGGGCTTGGGCGTCCGTCATCGACACGTCCACCGACTGATATTCGGGAACGTGGATGGTGACGGGTTCGACGGTCATGCCGGCCTGTTCAGGGCAGTTCCCCGTCAGGTGCCGTCACGCCGCTGTCCGTGTTGGCGCGAGGTGACTCACCTGCCGGTTCCCCGTCCTGAGGCACGGGGCCCAGGTTCAGCTGGGATCTGTAGCGGGCGCGTACTGCAGGCCAGCTCCACCGTGCGAGTTCTTCGGTGCGGCCCCACAACAGCTCCTCCAGCGTCGGGAAGATGTTGTAGGTCCAGATGCGTTCCAACGCCTCTTCGGACAGGTCCTCCTTCATGAAGTGGCTGGGTCCGATCACCAAGTGGTCGCCGACCTCGCTTCGCAACTCCGCGTTCACGGCGTCCAGCAGGTCGGCGACGGCTGCGGCGCGACCGTAGCGGTGGAGCCACCGGCGCAGAAGTCCCTGCATCGCGCCGAGGTGTGGGAAGAAGGGGATGAAGTGGAAACGTCGACGCAGGGCAGCATCCACCAAGGCCACTGATCTGTCGGCCGTGTTCATGGTCGCGATGAAAAGCAGGTTTCGTGGCAGCCGGAATCCCTCAGGACGGTACAGAGTTGCGACCGTCTCGTCCCGGTACTCCAACAGGAACAGCAGTTCACCCATCACCTTGGGCACGTTCGCCCGATTGAGCTCGTCGATCACCAGGACGTAGGTGTGACCCGGATCGGCGCTGGCTGCCTTCGCGATCTTGGCCAAGGGTCCCGGGCGAAGCTCGTAGTGCACATGTCCCCCGGCGAGAGTGGGTCGGAGCCCTTCGAAGAAGTCTTCGTAGGTGCTGGCTGGGTGGAACTGGACGATGGTGGTTCGCTCGGCTTCGCCTTCGGCCAGTGCCTTGGCCAAGCGCTGAGCGACAAAGGTCTTGCCTGTTCCGGGCGGGCCGTAGAAGACAACCTGCCCCTTGTCGTCCAGGAGGGCCGCGATTTCCTCGAGGAACGACCGATCGAGGCTCAGCTTCGTAGCAGCGTCGCCGAGGTAGTCCACCTCCGTTGTAGGAATCTGCTCGGCTTCGGGTGGTTCTTCGTCATGTTCGAACGGCACCGCTCCCCGGAAAGCGAGGAGGTCGTCCCACTCGGCGTCCGACCACGTGTCCGGCTTCTTTCCGAGGCGGACGAGGGTCCACAGGAGCCCCTGGACGTCGAGCCGGTCCCGGGGGGGATTGTCCCACGTTGGAGCGTCGCGCAGGACCTCGTCGAACAGCAAATACGCGCGGTGAAGCAGGTGGCCCGGAGTCGCGTCCGGCGGCGCCTCTCCCCACCCGGCCAAGCGCCACATGGCCCGTGCAGTCTCGATGGTGACCGGTGGGAACTGCTTCTCATCCTTGGCAAGCAGGAGCGTCGATGCGAGGCTCAGGACCGCCCCGGGCGTCGTTCGTCCCGACGGTGCGATCAAGTGCCCGAAGGTATCGACAGCGGGTGCGACGTTCTCGGGACGCGCATCGTCCCAGAGTGCATGCAGCGCGCGTGCACCCTCGGTGGGGTTCTCACGGACCCAGTCGGTGAGGGGTAGGCGGTTGAAGGTGCTGGTGAGGTTGTTGCTCTTGTGGTTGAGCCCGGCCTTGACCAGATCAGGCAAGTCCGGACTGTTGGAGGCTGCCCTGCGGGCTTCGCTCAGCTTCTCGGCGACCTTGAGTTTGTAGCTTCGCTCATGCAGGTCGAAGTCCAACTCGGTGGTGGCCCACAGTCGACGCGCCCATGAGAGGAACGCGTTCCACTGCTTGGGAGGCGCGGCCCACAGCCAGTGCAGAGGGTCGCTGCTGGCGTCGTAGTAGCTGTAGCCCGCCCCCCAGGTTCCCGAGAGCCGGCGCCGGATGTCCATGAGGGCGCGGTCCGCGTCCGCGGTGTCGTCGCCCTCCTGGGAGAAGCGTTCGATGATCAGCTGCTTGTGCGTTGGGGAGACTGTGGACTCGAACACGTCTGGGTAGAGCTCGTGCAGAAGACCCCACCGGGCGGCATCCCCCGACGGTGTCGGTGTTGCGGCCCAGAAGTCCCTCAGTGCAAGCGGGTCCTTCTGCAGCTCGGCGATCTTCTCGGGCGGTTCCCGGAGCAGGGCCGAGATGAGCTTGATCAAAGCTGTGAGCTGTACGTCGCGGCGGGTGTTGGCCCACTGACCGGGGTGCGCAAAGCCGGGGCTCATGGACGCCGCGACGTCGGTAGGCAGAGTAGGCCGGTCGGGGTGCCAGGAGAGGATGGCGTTGATGTCGGAGTTCTTCTTCTTCCCGGAGATGGCCCCCTCCCAGATCCACCAGAAGAACACCACGTGAAGCTCCGCCATGAGTTGGACGGCGTTGGGAGACGCGTCGCTGAGCTGCTCCTGCAGCTTCTGCAGGAAGGTGAGACCCGACCTCAGATCGGGGCGTTGGACGAACTTCTCGTCCAGTTCCTCAAGGTTCTCGAGGGTCCAGAGACGCTTGCCCGGGGTGATGATTGACCCACCCTCGGGAAGCGTCTCCAAGAACCATTGCGACGCGAGCGCATAGATCCGATGCTTCTCGGCGTCGTTGCCTGCATGAGCTGTCACGGTTCCTCCTGGTAAAGGTTGACCCCATCCTGCCAAACGAAACGCCAGTACCATCAGTTGGGTGTGTCGAATCGGGCGGACTCTGACACTCTTGTTGCTCACAACGCGGGGACCGCGGTCGCGGAGCCCGCAAGTGATTAATAGCCTCTACTCGCTCTCCACACTTCACGGTGGAGTCGGGGTCTCCATCCGCCGGTCTAGAGCAGGCTGCGCGCGATGTGGTGGGTGAGGTTGCGGAACCCGCGTGCCGAGCGGCGCAGGTTCAAGACACGGAGGGTCATGTCTTCAAATGAAACTGGGGGACAGGAGCCCGCGAGACGCCCGACCTTGCCGTGGTCGCGACGAGGTGGTGGCTGCTGGAAGGCGTTCAAGGGGGAGCGTGGCCCTCACCGAGGACGAAGCCCAGCTCCGCGTGGACGTGGGACATGGCCTTGACCCGCCCTTGGTCGCAAGTTACCTTGGAATGGTGATGGGTGAGTCGGTCATCGCGCCGTCTGCGCTCAAGCACGGCGTGGAAGAGGACGACATCTTGCACGCCTATTGGAATCCCCTCCGGATCTGGGATCTGGGGGACGGGTTCACCATGATCGTCGGCCCGAACCGGGCGGCGCTCTTCCTGGAGGTCGGCTACGTCGATGGCGAGCAGACCTACGTTATCGTCCACGCCATGGTGGCCCGAGTGAAGTTCTTGAGGTGATGAACATGCCCCGCACGGTTGAGGAGATCCTGGCGCACGCCGACGAACTGGCTGCCCGGTTCGAGGCCTACGAACCCGACCCGACCGACGAGCTGGATGCCGGCGCTGTCGCATTGCTGCGTGCCGCGGTCACGGAGCGTTCCGAAGCTGAGCGCCACTTGGTTGATGCAGTGCGGGCCGCCCGTGAGGCCGGCATGCCATGGTCCGCCATCGGGTCCTTCGTCGGCACCAGCGGCGAGGCCGCCCGTCAGCGCTACAGCGCGAAGGTCGCCTGAGCCCCACCCGCCAACACGAACCAGACGCCCAGAACACCCTGCCTGTGCGGAATGAGAGGATGCCGGGTCCGTCACCTCGAAGGTGACGGAGAAACTCTGTAGGAGTTGGCGTCCTTGAGTAAGAATCCTCGGGCGCCCGCGCCGAGGACACCGAGCACGATCTTGTCGACGTTGAACGTCGTCACGACGAGCACGCGGGGTGGCTCACCGCGCCCGACGATGCGACGTGTCGCCTCGACTCCGTCAAGGCGCGGCACGCGAATGTCCATGAGGCTGACGTCGACCTCGTGCTCGTCGACCCACGTTGCGGCCCTATCCCCGTCGTCGACGATGGCTGCCCGGATCGGCTGGTGATGCTTCATCTGCGCTCCTGCTGCCCGCCAGCGCCCGTCGCAGCCGTCAGGCCGTCGACCCGCCGGGTTGGTGGTGGAGAACGTCGGATATGTTGAATCGCCTGTAAGTCTTCGTCGCGGCTGGCCTGGGGCTGGCTGGCAGGGTTAGGGCCGGTCATCCGGTGCTCGTTGTGACTCCTCAATCGCCTGACCCCTCGGGGGTGTCATGCCCGGGAACTGTCCAGCGGGTGCCGGCGCCGACCTTGGCTCACAACGATGGCTTGATCAGAAGCATGCCCACCACCGGGATTGCCGTCCCCGTTGGTGTGGCTCATTACAGGCCTGCCTCGTCGTGACTTCTCACCCGGGCTGACGCCGGCAACGACGTCCAACCCGATCAGTGAGGAGAACATCGCATGTCCAGTCTGCCTGCCACCGTGGCCGACCTCTACCGCTACGTCGTAGGGGTCGACACCCACGCCGCGACGCACAGCTACGCCATCATCGCCGCCAGCGGCGCTCTGCTCGACCAAGCCGCCTTCCCGACCACGCCCGCCGGGGTTCGCCGGGCCCGGGACTGGATCGGGCGACGCACTCAAGGCGACCTCGACTCGGTTCTGATCGCCGCGGAGGGAACCGGTTGCTATGGCGCCACTCTTGGCGACGTCCTCGAGGAGGCCGGCTACCGAGTGGTCGAGGCACCTACCCCGCAGCGCGAACGCGGACGCGGCAAGACCGACGCACTCGACGCACTGCTCGCCGCTCGATCCATCCTGGTGGTGCCGTTGACGATGCTTCGCGACCGCCGCGCAGGCGAGGCGCACACCGCTCTGCGCGTGCTAACCGTGGCCCGGGACCACCTCAACGTCGAGCGGACACGGTGCATCAACGCCCTGACCGCGCTGGTGCGCAGCCACGACCTCGGCGTCGATGCCCGCAAGTCGCTTACGCCGCAGCAGATCTCCACCATCGCGAGCTGGCGACGACGCGAAGAGCCGTTCGGGACCGCGACCGCCCGAGCCGAGGCGATCCGACTGGCCAAGCGAGTTCAGGCAAGTGACGACGAGCTGGCCGAGAACCGCGCCACGATCACCGCGCTGGTCACCTCCGAGGCACCCGAACTGCTCGCGTCGCGCGGCGTCGGCGCGATCACCGCAGCCGTCGTGCTCACCGTGTGATCCCACCCCGACCGGATCCGCAGCGAAGCCGCCTTCGCCCAGATCGCCGGCACCGCGCCCATCCCGGCGTCCTCGAGCAACACGGTCAGGCACCGCCTCAACCGCGGTGGTGATCGGCAGCTCAACCGCGCGCTGAACACCGTCGTGCTCACCCGCATGCGGACCGATCCCGACACCCGCGCCCACCTCGAGCGGCGGCTGGCCGAAGGCAAGACCGCCAAGGAGATCCGGCGCTGTCTCAAACGCTACGTCGGACGACAGATCTTCCGAACCCTCACCGCCGCCCACCCCACGCCCGAGGGGATCGCCCTAGCGGCTTGACACGACATAGAAGCATCCCGGGTCTGATGGAGGCTCTCAATCCTGGGAAGGGATGATGGGAGTCATGGCAGCACCGAGGAAGTACAGCGTGGTGTTACATCCGTGGGCTGCCGCCAGGTCGCTACCACGCCAGCTACCTCGGCCCGGACCTCGCACTGCAGAGTGGGGTGGATAGTGCCGGGGTTGGATAGTTGGTCCGAGGGGCTGGAGTTCGTTGCCCTCGCAACGCCGGCGTGGGTGACGTTCCTGTTGGCCAGCATGGTAATGACGACGTCGGGCAGGCTGCGCAGGGGCCTCCACCTCCTGCTTTTGTGGAGTCCGCCGCTGACGTGGCTGCTGGCATCGCTGATAGTTGAGGTCGCCTACCCTAGCGAAGAGCACGGCGGACCGAACGAGCCCAACTTGGCTTCCCTGGGTAATTTGTTCGTCGTTATCTGCGGCGGGTTTGCGGGTTTCCTCGTGTGGGCGGTGTGCTTGGCGGGGGTCGCCGTGTGTGACCGCGTCGAGGGTTTGGGCCGTGTCCTGTTGCGGTGGCCGTTCTGGGTGATCTCACCCGTGGGTTTGGCCATCGCGTGGTGGTTGGCGAACCAGCGGCTGGGAACGCCCTCCACATATGCCTTTTGGATCGCTTTTGGAGGAACGGGAGCTTGGGTAATGTCGGCCTTGTGGCTCGGTGCGCTTTGGTTGCGCAGTGCCGTGAGGTGCCGGCACCCACGTGAACGTGGCGTCTGACCTGGAACTGTCTTGGGGCGTGACCGAGAGGACGAGGAAGAGTATCGGGCCCACTGAGACCCCGCTGCGGATGGGCATCGGAGGTCGGGGTTAGGTCTTCCCAAGGGAAACCCCGGTGAGTACGCAACCCGGGCTGAGGCCTGTAACGCCGACCGCGTGATCGGACGTTCGCTGCGACTCGACGGGAACCCAGGTGGAGGCCCAGAGCTGCTGCTCCCAAATCGTCAGCAACAGGCGCGAGACGTGTGGACTGCGCACATGGACCCGCAACTATGACCGACGAAGCCATGGACCGATTCACCCGCGAGGATCTGCGCGCCGTGATCGCCGATTTCGGCGGGCGTTTCGCGGGGCGACCGGGGAACAGTCACGCCCGCGGCATCTCAGGGCGTTTCGGAGCCCGTGAGGTAGAGGCGAACCCGGTCGGTTGTCCAGGTCGCGACGCCCGTACCGAAGAAGTCTTGATCCTCTGTCCAGATGGGACAGTTCAACACCATCGCCGCCGCCAAGATCGGCCAATCCCCGGCGTCCCTTGTCTCGATACGCGCGAGGGCCTCCTCGCGAACCGCCACGTACACAGATTCTTCGAGTGGGTGAATGATCGCCTCGAACTGGTCCAGCACCGCCAGCGGAACCGCAGGATCGATGCCGCGCTGCTGAAGCAGATCGGGAAGGTAGCGACGCGCATCCTCGAAGCACTCCGCAGGCGAGAAGAACTCCACCGCATCGACATGGGCCAGTACGAGCTCACGCACCGCAGAGCCCAAGACGAGCCGAATCAAGATGTTGGCGTCAACAACGATCGCTCGGGCAGCACTCACGCTTGCCCCGCACGAGCCGCCTTGAACTCCGCCACCACCTCATCGGGCTGGACTCCGTGCTTAGTCAACAGCTCATCCAACGCCTGCGCAGCAGACCTCAGCGAGGCGATCTCGGCTTCCCGATCCGTTGGCGTCGGGATGAACCAACCCACTGTTACGCCATGACGCGTCACCGCAACGGGCTCGGCCGACGCAATGAAGTCAGCCAGACCGGCTCGAAACTCCCGCACTCCAACAACCTGTGTCACCGCCACCACCTCCGTGTATCTATGTGTACACAATAGGTGCCCAGTGGGCGGATGGCAAGATCAGCCGTGTGTCCGGTCATCGGCATTGTCGCTCGGCCACGATCACCGGAGCAATGATCAGAACCTGTGGATGGTCTTCGGCGGGGTGACGTGAAGGAGCGCACCTCCCCGAGGATGATCTGAAGTCCGAGTAGCTCTGATCAGGACCGGCGTTGACGCGCTGGTTCGGGAAGGTACGCCCATGCTTACGGTAGTCCACGACGAGAACGAGTCCAACGAGCACGCCCCGGCCGCGGTGGGTGGATCGATGCTGGACGAGTTGGCCCGGGAGGGTGCCCGGCGGATGCTGGCTGCGGCGTTGCAGGCTGAGGTCGCCGCCTACATCGAGCAGTGCGCCGACGAGCTCGACGCCGACGGCCGGCGGCTGGTGGTCCGCAACGGCTACCACCAGCCGCGGGAGGTGGCCACCGCCGCGGGTGCGGTACCGGTCCGGGCGCCGCGGGTCAACGACAAGCGCGTCGATGAGGCCACGGGTGAGCGGCGGCGGTTCTCGTCGGCGATCCTGCCGGCGTGGGCGCGGAAGTCGCCGCAGGTGGCCGACGTGCTGCCCTTGTTGTACCTGCACGGGTTGTCCAGCGGGGACTTCGTGGCCGCCCTGGAGCAGTTCTGCGGGTCGGCGGCGGGGTTGTCGGCGGCGACGATCACCCGGCTCACCCGGCAGTGGCAAGACGAGGCCCGAGCGTTCCACGACCGGTCGCTGGCGGGGGTCGATTATGTGTACCTGTGGGTGGACGGCATCCACCTGAAGGTGCGGCTGGAAGCCGACAAGGTGTGCCTGCTGGTGATGATCGGGGTCCGTGCCGATGGCAGCAAGGAACTCGTCGCGCTCGCCGACGGGTACCGCGAGTCGGCTGAGTCGTGGGCCGACCTGCTGCGGGACTGCAAGCGCCGCGGCATGCAGGCCCCGGTCCTGGCGGTCGGGGACGGCGCGCTGGGCTTCTGGAAGGCGCTCCATGACGTGTTCCCCCAGACACGGGAGCAGCGGTGTTGGTTCCACAAGCTCGGCAACGTGCTGGCCGCCCTGCCGAAGTCGGCCCACCCCGCCGCGAAGAAGGCGCTCGCCGAGATCTACGCCGCCGAGGATGTCGACCATGCCCGGGCCGCCGCCAAGGCGTTCGCCGCCGAGTACGGCGTCAAGTGGCCCAAAGCCGCCGCGAAGATCACCGACGACCTCGACGTGCTGCTCGCGTTCTTCGAGTTCCCCGCCGAGCACTGGGTCCACCTGCGGACGACCAATCCGATCGAGTCGACGTTCGCGACCCTTCGGCTCCGACAGCGGGTCACCAAGGGACCCGGGTCCCGGGCGGCGGGGATCGCGATGGCGTTCAAGCTGCTCGAGTCGGCCCAGGCCCGCTGGCGAGCGGTGAACGCTCCCCATCTGGTCGCCCTCGTCCGCGCCGGCGCCCGCTTCAAGAAGGGCAAACTCGTCGAACGACCCGCCGAATCAGCAACCGACGAGCAAGCCGCCTGACACGCCCATCCACAGGTCTTGACGATTCCTCCGATCACCGGCTCGAACCCGTCAGATCCCGGCAGCCATCGACACGCAGGAGGTCTTCACATGAGAACCATGATCCAGGAGATCTCGCACTACACCTACTGCGTCAGCTGGTCGACGACGTCGTAGACGACCTGCAACGCAACGGCGAGCAGGTCCGTGAGCCTTTGTCCTCCTCGCCTAGGGTGGGCAAGTTTGGACACGCCACTCGGTGGTTCACCGCCGACCGGAAGGATGCGCATGTCCCCCTCACCCTTCTCACGTCGAACCTTCATGGCGCTGTCCGGAACGGGGCTGGCATCACTCGCGACTGCCGGTTGCGCACCGGGCGCCACCCGTACCCCCGCGGCCGGAGACGGTTCGTCGGTGCGCGTCGTTTGGTGGGGGAACGACAAGCGGACGGAGCTGACACAAGAGGCTCTCGACTCGTTCTCGGCATCCCACCCGGGTGCGGCGATCGCGCCCGAGCCGACCGAGTGGGGTGGCTACTGGGACAGACTGGCCACCCAAGTCGCAGCGCAGGACGCCCCCGACCTCATCCAGATGGACGAGAAGTACCTGCTGGAGTACGCGCGCCGGGGGGCACTCGCCGACTTGGCGGCCGTCGACACCACAGCGTTCGCACCCGGCACCGTCGAGTTGGGAGAGGCCGACGGAACCCTGTATGCCATCAACGCCGGCACCATCGCCCCGGTGCTGATGGCGAACCCGGAGCTGTTCGACCAGGCCGGCGTGCCCCTCCCCGACGACGCCACGTGGACGTGGGATGACCTCAAGCGACTTGCCATCACCCTCACCACCAACCTGCCCGCAGGGAGTTATGGCCTCACCGACTTCAGCGGCCGTGACGCCGCCTTCCGGGTGTGGGTGCGCCAGAACGGCGTCGAGACGTTCACCGATGGCCAGCTGGGGTTCGGGCCCGAGGTGGCCGCCTCCTTCTTCGCCATGGCGAAGGATCTGATGGACTCGGGGGCCACCCCGCCCGCCAGCCAATCCACGGAGGACGTGTCCGCGCCCGTGGCCCAGCGGCTGTTCTCCACGGGCCTGACCGCCATGGCGATCTACTCCTCCAACCAGATCACGGCCTTCGACGCCGCCACCGGCAAGGATTTGAGGCTGCTGCGGCTTCCGAGCCGCGATGGGACCCCGGCTGGGGCGCGGCTCGCCTACCAGGCGTCCATGTACTGGTGCGTCATGAGCCAGGCGAAGAACCCCGAACGGGCGGTCCAGCTGGCCTCCTACCTCGTCAACGACGAGGCCGCTGGCAGGATTCTGCTCACCGAGCGCGGCGTCCCGGCCAACACCCAGGTGTTGGCTGCCATCCAGAACGACCTGTCGGCGTCCGACAAGAAGGCGATCGCCTACCTCGACTCGCTGGAGCCCCACCTGGCGCCCACCCCGCCCCTGACGCCGCAGGGTGCGTCCTCCTTCGAGGACGTCCTCATCCGCCACGGCCAAGACGTCCTGTTCGGGCGCGCGACGCCGCAGGCCGCGGGGGAGTCCTTCGTCAACGAGATGCGGACTGCGATCGGCTAGGCCCGCGCCGGAGCGCCTCGCGCCAGGTACGACGCAAGATGCGGGGGTCTGGACGCCGCTGGCTTCAGCCACGCGCCGCGGCAGCGAGGAAGTCAACAAGGCGCGCTCGACGGGGAGGAAGGCCTCGACTTCTGCGGCCCGCGCTTCAGGGGTGTCGAGCACGGCGCGGGTGGAGCGGTCACCGGGGCGACCAGGTAGTCGTCCTCGGCAGCCTGGAACGGGTGGTCAACTCGCCGAGAAACTACCTTCAGGCAAGTCGCGGGCATGACCCCACCGTCCTCGACCACCCGGAGCTCGCGAGTCTCGGCACCCTTGGGCGACGCCGAGACCGAGATGGTGAGGAGAACGGGGCCGATCACGACGCCCTGCGTGCGGCTTTCCTTCGCAAGCGCGTTGATCGCGACCGGAGCGATTCAGCCCCGGCCGTTTGAACCGTCAGCGCGATCCGACGGTCGTGCACGCGACGCGTCTAGGGCCGCGGCGGGCGTGCTGACCGCGCCGACCAGGACATCAGGGGCCGGTGCGGCGACCGTTGATGAGCATGCCGACGTGGAGAACAGTGCGGTGGAGGCGGCGAAAGCACCCTCCGAGAGCAACCCGGTCCGACGAGGAGGGGATCGAGCCGATTTTCGGCCAGGAGCGGCACAGGGGGGCGGGCCTGAGGTCCCGCAGGTTGTCGCACCCCCCCGCCGGGGTGCGCGAACGTGCAATCGGCGTCTTGGGTGTCAACCGCGGCTAGAACTGGCAAGCACATCGCACAGCGGGGCGCACATGGTGTGCCACGAGCAGGGCCCAGGGCGTTGCGGCGTCCTGGGCTCCTGCGCTGCGACGAGCCGGTCACTGTGCCGACCAGCTCCCGTCAGCCGCGAGCGTCGCGCCGGTGACGAAGGCCGCGTCATCGCTGAGCAGGAAGCAGATGCACGCGGCCAGGGCCTCTGCGGAGGCGAGGGACGGCATCCTGGCGCCCATGAGCGGGCCGATCACCTGCGCACCCCGGGCCGAGGCCACGTTCTTCTCGATGGCGGTGATGACGGCGCCGGGCGCAATGGCGTTGCAACGCACGTCGTCCGCGGCGTACATGACCGCGGTGCTCCGAGTGAGGCCGATGACGGCGTGCTTGGACGCCGTGTATGCGGCGCCGCCGGCCGCCCCACCCAAAGCGGCCATGGAACCGAGGTTCACGATGGAGCCGCCGCCGTCGAGCAGCAGGGGCATCGCCGCGCGGGTCATCCGCACGGTTCCGCCCACGTTGATGTCCATGACGCGCGCGAAGGCGGCATCGGTGACCTCGGCGATCGGCTCGAAGCCGTCCATGATGCCGGCGTTGTTGACCAGACCGTCAAGGCGGCCCTCGCATGCGCGCACGGCGGCCTGGACGTCGTCCTCGCTGGTGACGTCGCAGGTGACGGTGACGAGGCATTCGGGATCGGACGCGGCGGCGAGCTCCGCCAGGGCATCGGCCGTCCGGTCGGCCGCGATGACGCGGGCGCCCTCGGCGAGGAGGCGTTGCGTTGTCGCCAACCCGATACCGGATGCGGCACCCGTGACGAGAATGCTGCGCCCGGCAAAACGGCCGGCGATCGGATCAGCCCCAGCGGTGGAGATGACGCGGGGGGCATCCGCGGGGAGAGTGCGTGGCGAAGTCGTGGTGGTCATGGTTGCTCCTTGGATTGCGAGCCCGGTGATTCCGGGGGAATGACTCCATGGTGGGTCGCCGCGAGCGATGCGGCGTCGTCGGAACGCGGTCAGATCGGCTACTGCGATCGCAGTACTTCCTGCGGTGTCGTGCTGGGAGGATGGGCGGGTGAACACCACTCCTTCTGCTCGGTTCGAGCTGGTGGTGACCTTGATTGCGGGGGCCGCGCTGGCCGTCGGGCTCCCGGTCCAGGCGATCCAGCAGGCACCCATGAGCGCCCAGCTGGCGCTGCTCGTTGCGGCCGCTGGCTGGCTGGTGGCCCGGCGTTGGCCCTGGCCGGGCCTGCTCCTGGTGATGGCGTCCCCGATTCTGGCCGCGTCGGGGGGGTGGACCCCGATTCTGACCTGGACGGTGGTGGTCTTCGCTGCCCTGTGGTGGTCGCGGCGTGGGTTGTCGGCGCTGCTGCTCGGCTTGGCGACCGGTTCGGCCAGCTACCTGGCGTTCGCCCTCGCGGAGGGGGTGTGGGTCGGGAATCTGCTGCTCCTGGCCTTCTCGGTGTGCGTCGCCGCGTCAGCCGTGGGCGGTCTCTTGCGTGCGCGCGCTGACTTTGTGCGTGAGGCGGAGCTGCGCGCTCAGCAGGAGGCGCGGGCGCGGGCGTCCGAACTCGATCAGCGCGTCGCAACGGAGCGACTGCGCATCGCGCGCGACCTGCACGATTCCGTCGGTCACCAGGCGGCGGTGGTCAGCATGCACCTCGGCGCCGCCGAGGTCCACGCGGCCGCCGGAGCACCCGCCGCCGAGGTGACGGCCGACCTGCGTCAGGCGCGCGCCGGCGTCCAGAGCGTGCTGCTCGAGATGCAGCGGATTCTTGAAATCCTGCGCGTCGCGCCCGAGGACTCACTGGGTCCCCTCCCCGCCCACGGCCACGTGGCTGACCTGGTGGCATCGTTCACCGCAGCGGGTCTGCCGCTCCGGGCATCGGTGGCGGACGCCCCCGCCGGCCAGGCCGTGGACGCCGCGACCGCGGTGTACCGGGTGGTCCAGGAGGCGCTCACCAACGCGCAGAAGCACGGCGCGGGAGAAGTGACGCTCGATGTCGCGACCATCGGGGACGAGGTGGTCGTGTCGGTGCAGAATGGGCTCCGGGACGGTCCGGCCCGCGCGGGTCGCCTGGCCGGAGACCGGGCCGGCTTCGGCCTGACCGGCATGCGGGAACGATTGGCGTCCGTGGGAGGCTGGCTCAGGACAGGAGTCGAGGACGGACAGTTCCGGCTCGAGGCACACGTGCCCATCGACGCGGGGAGGTCGCGATGATCAGGGTCGGAATCGCCGACGATCAGGAGATGATCCGGCTGGGGCTCCGCGCGATCCTGTCGGCGCAGCCGGACATGGAGGTCGCGGCGGAGGCGGCGGACGGACTGTCCGCCGCACGCTTGGCCGCCCAGGGTGGGCTCGACGTGCTGCTGATGGACATCAGGATGCCCGGCATCGACGGGGTCGAGGCGATCCGCCGGATCCGCTGCGATCTCCCGGGATCCGCGCTGCGCATCATCATCTTGACCACCTACGGCCATGATGAGAACGTCCTCAACGGACTGAAGGCGGGCGCCAACGGATTTCTCGGGAAGGGCGTCGGGCCGGACGAACTGGCTGACAGCATTCGCGAGGTCGCCGCGGGCGGAGGGGCGCTGTCGGCGGCGGCAGCCCACGTGCTCATTGGCCACGTGGGGGAGTCCCGCGACGTGGTGGCTGACCCCGCGCTCGTCCGCCTGTTCGACGAGCTCACCACACGCGAGCGCG
The DNA here is from genome assembly GCF_014858005.1 of Propioniciclava soli. Lineage (GTDB taxonomy): Bacteria > Actinomycetota > Actinomycetes > Propionibacteriales > Propionibacteriaceae > Propioniciclava > Propioniciclava soli. Next base: position 136,966 of record NZ_JACYOT010000015.1, read on the forward strand.
AAGTGGTGCAGGCTGCGGTGAACGGGCTCGACAACGCGCAGATCGCCCGGGACTTCTACCTATCGCCCCTCACGGTGAAGACCCACGCCAACCGGGCGATGACCAAGGTGGGGGCTCGTGATCGCGCTCAACTCGTGAGCCTGGCGTTCCGGGCGGGTTTCCGGCCCGGAGACTGATCATTCCGGCTGCGCCCTCTACGACGAGCGCAGTAGTCCTGATCGCTGCGCTGGGCCGATGGCGGACGCCTCGGTGCGCGGGAAGCTCGTGGGGTCAACGACAGCCCGAAAGGAACTTCATCATGAACCCCCTCCCTCACGTGCCCTCGCACAAGCCGTCCGTCTCGCCCGTGTGCGTCGTCACGGGCGGGGGCAGCGGCATCGGCCTGGCCACCGCCCACCGCATGCGAGGCCACCGCGTGGTGCTCGCGGGCCGAACCGCCAGCACGCTGGAGTCTGCCGCAGACCAGCTCCAGCTCGAGGCCTCAGTCCGCCGGGCCGGTTTCGCCCCCCAGGTCCTCGACCTGGCCCACGACGTCGCCTTCGCAGCCTCCTCGCTGCCGTTGGGCATCAGCCTGAGCAGGAGCACCACATGAGCAAGCCCACCACCCACAGCCGGACTATTCCGCGGAATAGTGGCCATTCCGGCCGGTCGGTCGATGCCCTGTTGTCGGACTTCGGCCACCAGCTGCCCCGCCAACCTGAGGCGGCTGCGCCCGCGCACGACCCGACGCCGCTGTTCCGCCCGGCGAACCGGCGCGGCCCCCTGCGCCGCAACCAAGGGTGGGCGCCGTCCCTGCCGCCGGTGGCCGGTTGGCGGATGACCTCAGACCAGGCGCCCGCGTTGTGGCCGTTCGTGGCCGGCCCCGGCTTGCCCCCGACCGGCGCGCAGATCGGTGTGGACGACTTCTCCGGGGGAGCGTTCTACGCCGACCCGGTCGGCTGGACCCTCGATGACTCGATTCCGGTCACCAACACCAACGTGTTCTGCTTTGGTGACCCCGGCCGCGGCAAGTCCGGCACCACCAAGGCGTTCGTGCTGCGCATGTCCGACTTCGGCTACAAGACCCTCATCCTGGGCGACATCAAGGACGAGTACGAGAGCCTGTGCCACTGGTTTGGTGTCGAACCGATCGCCGTCGGCCAGGGCCTGCGCGCGCGTATCAACCCCTTGGACTTCGGGCCACTCATCCACGGGTGGGAGAACCTCACCCCAGCCGAAGCACGAACGCGGGCGACCGTCGTGTTCGGCCGCTGGGGCACGCTGGTGCGCGGTCTGGTCGGGTCGCAGAAGGTCGGCGACGTCCACGTGCCCTACGGGCCGACCGAGGCGCGCGTGGTCGACCAAGCCTTGCGCACCCTCACCGGCTACGCCGACGGGCAAACCCGCCTGACCGAGACGACCCTGCCCGAGTTGAGCAAGTTGATCGAGGACCCCAGCGACGAGCTCGTCAACGAGTGCCGCTACGCCAACCGGCGCCAGTTCCTGGACGACACCCGCCTGCTGCGCGATGCCCTCAACCGGCTCGTCCGTGGCGTCCTGGCGGGCATCTTCGACGCCCGCACCACCATCGACGTCGACTGGACCGCCCCCATCCAGTCCCTGTCCCTGTCGCGGCTCAAGCCGCTGGGCGATGAAGCGGTCGCGATCGCGCTGGCGTGCACCAGCTCGTGGGGCCGCGGCGTCCGGGAAGTGTCCGACCCGAACCAGCTCAACATCACCATCCGCGACGAGGTGTGGCTCCAACTCCGCCTCGGCCCGGACGCCGTGAAGAGTTTCGACGCCGACCTGCGCCTGTCCCGATCGGAGGGGTCGGTGCAGTGGTGCAACATGCACCACCCGGCCAACTTCGAGGCCATCGCCGATGCCGGCTCACAGTCCTCGATGATCGCCCGCGACCTGGCCAAGCTGGCCTCCACGACGATCTACCACGGCATCGACGACCCCGACGCCGTCCCCACCAGCCTGGGGCCGGTCGCCCACCACGCCATCACCGAGTGGGCCTGCCAGAACAAGGGCCGCGCCCTGTGGAAGGTCGGCGATCGCCAGTTCCGCGTCCAGACCGTCCTCCACCCCGCCGAACGCGCCCTGTTCGACACCAACGAAGCCCTCGCCGGGAAAGGTCCAGAGCACGGCCCGATTCCTGACGGTCTCGCACGCGAGCCTGAGTGGGCACGAGGCGGCCTGTCATGAAGACCTTCATCGTCGGCATCCTCACCCTGGGCCTGCTGGCCACCGCAGGGCCGTTCGCGGTCGCGGTGCTCAGCGTGGTCCTGCTCGTGCCCACCGCCGACAAGGCCAGCCACGACTACTGCCTCGCCACCCCCGTCATCACCACCCCCGAAGACACCACCCCCAGTGACGACCAGACGCCGGCGGTGGAGGGGACGGAGGTTCCGTCGGTGAGTGGGCTGAGTGCCCGCACCAGCGGGGCGACCGACGGGTTCGCGTTGCCGCCGGCCGATGACAGCCTGCGCCGGGCGAGCCTGCGCAACCCGCCCACCGAGATCCCCGCCGACATCCTCGCCCTCTACCAAGCCGCCGCGGCCGCCTACAACCTGCCCTGGACACTCTTGGCGGGGATCGGGATGGCCGAGACCAACCACGGACGGCTGAAGGCGACCAGCTACGCCGGCGCGAAGGGGCTGATGCAGTTCATGCCCGCCACCTTCGCCGCCTACGGCGTCGACGGCGACGGCGACGGCGACGGGGACGCCCACATCCTCAACGACGCCGACAGCATCTTCTCCGCGGCGAACTACCTGAGGGCCAGCGGCGTCCACAACGGGCCCGACGGCGTCCGCGGCGCCCTGTTCGCCTACAACCGGGCGCACTGGTACGTCAACGACGTCCTGTTCTACGCCCACGCCTACGGCGGGGGAGCGGTCCCCGGGACACCCGGCCGAGGGTGTGTGCCGAACGTCGGCATCATCGACGGCGAGATCCCCCAGTCCGACCGCGACGTCGGTTCGGAATACCGGCTCACGGTGGCCACCATCATCGTCAAGCGCGCGGTCGCCGCCATGTTCCCGACCATCACCACGATCGGCGGGTGGCGGTCCAGCTCGAAGATCTCGGTCAGCGACCACCCCCACGGCAAAGGCCTGGACGTGATGATCTCCAACTACCGCGACCCCGCCCAGATCGCCCTGGGTGATGCGATCTGCGACTGGCTCATCGCCAACCACGAAGTCCTCAAGATCAAGTACCTCATCTGGCGCCAACAGTCCTGGAGCCCGCAGCGGCCCTACTGGCGGCCCATGGCCGACCGCGGCTCGGACACCGACAACCACTTCGACCACGTCCACATCAGCGTCCTCGAGTAACCCCACCCCGTCCAGCCCTAGATAGGGAGTCCGTTCATGCAGCAGCAACGCCGCCACAACCCCTACCCGCTCACCTGGGAGATCCCCCTCGGCGTCCTCCTCGGCGCCGTCCTGGTGCTGTTCTACGGCCTGCACGCCGGTCGCGGGCTCGCGACCTGGCTGGCCGGGTACGGCTGGCACTGGCCGACCCCGACCGCCCTGGTTTCCAGCATCCCCGGCGTGGTGGCCGGTGACCCGCACGCCGGGCTGGCCGACGGCGCCCTGCCTGCCGGGGCGACCGCCCCGGTGTTGGTGTGCATCATCGTCGCCGAACTCGTCCTGCTGGCCGGGATCACCATCCTCACCGTGTGGGGGTGGGCGCGGTGGGGGCCGGGCCGCATCCTCGGCATGGCCACCCCCACCCAAGTCGAGAACGTCCTCGGCGTGAGCCGCCTGCGCAGGGTCCGCCACGTCATCCGCCCCGACCTGTACCCCAAG
>NZ_JACYOT010000016.1 GCF_014858005.1 Propioniciclava soli
CATCACCCCACCACCCCACAGGGCAGCAAGACGACGAGGCACACAAAAATGTGCATCTAAATAAGCGATCCACCCCACAAAAGAGGCAGACCAACTGGCATTGACCTAAGCACGCTGTTGAGTTCTCAAACTTCCACCACACACCTTGGGCTCCGATTTCTCGGCGCCTTCCGGGGCAACCAGACCAACATTACTTGGTCCGAATCCCGGAGTCAAATCCTGCGATTCTCCTCCAGCGACCGCCGTCGACGAAGTCAAGCCCAGAAGGCTTGATCGTCATTGGTTGAGGTCGGCCACTCGGTCCGTCCGATCCGTTGTCCGGCTCGTCCGTTCCCCCGAGGGCTTGGTAAACATTACAGGGGTGTGTCGGCGGACGCAAATCGGCTGTGCAGCCCGGGCGTGTCGCGGTGGCCCGAGCCGGCCTGCCCAGCCGGTCTCCCTGGCCACGTGCCCCAGCCGTGTGTCTCCAGCCATGTGTCCCCGGCGCGGTCCCCGCGCCGTTCGCCCGGCCCGACACAGCGGCCCTCGCGGTGCCGCCCGGCACCCACGGGGCTCAGCGCTGGATGCGCAGTGCTCCGACGGTCTTCTTGCCGCGACGCACGATCACCATCTGCCCACCGAGCAGATCCTCCTGGCTCAGACGGGCGTCCGGCTCGGTGACCTTCACGTTGTTCACGTACGCCCCGCCCTCCTCGATCGCACGTCGCGCGGCGGAACGGCTCGCGACGACGCCGGACTCGGCCAGGGCGTCCACCACCGAGGGCCAGGTCTCCCCCACCTGCACCGTGGCGGCGTCCAGTTGGGTGGCGACGGCGGCGAGCGTGCGGGCGTCCAGGTCGCGCAGTTCACTGCGCCCGAACAGGGCCGCTGCGGCAGCCTCGGCGCCCTGCCGCTCGCCCACCCCGTGCACCAGGTCGGTGATGTCGTTGGCCAGCGCCCGCTGCGCCACGCGCAGGAACGGCTTCTCGGCCTGCTGGGCGGCGATGTCGTCGATCTCCTCGTGGGATCGCTCGCTGAACACCTTCAGGTAGGAGACGACCATCTCGTCCTCGGCGTTCAGGAAGTACTGGTGGAACGCGTAGGGCGAGGTCATCTCCGGATCGAGCCACACGGTGCCGGACTCGGTCTTGCCGAACTTCACCCCGTCCGACTTCGTCAGCAATGGGGTTGCCAAGGCGTGCACCCGAGCGCCCTCGGAGCGCCGGATCAAATCGACCCCGGCGGTGATGTTGCCCCACTGGTCCGACCCGCCGGTCTGCAGGGTCACGCCGTAGCGGCGGTACAGCTCCCGGTAGTCCAGCGACTGGAGCAGGACGTAGCTGAACTCGGTGTAGCTGATGCCCGCCTCGAGGCGGCTCTTCACCACCTCGCGGTCGAGCATGCGGTTCACCGAGAAGTGCTTCCCCACGTCGCGCAGGAAGTCGAGCGCCGAGATGCCGGACGTCCAGTCCAGGTTGTTCACGAGGGTTCCGGCGTGGGGGCCGTCCAGATCGATGAGGCGGCCGACCTGGGATCGGATGCGCTCCACCCACCCCGCCACGACGTCCACATCGTTCATCACACGCTCACCGGCCTGTTTCGGGTCGCCGATCAGCCCGGTCGAGCCCCCCACCAGCAGCACGGGGCGATGCCCCGCTCGCTGCAGCGCCCGGTGCACCATGATCTGCACCAGGTTGCCCATGTGGATCGACGGCGCGGTCGGGTCGAACCCCACGTAGGCCTTGACCGGGCCCTCATCGAAGTGGGCGCCCAGGGCGTCCAGATCGGTCGTGTGGGCGAGGAGCCCCCGCCAGGACAGGTCGTCGATCACGGCATTCACGGGGCACAAGGCTACCGCGCCGCCCCCGCCGCCCTCACCGCAGCTCGGCGAGCCGATGCGCGACCTCGTCCAGCTGCTCGGCCACCCGGACGCGGGCGGTGCCGCCCCGTCCGTCCCGGGCGTCGATCGAACCGGCCACGCTCAGCACCTCCAGCACGTCGGCACCCAGCCGTGGGTCGATGGCGGGCAGGTCGGACGCCGTCAGGTCCGTCAGCTCCATGCCCCGCTCCTCGCAGTACCGCACCGCCGCCCCCGAGATCTCGTGGGCCTGGGCGAACGGAACGCGCTGGCGCACCAACCAGTCGGCCACATCCGTGGCCAGCGAGAAGCCCGCCGGCGCGCGCTCCGCGAGACGGTCGGTGTGGAAGGTCAGCGTCGCGACCATGCCGGTCACGGCCGGCACCAGCACGCGGAGCTGGTCGAGCCCGTCGAAGATCGGCTCCTTGTCCTCCTGCAGGTCGCGGTTGTACGCCAGCGGCAGCCCCTTCAGCGTGGCCAGCAGCCCAGCGAGGTTGCCGATGAGGCGTCCGGCCTTGCCGCGGGCGAGCTCCGCCACGTCGGGGTTCTTCTTCTGCGGCATGATGCTGGAGCCGGTGGACCAGGCGTCGTCCAGCGTCACGAAACCGAACTCGACGGTGGACCACACGATCACCTCCTCGCTGATCCGCGAGAGGTCGACGCCGATCTGCGCCAGCACCCAGGCGGCCTCGGCCACGAGGTCGCGCGCGGCGGTGCCGTCGATCGAGTTGGCCACGCTGCCGTCGAAACCCAGCTCGGACGCGACGAACTCCGGATCGAGCCCCAGCGAGGTGCCGGCCAGCGCGGCGGACCCGTAGGGCGACCACGCCAGGCGCCGATCCAGGTCGGCGATGCGCTCGAGATCGCGCAGCAACGGCCAGGCGTGGGCCAGCAGGTGGTGGGACAACAGCACGGGCTGGGCTGACTGCATGTGCGTGCGGCCGGGCATGGGCGCCCCGAGGTGCTGCGTCGCCTGCGCGTGCAACGCCCCCACCAGCTCGCCCACGTCGGACGCCACGCCGGCCAGCTCCTCGCGCAGGTAGCTGCGGATGAGCGTCGCGATCTGGTCGTTGCGCGACCGGCCGGCGCGCAGGCGTCCGCCCAGCTCGGGGCCGACCCGCTCCATCAGGCCGCGCTCCAACGCGCCGTGGACGTCCTCGTCGGTGGGGGCCGCCGTGAACGCGCCGGAGGCCACGTCGGCGTCCAGCTCATCGAGCCCGGCGAGCATCCCGGCCAGCTCGTCGTCGGTCAGCAGCTCGGCGCGGTGCAGCGCCTTGGCGTGCGCGCGGGAGCCGGCGAGGTCGTGGCGGGCCAGCCGCCAGTCGAAGTGCGTGGACCTGCTCAGCGCGAACATCGCCTCCGCCGGGCCCCCCTCGAAGCGTCCACCCCAGAGCCGTCCGTCGCCTGCCTCGCTCACTGCCCCTCCTTGCCGCGCTCGCCCAGGGCGAGCAGGTGCTCGACCAGCGCCTCGCCCCCGGCGGGGTCGCGGCTGACGAGCAGAATCGAATCGTCGCCCGCGATCGTACCGAGCGCCGCGTCCACCCCCGCACGATCGATCGCCGAGGCGAGGAACTGCGCCGCTCCGGGCGGTGTCTTGAGCACCACGAGGTTGGCGGACGCCTCGGCCGTCAGCAGCAACTCCCCCAGCAACCGGCCCAACCGGTTCTCGGCGCGGCCCGCGTCGGCCGGCTCGGTGGCGCGCAGCACGTAGGCCAGGTCACCGCTCGGCGTGCGCACGCGCAGGGCACCGATGTCGGCCAGATCCCGGCTCAGCGTGCCCTGGGACACCCCGAACCCCTCGGCGCCCAGCCGCTCGGCCAGCTCGGTCTGGGACCGGATGGTGGCGTGCGTCAACAGCTCCACGATGCGCCCCTGCCGGGCCGCCTTCGAGGTGGGCACGGCGCGTTCGCTCACGCGGACGCCCCCAGCCACCCGGGCAGCGCGGCCACGAACGGCTCGAGCTGCTCGCGGGTCACGATGAGCGGCGGCGCGAGCCGCAGCACGTCGGGGCGCGGCGCATTGATGAGGAAGCCGTCCGCCAGCGCCTTGGCGTGCACGTCCTTGGCGACCGGTGCGGTCAGCACGACGCCGCGCAGCAGCCCGCGGCCCCGCACGTGGGAGATCTGCGGCAGCCCGAGCCCCTCGATGGCGGCGGCGAGCCAGTCGCCGGTGGCGGTGACGTGGGCGAGCAGGTCGTCCTCCTCGATGACCGCGATCACCTCCAGCGCCGCCCGGCACGCGAGCGGGTTGCCGCCGAACGTGCTGCCGTGGTGGCCGGCCTGCAGCAGGTCGCCGGCCGCCCCGAGCCCGACGCAGGCCCCGATCGGGACGCCCCCGCCCAACCCCTTCGCCAGGGTGACGAGGTCGGGCACGACCCCGTCATGCTCGGCGGCCAGCCAGGTGCCGGTCCGACCCACACCGGTCTGCACCTCGTCCAGCCACAGCAGGGCCCCGTGGGCCGTGCACAGCTCGCGGGCCCGGGCCAGCCACCCGTCCGGGGGCACGACGACGCCGCTCTCGCCCTGGATGGGCTCGACGACGACCGCCGCGACCGTGTCGTCCATCACCGCGGCGAGGGCGTCCGCGTCGCCGTAGGGCACCCACGTCACGTCCGGCACCAACGGCGCGAAGGGCGCCCGGTAGGCCTCGGTCGCCGTCAGCGACAGCGCCCCCATGGTGCGGCCGTGGAAGGACCCCTCCATGGCGATCACCTTCGTGCGGCCGGTGCGGCGGGTCGCCTTGAACGCTGCCTCATTGGCCTCGGTGCCCGAGTTGGTGAAGAACACGCGTGCGCCCAGGCCGGAATCCCCGGCCACGAGGGCGTCCAGCTTCTCGGCGAGATCGACCTGCACCCGGCTCGTGAACAGGTTCGAGACGTGCACCAGCGTCGCGGCCTGGTCCGCGATCGCGGCCACCAACCGCGGGTGGGCGTGGCCGAGCGCGTTCACGGCGATGCCGCCGAGCAGGTCGAGGTAACGGCGCCCCTCGGCGTCCCAGACGTAGGGGCCCTCGCCGCGCACCAGGGCGCGCGCCGGCGTCCCGAACGTGGTCATCAGAGCGTCGCCGTAGCGGGCCAGCAGGTCCGCGGACGCCGCGCCGCCCGGCTCGTGTGCCTGGGCCGGCGTCGCCGGATCGCTCGTGCGGCTCATGAGGGCACCACCATCGTTCCCACCCCTTCATCGGTGAAGATCTCCAACAGGATCGAGTGCGGCGCTCGGCCGTCCACCACCGTGGCCAGCGGGACGCCGCCGTCGACGGCCGCCAGGCAGGCCTCCATCTTCGGAATCATGCCGCTGCTCAGCGTCGGCAGCATCGCGCGGAGCTCGTCGGCCGTGATGGCGGCGATGATCTCGTCGGTGCTCGGCCAGTTGGCGTACAACCCTTCGACGTCGGTCAGCACGATGAGCCGCTCGGCGCCCAGGGCGGCCGCCAGCGCCGCAGCCGCCGTGTCTGCGTTGACGTTGTGGACCTCGCCGTCGGCGTCCGGGGCGACGGTGGCGACGACGGGGATGCGGCCGGCGTCGATGATGTCGGCGATCGCGGCGGTGTTGACGGCCACCACCTCGCCCACGAGGCCGAGGTCGACGTGCTCACCCTGGATCACCGCGCCGCGGCGCTGGGCGGTGAACAGGTTCGCGTCCTCACCGGACATGCCCACCGCGAGCGCGCCGTGGCTGTTCAGCAACCCGACCAGCTCGCGCCCGACCTGCCCCACGAGCACCATCCGGACGATCTCCATCGTCGCCGGCGTCGTGACCCGCAGCCCGCCCTTGAACTCCGGCGCGATCCCGACCCGCTGCAGCATCGCGTTGATCTGCGGCCCGCCGCCGTGCACCACGACGACGCGGACGCCGCAGCGCCGCAGGAAGACGACATCCTTGACGAAGGCCGCCTTGAGCTCGGGGCTCGTCATCGCGTTGCCGCCGTACTTGATGACCATCGTCGAGCCGGCGTACTTCTCCAGCCACGGCAGGGCCTCCACGAGGACGCCGGCCTTCGCGTAGGCGGCCTGCTGGGCCGCCGGCGTGCGGGTGAGGGTGGGGCTCATGAGGAGTACTCCGCGTTCTCCTTGACGTAGTCGTACGTCAGGTCGTTGGTCCAGATGGTGGCGGTCTCCGCGCCGGCGGCCAGATCGATCTCGACGGTGACGTCGCGGCCCTCGAACGGCACGAGCGAGCGGTCGTCACCCAGGGCGCCGCAGGCGAACACCGTGACGCCGTTGAACGCCACGCTCACCTGCCCAGGGTCAAACGTGGCGCTCGACGTGCCGGCGGCGGCCAGCACCCGGCCCCAGTTCGGGTCGTCGCCGAAGATGGCGCACTTGAACAGGTTGGACCGGGCCACGCAGCGGGCAACCTCGAGCGCGTCGGCCTCGGTGGCGGCGTTGACCACGCTGACCGCCACGTCGTGGTGGGCGCCCTCGGCGTCGGTGATGAGCTGGCGGGCCAGCGACGCGCACACCCCGGTGAGGGCGTCGGTGAACTCCTCGGGGCTCGGAGTCACCCCGGACGCGCCGTTGGCGAGCAGGATCACGGTGTCGTTGGTGGACATGCAGCCGTCGGCGTCGGTGCGGTCGAAGGTGAGCGCGCAGGCGCGGCGCAGGGCGGCGTCCGCGGTGGCCGCGTCGAGGGCGGCGTCGGTGGTGACGACCACCAGCATCGTGGCCAGCGCCGGGGCGAGCATGCCGGCACCTTTCGCCATGCCGCCGACGGTCCAACCGGCCTCGGAGGTGACGGCGGCCTGCTTACTGACCGTGTCGGTCGTCATGATCGCGCGGGCGGCGTCCGGGCCCCCTTCGGGTGAGAGCTGGGCGGCGGCGTCCGCGATGCCGGCGGCGACGGCGTCCATGGGCAGGCGGACGCCGATCAGCCCGGTGGAACAGACGGCCACCTGGTCGGGCGTCGTCGCGAGCGCGGACGCCGTGAGCTCGGCCATGGCGGTGGCGTCGGCCAGCCCGTCGGGGCCGGTGCAGGCGTTGGCGCCGCCGGAGTTGAGCACGACGGCGTCGGCGCGGCCGTCGGCCAGGGCGTCGATCGACCAGACGACCGGGGCGGCCTGGAAGCGGTTGGAGGTGAACACGCCGGCGGCGACGCGCTCGGGGCCGGTGTTGACGACGAGGGCCAGGTCGGGGTTGCCCGACGCCTTGATGCCGGCGGCCACCCCCGCGGCGGTGAACTGGCTGGCAGCGGTGACGCTCACGGTGCGACTCCCCACGTGGTGAGGCCCAGGGTCTCGGGGAGGCCGAGGGCGAGGTTCATGGACTGGACGGCGCCACCCGCGGTGCCCTTGGTGAGGTTGTCGAGCACGGCGACGGCGACGAGGCGGTGCGCGGCGGCGTCGACGCTCACCTGCACCTGGACGTGGTTGCTGCCCAGCACCGACTGCGTCATCGGCCACTGCCCGGGGGGCAGGACGTGCACGAACGGCTCGTCGGCGTAGAAGTCGGCGTAGGCGCGGTGCGCGTCCGCGGCCTGGAGTGGCGTGGCCAGGGGGGCGGTGACCGTCGCCAGGATGCCGCGCGACATCGGCACGAGCACGGGGGTGAACGAGACGGTCGGGTTCGCCGCGCCGAGCAGGCGGAAGTTCTGCAGCATCTCGGGCACGTGGCGGTGGACGCCCCCGACGCCATACGCGGACGCCGAGCCCATCAGCTCGGCACCAAGCAGGTGCGGCTTGAGGGACTTGCCGGCGCCCGAGGGACCCGTGGGGGCGACGACGACCGTGTCGTGGGCATCGGTCAGGCCGGCGGCGATGGCCGGGGCGAGCGCGAGTGTGACCGTGGTCGGGAAGCAGCCGGGCACGGCGATGCGCTTCGTCGCGGCGAGCACCTCGCGCTGGCCGGGAAGCTCGGGCAGGCCGTAGGGCCAGGTGCCGGCGTGGGGCGTGCCGTAGAACCGCTCCCAGTCCTCGGCCGAGCGGAGGCGGAAGTCCGCGCCGGCGTCGATGACGAGGGTGTCCTCGCCGAGCTGGGCCGCGACCTCGCCGGACGCGCCGTGCGGCAGCGCGAGGAAGACGACGTCGTGACCCGCGAGGTTTTCGACGGTGGTGTCCGCGACCACGCGGTCGGCCAGGGCCGACAGGTGGGGCTGGTGCTGGCCGAGCGGCGACCCGGCGGACGCCTTGGCCGTCAGGGCGCCGATCTCGATGTCGTCCCGCACACTCAGGAGCCGGAGGATCTCGCCCCCGGCATATCCCGTGCAACCGGCGACGGCGATGCGCGTCTTCATGTCACATATCATGCAGTGTCATACATGGTTATGCAAGCACGGGGTGGCCACGGCTCAGGGGCGGGGGTCCTCCGCCAGCTCCTGGGGCTGGGTTTCGGGCGCCACGGGGGCGCCGGAGAGGTAGGCGGCCCGGGCCAGGATGTTTGTCGCCACCGAGGAGACGACCAGCAGGGCCGCAACGGTGACCACCGTCTTGAGGCCATCGGTGACGGTCGCGGTGCCGAGGGCCACGCGGTGCACGAACGCGGCCACCACGATGAGCGGCAGCCCCATCCCCGTGGCCGGGGACATGACGTTGATCCGCGCGAAGGCATCGCGCTGCCGCAGCATGGCGATGGCGCTGACGAGCACGAACAGCGCTCCGGCCACGACCATGACGCCCGAGAGCACCTCGAGCACGACGAACGCGGTGCCGGTCATCGACGCCCCCTGGTGATGATGCGGGCCAGCGCGATGGTGGCCAGGATGCCGAGCAACGCGGCCAGCATGGCGGCGTCCACGACGGCGGCCGACTGGGTCTGCATGCCGAGCAGCACCAGCAACCCGATGGCGCTGAAGAACACCAGATCGCCCACCACGGCGCGGCTGGCGGCGTCCGTGGCCGTGCCGATGCGCACCAGGCCGAGCACGATGGAGACGGCCAGGATGCCCGTGGCGATCCACACTCCGACGATCATGCGGCCTGCACCTCCCCCGCCCGGCGGCCGCGCGTGGCGCGCAGCAGGCGGGTCTCCATCTCATCCAGGCCGGCGATGATGTCGGCGCGGCTGCGGGCGTACAGGCTGTGGACGTAGAGCACGGGCGGCTCACCGTCGCGGGCGGACGCGGTGCCGAGCACGATCGTGCCCGGGGTGATGGTGATCGAGGACGCCATGACGGTCACCTCCAGATCGGTGCGGCAACGCAGCGGGTACTCCACGATGGCCGGGGTCGAACCCACCCCCGGGGTGAGGGTGTCCCGGGCCACGTCGAACGAGCCCTTCACGACCTCGACGGCGATCCAGACCAGGTAGCCGAGCGCATACAGCACCCTCATCGCAGCACCGCCTCGGCGTAGGCAGTGGCGTCGGCGAGCGCCACGCCGGCGTCCGCCGCCACGGGGTAGAAGACCCCGGCGAAGACGAACAGGGCGACCGAGACCGCGATGAGCGCCAGCCCGGGCGCGGCGAGACCCAGCGGGACGCGGACGCCGTCGGGCAGCGCCGTGCGCGGGGCGCGTCCGAACTCGGGGTCATCGGGTGAATAGCTGTCCATCGGCGCCCCCCAGAACACCTCGCGCCACAAGCGGGTCAGCGCCATCAGCGACGCGATCGAGGCGAGGATGACGGCCCCGATGAGCGCGGCGGCCACGCCGGCGTCCGCCTCGGCCGCCGCCCGCATGAGCCCCACCTTGCCCCAGAGCCCGGAGGTGGGCGGCAGCCCCACCAGGGAGAACAGGCCGAGGGCGAAACCGACGGCGACCACCCGGTCGCGCCGCATGAGGCCGCTCAGCCGGTCGTAGCGGCCGCTGCCGTAGGTCTGTTCGATGGCGCCGGTGAGGAGCAGCAGGCCGCCGACGGTGATGACGTGGTGCGCGAGGTAGAACAGGCCCGCGCCCAGCGAGGCGGCGCTGAACACGACGAGCGCGATCAAAATGTGCCCGATGCCGGAGACCATCTGGAACGCGATGGCCGACCGGAGGCGGCCCACGCCGGCGGTGCTGACCGCGCCCACCAGCATGGTCGCGATCACGACGGCCAACAGCACCCCCACCCAGGGCACCACCTCGCCGTACGTCGTCGCGACGATGCGGAAGATCGCGTAGAGCGCCACCTTGGTGTGCAGCCCGGAGAACAGCGCCATGATGCCGGCGGAGGTGGCGGGGTAGGCACTGGGCAGCCAGCCGTGCACGGGAAAGACGCCGGCCTTCACGGCGAGCGCGAGCAGCACCATGCCGATGGCCAGGCCCAGCCGGGGATCCTGGGCCGCGGGACCCTGCAGCACGGCGAGGTTGACCGTGCCGGCCACCGCGTAGACGAAGCCGACACCGAGGAGCAGGAACGTGCTGGTGAGCAGGTTGACCAAGATGTAGACGCGACCGACGCCGAGGCGGCGCCACGTGCCGGTGACGGCCAGCAGGACGTAGCTGGGCAGCAGCATCACTTCGACGAAGACGAAGAGGTTGAACAGGTCGCCGGTGAGAAGCGCCCCGTTCACGCCCGCGATGAGCATGACCACCAGCGGCGGGACGAAGCGGTAACGGTCCTCGCCCGTCAGCGTCAAGTACCAGGCGGCCGCCGCGGCCATCAGGCCGGTGAGCACCAGCATGAGCGCGGACGCGGCGTCCGACACGAACGGGATCGCGACTCCGGGGACGAAGGCGCCCACATTGTGGGCCACCACCGGCTCGGCTGCATGGTGGACAAACAGGGCGCCCGCGGCCACGGCGGAGACCAGCGGCGTGCCGACCATCGCCACGCGGTCGACGAGGCGGTGACGGACCACGACGAGCAGGCCGGACACGAGCAGCGGCACGGCGACGAAGAGGGGCAGCAGCGCAGGGTTCATCAGACGTGGGTCTCCCCCGTGGCCGGCGTCTTGTGGGTGTCGTCGTTGTGGCCGAGGACGGCGAACGTGAGCATGACGACGGTGACGGCCAGCGTGATGACGATGGCGGTCAACACGAACGCCATGGGCAACGGGTCGCCCATGAGGGCCGGGTCGGTGGTGTCGCTGAGCGGCTCGGAGCGCCACGCGGGCACACCGGCGGCGAGCAGCACGAAGTTGGCGGCGTGGCTGAGCACGGCGATGCCGAAGACCGAACGCACCATGCTGCGCGAGAGCAGGAGGTAGGTGCCTCCGGCGACGAGGACTCCGACGGTGACGGCGAGGATCATCGGCCCAGCTCCTTCGGCGGCGTGCCCTCGGCGAGGAAGCGCGAGCGGACGCCGACGCGTCCGGCTGCGGCGGGCTCGCCCCGCACCGTGTCGAGCGGGCCGGGCAGCTCGCCCTCGACGGCCTCGTCTGCGCGCTCACGGGTGCTCTCGCCGCCGTCGCGGGTGAGGCTGTCACCGCTGGTGCCCAGCAGGTTGAACGCGAGCATCACCAGGCCGATGACGGCGAGGTAGACGCCGACGTCGAACAGCATCGAGGTCACCAGATGGACGCCGCCCAGGTAGCCGTGGATCGGTTCGAGGAACGAGGACGCGAAGGCCAGGCCGAACAGGCCGGTGACGACCGCGATCACCACGCCCCAGCCGATGAGCCGGATGGGCAGGCGCGGCGGGCCGATCTGGCGGTCGCGCGACGTCGAGAGGTAGATCAGGCCGACGACCGCGGAGCCGACCAGCGCGGCGATGAAGCCACCACCGGGCGCGTTGTGGCCGCGCCAGAAGATGAGCGCGGAGAGCACGACCAGCACCGGCACCATGAAGCGCAGCACCAGCTGCATGGGCAGGACGTTCGACCAGGCGTCCGTGATCGCGCGGTGGGCGGGGGTGCCCTCCGGGCGCAGGGCCAGCTCGGGCGGGGGCACGTGGGTGCGGTCCTCCTCCGGGCTCGGATCGAGCTGACGGTGCCGCACGGACGACACGAGGGCGAGAATCGCGATGCCCGCCATGCCGAGTACGGTGAGCTCACCCAGGGTGTCGAGCGCGCGGAACTCGACGAGGATGACGTTCACGATGTTCTGGGCGCTGGTGACGTCGGTGGCGTTGCCGGCGTAGTAGTCGGCGACGTCGGAGCGGGGCCGGCGAGCCGCGAGGAACCAGGTCGCCCCGCCGGCGGCCAGGCCCATGCCCACGGCGATGGCGCTGGCCTTGGCGACGCGCGGCGTCGTCTTGAAGTTGAAGTGGGTCGGCAGCTTCTGCAGCACCAGCATGATGACGATGACCGTGAGCGATTCCACGAGCAGCTGGGTGAGGGCGACGTCGGGGGCGCCAAGGGCCAGGATCTGGACAGTGGAGATGATGCCGATCGCCGAGAGGCACAAGGTGGCGGCGAGGCGCGAGGTGGTGAGGCACAGGCAGACGACGGACGCGGCGATGAGCAGGCAGACCACGACGTCGACGGGTTGGGTGAGCGCCACGGGGCCGACCGCGAAGGCGGGCGTCCCTGGGGCGACGAGCACGAGGCCGGGCAGCACCACGGCGAGGTACGCGCCGAACAGGACGGCGAGGTGCCGGTCGGGGTGGTCGGAGACGAAGACGCGCACCCACGGCCGGGCGGCGGCCCGCAGGCCGTCGTGCAGCGCTCCGATGACGGCTGCACCGTCGACGGGGAAGCGGTGGGCCTCCAGCACCGGCCACAGGGCGGCGCGGCGGGCGATGACGACCCCGCCGAGCGCGAACACCACGAGGGTGGCGATGAGCTCGGGCGTGATGCCGTGCCACAGGGTGAAGTGGGCGTGGGGATCGCTCAGTGGCAGGGCGGCGCGCGTGGCGAGGTCGACCGGGGCGTCCAGCAGGAAGGCGGCCAGGCCCAGGGGTACCCCGGTGAGGATCGGGACGGCCGCCGCGCCGAGCATCACGCCCTCATGGGGGTGCAGCTCGTGGTCGGAGTCCCGATCGGCGCCGCGGCCGTCCACGAACCCGCCGAACAGGATCTTGGTGCAGTAGGCGAAGGTCAGCACGGACGCGCCCGCGGCGAGCACGAGGGCGAGCCAACCGGTCCAGGCCGCGCCGGGGGCGTCCAGCAGCGCCGCGAAGAGCGACTCCTTGGAGATGAAGCCGAGCAGCGGGGGCAGCCCGGCCATGGACGCGGCCCCCACGGCGGTGACCGTGAAGCTGAGCGGCATGCGCCGCCACAGCACCGGCAGGCGGCGGAGGTCGCGGGTACCGGTGGAGTGGTCGACGACGCCGACCATCATGAACAGGCCCGACTTGAACAGGGCGTGCGCGATGGTGTGGATGACGGCCGCGGCCAGGGCGGCTTCCGTGCCGACGCCGATCGTGGCGACGATGAGGCCGAGCTGGCTCACCGTCGAGTAGGCCATCAGCTTCTTCAGGTCCGTCTGCGTGAGGGCGAACCAGGCCCCCAGCGCGGCGGTGAACAGGCCAGCCGAGATCAGGGCCGCATTCCAGACCGGGGCCGCGTGGAACGCCGGGCTGAACCGCATGAGCAGGAAGATGCCCGCCTTCACGACGGCCGCAGCGTGCAGGTAGGCGCTCACGGGCGTGATGGCGGCCATCGCGTCCGGGAGCCACACGTGGAAGGGGAACTGCGCGCTCTTGGTGAACCCGGCGAGCAGCACGAGGGTGGCGACGACGGCGGTGAAGGTGCCATCGGTGGTCCACACGTCGGACGCCAACGCCGCGGTGAGGTTGGTCGTCCCGGTGCGCACGACGATGAGGGCGACGCCGGCCAGCAGGGCGAGGCCGCCCATGAACGTGAGCAGCAGCGTCCGCATGGACGCCGCCTCACCGGCGTTGCCGGAACGAGCGATGAGGAAGAACGACGCCAGGCTGGTGAGCTCCCAGCAGATGAACAGCACCACCAGGTCGTCGGCCATCACCAGGCCGACCATGGCCAGGGTGAACACGGTCATGACGAGGTAGAAGCTGAGTTGCGAGCCGCGGCCGAGGTAGTCGGTGGAGTACACGAACACGACGGCGCCGATCAGCAGCGCGATCAGGCTGAACACGACGCCCAGGCCGTCCAGGCGCAGGGCGAACGCGACGCCCAGGGCCTCGACCCACGGAACCGCGAACGTCGGGGTGCCACCGGCGAAGACCTCGGCTATCGCGGGCCACAGGGTGGCGGTGGCGGCCAGGTAGAGCGCCGCCAGGGGCCAGCCCGCGGCACGGCCCAGGAACCGGTTGAGCAGCGGCGTGAGCACCACGGCGAGGGCGAGCACGCCGAGCGTCCAGACCATGCTCATGGGCGGGGGCACCTCGTTTCGGCGGATCGACGTCGTGCTAGAGGGGGCCGCGCCGTTGGCGCAGCAGCTCGCCGCAGTCTACCGGGTCTGCTCCGTCCTCCGAGCACACGCCACCCGACAGCGCTCCTCCCACCTGCCGGACGCTGGTGCTGGCCTGGGGGTGTTCAGTCCTGCCGGCTGACGTCGGTGGTGTGCACCACGAGCTCGCCGGCGGCGTCACACTCGTCGAGGTCGACCCACGCGTGGACCGCCCAGTCGTGGTTGCCCTCAGGGTCGGCGACGATCTGGCGCACCTGCCAGGTGCGGCCCTTCGCCTCGACGTCGAAGAAGCGCGGGCCGCGGGCGTCGGCGTCCGTGCCCACCCGGTCGTGTTCGGCGTAGTAGAGCTCCAGGGCCTCGTCCCAGTGGCGGCGGGTCATCACGACCTGCTGGCCGGTCTCCAGGGACGCGAGCGCGTCCAGGTCGTCGTCGGCCATCAGCTCGATGCGGCGCCACAGGGCGTTGCGGACGAGGACGCGGAAGGCGCGCTCGTTTCCGGTGACCGGGCGGGCCGGGGGTGGCGGCGCGTCCTCGGCGGGCGTTGCCTCCCCGGCCATGCCGGCGAGCTTCGTCCACTCATCGAGCAGTGAGGAGTCGACGAGCCGGACGACCTCCCCGAGCCACGCGATCAGGTCACCGAGCTCGTCGGTGCGCGACGCCTCGGGCACGGTCTGGCGCAAGGCCCGCCACGCGTCGGAGAGGTAGCGCAGGAGCAGGCCCTCGGAGCGCTGGATCTTGTAGTGGGCCACGAACTCGCCGAACGTCATGCCGCGGGCGTACATGTCGCGGACGACGGCCTTGGGCGACAGCGGGGTCTCGGCCAACCAGGGGTGCGTCGTGGCGTAGAGGCCGTACAGCTGTTCGAGCGGCTCGGCGAGCGGGCGCGGCCACGTGACCTCGTCGAGGATCTCCTGACGCTCCTCGAACTCCACACCGTCGGCCTTCAGCTCCGCGACCACCTCGCCACGCTCGCGAAACTGCTGGGCGAGCAGGATCACCATGGGGTTCTCCAGGGTCGCCTCGACCACGCTGACCACGTCGAGGGCGTACTCCGGCGATGCCGGGTCGAGGGTCTCGATGGCGGCCAGCGCAAAGGCGCTGAGCGGCTGGTTGAGCGCGAAGTCGCGCTGCAGATCGACGCTGACGGAGTACAGGCGTCCTCCCCGGGTGGGCTCGTCGCGGCGCACGACGATCCCCGCCCGGACGAGGGAGCGGGCGAGCTGGGCGGCCCGCCGGATGAGACGACGGCGGGTGGCGGCGTCCGGGTTGACCGAGTCGATGAGCCGCACGAGCACCTCGGCGGTGTCGACGTCGCGCTGCAGGAGGTTGAGCAGCAGGGCGTGGCTGATGGACAGGCGGGGGTGGAGCTCCTCGGGGGTGGACGCGATGAGCTTGGTGAACGTCGACTCGGTGTAGTTGACGAAGTCGGGCGGCGGCTGCTTGCGGCGGACGGAGCGGAGCTTCTTCGGGTCGCCGGCGAACTTGGCGAGAATACGGGCGTTCTCCACCTCGTGCTCGGGGGCCTGCGCGACGACGTAGCCGACGGTGTCGTAGCCGGCGCGGCCCGCGCGTCCGGCGATCTGGTGGAACTCGCGGCTGCGCAGGACGCGCTGGCGGCGTCCGTCGAACTTGGTGAGGGCGCTGAACAGTACGGTGCGGATGGGGACGTTGATGCCGACGCCCAGAGTGTCGGTGCCGCAGATCACCGCGAGCAGGCCGCGCTGGGCGAGGCGCTCCACGAGGCGCCGGTAGCGGGGCAGCATGCCGGCGTGGTGCACGGCGATGCCGGAGCGGAGCAGTTTTTCCAGCGTGGTGCCGAAGCCGCCCGCGAAGCCGAACCCCTTGAGCGCCTCACCGATCTCGGCACGGCGCGCGGGGTCGGTGATGCCCTGGCTGAGCAGCGCCTGGGCTCGCTCGACGGCCGCCGCCTGGGTGCCGTGGACGACGTAGACGGGCGCCTGGTGGGTGGCGATGAGCTGCTCGATCGTCTCGTGGATGGGCTCGAGCGACCACGAGAACGACAGCGGGACCGGCCGCTCCGCCCCGCCGGTCACGGCGGTCTCGCGTCCGGTGGCGGTGGTGAGCCGCTCGGCGAGCCGGGTGACGTCGCCGAGGGTGGCCGACATGAGTAGGAACTGCGCCTGGGGCAGCTCCACGAGCGGAACGTGCCAGGCCCAGCCTCGGTCGGGGTCGGCGACGAAGTGGAACTCGTCCATGACGACCTGCCCCACGACGGCGTCCACCCCTTCGCGGAGGGCGATGTTGGCCAGAATCTCGGCGGTGCAGCACACGATGGGGGCGTCGGCGTTGACGGCGGCGTCACCGGTGACCATGCCGACGTTCTCGGCGCCGAAGGTGTCGACCAACGCGAAGAACTTCTCGCTCACCAGCGCCTTGATGGGGGCGGTGTAGTACGTCCGGACGCCGCGGGCGAAGGCCGCGAAGTGCGCCGCGGTGGCGATCAGCGTCTTGCCCGAGCCCGTGGGGGTGGTGACGATGACGTTGTTGCCGACGAGGAGTTCGAGCAGCGACTCCTCCTGGTGGGGGTACAGGGTCAGTCCCTGCGCCGTGGCCCAGGCGACGAAGCCGGTCTCCAGGTCGTCGGGGTCGGCGGAACCGTCGGGGGGCAGAAAGTCGGTGATCACCATGGCCCACCCATCCTTCCACGCGGGCGTCGGGCGGCACGACTGTCCCCGCTTCCTGTCGTCAGGCCCACCACCCCCGGTGGTTCGCTCGACTCTGTGGTGTGGCGCCCGACTCCCTGGCAGAACAAGCCCCACTACCCTGCCGGAACCGTCGCTTCCCTAGCGCCACGCTCGCCACCCTGCGCGGATCGCACCACCCCAGCGTTGCACCACCAGGGTCGTCGATTGCGGACAGGGAGGCGGGCGCTCCGGCAGGGAGGCGGGCGCAGCGGCAGGGAGGCGGCTGCGCTCCGTGAGTCGACGCGGCGTCGTGCGAGCCCACGTGGCGCACCTCAACAGCACGTGGCGCAGTGAAGCTCACGTGGAGGCCCGTGCAAGGCCCGCCACGTGAGGCCCACTGCGCCACGTGGTGACCACGTGCGCCACGTGAGTTCCCCTGCGCCACGTGGTGAGCGCGATCATGGGCGACCCCCGTGGTGGAGGAGTCCGTGTGCGCGCTCCACGCGCCAGGATGGGTCAGGCCCGCAGCTCGGCACCCCACGCGCGCGCCGCCTCGGCGACGGCGGCGGCGCGGGCCTGGGCCACCTCGGCGTCGGTCAGCGTCCGATCCGGCGCGCGGAACCGCAGCGCGAACGCGACGGACTTCTTGCCCGCCGGCACCGGATCGCCTGTGTAGACGTCGAAGAGGCGCACCGATTCCAGCAGCGTTCCGCCGCCCGCGACCAGCGCGGACTCCAGCGACGCCGCGCCGACGGACTCCTCCACCACGAGCGCCACGTCCTCCTTCACCACCGGGTGCGTCGACACCGCGGCGACCGAGCCGGGCTCGCCGGCCAGCGAGAGCAGCAGGTCGAGGTCCAACTCGAGGGCGGCCGTGCGGGCCGGGAGGTCGAAGGCCTTGATGACGCTGGGGTGCAGCTCGCCGGCGTGGCCGACGACCGTCCCGGACACGACCAGCTCGGCGCACCGCCCCGGGTGCCACGGCATGACGGACGCCGGCGCCCGCGTCAGCTCGGCGCCCACGGTCGTCGCCACGAGCTCGGCCAGGCCGAACGCCTGCCGCCAACCCGCGGGCTGCGCGGGGCCGTCCCAGCCAGCCGGAAGCCAGTCGCCTGCCACCACGGCCGCGAGATGACGCGGCTGCTCGGGCAGGGTCGCCTCGATGGCGGCCAGGTCGGACTCCGACGGGCGGCCCGACACCCCGGGCAGCGGAGTCGGCTCGTCGCCGGCCGAGAAGAACACCCGGCCCGCCTCGAACAGCGCCACGTCATCGATGCCGCGCGAGGCGTTGCGCGCGAGCGCCCCGAACAGCCCGGGCAGGATCGTCGTGCGCAGCACCGGCGCGGTGTCGGCCAGCGGGTTCGCCAGCCGGACGCCGCGGCGGCGCCGATCGTCGGCCAGCAGCCCGAGCGCGTCGGCGTCCGCCTGGCCCACCCACGGGAACGTGAGCACCTCGACGAAGCCGCTCGTGGCGACCGCCCGCGTGACGGCACGCCGCAGGTGTTGCTCGCGGGTGAGGCCGCGTCCGGCGGGCGCGGTGGGCACCACCGATGGAATACGGTCGTACCCCACCTTGATGCCGACCTCCTCGACGTAGTCGAAGGGGTCCACGAGGTCGCTGCGCCAGGTCGGCGGGGTCACGGTGAGAGACGCCCCCGGCGCCGCCTCGCCGCCGTCCGCAACCGGCTCGTCCACACCCGCCACGCGCACCCCGGAGGCGGTCAGGATCGCCACCACCTGATCGGCGCTCACCGGCATGCCGAGGATCCGCTCCGGCAGGTTCGCAGCGAGCGTCTGGGTGGGCATCGCGGGCACGGACCCGGCCACCGTCTCGGCGACGAGCTCTCCCCCGCCCAGCTCCACCAGCAGCTCGGCCACCCGTCGGGCGGCGGAGTAGGCGGCGCCGGCGTCCACGTGGCGTTCGAAGCGCTTGGACGCCTCGCTCACCAGTCGGTGCCTGCGCGAGGTTCGCGCGATGCTGATCGGATCGAAGTGGGCGGCCTCGATGACGATGCGGGTCGTCGCGTCGCGCAGCTCGGTGGTCTCCCCGCCCATGACGCCGGCCAAGCCGATCGGGCCGGTCTCGTCGGTGATCAGCAGGTCCTCGTCGTCCAGCCGACGCGTCACGCCGTCCAGCGTCACGAGCGTCTCCCCACCGCGGGCGCGCCGCACGACGAGGGGCCCGGCGAGGGCGTCCGCGTCGTAACAGTGGTTCGGTTGGCCGGTCTCGAGCATGACGTAGTTGGAGATGTCGACGCTCAGCGAGATCGAGCGCATGCCGCAGGCCGCCAGCCGCTGGCGCAGCCAGCTCGGGCTGGGTGCCGCCGGGTCGAACCCCTCGACCGTCAGCGCCACGAACAGCGGGCAGGCGTCGGACTCCAGCCGCACCGGATACCCGCCCTCGGACGCCGCCGGTGTCGGGTGGGCGATCACGTCGGTGAACGCCACCCCGAGCGACTGGGACGCCTCGCGGGCCAGGCCGCGCACCGACAGGCAGTGCCCCATGTCGGAGGTGATCGGCATGTCGAGCACCTCGTCGGCCACCCCCATGGCGTCCAGCGCCGGAGCGCCGAGCACCCACGGCTCCCCCGCCGCGTCGATGTCACCCAGCACGATGATGCCGCTGTGGTCCTCGCCCAGGCCCAACTCGTCCTCGGCGCAGATCATGCCGTCGCTGAGGTGCCCGTAGGTCCTGCGGGAGCCGATGGTGAAGCCGCCCGGTTGCGTGGGGTCCGGCAGCGTCGTGCCCGGCAGCGCCACCACCACGTGGTCACCCGGGGCGAAGTTCAGGGCACCGCAGATCACGCCGCGCGGCCAGTACCCGCCCCCCGGGGAGCCGATCCGCTCCACCGTCTCGCCGCGCAGCGGCCCCGGGGCGGCGTCGGGGGCCAGCTCGGCGCCGACGTCCACGTGGCACCACCGGATGGTCTTGCCGTTCTTCTGCGGCTCCTCGACGAAGTCGACGACCCGGCCGATGACCAGCGGCCCTGTGACGTCGCCGCCCACGGCCTCGACGCGCTCCACCTCCAGGCCGGCGCGCACCAGCGCCTCGCCCAGCTCGCGGCCCGACAGACCCGCGGGCAGCGCGGCGTACTCGGCGATCCAGCTCTTCGTGACCCTCACCGGGACTCCCCCTTCAGCGACCGGCTGAACCGGACGTCGCCCTCGACCATGTCGCGCATGTCCTCGGCGTTGTTGCGGAACATGAGCGTGCGCTCGATGCCCATGCCGAACGCGAACCCGCTGTAGACGTCGGCGTCCACGCCCGCGGCGCGCAGCACGCGGGGGTTGACGACGCCGCAGCCGCCCCACTCGATCCAGCCCTCGCTGCGGCAGGTGCGGCAGGGCGCGTCCGGATTGCCGACGGAGGCGCCGTGGCACACGAAGCACTCCAGATCCATCTCCGCGCTGGGCTCGGTGAACGGGAAGTAGTTGGGCCGGAAACGCGTTGTCACGTCGCCGAACATCGCCTGCGCCAGGTGATCGAGCGTGCCCTTCAGGTGCGCCAGCGTGATGCCCTTGTCGACCACCAGCCCCTCGATCTGGTGGAACGCCGGGACGTGCGTGGCGTCGAACTCATCGGAGCGGAACACCTTGCCCGGACACACGACGTAGACCGGCAGCTCGCGGTTGAGCAGCGCGCGGATCTGCACCGGCGAGGTGTGCGTGCGCAGCACGCGGTGCGCCGAGGCGGGCTCGACGAACAGCGTGTCGGTCTCGGCGCGGGCCGGGTGGTCGGGGTGCAGGTTGAGGGCATCGAAGTTCATCCACTCGGCCTCGACCTCGGGGCCCTCGGCGATCTCCCAGCCCATGGCGACGAACACGTCGCCCATCAGGTCCATCAGGCCGGTGATCGGGTGGATCGCCCCCTGCGGCGCCAGCGCCACCGGCAGCGTCACGTCGATGGCCTCCCGCGTGAGCGCCTCCTCCAGCTCGGCGGCCTCGATCTCCTCGGCACGCGCGGCCAGGGCGGCGTTGATCTGCCCCCGCGCGGCCCCCATGCGGCGGCCGGCGTCCTTGCGGGCGGCCGGCGGCAGGGCGCCGATCTCGCGGTTGGCCAGCGCGATCGGCGACCGGTCGCCGGTGTGCGCCAACCGCGCGGCCTTCAGCGAGGCGCTGTCGGACGCCGCCGCGAACGCCCCCAGGGCGTCCGCCACGGTCGCCGCCAGCGACTCCTCGCTCAGCGCCGACACCTGCTTCGGGTCGTACTGGTCGTTCGGGCCCGACATGGGCTCTCCTTCGTGGCTACTCAACGTGCTCTCAGGTGGCGTGCGGTTCGGCGGGTCTGCGCTTCGAGCCGCGCGGGCAGCGCCCCGCGGCGGAAGGCGCTCAGGCCGTGCGCTGCGCGGACGCCGAGGCGTACAGGCAGATCGCGGCGGCGGTGGCCAGGTTCAGCGACTCGGCGTGGCCGTAGATCGGCACGGCCACGGTGGTGTCGGCCAGGTCGAGGTGTTCGGCCGGCAGGCCCCACGCCTCGTTGCCCATCACCCAGGCCGTCGGCCGGCCGAGCTGCTCCCCGAGATCGGTCAGGTCGACCCCGGCGTCCCCGTCGGTGGCGAACACCTGCATGCCGGCGGCGCGGCAGGCCTCGATGGTCGCCTCCAACTCCACGCCGACCACGACGGGGAGGTGGAACAGGCTGCCAACCGAGGCGCGCACCGTCTTGGGGTTGTAGACCTCGACCGAGTCGGAGCTGAACACGACGGCGTCCGCGCCGAAGGCGTCCGCGCACCGGATCACCGTGCCCGCGTTGCCGGGGTCGCGGATCTGGGCGCAGATGACGATCAGCGCCA
This sequence comes from Propioniciclava soli, assembly GCF_014858005.1. Taxonomy (GTDB): domain Bacteria; phylum Actinomycetota; class Actinomycetes; order Propionibacteriales; family Propionibacteriaceae; genus Propioniciclava; species Propioniciclava soli. The sequence continues at coordinate 21,399 of NZ_JACYOT010000016.1, forward strand.
CGTCCTTGCGCTCGTGCTTCTTCTTGGGCTGCGTCGGATCCTTGCGGCGCGTGCCGAGCACGGTCGAGAGGTCGACGTCGACGCGGTTGGCGACGGCGATGACGCCCTGGGGCGTCACGGTGTCGGACATCGTGCCGAGGTTCTGCTCGCTGACGGCGTAGACCGGGACGGCCTCGGCGCGGGCGGCGTCGATGAGGTCGACGTTGGCGGCGGCGTCCGACCAGCGCACGAACAGCGACTCGACCACGCCCGGCACCGCGAGGGCCTCGCGGACCCCCTGGCGTCCCTCGACCAGGAACAGGCCGGATTCACGGCGCTCCTTGCGGCGCAGCAGGCTGCGCGCCTTGCGCAGGTCGGCGTTGCTCGGCTCCTCGAGCTCGATGCGTTCGCTCATCATCCCTCCGAATCTCGCGTCGCCCAGCCTTGCACATCTGACGGACGCGAACATGCGCGCGCGGCAGCCCGGGACACGTGGGAACCCCGGCTGCCGCGCGGCGTGGACCGTCTCAGGCGGCGGCGGGCTGGCTGGCCTTGGCCAGCTCGACCAGCGACGCGAACGCCTGCTCGTCGGTCACGGCCAGATCCGCCAGGATCTTGCGGTCGACCTCGACACCGGCGGCCTTCAGGCCGGAGATGAACCGGTTGTAGGTCATGCCGTTGGCGCGGGCGCCGGCGTTGATCCGCTGGATCCACAGGCGGCGGAAGTCGCCCTTCTTGTCCTTACGGTGGTCGTAGCTGTACGTGTAGCTGTGGAGCAGCTGCTCCTTGGCCTTGCGGTACAGGCGCGAGCGCTGGCCGCGGTAGCCGGACGCCTCGTCCAGCACCTCACGGCGCTTCTTCTTCGCGTTCACGGAGCGCTTGACGCGAGCCATGGTGGTATCTCCTCGTGGGTGTCAGTTCGGGTGGGTCACTTGCCGAGCAGGCGCTTGGCGGTCTTGGTGTCGGCCTTGCTCAGCACGACGTCATTGCTCAGGCGGCGGGTGCGCGTCGTGGGCTTGTGCTCGTTGAGGTGCATCTTGCCGGCGCGGCGGCGCATGATCTTGCCGCTGCCGGTGACCCGGAACCGCTTCTTGGCACCGGAGTGCGTCTTCATCTTCGGCATGTCGCCGCTCCTTCTTTCTTCGGCACGACCCCGGGCGCGAGGTCGCAGGTTCTTGGCACACGGATCCCGGGCGGGCCCGTGCGGATGGCGATCGACGTCAGATGACGTCGGGATCCAGGTTGTCGGCCGGCCCCCGCTTGCGCCGGGGCTGGGCGGACGCGTGCGCCGCGGCCCGCTGCTCGGCGGCCTCCCGGGCCTCGGCCTCGGCGTCGGCCTGACGCTGCTCGGCGCGGACCTGCTTGGCGGCCTGCTCCTCGGCGCGGGCCTCGGCCTTGCGCCGAGTGGGCGTGAGCACCATGAGCATGTTGCGGCCGTCCTGGCGCGGCTGGCTCTCGACGCTGCCGTCCTCCGCCACGTCGTCGGCGAGGCGCTTGAGCAGGTTGTAGCCGAGCTCGGGGCGGCTCTGCTCGCGGCCACGGAACATGATGGTGATCTTCACCTTGTCCCCGCCACGGAGGAAGCGGACCACGTGGCCCTTCTTCGTCTCGTAGTCGTGGTCGTCGATCTTCGGGCGGAGCTTCATCTCCTTGATGACCGTGTTCGTCTGGTTGCGTCGGCTCTCGCGCGCCTTCTGCGCGCTCTCGTACTTGAACTTTCCGTAGTCCATGAGCTTCGCGACCGGCGGACGGGCCTGCGGCGCGACCTCGACCAGGTCGAGATCCGCCTCGCGGGCCAGGCGCAGGGCGTCGTCAATGCGGACGATGCCGACCTGCTCGCCGTTGGGGCCGACCAGGCGTACTTCGTTCACATGGATGCGATCGTTGATGCGCGGTTCGGTGCTGATGGGTGTGCCTCCCTGTCGTGGTGGGCGTCGACACACGAAAAGGGCTCCCGCTGCGTGCGGAAGCCCAAGCCCAGCGGCACTCACCCCGACTCCCCGGGGGCACCGATACCCTGCCGGCCGGGGGCCGGACGGGTGGGAGCTTGGCGACTCCACTTCGCAGCGAACGCACCCTCGACGGGTGGTCGAACCCGTCCATCCTATCGGACCCCGCGCCCTCGCCCAAGTCGGCTGCCCGCCCACGATGTGTCGGCGGACGCGGACGCCCGGTTCCGCCCCCTAGTCTGGTGCCTTTCACACCGACGTGCACGCACCCATCACCGAGCCCGGGAGGATCGCAGCATGGCCGAGGCCGCCACCGTGGAGGCCCGCGAGGTGTCGAAGGTCTTCTTCTCCGGATCGGATCCGGTGTGGGCCCTCGACGGCGTCTCGCTCACCCTCGACCCGGGGTCGTTCACCTGCATCGTGGGCCCGTCCGGCTGCGGCAAGTCGACGCTGCTGCGCATCATGGGCGGCCTGGAGCCGCTCACCTCCGGCGAGGTGCGGCGTCCCCAGAGCGGCTAGCGCGTCAGCGAGGCGTTCGTGTTCCAGGAGCACGGCGTGTTCCCCTGGATGACCGTGCTCGACAACGTGGCCTTCGGGCTGCGCATGAACGGGGCGGGGGCGTCCGCCCGGACGGCCACGGCACGCGACTGGATCTCCCGCGTCGGGCTGGCCGCCTTCGAGGGCCACTACCCCCACCAGCTCTCGGGTGGCATGCGGCAGCGCGTCGCCATCGCGCGCGCCTTCGCGACCGGCTCCGCGGTGCTGCTCATGGACGAGCCCCTCGGCGCGCTGGACGCGCAGACCCGGCAGCTCATGCAGGAGGAGCTGCTGACCCTGTGGGAGGCCGAGCGCAAGACGGTGCTCATGGTGACCCACGACATCGAGGAGGCGATCCTGCTCGGCGACCGGATCATCGTGATGTCGACCCGACCGGGGCGCATCACGTCCGACATCGCCGTGCCGTTCCCCCGCCCCCGCACGATGGGCATCGAACGCGACCCGGCGTTCGTCGACCTACGCCACCGCATCTGGGGCCTGCTCAAGGACGACGTCCGCGCCACCGAGGAGGGGGCATGACGCCCACGAACCACGCCGCGACGCCGGCGTCCGCGCCCAGCGAGTCGCCCGACCGCGCGGCGCGCACCGAGGCGGCAGCCCGCGACGAGCGCGCCCGCGAGCGGCGCCTGCGCACCCGGGATCTCGTGCTGGCCGTCGCGACGCCGGTGGCGCTGCTGGCCCTGTGGGAGGTGGCCGCCCGGGCGGGGTGGATCGACATCCGCGTCTTCTCCTCCCCCACCGCCGTGGCCGCCCAGGCCGCGACCATGGCGTCCGACGGTTCGCTGGCCACCCACACGCTCGCCACGCTCGGGCGCCTCACCATCGGCGGGCTGATCGGGGCGGTGCTGGGGGTCGTCGTCGGGTTGCTCATGGGCACCTCCCGCGCGCTCAACGCCGCGCTCGGCCCGACGTTCGCGGCGCTGTACGCGCTGCCGAAGGTGGCCATCCTGCCCATCTTGTTGTTCATCTTCGGCCTCACGGAGACGCCGCGGATCCTGTCGGTGGTGATCAGCGTGTTCTTCATCATGCAGATCAACACCGTGGCCGGGGTGCACGCGATCGACGCGAAGCTGCTCGAGGCCGCCCGGGCCTACGGGGCCCGCGGGCTCGACCGCTTCCGCTTCGTGATCCTGCCCGGGGCGCTGCCCTACGTCTTCGCGGGGTTCCGCGTCGCGGTGGGCACGGGGGTCATCGTCATCACCGCCGTGGAGATGCTGGCGTCCAACACCGGCCTGGGCTATCTCATCTGGAACTCCTGGACGCTGTTCATGCCTGCCCGCATGTACGTGGGGCTCGTGATGGTGTCGCTGCTCGGCGCGGGCCTCACCGCCCTGTTCGCCCTGCTCGAGCGCCGGGCCATCCCGTGGCGCCGCGGACGCCGCGCGTCCTGACGTCCTCCCCCAACCCTGAAACCGACCGCACCACCCACCTGAGGAGCACTCCCGTGAAGCGCACCGCAAACCGCATCGCCGGCCTGGTGGCCGGCCTCGCCCTGGCCCTGGCCGGCTGCACCGGGCAGGCCGCGCCGTCGGCGTCCGACTCGGCCGGCACGGCCGAAGGCACCGAAACCACCACCGTCCGCGTCGCCCACGTGCCGTCGACGCTGTTCTCCCCGCTGTACATCGCCCAGGCCAAGGGGTACTTCGCCGAGAACGGCGTCGAGGTGCAGCTGGAGGCGGTGCAGTCGGGCCAGGACGCGATCCCGCTGTTGGCCTCCGGGCGGCTGGACGCGCTGACCGCCGGTTTCTCCGCCGGCATGTTCAACGCGCGCAGCGAGGGCCTGGAGTTCCAGGTGGTCGGCTCGATGGGGCGCCAGACCGGCGACCCGGAGGACTCGCCCACCTCGCTCATCGCGGCGCAGGCGTCCTACGACGACGGTTCGGTGACGTCGGTGGCCGATCTGGCGGGCAAGCGGATCGCCGCCGCGGGCGGCCCGGGGGCGACGGGCGGGTTCCTGGTCGCGTCGATCCTGGAGGAGGCCGGCCTGGAGCTGACGGACGTGGAGATCGTCAACGTCTCCACCCCCGACATGCCCAACGCGCTGGCGACGGGCGCGGTGGACGCCGCGCTCATCTCGGCGCCGCTGTCGGAGCGGGTCGTCGGTGACGGTGCCGGCACCGTGATCGGGGTGCCCGCCGCGGGCGTCAGCTCGACCGGCGTCCTGTACGGCCCCGAGTTCGCCGCCACCCCGGCCGCGCAGCAGTTCTTCGACGCGCTCGTGCAGGGCGCGGCCGACCTGCAGGGCGAGGGGGCCACCGACGAGGAGAACCTGCAGATCCTCGCCGAGGCGACGTCGCAGGACATCGAGGTGCTGCGCACCGCGCCGAAGTACACCTTCGACCCGCGCCTGGCGCCCTACCCCGAGACCATCGACCAGATGGAGCGCATCTGGATGGCCGGCGGGCAGATCACGCATGCCACGCCGCTGGGGGCCGACGCCTTCGTGAACGACGAGTTCAGCGCGAACGCCGGTTCCTGACCGCCGTCGCAGGGGCGCCCGGGCCGCTTAAGACTGGGACTGGGCGCCCCTGCGCGCGACGAACACCAGGGCCCCCACGATGGTGATGAGGGTGGCCCACGTGAGCACGCCGACATAGCCGCCCGTGGCCAGCCGGAACGCGGTGTCGGCCACGCTCAGCACGAGGATGATGCCGATCGCGATGAGCGGCCCTCGGAAAGAGGTTCCGCCGCGACCGGGCGCCTTCCCGACCAAGTCGGGCCTAGCATCCGCGATTCTGCGCGTGTCATTCTCCATGGGTCGATTCTTCCCCAGTGGAGTTGCCGCGGGCGTGGACCCAGCCGAAACCCCCGTCGTCGAGCTCCACGAGCCGGCGGCCCTGCGCGAGCTGCGCGAGGACGTCACCCTCCAGCACCAAGGACGCCGGACCGGCGATGTCGATGACCACGGCGACCGACCCGGTCTCGGCGGCGGTCGCGGCGACGTCGTCCAGGGTGCACGGGACGGGTCGCGCCTGGGGCTGCCAGGCGGTCAGGGCGTCCAGGCCGCTGAACACGGGCACGGCCGTGGCGCCGGCGTCCGATTGCACCAGGACGGCCGCCATCTCGGCATGACGGTCGGGGTCGGGGCCGTCGCCGCCCTCGTCACCCGTGGCGACGATGGGCAGCAGGAAGCGGCCGACGCACAACTCCACGATCGCCCGCTGGTAGGCGCGGGCGTCGTCGTAGGCGGACGCCAGCGCCGCCCGCACCCGGGGGTCGGGGGCGCCGGTGTCGCCGGCGTAGGACGCTTGGGGCTGGCCGAGAAAACGCACGGGGCCCACGGTAGCGCCGGTTGGGACCGGGGCTCCCGGGGGCCGTAGGGTGGGGCCATGCAACCCGACGTCCTCCACATCGTCATCACCGTCGTGCTGACGCTGCTCTTCGCCGTGGTCACGGCCCTGATCTGGCGCCGCGCCCAGGTGAAGACGGTGTTCTGGTGGATCGGGCTGACCCTGCTGCCCGCCGGCGTCTACCTGCTGGGCCTGGCGCCCGCCGTCGACGGCGCGATCACCACGCTGACGTCCTGGGTGCAGGGGCTCGTCTTGACGCCGCTGGTCTGGACGGGCATCGTGCTCGCGGGGCTCTCGGCCCTCCTCATGCTGGGCAGCCGGCTCATTCCCTCGGAATCGCTCGCCGACCGTCGTGCCGCCCGCAAGGACGCCGCGAAGCAGCCGCGCACCGCTTCCGGCAGCCCTGCGCCGTCGGCGCGAGCCGCCGCGAGCGGTCGCACCCGCCCGGCCGTGACCGGACGCGACACCCCCGCCGCTGCCGGTGGGGCGACGCGCCCCGGGACGGCCGCCCCCGGCAACCAGGCGGCGGGCTCCGACGCCGAGTTCGACGAGATCGCGGAACTGCTCCGCAAGCGCGGCATCAACTGACGTGCACCACCCCGCACAACCGCCCGAGCTCGTCACCGACCTCTCCCCCACCACGTGGATCGAGCCGCGTCTGGAACCGTGGGGCTGGGGCCGCGGTGTTCCCGTGTGCTCGCAGGTGCCCACCGGATTCGCGGTCTACCTCCGCCTGTTCCACCCCGCCCCCGACGGCCGCCGTTGGGATCGCATCGCCGCCCAGCGCTATCGCTTCGCGCACCCCCTGATGCAGTGGGAGGGCCTGTGCCGCAACCAGGACGAGTTCGTGAACGGGCCGATGATCGGCTCGCTGCCCGAGGCGGAGATGCGCCGGCTGTTCTGCCACCTGCCGGCAGCCGACGAGGTCTACTACGCCTTCTGGAACGGCTTCGGTCTCGACCACGTCGCGGCCGGTCTGGACCCGGAGCGACCGGGCCGGGTGCTCGGCCAGGGCCGGCGGATCGACAGCTGGCGCACCCCGCTGCTGGAGTTGCCCTCCCGCGGTTACGTCGTCCTGCGCGGCCCCCTGCACCCCCTCGCGCTGGTGACACGTGGGCAGGGCGAAGCGCCCCTCGAACCGGAGCAGTCACCCAATCTGATCTGGCCGGCGGAGCACACGTGGTTCGTGGCCACCGAGATCGACCACCGCTTCACGCTCATCGGCGGTGATGAGGCTCTCGCCACGGCGCTGCTCGACGATCCGGAACTCGAAGTCGCGCGCGTCCAGCCGGACGACCGCATCGACTACGGCGGCGACACCGTCAACGACAAGCTGCCCGCCTGGGGCTGATCAGCCCTCGCCCCCCTCAGCGCCGGGCACGGCAACATCGGACGCGGGCCGGACGGGCGCGTACCGGGCGTGGAGCTCGCGGAGCACCTCGACGTCCTCGTCGGTGTAGCGGCCGTCCACGCGCTGCAGCGCGAGCACCGGCTGGTCGAGGTGACCCTTCTCGAGGAATGCCCACGAGTCGCCCGGCCAGTAGCGAACCGCCGCGACGGCGTCCCACGGCACGTGGTAGCGCTTGAGACCGTTGCGCAACACCACGCCCTCCGGGCCGGCCTTCACCCAGCACATCGCCATGACCCACACGATGCCCAGCATGATGAGCACGAAGAAGACGAGCGTGCCGATCTGCAAGCCGGTGAACAGGACGCGAATCGATGCCGGCAGCATGAACCAGCCCAGCAGCGCCGCCCCGGGCAGCACGATCGACCACAGGATCGCCTGCCGGCGCACCATGCGGGGGTGCGCGGCCAGCTCGACCTGACTCAGTTCCTTCGGACGGCCCATGGCTCCCACCCTAGCGATCCGCTCAGAGGCGGCACGCCGCGATGTCGGTGACGAGGATGCCCTCGGCGCCGACGTCCCACAGCTCGTCCATGAGCCGGTGCGCCTCGGCGGCCGGGATCATGGCGCGCACGGCCAGCCAGCCGTCGCGCGCCAGCGGTGACACGGTCGGGCTGTCGATGCCGGGGGTGATCGCACAGGCGGCCTCGAGGCGTGCCTCGGAGACGTTGTAGTCGATCATCTTGTAGTTGCGGGCGGTCATCACGCCGGCGAGGCGGCGCAGCAGCAGGTCCAGCCCCGCCGGACGCTCGACGCCCCGCGGCTGGATCAGGATCGCCTCGCTCACCAAGATAGGCTCGCCGAACATCTCCAGCCCGGCGCGCTTGAGCGTCGAACCGGTCTCGACGACGTCGGCGACGGCGTCCGCCACCCCCAGGCGGACGGCCGACTCGACCGCCCCGTCCAGCTTGATGAGGCGCGCCTCGATGCCACGCTCGGCGAGCCAGGCCCCGAGCAGCCCCGGGTAGCTGGTGGCGATGCGGGTGCCGTGGAGGTCGGCGGCGCTCCAGCCGGACGCCCCCGGCGCGGCGAAGCGGAACTTCGTGCCGCCGAACCCGAGGGCGAGCACCTCCTCGGCGGCGGCCGCGGAGTCGAGCAGCATGTCGCGGCCGGTGAAGCCGAGGTCGAGCGTCCGCTCCCCCACGTACACCGCGATGTCGCGGGGCCGCAGGTAGTAGAACTCGACCTGGTTGGCGGCGTCGAGCAACACCAGATCCTTGGAGTCGGTGCGCTGCCGGTAGCCCGCCTCGGTCAGCATGTGGGTGGTCGCCTCGGCCAGGGAGCCCTTGTTGGGCAGGGCGATGCGCAGCGGTCGGTCGGTCACGGTCGGCCTCTCAGAGGTAGCGGTAGACGTCGGCGAGGGTCAGACCCTTCGCGATCATCAGGACCTGCGTGTGGTAGAGCAGCTGGCTGATCTCCTCGGCCGTCTCGGCGTCGGACTGGAACTCCGCGGCCATCCACGACTCGGCCGCCTCCTCGACGACCTTCTTGCCGATGAAGTGGACGCCGGCGTCCAGCTCCTTCACCGTGCCCGACCCCTCGGGCCGTTCGGCCGCCTTGGCGGACAGCTCCGCGAACAGATCCTCGAACGTCTTCACGTGGCCCCACCCTAGCCGTTCAGGCGGACGCCGAGCAGCGCATCCACGGCGGTGACCACGGCGTCGACGGCGGCCGGGTCGTCCCCGCCGACGCTCGTGTGGGCCGCCACCCAGGTGTCGACGGCCGCCAGGGCCGCGGGGGCGTCCAGGTCGTTGCGCAGCGCGTCCCGGATCGCGGCGACCGTCTCGTCGGCGGTGAAGCCCCCGGCATCGTTGGTGACCGCGAGCCACGCGGCGAGGCGCTGCTGCGCCGCGGCCAGGTCGGCGTCGGTGTACTCCCAGTCGTCGCGGTAGTGGTGCGCGAGCAGCACGAGCCGGATGGCCCGGGCGTCGACGCCCTGCTCGCGCAGCTTCGAGACGAGCACCAAGTTGCCCTTGGACTTGCTCATCTTTTCGCCGTCGTAGCCGACCATGCCGGCGTGCACGTAGGCGCGGGCGAACGGCTCGCCCGTGGCGGCGCGCGCCTCGACGGCGCACATCTCGTGGTGCGGGAACACCAGGTCGGAGCCGCCGCCCTGGACGTCAAAGGTCTCCCCGAGGTGCTCCAGCGCGATGGCGGTGCACTCGATGTGCCAACCTGGACGCCCCCGCCCCAGGCTCGACTCCCATGCCGGCTCTCCGTCGCGCGCCTGGCGCCAGACCAGGCAATCGAGGGGGTCGCGCTTGCCCGGGCGGTCGGGGTCCCCGCCACGCTCGGCGAAGATCGCCCGGGCGGCCGCGAGGTCGAGATGCGCGACGTCCATGAAGCCGTCGGCGGCGCTGCAGGCGAAGTACCAGTCGGGGTGCTCGGGGTCGTCCACCTGGTACACAAGACCCGTCGGCCGGAGTCGCTCGATCAGGCTCACGACCAGCGGGATGGACTCGACCGCCCCGACGTAGTGGTCGGGCGGCAGGACGCACAGGGCCTCCATGTCGGTGCGGAACAGTTGCGTCTGGTCTTCTGCCAGCTCCTCCCACGCGACGCCGGTCGCGTCGGCGCGCTCGAGCAGCGGGTCGTCGACGTCGGTCACGTTCTGGGTGTAGCGGACGCCCACGCCGGCGTCCCGCCAGACGCGGTTCAGCAGGTCGAACGCGACGTAGGTGTTGGCGTGGCCGAGATGCGTGGCGTCGTAGGGCGTGATGCCGCAGACGTAGAGCCGGGCGTCGGCGTCCGAGGCCGGGCCCACCTCAACCAGACGGCCGGTCGCGGTGTCGAACACGCGCGGACGCCGCGGGTCCCGGTGGGCCAGCGGGGGCACGTCCGGGGCGGACCATGCCTGCATGGGGGCTCCTGTCGTCGAGTTGGGCGGCGACGCGCGCGGTTGCGGCAACCTGCCTCGGGAAAGCCTAGCGTCGCCATTACGCTGGCTCGCCGGGGCGACATGCGCCCGAGACAGGGAGCTGGTTCATGCTGCAGTGGTGGGAGTCCGTGATCCTCGGCATCGTCGAGGGCATCACCGAGTTCCTCCCGGTGTCGTCCACCGGGCACCTCACCGTCGTGGAGAAGCTGATGGGGCTGCCCATCGACGACCCGTCGGTGACCGCATACACGGCGATCATCCAGGTGGGCGCCATGCTGGCGTCCATCGTGTACTTCTGGCGCGACATCGTCCGCATCGCGACCGCCTGGTTCGCCGGGCTGGCCGATGCCCAGAAGCGCGGGAACGACTTCAGGCTCGGGTGGGCCGTGATCGTCGGCTTCGCGACGACCGCCGTCATCGCCCTGGCTCTGCGCGGCTTCATCGAAGGGCCGCTGCGCTCGCTGTGGGTCGTCGCCGGCGGTCTGATCCTCTGGAGCTTCGTGATGTTCGCTGGCGACCGGCTCGGCAAGCAGACCCGCGGTGAGGAGTCGATCACCTGGAAGGACGGCCTGCTGCTGGGCCTCATCCAGTCGATCTCGCTGATCCCGGGGGTGAGCCGCTCCGGCGCCACGATCTCCGGCGCGCTGTTCATGGGCATCGACCGCGTGAGCGCGACCCGGATGAGCTTCTTCTTGGGCATCCCCACGCTGGTGGCGGCCGGGACGTTCCAGGCCATCACCGCCGCGCCCGACATCGCGGCCCCCGGTGGCGTCGGGTGGCTGGCGACGGTGATCGGCATCGTCGTGTCGTTCGTCGTGGCGTACGTGTCCATCGCCTGGCTGCTGAAGTTCGTGGCGACCAACGACTTCACCGTGTTCGTGATCTACCGCATCGTGGTGGGCCTGGTCATCGTCGGGTTGCTGTTCGGCGGCGTGATCACGCCGGTGTGAACCGGCTCTGACGCGGTGGCGGACGCGTGAGCCCGCCCGGATGAGCGGGGCGGCGTCCGTTGGCTAGGGTTGCGCGCATGTTGCGCCGGAACGCGGGCACCAGCGGGTTGTCGACCTCTCGAATGGGGCTCGGCACCATGACGTGGGGCCGCGACACCTCCAAGGAGGACGCCCGCGGCCTGCTGCGCGCCTTCACCGAAGCGGGCGGCGACCTCGTCGACACCGCCCCGGCGTACGCGAGGGGCGAGGCCGAGCGCATCCTCGGCGTCCTGATGAAGACCGAGGTGAACCGCGACGACATCGTGGTGGCCACGAAGGCCGGGTTCACGTTCCGCGACGGCGTCCGGGTGATCGACACCTCGCGCCGGGCGTTGTTGGACGACCTGCACGAGTCGCTGCGCCGGCTGCGCACCGACCACATCGACCTGTGGCAGGTGCACGCCTGGGGGCCCGCGCCGCTCGAGGAGACGCTCGCAGCGCTCGACCATGCGGTGACGGTGGGCGACGTGCGGTACGCCGGCGTCTCGAACTTCGTGGGCTGGCAGACGGCCTCGGCGGCGACGTGGCAGGAGGCGTTCCCGGGGCGTGCCCGCATCGTGGGCAACCAGGTGGAGTACTCGCTGCTGGCGCGGCGGGCCGAGGTGGAGGTGCTGCCGGCGATCCGGCATTTCGGGATGGGGTTCTTCCCGTGGTCGCCGATGGGACGCGGGGTGCTGACGGGCAAGTACCGCGGCGGCGTCCCGCGCGGGTCGCGGGCGGCGTCGGACCACTTCGGCTGGTACGTCGAGCCCTACCTGGAGCCGCGCTCGCGGGCGGTGGTGGAGGCGGTGGCCAAGGCGGCGGACGGCCTGGGCATCACGCCGCTGCAGGTGGCCTGGCTGTGGGTTCGGGACGCCCCGGGCGTCACCGCTCCCCTGCTGGGCGCCCGGACCGCCGAGCAACTGGCGGAGTACCTGGCTGCGGAGGAGATGGAGCTGCCGGTCCCCATCGCGGCGGCCCTGGACGACGTCTCCGGCGGGCCGAACGACGCGCGTCCGGCGCCGACGGCGTGAGGGGCGCGGGTCGGCCGCCCTGTGGTGGACGGACGGCGGCGTCGTTTCGACATCTCCGCCTCGGCGCGGTATGGTTCTAGGGCTGTCGGGGCAACCCGGACGACACCTGCGCGGGTGGCGGAATTGGCAGACGCGCTAGCTTGAGGTGCTAGTGCCCGATTAAGGGCGTGGAGGTTCAAGTCCTCTCTCGCGCACTGGGAGCTTCGGCTTCCTGACTACTGCTTTTGCCTCTCTGACAAGGCGATTTACCTATCTCGCTCTTGGTCCCAAGTGGACACAAGTGGCCGGATAGTGCCGTTCTATCCCCACGTACTCCCCACGCTCTCCCCACGTGGGGAATGGGGAACCTGCCCCCCGATGGCCGTGAAGGCACCCTCGACACCGTCATTTGAGGTGAGCGAAGGAGCGCGTCATGTCTCAGCCACTCCCCCGCGGCGGGGCTGCCCGGGGTGCGGCCGCCGGCGTACGAACCGGGCGGCCGGACATGATGCGCGTACTGGTGATGGCTCGTCATGCCTAGAAGCCGGACGGCCGGACGCCGTGTCTCCGGCGAGATCTCGAAGCTACCCAGGGGCCGATTCCGGGCGCGCTACACCGGACTTGACCCGGACCCGATCTGCGGCGCCACAGCGCCCCCGTGACGTTCGTGGCGCGGATGGATCCAAAGGCCTGGCTGGTCGACCAGGAGCGCTCGATCAGCCGGGGTGAGTGGACGCCGCCGGTCAGGACCGCAACCCCTCCACTCCTGCCCGAGGTGTTAGGCGAGCACGCAGCAGCGGTGCTGGCACGTCGGCGGCTGCGGCCGGGTGCTGTGGCAGCGGCAGTGACATCGCCGATCCGGGCGATCGTCGCGCCGAGGGCTGCGTCGTGGGAAGGGCCGCGGGAGACGTCGTGTCCGGGGTCCAGGTGGTGGAGCATCTGGGCCGGATCCGAGGGTTCTCTGATCCGACTGATCGGTGGCGCGATCACATGACTGGAATTCCAGTCATTTCGGTGGGACGATGATCACATGATGTTCGGACAGCCCTTCGGCGGCCTCTTCCCCGGGGCACGCAGCGCGGTGCTTTCTGTCCTGCTACGCACAGGCACACCTCTGACGGGAAGGCAGATTCACGGCTTGATGCGGGACGAGCACAGCTTGTGGTCGGTACAGCAGGCCCTCGCGGACTTCGTTTCGCTCGGACTCCTCGAGAGCACGACCGTGGGCCGGGCGAACCTCTACACGGTCAACGAGGCCCACTACACCGTGGGGGCCCTGAGGGCCCTCCTGGAGCCCCTCGGCACCCTGCGTGAGATCGCCGCCGCATCCGGGGCGGACTCGGTCGTCCTCTTCGGTTCGGTCGCCCGTGGCGAGGCCACGGCCAGCAGCGACATCGACCTGGCCGTGATCGCGGAGGAATCGTGGGATGGACGAGCAGAGCTGGAGGACTCCGTCCGCGCACAACTCGGCAACGACTGCGATGTGGTTGTGTTCACTCCTCACCGGTTCGCTCAACTCGCCGCGAGCGGGGACGAACCGGTGGTCGAGCAGATCATGGCCGATGGTGTTGCGCTGGTGGGCTCACTCCCCCGACCCGGATCACAGGTGGCCTGATGCCCAGTTTCGAGCAACGCAACCACGCCCGGAGCTTCCTGAGGAAGGCGCAGGAGTATCTCGCCTCGGCGGAAGCCGACCTGGCGGCCGAGCGCAACACTGTCGCGGCGGCGAACGCGATCCACGCCGGCATCAGCGCCAAAGACGCGATCGTAACCAACCTGACCGGCAGCACGGGCAAGGGCAGGGACCACGCAACCGCCGCGAAAGAGCTTCGCCAAGCCCTGGGCAAACGGTCCGAGGCCGCCGCCGCTGAGAAGTGGCTCCGTGACCTGATCTCCAGCAAAGCCGATGTCGAGTACGGCGTCACCCTGGTGTCCGCAGCCAAGGCCGAGCCGCTCGTTCGACGCGCCAGAAACCTGGTCGAGTTGGCCGTCGACATCGTCCACCTGGGAACCTGACCTCCCGCTGGCGGAGGCTCCCGATCGGGTGACCGTCGGCCCAGGCTCACCAAAAGGGCACAGTCAAGGCGCTCACCAACGCAGACGATTGCCCACGCATTCCCCACGACGAGGCGCAATACGTGAACAACCAACGGAAAAGAGCATTGCCGAGGGGGATTCCAGGCGAAAGGCGTGGAGATTCAAGTCCTCTCTCGCGCACTGGGAGCTTCCCGTCTACTCCAATTGTCCCACTGACAAGGCGTTTCACCTATCCGGGCCCTGGGAGGAGGCGACCCCTTGCGCCGCATCCGGTGAGCGGTGGCGTCCGCCTGGGCTGGTGTGACGGCATGACAGTCCCGTGGGCCACTGCCACCGCCTCGGCGGGACTGGCCGGCCTGGCCGCTTTCCAGGCCACCCTGGCCGCCGGTGCCCCGTGGGGGGTAGCCGCCTACGGCGGCCGCCCAGGACGCCTCCCCGTTCGCCTCCGCCGTACCAGCGCCGGCGCTGCCATCGGCTACGCGACCCTCGCGACGTTCGTCGCCTCAGGCGCGGGGACGCCCATGGTTCGCCGCGGCATGTTCATAACAGTCGCGGCACTGTTGGGCCTGGCGGTCCTACCGAACCTGGCGTCGCCGTCCCGGTGGAGCCCGCGATCTGGGCGCCGGTGTGCGCCGTGACCGCCGCAGCCGCTTGGCGGGCTCTGCCACCGCCCCTCGCCTGAGGTCACGTCTGCGCACACGTCACGCTTTTGCACACCATCCGTGCTCCTCCAGGCCTGCCATCTGGAAGGAGCAGATCAGGTTCCGATACCGATGACACCAACGGCATCGTGGTCATCGAGCAAGGAGAGAACCTCGTCCCCAGCCCAGAAGGCGCTGCCGGCCCGATCGAAGAAGAAGGATTGCCCCACGTGCACCACCGACCCATGCCGGGAGACGAGGCACCCCTCAGTGAAAGTTGTGCCCTCGTCGAGCACGACAATGAATCGACCCGCCCGCTGGCCCACTTCGCCGTCGAGCATGAGCTGCCCCCGAGGGCTGACCAACAGGCGGCCGGGGTGGGCTACAGCGTCGTGCACCATGGGGGCGGTGGAGACGAGAAAGCAAACACCATCCACACATTCTTCACGAAGGCAGAAGGACAGCAGCTCCTTTTGCCTTCGAGAACGCCTCTCCACCACCATTGAGACTGTCACCCCAACCCGCATGCGAGCTCGAAAACTGTTTTGAGGCGATGCAGGGATCTACCCGCCAGGGGCTCAACGTAATGCGGAGAAGAAGGCGCAGTCAATGGCACGGCACGTCGCCGCCCGCGGGCTCATTGACCTCGCCAGCTCACCGCGGCGTCCCACGATCGGCGGGAGGACCGGTGACTCGTGGAACCAATCCGTCACCGAGACGGGACGCCCCGCTCGCTGGGCGCTCGTCCCGTTCACGTGGAGCGCCCTCTCCTCACCTGGCGCATCTGTTCTGCACTTCGCGCCTCCTTTCTGCACTTGGCGCAGTGCAGCTCACCTGGCGGGGCCTGGACGGGCCGCCGGGTGACGTCCGCTGCGCCACGTGCCGCCAAGGTGCGCCACGTGCATTCCCGACGCGCGCCACGGCGGCGTCCACCCCGCCGGCTGACGCCCAGCAACCCGGAGGCGACCGCGTCCAGACCCGACCCCGACGCCGTCCTACTCGTTGTCCCCGCCGGTGCCCTGGGTACCCGCCACGACCGACTCCGTCGAGTCGCCCCCGTCGCCCCAGACCCAGTCGTTCACCTCCGGGTGGTCGATGCCGTGTGTGTAGGCGTACTGGCGGCACATGATGCGCTGGTCGGCCATGTACTGCCGCAGGTTGGCGTACCGCGAGCCGAGCGAGGGCACGCGGTCGATGACATCCATCACCAGGTGGTAGCGGTCGAGGTCGTTGCGCATCACCATGTCGAACGGCGTCGTGGTGGTGCCTTCCTCCTTGAAGCCGCGCACGTGCAGGTTCGCGTGGCCGGTGCGCCGGTACGTGAGCCGGTGGATCAGCCACGGGTAGCCGTGGTAGGCGAACACCACGGGCCGATCGGGCGTGAAGTACGTGTCGAACTCCCGGCTGGTCAGCCCGTGGGGGTGCTCGTCGGCGTCCTGCAGCCGCATCAGGTCGACCACGTTCACGACGCGCACCTTCAGCTCCGGGATCGCCTCGCGCAGGATCTTCGCCGCCGCGAGCACCTCGATGGTTGGGATGTCGCCGGCGCAGCCGAGCACGACGTCGGGGTCGTCCCCGTCGGACTCGGTGCCCGCCCAGTGCCAGATGCCGAGGCCGCGCGTGCAGTGCTTGATGGCCTCCTCCATGCTCAGCCAGTTCGGGTTCGGCTGCTTGCCGGCCACGACGACGTTCACGTACTGCCGCGAGCGCAGGCAGTGGTCGAACGTCGACAGCAGCGTGTTGGTGTCCGGCGGCAGGTAGACCCGGATGATCTCGGACTTCTTGTTCACCACATGGTCGATGAACCCCGGATCCTGGTGGCTGAAGCCGTTGTGGTCCTGCCGCCACACGTGGCTGCTCAGCAGGTAGTTCAGCGACGCGATCGGACGCCGCCACTCGATCTGGTTCGTCACCTTCAGCCACTTCGCGTGCTGGTTGAACATCGAGTCGACGATGTGGATGAACGCCTCGTAGGAACTCATCATCCCGTGGCGCCCGGTGAGCAGGTAGCCCTCCAGCCAGCCCTGGCACTGGTGCTCCGACAGCATCTCCATGACGCGGCCGCTCACGTCCAGGTGGTCGTCGTCATCGGTGGCGTGGAACTCGGCGTTCCACTGCTTGTCGGTCACCTCGTAGACGTCCTGCAGCCGGTTGGACGCCGTCTCGTCCGGCCCGAAGATGCGGAACGTGGTCGGGTTCGCCGCCACGACGTCGCGCAGCCACGCGCCCAGCGTGCGGGTCGCCTCCGAGACCGTCGCGCCGGGCTCCTCCACGTCGACGGCGTGGTCGCGGAAGTCGGGCAGCTTGAGGCCGGCCAGCACCAGCCCGCCGTTGGTGACGGGGTTGGCGCTCATGCGGCGCTCACCTTGCGGCGCCTGCGCGGCGATCTCGGGCAGCAGGGCCCCGTCGGCGTCGAACAGCTCCTCGGGCCGGTAGGAGAGCAGCCAGTCCTTGAGCTGCTGGAGGTGCTCGGGGGTGTCGCGGGCGGACGCCAGCGGCACCTGGTGGCTGCGCCAGCTTCCCTCGGTGCGCTTGCCGTCGACCTCCTCCGGGCCGGTCCAGCCCTTCGGCGTCCGGAACACGATCATGGGCCAGGCCGGACGCGGGGCGTCCTTGCCCTCGGGCTGCGCCTTGATGCGGACGATGGCGTCCAGTGCCTCGTCGAGGACGGCCGCGAACCGCTGGTGGGTCTCGAGCGGATCCTCGTCGTCGAAGCCACCGGTGAAGAAGAACGGCTCGTGGCCGTAGCCCCGCATGAGATCGGCGAGCTCGGACTCCGGGATGCGCGCCAGCACCGTCGGGTTGGCGATCTTGTAGCCGTTCAGGTGCAGCACCGGCAGCACGACGCCGTCGGTGGCGGTGTTCACGAACTTGTTCGAGTGCCACGACGTGGCCAGCGGGCCGGTCTCGGCCTCACCGTCGCCGACGACGGTGAACGCCAGCAGGTTCGGGTTGTCGAAGACGGCGCCATAGGCGTGCGAGAGCGCATAGCCCAACTCGCCCCCCTCGTGGATCGAGCCCGGGGTCTCGGGCGCGACGTGGCTCGGGATGCCGCCGGGGAAGGAGAACTGCTTGAACAGCCGGCCCAGCCCCGCGGTGTCGCGGGTGACCGTCGGGTACACCTCGGTGTAGGTGCCCTCCAGATAGGTGTTCGCCACCAGGCCGGGGCCGCCGTGGCCGGGGCCGGTGATGTAGAGCGCGTCGAGCCCCCGCTGGGCGATGGCGCGGTTGAAGTGCGCGTAGAGGAAATTGAGCCCCGGCGTCGTCCCCCAGTGGCCCAGCAGGCGGGGCTTGACGTCGTCGACGGTGAACTCCTCGCGCAGCAGCGGATTGTCCAACAGGTAGATCTGGCCGACCGAGAGGTAGTTCGCGGCGCGGAACCACGCATCGATCAGCCGCGCACCCTCCGCGTCGAGGGGCGTGCCGGTGGTCTGGGGCCAGGTGTCGTGCGCAGTCATCGTGATGCCTCCCGGTGTTCCTGGGTGGTGTGGTTCCGGACGCCCCCCACGCTAGCCCGCCGCGGCCCGACGTGGGCGGTTCGGCGTCCGTGGAGTGGGCTGACTCGGAGTGGGGGCGTCCGATCACCTCCCGGCGCCCGGCCACGCGATGGTGCTTAGGTACGAGACCCGACTCGACCTGGGTTGGAGGACACGCGCACCGATTGGTGACAGAGTGTGGCCAGCCCCGACCCAGGAGTGACGCCGTGACCACTGCTCCCGACCCGGCACCGCAACCGGACTCCGAGCCCGTCGACCCCGCCCCGACCCGGGTGGCCACCGACGATCCGACCCCCACCGCCACCCCGCTCGCTCCCCCGCCGGTGCCGCCCGCACGGGAGCCGTTCTGGCGGCTCAGCGGCCGGGATGCCCTGGCGATCGGAGCGCTGGCCCTGGTGGGCCTCCTGGTCGCCGGGTTCATGGTGGTCAGCGCCGTGCAGCGGTCGTTCGACGCGGCGATGGGTGGCTACCCGGTCGAGAACGCCGAGTACGTGGTGGAGCGGACGACCCTCGGCTCGGAGGTCACGCTCTCGGGAACGGTGCAACCCACCCAGCGGCTCGATCTGTCCTTCACCAGCGAGGGCGACGTGACGGCGGTCAACGTGAACGTGGGCGACACCGTCACCGCCGGCAGCGTGCTCGCGACCATCGACGACGCGGAACTGCGCCAGGCCGTCACCGACGCGCGGGCCGAGGTCAATGCGGCGTGGACCGACTACCAGAACGCCCGTCGCTCGGGCAGTTCGGCCGAGGTCACCGCCCTGCGCTCCGAGCACGCGGTGAAGGAGCAGGCGCTCACCGAGGCGGAGAAGGCGTTGGAGCAGGCCAGCCTGGTCTCCACGATCGACGGCGTCGTGGCGGCGGTCGACGTCCACGTGGGCGACAGCGTGGGAGCGGGCTCGACGACATCGGCGGCGGACGCGACCGGTGCGGCCACCAGCGGTGGAGCCGCCGTGGTGGTGATCTCCCACACCTTCCAGGTGGACGCCACGGTCGGCGGCTCGGAGCGCTCCCGGCTGTCGATCGGCATGCCCGCGACGGTCACGGTCTCGTCCTCCCCCGACCCGATCCCCGGCACGGTGACCGGCCTCGGTGTCGTGGCGGAGGCGTCCCAGACGGAAGGACGCCCCGGGGCCGCGAACTTCCCGGTCACGGTGACGCTGGATGGGCAGCCCGCGGACGTCTTCGCCGGCATCGCGGCGATCGTGACCCTCTCCACCGACGCGTCCGAGGCCGTCCTGGCCGTCCCCATGTCCGCGATCATTGACTGGGGCTCGGGCACGGACGGGACGGTCATCGTGCTGCGCGACGGGGCGGAGGTGCCGACCCCGGTGACCCTGGGCGAGACCGGGGGCGACATGGTGGAGATCGTCTCGGGCCTGGAGGAGGGCGACACCGTCCTCATCACCGTCGGCATGATGACCACCGACGGCGCGGTCGGCCCGGACGGCATGCCCCTGGACGGCTCCGCGGCGGCGCCGGCCCCGGAGGCCACCCCGTGAGCGTCCCGGTGCACGACGCCGCCGAGGTCGGTGCGCCGGCGTCCGACGTGGCCGACCCGCTGACCGACCCCATCCCGGTGCTGCAGCTGCGCAACGTGTGGAAGACCTACGCCTCGGGCGCGGTGCAGGTGCACGCGCTGCGCGGCGTCGACCTCGACGTGCACGCCGGGGAGTACGTGGCGATCATGGGCCCGTCCGGTTCGGGCAAGTCGACGCTGATGAACATCATCGGCTGCCTCGACGTCGCCTCGGCGGGCCAGTACGTGTTGGACGGCGAGGACGTGGCGCGCACGAGCGACAACGACCTCGCCGACATCCGCAACGAGCGGATCGGCTTCGTGTTCCAGCAGTTCAACTTGCTGCCGAGCCAGCAGGCGTGGCGCAACGTCGAGCTGCCGCTGTGGTACGCCCGCGTCCGCTCCGCCGAACGCCGTCAACGCGCCCTCGACTCCCTGGCCCGCGTCGGCCTCGCCGATCGTGCCCACCACCGGCCCAACCAGCTCTCGGGCGGCCAGCAGCAGCGCGTCGCGATCGCGCGGGCGTTGGTGACCGACCCCGCCCTGATCCTCGCCGACGAGCCCACGGGCAACCTCGACTCGGTCTCCACCGAGGACGTCCTCGGGTTGCTCGACGAGCTGCACGCAGCTGGCCGCACGATCGTCCTGATCACGCACGAGCAGGAGGTCGCCGAGCGAGCGCAGCGCATCGTGCGGGTGTTCGACGGCCGGATCGCCGACATCGCGGTCGGGGCCGCATCGTGATGACGTGGTGGGAGACGATCCGCATCGCGGTGGCGGCCATCGTGGCCCACCGCGTCCGCTCGGCCCTCACGACGCTGGGCATCATGATCGGCATCGCGGCGGTCACCTTGTCCGTGGGGCTGGCGCAGGGGGCGTCGGCGTCCATCACCTCGGAGATCAACAGTCTCGGCTCCAACACGCTGACCGTGATGGGCGGCTACTCCGGCCCGCTCGACTCCGGCATGGGCGCCGAGGCCGCCGAGATGGTGCCCCTCTCGCTGACCGATGCCCAGGCGTTGGCCGACCCGGACGCGGCCCCCGACATCACCGGGGTGGCGCCCGCGATCCAGACCGGCTTCGACCTGTCGGCGGGCGACACCGCGGCCGTCGTCAGTGGGGAGGCGACCACGGCCGACTGGTTGGACGTCCGCGGACGCTCCCTGGCGGCCGGCACCTTCTTCACCGCCGAGCACTACGACGAGGGCGCGCCCGTGCTGGTGCTCGGCACCACCACGGCGACCACCCTGTTCGGCGACCCGCAGGCCGCCGTCGGCTCGATGGTGGCGGCGGGGGGCAGCAGCTTCCGCGTCGTCGGGGTGCTCGGTGCGGCCGGGGGCATGATGGACACCGACGACCTCGCCGTCCTGCCGCTCACCACCTACCAGCAACGCCTCGGGTACGGCGACGAGTCGCTGTCGTCGATCTACGTCCAGGCCGCATCGGACGCCAGCCTCAGCCAGGCCTACCAGGAGACGCAGAGCCTGCTGACGGCCCGCCGCGGCGTCGACTCGATCGAGCAGGCCGGCATCATGATCATGACCCAGCAGTCGCTGGTGGACGCCATGGCCGCCGTGACGAACACCCTCACGTTGCTGCTCGGCGGCATCGCGGCCATCTCGCTGGTGGTCGGCGGCATCGGGGTGATGAACATCATGCTCGTGTCGGTGTCGGAGCGGTTCCGCGAGATCGGGCTGCGCAAGGCGCTGGGTGCGCGACGCCGCACGATCCTCGCCCAGTTCCTCACCGAGGCCGCCATGCTGGCCGTGCTCGGCGGTGCCTTCGGCCTGGGGCTGAGCGCGCTGGTGGCGTGGATCGTGACGTCGTCGAGCCCCATCACCATCCCGGTCTCGGTGCCGACGGTCCTGACCGCCCTGGGCGTCTCGGCCGCCATCGGCATCATCGCCGGCGTCTACCCCGCCTCCCGGGCCGCCCGGCTCGCCCCCATCGACGCACTCCGCCGCGAGTGAGGAGAACCGCGCATGTCTGACCTCCCCGCCCCCCTGCCGCCCGCCCGGGTGAACCCACCGGCCGGCGGCAGCCGGCGCGACATCGCCGCGCTGCGCCGGCGGCGTGCGTTGATCGCCGTGCTCGCGCTCGTGCTCACCGGCGGGGCGCTGTGGAGCGCCGCCCTCGCCCAGGAGCGCGCACGCGATGGCGGTGACCGCTACACCACCGTCATGGCCACCCGCGGGTCGGTCACCCAGGTGCTCACCGCGGCCGGCACCGTGCAGGAGCTCAACGACGTGTCCGTCCGCTTCCCCGCCGCCGGCACCGTCACGGAGGTGCGCGTGGCCCCGGGGGACGCGGTCCGGGCCGGGGACGTCCTGGCCGTCATGGACGACGCCGCCCTGCGCACCCGCGTCCTGCGGGCGCAGGCCGACGTGGACGCGGCCGCCCTCGCCCTGCAACAGACGCGGCAGAGCGCCGAGGCGGTCGAGGACGCAGCCGCCGCCGAGTCGGCCCCCGTGGGGTTGTCGACCGGAGTCGACGGGCTGGCCGACGCCATCGCCGAGCAGACGGTGCCCGACCCGGCGCCGCTGCCCGAGCTGCCCCCGGCCCCGGAGCCGGGCATCGACCTCGGGCCCCTCACCGACCTGCTCGCCCGGGCGGACGCCGCCGCCCTCGAGGTTGCGACCCGCCGCGAGGCGGCGGACGCCGCCCTGGCCGCCGTGCGCGAGCAGTGCCCGCTGCCCGACGGGCCGGCGACGCCCACGCCGGATCCGAGCGCCGAGCCCACCGACACGCCCAGCCCGACGCCGGGGCCCACCCCCAGCTCGGGCCCGGCCCCGGATCCCACGGCCACTCCGGATCCGACCGTCGGGCCGGTTCCCACGGTCGGTCCGGATCCGACCGCCACTCCGGACCCGACCGGCACCCCGGACCCGACCGCCCCTCCGGACCCGACCGGCACCCCGGCCCCGACCGCCACTCCGGACCCGACCGGCACCCCGGACCCGACCGTCACTCCGGATCCGACGGCCGCGCCGCAACCGACCGACACCCCGGACCCCACAGCAGCACCCGATCCCACCGCCGACCCCACCGCAGCACCCGATCCCACCGCCGACCCCACAGCAGCACCCGATCCCATCGCCGACCCCACAGCAGCACCGGATCCCACCGCCACCGCGGATCCCACCGTGACGCCGACGCCCGATCCGTCCACCACGCCGGGCCCGACCGCGCCCCCCTCCCCCGAGCCCAGCTCCCCGGCCCCCGATCCCGAGGCCTGCGTGGCCGCGCTGGAGGCGTCCGCCACCGCCCAGATGGCTCTGGACGAATCCCAACGGGCGGCCGGTGACCTCAACGCCGAGGGGCTGGGCCTCCTGCAGGCCCTGGTCGGCGCCCTGAACGAAGCGGTGACCCAGGTGCAGGCCTGGGCGGCGGGCGCCGTGGAGTCCCTCGCTGCCGCGTGGGAGGCCGCCGCCACCCCGCAGGTCGTGGTGGTGCCGGCTCCACCGTCGGCACCCGTGCCGGGCCCGTCCCTGCCCGACGCCTCGCTGGGCGACAGCGGAACCCAGACGGGCACACCGGTCGTCCAACGATCACCGATCGTCTCGGCCGAGGTCGCGCTCGGCAAGGCGCGACGGGCGCTGGAACAGGCCACGAGCGATCTCGAGAACGCGAGCCTGCGCACCCCCGTGGACGGCGTGGTCGCCTCCCTGCCGTTCACGGTCGGGTCGGTCGCCTCGCCGACGCAGCGAGCCGTGATCTCCACCCCGGGCGGCATCCGCGTGACGATGACGATTCCCGCGTCCGCCTTCACCTCGGTCCAGCCGGGCCAGACAGCGCAGCTGCGGGGCAGCGGCGGAGCGCAGGCGCAGGCGTCCGTGCTGACCAAGAACCTGGTCCCGACAGGCACCGGCGCCTACCCCGTCACCGTCGTGAGCACCGGCGCGGACGCCGAGGCGTTCGCCCCGGGCACGAACGCGACCGTCGAGATCGAGGTGAGCAACGCCACCGACGTGGTGGTCGCGCCGCTGACGGCCGTGACCCGCACCGGGACGTCGGGGATGGTGCGCGTGCTGGCAGGCTCGGACGTGGTGGACGTGCCGGTCGAACTCGGCAGCGTCGGGGACACGCGGATCGAGATCATCAGCGGCGTCGAGGTCGGCGACCGCCTGGTGGTGGCCGACGCCGAGCTGCCCCTGCCGAGCCTGGACTGGTGACAGTCCACCCCGGCACGGCGATAGCGTGACGGGGTGAGCCCGCAGCCCCCCACCCCCGCTGCGCGGACGCTCGGGGCACGGCTGGCGTGGCCGGGCGTGCTGCCCGTCGCCGCCGTGATCGCCGGCGGTGCCCTCGGCACCGCGCTGCGGGCCGCCCTGACCCACGCGTGGCCCCCGCAGGCCGAGGGTCTGCCGTGGGTGACCTTGTTGATCAACGCGAGCGGTGCCCTCGCGCTGGGGACCCTCTTGGGGTGGCTGGGCACCAAGCCGGACGCCGGCGTCCGCCGCCTGCTGCGCCTTGGGTTGGGCACCGGCCTGCTGGGCGGCTATACCACCTACTCGACGTTCGTGCTCGAGTCGGTGACCCTCGCCGGGGCCGGCCGCCCGGGGGTCGCCCTGGTGTACGCCGCCGCCTCGCTCGTGGCCGGGTACCTCGCCGCGGCGGTGGGCCTGACCCTCGGCATCCGGGGGCAGCGTGCCACGCCGCGACTGAAGGGGCGCCGACGGTGGGGGCCGACGCGATGGGGGTGACGGGATGGGCGGTGGCCCTCGCCGGCGGGCTGGGTGCCGGGGCGCGGTTCTGGCTGGACGCCCTCGTCGTCAGCCGGTGGCGGGGGCGATGGCCCGTGGCGACGCTGGTGGTGAACGTGCTCGGGTCCTTGCTGCTCGGCCTGCTCGTGGGCTGGGCGGGCGCGGCGCACCCGGTGACGCGTTCCGTCATCGGGGTGGGGTTTCTCGGCGGGTTCACCACGTTCAGCACGGCGAGCGTCGAGCTCGTCCGGCTCCGGCGGACGGAGCCGCCCTGCGCCACCCCCGGGCGGACCGCGCCGAACGGCGACGGCGCCTCGCATGGCTCCCGTCCGCCGAACGGCTCCCGCCCGTCGCATGACTCTCGCCCGTCGCATGACTCTCGCCCGCTGAATCGCTGGGGCGTCGTGCTGGGGCTCGGGCTGCTCATGTTCGTGGCGAGCGTGACGGCGCTGGTCGTCGGGCTGTGGCTGGGGGCGTCCGCCTGAGGCTGGCCGCGTGGCCCAGGTCAGAATGTCCGAACTATTGATTGACCCGGCCCAACGCCACTGCTAGGTTCAGCCCAGCCGTCATCCGGCCGCCTCCGCGCGGGGCTGACCCAGAGTCGGGTAGGAACCTGCGTCACTCAAGGAAGAGGATCGACATGCGTACTGGCATTTCCCGACGGACCCTCATCGCCGGCGGCGTCGCCGGCACCGCGGTGCTGGGCCTCACGGCCGGCTGCGGTGGTGGTGGCACCACCTCGGGGTCCGGCGCCGGTGGCGACGGCGGCGATCCGGGCACCCTGCAGTTCTTCCTCTCCGGCGACGCCAACCAAGGTGGCGGTTTCGCGCACATGGCCGAGAAATACGGCGAGGAGACCGGCGTGACGGTCGAGATCGTCGACATCGCGAACGACGACCTCCGCACGCGGCTGCGCAACGCCGCCCAGGCCAACGCCCTGCCCGCGCTCGCCCGCGTCGGCGCCGTCGACCCCGTCTGGATGAACGTGACCCGCGACCTGCGCGAGCTGGTGGCCGAACACAACATCATGGCCGACCTGGCCACCACCGGCGAGGACGGCTTCGTCTACTCGGTGCCGACCGACGTGACCGCCGTCGGCCTGTACCTGAACAAGACCCTGTTCGACCAGGCCGGCGTGGCGTACCCGACCGAGGACGTCGACGTGTGGAGCTGGGACGAGTTCGTCGACTCCGTGCGCCAGGTGCAGGCCGCCACGGGGGCGTCCTACGGCATGGCCATGGACCGCTCCTCCCACCGCCTGAAGTCGTTCCTGTACGAGTTCGGCTCGACGCTGTTCCAGCCCAACGCCGAGGGGGTCTTCGAGACCAACGACGCGACGAGCACTGCCCTGGAGTACTTCCACAACCTCAACGACGACACCTTCATGCCGCGCTCGGTGTGGCTGTCCGAAGCCGACGGCAACGCCCTGTTCAAGTCCGGCGACGTCGTGTCGTACTACTCGGGCTCGTGGCAGATCGCGGACTTCGCCGAGAACATCGCCGATTTCGAATGGGTCTCGGTGTACACCCCACGGCAGCCCACCCAGGCCGTCCAGTACGGCAACGCGGCGTCCATCGTCGTCTTCGAGGGCGACCAGGCCGACGCCGCGTACGACTTCGTGAACTGGCTGTACCAGACCGAGAACTATCGCGAACTGGCCGAGACCTCCGGTTTCCTGCCCGCCACGACGGACGCCGAGATCACCTACGCGAACAACCAGGCGGCCTTCGACCTCTACAACGACGAGATCGCGAACGCGGCCCCGGTCGTCGGCGAGATCAAGCAGATGGAGATCGGCTTCGAGGCGGAAGGGCTGAGCACGGAGGGCGACCCGCTCCGTGACGAGGTGATCCGGTACCTCAACGACGAGATCGACCTGGGCACGGCGATCCAGAACGTCAGTGACCGCATGACCGAGGCGTTCGGCTGAGCACGGGGGCGACCGGCATGGCTGAGACCACGACAGCTGCGGCTCCCTCGGGCACCACCGCCATGCGGCGCCGGACGCGCCCGGGCCAGACCCTGGTGCCCCTGCTGTTCATCGCGATCGCGTTCGTCCTGTTCTGCGTCTTCTTCGTCGGCCCGGGCGCCTTGGGTCTGTACTACTCGTTCACGGACTACCGGGGCGTCGGCAGCCCGCGGTGGGTGGGACTGGACAACTACCAGCGCCTGTTCGCCGACGAGCAGTTCTACGCGGTCCTCGGCCGCACGCTGACCTACACCGTGCTGTCGGTGCCGGTGCACGTCGTCGTCGCGCTCGGCATCGCGCTGTTGCTCACCAGCGCCGCCACCCGTTTCCAGACGGTGGCCCGGGTGATCTTCTTCATCCCTTGGCTCATCTCGCCCATCGTCGCCGGCGTCATCTGGCGTTGGCTGTTTGGTGAGAACTTCGGCCTCATCAACTACCTGTTCACCGTGGTCAACCTGCCGACGCAGCGGTGGGAGACCGACGGCAACCTGTCCCTGCTCGTGCTCATCCTGGCCGGCACCTGGGGCGGGACGGCGTTCAACATGCTGCTGTTCATCGCGGCCCTGAAGAACATCCCGAAGTCCTACCTCGAGGCCGCCGAGATCGACGGGGCCACGTCGTCCCAGCGCTTCTTCCGCATCGTGCTGCCGCTGCTGCGGCCCACCATGTTCCTGGTGGTCCTGCTCGGCACGCTCGGGGCGATGAAGGAGTTCGCGTTGGTGCAGGCCCTCAACGGCGGCGGGCCGGGTACGCAGAACATGTTCATGGTGCAGTACATCTACCGCACGGGTTTCGAGCGCGCCCAGATCGGCTACGCCAGCGCCGTCTCGATGGTGCTCATGGGGATTCTCGTCGTGATCGCGATCATCCAGATGCGGTTCGACCGGCGGGAGGACCTCGCATGAGGGCGCGCGCCGTCAGCATCCCCCTGACCCTGCTGCTCGTGCTCGTGGCGTTGGGTTTCCTCTTCCCGGCACTGTGGTTCCTGCTCAGCTCGTTCAAACCCGGCAGTGAGCTGTTCTCCCTGCCGCTCTCGCTGTTCCCCCGCACCTGGACCCTCTCCGGCTACGAGACGGCCTGGACGCGATTCGACTTCTGGCGGTACTTCTACAACACCGGTCTCGTCGCCGTGATCACCACGGCCCTGACCGTCATCGTCTCCGCCCTGACCGGGTACGCCTTCGCGAAGTTCCGCTCGTGGTGGCTCAGGGCATTCTTCCTGTGCATCCTCGCCACCACGATGCTGCCGACCGAGGTCATCATGCCCTCCACCTTCGCGATCATCCGCGACCTGGGGCTGTACAACACGTTGGCCGGCATCATCGTGCCGTCGATCATCACGGCCACCGGCATCTTCATGTTCCGGCAGTACTTCCGCACGATCCCGGACGAGTTGCTCGAGGCCGCCCGCATCGACGGAGCCAGCGAGTTCCGCATCTTCACGCGCATCATGTTCCCGCTCGCGCGCCCCATCGCGGTGACGCTGGCGATCTTCAGCGTCCAGTGGCGCTGGAACGACTACATCTGGCCCCTCATCGTGCTCAACGACCCGAACCGCTACACGCTGCAGCTCGCGCTGCGCTCCATCGTGGGCGCCGACAACATCAACTGGTCGGTGCTGCTCTCGGCGTCGGTCATCTCGCTCATCCCGATGGTCATCCTCTTCGCCGTCTTCCAGCGCTACATCATGAACGCCGACATCAACTCCGGCCTGAAGGACTGACCCATGAGCGTGGCCGTCCCGGCCGAATCGCCGGCCCCAGCCCACGAGGGCACCAGCCGCCCCCGGGAGGGACGGTGACGACGCCGCTGCGCATCGAGCTGGACCGGACCAGCCCCGTCCCGCTCTACCACCAAGTGGCGGCGGGCATCGAGACCGCCATCACGGAGGGCCGGCTGCGCGCCGGGGTGCTGCTGGAGAACGAGGTGGCGTTGGCCGGGCGGCTCGGCATCTCTCGACCCACGGCGCGGCAGGCCCTGGGTTCTCTGGTGGACCGCGGCCTGCTCGTGCGGCGTCGGGGCGTGGGAACCCAGGTGGCCCCGGAGCGCGTGCGGCGCCCTGCGGGGCTGACCTCGCTGAACGAAGACCTGGCTGCGTCCGGGCGTCGGCCGGACACACGCATCCTTGAGTACTGCCCCACCGAGGCCACCCCAGAGATGTCCCGCGAGTTGGAGGTCGACGCCGGCACCTCCGTCGTGGTCGTGCGCCGGCTCTGCCTGGCCGACGCCGAGCCCATCGCGGTGATGACCAACCTCCTGCGGCGAGAGATCGCGCCGGCCGAGGCGGAGCTCGCCGAGCGGGGGCTCTACGCGTCCCTGCGCAGCCGAGGCGTCCAGCCCGCGCTCGCCCGGCAGCGCATCGGGGCCAGGCTGGCCACGGAGTCCGAGGCGCGCATGCTCCAGGAGCCTGGCCGGACGCCGCTGCTCACCATCGATCGGATCGCCTTCGACGACACCGGCGCCGTCATCGAGGTCGGTCACCACTACTACCGAGCATCGCGCTACGACTACGAGACGACGCTCTTCGCACGCTGACGGTCGGGGCAGGTCCGCCCCGCCTGGCGTGCCCCAGGGTTGGCTGGCGTCCGGTCTACGCCCTGCCACCCGCTACGTCCGCAGTACCACCCGGAAGCGGTTGTGGATGCGGGGCCGCAGGGTCGGATCCACATGGCGTGGGGGGATCACCTCGGCGGGGCCCGACTGCGGGAGACGCACCTGCCACCGGCGGGTGGGGTCGTCCTCGGGGCGCGAACTGGGCTCCACGATTCCGTGGTGGTGCGGGCAGACGAGCACGAGATTGGCCAGGCTGGTCCTCCCGCCGGCCCACCAGGGCTGGATGTGGTGGGCGTGGCAGGCGACCGGGGGCGCGTCGCAGCCGGGGAACACGCAGCCGCGGTCCCGGGCCTCCAGGGCGGCGCGCATGGCGGGCGGCACGAGCCGCTCGGCGCGGCCGGCGTCCAACACCACGGACGCGCCGCCGAGCACCACGGGCAGCACCTCGCAGTCGCACAGCCACTGCCGCAGCTGCGAGGGCGCGATCGGCTCGTCGGTGGCGAGCAGGCGTCCCGCCAGCGGTCCCACCCCCGTCGCGGCGCGGGTCAGGGTCTCCCAGCTGCAGGTGACGACCACGCGGGGCCGGTCACCGCCGTGCACCGGCGTCCGCCCCTGCCGTTGCAGGAGATCCGCCATCGCGCACAGCGCATCGGCCCGCCGCATGCCGGGCGTGAGTTGCTCGGCGTTCGCATCGAGAACCTCCGCGCCGCGGCGGATCTGGTCGGCGAAGGCGTCCAGCACCGTGGTCACCGCCTGCGCCGCGCCGACCGGCAGGCTGCCGCGGATCAGTACCGAGCCCGCGTGATCCGGCCTGAACGACAGGAATCGCGACCGCATGGCCCGCAGCAGCTCCCGCTCCAGGCGCCGCTCCTCGGCCTCCTCCGCGATCTGGGGCGCCACCAGTTCGAGCAACCGCCCCGACAACCGGCGCAGCTCGACCGCGTTGTGCCGGCGCGCGAAGTCGACCATCATCTCCTCGGCCCGGCCGAGGGTGGCCTCGGGCAGGTCGTCGGGCAGCTGGCCCAACACGTGGGTGATGGCGGACGCCTGCGCCGGCAGCATCGCCCCGGCGTGCACCGCCTGGGCGACCTGCGGGAACCGCCGCCACTCCTGCCCCGACCGCACCAGCGCGAGCGCTTCGGTGCGGGTCAGGTTGGCGACGTCGGCCAGCCAGGTCGCCGCCGATGTCCCGTGGGCGCGGACCGCGACCTCCTCGTCCTCCACACGGGCCACGAGCGCGGTCTGCCAGGCCTGCACCCGCCCGGTGAGGCGCACCGCCTCGTGCGTGAGCGCGAGCACGTCGCGGTCATCGGGCAGCCGCAGCCGGTCGTCGGTGAGCGCGTCGAGGGCGGCGTGGACCAGGGCGACCAGCTCCAGGTCGCTCAGGTGGTGCAGCTCCTCCGTCATGGGAACCACCCTAGGAGCCGGGTCTGACATTTTTTCCGGACCTCGCCCTCGACGAGGGACAATGACTCACGAGTCGATCACATGTACGATTCGCGTCCAGCCCGCCACCCCACCACCCTGACCGGCCAACGGGGCTGTCCCAGGGAGCCGATGGCTGGTCGCCCCGACCCGGGCGCCTCAGCCGCACCCGGGTCGGTCCCGCGCACGTCAGTCCTGGGCGTCCGCCCTCTCGAACGTGGCGGCGTACTCGCCGAGGTCGAGCTCATCGGCCGTCACCGTGGCGCGGCCGTTGTAGACGTCCTCGTCGATCTCGCCGGTCGCCTTCGCCACCAGCATCGCGACGAACGTGTCCCCGTTCACGTTGAGGAACGTCCGGAAGATGCCGGTGAACCAGTCGACCGCGATGAGGAGCCCGACGGCTTCGAACGGGAGTCCCAGCGACGTGGCCAGGAACATCGCCACGACCGGGAACCCGCCCGGCACCGTGATGGTGCCCATGTTGAGCAGGATGGCCAGGCCCATGCCGAGCACGATCTGGCCCGGCGAGAGCGCCACGCCGCCGGCCTGGGCCAGGAACATCACGACGATCATGTAGTTGAGCACCGCTCCGTAGGAGCCCATGGTCAGCCCCACCGACAGCGTGAAGTTCGCGACTCGCTGGCTGATGCCGACCTTCTCGACCGCATTGCGCAGCACCGTCGGGAAGGTCACGGCCGAACTGGTCGTCGTCACCGCGATGGCGGTCTGCTCGGCGAGGTGGCGCGGCAGCAGGGCCGGGTTCAGGCCGGTGCGCACCGCCACCACGGCCACCATGAGCGCCATGAGGATCAGGACGCCGAGCAGCGTGGCGCCGAGGTAGGACAGCGCGGTGGTGACGACCGCGAAGCCGATGCGCCCCGCCAGGTCGGCCAACAGGCAGAACACCCCGATCGGAGCCAGGTACATGACGTAGCGGATCATGGTGAGCACGACCTGCTGGACCTGATCGATGACGTCCAAGAGCAGCCGGTTGCCCGTGGCCGCGATCTGGACGTTGAGCGCGAACCCGAACAGCAGCGAGAACACGATGATCGGGATCATCGCGGCGGTCGACATCGCGTTCACGATGTTGGTGGACACGAACCCGAGCATTGTCTCCTGCCACCCGGTGGACGCCGAGGCCGACTCGGCGAGCGACGGGTCGACCTCCCCGGAGTAGACCATGCCCACTCCCGGCCGGATCAGCGCCGCGAGCCCGTAGGCCACGAGGGCCGCGACCGCGGAGAAGCCGAGCATCCATCCGAAGGTCCGCCCGGCGAGGCGACCGGCACCCGCACCGGTCATCGAGCCGGTGGCCACGATCACCGACGTCATGACGAGCGGAACGATCGACATCTGGATGAGCCGGATGAACATGCTGCCGACGAAGGCCAGGTTGCCCGCCCACTCGCCGACGATGAGGCCGAACACGATGCCGGCGAGGGCAGCGACTCCGATCAGCAGGGCGGGATTCTTGAGGATCTTCACGGTGCGGGACCTCTCCTCGTGGGGTGGCAGGGACGCGGTGGGTGCGCTGTGCGCTGCGATGGCCATGTCAGGACACCGGGTTCCCGACGATGTTGGCGACGATGCCGCGGATGATGGTGGTGCCGTCTTCTCGGCTCAACTCGTCGTACCAGGCCTGCGTGACGGCCATGTCGACGCCGTGCGTCACGTCGGCGCGTTTCCGGGCACGCAGGACGAGTTCCGCCGTCCGCTCGTTGCGCCGGTTCTGGTAGCGGACGAGGGCGTCCTCGATGCCGAGGGTGTTCGTCTGCAGCGCCATCGCGAGCACGATGGCGTCCTCGAACGCCTGGCAACCGCCCTGCCCGATGTCGGGCGTCGTGGAGTGCCCCGCGTCGCCGAGCAGGGCCACGCGGCCCCGCGTCCAGGTCATGAACGGCTCGATGTCGTGGATCTCGACGCGGTTGGTGGACGCCGGGTCGAGCGTGCCGATGAGGTGCTGCACCGGCGGCGCCCAGCCGGCGAAGTACTCCGAGAGATCCGCCTTGTAGGCGTCCTTGTCCGGCGACAGCCCCAAGGGCAACGGCACGTCGAGGAAGAAGTAGAACCGCCCGTTCGCGATGGGCATGACGGAGGCGCGCTTGCCCTGCCCGACCCACGTCGTCCACTGATCCGCCGGCGCCAGGTCGGCCGAGATCGGCACGAGACCGTTGTAGTTCACGTAGCCGGAGTAGCGGCGCTCGGTGGGGCCGCCCAACACGTACTGCCGGACGGTCGAGTGAGCCCCGTCGGCGCCGATGAGGACGTCCCCCGTCGCGGTCGCACCGTTCTCGAAGTGGGCGGTCACGGTCTCCCCGTCATCCTCCACACCGACGAGGTTGTGGCCGAGGCGGATGTTCTCCGCGCCCACCTCGTCGAACAACATGGCCTGCAGTTCGGCCCGGGACACGGGGTAGGGCTTCTGGCCGACCTGCTCCACGAGCGGGTCGAGGCTGAACCGGCACAGGGTGTCCCCTGTCAGGCCGTCCACGTAGGCCAGGTTGTCCATGGGGCCGCCGAGAGCCTTCACCTTGTCACCCAACCCGAGGTAGTTGAGGCACTTGACCCCGTTGCTCCAGATCGAGATCGCCGCGCCGACCGGCCGGTTCTGCCGGACGCGCTCGTAGACGGTCACCTGGTGGCCGTGGGCCCGGAGGGCGAGGGCGGCGGTCAGGCCGCCCATGCCGGCGCCGATGACGAGAACCCTCATCAGTGCTCACCCTTTCCGCTCAGCATCTCCATCTCCCCCTCCTGCACCAGCCGTGGCGGCGCCGCGGCCAGGTGGCTGGGCTCGGGTGGGCGTCCGGGCGCCCACACGTTGAACACCAGGTTCAGCACCACGGCCACGATCGCGGCGGCGGAGATGCCGGAGTCCACGACGACCATCAGGCCCTCCGGCAGGGAGTGCCAGAACGAGGGCGACAGGTCGGGCAGCAGGCCGAACGCGATCGCGACCGCCACGATCAGCAGGTTCTGGTTGCCCTGGTAGTTGACCTTGCTGAGCGTGCGGATGCCCGATGCCGCCACGGTGCCGAACAGCGCGATGCCGACACCGCCGAGCACGGGGCTCGGGATGACCCGGACGACCGCGGCCAGCATCGGCGACAGCCCGAGCAAGGCCAACACGACGCCGCCGGCGGCCACCGCCCAGCGGGACCTGATGCCCGACAGCGCGAGCAGCCCGACGTTCTGGGCGAACGCCGTGGCGGGGAAGGTGTTGAACACCGGCGCCACCGCCGACGACAGCATGTCGGCGCGCAGGCCGTCGGACACCCGCCGGCTGTCGACGTGGGTGCCGATCACCTCGCCGACGGCCAGGATGTCGGCGGTCGTCTCGACCATGACCACGACCATCACGACCGTCATGGCGATGATGGCGCCGAGGGCGAACGTCGGCGTCCCGAACGCGAACGGCTGCGGGAGGGCGAAGGGCGCGGCGCCGGCCAGGTTCCACGTCGCCTGACCGGTGAACAGCGCAATGACGGTGCCGATGAGCAGCCCGAGCAGGATCGCCATGCGGCTCGTCGCCCGGATCTTGCTCAGCACGAGCACGACGGCGAGCGTGACGAGGGCCAGCGCCAGGTTGGCCCCGGAGGCGTAGTTCGGGTTCGGCGCTCCGTTCAGCGTCGCCTGCCCGGTGACCCAGCCTGCGGCCACCGGCATCAGCGACAGGCCGATCACCGTGATGATCGAGCCTGTCACCACCGGCGGGAAGAACCGCACGACCTGGGCGAAGAACGGCACGATCGCGAGGCACACCAGCGCGGCGACCAGGGTGGCGCCGAACGCGGCCCGCATGCCCTCCGCACCGTTGCCGGCGACGACGGTCAGCAGGGTCGAGACCGAGGCGAACGAGATGCCCTGGACGAGCGGCAACTGCGAGCCGAACCACGGCACGCCGACGGTCTGCAGCACCGTCGCAAGGCCACTCACGAACAGGCTGCAGGAGACGAGCAGCGCGATCTGCGGGCCCTCCAGGCCCGCGG
Source organism: Propioniciclava soli (assembly GCF_014858005.1). Taxonomy (GTDB): domain Bacteria; phylum Actinomycetota; class Actinomycetes; order Propionibacteriales; family Propionibacteriaceae; genus Propioniciclava; species Propioniciclava soli. The sequence goes on from NZ_JACYOT010000016.1 coordinate 55,775, forward strand.
CCCCGCCGATGATGAGCGGCACCGCGATGACGCCGCCGAACATGGCGAGGATGTGCTGGAGCCCGGCGCCGAGCAGGGTGGGCAGGGGAAGCTTCTCGTCCTCGGGCCGCGCCGGCGGCGCCTCGGTGACGGGATCGAGCGTGGTGGTCATGGACGGTCTCCTCGGACGGGATGTGGGCGGGGGGATGGGGGGGCGGCGTGGTCAGCTGCCGCGATAGGTGGAGTAGGCGAACGGGCTGAGCAGGAGCGGCACGTGGAGGTGGTCGTCCAGCGCGCCCACGAGGAAGTCGAGGGTGACGACGGGGAAGAAGGTGGGCGTCGCGCGGGCGGCGAAATACGGCCCCACCGCGAACTCGAGCCGGTGGTGCCCCGGTGCCAGACGTTCGGGACCCAGTGCGGCGATGCGGCCGTCACCGTCGGTCACGCCGGTGGCGACCTCCGCGCCGTCTCCGGTGAGCAGGCGGACGCCCACGCCCTCGGCCGGCAGACCGGTCGCGGCGTCGAGCACGTGGGTCGTGACGAGACTCATGGGAGCATCCCCTCCAGCCGGAGCAGCGCGATCTCGCGCAACTGGTCGGTCGTCTCCCGACGCTCGGACGCCGCGTCGAGCGCCAGGCGTCGGCGCGCCTCGGCGAGGATCTCCGCCCCCGAGCGACCGGCGGCACGGATGAGAAAGACGTGACCGAACCGCTGCTCGTGGGCGACGTTCGCGGCGTGCAGGTCGGCGGCGAGCGTGTCGCCCACGCCCGCCTGCTCGCGGCGCGCCAGCGCCGAATCGGCGTCGGCGTCCGTCACGGGGGGTCGCTCCCCGATCCGGGGGTGGGTGGCCAGGGCGGCCTCCACCTCCGCCCACGTCCAGCCCCACGACAACCGCTCGGCCACGGCCCGCGCCTCGGAGGCCGACGCCGGCGCCTCGGCGAGCACCGCGTCGGCCCACCGGGGAATGCGGGCGCAGGTGAGCAGCAGCGAGCGCAGCGCGTTCGCCTGCGGGAGCGCCCTGGGCGCCGCGAGCGAATCCTGACGGGGCATCGGTGAGCTCCTGACCGTGACGAAGAACGACACTCGAAACGGTAGGAAATGCGTGTTTCAGCAAACGGCGATGCCCATTACGCGGCGGTTTCAGCCAAATATATGATGCGGCCCGAACACCGGGGTGCGCAGATCAGCGCGTGCCGCCGGCCGAGGGCCATGCCTCGGTCAGCCAGGCGGCCATGCGCTCGACGTGCGCGGCGGCCAGTGCCTGGATCGGCTCCGGATCCCCTCCGGCGACGAACAGGGCCGTGAGCTCGGCATGGTCGGCGTGCAGCGCACGGACCCGGTCGGCCGGCAGCCGCACCATGGGCAGCGCGGGCCCGATCGCGTTGCTGGCCACCGCGATCATGTGGCACAACCGCGGCATCCCCGACGGCGCCACGAGCAACGTGTGGAACTGCCGGCTCTCGGCGTCCCAGGCCGCGACGTCACCACTCGCGAGCGCCGCGGACTGCCGCGCGAGGCTGACTCGGGCCGTCGCCCTGTCGTCCTCCCCCGCCCGCTCCAACGCCGGGCCGAGCGCCGCGGCCTCCAACGCGCGCCGCACGGTGTAGAGCTCGAGCAGGTCGGGCAGCCCCAGCCGGGCCACCCGGAACCCGCTGCCCGGGGTGTGTTCCACCAGACCCTCGGCCTGGAGCGTCTTGAGGGCCTCGCGGACGGGGATGTGGCTCACCTCGAAGCGCTGCGCGATCTGGTCCAGGGGCACCAGGGCCCCGGGGCCCGCGCGGCCGGCCACGAGGACGCGGCGCAGCTCCGCCACGATGTCGGCCTGCCTGCGTCCCCGCGGTTCGAGCGCCGCGACCAGCGCGGAGGCCCGGCCGGGTGCCCTCACCGGCCCCGCCGCAGGATGCGGCCGTCCGGCTCGGCGAGATCGTGACCGTCGAACACCGTCCGCCCGGCGCGCACGGTGCGCGACACGCTGCCCGAGAGCACGCGGCCGCTGTACGCGGAGAGCTTGTTGCGGTGCGCGAGCCGGCTCCCGTCGATGGCGATGGAGCGGCCCGGGCTGTACCAGATCAGGTCGGCGTCCATCCCGGCGGCGAGGTCGCCCTTGCCCGTCAACCCGGCCACCCGGGCCGGGCCGGCCGACATCCAGCGGCTCACCGTCTCGATGCCGAGGCCACGCTGCGCGGCGGCGTCCACCATGGTGGGGAACGTCACCTGCACGCTCGACACCCCACCCCAGGCCTGCGCCAGGTCTCCCCCGCCGCGGGTCTTCTCCTCCAGGGTCGAGGGCGAGTGATCGGACACCACGCAGTCAAGCACCCCGTCGACGAGCCCCGCCCACAGTTCCTCGCGGTTCCCGGGGTCGCGGATCGGGGGGCAGCACTTGAACTCCGCCGCCCCGTCCGGCACCGCCTGCGCGTCGAACACGAGGTAGTGCGGGCACGTCTCGGCCGTGAGCGGCAGCCCTTCGGCCTTGGCGGTCGCGATGGGCTCCAGCGCGCGGGCGCTGCTGACGTGCAGGATGTGGGCGCGGGTGCCGTGGCGCCGCACCGCCTCGATCACGGTGCGGACGGCCCGCACCTCGGCCTCGTCGGGCCGGCTGTCGACAAAGTCGGCGTAGTGGCGGCTCGACCACGGGGGCACCGCGCCCAGCACGTCCGGATCTTCGGCGTGCACGATCATCAGCCCGTCGAAGCCCGCGATCTCCGCCATCGCGGCGTCGAACGCGTCCGGGGCCAGGGGGGCGAACTCGGGCACCCCGGAGTCGACCAGGAAGCACTTGAACCCGTAGACGCCGTCGTCCCACAGCGCCTCCAGCCGGCCGAGGTTGCCGGGCACCGCACCGCCCCACATGCCGACATCGGTGAAGATCTGCCCGGCCGCCACGGCGCGCTTGACCGCCAGCGCATCGGTGTCGACGGTGGGCGGGATCGAGTTGAGCGGCATGTCGACCAGGGTCGCGATGCCCCCGTACGCGGCGGCCTCGGTGGCGGACGCGAACCCCTCCCACGACGTCCGGCCGGGTTCGTTGACGTGCACGTGGGTGTCGACGCAGGCCGGCAACAGCAGCGTGCCGTCCGGTGCGTTGACGACCAGCGCGCCCGAGGCGTCGTGGCCCGCGTCCATCCGCGCGTCGCGGGCCAGGGCGGCGTCGCGCTCGTCCCCGGTGCGCACCGCCGTGATCGAACCGGACGCGGTGTCGACCTCCACATCGGCCGGCACGAGCCGGCCCCCCACGAGGGTCTGCTCGGCACGGAAGATCTTGCGCACGGCTCAGCTCCGTTCGGTGGCGAGGACGGCCGCGGTGGCCGAGGTGAAGGCGTCCAGGGCGTCGGCGACGTCGTCCACGGTGACCGACTCGAAAGGAGTGTGGGAGATGCCGTCGAGGCAGCGGATGAACAGCATGCCCACCTCGGTGAGGTGGGCGACCGCCATCGCGTCGTGCCCCGCCCGGCTGTACAGCTCGGGCACCTCGACCGGCGGTACCGGCCCGGACGCCCGCGCCGCGGTTCCCGCGCCGGGTGCGGGGGCCGGATCCTCGGCCCCGGCGGCCAGCTCGACGCCGGCGACCGCGTCACGGATCACGTCCTGCAGCCACGGGGCGCAGACCACCGCCGGGGCCCGGTGCTCCTCGACCCAGTGGAACTGCAGGCCCCGCTCGTCGCACACGCTCGTGATGGTGGCCAGCATCTCCTCCCAGGCGGCGTCGCGGGCCGGGTCGTCCGCCGCCCGCAGGTCGAGGCTGAACTCGACGCGTCCCGGCACCACGTTCACTGCGCCGGGGTGGGCCTGGAGCTGGCCGACGGTGGCGATCACGTCGCGCCGCTTCGCGATGTCCTCCACCGCGATCACGGCGAAGCTGGCGCCCACCAGTGCGTCGCGGCGCCGGTCGTAGGGCGTCCCGCCGGCGTGGCGGGCTTCGCCGGTGACGGTCAGCGCGAACCGGCGCGCGCCAGCGATGGAGGTGACGACGCCGAGCGAGCGGCCGGCGTCCTGCAGCAGCGGCCCCTGCTCGATGTGGGCCTCGAGGTAGGCCACCACGTCGCTCGGTTCGCGCGCGGCGGCGCCCACCTGGTGGGGGTCGAGGCCGAAGTCGGCGAAGGCGCGGCGCAGGGTCATGCCCGCCTCGTCGGTCTGGTCGAACCAGGCGTCGTCCCACGTGCCCGCGAAGGCCCGGCTCCCCATGAGCGCCGAGCCGAAGCGCGCACCCTCCTCGTCGCTGAAGGCCACCACCTCAAGCGCGTGGGGGCTGGTCTCCATGCGGTTGCGGAGGCGGCGGGCTACGCCGAGGGCGAGCATCACACCGAGGGGGCCGTCGTAGCGGCCGGCGTCCGGCACCGTGTCGATGTGGGAGCCGAGGACGACCGCCGGAAGCCCCGGTTCGCGTCCTTCCAGACGGCCGCAGAGGTTGCCGGCGGCGTCCACCCAGGTGCGCAGGCCGGCCGAGCGCATCCATCGGGCGACCAGCGCGTTGGCCCACGCGTGCTCGGCGCTGAGGTGCAACCGGGTGATCGTGCCGGGCACGCTCGTGATGCCACCGAGTTCCTCACAGCGATCGAAGGCCAGGCGGGCGTCGGCGGGCACGGGGCTCACGCGTAGACCTCCTTGGCCGCCGCGACGCCGGCGCCCGGTGTGGGCGAGGCACCGGCCTCGCGGAGCGCCTGTTCGAGGGCCGCGAGGGTGAGGAGCACCGCATCGTGGCGGGCGTTGTACCCCATGGTGCCGATGCGCCAGACCCGGCCGTGCAGCGGCCCGAACGAGGTGCCGATCTCGATGCCGTAGTCGGTCAGCAGGCCCGCGCGCACGGCGTCGCCGTTCACCCCCTCGGGGATCTCGACGGCGACGACGTTGTGCATCTTGTGCGCCAGGTCGCCGAACGGAGTCAGGCCGAGGCCCCGCACGCCGGCGAGCATCGCCGCACCGTGCAGCGCGTGGCGATCGACGGCGGCATCGAGCCCCTCCTGCAGCAGCAGCCGGGCGCACTCGCGGGCGCCGTACAGCATCGTCGTGGCCTCGGTGTGGTGGTTGAGGCGGCGCGGCCCCCAGTAGTCGAGGATCATCCCGAGGTCGAAGTAGTTGGAGCGGATGCGCTCACCGGTGGCCACGTCCCCGGCCTCGCGGATGCCGGCCTCGACGTGACGCCGACCGTCGATCACCGCGAGCGCCGCCGGCGAGAGGCTGACCGGCGCGCTGCCCGACGGGCCGCCGAGACACTTCTGCAACCCCGCCGAGACCGCATCGAGCCGCCAGTCGTCCATCGCGAACGGGTTGCCGCCCACCGAGGCCGTGAGGTCGGCATAGAACAGGACGCCGTGTTCGGCGCAGATCCCGCCGAGATCGGCAAGAGGTTGGTTCATCGTGGTCGAGGTGTCGCCCTGCACGAGCGCCAGCAACGTGGGCCGCACCGCCACGATCGCCTGTTCGATCTGCTCGGGGGTGAAGACGGTTCCCCACGGCGTCTCGATGGTGTGGACCTCCGCGCCACATCGCTGGGCGATCTCGGCGAGCAGGTGGCCGAAGCGTCCGAACACGGGCACGAGGACGCGGTCGCCCGGGGAGAGCAGCGAGACCAGCACCGCCTCGATGCCCGCCCGCGACGTGCCGTCCACGAGCACCGTCGCGTCGTTCCGCGTCCGGAACACCTGCCGGTACAGCTCCTGGGTCTCGTTCATCGTGTCGGTCATCCACGGGTCGAACTGGCCCACCAACGCCGCCGACATCGCGCGCAGCACCCGCGGATCCGCGGTGATCGGGCCCGGACCCATGAGGAGGCGGTGCGGGGGATGGATGGGTTCTGCGGTCACCGGGAGGTCCTTCGGGTCGGCGTGCGGGCGGGGGGACGGCCGGCTGGGTCTTCGTGCCAGCGTGGGGGGTGGCGTTCGGGACGACGGTGGACACCGGCACCGCCCGGGGGTCCGGGTGGGTTAGGGTGACACCATTGGTCTGACCAACATACCAATGACCCGTGTCGGCGGTCCCGCCGCCCACCAGTCGGAACACACCTCGGGAGGACACCCCCATGCAGGCACCGGACGCCACGGCCGTGCTCCCCCGGCCACGCTCGATCAGCGGTGACGTCGCCGCGCGGCTCGAGCGCCACATCGCCACCGATCTGTCCCCCGGCGACCGCCTGCCGCCCGAACGGGAGCTCTGCACCACGTTCGGCATCTCGCGCGCCACGCTGCGCGAGGCGATGCACGCGCTCGAGGGGCGCGGACTGGTCGAGCGGCGTCCGGGCCGGGGCACGACCGTGCTCGCGCCGCCGCCCGACGCGCTCGGCGTCCAGTTCGTCGCCACGCAGGGGGCGAGCGCGGCCGAGATCGCCCACGTGGTGGAGCTGCGCCGCACCGTCGAGCCCGCCGTGGCCGAGCTCGCTGCCCGCCGCGCGACCGACCTCGACCTGGCACTGCTGGAGCAGACCCTGCTCGAGAGCCACGCCGGCCTGACGGCGTCCGAGGCGCTGGAACTCGACATCCGCTTCCACGAGCAGCTCGCCGCCGCGACCGGCAACCCCCTGCTCGCGAGCGTGTGCGAGGCCATGAACCACCTGGTGCACGACGTGCGCCTGCGGTCCCACGTGTCGCGCAGCGGGCGGCGCAACTCGATCGAGGGCCACCACCGGCTCTACGCGTGCGTCGCCGCCCATGACGCCGCCGGCGCGAAGCAGGCGATGCTCACCCACCTCGGCGAGGTGGCGGACGTGCTGGCGGGGTTGGACGCGCTCCTGGCGGCCGAGGCGTCCGCCGGTGCGGGCGGGGGTGCCGCGTGAGCCGGATCCTGCTGCGCGACGCCGGGGACATCCCCGGCGACCACTACCTGCCCGCCCGCGCCGAGGAGCTGTTCTGGGGACGCCTGCCCTCCGATGCGGACGCCCCGCTGCTGACGGTGCGCCCCGGGGAGTCGGTGACCATCGACACGGTGAGCCACGAGGGGCTGTTGGAGGACCAGGGCCGCGACCCCCGCGCCTTCTTCGGGCGCCACGGCGTGCCGGCCGAACTGGTGCTGCCCGAGGCGTCCGAGCTGGCGGCCTCCACCCATCCCCACGACCCGGGTGTGGACGGCCCGCACGTCGTCACGGGGCCGATCGCCGTGACGGGGGCCCGTCCGGGCGACCTGCTGGCCCTGACCGTGGAACGGCTCGACCGCCGCGTCGACTACGGCGTGATCAGCAACCGGCACGGCCGCGGTTCCCTGGCGGGGGAACTGCCCGAGCAACCGGGCACGGTGAGCGTGTTCACCCCCGTGGTCGAGGACGCCTCCGGGGCGCACGGCGAGCTGCCGCTGTCCGGCGCAGCGGACGCGGGCCGCGTCCGGTTCCCGCTCGCGCCGTTCCTCGGGATCATGGGCGTGGCGACCCCCGGGGAGCGCCTGCACTCGGTGCCGCCCGGTCCCCACGGCGGCAACCTCGACATCGCCCTGCTGGTGGAGGGCGCGACGCTGTACCTGCCGGTCCAGGTGCCGGGAGGGCTCGCCCACGTCGGCGACCCCCACTTCGCCCAGGGGGACGGCGAGGTGTGCCTCACCGCGTTGGAGGCCTCCCTGCGGGCCACCCTGCGGTTCGACGTGGTGCCGGCCGGGGACGCCGCGGCCCGCTTCGGCGAGCTGCTCGGGCCGCTGGCGGAGACCGCGGAGTATCTGGTGCCGACCGGGCTGGACCCCGACCTGGACGTCGCGACGCAGAACTGCGTGCGCGCCGCGTTGGGGTTGCTGCAGGCCCGCCACGGCATGGACCGTCACCTCGCCTACGCCTACCTCTCGGCCGCCACCGATTTCAACATCTCGCAGGTCGTGGACCTGGTGAAGGGCGTCCACGCTCGCATCCGGAAGGCCGACTTCGCATGAACCCCGCCCGCGTGGAAGCCGCCCGCTGGCGGGCCGACAACCCCGACGCCCCGGCCGGGCTGCTCGAGGCATTCTGCGCCTACGAGGACGCGCTGATGGCCGACGACCTGGCCGTTCTGGACGACCTGTTCGCCGACGCCCCCGGCACGCTGCGCGGCGACCCCGAGGGGCTGCTGGTGGGCCATGCCGCGATCGGGGCGTTCCGTGCGGTGCGCGGCGGCGCGCCGGCCCGCACCCTGGCTGCGGTGCGTGTGGTGGGCACCGGCGAGACGGCGGTCGTCGTGGCCGTGACCGAGCCCACGCGCGGCGGCCACGGGCTGCAGACCCAGGCCTGGCGGCGTGGGGCGGACGGGGCCTGGCGCATCGACGTCGCCCACGTGGCTCCGCCGCCGGTCACCTTCGACGCCTCGGTGTGGCGCGTGGTGGGCGATCCGCTGGCGTTCCCGACCGGGGCGGGCCCGCTCACCGGTGAGAGCGTCGCGGTGAAGGACCTGTTCGCCGTGGCCGGCCACCGGGTCGGGGCGGGCGTCCCGGCCTGGCTCGCCGAGCAGGAGCCGGCGGCGTCCGACAGCGTGGCGGTGGCGCTGCTGCGCCAGGCCGGGGCATTGATCCGGGGCATCGCGCGCACCGACCAGTTCGCCTACAGCCTCGCCGGCGACAACCCCCACCACGGCACGCCGGTCAACCCGGCCGTCCCCGGGGCCCTGCCGGGCGGTTCGTCGAGCGGCAGCGCGGTGGCGGTGAGCCTCGGGGCCGCGACGATCGGCCTGGCCACCGACACGGCCGGCTCGGTGCGGGTGCCGGCGTCCTACCAGGGCCTGTGGGGGTGGCGGCCCACCCACGGTGGGGTGCCCACCGGCGGCCTGCTGCCGCTGGCCCCCGATTTCGACACCGTCGGGCTTCTCACCCGAGAGCCGGACCTGCTGCGCCGCGCCGCAGCCGTGCTGCTCGGTGATTCGGCCGGCACGCAGACGTGCGGGGAGCGTGTCCGCCCCGCCACGCTGCCCGGGGTGGCTGCATCGGCCCGGGCCGCCTTCGAGGCCTGGGCGGACGCCGCGGGCCTCGGCATCATCGAGCTGCCCGACCTCGCCGAGGCCGCCGAGGCGTTCCGCGTCCACCAGGCATGGCAGGCGTGGCAGGCGCACGGCCGCTGGCTCACCTCCCACCCCGGGGCGGTGCTCGGAGCGGCCGGCCAGCGGTTCGCGGCGGCGGCGTCCGTCACCGTGGCCGAGGACCGGGCGGCGCGCGCCACGCTGGCCCGTTGGCGCACCACCCTGGACGCGACGCTCGGCGACGCGACGCTGGTGGTGCCCTCGGCGGCGTCCGCCGCGCCGCGACGCTGGGCCACCCCGGAGCAGGTGGACGCGCACCGTGCCGCGACCTTCGGCCTCACGTGCATCGCGGGCATCACGGGGCGGCCCGCCATCTCCGCTCCCCTGCTGACCACCCCCACCGGGCCGGTCGGAGTGTCGTTCATCGGCCCACGGGCGAGCGACCTGGCACTCCTCGCGGAGGCCGCCACGCTGCCGGTGGGGGTCAGCCCGCCGGGATGACGAAGGTCGAGAACGAGTCCGCCGGCAGCGTCGGGGTGAAGAGTTCCCCGGCCAGGAGGAACGACATCGTCATCGGCTCGGCCATCTCGTTGGCCACCACCACGACGATCGAGCCGTCCGGGTTCTGGAAGGCGAGCTGGTTCTCGTGCCCGGTCCAGCTGAACGTCGGGATGCGCACGGCATCGGGCTGCAGGAAGTGCGCCACGTGCTTGAGCAGGTGGTACTCGTGGGTGAAGCGCGCCGTCCGCGCGTCCGGATCAACGACCACGAGCGAGTTCTGCGCCCAGCCCCACCGGCTGACACCACCCTCGAGGAGCGCCAGGTTCCAATAGGCGTACGACGTGACGCCGTGGCCGAAGAAGTGCTTCATCAACGACCAGGCGTGGCGGCAGAAGCGCCAGTCGTTGCGCCCGTCCCCGCACTCCTGCTCGGTCTGGTAGAGCTCCAGCTCGGGGTGGGCGTGGTGGACGGGGCCGATCGACCCCTTGCCCGCCCACTGGAACCCGACCCCGGCGATGTGGGCCCCGGCGTCCGGATCGGCCAGCACCTGCTCGACCTGCTCGTCGTGAGGCCGCTCCTGGGTGCCGAGAAACACGCGGACGCCGCGGCGCGCCATCTGCGGGCCCAGCTCGGCCACGAACGCGGCCAGCCCCGGCGGCGTCCACGTGCAGCTGGGGAACACCTGCGGGGAGTTGAACTCGTTCTGCGGCATCACCATCTCGATCGCGATGCCCTCGGCGGCGTAGGCGTCGATGAAGGCGCCGAAGTAGCGGGCGTAGGCGTCCAGGTAGGGGGGCTCGAGCCGGAAGGTGTCGGTGCCCTCGAGGGCCACCTGCTCGGGCCGCAGGCCGTTCTCGGCGTTCTGGAACGGGCTGGGCTGGGCGCACGCGTAGTGGCCGTTGCGCTTCATCCACACCGGCGGGCTCCAGGGCGACGCCCACAACCGCAGCTCGGGCTGGTGCCGCTGGGCCGCCCGGATGAACGGCACCAGGGTCTCCCGGTCGTGGTCGATGCTGAAGTGCTCCAGGGCGAAGTCGCCGTCCACCTCGTCGTAGGAGTACCAGTCGCGGGAGAAGTCGTTGGCGCCGACCGGCATGCGGCACAGGCTCAGATTGAGCCCGGCACCGGGGGCGAAGAAGTCCGCGAGGATGGCCTCCCGGTCGTCATCGGGCAGCAGCGCCAAGGCGTCCCACCCGAGCTCGTTGAAGCACCCGCCGATGCCGTCGATCCGCTGCTGGGGGTGCTCCGGGTCGAGGAACACGTTCGGCATTCCCGTCACCGGGCCGAAGCCCACCGGATCCTGCTCCACCCACGCGTCGTCCTGCGTGGTGGTCACCCACCGGATGGCGCGGCCACCCCCGGTCGCTGCTGTCTCACCCATCGTCGCACCCTCCTTGCGGGCTGCGGGCCCCGCGTCCCCAGCCTAGGACCCGGGGCCGGGCCGCGTGCCCCCGAAGCCAGGACGGGGCTCAGCGGTGGTAGCCGCTGATCGGCCCGATCCAGTCCTCGGGGTTGACGAACCCGCCGTTGACCGTGACGCAGAAGTGCAGGTGGGGTTTGGTGACCGACCCGGTGGCACCCATGTACCCGATCAGTTGCCCGCGGGCCACCCACTGGCCGTTCGCGACGGCATAGCTGTTGAGGTGCAGGTAGCGCGTCGTCACGTCACCGAACTGGCCGTGGCGCAGGTAGAGGGAGTTCCCGCCCCCGGACGTCCAGCTCCGGAGGTACACCTGACCGTCGGCGGCGGCCACCACGGGCTGGCCGGTGGTGTTGCCGAGGTCGACGCCGTTGTGGAGAGTCCACTTCTTGGTGATGGGGTGCAGCCGCATGCCGAACGGGCTCGTCGGGGAGCCGTTGGTGCCGGCCGGCTGCTGCATCCGGTGGGCGGGGGCCGGCGGTGGGGGCGGGGGCGGCGGCGGTTGCGGGATCGGCGCCAGCTGCCCCTGCGAGGCGGGCAGGCCGAGGCCCGCCAGCCCCTGCAGCCGGAACAGGAAGGCGGCCATTGCGTCGCGACGCACCGGGTCGTAGGGACGGAACGTGCCGTCGGGGTGGCCCGTCGACACCCCGGTGGACGCCAACCAGGCGATCTCGGCGCGGAACGGGTTGCTCGCCACGACGTCGCTGAACGCCTCGCTGGCACCGCCCCCCGGCGAGCCGGAGAGGCGGTGGAGGAACGCCGCCATCGCCTCGCGCTGCACGCTCGCGTCCGGGCGGAACCAGCGCTGGTGGTTCTCCACCCAGCCGCTCGTGATGCGGCGGTCGGCCAACCACTCGATCTCGTGGAAGAAGGGGTGGTGGCGCGGGACGTCGGCGAAGGTGGGCGTGCCCGGGGCCGTGTACGACGGCGCCCCGGCGAGGCGGTAGAGGAAGGCCGCGACGGCGCCACGGCTCACCTCCTCCAACGGGCGGTACGTGCCGTCCGGCCAGCCGTTCGCGACCCCCACGGCGTGCAGCCACTCGATCTCGGTGAGGAAGGCATCACCGGCACGCACGTCCGCCAGCGGACGCGCGGTGCTCACCGGTGCCGTCGAGCGATGCAGCACGACGCCCGCATCCTGCGACCACGCGACCTGCAGGCGGACGAACCCGGCGCCGCACACACCTGCCTCACACCGCACCGGCTGCGTCGCGGGCCCGGTGCGGGCCTCGCCGAGATCCGACGCCGCGGCGGCCACGGCGGCGGGCCCGGCGTCCGCCGCGGCCGTGAGGCCGTCGGCAGGCAGCGTGGGCTCCGGCGTCGGAGTGCTCGGCGTGGGCTCCGGCGTCGGAGTGCTCGGCGGCGTGGGCTCCTGCGTCGGCGTGCTCGGCGGTGTGGGAGTGCTCGCTGCCTCGGGGATCGCCGTGGCCGTCGGCGTCCCGGCCGGCACCGGCGTCGTGGCCAGGGCGAGCCCGCCCGGGCCCAGCAGGGGCGCCACCAGCGCCAGCGCGGCCACCACCACGGCCCTGTGGATCGTTCTCGGGGACACCCGTCCTCCTCGCTCGTGGTGCGGCCCCGGCCGGCATCCCTGCCGCCCCGACCGCTGAGAACTCTTGGGGTTTTCTCAGTGTGCCGTACTGGAACGCCGGAAACCACTCAGCATCCGTCCCAGAATTTCGGTTTAACAGCGCGCACCGCCACCGCGCGGCCGAGGCCAGCCGCCCCCGCCGTCGTGCCTAGCCGGGCTAGGGTGGCCCGGTGATCGCCGAGGTGCTGGGGTACGGGTGGCCGATGCTGGCGGCGATGGCCGCGGCGGCCGTGGTGATCGGCTTCTCCAAGACGTCGTTCGGAGGCATCGCCGGCATCTCGGTCGCGATCTTCGCCCTGGCGATGCCGGCGCGCGAGTCGACCGCCGCCGTCCTGGTGCTGCTGCTGGTCGGCGACGCCGTGGCGATCCTCCGGTATCGCACCGTCTCGTGGCGCCTCCTGCTGCGCCTGGTGCCGAGCGTCCTGCCGGGGCTGCTGCTGGGCGCCCTGTTCATGGCCTTCGTGAGCGACGGCGTCATGCGACGCACGATCGGGCTGCTGCTGCTGGCGATGGTGCTGCTCCAGCTGTGGCAGCGGCGGCGTCCCGCCGCGCCCGAGACGGAGGTCGGCGAGCCCCACCCCGCACGGACGATCGGCACCGGCGTCGCCGCCGGTTTCACCACCATGACCGCCAACGCCGCGGGGCCCGTCATGGCCCTGTACTTCCTGGCCGCCCGCATCGACAAGGTGCGCTTCATCGGCACCAACGCCTGGTTCTTCGCCCTGATCAACCTGGCCAAGGTGCCGCTGACCGCGGCCCTGGGGCTGTTCACACCGGCCCACCTGCTGCTGGACCTGCTGCTGGTGCCGGCCGTCCTGCTCGGCTGCGCCCTCGGCATCGCGGTGATCCGGCGCGTCTCCCAGCGCCAGTTCGAGGTCGTCACCCTCATCGCATCGGCACTGTCGGCGGGTCTGTTGCTGCTGCGCTGAGGCGCACCGGCCGATCCTGCACCCGCCCGATCCGCCACCCGCCCTGGTCGCTCCTCTCGGCCAGGTCCTGCTCCGCGAGGTGGGCCAGCACGGCCAGGCACGCGGGCAGGGCCAGGCCGGACCGGAGCGCGACGTCGCCGGCATCGCGCCCGCCCCGGCTAGGCAGTGCCTCATAGACGGCCCGCTCGGGGGCGTCCAGGTGGTCGAACAACCGATCCTGGGGCGGACGTCCGGGCGCGAGTTCGCCGAAGCGCCCCACCTGCTCACGGATGTCCTCGACCCGTTCGACCAGGACGGCCTCCCCACCCCGGATCAACCGGTGCGGCGTGGCCGAGGTCGCCGACCCGACCGGTCCGGGCACCGCCATCACCGGTCGACCGCAGGCCGAGGCCCAGGTCACGGTGTTCCGCGCCCCGCTGCGCAGCGCCGCCTCGACGATCACGGTCCCGAGCGACAGGGCGGCGATGATGCGGTTCCGGGAGAGGAAGCGGCGCCGCGACGGCGTCTCACCGGGCGCGTTCTCCGACACCACCACGCCGGTGTGGGCGATGCGGCCGAGCAGCGCCTCGTGGGCCTTCGGGTAGGGGGTGTCGAGCCCGCCGGCCAGCACCGCGACCGTCGGCCCGTCCTCGGCCAGTGCGCCGCGGTGGGCGGCGGCGTCGATGCCGAAGGCGGCCCCGGAGACCACGGTGAGCGGCGTCCCGTGGGGCCGCCCGGCGGCGAGGTCGGCCGCCAGATCGCACGCGAGCCGCTCCCCGTACGCGGTCGAGGCCCGCGACCCGACCAGGGCCACGGACGAGCGCGTGAGCTCCGCCAGTGATCCCTGCCCGCACACCCACAGGCCGAGCGGCACGCCCCGGGATCCCTGGACCGGCTCGCAGTACTCCAGCGGCGCCAGCTGCTCGGGCCACTCGTCGTCGCCCGGAACCACGAACCGCAGGCCGTGCCGGTGCATGAGCATGTGCACGCCGCGGAGGTCGAGCGCCGCGGCCCGCCGCCGCCACGCCCCGTCCGGGCCCGGCCGCAGCAACTGCTCCCACACCGCCGGCGCCCCGAACTCGCGGAGCAGCGGTCCGATCGCCGGGTCCCCCGGCTCCACCACGCAGGCCAGCCGCATCCGGGCGCCCCGCTCGTCGTCTTCGTCAAGCACAACCACTCACCTTCTCCAGGTCGGGCCCACCGCTGCGCATGGCCAACGCGGTGAGCAGATGGGCGCGGGCCGGACGGTCCGCACCCGCGAGATCGGCGACGGTCCAGGCGATCCGCATCACCTTGTCGACGCCCCGGGCGCTGAGCCGCCCCCGGGCGACCGCCTGGTCGACCAGCTCCACCCCCTCCGGCAACGGCAACTCACGGCGCAGCCAGGGCCCGGGGACCGCAGCGTTCGTCGTCCACGGCAGCCCCGCCAACCGGGCCCGCTGCCGCTCGCGGGCGCCGAGGACGCGCGCCGCGACGGTCGCCGTGTCCTCCGCCGTGCCCCGGGAGGCGCGCAGGTAGGACTGCGTCATCGGCCGCAGGTGACAGGTGATGTCGACCCGGTCGAGGATCGGCCCGGACAGCCGGTCGCGGTAGCGCCGCACCGCCGTCGACGAACAGGTGCACTCCATGCCGCTCGTCTCCCGGTTGCCGCACGGGCAGGGGTTGGCGGCGAGCACCAGCTGGAAACGCGCCGGGTAGGTCGTCTGCGCCTGGGAGCGGATGAGCACGACCTGGCCCGACTCCAGCGGTGTCCGCAGGGCCTCCAGCGCCGCCGAGCTGAACTCAGGGGCCTCATCCAGGAACAGGATTCCGTGATGGGCCAGCGACACCGCGCCGGGCGAGGCGATGCGCGAGCCGCCGCCCACCAGGGCCGCCACGGTCGCCGTGTGATGGGGCGCCGCGAACGGGGCGCGCCGCACCAAGCCGTGCTCCAGGCCCAGCCCGCACACCGACCGCAGCGCGGAGACCTCCAGCGACTCGACCGGCCCGAGCTCGGGCAACAGCCCCGGCAACCGCTCGGCCAGCAGCGTCTTGCCCACCCCGGGCGGCCCGTGCAGGTGCAGGTGGTGCCCCCCGGCCGCCGCGACCTCGACCGCCCAGCGCGCCTCGAGTTGGCCGGCGACGTCCGCCAGGTCGAGCGCGGGCGCCGGATCGGCCGGGTCCGCCACCTCGGGAAGCCTGGGTGGGGGCGGCGCCCCCCGCAGCACCGCGACGAGCTCGGCGAGCGTCTCGACACCCACCACCTCCAGCCCCTCGACCAGCCGCGCCTCGGCCGCCTGCGCCGCCGGCACCACCGCGTGGTGACACCCCGCCCGCTGTGCGGCCAGCACCGACGGCAACACGCCGCGCACCGGACGCACCCGACCGTCGAGCGCCAGCTCTCCGAGCACGACGCACCCGGCGAGGCGCTCGGGCGGCACCTCCCCCGCCGCGCACAAAACGCCCGCCGCGATGGCGAGGTCGTAGTGGCTGCCCGACTTCGGCAGCGTCGCCGGGGAGAGGTTGACCGTGACGAGCTGCGCCGGCCACGGCACACCGAGGTGGGCCATCGCCGCCCGACACCGGTCGCGCGCCTCGTTCAGCGCCGCGTCCGGCAGCCCGACGATCACCGTGCGCGGCAGCCCGTTGCCCAGGGCGACCTCCACCTCCACGAGCGTCGCCTCCAACCCCACGAGCCCCACCGACAACGCCAGCCCGAGCTTCACCCGTCCACCCCGCTGACATGCTGGATCGACGCGGTGCCGTCGGGGTGCACCAGCACGCCGAAGGCGTCGACCCGGAGACCGCCCAGGCCGACGCCCTGCGCCCGCGCCCACGCCGCGGCGAGCCGCCGGAGCCGCCGCGCCTTGGCCCATGTCACCGCCTCCAGCGGGCTGCCGTAGCCGAGACCCCGGCGCGTCTTCACCTCACACACCACGGCCACGCCGGCCGGGTCGGTCGCCACGAGGTCGATCTCTCCCTCGGCGCAGCGCCAGTTGCGGGCCAGCACGCACCAGCCGCGCCGTTCCAGATGGGCGGCCACCAGATCCTCACCGCGGCGCCCCACCGTCATTCGTTCGTCCGTCACGCCCTCCACATTCGGCCGCCGGACCCCGATCCGGTCACCGGACAGGACCTTGTGGAAAACTCCCGCCTCCCCGCTTAGGGTTGTGGACGTGGCCCGCCCCGACAAGACACGCCCGCGTCGCAGCCCGGCGGCAATCGGCGCCCTCACGCTGACGCTCGTCGTCACCCTCGTCGTGGGCGCCCTGGCGGTGGACGCGGCCGTCACCGCTGCGACGAGCCCGGAACGGCGCACGACCGTGGTGGAGGCCAGCCCCGGCGTCCGCGACGCCGCGACGTACGACCCGCGCTTCGCCGTCGTCTTCCTCAACGGCCTGGGCCTGGACATCAGTGGCCGCCAGGCCCTGGCCCTGGCCCCGTCGGTCGGCCGGTACGGCCGGGTGCTGGCCCTCGAGTACGCCAGTGTGTTCGACCCCGACGAAGCCGCGGACGCCCTCCACGACATCCTCGCGCCCCCGGGTGACGGCCAAACCCCGGTGTACCTGGGCCTCGTGGCGTCCTCGATGGGCGACGTGCGCGGGCTGGAGGTCGTCGCGTCCCTGGAGCAGCGTCACCCCGACGTCCGTGTGGTCGGCTTCGTCGTCAACACCGGCCCCGGCCCTGGCAAGCGCACCCGCGTGCGCGGCGGCCGGACGGTGCAGGCACTGCTGGACCAGTCGTGCTGGCTGGTCGCCCCCGGACGCGTCACCCTCGGCCTGCTCGAGGTGCTGAACCAGAATTCCCAGGGGCACGTGAACAGCACGCGTGACGTGGCGCAGGCCTACCGCTCGGGCACCTCCTACCGGGGCCGGGTCATCGTCAACCAGCTCTGCAGCCTGACGCGCGCCTCGGCGCTGGAGGAGCCGCCCCGCATGCCCTACTCCGTCTACCTCACCACCGGCGACCCGGCCGACGACGTGATGGTCGACACCGAGGGCGCCTACGCGGACTGGCGGGAGGTGTTGCCCGGCATGGAGCTCATCCGGGTTCCCGGGGCCACCCACGACAACCTGTCCTACCGACCCGACCTGTTCAACCCGCTGTTCGCCGACGTGATTCTTCCGCGCCTACGCGCCGAGCAGGTGGCGCGCACGCCGCGAAGCCACCAACCCGGCCTCGGGGCGAACCGGCCCGTGTGAGCCGCCCCGGGCACGCCCCGCCGTGGAATACTGACCGGAGAACCAGACGAGCCACGCCCTCGGCCGTCACCCGCAGTTGACCCACGCGGGCCCGGCCTCGCCCGGCGTGGCGCCAGCGATGCGGCGAGGAGAACCCGAATGACCCTCGATCCGTCCCCCCTGCCGAGGGCGGCGGCCCCACGTCTGGCGCCTCGCTTCCATCACGCCATCGCCACGGCAGTCCACGCGCCGGCCGAGTACTGGCCGGCCGCGCTGACGGCGGCCGCGCTCGCCCACGCGACCGGACGCCCACCGGTCCGCCTGCACCTGCCGGGGGACGCGGCCCACCTGCCCGGAGCCCTGGCCGGCGCCAGCCCGGTGCTGGTGCTCGTGGACGACCCCGCGGCGGCACCCGTGGCGGCGGAGGAGGTCCGCCGCGTGGCCACCTCGGATCCTCCGGCCTCGGTGTGGGCGGTGGTCTGCGCCGGCGACGCCACACCCACCGAGGCGCAGCTCGCCGCGTTCGACCTGGTGCTCGACCATCGCGACCTCACCCTGACGACCGCCGAGGTCCTCTCCGCCCTGCCCTGTACCCCCACCACGGACGAGGCCCACGCGCTGCTCGCCGCCACCGGGGGCGTCCCCGCCCTCGTGGGTCCGTGGACTCGGGCCGGCCCGAAGCCGACCGACCCCGAGCCCCGCGACGCCACCCTCAGCCACACCGCCCCCCAAGACCCTGCCTTCCGCGACCGGGCCACCGCCACCATGACCCGTCTCGCCCGGGCGTGGGCCGACCGCAGCGCCGCGGCCGTCGCGGCCGATCCGCTGCTCGGGCTGCACGTGTGGTGCGGCCGGCTGCACGAAGAGAGCGTCGCTCTGCTCGCGTCCCGGTTGGCAGCGGCACCGGTGCCGCTCGCCGCGGTCCGTCGGACCCGCTCCTGTTCGCTGGTGACGCGCGTCGACGGGCACGACCCTGCGCTGCCCGGTGCTCTCGCCGCCGCGTTGCAGGCCGGTCCCCGCCGCGCCGCGCCCGGCCGGAAGGCCGTCGTCGCCGCCGCCCTGGCCGCTCCCGTCCCGGCGTTGGAGGCGGTCCGGCTGTTCACCCGGCTGGGTGCCTGGGCCGCGCTGGACCACGTCCTCGGCACCGCGGCCCACCTCCTCGTGCACCTCACCCCTGCCCAACGTCGGCGGTGTGCCTCGGCCTGGCCCTCGCCCGTGCCGGAGCGCCTGACGCACCTCGCGGCCGGCCGGCGGTTCGTGGATCCGCAGGAACCCCGGCCGTCCGCACCGGGCGTGCTCAATGGCTGGCTCGACCTCGGCCGCCTCCACCTGGCGGAAGCACCCCAGCGTGGTGGGCCGAGCCAGGCGGTGCGCGAGCAGATCACGCGGGTCATCGCGCCCGGACGGCCCTGGACGCAGGCGGATGCGTCCGCCGATCTCGCCACCGTGCACACCTTCCTCACCGACCTGTGCCACCAGGTGGAGAGTGCCGGCGTCCGGGCCCGCGCCGACGAGGCGGCATCCCTCATCTCGTTGTCGTTGGCGGCCAGCGAGGCCGCGGTGCGCATCGGCGACCTGCAGGTGGCGCTGTCGCTGGTCCGGCTCGCGACCCGGCTCATGCACGCCCTCGGCACCCGCGCCGCCTGGTTCCCGTTGCTGCGCCCCAGCGTCCTCGCGCACGCGGCGTTCACCAGCGCCGTCGTCGGCTCCCCCGCCGTGGCGACCGTCCGCCTGGAGAGCTACGCCCACCACACCCACGCCGATCCTCCCGACGAGACCACCGCCGAGCTCGCGGATCTCGCGGCCCGGCTCGTCGCCCTCGACCGCGGGTCCATCCCGGCCGACGCGCCGCTGGAGTTCGTCGACACCGAGCGGGACTTCGCGCCCGAGGACGCCCTCGCCCGCGCGCGCGGCGTCCTGCTGCGGCACGGGCCGGCGGCGGCCGCCGAGTGGCTGCACGCCATGCTCGGCCGTGCGGCGTGGACCGAGAGCCCAGCCTGGGCGTGGTGGGGGCTGCGCGCCGCATTGGTGTTGCTGCACGCCCGGGCCGGTCAGCCCGGGCGGGCCCAGCAGGTGCTGGAACGCGCACCGCTGCCGCCGGCCCTCGGCATGGCCGTCCGCGCCCACCTCGCGCTGGCGGGCGGCCACCCCGCCGCCGCCGAGAAGATGGCGCACGAGGTGCTCGCGCTGGCCGACCTGGCCCCCCACTGGCGGCTGCTGGCCCTCGGCGCCCGGCTCGAGGCGCTGCTGGCGGACGGCCGCCGGGCGGAGAGCGAGGTGGCGCTGGCCGCCGAACCGTGGGACGAGCAGGTCGGCACCGTCGCCCTCTTCCCCGACCGGGTCCGCGCCCTGGTCACCGCCCGGCTCGCCTCCCCCGCGGTGCGCGCGCTGCCAGGCCTGGCTGCGGACGCCGCCCCCCCGGTCCTCCCGGACGTGAAGCTCACCCGACGCCAGCTCGACGTCCTGCGCGCGCTGGCCACCGACGCCACCATGGCCCAGGTGGCCCAGGAGCTCTTCCTCGGCACCGAGACCGTCCGTTCGACCGCGAAGGAGCTCTACCGCCGCCTCGGCGTCCACGACCGGCACAGCGCCGTCGAGGTGGGCCGCGCCCTCGGCCTGCTCTGAGCCGGCGCCCCATCCGGGCAGGGGTCAGGGCCCGAGGATGCGCTCCAGGTGAGGGTTGGTCAGCACCCGGGCAGGATCGCAGCGCTCACGCACGGCAAGGAAGTCCTCGAAGTGCGGGTGCAGCTCCGCGAGCCGCGCCGCGTCCACCGTGTGCAGCTTGCCCCAGTGCGGACGCCCGTCGTACGCCGCCATGATCGTCTCGAACGCCGCGAACACGTCGGCGAAGCCGCCGCGCACGTGTTGGTGGCACGCCACATACGCCGTGTCGCGCCCCTGCGCGCCGGACAGCCACACGTCGTCGGCGGCCAGGAACCGGACCTCCAGGGGAAAGGTCACGGCGGCGCGCGTCCGGTCGAACCAGGCGCGCAGGTCGCGCAGCGCCGGGACGACCGCAGCCCGCGGCAGGGCGTACTCGCTCTCGGCGAAGCGCACCGACCGCTCGGAGCAGAACACCTGCGCCGAGGCGTCGGTGTAGGTGCGCCGGCCCAGGGTTGCGGCGCTGAGCCGGTTGAGCGCCGGCACCCACCCGGGACGAGCCGCCCCCACCCGGTTGACCAGCTCGTAGGCACGGTTGCCCAGCAGGTGGTCACTCAGGTGGCTCTGCCACCGCGGCAGGGGACGGCCCCCGCCGTCGTCCACGCGGTGGTTCCGGCGCGTCGAGGCGATGCGCGTGTGCGGGAACCAGAAGAACTCCGCGTGGTCGGCCGAGGCGACGAAGGCGTCGACGTCGGCGAGCACGGCGTCCAGCGGTTCGGGCCCCTCCTCGGCCCGCAACCGGAACGCCGGCACCGTCGCGAGCTCCACCTCGGTGACCACACCCAGCGCCCCCAGGCTGATCCGCGCCGCCTCGAACAGCCCATCCCCCGGGGCGGTGGCGTGGATCTGCCCGTCGGGCGTCACCACCGTGAGCCCCGTCACCGCGGACGCCAGCCCGTGCAGCCGCCCCCCGGTGCCGTGCGTGCCGGTGGCCAGGGCGCCGGCCAGGCGCTGCCGGTCGATGTCGCCGAGGTTCGGCAGCGCCAGCCCCTGCGCCGCGAGCGCCGCGTTCAGGTCACCCAGGACGATCCCGGCACCCACCCGGACCCGTCCCCCGCCGTCGGCGATCACCCGGACGCCGCACAGGCGCCGCAGGTCCACCGCGAGATCCACCGGGCGCGCCACCGCGCTGAACGAGTGACCCGCACCGATCGGTCGCACCCGGCGTCCGTGTTCGGACGCCTCGCGCAGGAACGCCGAGACCTCCGCGGTGGCGGCCGGCTCGGCCACCTCGATGCCGCAGACCGACGACGTGTCGGCCCAATTGCTCCACCTCATCCGAAGTTCCTCCCCTCGCCCCGGTACGTGGGCACCACGTCGACGACGCGGCCCGCGTCCGCGAGGTGCACCGCGTCGAAGCGCTCGAGCACCTCCCCGGCCTTGGCCGGTCGAAACCAGACGGGGTCGCCCACGCGCAAGCGGCGCGCCCGGCGGCCCCGCACGGGGGTCTGCACCTCCCCGGCCCCCTCCAACCCCAGCAGCCGCAGCCCGGACGCCGGACGCGGCAGCCGGTCGGGGCCCGCGGCGCCCGAGGCCGCGTAGCCGCCGGCGAACACCGTCACCAACCCCCGCCCCGGACGCCGCACCACGGGGGTCGCGAACCACAGGGCCGCCCGGGGTGCGAACCCGTCGTAGCCGTCGAACAGGGCCGGGCCGTACAACCCCGAACCGGCCGCCACCTCCGTGATCACCGGGTCGGCACCGAACCGGTCGAGACTTCCCGTGCCGCCGACGTTGACGAACTCCAACGGGGCGACCTCGCGCAGCGCCGCCACGATCCCCGTGCGGCGCCGCGCCAGCTGGGCCAGCGAGCGGCGCTTCACCCAGCGGACCGCAGCCGAGGCGTCCGCCACCCCCGCCACCTGCGCGTCGTAGAACAGAGCGCCGACCACAACGAACCCGCGCGCCACCGCGTGGCGCGCGACCGCGGCGGCGTGGGACGGCGTCCACACCGGCGAACGGCGGGCACCGATCCGCAGCGGCCCCAGCCGCAGGCCGGCATCCACGTCCACCGCGACGCGCACCCCCGCGCCCGACCCGAGCGCGCCGGCCCACAGCTCCAGCTGCTCGGTCGCGTCCACGGCCAACGTGATCGCGCGGCGCAGGGCTGCGTCGGCGGCCACCGTGCGCAGGGCGGCGAGGTCGGCGCTGGGGTAGGCGACGAAGACGTCGTCGCTCGTGCCGGTGCGCACCAGCCAGATCGCCTCGGCCAGCGAGTACGCCATCACCCCGGCGAAACCGGGGCGGGCCAGCGTCCGCTCCAGCAGGGCCCGGCAGCGCAGCGATTTCGACGCCACGCGGATGGGCCTCCCGCCGGCCCGGCGCACCAAGTCGTCGGCGTTGGCGTCGAACGCCGCGAGATCGACGACGGCCGCGGGCGCGCCCGGGACGAGCAGCGGCAGGTCGGGCGGCGTCGCCCCGGCACGGACCATGGCCGTCAGAGGTTGTCGGGAACCTGGAGCTCGGAGTGCGCGATCTCCTCGATCGACACGTCGCGGAAGGTCAGCACCTTCGCCGACTTCACGAAGCGGGCAGGCCGGTACATGTCCCACACCCAGGCGTCGCCCATCGAGACCTCGTAGTACACGTCGCCACCCTCGGTGCGCACCTTCAGGTCGACGGCGTTGCACAGGTAGAAGCGGCGCTCGGTCTCCACCGCGTAGGTGAAGATGCCCACCACGTCCTTGTACTCGCGGTAGAGCTGCAGCTCCAGCTCGGATTCGTACTGCTCGAGATCCTCGGTGCTCATGGTCGCTCCAGCCTAGTGGCTCGGCGCACGTTGTCCCACTTCATGCGATGGATCGCGCACGGGCCCTGCGCGTCGAGCTCGGACTGGTGCAACGGGGTGCAGTACCCCTTGTGCACGTCGAACGCGTAGGTGGGGTGATCGCCGGCGTAGGCGGTCATGATGGCGTCGCGCGTCACCTTGGCCACCACGGACGCCGCGGCGACGCTGGCGGCCACGGCGTCGCCCTTCCACATCGCCAACGACGGGGTGCCGAGCCCGTCCACCCCGAACCCGTCGGTCAGGACGAAGTCGGGCCGCACCTCGAGCAGCGCGACCGCTCGGCGCAGCGCCTCCAGGTTCGCGACGTGCATGCCGAGGTGGTCGCACTCGGCGGGCTCCACCCGCACCACCGACCAGGCCAGCGCCGCGCTCGTGATGGCCGCATACAGCCGCTCCCGGGCGCGGGCCGTCAGCTTCTTGGAGTCGTTGAGGCCCTCGAGGGGCCGGGGCGGCAGGACGACCGCCGCCGCCACCAGCGGGCCGGCACAGGCACCGCGCCCGGCCTCGTCGGCCCCGGCCACGCGGGCGAACCCGGCCCGGCCGAGGGCCCGTTCGTACCCGTAGAGGCCGGCATCGCGGCGCACGACGAAGGCCACGGCGTCAGCAGGGGGGCAGTTCCCCGGTGACCGTCGGCTCCAGCGGCGCCGGCTGGGGGGCGTCGCCGATGGCCGCGAAGGTGGCGGGCGTCGCGAAGCCGCGCCAGCGGTCGAACGGGAAAATGGTGGCCGTCGCCCGCCCGACGACGGATTCGGTCAGGGGGAACGCCCCGAGCCCGGCGATGCCGCCCACCGCCTCGTCGAGGTGGCAGCGCGAGTCGGCCGAGTTGGTGCGGTGGTCACCGAGGACGAACACGCGTCCGACGGGAACGACCACGTCGAACGGGTAGGTCGAGGCGCCGTCCTGCACCCCGGAGGGATCCGTGTACAGGTAGGACGTCTCGTCCAGCGCCGCGCCGTTCACCGTGATGCGGCCGCCCGTGTCGCAGCAGACGACGTGGTCGCCCGCCAGGCCGATGACCCGCTTCACGAGGTGGTTCGTGGCCTCGTCGGGCACGAGCCCCACGAACGTCAACGCCTCCTGCCACCACGGGCGGGTGTACCGGTCGGGGTTGCCCAGCCATTCGAGGTCGTCGCGGAACACGACGACGTCACCGCGCTCGAAGCCGCCCAGCTTGAGCACGGCGACGCGGTCGCCGACGTCGAGGGTGGTCTCCATCGACCGGCTCGGGATGAGGAACACCTGGAGCAGGAACAGACGCAGGACCGTGGAGGCGATGAGCGCCCCGACCACCACGATGAGCACCTCTTTGAGGAAGCTCCACGCCCCGGCAGCTGCCCGCTGGGGTTGGGGTGCGCGGTCCTGCTCGTCCGACTCCACGGCCCTGTTCCTGTGCGCGCGCACTCAGTTGTCGCGCTTCTCCTTGATCTTGGCCGCCTTGCCGCGCAGCCCGCGCAGGTAGTACAGCTTCGCGCGGCGGACGTCGCCGCGGCGCTCGACCTCGATCTTCTCGATGATCGGGGAGTGCAGCGGGAAGGTGCGCTCCACGCCGGTGCCGAAGGACACCTTGCGGACGGTGAAGGCCTCGCCCACGCCGCGCCCGTTGCGAGCGATGACCACGCCGGCGAACACCTGGATGCGGGAGCGGGTGCCCTCGACGACGCGGACGTGCACGCGCACGGAGTCGCCGGGACGGAAGTCGGGGATGTCGCTGCGCAGCTGCTCGGCTGCGAGCTCGGAGATGATCTGGTTCATGGGAGGTCCTCGCCGGTGCCGCAGGTCACCTGGTAGTCGACAGTGTTCGTGGGCGCTGCACCTGTCCCCCCGCGGCAGGGGCGCAGCACAACCTGACCAAGTTTGCCACACCCGTCCGAGCCGGCGAAATCGACCCTCGGACGCGACCCGGCCGGCCCCGCAGCACGTGCGGGGCCGGCCGGGTCAGAGCCAGAGCAACAGGCGTACCTGCTACTTGCCGTCCTTGCGGAACAGCGCCTTGATGAGGTCGCGGTTCAGCTGGCTGATCGTGTCGAGCGGGATCTGCTTGGGGCAGACCGCCGCGCACTCGCCGATGTTGGTGCACCCTCCGAAGCCGAGCTCGTCCTGCGTCGCGACCATCGCCTTGACGCGGGAGTAGCGCTCCGGCTGCCCCTGGGGCAGCATCGCCAGGTGCGTGATCTTCGCCGAGGTGAACAGCATCGACGACCCGTTCGGGCACGCCGCGACGCAGGCGCCGCAGCCGATGCACGTGGCGGCGTCGAAGGCACGGTCGGCCTCGATCTTCGGAGCCGGCACGGAGTGGGCCTCCGGCGCCGCGCCCGCGTTGACCGAGATGAAGCCCCCGGCCTGGATGATCCGGTCGAACGCCGTCCGGTCGACCACCAGGTCCTTGATCACCGGGAACGCCCCCGCCCGCCACGGCTCCACGTCGATCGTCGCCCCGTCGGCGAACGACCGCATGTGCAACTGGCAGGTCGTGGTCGGCACCGGCGAGGACGCGCGGCCGTGCGCGGAGCCGTTGATCACGACGCCGCACATGCCGCAGATGCCCTCGCGGCAGTCGTGGTCGAACGCGATGGGCTCCTCGCCCTTGAGCGTCAGGTCCTCGTTCAGCAGGTCGAGCATCTCGAGGAAGCTCATGTCCTCCGACACGCCCTCGACGCGGTAGGAGACCATCTTCCCCTCCGCGCTGGCGCTGGCCTGCCGCCAGACTCGCAGGTTGATGATCACTTGTAGCTCCTCTGCTTCAGCTCGACGTTGTCGTACACGAGCGCTTCCTTGTGCAGCACCGGCTTGTTGCCCACGCCGGTGAACTCCCACGCCGCGACGTACAGGAACTCGTCGTCGTGGCGCAGCGCCTCCCCGTCCTCGGTCTGGGACTCGGCGCGGAAGTGTCCGCCGCAGGACTCCCGGCGGTGGAGGGCGTCCACGCACATCAGCTCGCCCATCTCCAGGAAGTCGGCCACGCGGCCGGCGCGCTCGAGGGTCTGGTTGAAGTCCTCGTTCAGCCCCGTCACCTTCACGTCGCGCCAGAACTCCTCGCGGAGCTCCCGGATGCGCGCGATCGCGAACGTCAGGCCCTCCTCGCTCCGCTCCATGCCGCAGTACTCCCACATGATGGTGCCGAGCTCCTTGTGGAAGCTGTCCACCGTGCGGCTGCCGTTGATCGCGAGCAGGCGCTCCACGCGCGAGGTCGTCTCCCGCAGCGCCTCGACCACCGCCGGGTGGTCGGCCCCCACCTTCTCGAACGGCCCCTTCGACAGGTAGTCGTTGATGGTGTTCGGCAGCACGAAGTAGCCGTCGGCGAGGCCCTGCATGAGCGCGGACGCGCCCAGGCGGTTGGCGCCGTGGTCGGAGAAGTTCGCCTCACCGGTGACGTACAGGCCGGTGATGTTGCTCATCAGGTCGTAGTCGACCCACAGCCCGCCCATCGTGTAGTGCACGGCCGGGTAGATGCGCATCGGCGTCTCGTACGGGTTCTCGCCCGTGATCTGGGCGTACATGTCGAACAGGTTGCCGTACTTGTTCTCCACCGTCTGGCGGCCCATGCGCTCGATCGCGGACGCGAAGTCGAGGTAGACACCGCGGCGGACGCGGCGGGTCTCGCCGGTCTCGTGGTCGACCTCCTCCACGGCCGGGCCGACACCGCGGCCCTCGTCACACCGGTTCTTGGCCTGCCGCGACGCGATGTCGCGGGGCACCAGGTTGCCGAAGGCCGGGTAGATCCGCTCCAGGTAGTAGTCGCGGTCCTCCTCGGCGATCTCGCGCGGATCCTTGTCGCAGTCCTCGGCGTTCTTCGGCACCCAGATCCGGCCGTCGTTGCGCAACGACTCGCTCATGAGCGTCAGCTTCGACTGCGTGTCGCCGTGCACGGGGATGCAGGTGGGGTGGATCTGCGTGTAGCAGGGGTTGCCGAAGTAGGCGCCCTTGCGGTGGGCCCGCCAGCAGGCGGTCACGTTGCAGCCCATCGCATTGGTCGAGAGGAAGAACACGTTGCCGTAGCCGCCGGTGGCGAGCACGACGGCGTCCGCCGTGTGCGCCTCGATGGCGCCGGTGACCATGTTGCGGGTCACGATGCCGCGGGCGCGGCCGTCGACGAGGATCAGCTCGAGCATCTCGTGGCGGGCGAACATCTGCACCGTGCCCGCCGCGACCTGGCGCTCCAGGCTCTGGTAGGCACCGATCAGCAACTGCTGGCCCGTCTGGCCGCGCGCATAGAAGGTGCGCTGCACCTGCACGCCGCCGAAGCTGCGGTTGTCGAGCAGGCCGCCGTACTCGCGGGCGAACGGGACGCCTTGGGCGACGCACTGGTCGATGATGTTCGCGCTGACCTCGGCCAGCCGGTACACGTTGTTCTCCCGGGCGCGGTAGTCGCCGCCCTTCACCGTGTCGTAGAACAGCCGGTACGTCGAGTCGTTGTCGTTGCGGTAGTTCTTCGCCGCATTGATGCCGCCCTGCGCTGCGATGGAGTGGGCGCGGCGCGGGCTGTCCTGGTAGCAGAAGTTCAGCACGTTGTAGCCGGCCTCGCCCAGCGTCGCCGCCGCGGCGCCGCCCGCCAAGCCGGTGCCGACCACGATCACGCTCAGCTTGCGGCGGTTGGCCGGGTTGACCAGGGCCGCGCCGAACTTGCGCTGGCTCCACTTGCGGTCGATCGGGCCGTCAGGGGCCTTGGTGTCACCGATGTCGGCGCCGACCTCGAAGTAGGCCCCCGCACCCGGGTTCTGCGTCGTCTCGTTCACTGCCGTCGCCATCACTGCACCCATCCGAAGAGAACCGCCACCGGCATGATCATGAAGCCCACGAACAACACCACCGCGATCACCCACGCGAGCCCGTTGAGGAAGGCGCGGGCCGAGGGGGAGGTGTTGGCGCCGAGCGTCGTCAACGCGCTCCACACGCCGTGGCGCACATGCAGGCACACGACGAACACCCAGACGGCGTAGGCGAGCACCAGCCACCACTGGGAGAAGGTCGCGATCACCATGTGGTACGGCTCGGAGCCGGACGCGAAGCCCGTCGTCACGAGTTGGGCGGTGAACTGCAGCAGGTGGAAGATCAGGCCGATCAGCAGGATGACGCCGCCCCACTGCATGGTGCGGGCCGCATACGTCTGCTGGTGGTTGTGCCCGTGGGCGTACTTGCTGGAGCGCGAGCTCACGTTGCGCGCGCTCAGCACCGCGGCCGCGTACACGTGACCCGCGATGGCCGCGAGCATGACGAAGCGGAAGATCCAGATGAACCACCCCTCCGGCACCAGCGGGTAGAGGATCTCCCCCTTCAGCCAGTGTGCGTAGTGGTCGAAGGCATCCGCGCCGAGGAACACCTTCAGGTTGCCGTACATGTGCGCCAGCAGGAAGACGACCATGATCAGACCCGTCAGTGCCATGAGCACCTTCAGGGCGACGGTCGATCTGACAGCCCGCTGGTGGGGAGTCAAAGTTGTCGTAGCCACGGGTCAACCCTAGACAAACACTCCTGCCTTGTCGTGTCTTCCCACGCGATTTCGCGAGATCGCCCCGACGTGGGTCGATTCGGGCCCCCACTGCGGCATTTACGCCAGTTCGGCGTCCCCTATTTCGGCCGCGGGCGGGGTGTCGGGGAGCAGATCCGGACGTCGTGCCCGCGTGCGTTCCAGCGACTGCTCGGCCCGCCAGGCGGCCACCTGACCGTGGTGGCCGGACAGGAGCACCGGCGGCACGTCGAGCCCCCGCCAGCTCAGCGGCTTGGTGTACACCGGGTACTCCAGCCAGCCGGCCCCGGCGACACTGTGGGACTCCTCCACCAGGCTCGCCGGGTTGCCCACGACGCCGGGCAGCAGCCGCACGACGGCCTCCAGGATCGCGAGGACAGCGACCTCTCCCCCGTTGAGCACGTAGTCGCCCAGCGACACCTCGCGCACGGGCATCCGGGTGCGCGCGTGCTCGACCACGCGGGCGTCGATGCCCTCGTAGCGGCCGCAGGCGAACAGCAGGTGGGGCAGCGCGGCGAACTCGTGGGCGGTGGCCTGCCGGAACGGTTCGCCGCTCGGGGTCGGGACGACGAGCGTCGGCGGGGCGTCGGCCCGCCCCAGCACGGCGTCGAACGCCTCGCCCCAGGGCTCGGGCTTCATCACCATGCCGGCGCCCCCGCCGTAGGGGGTGTCGTCCACCGTGCGGTGGCGGTCGTGCGTCCAGGCCCGCAGGTCGTGGACGCGCCAGTCCACCAGGCCCGCCGCCCGCGCCTTGCCGATGAGCGACAGGTCCAGCGGCGCGAAGTAGTCGGGGAAGATCGTGACGATGTCGGCCTGCACGCTCACTCCTGTTCGGTGAGCAGGCCGCCGACGTCCGCCACCTGGACGAACCCGGCCGCGAGGTCGACGACGGGCACCAGCGCGCCCACGAACGGCACGAGCCGCTGCCCGGTGGGGGTGTCGACCACCAGGGTGTCGTGGGCCGGCAGGTGCAGCACTTCCCGGACGCGACCCGCCTCGGCCCCGGTGTGGTCGCGCACCACGAGGCCGACCAGCTGCCGGTCGTAGAACTCGTCGGCGTCCATGGGCGCCTCGTCGGCCGGCACGTCGACCCACAGTTCCGCCCCGCGCAGCGCCTCGGCCGCCGTCCGGTCCCCCACCCCCTCGAACGCCAGCAGCAGCGTGCCGGAGTGCCAGCGGGCCTCCCGCACGGTGCGCTCGGACGCGCGCCCCTGCGGTGGGGTGACCCGCAGCCGCGCACCGGGTACGAAGCGGCGCTCGGGCTCGTCGGTGCGGACGTGGACGCTGACCTCACCGCGCAATCCGTGGGCGCGCCCCACGGTGCCGACCAGCACGTCGATCTCGCTCGCCATCTCGGCCTCCTGCCGTGGAAAAGACGGATCCCCGGGCCGCGCGGCCCGGGGATCCGTGGTGGTTCAGTTGCGGCGCGACCGCCGGTCGACGTCGATGAAGTCGACCCGCACCTGCTCGCGGCCGGCCAGGGCCGTGATGACGGTGCGCAGCGCGCTCGCCGTGCGGCCCTGGCGTCCGATCACCTTGCCGATGTCCTCGGGGTTCACCCGCACCTCGAGGGTGCGCACGCGACGCCGTTCGAGGTCGGACACGGTGACGTCGTCCGGATTGGTCACGAGGCCCCGGACGAGGTGCTCCAGCGCGTCGGGCAGCACGATCAGGCCTCGTCGGTCGACTCGGCGGCGTCGGCCTCGGCGGTCTCACCCTCCGCAGCAGACTCCTCGGCCGGCGCGTCGGCGCCCTTGGCCCGGCGACCCGTGATCGCACCGGCGGCGGGCTCGTCGTCGGCCTCGGCGAGCGCGGCGTTGAAGGCGGCCAGCTTGTCGGACTTCTCCGGCTGCGGCGTGATGCCGGACGGGGCGTCCTCGCCGGAGAACTTCTGCCAATCGCCGGAGAGCTTGAGGATCTCGCGGACGGTGTCGGACGGCTGCGCACCGACGCCCAGCCAGTACAGGGCCCGCTCGGAGTTGACCTCGATGATCGACGGGTCGTTCTTCGGCTGGTAGATGCCGATCTCCTCGATCGCCCGGCCGTCACGCTTGGTGCGACCGTCCATGACGACGATGCGGTACATCGGGGTGCGGATCTTGCCCATCCGCTTGAGACGAATCTTGGTGGCCACGGGTGTGGTTTCTCCTGTTGGAACATGCCCCCGCACGTGCGGGGACGGATCGGGTGAGCCGCCCATCCGGTGTGGGACGCCGGCGCGGGTGGACTCGGAGTGGACGTGTTCACGGCGTGAGAGGGCACCGCGAACACAGCGCACCGTTCATTGTGCCAGACCGGCCCGCCTTCGGGCCAACCCGGCCGCCACCCGCCCCACCACCACGCCCCCACCGCCCCGCCCCATCACCCACTCGGGTCGACGCCCGCCGGGGCCCCCGGCGGCTAGGCTCGCCACCAT
The DNA here is from genome assembly GCF_014858005.1 of Propioniciclava soli. Taxonomy (GTDB): domain Bacteria; phylum Actinomycetota; class Actinomycetes; order Propionibacteriales; family Propionibacteriaceae; genus Propioniciclava; species Propioniciclava soli. The sequence goes on from NZ_JACYOT010000016.1 coordinate 86,554, forward strand.
GCGGTACGAGATCGACGGGCAGCGACCGGTGACGGCCCCGGACGCCTTCATCGCCCCCACCGCCACCCTGGTGGGGAACGCCACGGTGGGCGCCGGGGCCAGTGTGTGGTTCGGGGCGGTGATCCGCGCGGACGGCGACGCCGTGAGCCTGGGCGAGCGCAGCAACCTGCAGGACAACGCGGTCGTCCATGCCGACCCCGGCTTCCCCGCCCGCATCGGCGACGACGTCTCGATCGGCCACGCCGCGGTCATCCACGGCTGCACGATCGGCGACCGGGTGCTCATCGGGATGGGCGCCACCGTGATGAACGGCGCCGTCATCGGCTCGGACACCCTGGTCGCGGCTGGCGCCCTGATCTCGGAGGGCACCACGATCCCGCCCCGCTCCCTCGTGGTGGGCGTCCCGGGCAAGGTCCGCCGGTCCCTGGAGCCCGACGAGGTCGCCCGGGTCGCCCGCAACGCGGCCGTCTACGTCGACCGCGCCCGCCAGTATGCGGCGGGGGGCCGGCTCCTCGAGGACTGACCCCCGACTCAGCCCTTGTTCTGCTGGTTGAACATCTTGGCCAGCTCGGGCGGCAGCTGGAAGTCGGCCATCTGCTGGGCCGTCGTGTCGGGGCCCTGGGGCGCGCCGAACGCGGAGCCCGCCGGGGTGGCCGCTGGCTGCTGCTCGACGCCGGAACGCTTCGCGGGGTTCCCGGAGACGCCCTTCTTGTTCTTCTTCTTCGGCTGGGCCGCCTGCTTGCCCCCACGGCGCGCCCCCGGCAGACCAGCCATGCCGGGCATCCCCGGCATCCCGGGGATGCCACCGCCGCGACCCATCTGTTGCATCATCTTGCGGGTCTCCTTGAAGCGGTTGACCAGCCCGTTCACGTCGGAGACCTGCATGCCGGAGCCCTGGGCGATCCGGGCCCGGCGCGAGCCGTTGAGGATGTCGGGGTTCGCGCGCTCGGCCGGGGTCATCGAATAGATGATGGCCTCGATGTGATCGATCTCGCGCTCGTCGATGTTCTCGATGACATCTTTCATCTGGCCCATCCCGGGCATCATGCCGAGGATCTTGCTCATCGGGCCCATCTTGCGGACGGCCTGCATCTGCTGCAGGAAGTCGTCCAGGCCGAAGTCGCCGCCGGCCATGAGCTTGTCGGCCGCCTGGCGGCTCTGCTCGACGTCGAACGTGCGCTCGGCCTGCTCGATGAGCGTGAGGAGGTCGCCCAGGTCGAGGATGCGGCTCGCCATCCGGTCGGGGTGGAACAGGTCGAAGTCCGTGAGAGCCTCGCCGTTGGAGGCGAACATGATGGGCTTGCCGGTGACCTTGGCGATCGACAGGGCCGCGCCGCCCCGCGCGTCACCGTCCAGCTTGGACAGCACCACGCCGTCGAAGCCGACACCCTCGGCGAAGGCGTTGGCGGTGTTGACGGCGTCCTGACCGATCATGGCGTCGACCACGAAGAGGATCTCGTCGGGGTGGACGGCGTCGCGGATGTCCGCGGCCTGGGCCATCAGCTCGGCGTCGACGCCGAGGCGTCCGGCGGTGTCGACGATGACCGTGTCGTACAGCTTGCGCCGCGCCTCGTCCATGGCCGCCCGCGCGACGGCCACCGGATCGCCGACGCCGTTGCCGGGCTCGGGGGCGAACACCGGGACGCCGGCGCGCTGCCCCACGATCTGGAGCTGGTTCACCGCGTTGGGGCGCTGCAGGTCGGCCGCCACCAGCATGGGGGTGTGGCCGCGCTGCCGCAGCCAGAGGCTGAGCTTGCCGGCCAGCGTCGTCTTGCCCGAGCCCTGCAGGCCGGCGAGCATGATGACGGTCGGCGGCGTCTTGGCGAAGCGCAGCTGACGCGCCTGCCCACCCAGCACCTCGACGAGCTGGGCGTTGACGATCTTGATGATCTGCTGGGCCGGGTTCAGCGCCTGGCTGAGTTCGGCCCCCCGCGCCTGGTCCCGCACCGCGGCGGTGAACTCCTTGACGACGGCGAGGTTGACGTCGGCCTCCAGCAGCGCGAGACGGATCTCGCGCACGGTGGCGTCGATGTCGGCGTCGCTGAGGCGTCCCTTGCCGCGCAGGTTGCGGAAGGTCGCCTGGAGCCGGTCTTGCAGGGTGTCGAACATGCGTGCCTTCGGGTCAGGGCGCGGAAACGGACCCGGCCAGCCTACCGGTAGTCCGCGCCCCGCCCGTCGGCGGCCGCTCCGGTCGGGGGCGGGGCCGGTGCGTCGCCCAGGGTGAGCTGCACCAGCACCAGGTCGAGCCAGCGGCCGAACTTCACCCCGGCCTGCGGCAGGCGCCCCACGACAACGAACCCGAAGGCCTCGTGCAGGCGCAGCGACACCTCGTTGTCGCTGCTCAGCCCACCGACGAGCACGTGGACGCCGGCGCCCCGGGCCCGGTCGATGATCGACCCGAGCAGCATCGCGCCGATTCCGAGCCGACGCGCGGCGGCGTCCACGTACACCGAGTGCTCCATGGTGAGGGCGTACCCGGACTTCGCCCGGAACGGGCCGTAGGAGCCGTAGCCGAGGATCTGGCCGTCCCGGTCGGCCACCAGCACGGCGTGACCCGCGCGTTGCCGGGCCGCGAACCACTCCTGCCGCTGCGCGAGCGGCTCGGGCTCCGCGTCCCAACTCGCCGTGCTGACCGCCACCTCGTGGTTGTAGATGCGGTTGATCTCGGCCACGTCGTCGGCCGTGGCGTCGCGAATCAGCACCTCGGCCACGTCACTGCCCCAGCAATCCGTCGACGAAACCCTCCGCGGTGAACGGTGCGAGGTCGTCCACGCCCTCGCCGAGCCCGATGAACTTCACCGGCACCCCCAGCTCGCGCTGCACCTGCACCACGATGCCGCCCTTGGCCGAACCGTCGAGCTTGGAGAGCACGATGCCCGTGACGTCGGTCACGTCGTTGAACACGCGCGCCTGCACGAGCCCGTTCTGGCCCGTCGTGGCGTCGAGCAGCAGCAGGCACTCGGTCACCGGGGCACGGCGGCTGATCACGCGGCGGATCTTGCCCAGCTCGTCCATGAGGTTGGCCTTGTTGTGCAGGCGGCCGGCCGTGTCGATGAGCACCACGTCCACGCCGCGTTCGACGCCGGCGTTAACGGCCTCGAACGCCACGGACGCGGGGTCGGCGCCCTCGGCGCCGCGGATCGTGTCGACGCCGACGCGGTCGCCCCAGGTCTGCAGTTGGTCGGCGGCCGCCGCCCGGAAGGTGTCGGCCGCGCCCAGCAGCACGGTCTTGCCCTCGGCGACGAGCACGCGGGCGAGCTTGCCGACGGTGGTGGTCTTGCCGGTGCCGTTGACGCCCACGACCAGCACGACGGCGGGCAGCCCGTCGGCTCCGGTGTCGTTGAGCGTGCGGTCCAGGCTCGGGTCGACAAGCTTCACCAGCTCGGAGTGCAGCACGCGGCCCGCCCTGGCGGGGTCGTCGACCCCGTCGATCGCCAGCTCGCGGCGCAGGTTGTCGACCAGCTCGGTGGTGGGCCCCACGCCGAGGTCGGAGCCGATGAGGGTGGCCTCGAAGTCGTCCCAGACGTCGGCGTCCAGGCGGCTGGAACTCAGCAGGTCCCCGAGAGCGCGCGCCAGGGCGTTGTTCGAGGACGCCAGCCGCCGCCGCAGCCGCGCCATCCGTGTGCTCGCCGCCTCCGGGGCGTCGACCGTCGGCCCCACCGGAGCCTCCGGTTCGGCGACCAGCTCGCCGTCGTACACCGGGGGCTCGGCCGGCCGCACGGCCGCGTCCGTGATCGCCCGTTCGCGCTCGGCGCGTTCGAGCTCGCGCAAACCACGGGACCGCAGCGTGAGGCCGACACCGATGCCCACCAGGGCGACGGCCAGGACGCCGAGGATGACCCAGAAGGTCGGGTCGGCCCAGATCTGGTCGAAGAAGGGATTCACGTGCTCATGCTAATCGGCGCGCTGCCCGGGCCCGATCGCCGGGGCGCCGGCGAGGCCGAACGGGTCGTCGTCGCCCGGCGCGTCCTCGAGCCACGCCCGCACCTCGTGCTGGGGGACGGTCGCGGCCTCCGGCTCGTCGGGCTCCACCGGGCTGACTGTCGGTGCCGAGCCGGCGGACGACGCCGATCGCGTCGAGGCCGCGGTGCGCACGTCACCCGCCTCGTCGAACAGCACGCGCAGCCCGCGCGGCGGCTCACCCTCGCCGTTCAGGTGCCGGGCGGTGCGCGCCATCGCGTCGGCGAGCTCCGGGTGCTTCGCGCGCCCCGTGCCCTCCATCCCCATCACCACCACGGCGATCACGACGGCGGCGATGCCGAGGATGACGAGCATCGTGAAGATCACGGCAGGCATGGGAACGACTCCACCTCGGGTTGGGGACCCCACCAGTATGCCCCACGTCCGCGTCCGCACCCCACAGCCCGGACGGCGCGGTCAGGTCTGGCGCAGGCGTTGACTGATCACGGTGGACACGCCGTCCTCGCGCATGGTGACGCCGTACAGGGCGTCCGCGATCTCCATCGTGCGCTTCTGGTGGGTGATCACGAGCATCTGGCTGTTCTCGCGCAACTCCTCATAGATCCCCAGCAACCGGCCGAGATTCACGTCGTCCAGCGCCGCCTCCACCTCGTCGAGGATGTAGAAGGGCGAGGGGCGCGCCTTGAACAGCGCGACGAGGAACGCGACCGCCACCAGCGAGCGCTCCCCGCCCGAGAGCAGCGAGAGCCGCTTGACCTTCTTGCCGGCCGGGCGCGCCTCCACGTCGACACCCGTGGTGAGCCACGAGCCCGGCTCGGTCAGCACCAGGCGACCCTCGCCGCCCGGGAACAACCGGGAGAAGCTGTGCTCGAAGGCGGCCTCGACGTCGGCGTACGCCTCGGCGAACACCTGCTCGACGCGGGCGTCCACCTCCTCGATGATGCCGAGCAGGTCGGCCCGCGTGCGGCGGAGGTCGTCGAGCTGCTCGGCGAGGAAGGCGTGGCGCTCGCTCATCGCCTCGAACTCCTCCAGCGCCAGCGGGTTGACCCGGCCCAGCACGTCGAGGTTGCGTTGGGCGACGCGCAGCCGCTTCTCCTGCTCCTCGCGGACGAAGGGGCGGGGCTCGGGGTGCTCTTCGTCCTCGCCGATCGCGCGCCCGTCGGGGTGGGTGAGCACGGGGATCGGCTGGTCCGGCCCGTACTCGTCGGCCAGCACCGCGGCCTCCAGGCCCAGCTCGGCCAGCGCCTTCTCCGCGAGCGATTCCACGCGCATCCGCTGCTCGGCGCGCGCCAGCTCGTCACGGTGGGCGGTGTCGATGAGCTGCTCGAACTCCCGCCCGAGGTCGCGGCTGCGCTGCCGGGCGTCCACCACCCGGCGGTCGGCCTCGATGCGGCGTTCGTCAGCCGCGCGGCGCTCACGTCCGGCCGCCTCGGCCGACGCGGCGATCACACCCTGGAGGTGCTCCACGGCCGCGGACGCCGCGCGCGCCACCTCGGCCTCGGCGCGCAGCTGGTCGCGGCGCACCCGGGCCCGCTCCCGGGCCTGGCGCTCGGCGTGCGCCGCCCGCGTCAGCGCGTCGGCGCGGCCCGCGAGCGCCCGGGCGCGTTCCTCCTCGGTGCGCAGCCCGAGCCGGGCGTCCATCTCGACCTGGCGGGCCCGGGCCGTCTCGCGCGCGAGCTCGTCCCGCTCGGTCGGATCCGCGTGGTCGACCTCGGTGGTCTCCTGGGCCCGTTCCAGCCGGTCGGTGAGCTCGGCGAGGGCGTCGGCGTGGGAGGCCTGCGTGGTCTCGGCCCGCAGGACCGCCGCGTCCTGCCGCTCGGCCTCGGCCAGGGCGGCCCGGGCGGTCTGGTTGAGGCGTCCCAGTTCCTCCGCGAGCGCCGAGTACTGCGCGTCGGACTCGTGGAGGCGCGCCAACGCCGCCTCGCTCGCCGCCGTCGCCTCGTCCAGCGCCGTCGCGGCCCGGGAGCGTGCGAACGTCAGCCGCTCGACATCGGCCTGCACCTGTTCCAGGCGGGCGGACGCCTCATCCACCGCCGCCTGCACCTCGATGAGACTCGGCTGGCTCGCCGAGCCGCCCGCGGCGTACCAGGCGCTGAGCAGGTCGCCCTCGCGCGTCACGGCGCCCACGTCGGGCAGGCCGCCCACCAAGGCCCGCGCGGCGGCCAGGTCGTCCACCACCGCGACCTTGCGCAGCAGCCGGGTCAGGGCTGGCCGCAGCGCCGGCTCGGCGTCCACGACGTCGACGGCATAACGAGCCCCGCCCGGCAGGCCCGGCCACGCGGACCGCGCGGCGTCCGCCTCCGCACCGGCGGGCGCGGCGGCGTCCGTGCCCGCACCGAGCAGCAGGCCGGCGCGGCCGAGGTCCTCGGCCTTGAGATGGGCGAAGGCAGCCACCGCGGCGTCCGGATCGGCGACGGCGACCGCTTCGGCGGCGTTGCCCAGCGCGGCCGCCACCGCGCTCTCATACCCGGGCTCGACGCTCACGAGCGCCGCGACCGAACCCAGGACGCCGGCCAGCGTGCCCTGGGCCGCGAGCAGGGCGCCGGAACCGTCCTTGCGGTCCAGGCCCACCCGCAGGCCCTCGAGCCGGGCCGTCAGCGCGCCCCGCTCGGCGCCGGCCTGTTGCTCCTCAGTGCGCAGCCGCTCGACCGCGTCCGCGGCCTCCGTCCGCGCGGCCTCGGCGCGTGCGTAGGCCTCGTCGAGGCCCGCCTCGCCCTCGGTGACCCCGCCCAGTTCGGTCTCGAGCTGGGTGAAGCGGCGGCGCGCCTGCTCGGCGCGTCCGCGGGCCTCCTCGGCGGCGGCGCGCAGGCGCCCGGCCTCGGCCTGGGCGGATTCGGCGCGCGACGTCAGCGACTTCACCTCCCCCGCCAGCCGCGCGAGCCCTTCGCGACGGTCCGCGATGGCGCGCAGCTGGGCGGCGTACTGCTTCTCCGCGGCCGCGTGAGCCGCCTCCAGCCGTTCGCGCTCCTGCGTCGCGGCCCGGAGCGCGTCGGCCCGCTCGGCGACGACACCCGCAAGATCGGCCTCGGCCTCGCGAATCTGGGCGGCCTCGGCCTCGATGGCTCCGGGGTCACGGCCCCGCCGGTCCTCCACCGTGACGTTCGACGCGTTGCGGACGCGTTCGGCGGCGATCGCGGCCATGGACGCCGCCCGCTCCCGCAGGCCCGCCAAGGCGTACCAGGTCTCCTGCGCGCGGTTCAGCGACGGCACGGCCGCGCGGACGGCGTCCTCGGCCTCCGCCTCGGCGGCCCGGGCCGCCTCCAGCGCGGCCTCGACGTTGGTGCGGCGGGTGCGGATCTCGGCCTCGGCCGCCAGGTCGGACTCCAGGGCGAGGCTCGCCATGACGTAGTCGTCGGCCAGCAGGCGCGCCCTGGCGTCGCGCAGCTCCGCGGCGATGACGACGGCCTTGCGGGCCACCTCGGCCTGCCGGCCCAGCGGCTTGAGCTGGCGGCGGATCTCGGCGATGAGGTCGGAGAGCCGGTCGAGGTTGGCCTGCGTGGCGTCCAGCTTGCGGAGCGCCTTCTCCTTGCGCTTGCGGTGCTTCAGGACGCCGGCCGCCTCCTCGATGAAGCCGCGCCGCACCTCGGGGGTGGCCTGCAGGATCGTGTCGAGCTGCCCCTGGCCGACGATGACGTGCATCTCGCGGCCGATCCCGGAGTCGCTGAGGAGTTCCTGCACGTCGAGCAACCGGGCCGACGCGCCGTTGATGGCGTACTCCGAGCCGCCGGAGCGGAACATCGTGCGGCTGATCGTCACCTCGGTGTACTCGATCGGCAGGGCGCCGTCGCTGTTGTCGATGGTGAGGCTGACCTCCGCGCGGCCGAGCGGTGCGCGTCCGGACGTGCCGGCGAAGATGACGTCCTCCATCTTGCCGCCGCGCAGCGTCTTGACCCCCTGCTCCCCCATCACCCAGCTGAGGGCGTCCACGACGTTGGACTTCCCGGAGCCGTTGGGGCCCACGACGCACGTGATGCCGGGCTCGAACTGCAGCGTCGTCGCCGAGGCGAACGACTTGAATCCGCGCAGCGTCAGGGCCTTCAGGTACACACGGTCACCTTACGGGGCGCAGGGCCGCACGCTCAGCGGCCGAGCCGGGCGTGGTGGCGGCGGCGGACGACGCGGAACGTCCACAGCTTGTTGACCACGAAGTTGATCGGCATGACGAGCACGATCTGGATGAGCTGGGCCCAGTAGAGGCGCTTGGTCCACCACGGGCCGTCGTCGGTGAAGAAGCCGGCACTGAGGTAGAGCGGGGAGTTCTCGTTGCGGAGGGCGAACAGGATGACGAAACCCACGAGCTGGGCCGCCGCCCCCACCGTGAGGAACGGGAGGAGCTCGGTCAGGAACGGGGCGCGCGCGCCCTGGTGCCGAAACGTCCAGGCGCGGTTCGCCAGGAAGTTGACGAGGTTGGCCACCAGGAACGCGATGCCGGCGTACACGATGTAGTAGCGCAGCGCCCGATCGGTGCCCGGAACCGGGATGAAGGCATCGGTGTCGGCCACCCCGAACACGTGGACGCCGATGTTGTGGCAGAGCGCCACCACCAGCAGGTTGACCGCGACGCCGGACGCGCCCACGAGCCCGAACTTCACGAACTCGCGCGCGCTGTTGCCCCAGCGGGTGTTGAGGCTCTGCCAGGTGCTCACGAACACGAGATCCTATCCCCGCCCCGCTGTGGCTGGCATGTGGGGCACCTGTGGGAACTGCGGTTGGTGAACGCCTCCCGCACGATGGGCGTGCCACACCGGCGACACGGCTGACCGGTGCGGCCGTACACGTCCAACGACCGGTCGAAGTATCCCGACTCGCCGTTGACATGGACGTACAGCGCGTCGAACGAGCTGCCCCCCTGGGCCAGGGCCTCGGTCATGACCGCGCGGGCGACCTCCAGCACGCGGCGCACGGACGCCGCCCCGAGCGTCTCGGCCGGGGTCTCGCCGTGGACGCCGGCCCGCCACAGCGCCTCGTCGGCGTAGATGTTGCCGATGCCGCTGACCACCGTCTGGTCGAGCAGCACCCGTTTGATGGCGCTGCGCTTGCCTGCGACCCGCTCCACCACGGCGTCGAGATCCAGCTCAGGATCGAAGAGGTCGCGGGCGATGTGGGCGATCTCGCGGGGCAGCTCCGCCCCGTCTGTGGCCAGCGAGAGGCCACCGAACATGCGCTGGTCGACGAAGCGCAGCTCGCTCCCGCCCAGGTCGACCACCACGCGCGCGTGCTTCTGCAAGGGGGCGCCGGGGGCGTCCACCCGGAACTGGCCGCTCATGCCGAGGTGCGCCAGGACGGCGTCGCCGTCGGTCAGCGGCAGCCACAGGTACTTGCCGCGACGGCGCGGCACGGCGAACGTGCGCCCCACCAGGGTGGCGGCGAAGGCGTCCGCACCGGCGAGGTGCCGCCGGACCGGGCGGGGGTGCAGCACCCGGACCGCCTCGATGCGGCGTCCGGTCACCACGGGTTCGAGACCCGCCCGGACGGTCTCGACCTCCGGCAGCTCAGGCACGGGGGCTCGCCACCGGGCTCAGACGGTCTCGGTGACGGCGAAGGCGGCCGTCAGCGCCGCGTGCGCCTGCTCGGCCGCGCCCTGCTCGGCCATCTTCTTCGAGCGTGCCACGGACGCGGGGAAGTTCGAGTCGCCGACGATCGCGACCGCCTCGAACCGCTTGTCGTGGTCGGGGCCGGTGGAGGTGTGGGAATAGCGGGGAACCGGGAGGCCGTGCGCCGCGCACAGTTCCTGCAGCGCGGTCTTCCAGTCCATCGTGACCCCGGTCGCCGTGGCCTTGGCCACCAGCGGATCCATGATGTGGTGGACGAAGGAGTCGGCGGCGTCGCGGCCCCCGGAGAGGAACACCGCGGCGATGAGGGCCTCGGTCGCATCGGCGAGGATCGAGTCCTTGTCGCCCCCGCCCGTCGAGCTCTCGCCCTTGCCGAGCAGCAGGTGCGCGCCCAGCCCCATGCTGCGGGCGACATCGGCCAGCGCGTAGGTGTTGACCACGGCCGATCGCTTCTTCGCCAAGACGCCCTCGGCGTCGTCGGGGTACAGCCGGTAGAGGTGCTCGGTGACGACGATGCCCAGCACGGCGTCGCCCAGGAACTCCAGACGCTCGTTGTGGGGCGTGCCGCCGTTCTCGTAGGCCCAGGAACGGTGCGTCATGGCAAGCCGGAAGAGCTGGGGATCGAGATCGATCCCCAGCTCGCTGAACGTCTCCAACACGCGGCTCGGCGCCGCGGAGGTCACGACTCGACGACCTGCCGACGCGCGCTGCGCGGCCCGTACTGCCCACAGCTCGGGCAGGCGGTGTGGGGCAGGTGCTTCGCACGGCAGGCGGCGTTGGCGCAGGTCACCAGCGCGGGCGCCTGCGTCTTCCACTGCGCGCGACGGGCACGCGTGTTGCTGCGAGACATCTTCCGCTTGGGAACAGCCACGTCAAACTCCTCGGTTCGTGGGGCCGGAGCCCCTCATTCGTCCTTCTCGTCGTCACCCCAGCCGGCCAGGCTCGCCCATCGCGGATCGACGGACTCCTCGTGGCCGTGGTCGGGATTGTCGTTCAGGTTGACTCCGCAGACGGAGCACAACCCGGCGCAATCGGGCCGACACAGCGGGATGAACGGCAGTTCCAGCACCACCGCGTCCCGCAGCAGCGGTTCGAGGTCGATCATCTCGGCCTCGACGCGGCTGGCCTCGGCATCGTCGGGGTCCACGCCCGGGAAGAGAAACAGTTCCTGCAGGTCGACCTCGGCCGAAGCGTCGATCGTCGTCAGGCACCGAGCGCACTCCCCGCGCAGCTGGACGCCGGCGGTTCCGGTGGCCAGGACCCCGTCCCCCACTCCCTCGAGCGTCAGGTCGAGGTCGATGGGTGCCGAGGTCGGTACTGCGATCACGTCGTTGCCGATGCCTTCTGGCGCCGGAACCTCGTGCGCAATCTCCTTGACCGACCCCGCGTGGTGCCCGAATTCGTGAATGTCGAACACGAGCGCGGAACGCGGATCGATGGAGCGAGCCATGAGAGAACTCCTTCACCTGGGCACGACAACGTCATCACCGAGGGTCAACCTTACCTGCCCCGCCCGTCGCCGTCCAACCAGACCTGCGCCCCTGGGCGACCCCACGCGGGCCTCGACGCGTCAGCCCGCCACCTTGGCCCGGATGCGTCGATGGACGCCCTCGGGCACGAACTGACCCACGTCGCCGCCGAGCCGCGCGATCTCGCGGACCATCGTGGAGCTGATGTGGGCAACCGCCGAGGAGGTGGGCAGGCAGATCGTCTCGATGCCCGTCATGGCGTGGTTCATCTGCGACATCTGGAGTTCGAACTCGAAGTCGCTGGCGAATCGCAGCCCCTTCACGATGACGTCCACCCCCTCGTCGGCGCAGAAGTCGACGAGCAGCCCCGAGATCGGCTTCACGGTGACGTTGGCGAGGCCGCCGGTGGCCTCGGCGAGGATCGCGACGCGCTCGTCGGGGTCGAACAGGTAGTTCTTGGCGCTGTTGCGCCCGACTGCGACGACGACGTCGTCGAAGAGCGCTGCCGCGCGCGTGATGATGTCGAGGTGGCCGAGCGTGGCCGGGTCGAACGAGCCGGGGCAGATCGCCCTCACGCGTCCTCCTTGGTTGCGAAGTACAGGGTCGTCTCACCGTAGCGCCGATGCCAGCGACGCCCAAGGACGTCCGGCCACGCGAAGGGGGCGTCCCGGGTGGCCCGCTCGGCCACGACGAGCCCGTCCTCGGCGAGCCACGCCTCCACCACGCGCTCCACCTGGGCGGTCAGCGTGGCATTCGCCACGTCGTAGGGCGGGTCGAACCACACGATGTCGAAGGGGCTCCCCTGGCCGGCGCCGTCGCCGGCCAGATGCGTGTCGACCGAGGCGGCCACCACGGTCACGTCCAGACCCGTGGTGCGCACGTTCCCCCGAGCGAGGTGCGCCGTGGCGCGGTCGCGCTCGACCGCGGTCACGGGAGCGGCCCCGCGCGAGGCGGCCTCCAGCGCCACCCCCGCCGTCCCGGCGTAGAGGTCGAGGAAGCTGAAGCGGTCCAGCATCGTCTCCGCCGGCTCCCCGGTCGTGCCCGCCCAGTCGGCGATCAGGTTGAAGGCCGACTCACGCACCCGGTCCGACGTCGGGCGAGTACGGGCGTGGGCCGGGGTGGCGAGCTTGCGCCCGCCGGCCCGGCCGGCGATGATCCGGCTCATTTCCGTCAGGGTAGTCGCCCGTCCCCCTCCCCACGTGCTCCTCACGTCCCCCGGTGTCAGCAGCTGCCCTCTCCGCACCCCTCATCTCCGCACCCCTCATCTCCGTACCCCTCATCTCCACAACTCTTCTCCGCAACGCCGTGCGGGCTGCCCCCGGGGGCGGCACGATGGTTCCCATGAGCCCGCCTGACGCGAACCCGGTCACCTTCCTCGACGACGACGCAGCGTGGGACGAGTTGCGGACGCACGCCGTGGGGCGCCTCGCCGTGAGCCTGGGTGGCGAGCCCGAGATCTTCCCGGTGAACTTCGCCGTGGACGGCCGCTCCCTGGTCTTCCGCACCGCCGAGGGCAGCAAGCTGCTGGCCGCCACGCTCGGTGGGGTGGGCGCTCTGGAGGTCGACCGCTTCGACGACTCCACAGGCACCAGCGTGATCGCCCGGGGCCCCCTGGCCGAGATGGAGGGCGCCCAGGCCCTCGCACAGGCCGAAGAACTACCCCTGCGCTCGTGGGTCGGCACGGTCAAGTCGCACTACGTCCGGCTGGACGTGACCCAGATCAGCGGTCGCCGCTTCACCTTCGGAGACGCTCCGGAGGATTTCCACCCCCTCGGCTGACGGCCCGCCCCTCCCCCCGCTCCCCGGGCCACTCCACCGGGGAGACTGTCGAACTGATCCAACAACGGATCACTTCGACAGTGCTGTGGGCGCACAGACCCGGCCAGGAAAGTGCTGGGTGGCCGTCGCAAAAAACTGTCGGACCCGAGCGGCAGACTGCCCACATGGACACCGACGACGTTCCCGCCACCATTCGGCGCGTCCGGCGCGAGGCCGACCTGAGCCAACGTGGTCTCGCCCAGGCGCTCGGGGTTGGCCAGGCCACCATCGCACGGTGGGAAACGGGGCAAACCGAACCGACCATCTCGCAATACCGCCGGCTGCTGGCACTGGCGGACATCACCGTGACGCTCACGGCGCCCGTGGAGCGAGCGACGCGACCCCTGACGTGGGAAGCCCCGCGCGACCGGGCCGGTCGGCTGCGCCCGGCCCACCTCGACCTGATCGATGATCGCGACGCGTTCAGTGGGGAGCCCTGGATCCGTGCTCCGCACCGCCGCGGGCGCGACGAGCGCCGCAGGCGCACCGGGATCCGGCCCGACGACCACCCCGCGCTGACGGATCTGGTCGAGCAGCGCGCCGCGCGGGCCGCGGCCAACCGCGCACGGCTGCGGGAGTTCATGGCGGCCAGCCCCGGAGCGACGGCGCCGCGCAGCAGCTGGGTGATCCCGCACACCCAGCCGCCACCGTGGACCTGAGCCCGCACGGACGTGACGCCCGAGGGCTGACGATTGCCGGGTCAGGCCCGCTCGATCCACTCCCCGCCGGCCAGGAGGTTCGTCTGCGCGACGGCATCGGCGAACCCGGGCGTGGCGCACTCGGGGTCGCGGACGACCGCCTCGTCGGCCACCCCGCGGGCGGCGTCGATGAGGTCGGCGTGGTCGAGCACCCGCAGGAGCCGCAGGGTGGAGCGTCCACCGGACTGGTGGGCACCGAGCACGTCGCCCTCGCGGCGTTGCGCCAGATCCAGCTCGGCGAGGGCGAAACCGTCCCGGGTGCCTGCGACGGCGGACAGGCGCACCCAGGCGTCCGACTGCGGATCGGCGTTGCTGATCAACAGGCACACCCCGGGATGCTCGCCGCGCCCGATCCGCCCCCGGAGCTGGTGGAGCTGGCTGATGCCGAACCGGTCGGCGTCCCAGATCACCATCATCGACGCGTTGGGCACGTCGACGCCGACCTCGATGATCGTGGTCGAGACGAGCACGTCCACCTCGCCGGCGACGAAGGCCGCCATGGTCGCCTCCTTGGCGTCGGCGGCCATCTGGCCGTGCAGCACGGCGAGGCGCCGGCGCTCCAGCGGGCCGAGGGCCAGCCGCTCGGTCAACCACAGGACGCCGCCGGGGCTGCCGTCCGCGCCGATCCGCGGCGCCACGACGAACACCTGGCGCCCCTGGGCGACCTCCTCGTCGACCCGCTCCCACGCCCGCTCCACCCACGTCGGTCGCGTGAGGCCGTTGACGACGGTGGTGGTGACCTCGGCCCGGCCTCCGGGGATCTCCGTCAGCGTGGACACGGACAGGTCGCCGAACACCGTCATGGCGACCGATCGGGGAATGGGCGTGGCGGTCAGCACCAGCACGTGTGGCTTGGAGGCGGAGCGGTCGGTCAGACGCGCCCGTTGCTCCACGCCGAAGCGGTGCTGTTCGTCCACGACCACGAGCCCCAGGTCGGCGAACGAGATCTGGTCGGCCAGCAGCGCGTGCGTGCCGATCACCAGACCGGCCTCACCGGACGCGATCTTCAACAGCGTCGCCCGCCGCTGCGCCGAGGGGGTCGAGCCCGTGAGCAGCACCACGTCCGTGGCGGCGTCCGGGGCACCGAGCACGCGGCCCCGCCCCAGCTCCCCCAGCAGCCCTGTGATCGTGGCGTGGTGTTGCTGGGCGAGCACCTCGGTGGGAGCGATCAGGACGGCCTGCCCCCCGGTGTCGACCACGGCCAGCATCGCCCGGAGCGCCACCAGTGTCTTGCCCGAGCCCACCTCACCCTGCAGCAGCCGCTGCATGGGCTGGTGGCGGGCCAGGTCGGCAAAGATCTCCTCACCGACCTCGGCCTGCCCGTCGGTGAGCCGAAACGGCAGGCGGGCGTCGAAGGCGTCCAGCAGGCCGTCGGGACGCCGCACGCGGGGGCCCGCGGACTGCCGGGCATTGTCCGCGCGGCGGTAGGCCATGGTGAGCTGGGTGGCGAACGCCTCGTCGAACAGCAGGCGGCGGCGTCCGGTCTCGACCTCGCCGAGCGAACCGGGGCGGTGGACGAAGGCGAAGGCGTCCGCGTGCCCACACACGCCGGAGCGATCGAGGACCCAGGCGGGCCACGGATCCTCCGTCTGGCCGAGGGTGGCCAGCGCGAACCGGACGCACTCGGCGATCTTCCAGGTCGGCAGCTTCCCGGTGGCCGGGTAGAGACCGACGATGCCGGAGCGGGAGAGCTCGGCGATGCGCTCCTTCTCCTCCGAGTGGCCCACGACCTTGCCCGCGGCATCCAGCATGACGAAGGCGGGATGCGTCATCTGCGGTTGGTTCTGGAAGCTGCCGACCTTGCCGACGAAGATGCCGCGGACGCCCATCCTCAGCTGCGCCTGCCACCACCCCACGACGTGGTCATTGCCGAAGAACGTGACCCGGAGGCGCCCCTTGCCGTCGGTGAGGACGACCTCGAGGCGGGCGCTGCTGCGCCGCCGGCCCGTGGGGGCGGACTGGTTGCGTTTGATGTCGGTGGACGCCACCTTGGCCATGACGGCGACGTGCTCGCCCTCCTCAAGGGTGGCCAGGTCGGTGAGCTCGGTGCCGCTGAGGTAGTGACGCGGCAGGTGGCGCAGGAGGTCACCGACCGTCTCGACCCGCAGCGCGGCGAATTCCTTCGCGGTCTTCGCTCCCAACACCGAGTCCGCGGCCGCGTTCAACTCCGCGAACGCGGCGGTGCGCCAGCCGTTGAGTGGTTCCACGCCCCCGATCCTAAACGGCGGCTCCGACAGGTCGGGCATGCAAAAGGACCCGCCGGAGCGGGTCCTTGGTGCGTGCGGGCGGCAGGTGCGCTGAGGTCAGCGCGCGACCTTGCCGGCCTTGATGCACGAGGTGCACACGTTCATCCGCTTGGTGCCCCCGTTGACCACGGCGCGCACGCTCTGGATGTTCGGGTTCCAACGGCGGTTGGTCTTCTTCTTCGACCAAGGCACATTGTGGCCGAAGGTCGGCTTCTTGGCGCAGACGTCGCACACGGCGGCCATGGCTGATCTCCTTGCAATTGCGGGTGGCGCAGGGCGCGCCTCGAACCCGACGGGAAAACGGAACCTGACCATGATAGCCGAGGGCCTCGGCGAGGCGAAATCGCGGACGTCGGGTCAGGTCGACAACACCACGGGGACGATCATCGGCCGGGCGCGGTACGCCCGGCTCACCCAGCGCCCCAGCCGGCGGCGCATCAGCTGCTGGAGCTGGTGGGTGTCGTCGGCCCCCTCGGTGAGCGCGTCGCGCAGGGCGCGGGCGATCTCGGCGGAGATCTCGTCGAAGAGACCCTCCCCGTCCACGAAGCCGCGGGCCGTCACGATCGGCCCCTCGACCAGCTCGCCCGAGTGCAGGTTCACCACGGCGATCGCGGAGATGAAACCCTCCTCGCCCAGGATGCGCCGGTCGTCGAGCTGGGAGTCGCCCACCGCGTCCACCGTGGTGCCGTCCACGAACACGTAGCCGGACTCGAGGCGTCCGACCACGCGGGCCTTGCCGTCGCGCAGGTCGACCACGGCGCCGTCCTCGACGATGACGGTGTTCTCGCGCGGGACGCCGGTCGCGATGGCGAGCTCGCCGTTGGCCACCAGGTGGCGCACCTCGCCGTGCACCGGCATGACGTTGCGGGGCTGGACCAGGTTGTAGCAGTACAGCAGCTCGCCCGCGCTGGCGTGCCCGGAGACGTGGACCAGCGCGTTGCCCTTGTGGACGACCTTCACGCCGTTCTTCACCAGCCCGTTGATGACCCGGTAGACGGAGTTCTCGTTGCCCGGGATCAGGGAGCTGGCGAGCAGCACCACGTCGCCCTCCCCCGCGGTGATGACCGGGTGCTCGTGGTTGGCGATCCGGGCCAGGGCGCTGAGCGGCTCGCCCTGGGAGCCCGTCGAGATGATGACGACCTTGTCGTCGGGGTACTTCTCGAGGTCGTCCAGCGCGATGAGGGTGTTGCCCGGCACGTTGAGGTAGCCGAGCTGCGCGGCGATCGTCATGTTGCGCACCATCGAGCGGCCCACGTAGCAGACCTTGCGGCCGTGGCGGACGGCCTCGTCCATCACCTGCTGCACGCGGTGCACGTGGCTGGCGAAGCAGGCGACGATGAGGCGTCCGCTCGCATGGGAGAACACCCGCTCCATGGCGGGCTGGATGTCCTTCTCCAGCGTGGTGAAGCCGGGCGTCTCGGCGTTCGTGGAGTCGACCATGAACAGGTCGAGACCCTTCTCGCCGACGCGGGCGAAGCCGCGCAGGTCGGTGAGGCGTTTGTCGAGGGGCAGCTGGTCCATCTTGAAGTCGCCGGTGTGCAGGACGGTGCCCGCGGCCGTGGCGATGTGGACGGCGAGGGCGTCCGGGATGGAGTGGTTGACCGCGAGGAACTCGAGATCGAACCCACCGGCGGACGTGGTGGAGCCTGCCGCCATCTCACGGAGGTCGAAGCCCCGGATGCGGTGTTCCTTGAGCTTCTCGCGCACCAGCGCCAGGGTGAGCTTGCTGCCGTAGACGGGGATGTCGGGGCGCCGCCGCAGCAGGAACGGAACGGCTCCGATGTGGTCCTCGTGGCCGTGGGTGAGCACGAGGCCGACGACGTCGTCGAGACGGTCGTCCAGCAGGTGGAGTGCCGGCAGGATGAGATCGACACCCGGGTGGTTCTCGTCGGGGAACAGCACGCCGCAGTCCACCAGCAGGATCTCGCCGTTGATCTCGAACGACGCCATGTTGCGTCCGACGTCGCCGAGACCCCCCAGGGGGATGATCCGCAGGGTGTCGGGGCGCAGCTTCGGGGGCGTCTTCAGGGCTTCTCGCACCCGACCACTCTAGAGGGTGCGGGACGGCCCGGATCGCTGCGCCCCACCGCGACGGGTCCTAGGATGGGGTCACCCTGCAGCCATCGGAGGACGGCATGGACACCGGCCACGGAGCACTCGTCATCACCCTCTGGGAGCGCTACGGCTCGAACATGGACGCCGTGGCGTCCGCACTCGCCGAGCGGCTCGGACTGGCGCTGCACGCGCAGGCGTACTCGTCGGAGAGCATCGAGGTGGCGGTTGAGGAGCGCGAGCACCAGGGGCCGTTGGCGCGGTTCGTCCGCGACTTCGCGCCCGCGAGCTACGCCCCCAGCGGGGCCGCTGCGGCGGCGTCCCTCGAGGTGGAGAGCAGCTACGCGCGGATGGCGGTGGAGTCCGCCGCCGAGGTGGAGGCGCTCGCCGCGCGGGGCGGGGTGATCCTGGGGCGCAACGGGCAGTTCGTGCTGCGGCACCGCCCGAACACGCTGCACGTGAAGTTGGACGGGCCCGTGGCGGCGCGGGTGGCGCTGGCGGCGCGGGTGGCCGGCATCACACCGGAGCGGGCGGCGAAGCGGCAGCGGATCGAGGACGACTTCCGTGCCGGGCTGTCGCGCAAGCTGTACCGGTTTGACCCGCGCGCCAACGAGTACTACGACCTGGTGGTGAATGGCGCCCTGTGGCCGACGGAGGTCACGGTGGGCGTCATCGCGGCCGCGGCGAAGGCCAAGCTGGGCTGAGGTGCGGCGCCGGGGTGCCGGCTGCCGGCTGCCGGCTGGGGGCTGGGGGCTGGGGGCTGGATCGGCGCTGGATCGGCGCTGGCTAGGATGTCGCCGTGACCGACGCGCCCCGCACCGCCGACTCCTGCCGTCTCGCGCTGCCGAGGGAGGCCGAGCGCCTGGCCGCCATCCAGCGGCGGAGCTGGCAGCAGCTGATGCCGCCCGACGTGGCCGCGCACATTCTGGGGTCGGTCGATCTGGAGACGATGGCCCAGTCGTGGGCCGCCGCGATCACACGCCCGCCGCTGGCGAGCATGCGGGTGCTGGTGGCGATCGCGGAGGGTCGGCCGGTGGGTTTCGCGGCGCTGGGCCCGTCCGACGACGAGGACGCGCATCCGGGCAGCGACGCCCTGGTGGCCGAGTTCATCATCGACCCGCCGGCGCAGCGGCAGGGGCACGGGTCGCGGCTGCTGAACGCCGTGGCCGACACCCTGCGGGCCGATGGGTTCGCGAGGGCGACGTGGTGGGTGCGCTCCACCGACGATCCGCTGCGCCGCTTCCTGGAGTCGGCGGGCTGGGGAGCCGACGGCGCCCACCAGTCGCTCGGCACGTCCGATGAGGCGGCCACAGTGAAGATGATTCGGATGCACACCGCCCTCTCCGACTCCTGACGCCGCCCCGGAGGCGCGCCGACACGCTCACTTAGGTCTCAAACTCCGGTTCCGGTGCTGGAGTTTGAGACCCAAAGTGGAGTGTGAGTCGTCGCCCCCTCGAGCTCCGACCGCCGGCGCCCGGACGGAGCGACCCACCGGCGAGCGACGCCAGCGGCGTCCGCACTGCCACGGCACAGCACCCGGACGCCACGAGGCCCGCCCACACTCCACTTTGGTGCTCAAACTCCAGCTCCGGAACCGGAGTTTGAGACCTGAGTGTGCGTGTCGGCGGGCCTCAGGTGGGCGGGCGTCAGTTCACGTCGTCGTCGACCCAGTCGAACGTCCGCGTAACTGCCTTCTTCCAGTTGCGGTACAGGCGGTCTCGCTCGCCCTCGTCCATGGTCGGCTTCCAGCGCTTGTCCTCCGCCCAGTTGTCGATGACGTCCTGCTCGCCGTTCCAGAAGCCCACCGCGATGCCCGCCGCGTAGGCGGCACCCAACGCGGTGGTCTCGGCCACGACGGGCCGGACGACCTCCACACCGAGCTGGTCGGCCTGGAACTGCATGAGCGTCTCGTTGGCCGTCATGCCGCCGTCCACCTTGAGCTCGGCGAGCTCCACGCCGGAGTCGGCCTCCATGGCGTCCAGCACCTCACGCGTCTGGAAGGCCGTCGCCTCCAGCACGGCGCGGGCGATGTGACCCCGGTTCACGTAGCGCGTCAGACCGACGATCGCGCCCCGGGCGTCCGACTTCCAGTACGGCGCGAACAGGCCCGAGAACGCCGGCACGAAGTACGCGCCGCCGTTGTCGTCCACCGTGGCGGCCAACTCCTCGATCTCCGGCGCGGAGCTGAACATCTTGAGGTTGTCGCGCAGCCACTGCACCAGCGATCCGGTGACGGCGATCGACCCCTCGAGCGCGTAGATCGGCTTGTTGTCGCCGATCTTGTAGCACACGGTGGTGAGGAGGCCGTTCTTGCTCGGCACCTTCTCCTCGCCGGTGTTCATGAGCATGAAGTTGCCGGTGCCGTAGGTGTTCTTCGCCATGCCGACCTCGAAGCAGGCCTGCCCGAACGTCGCGGCCTGCTGGTCGCCCAGGATGCCGGCGATCGGCACGTCCCCCAGCAACCCGCGCGCGCGCCCGCGGCCGTACTCCTCCGACGACGAGCGGATCTGGGGCAGCATCGACATCGGGATGCCCATGTCCGCCGCGATCCCGGCGTCCCAGTCCAGCGTGTCGAGGTCCATCAGCATGGTGCGCGAGGCATTGGTGACATCGGTGACGTGCACGCCCCCGTCCGTGCCACCGGTCAGGTTCCACAGCACCCAGGAGTCCATCGTGCCCATCAGCAGATCGCCCGCCTCGGCCTTCTCGCGGGCCCCGTCGACGTTCTGCAGGATCCACATCACCTTCGGCCCGGCGAAGTAGGTCGCCAGCGGCAGGCCGACCTTGGCCTTGTACTTGTCGTCGTCGCCGCCACCGAGTTCCTTGCAGATCTTGTCGGTGCGCGTGTCCTGCCAGACGATCGCGTTGTACACCGGCTCCCCGGTGTTCTTGTCCCACACCATCGCCGTCTCGCGCTGGTTCGTGACGCCGACGGCCACGAGGTCGTCCTTGTTCAGCGACGCCTTGGCCAGCGCCTCGGCGACCACCTCGCGAATGTTGTTCCAGATCTCCTTCGGGTCGTGCTCCACCCAGCCGGCGCGCGGGAAGATCTGCTCGTGCTCCTTCTGACCGGTGGCGACGATCTGGCCGCCGTGGTCGAAGACGATGGCCCGCGAGCTCGTGGTGCCCTGGTCGATTGCGAGAACGTACTTGTCAGCCATGGTGTTCCTTCCACCTCATCGTGTGTTGGCTCAAAGGGTTGGCTCAGTCGGTTGACTCAGCGTGAGAGGTGCGTGCCGGACGCCGCGGCGTCCGGCCCGCAGGGTCGTGCAGCAGGTCAGGGGTCACAGGCCCATCGGCAGCAACACCCGGGCGAGCACACCGGCGAGCACGCCGCCGATGATCGGGCCGACGACCGGGATCCAGGCGTAGCTCCAGTCCGAGCCACCCTTGTTCGGGATCGGCAGGACGGCGTGCGCGATGCGCGGGCCGAGGTCGCGGGCCGGGTTGATGGCGTAGCCGGTGGGCCCACCGAGGGAGATGCCGATGCCGACCACCAGCAGCGCGACGCCCAGGGCACCGAGCCAACCGAGGTTGACGACCGGGGTGGCACCGAAGAAGCGGCCGGCGCTGGCGGACAGCACCACGAACACCAGCACGAACGTCGCGATGGCCTCGGTCACGAGGTTCCACAACGGGTTGCGGATCTCCGGGCCGGTCGCGAACACACCCAGCTTGGCACCCGCCGGGGCCTCGTCGTCGAACTGCTTCTTGTACGCCAGCCAGCACAGCACGGCGCCGATGAACGCGCCGAGCATCTGTGCCGAGATGTAGGTCAGCGTCGACACCGCGTCGACGGGGACGCCCTCGACGTACTGCGTCGCGCCCGAGGCCAGGATGCCGAGCGTCACCGCAGGGTTGATGTGCCCGCCCGAGGCGTAGGAGACGAGGACGCCCGCGAACACCGCGAGGCCCCAGCCGAAGTTGACGTGGAGGAAGCCGGTCCCCGCACCCTTGTTGCGGGGCAGGATGTTGTTGGCCACCACGCCGCCACCGAGCAGGAGCAGCATCGCCGTCCCCACGGTCTCGGAGAGGAAGATGGTTCCGAGCACGAGCTCTCACTTTCCGGCACCACCGTGGTGCCTTGTTCCGTGCCCCCGGTCCCGGGGGCGCCTTCTCAGTGGGGGTGAACACCGGACGCCGCAGGCGTCCGATGGCCTCACAATGCCGAAGGAACCACGTCCTCGGCCTCGACACGCCGGGCGGATGCCTCGGCGTCCGTGGATTCGGACTGCGCTGCGACCTCCGCCGCTGCCCGCTCCCGGTAGTTGGACTTCTCCGTCTCGACACGCTCGTCGTCCCACCCGAGGATCGGCGCGGCGACCTCGGCCACCTCGTCCACCGCGGACGCCCCGCGGTCGGGCGTCGTGGAGTTCAGCCGGATCCGCTGGATCAGGATGTCCTCGAGGTGCAGCGCGCCCTCGTAGCGGCACGCGAACGCGACGTCGGCACGCAGGTACCACGGGGACGCCCCCAGCGGCCGGCCCAGCGACGGGTCCTCGTCCACGAGCGCGAGGAGCGCGGGCAGTTCCGAACCGTAGCGGTCAAGCAGGTCGGCGACCAGGTCGGCGTCCCAACCGTACTGCTCGGCGATCGCATCGGCACGGCGCGCGAACGCGCGGTAGCCGTCCGCGCCGAGCAGCGGCACCTCCTTGGTGATCGACGGCAGCTGCTTGGCCCGCGCGCCGAGGGCCAGGTCGACGGCGTCCGCGGCCATGACCCGGTAGGTGGTGTACTTGCCGCCGGCGATCACGACGAGCCCGGGGGCGGCCTCAAGGGTGGTGTGCTCGCGCGACACCTTGGCCGACTTGGCCTCGTCGGAACCCACCGGCTGCAGCAGCGGCCGCAGGCCGGCATAGGTGCCGATGATGTCCTCGCGCGTCAGGTTGGCGCTCAGCACGGCGTTGGCGTGGTCGAGCACGTAGTCGATGTCCGCCGAGGTGGGCACGGGGTGCTTGAGCTGCTCGTGCCAGGCGGTGTCGGTGGTGCCGATCACCCAGTAGCGCCGCCACGGGATGATGAAGAGCACGGACTTCTCCGTGCGCAGGAACATGCCGGACCGCGCCTTGATCCGCTCCCGCGGCACGACGATGTGGATGCCCTTGCTGGCGAGCACCTTCAGGCCCTTGTCGGTCTTGGCGTAGGCCTGGGTCGTCTCGGTCCACACCCCGGTGGCGTTGATCACCGCGCGCGCGGCGATCTCGAACTCCCGGCCCGACTCGAGGTCGACCACCCGGGCTCCGGTGACGCGGCCCGAGGCGTCCTGCAGCAGCCCGACCACCTGGGTGCGCGAGACGGCACGCGCGCCGTGGCGCACCGCACTGCGGACGAGATTGACGACGAACCGCGCGTCGTCCACCCGCGCGTCGTAGAACTCGATGGCGCCGATCAGGGCGTCGTCGCGGACGTCGGCGAAGTGCTCCTTGGCGCCGGCCTTGCTCAGGTGCTTCTGGACGGGCACGGTCTTGCGTCCACCGGCACCGGCCACGGCGAGCACGTCATAGAGCCCGACGCCGACCGCGGAGTACGCGCGCTCGATCACGCGCTGCTTCAGCGGCCAGAGGAACGGCTGGGCCTTGACGAGGTGCGGGGCCAGCGTGGTGAGCAGCCGCCCGCGCTCGGCGAGGGCCTCGGCCACCAGCGCGAAGTCGAGGTTGTAGAGGTAACGCAGCCCACCGTGGATGAGTCGGCTGGAGCGGCTGGACGTGCCGGACGCCCAGTCCTGGGCCTCGACGATCCCCACCTTCAGGCCGCGCGTGGCGGCGTCCAGCGCCGACCCGGCGCCGGTGACGCCCCCGCCGATGACGAGGATGTCGAGGGTTTCGGAGGCGAGGGCCTCGAGGTCGCGCTCGCGCTGGTCGGGATTCAGGGTGGGGATGGTCATGCGGTCTTCTCCTCGGTGAGCAACGTGCCATGGCTACGACAACGCGCCCATCCTTGCCCGACCTGCACGGATGTGTCACGCTTCTGCACATACGTGCAGGAGGAGGGTGGTGACGTGAACGCCCGTGACGACCAGATGTACCTCGCCGCCACCGGCTACTACGTGCGCGGTGAGACGATGGACGGCATCGCCCGCGAGCTCGGTGTCTCCCGCTCGACCGTGTCGCGGCTGCTGGCGGACGCGCGCGCGTCCGGCCTGGTGCGCATCAGCATCGCGGACGCCGTGGGATCGCGCTCCCCGATCGCGCGCGAGCTGGGGGACGCCTTCGGGGTGACGGTGCACCTGGTGACCGTGCGCGGCACCAGCCCGGTGGTCGCCCGCATCGACGAGGTGGCCCAGCGTGCCGCGCGGCTGCTCGCCGAGGTGGTCGATGACAACCAGCTCATCGGCGTCGCGTGGGGCGTCACCGTGGCCGCGCTCACCCACCACCTCCCGCGCCGGGCGCTCTCGGGCACCTCGGTGGTGCAGATGAACGGTGGCGCGACCCCGACCTCGTCGGGCCTGCCGTACGTCGGTGAGATCCTGCAATCCATCGGCGACGCCTTCGACAGCCAGGTGACGCTCTTCCCCGTGCCCGCCTTCTTCGACTACGCAGCAACGAAGAAGGCGATGTGGCGGGAGCGGTCCGTGCAGCACGTGCTCTCCCTGCTGGCCGAGCTCGACGTGGCCGTTTTCGGCGTGGGCTCGCTGACCGGGAGCATCCCCTCCCACGTGTACGCCGCGGGGTACCTCGACCGCGCCGAACGCGAGTCGCTGCTGCGCCACGGCGTGGTGGGCGACATCTGCACCGTGCTGCTGCGCGAGGACGGGACGTACTCCGACATCGAGGCCAACCAACGCGCCACCGGGCTCACCCCCGCCGAACTGCGCCGGGTGCCGCGCCGCATCTGCGTGGTCGCCGACCCGCAACGGGCCCCGGCCGTGCTCGGCGCCCTGCACGCCGGCGTCGCGACCGACCTCGTCATCGACGACCTCACCGCCCGGGCCGTGGTGCGGCGAATGTGACGCCGGACGCCGCGGCCGCGGCCCGGCCGGGCGACAAGGGAGTGCACCCGATGGCAACCCACGCGCCGTGACGAACCGACCGATATGGTTGAAGCATGAACAACTCACCGCAGGAGCACACCACGGGGGGCCAGTACTCGAGCAAGGGCAAGGCGTTCGAGCGCGACACCCAGTACATCACCACCCGCGTCTGCCGCGAGCCCGGCGAGGGCGACCGCCCGGTCGAGGCCGGCCGCTACCGGCTCGTCGCCGCCCGGGCCTGCCCCTGGGCCAACCGCACCCTCATCGTGCGGCGCCTGCTGGGCCTGGAGGACGTCCTCTCCGTCGGCATGCCCGGGCCCGTGCACGACGCCGAGAGCTGGACCTTCGATCTCGACGAGGGCGGCGTCGACCCCGTCCTCGGCATCCACCGGCTCAAGGACGCCTACCTCGCGCGCTTCCCCGAGTACACGCGCGGCATCACGGTGCCCGCGTTGGTCGAGGTCGCGACCGGCGAGGTCGTCACCAACGACTACGCCCAGATGACGCTCGACTTCTCCAGCGAGTGGGCCGAGTTCCACCGCGACGGCGCCCCGGATCTCTACCCCGAAGCGCTGCGGGCCGAGATGGACGAGGTCATGCAGCGCATCTACACCGAGGTGAACAACGGCGTGTACCGCTGCGGCTTCGCCGGCAGCCAGGAGGCCTACGACGCCGCCTACGACCGGCTGTTCGCCGCCCTGGACTGGCTGGAGGAGCGGCTCGCCGACCGGCGCTTCCTGATGGGCGACACCATCACCGAGGCCGACGTGCGGCTGTTCACGACGCTGGTGCGCTTCGACGCCGTCTACCACGGCCACTTCAAGTGCAACCGCAGCAAGCTCAGCGAGATGCCCGTGCTGTGGGCCTACGCCAGGGACCTGTTCCAGACCCCCGGGTTCGGCGACACGATCGACTTCGAGCAGATCAAGCAGCACTACTACGTGGTGCACACCGATCTGAACCCGCTCCAGATCGTGCCGAAGGGCCCGGACGCCGCCGCGTGGCTCACCCCGCACGGGCGCGAGAGCCTGGGCGGGCGGCCGTTCGGGGACGGGACGCCCCCCGCGCCGGTGCGTCCGCAGGAGCGTTCGCCGCACCCGGCCATCTGAGCGGGACCGGCGGGTGGCGGGCCAGCCCGCCCCCGCCACCCCACCGCGCTAGCCGTTCGGCAACGTCACGTCGGTGCCGGTGAGATCCACGAGCAGGCCTTCCTGCGTCGCGGTGATGGCCGTCACGTCGATGGCGTGGGGCAGGTCGAGGGAGACCGGCTGCCACACCGTGTCGACGAGCGCGGCGACGGCCTGGTCGGGGATCCGGACGCCGGCCACGTCCACCTCCGGTGCCTCCAGGCGCACCGTCTGCGTGGCGGCGTCCACGACCGGGACGGCCGTCACCGTCCCGGTGAGGTTCATGCCGAGAACCCGGAACGAGCCGCTCGAGCGAATGCGGTCGCCGTCGGCGTGGGTCACCTCGACACCCGCCAGCGCGCTGAGGTCGGAATAGTCGAGCCGCGTCGTGCCGGTCAGCCCGGCGGCCCGCACGGCGTCGGGGGCCAGGGCCACGTCGGTGAGGCGGGCCGTCAGGTCGTGGGCGACGACCGGGCCGGTGGCCAGCTCGAACGGAACGGACTCGGCGGTGAGCTCCATCGCCGGGAACTCCTGGCGCACCGCGTACCACGCGATGGGGAACCCCTCGACGCTGACGTCCCCGCCCTCGACCGCCAGGGCCCCTTCCACCTCCCTGAGCGCCTCGGCCTCGATGCGTTCGCGGATCGGCGCGTCGAACACGTACACCGCCCCGACGAGGAGCGCGCCGAGCACCAGCACGGAGCCCACGATCCACGCGAGCGCCTTCACGAGCCGATCCCCAGGATGCCCTCGATGCCGACGGTGAGGCCGGGTCGGCTCGCCACCGCACGCACCGCGGCCAGCACACCCGGCATGTAGGACGCCCGCGTGTAGCTGTTGTGGGTGATGGTGAGCCCCTCACCCTCGTTGCCGAAGATCACCTGCTGGTTGGCGAACAGGCCCCGCAGGCGGACGCCGTGCACCCGGATGCCGTCGACGTCCGCGCCACGCGCCCCCGCGTCCTGGGTGGTGGCGTCCGGTACCGGGCCCAGCCCCGCGTCCGCCCGGGCCGCCGCGATCCGGCGGGCGGTGGTGGCGGCCGTCCCTGAGGGGGCGTCCACCTTGTCGGGGTGGTGCAGCTCGATGATCTCGACCGACTCGTAGTGCCGGGCCGCCTCCTGGGCCCAGTGCATCATCAGCAACGCGCCGATGGAGAAGTTGGCCGCGACGATGACGTTCGCCCCCGAGCCGACGAACAGGTCCCGGACGGCGTCCAGCCGCTCGGGGGTGAAGCCCGTGGTGCCGACGACCGCGTGGATGCCGTGCTCCGCACACCAGGCGAGATTCTCCATCACGGCGTCCGGCACGGTGAAGTCGACCACCACGTCGGCGGACGCCGCCGGCGTCCGATCCTCCCCCGCGTCGAGGGCGGCGACCAGTTCCAGGCCGTCGGCCTCGCTCACGGCCCGGCACACCTCGGCGCCCATGCGCCCCTTCGCTCCGAACACGGCGACCAACATGTCGGCCATCCTAAGCGCCCGGACGCCCTGCCCACCCGCGGGTCGGCCGCGCGGGTGGCGTCCGGGCGTCGTTCGCCCTCCGTTCACACCGATGGGCGAAGATGGACGCATGCGCGATCCGAAGAACCTCGCTTGCTGGCTGACGGACAAGGACGGCGTGCTCGTGCACGGCGACACCGCGATCCCCGGCGCGAAGGAACTCATCGACCACTGGACGCGGCACGACACCCCCTACCTCGTGCTGACGAACGACTCGATCCAGACGCCGCGCGACCTGGCGGCCCGCCTGCACCGCGCCGGCCTCGAGGTGCCGGAGGAGAACATCTGGACCTCAGCGATGGCGACGGCCGCGTTCCTCGCCAACCAGAATGGCGACAAGACGGCCTACGTGCTCGGCGAGGCGGGGCTGACGACCGCGCTGCACGAGGCGGGGTTCGTGCTCACCGACCTCGACCCCGAGTTCGTCGTGCTCGGCGAGACCCGGGGCATGTCGTTCGAGCAGGCGACGCGGGCGATCCGGCTGATCCTGGGCGGGGCGCGGTTCATCGTGACCAATCCGGACGTCTCCGGGCCGGGCAACGGCGGCATCGTGCCGGCGACCGGGGCCTTCGCCGCCATGATCACCGCCGCCACCGGACGCAAGCCCTACATCGTCGGCAAGCCGAACCCGATGATGTTCCGCTCCGCGCTCAACCAGATCCAGGCCCACTCCGAGAGCACCGGCATGATCGGCGACACCATGAGCACCGACATCGTCGCCGGCATGGAGGCGGGCCTGCACACCGTGCTGGTGCTCACCGGCTCGACCCGGGCCGCGGAGCTCGAGTCGTTCCCCTACCGACCCTCGCGGGTGTTGGACTCGGTGGCCGACCTCCTGCCGCTGCTCACGGACGCTCCGTAGCGTCCACGAGGGCGTCGCGCACTTGCTTGCGCAACACCTTGCCGAGCATCGAGCGGGGCAACTCGTCGGTCACGACGACCTCGCGCGGCACCTTGTAGGCGGCGAGCTCCCGCTTGGCGAACGCCCGGACGTCCGCGGTCGTCGGTGCCGACTGGCCCGGCTCGACGACGACCACCGCGACCACCGTCTCCCCGCCTCCCGGGGCCGGGCGTCCGACCACGGCGACGTCGACGAGGGCGGGATGCCCGCGCAGGACGGCCTCGACCTCCGAGGGCGAGACGTTGAAGCCGCCGGTGATGATGAGTTCCTTGGCCCGGTCGGTGATCGTGGTGAAGCCGTCGGCGTCCTGCGTCACGATGTCACCGGTGCGCAGCCAGCCGCCCGGCAGGAGCACCCGCGCGGTCTCCTCCGGGTTCTCCCAGTAACCGCGGAACACCTGGGGGCCACGGATGAGGAGCTCGCCGTCGTCACCGCACGCCACCTCCCGGTCGGGATCCTCGGGGTCGACCACCTTCATCTCGGTGGAGGGGAACGGGATGCCGATCGTGCCCGTCCGGCGTCGGGAGGCGTCGAACGGGTTGCCCAGGGCCACGGGGGACGACTCGGTCATCCCGTAGCCCTCGACGAGCAGGCCGCCCGTGAGGGACTCCCACCGCTCGACGACGTCGTCGGTCAGGGCCATCGCGCCCGAGATGCAGAACTTGGCGCTGCTCAGGTCGACGCCGCGCTCCGCCGCCGCCTCAGCCGTCCGGGCGTAGATGGGCGGCACGGCGCAGTAGACGGTGGCGGGCGCCGTGCGCCAGGCCTTGAACACCAGGTCCACATCGAAGCGTGGCAGCAGCACGAGGTGGGCCTGCTTGCGGATGCCGTAGGTGAGGTAGAGCGTCATGCCGAACGCGTGGAACATCGGCAACAGCGCGTAGAACACCTCCCGGCGGTACTGCGCATCGTGCATCCACGCCTCACCCTGCAGCGCATTGCTGTGCAGGTTGCGGTGGGTGAGCATGGCCCCCTTCGGCTGGCCCGTGGTGCCGGAGGTGTACTGGATCGCGGCCAGGTCGTCCACCGCCGGGCGCGGGTGCGTGTCGGGGAGCGGGTCGTTCTCGAGGAGCCTGCGCCAGGGCAGCGCGCCGGGGGCGGGGCCGGACAGGGAGTCCCGCGTGGCGCGCAGGGCGGGAATCGGCAGCCGCAGCGCCCACCGGTTGACCAGCGGCATCGCCTCGATGAGGCTGACCGCCACGATGTGGCGCACCCCGAGGTCGCGCGGCAAATCGGCGATCTTCGCGACCGCGGCGTCCCAGGCGATGATCACCTCCGCGCGATGGTCCTCGACGAGATGGCGCAGCTCCGGCGCGGTGTAGAGCGGGTTGTGTTCCACCACCACCGCCCCGAGCCGCAGCACCGCGTAGAAGGCGACGACGTGCTGGGGACAGTTGGGCAGGATCAGCGCGACGCGGTCCCCCGCGCGGACGCCGAGCCGCGCGAGCCCCGCGGCGACGCGGTTGATCTGCTCGCCCATGGCCCGGTAGCTGGTGCGGCGTCCGAAGAAGTCCAGCGCGACGGCGTCGCCCGCCTCGCGCACCGACTCCTCGCACATGTCGACCAGCGAGGTGGTGGGAATCTCGATCTCCGCAGGGACGCCCGGCTGGTAGAACCGGACCCACGGACGCTCGTCGCGTCGCTCGTCGGGTGCCATGCCGCCACCCTAGCGAGCCGGCCGCCGGGGCAGCGGCGCGCGCGACCGGGGTGTGCGCCTCCCCCGGCCGGCCCTGCCGCCACCCTGCCCCAACCGTCGCCACCCTGCCGGACCCACCCTGCCCGAGCCCTCGCCACCCCGGCCGGACCCACCGCCCTGCCGGAACCGCCGCCACCCTGCCGGAACCGCCGCCACCCTGCCGGAACCGACGCCACCCCAGCCTTGCTCCACCACCCTGCCGTTGCAGCGGCAGGGTGGTGCAGAACGGACAGGGCGGTGGCGCGTGGGGCAGGGTAGCGAGTCCATCGGCAGGGTAGCGAGCCCATCGGCAGGGTGGAGGGCCCATCGGCAGGGTGGCGAGGCCGGCGCCAACGACGCTCGTCCTGGCCCGGAGCGTGGCACCGGGATCGCTCAGGCGGCTCGGGGCAGTCGGCGCCCGACGGTGAACGCGTGCCGGATGCGGGCGGCGAGATCACGGGGGCGGGACAGGTCCTGCCATCCCCAGCGGACGATCCACCAGTCCTCGGCCTGGATCAGGGCCTCGCGGCGCTTCTCGGCCATGACGACGTCCGCGGCCGTCCGCCCTGCCGGGACCAGCGGGCCATACTTCACGGCCCCGTCGAACTCGCCCACGGTGTTGCTTTCGTCCCACGCGAAGTCCACCGTGCCGACCACGCGGCCCGTTGCGTCCCGGATCTGCCGCTGCAGCGTCGGCGCCGGGATGCCCTCGAGGTGGAACAACGCCCGCGAGCGCGACTCCCCCACCGACTCGCTCAGCGGATCGGCGAGTTCCCAAGCGGTGCGAGCCCGGCGGACGCCACTGGTGCCCCGGGCCCGCGCCAACGCCTCGGCCACGCCGGCGGCGTCCACCCCCCGTCGCAGCACGACGTCCGCGGCGGCGACACCCCAGTCGAGGGGCTGGGTGCGCAGCAGATCCACCAGGGTGCGTTGCAGGGTGGTCACGCGGACGCCGTCCACCTCGGTGGCGTCGCTCGCCGGCACGTTGGCGTCCGACGCCACCAGCAGCGGCGAGCGTCCGCCGTGGGACGCACCGCGAATCACGGTGACGACCCCCAGCCGCTGCACCGGCACGGGCAACCCGTGCAGCACCGCGGCCGACGTGTGGCTGACCACGGTCGACGCGCCGAGGTGCGGTTGGGTTGCGCGCACGAGGAGCCGGTGCAGCGTGGCGGCGTCACAGGGGGCGGACGCCTCGGACACGCGGCCGGGCACCCACAGATGCGCGCCCCGGCGCAGACGCACGAGCTCGCCGGACCGGATCATCGCGCGGATGCCCGTGGGGCCCAGGCCCAGGCGGTGGCCCAGCTCGTCGGTGGTGATCAGATGCGGTTCGTCCGTCATGGATCCCATCCGAGCACGTCAGGTCACCGCACACCATGGCCAGGTGTTGGCCATCCGGGGCCAGGTGTTGGCAGTGGTGGAGAACGGGGTGCCACCCTGCCGTTGGAGCCGCCACCCTGCCCTTACCGACGCCACCCTGTCCTTCTCCACGCCACCCTGCCCCAGACGCACCACCCCAGCGTTGCAACAGCAGGGTGGTGGGACTCGCATGGGGAAGCGATCCCAGCGACAGGGAGGCAACCCCAACGACAGGGTGCCGACCCCAACGACAGGGTGCCGACGCCAACCACAGGGAGGCTGCCCCGAACGCCGAGGACGCCGCCCCCGCGGGGTCGACCGCCCCCGGACGCGGCGATGCCGGGCCACCGAACGGTGACCCGGCATCGCCGAGGGGGTGATCAGGCCTCGGCCGGAGCCTCGTCCTTCGACTCGCCAGCGGCCTCCGCCTTGGCCTCCACGACCGGGATCAGCGACAGCTTGCCGCGATCGTCGATCTCGGAGATCTCGACCTGGAGCTTCTGGCCCACGCTGACGACGTCCTCGACGTTCTCGACGCGCTGGCCGTTGTTCAGCTCGCGGAGCTTGCTGATGTGCAGCAGGCCGTCCTTGCCGGGCATGAGTGAGATGAACGCGCCGAACGGCATGGTCTTCACGACGGTGCCGAGGTAGCGCTCACCCTTCTCGGGCATGGTCGGGTTCGCGATGGCGTTGACGGCCGAGCGGGCGGCCTCCGCGGCCTCCCCGTTCGTCGCCCCGATGTAGATCGTGCCGTCGTCCTCGATGGAGAGGTTGGCGCCGGTGTCGTCCTGGATCTGGTTGATCACCTTGCCCTTGGGCCCGATGACCTCGCCGATCTTGTCGACCGGGATCTTCACCGTGATGATGCGCGGCGCGAACAGGCTCATCTCGTCCGGGGAGTCGATAGCCTCGCTCATCACGTCGAGCAGCGTGTGGCGCGCCTCGCGGGCCTGCAGCAGCGCCGCGCCGAGCACGTCGGCGGGGATGCCGTCGAGCTTGGTGTCGAGCTGCAGGGCGGTGACGAACTCGCGCGTGCCGGCGACCTTGAAGTCCATGTCGCCGAGGGCGTCCTCGGCGCCGAGGATGTCGGTGAGCGCGACGTAGCGCATCTCACCGTCGATCTCCGCGCTCATGAGGCCCATCGCGATGCCCGCGACCGGCGCGGCCAGCGGCACACCGGCGTTGAGCAGCGAGAGCGTCGAGGCGCACACCGAGCCCATGGACGTCGACCCGTTCGAGCCGAGCGCCTCGGACACCTGGCGGATCGCGTACGGGAACTCCTCGCGCGAGGGCAGCACGGGCACCAGGGCCCGCTCGGCCAGCGCGCCGTGGCCGATCTCGCGGCGCTTCGGCGACCCGACGCGGCCGGTCTCACCGGTCGAGTAGGGCGGGAAGTTGTAGTTGTGCATGTACCGCTTCGTCGTCTCCGGCGCCAGCGTGTCGAGCTTCTGCTCCATGTCGAGCATGTTCAGCGTGGAGACGCCCAAGATCTGGGTCTCCCCGCGCATGAACAGCGCCGAGCCGTGCACGCGCGGGATCACGCCGACCTCGGCGCTCAGCGTGCGGATGTCGCGGGTGCCGCGGCCGTCGATGCGGACGCCCTCGGTGAGGGTCTTGCCGCGCACCACCTTCTTGGTCAGCGCGCGGAACGCACCGGTGACCTCCTTCTCGCGGCCCTCGAAGCGGCCACCGACCTCCTGGCGGACGGCGGCGAGCAACTCCTCGGTGGACGTCTCGCGCTCCACCTTGCCGGCGATGCTCATGACGGCCTGCAGGCGCTCGCTGGCGGCGTCCGCCACGGCGGCGTAGACGTCGTCCTCGTAGTCCTTGAACACCGGGAAGACGCTCATGGCCTTGGGCAGCTGGTTGGCCAGCTCGATCTGCGCCTCGCACAGCGCCTTGATGAACGGCTTGGCGGCGTCGAGGCCCTCGGCGACGACCTCTTCGGTCGGCGCGGTCTTGCCGGAGCGCACGAAGTTGACGGTGCTCTCAGTGCCACCGGCCTCGACCATCATGATCGCGACGTCACCGTCGGGCAGGACGCGGCCGGCGACGGCCATGTCGAACGTCGAGTCCTCCATCTGCGCCACGGTCGGGAAACCGACCCACTGGTCACCGATGAGCGACACGCGGATGCCACCGACCGGGCCGGAGAACGGCAGGCCGGCGAGCGTGGTGGACGCCGAGGCGGCGTTGATGGCCAGCACGTCGTAGCGCACGTCGGGGTTGAGCGCCATGACGGTGACGACGACCTGGACCTCGTTGCGCAGGCCCTTGACGAAGCAGGGGCGCAGCGGGCGGTCGATGAGGCGGCAGGCGAGGATCGCGTTCTCGCTGGGGCGCCCCTCGCGGCGGAAGAACGAGCCGGGGATGCGGCCCGCAGCGTACATGCGCTCCTCGACGTCAACCGTCAGCGGGAAGAAGTCGATCGCGTCACGCGGGTTGTTCTGGGCGGTGGTCGCGCTCAGCAGCATCGTGTCCTCGTCGAGGTACACGGCCGCCGAGCCGTTCGCCTGCCGGGCCAGCAGCCCGGACTCGAAGCGGACGACGTGCTTGCCGTACGAGCCGTTGTCAATGACGGCCTCCGTGAAGCGGAGGTCAGGTCCCTCCATGGCCATGGAGTGTTTCCTTTCGTGGGTGCCCACCCGCGCCGGCCAGGGATCGGTCTTCGATCGAGGCCCTCGGGCCCCGCCGGCGCCCACCGCACGGTGGGGCCTCGCGTCCCGGGAGCCACTACCGAGGACCGCAGGCATGGGCCAGGTGAGCAGTGGACAGGTCTTCAGTTGTACTGATCTTCAGTCGTGCTGATCTTCAGTTGTGCTGGGCGGACGCCGTGCGTACCACCCGGGTGCGTGGCGGACGCCGTCGGCGTCCGGGAACCACGCTAGCGGCTGGACATGGCTGAGAGGGAGTGACCGCGCGGTCACTCCCTCCCAGGTTCAGTCCAACCTCACCGACGCAGACCGAGGCGGGCGATCAGCGAGCGGTAGTGCTCGATGTCCTGCTTCGCCACGTAGTTCAAGAGGCGGCGACGCTGGCCGACGAGCAGCATGAGGCCGCGGCGGCTGTGGTGGTCACCCTTGTGCTCCTTGAGGTGCTCGGTCAGGTGCGCGATGCGCTTGGTCAGGAGCGCGATCTGGACGTCGGGGGAACCCGTGTCGCCCGGCTTCGTCGCGTACTCCTCGATCGTGGCCTTCTTCGTTGCGGCATCCATGTGCTGCTCCCCTCGTCCGTTGCGCGGCGCCGGTCCCGGTGTGGGTGGCTCTCTTGATCCGCGGGCGTCCTGACGCCAAGGGTCCACTCTACCGGACGCCGGCCGCACCGGCCACTTGGCGCCTCCGGCTCCCCATTCCGGGTTCCTTGACGCGCCCCGGGGGGCTGAGTAGCTTTCTTCAACACCTCCCCCCAGCCAGTGAGGCCCCATGAACACGCTGCTCGTCGCCCGCGTGGCGTCCCTCCCCGGCTGGTTGCCTGCGGCGCTCCCCGGCTGGTTGCCTGCGGCGCTCCCCGGCTGGTTG
>NZ_JACYOT010000017.1 GCF_014858005.1 Propioniciclava soli
CGCGGCGAAGTGCGCGTGAGGTCGAAATCCGGCCCGAAGGCCGGCCAAGGCCCCGGCAGTGTCAGCCGCTTCGGCGTCGGGTGGAGGCTCGCGGCGCTCCGGCTTCCTTTGCTGGCCCTCCTGACCTCCATCCTGGGGTATGGGGCAGCCGCCGACACCGCACAGGCGGAACGTCTCATGGGCCTCGACGCGTCCCACACCGTGAGCCTGCGCATCGACACCGCACCTGGCGAACCGGACGATCCCGTCGCGGCTGGCCGCGTCTGGGCGGCCGTGTCCGGCGTCCTTCCTGAAGACGACTGTCGAGCCGTCTTCATTCCCGAATCCGAGGTCTCCTTGGGCATGGGGGTCCATGACCCCGATCTACGGTGGTCCGGCCTCCCCTTTGATCGTGCTGACTATGGTGCGGCCACGCGCGTCGTGTCAGTCCGGATGGGTACTGCTCTCGGCATGCTGGGAGATGGCGCGGACGAAGTGACCAGGGCGGACGTCCGAGCCCCCGCGTTCTCCGATCAGGGCACACCTCCCCGAGTGGATTACCTCTATCCCCTGCTGGCTTCACGAGCCGTGGTCGGGGAACTCCTCATCGAGACGGCCGATCCCCAGCGCGCGCGGGCCGCCGAGGACGCCTTGCGCTCGAGTGGCCTGGCCGTGGCCGTCTCCCTCGAGCCCCCACTCCTCCAGCGCATGGTCACGTCGCCGCTGTCCTGGGCGATGTTCTTCGTCGCCGGGTTGGCGTGGCTCAGCGCCACGGGCGGATGGGTCGGACTCGCGGCGGCCGCCGCCCCACGCCTGCGCATCTGGACGAGGCTGGGAGCCACCCCCGCACACGCAGCTTGGCGCGAGAGCGCCACGGCGGCACTCGCGTGGTGTGCCGCCTTCGGGTGCGTGGCAGCGCTCGCCTGGGTGAGCTGGGTCCTCCTTCGCCTGGAGTTCCCCGCGTGGCTGTGGCCCGTCGCCCTGGGCGTCTTCGCCCTCGATCTCGTGGTCGCCGTCGGGGCGTTCGCCCTGCGGACCCGAAGCCTCGCGAAGCTGCGCGAACCATGAGCGCGCTGGTGTTCGCTCTCGGAACCGGGCTGAAAGATGCGTGGCGGGTGGGGGCCCGGGGCGTCCTGGCGGCGGTGCACGTGGCGGTGGCCGCCCTCCTGCTGGGCCTCTCCGCCGGATTGGCCGTCCAGAGCGCCGCCGACCTGGCGGCGGCCCAACGCCTGGTCGAGGCACGCGCCGTCTCCTTCGTCGTGGGCAACCCGCCCGCCCAGGACGCGGACGTCACCCAGCTGCGCGCCGCGGTGGCCGGGGTGCTGGCCGGTGAGCGCGGCTGTGCCGTCATTCGCTCGGGCAACGGTGACGTCCTCGTGTTCGGCGCGTCGGCCGCCTCCGAGATCGCGTCGCGGGGTGGGTACCTGGATCCGTGGTGGGGGTTCACCCCCACGCCGGCCGGGTCCCTCTCCCCGAGGAGCCCCGCGTCGGTCGCCCAGCTCGACACCGTCGCGTTCGTCGACCTGGCCGCCCGCATGGTGCTGCTCGACCCCACCCCGGACGCGTTGCGCAGCTACCTCCAGGCGTTGCGTCAGGTCACGGACGCCGAGCCGCGCCTGGTCGCGGACAAGATCCGCTGGGACTTCCGCTCGGAGTACCAGGGCAGGGTCGCCTTCCTCACGGTCTTCGCGCTCGGGATGCTCACGACGCTGTCCACCACCCTGAGCGCGTTCAGCCACCTGCTGCGCAGCAACAAACGTGGCGTCATCGTCGCCTGGGCCCTCGGCGCGTCCCCGCTCCAGGTGGGGGCACGCTGGGTGGGCTTCATCGCTGCCGTCTGGAGCCTGCCGGCGCTCGCCCTGAGTTTCCTCGGGCTGCAGCTGGTGTCAGGGGGGTACTACGCCCCCGTGGTGCTGCCCTGGGTGGCGACGGTGATCACCGCGCTCACCCTCGCCGGTGCCTGGTGGGGGTCACGGTGGGCCTTGGCCGACGTCGCTCTTGAGTCCCTGCGCGAGCAGGAGGTGTGACCGCATGCTGCACGTGAACGCGGTCAGCAAGACCTTTCTCGGCGGGCAGCCGGTCCACGCCCTGCGCGAGGTCTCGCTGCAGGTGGCGGCGGGTGAGACCGTCGCGCTCGTGGGCCCCTCGGGTTCCGGAAAGACCACACTGCTGCGCCTCATCGCCTGCCACCTCACCCCTGATTCCGGTGACCTGACGGTGGACGGGCAGCGCGTCCCTCGTCCGTCCACCGCAGCCGGTGCCGCCTTCCGCCGCCGCATGGTGGGGGTCCTGCTGCAGGATCTGGGCCTGATCGAAATGGACACCGCGCTCGCCAACGTCATGCTCCCCCTCCGTCTGGCCGGTGTGGGGCGGCGCGACGCAGCACGACGGGCCCACCTCCAGCTCCAGAAACGTGGGCTGGACCATCGGTCCGACGCCCCGGTGAACACGCTGTCCGGTGGCCAACGCCAGCGGGTCGCACTGGCACGCGCCCTCGTCTGCGAGCCGCCCCTGGTGCTCGCCGACGAACCCACCAGCAACTTGGACGCCGATCAGGCGTCCCAGGCCGTGTCCGATCTGCTCGCCCAGGCCCGCGAGCACCGGGCCGTGCTGATCGCGACCCACGACCCTGAGGTGTGGACGCGCTGCGATCGCGTCCTCCACCTCGACGACGGGAGGATCACCCCCCACGGCTGAACCTCTCCACGTCGTGAGAGTCGCGGCTGCACGACGCCGCGTAGTAGCCTGTGGCCCGACCCGGGTCGCAAAGGAGAACAGATGACGGTCGTGGTCGGAATCCCTGCGAGCGGTGTGGGTGAACCTCGCTCCCCCATCGTCGGTGATGTCGTCAAGAAGCTCACAGCCCTGGGCGCAGGCGTGCTGATCGAGCGCGGCGCGACCGACGCGTCGTTCGCGACACCCGCATCGCTCGGCGACGTCGCCTGGGCCGACTCCACCGCCGAGGTCGTGGCGGGCGCCGACGTCCTGTGGACCATCAACGGGCTCCCCGCCGACGCCGAGGCGCAGCTGCGACCCGGTCAGGTGCTCATGGGGCTGCTCCAGCCCTACGCGAGCGCCGAGCACGCCCAGACGCTGGCGGACGCCGGCGTCACGGCCTTCGCGATGGAACTCCTCCCCCGCATCTCGCGGGCCCAGAGCATGGACATCTTGTCCAGCCAGGGGGCGGCGGCCGGCTACCAGTGCGTGCTGATCGCCGCGGCGCGCGCGCCGAAGTTCTTCCCCATGCTCACCTACGCCGCGGGCACCATCCGGCCCAGCCGGGTGCTGGTGATCGGCGCCGGCGTGGCGGGCCTCCAGGCGGTCGCGACGGCGAAGCGCTTGGGCGCCATCGTCCACGGCTACGACGTGCGCCCCGAGACGCGCGAGCAGATCGAGTCGCTGGGCGCCAAGTTCGTCGACACGGGCGTGAGCGCGGCCGGCGAGGGCGGCTACGCCCGCGAGCTCACCGACGCGGAACGCGCGCAGCAGGCGTCCGCGCTCGCGAAGGCAGTGGCCGAGTCCGACGTCGTCATCACCACTGCGGCCGTCCCCGGCCGGCGCGCCCCACTGATCGTCACCCGCGCGATGCTGGACGCCATGCGTCCCGGCTCCGTCGTGGTCGACATGGCCGCCGAGACCGGCGGCAACGTCGAGGGAACCGTCGCCGGCAAGGACATGCGCGTCGGGCCGGCGCGGGTCGTCGGGCCGGTCAACCTGCCCGGCCGCATGCCCGTCCACACCTCCGAGATGTTCGCGCGCAACCTGTTCAACTTCACCGCGCCGATGATCGTCGACGGCGCCCTGGCAATCGACTGGTCCGACGAGGTGATCGCCGGCACGGCGCTCACCCACCGCGGCCGGGTCGTCCACGACGGCGTCGCGCGCGCCCTGGGCCTGGAGCCCGCACCGGCCGACCCACCCCGGCCCGCCGCGTCAGCCGCCGAACTGCAGCCCGCGGCGTCCGCCACTGAACCCACGGAAGGTGATCCTCGATGATGGATCTGCTGTACCTGTACATCTTCCTGTTGGCCGCCTTCGTCGGCTACGAGGTGATCTCGCGGGTGCCGGTGATCCTGCACACCCCGCTGATGTCGGGCTCCAACTTCGTGCACGGCGTCGTGCTCGTCGGCTCGATGTGGGCGCTCGCGCACGCGGAAACCCCGCTCCAACTGGTGCTCGGCTTCCTCGCCGTGTTGCTCGGGGCGGCCAACGCGGCCGGCGGCTACGTCGTCACCGAACGCATGCTGGGCATGTTCGCCGCCAAGGGCGACGCCCGGGCCGTCACGCGCAAGGAGGCCTGAGCATGGCGTGGGTGCTGAACGGGGTCTACCTCGTCGTCGCGGTCTTGTTCATCCTCGGGCTCAAGGCGATGAGTTCGCCGCGGACGGCCCGCCGGGGCATCGCCTGGGCGGGGGTCGGCATGGTGCTCGCCACGGTGGCCACGCTGTTCGTGCCCGGTGACCGAGGGCTCGCCTACTTCGAACCGGGCAAGACGGTCAACCTGGTGCTGCTGCTCGTCGCGCTGATCCTCGGCGGCGGCGTCGCGGCGTGGCTGGGCCGGGTGGTGAAGATGACCGACATGCCGCAGATGGTGGCCGTCTACAACGGCATGGGCGGCGGCGCTGCGGCGCTCATCGCGGCCGTCGAGTTCACCTCCGAGCAGCCGCCGACCGGCCTGCACGCCGTGCTGGCCATGCTGGGCGCCTTCATCGGCTCGGTGGCCTTCACCGGCTCGGTCGTGGCGTTCTGCAAGCTGCAGGGCATCATGAAGAAAACCTTCCGGCTGCCCGCCCAGAACGCCGGCAACGTCATCCACACCATGGTGACGTTGCTGGTGGGTGTCGCCATCGTCGTGTGGGGCCCGCACTGGTGGCTGCTGGTGCCGTTCTTCGCGCTCGCGCTGTTCCTCGGCTTCGCGCTCACCGCGCCGATCGGCGGCGCCGACATGCCCGTCGTCATCTCGCTGCTGAACGCCTTCACCGGCCTCGCGGTCGGCCTCGAGGGCTACGTGCTGCAGAACCCGGCCCTCATCATTGCCGGCATCGTCGTCGGTGCGGCGGGCACCCTGCTCACCCAGCTCATGGCCAAGGCCATGAACCGGCCCCTCACCAACGTGCTGTTCGCCCCGATCACCGGTGAGGCCCAGGCCGGCGGTGCGCTGGAGGGCACGCTCAAGGAGGTGTCGGCCCTGGACGCCGCCGCCATGATGCGCTACGCCGAGAACGTCGTCATCATTCCGGGCTACGGCATGGCCGTCGCCGGCGCCCAACACAAGGTGTGGGAGATGACCAAGCTGCTGGAGGCGGCCGGGGTGCGCGTCTCGTTCGCCATCCACCCCGTTGCCGGCCGCATGCCCGGGCACATGAACGTCCTGCTGGCCGAGGCCGGCGTCCCCTACGACCAGATCTTCGACCTGGACGAGATCAACGCCGACTTCCCGCTCACTGACGTGGCACTCGTCATCGGCGCGAACGACGTGGTGAATCCCGTCGCGCGCACGGACACGTCGAGCCCCATCTACGGCATGCCCATCCTGGACGCCGACCGCGCCCGCCAGTGCATCGTGGTCAAGCGCGGGCGGGGCGCCGGCTACTCCGGCATCGAGAACGCCCTGTTCTACGCCGACAACACCTCGATGCTGTACGGCTCGGCGCAGCAGGTGATCGCCGACGTCGTGACGGCGATGAAGGAGCTCGGTTGACCCGGGGTGAAACGGGGGGTGAACGCCTCGTGGCGCCCCCGACCGGTGGGCAAGATGCTGTTGGAGAAAGGCCACCGATCGGAGAGACTGGGGGCTGCGACCACCCCCGGCTGCCCGCGAGAGGAAGGAACACCATGGCGATCCCTGCCCAGGAGGCCCAGCCCCGGCTCGATGTGCGCCTCGCCACGGCGGACGACCGCGCAGCGCTGGAGGCGAACGAGACGTCCAAGACCGCCGGCCTGTCCGCCGCCTACCTCGATCTGCAGGCGGAAGGTGACTTCTACGTCGTCGTCGGATTGGTGGACGGTCAGGTGCGCGGCCGGGTGATCCTGGACTGCCGTCCGACCACGGAGCTGGTGCCCGAGATGAAGCTGCTGTGGGTCGTCCCCGACGCCCGCCGCCAGGGCCTCGGCGCTGCCCTCACGTCCTACCTCGAGCGCCTGGCGACAAAGCTCGGCTACAACGAGATCTTCCTCGGCGTCACGCCGGACAACCCGGCGGCCATTCCCCTGTACATCTCGCTGGACTACACGCCGACCGGCGCGCACCGCAGCGCGGTCAACCTGTCCGTCATCGACGGGGAGAACGGTGGCACCGACGAGCCCACCGAGGCGATCTACCGCAAATCGCTCACGGTGCGCTGACGGGGTGCCGCCCGCCGGGCCTCACGCGTCGGCGACGGCGAGCACGCTCTTGCGCTGACGCCCGCCCATGAGGTCCAGCTGGAGCCCATGGTCGACGATCCTGACCCCCACGACGGTCACCGAGCCGTGCAGCAGCGCCGCGCGGATGGCCAGCACCGTGGCCGGGCAGTCGGCGGCGATGACGACGCTGGTGCCGTCGGCGAAGCCGAGGTACCAGCGGCCCTCCCATTCGGTGGGCTCGATGCGCCGCACCGGGACGGCGCGGTCCTGGACGACGCACAGGTGCCGCACGAGGGTCGAACTTGGGGTGAGGTGGTCGCGGACGAGCCGGCGAGCGATGCGGTTGAGCTCCGCAACGTCCGCGGGGTGCAGGCCGAGACGTGAGCTCGCCACCGCGGCCGAGCGCGTCCGCATCCACCGGTGGGCCAGCAGCACCAGCGCCACCAGCACGATCCAGAGCCATGCCGCATCCACAGCTCAAGTGTGCTGTATGCAAAGGCGCTCCCCAAGCATTTCACGGAAGAATCTCACGATGCAGTCCCCCCTGCGGGTGACAGTTGAGCGCTCACCTACCCGTGCCGCCCCCCCAGCGGGGTGGTGAGCCGCCGACTGATGAGTTAAGAAGATTCTGGTCCACCCACCAAGACGCGGGGCCGGAGCTTCTCACGCCGCAGGTCACGGGCTCGCGCAGGCGGTCAGGCGAGCGCGGCGCGGGCCCGGCGCACGTCGTCGTCCATCTGCGTGATGAGTTGCTCCACGCTGGAGAACTTGACCTGGCCACGAATCCGATCGACGAAATCCACCGCGATCCGGGCGTCGTACAGCTCCAGATCGGTGCGGCCGAGGACGTAGCTCTCGACGCGCCGTTCGACACCGTCGAACGTGGGGTTGGATCCGACCGAGATGGCCGCCGGCCACGCCGCGGGCTCGACGCCGGACGCCAGGGCGGCACCGTGGGCGTCCCGGCCGTCGAGGCGGGTGACGCGGCCGGCGTAGACGCCGTCGGCGGGGCAGGCAAGTTCGTCGGGCACGGGGAGGTTGGCGGTCGGGTACCCCAGCTCGCGGCCGCGGTGGTCGCCGTGGCACACGACCCCCGTGAAGCGGAACGGCCGCCCCAGCAGCGTCGCAGCATGGCGGATGTCGCCCGCGTCGAGCGCGGCACGCACCGCCGAGCTGCACGTCTCCTCATCCCCCACGTGCACCAGCGGCAACCCGACCACGGCGAACCGCCCCGCGGCCAGCTCGGTGAGGGTTTCGACGGTGCCGGCGGCGCGATGGCCGAAGCGGAAGTTCTCCCCCACCACGACGTGGGCGGGGCGCAGGGGCACCAGATGGGCCTCGACGAACTCCGCCGGGCTCTGCTGGGCGAAGTCGCGGGTGAAGTCGACGACGCGCACCTCGTCGGCACCCGCGGCGCGCAACAGCGCGACGCGCTCGTCGAGGCGCGTCAGCATGCGGGGTCCCGAGCCGGGACGCACCACGGAGGCCGGGTGCGGCCAGAAGGTCAGCACGACCAGCGGCAGGTCGCCGCCCACCTCGCGCGCCCGGCGCAACACCTCGGCGTGCCCGGGGTGGACGCCGTCGAAGTTGCCGATGACCACCACCGACTCACCCACGTGACCCCTCATCTCGCCTCCGGATCTCGGCGGAACACTACAGCGTCGCGCTCCGTCTCGCGGTCCGCCACGGCGCCGGCGGTCTGGCCGCCGGCCGGGGCGTCCCCGGGCGCCGTCAACACCGCAACGGGCCGGGCCCCGTCCCCGTCGGGCCGGTAGAGGGCCAGCAGCTCACCGTCGTGCAGCACGGCCGTCGGATCGGCGTCCAGGCGCAGCGGCAGCGGCCGCCCCACGGTGACGTCCGCCGCGGCCGCGGCGTCCACCTCGACCGTGACGAAGCACAGAGGCGCGATGGCACCGAGCGGATAGGGGTGCAGCTCGACGCGCTGCCCGGGGGCGAGTTCCCCGAGGTGGGCGTCCCACGTCGCGTGCTCCACGCGGAAGGGGCCCACGGCGGTGCGGCGCAGGGCCGTGAGGTGACCCCCCACCCCCAGCGCGGCGCCGAGGTCGCGGGCGAGCGCACGGATGTAGGTGCCCGAACTGCAGTCGACGACGACGTCCACGTCGACCACCGGGGTGCCGTCGGCGTCCGCGGCCCGGACGTCGAGGGCATCGAAGCGGGTCACGGTCACCTCGCGCGCAGCGAGCGTGACCTCCTCCCCGCGCCGGACCCGGGCATAGGCACGCTGGCCGTCGACCTTGATGGCGGACACCGACGACGGAACCTGCGCGATCGCTCCGGTGAGCGCGGCGAGTTCGGCCCCCAGCGCCGGGCCGACCCCGGTGAGCGTCGCGCCGGCGGCGGACACGACGGTGCCGTCGGCGTCGTCGGTGTCGGTCGCCTGGCCGAGCCGGATCGTGGCCCGGTAGGTCTTGGTGGTGAGCGCCAGGTGCCCGAGCAGTCGCGTGCCGCGTCCGATGCCGAGCACGAGCACGCCGGTGGCCATGGGGTCGAGCGTGCCGGCGTGCCCCACCTTCTTCAGCCCCAGCGCGCGCCGGGCCCGGGCCACCACCTGGTGGGACGTGATGCCCCCGGGCTTGTCGACGACGAGGAGCCCGGAGGTCACGCGTCCTCGTCGCGGCCGGCGTCCGCCGACTCGTCGTCGTCCTCGTCCGGCCGGCGGTAGGGGTCGGCCTCGCCGGCGTACGCCGCACCGGCGGACGCGGCGGCCAGTTCGGCGTCCGTCGCGCGGGCCCGGGCGAGCAGGGCCTCCATCTCGGCCGCGGCCTCGGGCACGGCGTCGAGGACGAAGGTGACGGTCGGGGTGAACTTCATGCCCAGCTGCTTGCCGACGGTCGAACGGATCATGCCGTTGGCGGACGCGAGGGCGGCGGCCGTGTCGGCGCGCGCCTCCTCATCCCCCAGCACGGTGTAGAACACCGTGGCTTCGCGACCGTCGCCGGTCATGCGCACGTCGGTGAGGGTGACGAACCCGAGCCGGGGATCCTTGATGCGACGCTCGATGAGCTCGGCGACGATCACCTTG
Source organism: Propioniciclava soli (assembly GCF_014858005.1). Lineage (GTDB taxonomy): Bacteria > Actinomycetota > Actinomycetes > Propionibacteriales > Propionibacteriaceae > Propioniciclava > Propioniciclava soli. Next base: position 9,368 of record NZ_JACYOT010000017.1, read on the forward strand.
ATCTGTTCGGCCACCTTGATGTACCGGGGATTTCCCATCGTTTGTCTCCTCACTGACACGGTCGGGCGGGGCCCGCCCGGGGTTCAGGGCGTGGTCGGGCGTTCGGCCCCGCTGAGCGCCAGCGAGGCCGGGCCGGGGCGGGAACCCGAATGGGCCCCGCCCCGCCCTGACCGATCAGTCCCTCGGCTTCTCCACCATCTCGTAGGTCTCCACCACGTCACCGGTCTTGATGTCGCTGTAGTTCGCGAGCGTCAGGCCACACTCGTAGCCCTCGCGAACGTCGGTGACGTCGTCCTTCTCGCGCCGCAGGGACGCGATCGTGGTGTCGGTGATGACCACCCCGTCGCGCAGCAGGCGCGCCTTGGCGTTGCGGCGGATGTGGCCGTCCATCACCAGACAGCCGGCGATGGTGCCGAACTTGGAGCTGCGGAAGATCTCGCGGATCTCCGCCTGACCCATCGTCTGCTCCTCGAAGATCGGCTTCAGCATGCCCTTGAGCGCCGCCTCCACGTCGTCGATCGCCGCGTAGATGACCGAGTAGTAACGGATGTCGACGCCCTCGGCGTCGGCCAGCTGCGTGGCCTTGCCCTGGGCACGGACGTTGTAGCCGATGATGACCGCGTCGGACGCCGACGCCAGCGACACGTTGGTCTCGGTGATGGCACCGACACCCCGGTCGATGACGCGCAGCGACACCTCGTCGCCCACGTCGATGCCGGCCAGCGCGTCCTCCAGCGCCTCGACCGAGCCGGCCGAGTCGCCCTTGAGGATGAGCTTGAGCTCCTGCGTCTCGCCCTTCTCGAGCTGCTCGAAGAGCTGGTCGAGGGTCTTGCGCCGGGTCGTCTTGGCGAGCAGTGCCGCGCGCTGGCGGGCCTCCCGCTTGTCGGCGATCTGGCGGGCCATCCGGTCGTCTTCGACAACGAGGAAGTTGTCGCCGGCGCCCGGGACGGACGTCAGGCCGAGCACCTGGACGGGCATCGACGGCGGCGCGGCGTCCACCGTCTCACCGCGGTCGTTGATCATCGCCCGGACGCGGCCGTGGGCCGAGCCCGCGACGATCGAGTCGCCGGTGTGGAGCGTGCCGCGGTGGACGAGGACGGTCGCGACGGGGCCGCGGCCCTTGTCGAGGTGCGCCTCGATGGCCACGCCCTGCGCGGGCATGTCCGGGTTGGCGCGCAGGTCGAGCGCCGCGTCCGCCGTCAGCACGACCGCCTCGAGCAGCCGGTCAAGGCCCTCGCGGGTCACGGCCGACACGTCGACGAACATGGTGTCGCCGCCGTACTCCTCGGGGATGAGCCCGTACTCGGTGAGCTCGCCGCGCACCTTGACCGGGTCGGCGGTCTCCTTGTCGATCTTGTTCACCGCCACCACGATCGGCACGTCGGCCGCCCGGGCGTGGTTCAGGGCTTCGACCGTCTGGGGCATGACGCCGTCGTCGGCGGCGACCACGAGCACGGCGATGTCGGTCGACTTCGCACCGCGGGCACGCATGGCGGTGAATGCCTCGTGACCCGGGGTGTCGATGAAGGTGATCGCCCGCTCGGTGCCGTCGACCTCGGTCGCGACCTGGTAGGCGCCGATGGCCTGGGTGATGCCCCCGGCCTCCCCCGCGACGACGTTGCTGTTGCGCAGGGCGTCCAGCAGCTTCGTCTTGCCGTGGTCGACGTGACCCATGACGGTGACGGCCGGCGGACGTGCCGCCAGGTCGTCCTCGTCGCCGAGGTCCTCGCCGAACTCCAGGTCGAAGGACTCGAGCAGCTCGCGGTCCTCGTCCTCGGGGCTGACCACCTCGATGTTGTAGTTCAGCTCGGCGCCCAGCACCTGGAGGGTGTCGTCGGCCACCGACTGGGTGGCGTTGACCATCTCGCCCAGGTGGAACAGCACCTGCACCAGGGACGCCGGCTCGACGCCGATCTTCTCGGCGAGGTCGGTCAGCGACGCACCGCGCCGCAGGCGGACCGTCTGGCCCTCACCGCTCCTGATGCGGACGCCGCCGATCGTCGGGGCCTCCATCTGGTCGAACTCGGCGCGACGCGCCTTCTTGCTCTTCCGTCCGCGGCGCGCGGGGCCACCCGCGCGACCGAACGCACCCTGGGTGCCGCCACGGCCACCACGGCCACCGCGGCCGCCGCCACCACCGGGACCACCCGGGCCACCCATGGGGCCACCGCCACCGGGACGACCGCGGCCGGGGCCACCGGGGCCACCACCGGGACGGCCCGGGCGTCCGCCCTGACCCGCCGGGGTCAGGGCGCCGGAGGCCTGCTTGGGCATCATGGCGGGGTTGGGACGCGGCATGCCGCCCGAGCCACCCGGACGCGGCATGCGCTGGCCCTCACCGGGGCGCGGCGCGCCACCGGGGCGGGGACCGGGACGGCCGGGAGCGCCGGCCGCGGGGGCGTCCGGACGCGGACGACGAACGCCCATGCCCTGGCTCGACGCGAACGGGTTGTTGCCCGGACGCGGCGTGCCGGTGCGACGGCCGGCTGCACCCTGACCCGGAGCGCCACCCGGCCGAGGGCCGGGGCGGGCGCCCGGGGCAGCGGGGCCACCCGGACGCGGCGCGCCGGGGCGCGGAGCCCCCGGACGCGGGGCGGCTGCGTTCTGCGCCTCC
>NZ_JACYOT010000018.1 GCF_014858005.1 Propioniciclava soli
GTGGGCACGCGGACAGATTGTTCAGCAGGCTCCTAGGTCGAGGCGCACGCTGGCGAGGTTGATGAGAATGGTCACCGGCTGGTGGTACGCAACGGCTTCCACGACCCGCGGGAGGTCGCGACCTCGGCGAGGGCGGTGCCCCGCGGGTCAACGACAATCGCATCGACGAGGCGACCGGGGAGCGGAGGCGGTTCTCCTCGGCGATCCTGCCCGCGTGGGCGAGAAAGTCGCCGGGGGTGGCGCAGGTGCTGCCGCGTCTCCACCTGCACGGCCTGTCCAGCGGGGACTTCGTGCCCGCGTTGGAGCAGTTCCTCGGCTCGACCGCGGGCCTGTCCGCGGCGACGGTCACCCGGCTCACGACCCAGTGGCGCGACGACGCGACGGCGTTCGGCCAGCGGTCTGTGGCCGATTCGGACTACGTGTACCTGTGGGTCGACGGGATCCACCTGAAGGTCCGGCTCGAGCAGGACAAGGTGTGCCTACTGGCGATGATCGGGGTCCGCGTCGATGGGACCAAGGAGCTCGTGGCCCTGGCCGACGGGTTCCGCGAGAGCAGCGAGTCCTGGGCCGATCTGCTGCGCGACTGCAAGCGTCGTGGCATGCGCGCGCCAGTCCTCGCGGTCGGCGACGGCGCGCTGGGGTTCTGGAAGCCGCTGCGCGAGGTGTTCCCCGACACTCGGGAGCAGCGCTGTTGGTGGCACAAGCTCGGAAACGTGCTCGCGGCGCTGCCGAAGTCGGCGCATCCGGGCGCGAAGGCCGCGCTGGCCGAGATCTTCAACGCCGAGGACAAGGACCACGCCCTCGTCGCCGCGAAGGCGTTCGCCGACGACTACGGTGCGAAGTGGCCCAAGGCCGTCGCGAAGGTCGTCGACGACCTCGACGTGCTCCTCGCGTTCTACGACTACCCCGCCGAGCACTGGATCCATTTGCGCACGACGAACCCCATCGAAAGCACGTTCGCCACCGTGCGGCTTCGGCAGCGCGTCACCAAGGGCCCCGGCTCGCGCGCCGCGGGAATCGCGATGGCGTTCAAGTTGATCGAGTCCGCCCAAGCACGCTGGCGCGCGGTGAACGCACCCCACCTCGTCGCCCCGGTCCGCGCCGGAGCCGAGTTCAAGAACGGCAAGCTCCTCGAACGACCGGACGAATCAGGAGATGACGTTCACGCCGCCTGACCGGCCGATCCGCAGGCTTGACTATTACTCCACACGGCGGCGCCGGAGCTTGTACAGTCCTGTCAGGACGGCCGGCTCAATCGACAAGGGTGCCCTCTATGTCTGTTCGTGCGGTGATCGTGGGCTCTGGTCCCGCGGGGCTGTTCTGCGCTCACACCCTCTCGCGTGCTGGATTTGAAGGAGAGATTGTTGTGCTTGAGGCGGGGCACGCCCTTGAGCAACGGTTCATCCCGGGATCCGACTGGTCGTTCGACCCGCGCAGTGTCTTGGAGGGCGAGGCGGCGCCGGCTTCTTGGCAGACTGCAAGCTGTGCCTCTCTCCGACGGCCGGCACCCAGTTCTCGAGTGAGGTCCTGGATGATTACGGCCGAGCACTGACAGATGTGGATATCAGCATTTGGCAACGTCTTCTTGACATCGGTCATGAGATTCGCAGGGCAAGCCCTAACCCCCTCCAAATCCGCGCCGCCCATTCAGCCCTTGAACGCTCGGGTCTTACGTGCGAGACGTATCCGGTGCGCCCACTCGGCAGTGACATGGCGTCGCGATTTCTACGATCTTTGACGCAGGATCTGAGTCGGAATGGGGTCGATTTTCGGTACGATCATCAAGCTCTGCGGGTGCACCAATTCCCGGATGGATTTCGGATTAGTGCTATGCACAACGGCACTCCCGCAGAGGAGTTTGCCACGCACCTGTTCTTGGCAGTTGGCTGGGCGGGCAGCTCTCGCCTCCAGAGCTTGATGCCAGGCATAGCGACACAACCCAACGACCTTGATATAGGAATGCGAATCGAGTTCCCGCATTTCGGTGGCTCGCAGATGCGCGAAGCTGGGGATAATCCGAAGATCAAGTTTTCGGACGGCACGTCGTACGCAAAGACTCACTGTCTAGTCCACAAAGGCCGTGTCTTCTACTACTACCTGGATGAGCACTGCCTTGTTGATGCGCATGCCGTGCGCGACTTTCCTACACGGGCTAGTTCGGTAAATATGCTATATCGGATTCCTGCAGGGCATGTGCGGGACCCTTTGGTCGTGTTTGGGGCGATTTCTACGATTGCGCGCGAGTTTGGTGAGGGTTTGCCGTTGAGTCAGCCTCTGGAAGCGCTCATGGGGAGACGCTTGAAGGCTGTGGACGGATCCTACGCGCCGACCCTCCCTCCACCTGAGTCGCGCGAGGTCGACCTCACCTACGTGTTCCCCGAGCGTATCGTCAGCGCGATCCGCGAGCTGGTAACGAGGCTGGCGGACTTCGCGCCCTCGATCCTCAGCCGGGAGGCGATGGTTTACGCGCCGGCTGTGCAGTGGGTGATGCCACGCCTGAAGCTGGATCGTCACTTCGCGGTCCCTCGCGCGCAGAGAGCCTGGTGCATCGGGGATGCCACGGGTACGACGGCAGGGGTGCTTCCGGCGGCGGTTTCGGGCATCGTTGCTGCGAGGGACGCGCTGACACAAATGAAGGGCGGAGAGATCCAAGACCGGATTTGGGGAGAGTTATGAGTGCCTTTTCTGTCACTGGTGAGCGGCCGATGCTATACATCGCAGGCGGATTAACCAAGGCTTCTGATGAGAATCTGGAGATCTATGGAGATATCCGTGAGGGCTGCAATGCCGCGGGCTACGACAGTTACCTCCCCCATGAAGAAACTGGTTCACGCAAAGATAATCTGGATCCACGCAGAGTCTACGGCGCAAACATTGGCGCGATAGATCGAAGCGTTGGGGTGGTTGCCGATGTGAATGTTGCCTCCCACGGTGTCGGGATGGAGATCCAGCACGCGTTCGACCGAGGGATTCCTGTCATAGCGTTGGCGCATGCACAGAGCGATGTATCTAGAATGCTACTGGGCCATCCTGGTCTTGTAGACGGGGTAGTGCGGTACGCGCGCAGGTCCCAGGTATCTTCACTGGTGAGCACTGCACTTAACTCCCGTCTGCGTGCAATAGGAACTCCCAGAGGGCGCCTTATCTCCGTTGAAGGCCCTGATTTTGTGGGGAAGTCGACTTTACTGAATGCGCTTGTTGGCGGTTTGGAAGAGGACTTCCCGAACCGGGTCTCGGTTGTCACAGATCCGCCTTGGAAGCTACCTCCGTGGGGAGAACTGAATACACTCCTCCGTTCGGCTAACGAACTGAGTCCGGAGGCGGAAGCGCTTCTCTTTGGTACCGCGCGAGTCGACAGTTACCTACGTTCTATCCGGCCTGCGCTCGAGATGGGGCACGTGGTAATTTGCGACAGGTTCATCGATTCTTGGTTCGCTTATCAGTCAGTGCGCTTTTCAGAGCAAGGCCGGGAGAATGCTCTTGAATTCCTCATGTCACAGCAGAGACATCTTGAGCACGAGGGAGTGATAGCGCCGCCGGGCCTAACGCTTGTGCTTATGGCGTCGACCGATGAACTCCTTAGACGAGGCGAGTCGCGCGCCACAAAGGACAAGTATGAGGCGGGCTCCTTCCAAACGCGTGTCATCGATGCGTACGAGACGTTGGTCGAGCGGCAACCGTTCCGGATGGTGCGAATCGAGACAACGGGCAGGAGCCCCGGAGAGGTGCATCACCTGGCGCTGCAGATGGCGAGAGCCTACCTTGCCGAAGCGATCGGGGAGGCCTGAGCCGGCGCGCTTGATCCACTAGAGCTAGATCCGGCAGCTGCCGCCTTCAGCGCAGCGCCCGGAGATGGGCAACTTGGTTGTTTGACCTCAGGCTCGGCCTGGCCAAGGCTCGGGCTCAGGTGTCCTGGGTGGTCGCTCATCTCGGCTGCCGCCTGGTCGGGTTGGCTCTGATTGGCCCTGCACAGCCTCGGACGCGCCTAGGCCGTGAGAGACTCAAGGGGGGCTCCGGCGCTCGGAGTAGAGTTGCCCTCCCTGCTCGAACCGGTTGTAGAGCTTGAGGAGGAAGCGTGGATGCCAGCGTCATCGGGATGGACCCACACAAGCGGTCAATGGCCATCGAGGTCCTCAATCCAGCGGAACGGGTTGTGGCCAACACCGTTTCGCGACCGACGCGGCGTGGATTACCGGCTCTTCATACCTGCGGTGGGGGCACGGTGAGTCCGCCGCCGATGAGGAGCATGCGTAGCCGGTAGTTCGCTCGGTTCCGGAACCCTCTGGCGATGCGGCGGTGGAGCTCGATGAGCCCGTTGATGCTCTCGGTGCCGCCGTTGGAGGCGCGGCCGGTGTCGAAGTAGGCCAAGTACGCGTCCTTCCACTGCTTCAGCGTCCGGCCGAGGCGGGCGATTTCGGGGATGGGGCAGGACGGGAAAACCGTTGACTACCTGTTCGGCAAGCTCACGTCCTCGGGTGGTGTCGGGGTCGGCGTAGGCGGCCCGAACGCGTTGGGCACATTGCCAGGCGACGTGGACGGCGTCGTGACGCTCGTCGGCGGCGATCGCCGCGGCGAGGCAGGCCTGCTGCTTGTCGGTGAGTCGCTCAGCCACACAGCGCAGTACGTCCCGGATCCCGTACAAGGGATCACCGAAACGGCCACGATGGCCGAGGGGCTCCTGCTGCACGCGACGGCGCACCTCATCGACCGCATGCCCAGCCAAGGCAACCACATGGAACGCGTCGAGGACAGCAGTGGCGTCGACGAGCAAGTCAGCCGATCGCGTTCTTGTAGCCACGGAACGGATCCAGGGTGGCGACCTCGACCCTCTGCCTGAAGGTCTTGCCGCCCTGGTCCAGCCACGTCTTAAACAGGCTCATCACAGTTGAGGGTGTAGAGCTGGGGTGAGCTGACGGGCGCGTCGGTCCGTGGATGAGGGGTCGAGGCCTCCCGATGATGGAAGTTCTCACACCACCCATCCGGAAGACCCCGACGTGCCCCACGCTACCTTCGTCCGCCCTGACCTGACTACGTTTGCTCGCCTCGACGAGCTCCGCTTGGAGGTGGTCGGTCAGTACGTCGAGTCGAAGCGGGCGGTCCTGTCGTGTCGGGTCATCGATGATGACCAGTGGTGCCGTCGGTGTGGCTGTCAGGGTGTTCCCCGGGGGACGGTGGTCCGACGGCTGGCGCACGAGCCGTTCGGCTGGCGGCCCACCGTGTTGCTGGTCACCGTGCGCCGCTACCGCTGCGCCGAGTGCGGGCACGTGTGGCGCCAAGACCTGACCAAAGCCGCCGAACCGCGGGCCAAGCTGTCCCGACGTGGTCTGCGGTGGGCGCTGGAGGGGATCGTGGTGCAGCACCTCACGATCGCCCGGGTCGCCGAGGGCCTGGGTGTGTCGTGGAACACCGCCAACGACGCCGTGTTGGCCGAAGGCAAGCGCGCCCTGATCGATGATCCCCACAGGTTCGATGGCGTCGCCGTGCTCGGTGTCGATGAGCATGTGTGGCGGCACACCCGCAAAGGCGACAAGTACGTGACCGTCATCATCGACCTCACCCCGGTCAGGGACAACACCGGCCCCGCACGGCTGTTGGACATGGTCGAGGGCCGCTCCAAACAGGCGTTCAAGACGTGGCTCGCCGCCCGCCCCAAGAACTGGCGTGACAAGGTGGAGGGTCGTCGCGATGGACGGCTTCACCGGCTTCAAAACCGCCACCACCGAAGAACTCCCCGACGCCACCCCCGTACTGGACCCGTTCCACGTCGTCCGGTTGGCCGGTGAGACCCTCGACCAATGCCGAAGACGGGTCCAGCAGACCCTGCACGGCCACCGTGGCCGCGCTGGTGATCCGCTCTACCGCGCCCGGCGGATGTTGCACAACGGCGCCGGGCTACTCACCGCCAGGCAGAAGACGCGGCTGGAGGCGTTGTTCACCGGCGACGACCACGTCGAGGTCGAAGCCGCCTGGGCCGTCTACCAACAGATGATCGCCGCCTACCGAGAACCCGACAAGCCCAAGGGCAAGGCGCTCATGAAGGCCGTCATCACCGCCATCGGCAGCGGCGTCCCCGCCGCCCTCCACGAGGTCATCACCCTCGGCCGAACGATGACCAAGCGGGCCGCCGACATCCTCCCCTACTTCGACCGTCCCGGCACCTCGAACGGCCCCACCGAGGCCCTGAATGGCCGCCTCGAACACCTCCGCGGCAGCGCCCTCGGCTTCCGCAACCTCACCAACTACATCGCCAGATCACTCCTGGAGACCGGCGGCTTCAGACCCCAACTACACCCTCGATTGTGAAGAGCCGGATTGGTCGTTCACTCTTCGCAACGAACTGGGCATCGTCTTCCTGGTCACCAAGCACGCGTGGAAGCACCTGATCGAGCGTGCGGCGGGCGCCCTCCTGGAGGGCTTGGGATCGGTGGGCCTCACCCGAGCCGAGATCTCTCAGTGGTGTAGTGGCATTCCGGCGCGCGAGGTATCTCGGCTCCGGCTGGCCGCTCGGAACGCTCCGACCGGGGAGTTCAGTGGCGCGCCATAGCAGCGCCGTCGGGTGGTTCAGGGGCCAAGGAGTGCGAGGGGGACGACGGCGATGCCGTCCGGGCGGCGGTAGGCGTGGGTGCCGGTGTAGATGATCATGCGGTCGACGAGGCGGTCGCCGAGTTGTTCGCTGAGCCAGTTCAGGTGTTCGACGTCGGCGGGTCTGATGGTGTCGGTGAGTTTGACCTCGATCGCGAGGGTGGAGCGGTCGGCCGTCTCGACGATGAGGTCGACTTCGTGGTCGGTGTTCTTGGTGCGCAGGTGCCCGACGCGGGCGTCAGCCGCTTCGGCGTAGACCCGTACCGATTGGGCGGCCAGCGACTCGAACAGTGCTCCCAGCCAGGTGCCGGTGGCAGCGTGGACGCGGTTACCCTGTCCGCGCAGAAGTCCGGCCTTGCCGACGCCGACAAGGCGGGCGGCCAGGGCCGGGTCGACCAAGTGGTGCTTGGGAGAATGGGTGAGCCGCTTGAGAGGGGAGAACGCCGGCGTCCAGGCCTCGATGGGGTCGAGCAGGTAGATCCGTTGGAGGTGTTGGCGGTAGATGTCGGCAGTCTGCCGAGCCGGCTTGTCGCCCTCGCCTGGTGTTGCGGCCGCCAAGATCGTGGCGAAGGTGGCGTCAGTTGCGGTCGCGGCGGCATAGGCGGCCAACCACGCCCGCAGGGCTGCCGGACGCCGCACGCTCACCCCGCTGTCGGGCAACTCGCGGTCCACGATGCGGGTGAGGTAGCTGTCGAGTTGGACCTGGCGGGCCCGTTCGGGCAGGTCGCGGATCCCGGGGAACCCGGACCGGAGGATCTCGTCGGTGTAGGTGGGCAGGTCGATGGGGGAGATGCCGGTGATGGCAGGCTGGGTCCCGTCGAGCATGCCTCGCAGGGACACGGACGGTTCGGCCAGGGCTCGTTCGCTGAACGCCAGCGGCCTCATGGTCAGGCTCACGATGCGCCCTGCCCCCGAGTGGATCCGCACCCCTGGTGCCACGTCGGCCGAACCGGCCAGCAGAAAGCGGCCTCCGGTGGGGTCGTCGTCGACCGCGCGTCGTACCCGGTCCCACACGTCGGGTTCGAGTTGCCACTCATCGATGAGGACCGGGCCGGGGACGTCCGTGACCAGGTCCAGGTGGCTGGACAGCGCTGTTCGCTCGTTGGGGTTGTTCAGCGACATCACGGTGGCGACCCGTTGCGTGGCGGTGGCGGTCTTGCCCACCCCCTTGGCTCCTTCGAGGGCGATGGCGGCGAGGTGCGGGAAGAGATCGTCAAGGGTCTCGTCCACGATCCTGCGCCGATAGTCCACCCGATGGACTCTAACAGTTGGACGTACTGCTACCTAACAACTGGACGCTTACGTAACTAACATTTGGACGCAGCTCGCAAGCTTCCCGTGCCCCCTTCCATGACCGTCAGTACCGTCGTCGTGTTGGCCAGTCGATACGCCGCTGCTCGTCGAAGGCTGGGACGCTTGGCAGCCGTCGGCTTACGCTGGAGCGCAGCCCTGGACGCGGATTCACCCGGATCCAAAGCTCAGGCCATCCCCACGCCCTCCCCACAACAATGGTGCCGCCATGCCGATCGACGATCAAAAGTCCTTGTCAGGAGAGTGCGTGCGGGCGCGAGGGAGCTTCAACTCCTCTCTCGCGCACCGAGAGACATGTCTCCCCGAGTGCGGTCCTTAACCTTGACGTCTCCGTCGTCCAGTAGACCGCAATGTGGCCGGTGGCCGATGGCGGTCGGACTCGTCGTCCTGGGTGGGGCGTGTTTCGCAGGCCCGACCCGGGAGCGCCGGTGGCAGACAGTGCCTCCAGCGGATTGGCGCCGAGCGGGCCCCCTCGGACGTGTTGGGACATGCCGCTGTGAGGTGCTCCCGGCGCGAACCAGTCGTCCTCGGGATGGGCGTATGGTCCGTGCGCGTAGTCGCTTTGACGATGACCCCAGCGGCTCCCGAGCGGGCTATCAGGACGATCGGTATCGCTACCGCGCTGGATGGCGACACGCTGGTCACTGCGGACCCCGTTCGCCTGCGCCTGCTCGGCATCTACGCCCCCGAACTGGGTCACGACGGCAGCCCGGACGTTTGCGGTGCTGCGAGCGCCCACGAGCGGCTCAGCGAACTCGTCGGTACACACCGCATGGTCGTGAACTCCTCGGGACAAGGCCGGTTCGGGCGAACCTCGGAAACAGTCGAGGTCGCTGGATCGGATACGGCGTTGGCCCAGCTGCAGCTCTTCGCCGAGGAGTCCCCGTTCCTCGTGGTCGTGCTCGCGAAGGCCTGGTCCCGCCGGCAACGCCCCCGCGCTCACTCTCAGCCCTCGGGCCCCCGCAGGAACACCTGCGCGCTGCCACCCAGCTCGACGTCGACCCGGGTGCAGGACGCCGCGGAGTCAACGCGCGTGAAGGTCGGCCAGTGGTGGTCGTCCCCCAAGATCTGTGTGACGGCCCGTTCGGCCTCGGGCAGCGTGAGACATTGCTCGGCCACCTGCGTCCGCAGAGCAGCACTCAGGACCGTCGGCGCCACGTCGGATTCGGGCATGAAGTTCTCTGCGACGATCACTTCCTGATCCGCAGCAACCATGGCCACTGAGCACGGGCTGGCGGGGCGTGCGTCATCGCGCTCCGTGATCGTCCAGCGGTGGAGGCCCAATCGGGACAACTCCTCCTGGACGAACCCCGTCATCTCGTCCGCAGAGAAGCAACGGCTGAGGCCGCCGTCGACGTAGTCGTCGAGCGACTGCCCCAGCTCCGCAACCCTGTCCTCGCCCTCCGTGATCGCTGGCACGAGCGTGGCGTCGGCGGGTCTCCCGACGGAGGGGCCAACGACAAGCCGGCCATCGATGAGCCGCACGGCCACCGGGTCCGCAATCGGCCCCTTGCCCGTGAGCTCGGCGTAGCTCCTGCAGTCGGCGACTGGGTCGTCGCTCATCGACGCGCCGCCGTACCGGCGCTCATCGTTCCAGAGCGTCCCGGTCGTGGCCTCCCAACTCGTCACGCAGTTCAGCCCGTCATGGGCGCCCACATACCACTCGTTGTACAGGTGGTAGCCCGCGTACGCGGTGCCGCCGCCCAACGCGAGCGCATCTCACCCAGGCTCAAGGCGAAGATCGCAGTGAGCTCGAACTGCAGGCGCTCGTCAGCGTTCGGGATCATCCGCGTCGCCTGCCTGGCGCCTGTCTTGGCCAACTCCAGGGCGGCCTTCTTGGCGGCGGTCTTGGCGGCGGAAACGGCGACCGCCTTCGCACCGGCTTTGGCAGCCCCTCCTCCGGGGATGAACGAGATGCCCAACTCGGCGGCGATGCCACCGACCATCACCGCCGTCCCAGCGGCGCTGATCGCCGTTACGTAATGACGCTCGAGCATCGCGAAAATGTCGGCTGGGGACGCATCCGGGTGGCGCCGGCGCATCCGGCGGACATACTCGCGTGCCACCCCTCGGCGGCCCCTAACCGCCTCGACGATATCCCGCTCAGCCTCGTCGGCCGCCAACTCGGCGGCGACCGTCACCTGCTCGAGAGAGTCGCCCACCTCAGCGAGCTCAGGGTCAACGTGCGTCATTGTTCCTGCCCTTCCATGTCCGGCGTGGGCCTACTCTATGGCGACGATCATGTTGAAATCGAGTTCCTTCGTCTCGGGGACGACACGGGCCGACCATGGATCGTCGACGTTGTGGCCTAAGCGCTGTGCTCTACGGTCGACCTTGTCCCTTTCGGCACAGGAGGGACCGGGGCGTCCTGATCGGAAGTGTCTCTGACGCGAACGCCTGCGACCCCATGCTGTCGAGACTGATGAAATCCCTTGACAGCGCGGATTCGCGGGTGTTTTCTGTGCGTCGGGACGCTCGTCCCCGTCACAGAAAGCATGCCCATGAAGCGCTTCCGCGCCTATGGCGTGGCGTTGGCCACCGTCGGCCTCCTCGCCTCAGCCTCGGCTGTCCCCGCCGCCCACGCGGCACCGTCCTCGGCGCTCCACCCCACCTCTGCCGCCCAACCGTCCGTCACCCATGCGGCCGAGTTGGCCCAACCGACGGAGGTCGCCACCGCCACACCTTTGGAACTCTCGATTGTTCGAGGGTGTTTCGAGCGTGACGCCTCCCTGACGGGGCTCTGGGTCACGTACACCAACCCCACCGCGCAATCGCAGGTCGCGCTGTTTGCCGTGTCCGATGCGAACGCCTCCCTGACCGCCACTGACACGATGAGTGTCGCCGTCGAGCCCTTCGGGGAACAGACGGTGAGCTACGAAGCCGAGGGCGGGGCGTCCTACCGCTTCTGGGAACTCTCCACCCCGGGTGAGGAATGGAATGCGCTGGGCAGCCTGCCCGACTGCGGCAACGGCGACCCGTTCACCGATTCGGACTACTTCGCCCATCAGTTCGGCGAGGAGATCAACTGGATGTATTTCAGCGGTACCTCCACCGGGTGGGCCGAGCCGGACGGCTCGCGCACCTATCGGGGCCTGAACTCGATGAACCGCGACGCGATGGCGGCGTTCCTCTACCGGCTCGCCGGGAGGCCCGCGTTCACGCCGCGGGGGCAGACCTTCACCGACGTGTCGCCGCAGACCGCTTTCTACACCGAGATCGAGTGGTTGGCGTCCACCGGCATCACGACCGGCTGGCGCGAGGCCAACGGCACGGCCACCTACCGCCCGCTGTCCCCGGTGAATCGCGATGCGATGGCGGCGTTCTTGTACCGGTTCTCGCTCCTGCAGGGTTTCCCGTCCTTCTCCGCCGATCCCAACAGCTACTGGTTCGTCGATGTTCCCCCGGGTACGGAGCACTACGACGCGATCGAGTGGATGTATGAGTTCGGCCTTTCGACCGGCTACCAGATCGGCGGCGACCTTCAGTACCGGCCCACGCAGCCGGTCAAGCGTGACGCTTTGGCCGCGTTCCTGTTCCGCTACACCGATCAGATGGGCCTTGGCCCCAACGCCTGAGGTGACGCGCCAGACGCGCTGGGTCGGACGGGCATCCGTCCGGCCCAGCCGTCGTCAAGGCCGAGCCAGGGCAACCCAGGGGCGCGAAAGGGCGCGGCTGGGCTGATGCCGGCGTAGATGATCGGGAGGGCGTCGGCGTGGCTCGTGGGATTCGCGGTCGCCGCCGGCTGGGGCTGGATGTTGGCTGCCGGGGTGGGTGAAGGGTCTGCGCCGTGATCCCCGACCGGACTATCCTTCGGACCATTCACTCAACCGCTGGGTCACGAGGGTGAGGTGGGCGTCGAGATCTTTGGAGGGGCGGTGCGATCACTGGTGCCGGGCGCAGCGAGCGCTCGTCGACGTCCCTCTTAAGTCACACGGCCACGATCTCGATGAGCTCGTCCAGGCCGGCAAGGTCGCCCGCGTTGCGGGTGTAGAGGCGCGCCCCGTGCGCATGTGCCGTGGCGGCAATGAGCAAGTCCATGACGCGTCCCCGCGGTTGGCGGCCCACGTCGACCACGGCCGCCGCAAGGCGGCCGTAGCTCACGGCGACTGCGGCGTCAACGGGGAGTGGGTCGAAGTGCGTCTGGAGTCCGCTGAGCCGGCGCAGCCTCTCAGCCCGAACTGCCGCGGTCTTGGCCACGAGAACGCCGAACTGGAGTTCGGCCACGGTGATGGCACTGATCGCGATTTCACCCGGAAGGGGAGTGAGGCCACCCCCGATGACGACGCTGGTGTCGAGGATCGCCCTGACCGGCGGGCTGGTGGGGCTCACGAGCCTGCCCAGGGGTCACGCACCTCGCTGTCGAGCAGCTGTCGGTCCTGCTCCCAGTCGGGGTCCGCAGGGCCGCTGAAGAGCTCGGCCACATCGCGCCAGGACCGCCAGGGCGTCGCGCGGGTCGGGACGAGGCGCGCGCTTGGTCGCCCGGAGACGGTGATGGTGATCTCCTCGCCAGCCTCCACCTGGCGCACCAGTTCAGATGCCTCCTGGCGCAACTCTCGCAGCCCGACGCTCTTCATGCCGCGAGGGTAGCACTTGTGCTACTCCGCGACGTGCCGAGTCCAGGGAGTCCCCGCGCCAGCCGTGCCCCGATGGGGGAGTCTGGACGCATGCGCGGTTTCGTACTGGTGGGTGGTTGGCCGGCCTCGGGCAAGACGACGTTGGGCCGTGATCTGGCGGACGCCCTGGAGTTCGACTTCCTCTCCAAGGACGAGGTCAAGGAGGCGCTCATGGATGAGCTCGGGGCGTCCGCCACGGTCGAGGAGTCTCGGCGCCTCGGGCGGGCGGCGGTGGCCGCCGTGCTTCGTGCGGCTCGCGGCTGTCGGGCGGCGGTCATCGACAGCACGTGGTTCCCCTACACCGCGCCCATGGTCGACGCGCTGCCGGGCCCGTTCGTCGAGATCCGCTGCGAGGTGCCCGTGTCCGTGGCGCGGGCCCGCTACCGGCAGCGGGTGCGCGATCTGCGTCACCTGGACGCCCAGCGCACCGAGGCCGAGCTGTGGGGGGAGCCCGTGGCTCCGCTGGCCGTCGGCCCGCTCGTCAGCGTCGACACGTCGGTGCCCGTGGACATGCCAGGTCTGGCCGAACAGGTCCGGGGGCACCTCACCCGCGGGTGAGATTCCGGTGGGCGCGGGACGCCAGGTTCGGCGCGGCTCCGCGGTCAACAACCCGTCGCACCTACGCTCATCGACCTCGAGGTAGTCGCGGCCCCAGTCGGCTCGTTGCTCGTTGATGCGTTGCTCCTCGGCCTCCTCGCGCGACAGCGGCTCGCGGCGTCCGCGGAGGGCGTCTCACCAGTGCGAGAGCCGACTCTGCTCGCCCATCGTTTCCCCTTCGTCACAACGAACGGCACTCAGGCCGCGCGCTCTTCCCTCCGCAGACGCCACCAGAACCAGACCGCGACCACGGCCGCCAGCAGGGAGAACCCGACGCCCAGATACCCCGCTCCCGGGGGGACGTCCCAGTTGGCCTGGCTCACCATCGCCGCCAGCGCCATCACGACGATCGCGTGCACCATTCCGATCTGGGTGGTCGCCGCGAGCAGGACGACGATGCCCGCGCCCGTCTCATCGGGCAGGCCGGTGGGAGCCATGCACAGCGCGATCACGCCGGCCAGCACGGACGCCTCCAGGGCGAGCCCGAGGATGATCGTGGCGGCCGATCCCGCGGGGAGCAGGCCGGTCGCGTCCGCGACCACGAACGCGATGGCCACCACGCCGGGCAGCGCGGCGACGATCCGTCCCACCCCCTCGACCGGTAGCGCCGGCACGAGCACCAGCCACGCGAGGGCCAACACGATGGCCGCGGGCGCCCCGAAGGCGATCACCTCGTCCAGGCCACGGCCGGGGGAGGGCAGCGGAAAGATCATGGGGACGTCCATGGCCTCCAGGCAGCCGTCGGAGAAGGAGCGCCCGAAGCGGTAGCCCTGCAGCACGCTGCCGCTCAGCATGCTCCCGGCGCACGGACGCCAGAAGATCGCCAACGCGGCCGTCTGCAGGGCAGCACCGACCATCAGGAGGGCCGCGGAGACCAGCCACAGTGCCGAGCGCGTACGCATGGCGGCATGGTAGTCCCCCCATGACCAAGCCCCGCGCTGACCCGGACGCGCGGCGTCCCCACCGGACGGGCTTGATAACGAGCGGGTCACGGATCGGTCACCGCGCCATTTCTGTGGCGGAATGCGCTGGACATTCGGTGCGCCGGCCCTAGATTGTGGCCAACCCTTTCTCCGGGCAGGGGACTGGCCTTTGACCACAGCAGGAGGACCCACCGTGACCATCCACCGTCGCGCGGTACTGGCCGGCTTCGCCGGCGTTGCCGCGACCATCACGCTCAGCGGCTGCGGTTCGCGCACCGCCACCACCACCACGACCGGCGAGAGCACCGCCGGCAGCGGCAGCACCGGAGCCGCGTCCGGCAACGTCGCCAAGATCGGCTTCATCGCACCCCTCTCGGGCGGCCTGTCCGCCATGGGCACGGGCATGCGCAACTCGGTCGACCTCGCGATCAAGCAGGCCAACGAGTCCGGCGCCATCCCCGGCTGGACCCTCGAGCTCGTCGCCGAGGACGACCAGGGCCAGCCCGACCCGGGCCGCAACGCCGCCACGAAGCTCGCTGGCGACAGCGACATCGTCGGCGTCGTCGGCCCGCTCAACAGCTCCGTGGGCCAGGCGATCCAGCCGGTGCTGGACGCCGCCACCATCGCCCTGGTCTCCCCGGCCAACACCAACCCGACGCTCACCAAGGGCGCCGACCTGGCCAACCCGCAGCGGGCCTACGCGAGCTACTTCCGCACCTGCACCACGGACGCCGTCCAGGGGCCCTTCGCCGCGCAGTACCTGCTCGACAACGGCTTCACGCAGGTCGCCACCGTCCACGACAAGAAGGCCTACGGCCAGGGCCTCGTGGAGGCGTTCACCACGGCCTTCACCGAGGGCGGCGGCACCGTCGTCGCGGCCGAGACCATCAACCCCGACGACAAGGACTACTCGGCCGTCATCACCAAGGTCGCGGCGTCCTCGCCGGCGGCGCTGTACTACGGCGGTGAGTACCCGAACGCCGGCCCGCTGAGCCAGCAGATGAAGGCGTCCGGCCTCAACGTGCCCCTCATGGGCGGCGACGGACTCTACGACGCGGCCTACATCGAGCTCGCCGGATCCACCTCGGACGGCGACCTCGCCACCTCGGTCGGCGCACCCACCGACTCGCTGCCGTCGGCACAGGCGTTCGTGGACGCCTACGACGCGGGCGGGTACGCCGAGGGCTACTCTGCCTACGGCATGTACGCCTACGACGCCGCCAACGCGATCATCGAGGCCCTCAAGGTCAGCCTCGCGGACGCCGACGCCGCCGAGGGTGCCCGCGAGGCCACCGTCGAGGCCCTCAACGACGTCGACTTCGAGGGGGCGTCGGGCCGGGTCGCGTTCGACGAGTTCGGCGACTCGGTCTCCCGCGTGCTCACCGTCTACAAGGTCACCGGCGGGGAGTGGGTCGCCGACACGACCCAGGACTTCCAGGGCAGCTGACCGGATCGCAGACCACAGCGCGGTGGGGAGTTCCGGCGGGCGTGCCGGAACTCCTCACCTCGTGCGAAGGAGACCGATGGACCTTTTCCTCCAGCAGTTGGTGAACGGGCTGAGCCTGGGAGCGCTGTACGCGCTCATCGCCGTCGGCTACACCGTCGTGTACGGCATCGTCCAACTCATCAACTTCGCCCACGGGGAGATCTTCATGGTGGGCGCGTTCGGGGCGTACACCACGTGGATGCTCATGGGTGCCCCCGCCAGCCTGAGCGTCGGGATCGCCCTGGGCGTCGTGCTGCCGGCCATGCTGCTGGGCGGCATCGTGACGTCGGTGACCGTGGCGCTGCTCATGGAGCGGCTGGCGTACCGTCCGCTGCGCAGCGCGCCGCGCCTCGCGCCGCTGATCTCGGCGATTGGCATCTCGATCGCGCTGCAGGAGGCCGTCCGCCTCTTCTACGGCCGCATCCCGGGTTTTCCGGACAGCCGTCGGGCCATCCCGTTCCCGGTCATCGAGGGCATCACCGGCCGCACGGTGCAGTTCGGCGGCCTCACGATCCAGTACTCCGCACTGTTCACCCTGGGCGCGCTGGCGGTCTGCACGGTGCTGCTGTGGTGGTTCGTCAACAAGACCCGCATGGGCCGGGCGATGCAGGCCACGAGCCAGGACGCCGACACCAGCCGCCTCATGGGCATCAACGTCGACCGGGCCATCGCGACGGCCTTCGCGGTGGGCGCGGCGCTGGCGGCAGTCGCCGGGCTGGCGCACGGGCTGCGCTACAACAACATCGACCCGCTGATGGGCTTCCTCTCCGGGTTGAAGGCGTTCACCGCCGCCGTGCTCGGCGGCATCGGCAACATCAACGGCGCCGTGGTCGGCGGCCTGACGCTCGGGGTCGTCGAGGCCATGGCCACGACCTTCATCCCCGGCCAGTTCGGCAGCTCGGCCTGGAAGGACGTGTGGGCGTTCGTCCTGCTCATCCTCGTGCTCGTGTTCCGGCCACAAGGCCTCCTCGGTGCGAAGGTGGTGGATCGCGCATGAACCGGCCCGCGTTTCTCGCCTCCTTCGAGCGGTTTGCCGCTCCTGGACGCCTCGTCGCGCTGGTCGGCACGGCGCTGCTGCTCGCGGCCCCGATGCTGCCCTGGGCCTACCGCCCCGCGCTCGACGACATGACCTTCTGGTTCGCCCCCTCGCCCCTGCAGTGGTGCGGCCTGGCGCTCACCGTCGTGCTGCTGGCCTGCCTGGTGCTCGGGTGGGTCGTCCGCCCCCAGGGACGCCGCAGCCTCGGCCGCCGGCTCAACTTCAACCGCGGCGCCCGCGCCGCCGCGATCGCGCTGCTGGCGTTCGTCGCGGTCGTGTTGGTGGCCAGCGCGCTGGAGCTGGCCGGGCTGGTCGCGCTCGAACCGGGCGGTTGGCTCGCCCTGGCCGGCGCCATGCTGGCGGCCAGCGGCGTCCTGACCCTGCCGCGCGGGGAAGAGCCCACGCTGCGCACCCTGCGCTCGCCCGCCTGGTTGCAGATCCTCGGCATCGTGCTCGCGCTGGCCTTCGTGCTGTTCGTCGCCGCCTACGGCCTCGACCTGGACGACCCCGGCGCCTTCTTCAGCTTCGGCGTCTGGGCCGGCGTGGTCGTCTGGGTGGCAGCCCAGGTGGGTCTGCTGGGCTGGCTCTCCACCGCGGCCGGGCAGAACCGGTCGGTGCTCGTGCTGAGCGCGTTCGTCGTGGCCTTCGTCTTCCCGTTCACCCAGAACGGCTCGGACGCCAACATGTCGATCGCGGCCGGCGTCCTGATCTTCGCCGCCACCGCCATGGGCCTCAACATCGTGGTGGGGCTCGCCGGCCTGCTCGACTTGGGCTACATCGCGTTCCTGGGAGCGGGCGCCTTCACCGCGGCGGTGCTCAGCGAGTCGGCGTTCGCCACCATCGGCTGGAGCCCGCCGTTCCCCATCGTCGTGCTGATCTCGGGGTGCGTCTCGGCGCTGCTGGGCCTGCTCATCGGCTCGCCCACGCTGCGCGTCTCCGGCGACTACCTGGCCATCGTGACCCTCGCGTTCGGTGAGATCTTCCGCATCTCGATGAACAACCTCGACGGCACGGACGGCCCCAACCTGACGCGCGGCTCCAACGGCATCCCGGCGATCCCGAACCTCGACTTCTTCGGCTTCGACTTCGGCTCCCCGCACGACATCTTCGGCATCACCATCGGCCGCTTCGCCAACTACTACTGGCTGCTGCTGCTCGTGATGGGCCTGATCATCCTGGTGTTCACCAACCTCAACCGGAGCCGCATCGGACGCGGCTGGGTCGCCATCCGCGAGGACGAGCGGGCCGCCGAGGCGATGGGCGTCAACACGTTCGGCCTGAAGCTGCTGGCCTTCGCCGGCGGCGCGTTCCTGGCCGGCGTCGCGGGCTCCGTGAAGGCCCACGTCGACGTCTCCGTCACGCCCGACCAGTACATCTTCCTTGAGTCGGCGTTCCTCGTCGCCGGCATCGTGCTCGGCGGCATGGGCACGGTGGGCGGCGTCCTCGTCGGCGCCACCGTGCTGAAACTGCTGCCGGAGAAGCTGCGCTTCTTCGAGGACTACCGCCTGCTGACCTTCGGGCTGCTGCTCGTGGTCATGATGCGATTCCGGCCCGAGGGGCTCATGCCGGACGAGCGGCGTCAGCTCGAGTTCCACGATGACGACGAGGAGCTCGCCGACGAGGTGGCCGACGACGTGGCTGCGCACCGTGTGGGTTCGGTCGTCGAGGGCACGTCGGCCGAGCCTGGATCCGGCGCCACCGCGAAGGGAGACCACCGATGACGGCCCACGCCCACGGAGCCTCTGCCCACCCCGCCGCCGGACGCGAGACCGGGGCGCCGGCGTCCGGCTTGCTGCAGGCGCGGGACGTGACCATGCAATTCGGCGGGCTGACCGCCGTGAACCAGGTGTCGCTCGACATCCACCGCGGCGAGATCCTCGGCCTGATCGGGCCCAACGGCGCGGGCAAGACCACGTTCTTCAACTGCCTTACCGGCATGTACCCGCCCACCTCGGGCAGCGTGCTGCTCGACGGGCAGGTGCTGCCGCCCAAGCCGCGCAAGGTGGCGGCGGCGGGGGTGTCGCGGACGTTCCAGAACATCCGGCTGTTCCACAACATGACGGCCCTGGAGAACGTGATGGTGGCGCGGTACTGCCGCACCCGGACGAACGCGCTCGACGCGATCTTCCGGCTGCCCCGTCACCGGCGGGAGGAGGTGGAGACCCGCGAGGTGTCCCAGCGGTGGCTGGAGTTCGTGGGGCTCGGCCACACCACCGACCTGCTGAGCCGCAACCTGCCCTACGGCGACCAGCGGCGCCTCGAGATCGCTCGGGCGCTCGCCCTCGAACCCAAGCTGCTGCTGCTCGACGAACCCACGGCGGGCATGAACCCGCAGGAGACGCGCGAGGCGGAGGAGCTGATCCAGCGCATCCGGGGGCTCGACATCGCCGTGCTCGTCATCGAGCACGACATGCGGTTCATCTTCAGCCTCTGCGACCGGGTCGTCTGCCTCGTGCGCGGTGAGGTGCTGGTGGAGGGGACGCCCGCGGAGGTGCAGCACGACCCCCGCGTGATCGAGGCCTACATCGGCGGCTCCGTCGACCTCCCGAACGCGGCGCCGGCGCCCGAGGCGTCCCTGGCGCACCTGCAGCCGAGCAACCCCGTGCTCGAGATGCCGCCGAACGCGGCCAACCCGATCCTCGGCGCCCGGCGCCGGCGAGGAGACCACGATGCTTGAGGTGAAGGACCTGGTGGTGGCCTACGGCCGCGTCCAGGCGGTGAAGGGCATCTCCTTCACGGTCGAGCAGGGGCAGATCGTCTCCCTGCTGGGCACGAACGGGGCGGGCAAGACGACGACGCTGCGCACCATCTCGGGGCTGTTGAAGCCGGTCTCCGGCGAGATCTGGTTCGAGGGCGAGCGGCTGGACGGCGTACCGGCCCACCAGATCGTCACGCGCGGCATCGCGCACTCGCCCGAGGGGCGCCGGCTGTTCCCGCGCATGAGCGTGGAGGACAACCTGCTGCTCGGGGCCTTCACGCGCCGGGACGCCGCGGGGGTCCGCCAGGATCTCGACCGGGTGTACGGGCTGTTCACGGTGCTGGGTGAGCGGCGCAACCAGGCGGCGGGCCTGTTCTCCGGGGGCGAGCAGCAGATGCTGGCCATCGGACGGGCCATGATGAGCCGGCCGCGGTTGCTGATGCTCGACGAACCGTCGATGGGCCTCTCGCCGATCATGACGCAGACGATCATGCGGACCATCGCCGACCTGCAGGCCGAGGGCACCACGATCCTGCTGGTGGAGCAGAACGCGCAGGCCGCGCTGCAGCTCTCCGACCGCGGCTACGTGCTGGAGGTGGGGGCGATCACGTTCTCCGACACCGGCGCCGCGCTCCTCGAGGACGACCGCGTCAAGCGGACCTATCTCGGAGTCGACCTCTGAGGTCGTGACCACCGGTCCGCAGCGGGCGTGGCGGGTTCCGACGAAAAGCTGACAGTGAGTGCGTGCTCATTCGCGCGCTGAGCGTGCCGAGGCGTGCGTCACAGAATCGAGTGTCGCCTTTATCGTCGCACCGGCCCGGCCAGGGAGCTCTAGAAGAGCGCCTCGCGCACCGCGGGCTCGGAGCGGGCGATGAGGCGTCCGTCGCGGTAGGACCGCAGCACGGGGGCGTTCCAGTTGAGCGCGTCGAACCAGCTCGGGGCGTCCAGCACGACGAAGCGGGCGGGGCGCCCCACCTCGATGCCGTAGTCATCGCCCAGGTTCAGCGTCCGTGCCGCGTTGTGGGTGACGAAGCGGTGGGAGTCGCACAGCTCGCCGTAGCCCATCTGCTGGGTGACGTACATGCCGTGGAACACCACGTCGCGCAGGTTGCCGGTGCCGAGCGGATTCCAGGGGTCCTGGATGTCGTCGGTGCCGAAGCTGACGTTGATGCCTGCCGCGGTGAGCTCCTTCACCCGCGTCACGCCGCGCCGCTTCGGGTAGGTGTCGATGCGCCCCTGCAGGTGGGTGTTGACCAGGGGGTTCGCCACGAAGTTGATGCCACTCAGCCGCAGCAGGCGCAGCAACCGCGTGAAGTAGGCGTTGTTGTAGCTGTGCATCGCCGTGGTGTGGGACGCCGTGACGCGGCTCCCCAGGCCCAGCTCGTAGGCGCGGGTCGCGAGGGTCTCCAGGCCGCGCGACGCCTCGTCGTCGATCTCGTCGCAGTGCACGTCCATGAGCAGGCCGCGCTCGTGGGCGAGATCGCAGGCGAAGTTGAGCGACTCCACCGCGTACTCCCGGGTGAACTCGAAATGGGGGATAGCACCGATGGCGTCCGCACCGAGATCGGCAGCCTTCTCCATGAGGGCCCGGCCGTCCGGGAACGAACAGATCCCCTCCTGCGGGAACGCCACGATCTGCAGCGTCACGAAGTCGGCCAGCTCCTCGCGCAGTTCGAGCAGGGCGCGCAGGGCGGTGAGGTCGGGGTCGGTGACGTCCACGTGCGTCCGGATGTACTGGACGCCGAACGTCGCCTGCTGCCGCACCACCCGGTTCACCCGGGCCTTGACGTCCGCGACGGTCAGCAGCTCCTTGCGCTCGGCCCACCGCTCGATGCCCTCGAACAGCGTCCCGGACTGGTTCCAGGCCGGCTCGCCCGCGGTGAGCACGCTGTCGAGGTGGATGTGGCTCTCCACGAACGGGGGCAGCGCGAGGCGCCCCTCGGCGTCCCAGGACTCCTCACCCTCGGACGCCGCCAGCCCGGGATCGATGGCCGCGAAGACGCCGTCGGTGACGCGGAGGTCGACGCGGCCCTCGCGCCCGGGCAGGGTGACGTTGCGGATCAGCATGGGCTCAGTTGATCACGTCGGCGTCCGCGCCGTGGCCGGAGGTGAGGGGCGCCACCTCGCGCGCGCCGCGTCCGAGCACCAGCTCGCCGATGAGGTAGCAGGCGATGGCGACGGCCATCGCGTTGATCGACGCGATGCCAACGGGCACGAACCAGCCGACCAGCCCGCCCGCGACCACGCCGACGACCGCGCCGAGGTTGACCGGGCGGGTCGGACGCACCTCGGAGAGGTACTCGGCCTTGTGGCGGAAGTAGTCAACGATGAGGATGGCGCCGATGGGCGGCAGGGCGGCGTTCAGGAACGACAGCCAGCCGACGAAGTTGTCGTAGAGCCACAGCGCGCCGAGCGTGCCAAGAATGCCGGCGACCAGCACCAGCGGGCGCTTGCGGACCTTCGTGATGTTCGCGAAGCCGAGGCCGGAGGTGTAGAGGGCGTTGTTGTTGGTGGTCCAGATGTTGGCACCGAGCACGAGCAGGGCGGGAATCGCGAGGCCCTGGGCGATCATCACGTAGAAGATGTCCTGCTGCCCGGTGAAGGCGCCGCCCACGGCGCCGAACGCGAACATCAGGGTGTTGCCGAGCAGGAACGCGATCACCGTCGTGACCACCGCGCTGCGGGCGCTGCCGGCGAAGCGGGTGAAGTTCGGCGTGGCCGTGCCGCCGGAGATGAACGAGCCGATCACCATGCCCACCGCCGTCAGCAGCGGCAGGCCGGTGGACGCGGCGAAGATGGCCTCGAGCCCGCCGCCTTCGGCGGTGGCGGTCACCATGGAGTAGGTGCCCAGGATCGCGATGAGCGGCACGGAGACGAAGCTCACGATCTCGATGGCCTTGATGCCGAAGTAGGCCGAAGCCGTCATGAGCGCGCCGGCGACCACCACGATGATCCAGGGGTTGACACCGAGCAGCTCGGCGGCGGGCAGCGCGAACATGGCCACGCCGACGCCGAACCACCCCATCTGGGTGAGCGCGATCAGCGCCGACGGCAGGAACGACCCGTGCGTGCCGAACGCGTGGTGGGCCATGAGGTCCATGCCCAGGCCGGTGCGGGCGCCGATGTGGGCGAGGAAGCCGGTGTAGACGGCCAGGATTGCCCCGCCGATCAGCACGGCCGCGACGAACCCGGCGAGGTCGAGCCCGTTGCCCAGCGTCGCGCCGACGCTCATGGACGCGGAGAAGAACGTGAACCCCAACATCACGAATCCCACCGCCCAGAAGCTGCGGCGGGCCCGCACCGGGACGGGTTCGAGGGAGTAGTCGCTGTCGGTCTCGCGGATCTCGGTGGTGGTTTCGGACGCCATGGGCTCGCCTCTCAGGGTGGTGCGGTCGGCGAGCAGGTTATCCCGTGGGCTGTTGCGGCGGTGTTTCGCGTCCACCCGAGCGGTGCGGACGGGTCAGCTGCGCAGGTACTTGATCGCCGCCGCCGCGACCAGCACGAGCACCGCGAGGTGCAGCACTCCGAAGACCAGGGCGATCAGAGGAAACGCGACTTCCATTCCGTTGGGCGTGAGCGGGCCGAGGGGGTCACCCATCAGAGGGACGTTTCGCTGGTGCGCGGCAGCCAAGCAGCCGACGGACAAATCGCGATGGGGGTGGGCGACATGGGTGGCACCTCTCTGGAGGGCGTTCGGTTTGAAGGCGTTCGGGTGGCGTCAGTCTAGGACTGCTGGCCCGCGCCGTCGAGGGGTTCGTCCCCGCGCCAAGCGGCGATGGTGCGCGTGACGAACGTGCGGGTCGCGGTGACCACGTCGGTGCTCGGATCGAGCAACCACTGCAGCCCGATGCCGTCCAGCACGGCCGTCACGAGACGGACCTCCGTCGTGATCTCAGCCGGGGTGAGGGGCCGAATGTCCCCGGCGTCGACCGCCTGGGTGAGGTGGGACGCCAGGGTGGCGAGATTGCCGGTGTAGCGGGCCTGGACGAACGCGTGCGCGGGGTGGTCGGCGCTGGACGCCTCGGCGGCGATCGTGGTGAACAGCTCCAGCAGGCCGCGGTGGTGCACGTGCCCGGCCATCACGTCGGGGAGGCGGCGGAAGTAGTCGAGCCCCACCACGTCGGCCAGATTCCCCGCAACGGTCTGGCGATCCCATTCGGCCAGGACGGCCGTGAGCAGGCCCTCCTTGCTGCCGAAGTGCTGCAGCAGCGTGGCGTGGGACACGCCCACGCGCTCGGCGATCGTGCGCACCGACCCGCCCGCAAAGCCCGCCTCCCCGAACACGTCGATCGCGGCGGCCACGATCTGCTCACGGCGGCGGATGCCGGCGCGGTAGGGGCCTCGGGGCTTGCGGGTGCCAGTCACGCCGCTCATTGTCCCCCCTCCGGTTCTGGACGAAAACCTACCATCTGGTTATAGTATTGCTGTAGACGCAGCCGAGACAGGGGAGATCATCGTGAGCACCGATTCGCAGGTGTGGTTCATCACCGGCGCAGGGCGGGGGATGGGGTTGCACTTCGTCCGGGCGGCGCTGGCAGCCGGGCATCGCGTCGTCGCCACCGGACGCGAGCCCGACGCCGTCCGCCGTGCCCTGGCCGAACAGGAGCAGGCCGAGGACGATCTGCTGGTGACCCGGCTCGATGTCACCGAGCCGGCTGAGGCGAGCGCGGCCGTCGAGGAGGCGGTGGCGCGGTTCGGCCGCATCGACGTGCTGGTCAACAACGCCGCGACCTTCCACGGTGGATACTTCGAGGAGCTGACGCCCGAGGAGATCGCCGACCAGCTCGCCACCACCCTGGTAGGCCCGATGAACGTCACCCGCGCCGTGCTGCCGGTGATGCGCCGGCAGCGGTCCGGGCACGTCTTGTCCATCTCCTCGGGGGCAGGGCTGGCCGGCTTCGAGTTCAACTCGGCCTACTCCGCCGCCAAGTTCGGGCTCGAGGGGTGGATGGAGGCGCTGCAGCCGGAGGTGGAACCGTTCGGCATCCACACCACCATCGTGAATCCCGGCTTCTTCCGCACTGAGCTCCTCACCCCCGACTCGGCCACCTTCGCCGCCCCCTCCATCGCGGACTACGCGGAGCGCCACGCCCAGCAGGTGCAGCAGTACCAGGACATGAACGGCCACCAGGAAGGCGACCCCGCCAAGCTGGCCCAGGCGCTGCTCACCCTCGCCGCCCTGCCGGAGCCGCCGCGTAGGTTCATCGCGCTCGCGGCGATCCTCGCGGTGGCCGAGCAGAAGGCCGCCACGCTCCGCGCCCAGGCCGAGGCCCACCGGGAGCTCTCCAGCTCCCTCGCGTTCGAGGACGCCTGACGCGCCGACCGCGTCCCCCTTCGGCCTCCGACCACCGACCAAGCCCCCCGTACCAAGCCCTCCCCGCAACCAAGGAGTCCTGATGCAGTACCGAATCCTCGGCACCACCGGCGTGCGGGTGTCGACCATCTGCCTCGGCACCGCGACCTTCGGCGTCGCTCCCACGGCCCAGGACGCCGACCGGGTCGTCGGCGCCGCGTCCGATCTGGGCATCAACTTTGTCGACACCGCCGATGTGTACGGCCACATGCCGGTGTTCGACCGCCCCGGCGCCCCGGCCGCGGCCGACCGCGAGCCGGCCGAGACCATCCTGGGACGCGCCCTGCGCGGCCGCCGCGACGACTGGGTGGTGGCCACCAAGTCGAACGGGATCGTCGGCCACGGCGTCAACGACCGCGGCCTGTCGCGCCGCCACATCATCCGCCAGGTCGAGGAGAGCCTCCGCCGGCTCGGCACCGACTACATCGACCTGTACTACGCCCACGACCCCGACCCGGACACACCCCTCGAGCAGACGCTCGCCGCCTACGACGACCTCATCCGGCAGGGCAAGATCCGCAGCGTCGGCTTGTCCAACCATCCGGCGTGGCAGGTCGTCCAGGCCCTGTGGATTGCCGATGACCGCCGGCTGAACGCCCCCGTCGCGGCCCAGGTGAAGTACAGCCTGGTCGATCGGACCGCCGAGCAGGAACTGGGCCCGGCGTGCGACCGCTTCGGCATCTCGATCGTCCCTTATGCCCCCCTGCACGGCGGGCTGCTCGCCGACCTGGCGGTGCTCGACCGGCCCGTCTCGGGCGACCAGCGCTTCCAGGGCGCCGGCTTCCCCGAGGCGGAGGTCGCGCTGGCCCGCGAGGTCGACCGGCTGAGCCGGGAGTGGGGCTTGGAGCCGTTCCAGACCTCGTTGGCCTGGCTGCTCTCCCGCCCCGCGGTGACGTCCGCGATCGTCGGCGCCGAGTCCGTCGACGAGCTCCGCGCCAACGCGTCCGCCGCCGACATCCGGCTCGAACCCGAACAGCTCGACGCCCTGACCGATCTCGCGCTGCAGCGCCCGC
The DNA here is from genome assembly GCF_014858005.1 of Propioniciclava soli. Taxonomy (GTDB): domain Bacteria; phylum Actinomycetota; class Actinomycetes; order Propionibacteriales; family Propionibacteriaceae; genus Propioniciclava; species Propioniciclava soli. The sequence goes on from NZ_JACYOT010000018.1 coordinate 25,613, forward strand.
CCTTCGAGCACCGGGCCGGGGACGGCCCCGCGCGTCCGGCCGGCGAGGCGGACGCCGGCGCCTGAGCTGCCCCGGGCACGCGCACGGGCCGGACGCGAAGGCGTCCGGCCCGTGGTGGGGTGTGCGGGGGTGGGTGGGTCGCACCCTCTGGGTGGGTGGGTCTTGGCGGGGTGAGCCTTACGGCGTGGGGGAGCCGCCGTTGACGTTCAGGGTCTCGCCGAGGACGTAGCTCGACTCCTGCGACGCGAGGAACACGTACGCCGGCGCGAGCTCGGCGGGCTGGCCACCGCGTCCGATCGGGGTCGACTGGCCGAACTCGACCAGCTTCTCCATCGGCTGCCCGTAGGTGGGCTGCAGCGGCGTCCAGATCGGGCCCGGGGCGACCGCGTTGACGCGGATGCCCTTGGCGGCGAGCTGCTGGGCGAGGCCCTTGGTGAAGTTGTTGATCGCGCTCTTCGTGGTGGCGTAGTCGAGCAGGTTCGGCGACGGGTTGTACGCCTGGATCGACGTGGTGTTGATGATCGCCGACCCGGCCGGCAGGTGCTCCACCGCGGCCTTCGTGATCCAGAACATCGCGTAGATGTTCGTCTTCATCGTGTGGTCGAACTGCTCGTCGGTGATGTCGGCGATGTCGTCGACCGACACCTGCTTGCCGCCGTTGTTGACGAGGATGTCGAGCCCGCCGAACTCCTTGACGGTCTTCTCGACGATGTCCACGCAGTACTCGCGGTCCTTGAGGTCGCCGGGCAGGGCGAGCGCCTTGCGGCCGGCCTTCTCGATGAGCGCGATGATCTTCTCGGCGTCCGGCTCCTCCTCGGGGAGGTAGCTGATGGCCACGTCGGCGCCCTCACGGGCGAACGCGATCGCGGTGGCCGCGCCGATGCCGGAGTCGCCACCGGTGATGAGGGCCTTGCGGCCCTCGAGGCGTCCGGTGCCGCGGTAGCTGTCCGCGCCCAGGTCGGCGAGGGGCTTGAGGTCGCGGTCGAGGCCCGGCTCGGGCTGCGTCTGCTCCGGCGGGGAGATCTTCTCGTACTGCGTCACGGGATTCTGGAAGCTGTACTGGTCTGCCATACCCCCCACGCTACTCGTCGGGGCGCCGCCGGAACTCCCCCCAAAGGGCACATCTGCGACGCCCTCGACCGGCACCGTGCGGAGGCTGCGTGGGGGCCGTCCCGGCTGGTGCGCGGGGAGCGAGGTGCAGCCGCGGGGTGGTCGGCGGGGCGACTCCACCGCGGGGCCGGGTTAGTCTCGATCGGGTGGAGAACGAAACCGGCGAGGTGGTCATCGATGTGCTCAGCGTGCTGCTGTACGCGACGGCCGGGTTGGCGCTCGGGCTGCTGCTGTCCTTCCTCCTCACCCTCGCGGTGGCGCTGCTGCGCCGGCGGCGTCCGGGCCTGACCCACGTCTCGCTGCGGCTGCGCGTGCCGCAGCGGGTGTTCTTCGCGGTGCTCGGCGTGGGCGTGGGGCTGCTGGTCGGCACCAGCGCGCAGGTGCTGGGCGAGCAGTGGGACGACTACGCGACCCTGCAGCACGGGGTGTTGATCGCGGTGATCCTGGCGGGGGCGCAGCTCGCCGCCGGCCTGCTCCGCGCCGTGGAGGACTCGGTGAACGCCCGTCGGGCCCGCACGGGCGCCCACGGCGACGCCCTGCGCGTCCGCACCCAGCTGCAGATGGTGCGCCGGGTCGGTGTCGCCCTGGTGTGGCTGGTTGCGATCGCATCGGTGCTGCTGACGTTCGACGCCTTCCGCGCCATCGGGGCGTCGGTGTTCGCGTCCGCCGGCATCCTCTCGATCGTGGCCGGCCTGGCCGCCCAGTCGTCGCTGAGCAACATCTTCGCGGGCCTGCAGATCGCCTTCTCGGACGCCCTCCGCGTGGGCGACACCGTGGTGATGGAGGGGGAGACCTCGCGGGTGGAGGAGATCACGCTCACCTACGTGGTGCTCCGCGTGTGGGACGGGCGCCGCCTCGTCGTGCCGTCCACCCTGTTCACCGCGCAGTCGTTCGAGAACTGGACGAAGACCGACCCGGCGCAGCTCGGCGCCGTGATGTTCGATCTCGACTGGCTCGTGCCCGTGGAGGCATTCCGCTCCGAGGCGCTGCGACTCGTGGAGGGCAACCCGCTGTGGGACGGTCAGACCGCCGGCGTGCAGGTGACCGACAGCCAGAACGGGCACGTCGAGCTGCGGTTGCTCGTGTCGGCCCGCAACTCCGACGACCTGTGGAACCTGCGCTGCCAGCTGCGCGAGGATCTCGTACTCTGGCTGCAGACCGATGCCTCCTACGCCCTGCCGCGCACCCGCCTGGAGCCCGAGCCCACCTCGGCACCGCCCAAGCCCGTCCGCGACCAACTGGTCGAGGAGACCCGCGAAGCCCTGCGCGCCGAGCGGGCCGCGCTGATCGCGGCCGCACCGCCCGCCGAGCCGGAGCCCACGCCCGAGCCGGAGCACGCCCACGGCCTGGGGTGGCCGTCCCTGCGCTGGTTCCGCCGCCGCGACCGTCGCGCGGAGGCCGACCCGGCGGAGCCGGACGCCTGAGCCTCGCCACTGAGCCCGGTCGGCGCAGGCGTCAGGTCAGCGACTGCGCCCGCAGCCGCAGGGCGTTGCCGATCACGGAGACCGACGACAGCGCCATCGCCGCGGCCGCCAGGATCGGTGAGAGCAGCAGCCCGGTGAACGGGTAGAGCACGCCCGCGGCGATGGGGATGCCGGCCGCGTTGTAGACGAACGCGAACACCAGGTTCTGCCGGATGTTGCGCATCGTCATGGCGGAGAGGGCGCGGGCCGTCACGATGCCGGTCAGGTCGCCGCGCAGCAGCGTCACGCCGGCCGACTCGATCGCCACGTCGGTGCCGGACGACATCGCCAGGCCGACGTCGGCCGCGGCCAGGGCCGGGGCGTCGTTGACGCCGTCGCCCGCCATCGCCACCACGCGACCCTCCCCGCGCAGCCGCTCGACGACCGCGGCCTTCTGGTCGGGCATCACCTCGGCCTCGACCTCGTCGATCCCCAGGCCGGATGCCACGGCCCGCGCGGTCGTCGCGTTGTCGCCGGTCAGCATGACGACACGGATGCCGTCCTCCCGCAGCGCGGCGAGCGCGGCGGGGGTGGATTCCTTGACCCGGTCGGCGATCACGAGCAGGCCCGCGAGGGAGCCGTCCACGGCGGCGTACACCACCGTGGCGCCCTCGCCGCGGAGCCGGTCGGCGTCCGCGTCCAGGGCCGCGGTGTCGACGCCGTCGGAGCGCAGGTGGGTGCTGGTGCCCAGCCGGACGCCGCGGCCGTCGACCGTGCCGGTGACGCCGCGGCCGGCGGGGGCGTCGAAGTCCGCCACACCGGGCAGCTCCAGGCCTCGCTCGGAGGCCGCCTCGACGACCGCGCGGGCCAGCGGGTGCTCCGAGGCGTTCTCGACGGCGGCGGCCAGCCGCAGCAGCTCATCCTCGGTGAGGCCCGCACCGGGCGCCACGACGACCTGCGTCAGCGCGGGGCGTCCCTCGGTGAGGGTGCCGGTCTTGTCGACCACGAGGGTGTCGACCTTCTCCATGCGCTCGAGCGCCTCGGCGTTCTTGATGAGGACGCCCTCGCGCGCGCCGCGTCCGACGCCGACCATGATCGACATGGGGGTCGCCAGCCCGAGCGCGCAGGGGCACGCGATGATGAGGACGCTGACCGCGACCACGAGGGCGTGGGCCAGCCGGGGGTCGGGCCCGACGAGCGCCCAGACGACGAACGCCAGCACCGCGACCCCGAGGACGACGGGGACGAACACGCCGGAGACCTTGTCGGCCATCCGCTGGATCGGGGCGCGGGAGCGCTGCGCGTCGGCGACCATGGCGACGATGCGGGCGAGCATGGTGTCGCGGCCGATCTTCTCGGCGGTCACGAGCAGCGAGCCGGTCTGGTTGAGCGTGCCGCCGATGACGGTGTCGCCCACCTCCTTTGTGACCGGCATCGACTCGCCCGTCACCATCGACTCGTCCAGCGTCGAGCGGCCCTCGACCACCGAGCCGTCCACCGGCACCTGCTCGCCCGGGCGGACGCGGAGCCGGTCGCCGAGACGCACCTCGTCCAGCGGCACCTCGGCCTCGCCGTCGTCGGTGACGCGGCGGGCCGTCTGCGGGGTCAGGTCGAGCAGCGCCCGGATCGCACCGGAGGTCGCCTCACGGGCGCGCAGCTCCAGCACCTGGCCGAGCAGCACGAGGGTGGTGATGACCGCGGCGGCCTCGAAGTAGACCGCCACCGTGCCGTGCTGGTCGCGGAAGGCGTCCGGGAAGATGCCGGGCGCCAGCGTCGCCACCGTGCTGTACAGCCAGGCCACGCCGGTGCCCATGGCGACCAGCGTGAACATGTTGAGGCTGCGGGCGCGCACCGACGCGACGCCGCGCACGAAGAAGGGCCAGCCGGCCCACAGCACCACCGGGGTGGCGAGCGCGAACTGCACCCACACCGAGACGCGCGCATCCACCGCCGCCGCGATGGCCGGCACCAGGTGCGAGCCCATCTCCAGGGCGAAGACGGGCAAGGAGAGCGCCAGGGCGATCCAGAACCGGCGGGTCATGTCGGCCAGCTCGGGGCTCGGGCCGGAATCCGCCGTCACCGTGACCGGCTCCAGCGCCATGCCGCACAGCGGGCAGGAGCCCGGGTGGTCCTGGCGGACCTCCGGGTGCATGGGGCACGTCCACTCATCGGCGTCGACGGCGGACGCCTCGGCCTGCACGGCAGGGTCGGCGTGGCTGGCATGGCCGGCGGGACCGCCGGCGTGGGCGTCCGGATCGGCCAGGAACGTCTCCTTGCACCCGGCCGAGCAGAAGTGGTGGGTGACGCCGTCGTGGACGGCGTGGTGGTCGGTGGCGCGGGGGTCCACCGTCATGCCGCACACCGGGTCGAGGACGGCCTCGGGGTCGCGCTGGTCGGCGCCGGAGTGGGTGTGCTGGTGTTCGGACATGCATCCATGGTACCCCAGGGGGGTATCACGACAAGCGCTGGCCGCCCGTCAGAGGCCGAGCAGGTGCTCCAGCACGCGGAGGACGCCGTGGTCGGCGTTCGAGGACGCCCCGTACCGCGCGCGCTCGCGGATGGCCGGGTGGGCGTTGGCGGTCGCGAACGACCAGTCGGCCTCGTCCAGCATCTCGGCGTCGTTGAAGAAGTCGCCGAACGCGACGGTCTGCGCGCGGGTCACGCCGAGGTCGGCCTGCAGGGCGCGCACGGCCGCACCCTTGTTGATGCCTGCGGCCATGATGTCGATCCAGTTGCGGCCCGACACGACCACCTGGTGGTCGGCGGCGAACTCGGCGAAGCGCGCCACGGAGACCTCGGCGTCGTCGAAGTCGTAGACGGCCATCTTGATGATCTCGTCGTCGACGGCCAGCTGGTCGGCCACGAGCTGCATGGTCACGTAGTAGGGGGAGCACGCGGTGAGGAAGGCGTCGTCGGTGCGTTCGAGGTAGGCCGCGCGCTTGCCGCAGACCACGACCCCGAGGTCGAGCCCGTCGGCCCGGGCCGCGCGAGTGGCCGCCACGACGGACTGCCACAGGCTGGGCGGCAGGACGGCCGACGACACCTCGGCGCCGTCGCGCACCACGTACGTGCCGTTCTCGGCGATCAGCGACATGCCGTCGAGCGCGCGCTCGAACAGTGTCTCCAGGGTCGCGCGCTGGCGTCCGGACGCCGGCGCGAACACGATGCCGCGCTCACGCATCACGTCCAGCAGCGGCCAGAACTCGTCGGGCAGGTGGCCGGCGTCGTCCAGCAACGTCCCGTCCATGTCGCTGACGACGAGCCGCAGATCGGCGTCCCGAGGCAGGTGGTGGTGCGGCACGGCCACGTCAGGCCCCGTCACTGCACGGCCACGTCGACGCGCCGGTTGAGGGCATCGTCGTCGCTGACCGGGGCGTTGGCTGCGTTGCCCTGCACGAGCAGGGACTGGCTCGGCACCCCGGCCGCCTCGAGGGCGGCGGCGACCACGTTGGCCCGCTCCAGGGCGAGCGCCTCGTTGCCGGATTCCGAGCCGCGGGCGTCCGTCTGGCCGACGACGGTGAGGGTCGTGTCGGGGCACTGCGCCACGAGCTCGGCGATCTCGGCGACGGCGGTCTGCGACGCGTCGGTGAGGTCGGTCGAGCCTGTCTCGAACACCAGGGCGGGTGGCTGGGACGCCTCCCGCACCTTGGCGCCGACCACGGTGCACAGCTCGACGATGGCGATGGTGTCGGTGACCTCGGCGTCGGGGAAGGCGGTGGTCACGGCGTCCACCGCGGCCTGTCGCTCGGCCTCGTCGGTGACGGTGCCGGCCACGACGGCGTCCCCCGCGTTCACGTTGAGGCTCACGGCCTCCACGCCGACGAGCTCGGACGCCAGCGCCGTGAGCGCGTCGGCGTCCGGCAGCCACGCGCCGTCGACCACGGTGAGCTGGTCGTCCACCGGCACCCCGGCGCCCAGGCCCGCCGAGACGGCGGCGACGGCGGCCGCGCGGGCGGCGTCGTCGGTGGCGGCGCCGGCCAGGGTGAACGTGCCGTCGGCGACCGTCAGGGAGAACTGGGCGACCGGCGCCGCTGCGGGGGTCGGGGCAACGGTCGCGGTGGCCGTGGCGGAGGGCGTCGGGGCCGGCGCGGTGCAGGCCGCCAGCGGCGCCAGGGTGAGCAGGCAGGCCAGCGCGGCGGCGGCCCGGCGGCGGTGCGCGACGGCGTCCGGGCGGCGGGGAAGGGTGTGCGGAATGGTCACCCCCCGACGATAACGCCGCGGGGTGGGGCGGCGGCGTCCCCGCCCGGCGTCCGGGCCGGGCGGGCGCGGGCTCGTGGGCCGCTGACTAGGGGTGGCGCGGCCCGGGGCCAACAACGAGCAACCGGGGCCACCGGCCACCCTTCCGGGGGTGGGTTGCGGTGGGCCGGCGGGCTAGGATGTGCCCCATGAGCGGCCGAGGCGGACGATGACGACCGTGCCCACCGGCACGCGCGCGAGAATCGGCAACACCCCGTTGGCCCGTCTCGACCGCCTGCCCACTCCGCGCGGCGTGCGCGCCTGGGGAAAGCTCGAGTGGTTCAACCCCGGCGGCAGCGCGAAGGACCGCTCCGCCCAGGCCATGGTGGACGCCGCGCTGGCGTCCGGCCGGATCGGCCCGGGCTCGGTGCTCGTGGAATCCAGCTCCGGCAACTTCGGTGTCGCCCTGGCCCGGCTCTGCGTGCGGCACGGCATGACCCTGCACGTCGTGGTCGACCCGCGCTCCAACCGCACGACGGTCGCCACGATGCGCGCCCTGGGGGCGACCGTCCACGAGCTGACCGAGCCCGACCCCGACACCGGCGACTGGCTCACTGCGCGCATCGCGAAGGTCGCCGAGCTGCGCGAGCGGTGGCCCGACGCGTACTCCCTCGACCAGTACTCCAACCGGGCCGCCCTCCGCGCCCACGCCGACGGCACGATGGCCGAAATCGTGCGCGACCTCGGCCGCGCCCCCGACGTGGTGGTCGTCGCCACGTCCACCACCGGCACGATCGGCGGCTGCCTGACCCACGTGCGCGAGCAGGGGCTCGACACCGCGGTGGTGGCGGTCGACGCCGAGGGCAGCGTGCTGTTCGGCGGACGCCGCGGGCAGCGGCTGCTCTCGGGGTTCGGCGCGGGGATCGTGCCCGGCCTGGCCGAGGGCGTGGTGCCCGACGACGTCGTCCGCGTCTCGGACGCCGCGGCGGTCGCCGGCTGCCGCCTGCTGGCGCGCACCGAGGGCATGCTCGTGGGCGCCTCGGCCGGCGCGGTCGTCCACGCGATGACGACGCTGGCGGTGGGGGACGCCGACGTGGTCGGCATCTTCCACGACGCCGGTCTCGCCTACCTCGACACGGTCTACGACGACGCCTGGGTGGCCGAGCACGTGGGCGCGTTGCCGTGAGCGGTGCCGGCGGCGGAGGGCGTGGCAGCGGCGTCCGGCGGGTCGCCGTGCTCGGTGCCGGCCCGCGCGCGTTGTGGGCGGCCGAGTGCCTGGCGGACGCCGCCGCCGACATCACCCTCGACGTCTTCGACCCCCGCCCGCCGGGGGTCGGCTCGGCCTATGCGGTGGACCAGCCGCGGCACCTGCGGCTCAACGTCACCTCCGCGATCGTCCGGACGGGCCTGGGTGCGTTCGACGACTGGCGGCGAGCCCGCGGCGAGGGTGCCGAGCTCGACCCCTTTCCGCCGCGCGCCCTGGTGGGTGCCTTCCTGGCCCACGCCTGGGCCGCGGTCGCCGAGCGCCTCGACGTCCGCCACCACGCGGTCGCGGCCACCGCGCCGCGTCCCGAGGAGGGCCGTTGGCGCGTCGGCGGGCCGGACGCCGCCGGTGAGCTGTACGACGAGGTGTTGCTCGCGACCGGCCACGAGTCCGCCTGGCCCGGCGCCTGGCACCACGCCCGCCCCGACGCGGTGCCCGCGTTCCCCGTCAACGGGCTCACGCCCGAGCGCGTCCCGGCCGGACGCCCCGTGGCCGTGCGCGGCACCGCGCTGACCTTCATCGACGCCGCGCTCAGCCTCACCGAGGGTCGCGGCGGGCGGTTCACCGACGCCGGCTACGAGACCGGCGGTGCCGAGCCCACCATCGTGCCGTTCAGCCGGCACGGCCGCTTCATGGAGCCCAAGCCGGAACCGGACGGACCCCTGGCTGCCCTGGACCTCGCGGAGCCCCGCGCGGCGGGCGCCGGCGCGATCGCCAGCACCCCCGGCAGCGCCCGGTGTGTCGCCGAGGCGGTGCGCGTCACGGCCCAGGCGTACCTGCGGCAGGCCGGCGGCAGCGGTGACGTGGCCGCCGTGCTGGCCGGCACCGACGGCAGCGCCGATCCGGTCGCCGACCTGCGCCGCTCGCTGGCCGTGGTGCGCGGCGAGGAGCGTCCGCACGCGCCGTGGGCGGTGGGGCAGGCGTTCCGGGACCTGTACCCGGCGATCATCGCCTCGCTGTCCTTCGAGCGCTGCCCGGCGGGGGAGTGGGCCACCTTCGCCGCGCTCGCCGCCACCCTCGAGCGCGTCGCGTTCGGGCCACCGCCGGTGAACGCCGCCAAGGTGCTGGCGCTGGTGGACGCCGGCGTCCTCGCCCCGCCGTCGCGCACCGAGCCCGCCGCCGAGGCCCGGGTGGACGCCGTGATCGCGCCCCCCGGCGTGGTGCCCGGCAGCCTGACCGCCGCCCTCGTCGGCCGCGGCATCGGACGCCTCGCCTCCGGCCGCCGGGGGTTGCGCGTCGGGCCAGACGGCGGCGTCCCCGGTTGGCCGGGGTTGGCCGCGGTGGGCCGCAGCACCGAAGACGTGGTGATCGGCAACGACACCCTGTCCCGTACCCTTCATGACGTGGTGCCCCGTTGGGCCGAGAAGGTGAGCCGCGATGCCTGAGACCGTGACGTTGCAGGGGCAGCCCCCGCTGACCCCCCGTTGGGAACCGTGGATGCGTGCCCTGCTCGCCGACCCCGAGCGCGTGGCCGCGATCGTCGCCGAGCACGGCTCGCCGGTCAACGTGCTGAACCCCGAGCCGCTGACCCGCAACGCTGCGGAGCTGACGTCGCTGGGCCCGGTGCGCGACCTGGAGATCCAGCTGTTCTTCGCCCGCAAGGCCAACAAGGCGCTCTGCTTCGTCGACGCCGCAGCCCGCGCCGGGTTGGGCGTCGACGTGGCCAGCGAGGCCGAACTGGCCCAGGTGCTGGACGCCGGCGTCCGGCCCGAGCGGATCATCGTGTCGGCGGCCATCAAGAACCGTGCCCTGCTCTCCCTTGCCCTGACCCACGGCGTGACGGTGTCGCTCGACCACCTCGGCGAACTCGCCGAGCTCACCGCGCTGGCCGCAGCCACCTCGGCCGGGGGGCGCGGCGTCCGCCCGCCCGTCGCGTTGCGGCTCGCGCTGCCGCCCAGCTCCGGCGTCGCCCCCACCCGATTCGGAGAACTGGCCGACCGGTGGCTGGGCGCCGATCTCGACGGCGTGGACGTGACCGGCGTCCACTTCCACCTCAACGGCTACAGCGCGGCCGAGCGCGTCACCGGCATCGTCGCGGCGTGCGACCTCGTGGACGCCCTGCGCGACCGCGGCCACCGCCCGTGGTTCGTGGACGCGGGCGGCGGCGTCCCCATGAGTTACCTGGATGACGCGCAGGAGTGGGAGACGTTCTGGGAGGCCCAGCGCGCGGCCGTCGCCGGCGAGGCGGAGCCGCTGACCTGGAACGGTCACCCGCTCACCACCGTCTACCCCTACCACCAGCAGCCCACGCGGCGGGCCTGGTTGACCGCGGTGCTCGACGCGCCCGCCCGGCGTGGTGAGGGATCGGTGGCCCAGGCGCTCGCGGGCCGGCGGCTGAGCCTGCACCTCGAGCCGGGCCGCGCGCTGCTGGACGGCTGCGGTCTGACCCTGGCGCGGGTGGCGTTCACCAAACAGCGCAGCGACGGCGTCGGCCTCATCGGCGTCGAGATGAACCGGACGCAGTGCCGCACCACCTCCGACGACTTCCTCGTGGATCCCGAGCTGGTCACCTGGTCGGGCGCCGACGCGCCCTTCACCGGCTTCCTCGTCGGGGCCTATTGCATCGAGAACGAGCTGATCCTGCAGCGGCGGCTCACCGCGCCGGGCATCGCGCCGGGCGACATCGTCGCGCTGCCGAACACCGCCGGGTACTTCATGCACATCCTCGAATCCGGCTCCCACCAGTGGCCGCTGGCGCGCAACGTGGTCTGGCAGGACGCCGGGCCCCTCCGGCAGGACCGCATCAATGGCTGACCCCCAACGCGACGGCCTGCTGGGCCCGGGCGGACTCGTCGGTGAGGTGCGCGCGTTCGTGGACGCCGCACTGCTGCACCCGGTCGAGCGCGACCACACCGAAACCACCGCGCAGCTCCGACGCCGCCGCATCGTCGTCACCGTCACGGCCATCGCCGGGGCGCTCGCGCTCGGCGCGGCGCTGGCGATCCGCCCCGGTGATCCGCTGTTCTACCCGGCGACGCTGGGCATCGCGGCGATCTGGGCGGTCGGGGCGTTCGCGTCCGGACGCCTCCACCTCGGCCGGGCGCACACCCGCTCCGGGGGGCAGAGCCGTGCGGTGCTGCAGGGCTTTCTCCTCGGCGCGGCCCTGCTCGGCATCTTCGTGCTGGGGGCGTTCGTCGTCAGCCGCATCCCGGTGCTCCGCGGGCCGGTGGAGGGGCTGCTCGACCACGCGCGCTTCGGCTCGCTGTGGATCGTCGCGCTCGTGACGGCGATCAACGGCATCGCCGAGGAACTCTTCTTCCGCGGCGCGACCTATGCCGCCCTGGACCGGCGGTGGAACCTCGCCGGATCGACGGTGCTCTACGCGGCGTCCACCCTGTTCTCCGGGGTGCCGCTGCTCACGTTCGCGGCCGCCTGCCTCGGCCTGCTCACCGGCGCGCAGCGCCGCGTGACAGGCGGGGTGTTGGGGCCGATCGTCAGCCACCTCACCTGGTCGCTGGGCATGCTGTTCGCCCTGCCCCTGGTGTTCTCGACAGGAGTCTGAACCCATGACCGAACCCACCACGACCGAATCCCGCCTCGCGCTCGTCACGGGCGCCTCCGGCTCGATCGGCGCCCTCCTCGTGCCGAAGCTGTTGGACGCCGGCTTCCGCGTCCGCGTGCTGGCCCGTACGCCCGGCAAGCTGAACGACGACTGGCGTGACCGCGTCGAGGTCGTCCAGGGCGACGCCTCCGAGGCCGAGGACGTCCGCCGCGCCGTCGAGGGGGTCGACGTCGCCTACTACCTGCTGCACTCGATGGACTCCGACGGCAACTTCGCCGAGCGCGATCGCTTGCTGGCCCACACCTTCGCCGACGCCGCGGCGGCGGCCGAGGTGGGACGCCTCGTGTACCTCAGCGGGCTGCACCCGGACGGGGTGGAGCTGTCCGATCACCTCGCCTCCCGGGTGGAGGTCGGCGAGATCCTGCTCGCCTCGGGGGTGCCGACCGCGGTGTTGCAGGCCGGCGTCGTGCTCGGTGACGGTTCGGCGTCCTTCGACATGCTGCGCCACCTCACCGAGCGGCTGCCCGCGGCGTTCGGGCCGCGCTGGCTGAACAACCACATCCGCCCGATCGCCGTCGACGACGCGCTGTTCTACCTGCTGCGCGCCGCGGACCTGCCGGCCGAGGAGTCCCGCCCCATCGACATCGGCATGGACGAGGTGTTGACGTACTCCGACATGATGCGTCGCTACGCCCGGGTCGTGCGGCTGCACCGGCGCCGGATCGGCACCGTGCCGGTGCTGACGCCGGAACTCGCGTCGTACTGGGTCGGTTTCATCTCACCCGTGGACGCCGCCATCGCGCGTCCGCTGGTGGGCAGCCTCACCCACGACGCGGTGGGCGACATCGCGGACGCCCGCCGCCTGCTCGGCGAGCCGGAGGGTGGGCTGACCGGCTACGACGCCGCGATCCGCCGCGCAACCCGCGATCTCGACCCCCACCGCTGGGGCCGGACGGCGGGCCGGGTCGTGCTGGGCGTGGCCGCCACCGCGGTGGTCGGCTCGGTGCTGAGCAATCCGGACAGCCGGTGGTTCCGCCGGCTCGACAAGCCGGACTGGCAGCCGCCGAACGTGGCGTTCCCGCTGGTGTGGAGCGCGCTGTACGGGCTGATCGCCGTGGCGGGCACGGCCACCGTGGCCGACCTGGCCGAGGACGACGAGCACGAGGCATCCGAGGCGTTCGGGTGGGCGCTCGCGGGGAACCTGGTGCTGAACGCCGCCTGGAGCGGGCTGTTCTTCCGCGCCCACAACCTGCCGCTGGCCACTGCGGGCGCGGCGGCGCTCGCCGCGTCGTCGGCCGACCTCACGCGCCGGGCCGCCCCCGCGGGTTGGGGCAAGGCGGCCGCGCTGGGTGCCTACACCGCCTGGTGCGGGTTCGCCACGGCGCTGTCGGCGTCGCTGGCGCGCCGCAACCGCTGAGCGGGGGCCGGGCGCCGCTCAGCCGACGCGCAACGCGAACGACGCGGACGCCGGCCGCGGCCAGAGCGCGAACCGGGGCCGGACGTCGGGCCCGCACGAGCGGGACCCCAGGCCGTGCTGGGCGAGATCCAGCACCAGGTGCGTGGCCTGCGGCGGCGGCAGCTCGTGCGGGTGCGCCGCGGCGGCCAGCTCGGCCGCGCTGTGGAGGCCGACGGTGAACCCGACGCGGTGACCCGCAACCGGCGTGGTCGTGACCGTGAGCGGGGGCACGCCCTCGCCCGTCAGCGTCAGCTCGCGCAGGCCGGCCCGGTGCCCGGATTCCTGCGGCACCGCGTAGGGCACCGTCAGCTCGGCGACGTCCGCCTCGAACCGACCCACGCGCGCCGCGGCGTCGCTGTCGGGGTAGTTCTCGTGCGGTCCGGTGCCGAACCAGGCGGCACGGCCGTGGCCCAGCGGCAGCTCGAAGGCCAGGCCGATGCGGGGCCACGTGCGATCCCACCCCGTGGAGGGCGTGACGTCCACCGCGCAGGTCAGTGCGCCGTCGGTCCAGGCCCAGCGCTGCTCCACCACGACGTGCTGGGCGATGCCGGCCGGAGCCACGAGCGTGCGCACGAGGAGGCCGTCAGCGTCGGCGTCGGCGGCCAGGACGCGGTGCTGCAGCCGGTCGAGCCCCGCCTCGCGCCAGCGCGCGGCCGAAGAGGGGCCGGGGGCGCCGAGCCCGCCGGTCTCCTCCGGTGCGCCCAGCTCGTAGGAGCCGAAGCCGCTGAGCAGATCGTTCTCGGTGGGTGCCCGCCACAGCGTCAGCTGGCCGCCGGTCAGGGCGAGCCCGCCGAGGGAGGTCAGGCGTCCGGATTCATCGAACGTCGCCTCGCCCAGGGTGTAGCCCGACGCCGTCGCCACCCCCGGCTCGGCGGAGGTGGCGCCGGGCGCGGGTGCTGTGGCCTCGCGGAGCTGGCGCTGCGCGGAGGTCACCACGTGGCCGGCGTCGGCCCACGGGGCGGCGGCGGCCAGCTCGGCGCGCACGGTGAGCCAGTGCTCGCCGGGGGCGTCCAGGGAGAGGTCGGGCAGCGCGGCGGACGCCTCCGCCCCCGCAAGCACCGGCGGCACGTTGAGGGTGCCGGACGCGACGACGTGACCGTCCACCTCGTGGTCCCAAGCGAACGTGAGGTCCGCGGTGTCGCCGTCGTGGCGACGGTTCTCGACGGTCACGGCGCCGGTGCCGACGTTCACCTTGATGGGCGTGACAACGGCGGCGAACTCCGCGAGCGCGGGGGAGGGCGTCCCGTCGGCGAGCAGCAGGCCGTCGCACACGAAGCTGCCGTCGTGGAACTCCTCGCCAAAGTCGCCACCGTAACCGTGGAACGGCGTCCCGTCCGCGGTGTGGGTGAGCAGGCCGTGATCGCGCCACTCCCACACGAAACCGCCGTGGATCGCCGGGTGGGCGTCGAACACCTCCTCGTACTCGGCCACGCCGCCGGCACCGTTGCCCATGGCGTGCACGTACTCGCACAGCATGATCGGACGCCCCGCGCGCGCCACCGTCAGGCGGCGCAGCTCCTCCAGGGGCGCGTACATGCGGGAGACCACGTCGGGCACGAGGTCGTCGTGGTCGCCCTCGTAGTGGATCGGACGCGACGGGTCGCGGCGCCGCAGCCAGGCCGCCATCGCCGCCAAGTTGCCGCCCACGCCGGCCTCGTTGCCGAGCGACCACGCGATGATGCAGGCGTGGTTCTTGTCGCGCTCGAGCATGCGCTCGGCGCGGTCGAGGTACACGTCGCGCCAGGCGGGGTCGTCCGACGGGTTGCCCTGCCAGCCGGCGGCGACGAAGCCGTGGGTCTCGATGTCGCACTCGTCGATCACCCAGAACCCCAGCTCGTCGGCCAGGGCGAGCAGCGTGGGGTGCGGCGGGTAGTGGCTGGTGCGGATCGCGTTGACGTTGTACCGCTTCATCAGCTCGAGTTGGCGGCGCAGCTCGGCGGGGTCGACGACGCGGCCGTTCACGGGGTCGAAGTCGTGCCGGTTCACCCCGCGCAGCCGGACGCGGCGGCCGTTGACCAGCCAGGCATCGCCGTCGATCTGGACGCGACGGAACCCGACGCGCAGCTCGATCGACTCCACCTCGTTGGCGACGGTGACCGTGTACAGCCGCGGCACGTCGGCGCTCCAAGGCTCGACCTCGCCCACGGCGATCGTGCCTGGCGCGTCGGCGTCCACCGTGGCGTCCAGGCCGAGCTCGGGGCAGGTGATCCGCACCGGGCCGGTGGCGCGCAGTTCGGGGGTCAGCGTGCCGCGTCCGGTGGCGGGGTCGACATCGGCGCGGAGCCACACGTCGTCGATGCCGCCGGCGGGCCGGTGCAGCAGCGTCACCTCGCGGAAGATGCCGGGCAGCCACCACTGGTCCTGGTCCTCCACGTAGGTCATCGCCGACCACTGGTGCACGCGCACGTGGAGGGTGTTCTCACCGGGGCGGACGGCGTCGGTCACGTCGAGCTCCTGCCGCAGCCGGCTGCCGCGCACGACGCCGACCTCGACGTCGTTCAGCGTTACGACCCCGATCGACTCGATGCCGTCGAACCGCAGCACCACGCGGCCGTCGTCCAACCAGGCCGCGGGCAGGTCGAAGGTGCGCCAGTGGTCGCCGGTGGGGTTGGCGTCCGGCACGTGTGGCGGGTCGAGCGGGAAGGGGTAGAGCACGTTGTTGTACGCCGGACGCCCGTAGCTCCCCTCTCCGCGCAGCACCCAGTGGGAGGGGACGTCGATGGTGTCCCAGCCTGCGTCGTACACCCCGGGGTTGGACGCCAGCGCCGCCGCCTGGGCGGGCGTGGCCGAGTGGCGGAACCGCCAGGCCCCGCCCAGGTCGATGCGCTCAGCCGTGCTGCTCAGCTCCGAGCGGGGGGCGACGCGCATCCCCGAGCCGGGGGAGATCTCTTCGATGTGCTTCATGGCACCTCCTGGGTTCGACCCTACCGAGCCGGGGCGGTGCCCGTGGCGGCCGACCCCCTAGTCTGGAGGCCATGGCTGATCGTCCCCGTGACCGCAAACCGATCGCGAGCACCATGGTCAGCGAGGCACCCCGGTGGAACCAGGTGGTGCACTCCGACGGCCTCGTCGAGGGCAAGGGTGGGCTGGCGGATCTGGCGTCCCTGTGGCGCGGAACCCGCGGGTACGACACCGTCATCCTGTTGGGGTCCGTGCCCCTGGCCAAGCGCTACCGCGATCTCGTGCTGGCCGCGTTGCTGCGCTGGCGGCGTCCCCGGCCGCGCGTAATCCTCACCGACTGCACCTGGGCCGAGGGCAGCGCGACGCTCGCGCGCCGGTGGCCGTTGCTCGCGCCGCTGCTGCCCGCGCTGCACCGGTCGCTCGTGCGCGCGCTGGACGGCCCGCACGTGACCTACGCGGTGCTGAGCCGTGCCGAGGCGCAGGAGTTTCCCCGCCGCTGGCGCGTCGACCCGGAGCGGGTGGTGTTCACCCCCTTCCCCAGCACCGTGGATCCGGACACCCCACGGCGGTACGGCGATCACGCGTTCGCCGGCGGCAACTCCCAGCGCCGCCACGACCTGCTGGAGGAGGCGTTGGGCGATGCCCCCTTCACCACCGTGGTCGCCTCCCGGTGGGAGCCGCGTCGGCCCAGCCCGAGCCTGCGCTGCGGGCCCGTCCCCCACGAGGAGTTCGTCCGCCTCCTGGCGGAGGCGCGCGTCGTCGTGGTGCCCCTCGACGATGCGGACGGACGCTCCGCCGGCCAGCAGACCTACCTCAACGCGATGCTGCTCGAGAAGCCCGTGGTGGTCACCGACAGCATCGGGGTGCGCGACTACATCGAGGACGGAGTGACCGGCGTGGTCGTCGACGCCGACCCCGACGCGCTGCGGGCCGCCGTGGCCGACGCGATGGATCCGGCCCGCGCCGAGCACTACCGGGCCCTCGGCCAGCGGGCCCGCGAGGCCGTGCTTGCCCGCTTCACCCGCGAGCACTACTTCGACGAGCACCTCTTGGGTCTGGCCGGGTTCCCGACGGAGTAGTGGCCCGGGCCGGGGAGTGACGCCCGCGGCGTCCTGGGGTTCACTTGTCCTGGCAGCAGCGCTTCGGAGCCGGATCCTCGAACGGCACCAGCGTGCCCCCGATCGCGGGCTGGACGGCCAGCACCCAGCGGCCACCCTGCAGATACGGCCGGACATGGTTGCGCGTCTGCAACGGCGTCTCGGGGGTGAACGCCCCGCCGAGCGAACTGACCGCGTCGATGGCGGAGGCGTCGGTGACCTGCGCGACCGGAACGACACCCCTCAGGGCGTCCACCCCGGGGTAGACCACCGCGCGCCCCGCGGTGCCGGACGCCCGCGCCTCGAGCGCCAGCGCGGCCCCGTGGAAGCCGGCGGACGCCCCCGCGCTCGCCCCGCCCACGACGACCGCGGCGGGGCCGGGGAGTGCGTGGTCGTGCGCGTGGGCCGGGCCCGAGGCGTCCGGAGCGAACGCCGCCGCGACGAGGGCGGCCAGGTCGGCGTCCGAGGGGGCCGCGTCCGAGGAGGCGACGTCCGGAAGATCGAGGGTGTAGGCGATGTGGGCGCCGTCACCGTCGGTGACGACGTGGGTGACCACCCAGACGGGCGCGAGCCCGCGCTCGGCGAGCCGCCCGCAGGCGGCCCGGAGCGCGGGCTCGGCGTCGAGGGCGTCGCTGACGCCCTGGTCGACTCCGACGCGACGTGTCACCGGCGAGGCAGCACGAAGATCGCGTTGGTGTAGAACCACAGGTCCTGCCACGGGTTGGCGTCACCGACGACGTCGATGGCCGGGCCGGTGGCGTCCACCGAGCTGCCGTAGAAGCCGGCCTGGGTGCGCTTGCCGTCCGAACCGCGCAGGCGCACGTAGAAGCCCGTGTCGCCGACCTCGCCGAGGTCGTAGGTGAGCTCGATGACGTCGGTGCGGCCCGTCACGTCCCAGGTCTGGACGACCTTGGTCTCGGGGGTGTGGAGCGTGTCGGCGTCCGACACCGGCCCGGTGACCCGGCCCTGGATGACGTCGACCTTGGCCAGCTTCGGCACGAACGTGGCCCAGTTGGGGAACTGCGCCGGCACGATGCGGACGACGAGCTGCGCGCGCTGGCCACGCCTGGCCGTGAGCACACCGCCGAGGTGGGCCTCCTGGTTGTTGAGGCGCACCCGCACGTCGAGCGACTCCAGCAGCCGGCCGTGGTCGACCCACACGCAGTGGTTGCGCAGCCCGGTCATGACGTTGGCGTAGCTGGCCTTGTTCGCGCCCACCACGGTGCGGCTGTAGAAGCCCGGCCAGTAGTCGCCCGCGCTGGTGTTCGGCGAGCCGGAGTACTCCGGCGCGTTGTAGAAGCCCTTGGCGTTGAAATCGCTCCCGGCGCCGCGCTGGGCGGTGTCGAGGTAGTTGCTGTGGCTGTCGGAATTCGCCGAGATGCCCCAGTGCTTGCCCTCGGCGAGCATCGAATCCCACAACCCACCGACGGTGGCGGTGTAGAAGTCGAAGCCACCCCACGTGCGGTAGGACTCCAGCGGGTAGCCGGCGAACGAGTTCGCGCCCGGCGCGTTGCCGTAGTAACCGCGGGCCGAGCCCGGGCCCAGCTGCGTGGTGGAGATGCCGGCCGCCTGGTGACCCGGCGCACCCTCCCAGCCGACCGCGATGCTCGGGTCGGTGTCCCGCCAGCCGCGCACCTCGTGGGGGGAGTCGATGCCGTTGCGGGCGGGGTGGTTGGCCAGGAAGAGGGCGTCGTCGATCTGCTTGCGCTTGACCGAGTCGGACAGGAACATGATGCCGTCGCGCGCCAGCGCCTCGTTCGCGGGCGTGTTGCCCGTGGCGGAGCGGACGCGGCCGTCGAAACCCTCCTCGAACCGCCGCATCACCGAGACCTCGTGCTGGCCCGGGTGGACGATCACGGTGCCGTGCTCGGCGGCGGGAATGTTCCACTCGAGGCCCTGGAAGATGAAGGCATTCGGGTGGCGCTTGCGGGAGGCCTGGATCTCGGGGTTGACGTTCTCGACGCCGATGCGGACGTGCTGCTCGCTGCCGTGGTCGGTGATGACCATCCAGTCCAGGCCGTAGGCGACGCCGTGCTGCACCTGGTCCTCCACCAGGTACATGCCGTCGGAGGAGTAGCGGGTGTGGATGTGGTGGTCGCCGGCGAGCCAGACCTTGGGGGCCTTGTTGTTGGTGCCGCGCCCGCTGCTGTCCGCCTCCTCGGCGGCGGCCGTGGCGACCCCGCTCGCGGTGACCAGGGACGCCGTCGCAGCACCCGCGCCCAGGACGCCGGCCGCGCGCAGGAATCCGCGGCGACCGAGCTGGTGGGGGCTCAGCTCCTTGTCGGGAATCCCGAGGTCGACGACGACCGCCTCCGACTCGCTGATCTCCTCGTGGTGATGGTGGTGGCCGTGACCGCTGTGGTCGTGGTCGTGGTGGTGCCCGTGCTCGTGCGTGTGACCGTGGTCGTGATCGTGGCCCATGACTCCTCGTTTCGCTCGGTGCGTGATCGGATCACCCGTGACGCTAGAAGTCGTCCACGAACTCCAGCGACGCGGTGGCCTACGAAACAGTGAAGGGTGAGTGAACGGACGGGGGTGGGCAACCTCCGGCGCGTCCGGCGTCCCGAGGGCTGGGCGCACGGAGTCCGTGTTCGTCAGAATCTCTGATGAATTGTCACGTGGCGCGCTCGGGCATCACGTGGCGCACCCCGGAGTCACGTGGCGCACCCCGGAGTCACGTGGCGCACCCCGGAGTCACGTGGCGCAGTGGAGCTCACCTCGAGGCCCTTGCACGGGCCGCCAGGTGAGCTGCGCTGCGCCACGTGGAGTTCACCTGCGCCAGGTGAAGCCGAACTGCGCCACGTGGGTACGTTGGAGCCGGTTGAGCGGGGTCTAGTGCAGGGACGCGTCCGCGGCACCGCGTGACCAGCCGGTGAACCGCACGGTGAGGCCCGCCCGGGTCGGGGCGGCGCAGAACGGCCCGGCCCGCCAGGCCAGCGCCGGGTCGATGGGGGCGACGCGCACCAGGCGCCAGTCCTCGTCGGTGCAGCGTGCGCGCACGGTCACGGCGTCCCCCGACCGGCTCACCCGCACAGTGATCTCCCGACCCTGCCAGCCGTCGACCCGGCCGACCGACCAGTCCGAGACGCCGGCCGTCACCACGGCGCCCACACCCAGGTGGCCGTCGGCGAACTCGACGCCGGCCTTCACCCAGTGCTCCGCGTCGGCCCGCAGCAGGACGCCGGCCTGGTCGAACTGCTCGCTGGCACCCCACGCGAACGACACCTCCATCGCCGCCCCGTCGGGGAGGTCGGCGAGCAGCCCCGGCGCGTCGTCATGGATGAAGCCGTAGGACGTGACGCGCCACAGGTCGCTGCCCTCGGCCGGCTCGACGACCAGGGCGTCGCCGTCGGCGTCCGCCCGGACGGGCGCAGTGGTCCAGGTACCGGCGCTCCAGGGCAGCTTCTCCACGTGCTCCATGGGCCCAGCCTGCCACGGGCGGCTAGCCTGTGCGCCGAGGAGGCCCGATGCCCGAGGGTGATGCGGTGTGGCGCACGGCCCGGCGGCTGCACGACGCGCTGGCCGGGGATGCCCTGGTGCTCAGCGACGTGCGCTGGCCCAGCCTGGCGACCGCCGACCTGGGCGGCTGGACGACCGTCGAGGTCATCCCGCGCGGCAAGCACATCCTGCATCGCCTCCGCTCCCCGCAGGGGGCGACGTGGACGCTGCACTCCCACCTCCGCATGGACGGAACGTGGCGCGTCGCCCCCGCCCGCGCCAAGCGCCCCACCGGCCACCGCGTCCGGGTGCTGCTCGGCACCACCAGGGTCACCGCCGCCGGCTCCAGCCTCGGCATGCTCGACCTCGTGCCCACGGGAGAGGAACGCCGCCTCGTCGGCCATCTCGGGCCCGACCTGCTCGGCCCCGACTGGGACGCCGCGCGCGCCGTCGCCAACCTCCGCGCCGACGGTGGGCCGCTCGGCCCCGCGCTGCTCGACCAGCGCCACCTGGCCGGCATCGGCACCCTGTGGGCCGCGGAGTCGCTCTTCGCCGAGCGCCGCCACCCGCTCACCCCGGTGGCCGAGCTCACCGACGCCGACCTGCTCGCGCTCGTCGAGCGCGCCCGCGTGCTGATGGAGCGCAGCCTCGTCACCGGCCGGGGCTCGGAGCAGAACGGTCCGCGCGCCCCCGTCGGCGGGGAGCGCTACCGGCCCAGCCCCGACCGGCAGGGGGCCGGAGAGACGTTCCACGCCTTCGCCCGCGTCGGGCGTCCCTGCCACCGGTGCGGCACGCCGATCGCCCAGCTGGACGCCGGCCCGCGCGCCCAGGAGCGCGGGTTCTCGTTCTGCCCGGTCTGTCAGCCGGCGACCGGTTGAGCCGTGCGGCCGGAGGCGAGGGGGATCGGGACGAACATCTCCGGTTCCTCCTCCGGCACCAGCGCGGTCGGCCCCCACACCCAGTCGGTGAAGGCCCAGTCGTGCGGATCGATCGTGTCGAGCACCGCGTTGCGCTGCAGGCGCTCCTCATTGTGCAGGTGCCAGAGCTCTCCCCAGACCCGGCCGGTCTGCAGGATCCGGCGGCAGTGCTCCGGCCGCACCGCGTCGTAGGCGGTCAGCACGGCGTCCCAGTCCACGGCACCGGACGCGTCCCGCTGGCGCCGCACGTGCTGGCCGAGCACCCAGCCGTCCTCGATCGCCATGATCGCACCCTGGGCCATGTACTGCAGCGGCGGGTGGGCGGCGTCGCCGAGCAGCGCGATGCGGCCGGTGACCCACGTCATGATGGGGTTGCGGTCGAACATGCGCCACCACCGGTCGCGCCACATGAGCGGCAACCCCTTCTGCACCGCCGCGCAGGTGCCCGTGAAGGCGGCGTCCAGCTCGTCGGGCGTGCCCCAGTCCTCCTCACCGGCCAGCGCCTTGGGCGACTCGAAGACGGCCACCTGGTTGAACATCTCCCCGGCACGCAGGCCGTACTGCACGAAGTGGCAGCCGGGCCCGATGTAGACCTGCACGGCCTGCTCGTCGATCCCGTTGTCGCGCGCCTGATCGATGGGCACCGCGCCGCGATAGGCGACGTAGGCGGAGTTCACCGGCTCATCGTCGACCAGCAGCTTGCGTGCGATCGAGTGCAACCCGTCCGCGGCGATCACCACGTCGGCCTCGTCACTCGAGCCGTCGTCGAACGTGACGCGCGCGCCGACCGCCGTCGTGGCGTAGTCGACGCAGCGGACGCCGCCGTGCAGCTCCACGCCGAGCGCCTGGGCCGCGCGCAGGAAGACGCCGTGCAGGTCGGAGCGGTGGATCACCATGTAGGGGTACCCGTAGCGTTCCTCGACTTTCCGCAGGTCGAGTGTCAGCAGCGCCCGGGCGTCGAGGGCGTCGCGCATCACCATCCGCTCGGGCAGGACGCCGAGGCGCTTGGCCTCCTCCAACAACCCCATCTGGTCGAGGATGCGGGTGCAGTTCGACGCGATCTGCATGCCCGCACCGACCTCTCCGAAGGCGCGCTGGCGCTCGTACACCTTGACGCGCAGCCCGGCCTGGGTGAGGTTCACCGCGGTGGAGAGCCCGCCGATGCCGCCGCCGATGATGATGACGTCGGCGCGCTGGCCGGAGGTGAACTCGGCGACCTCGGTGCCCTCCCGCCGGGCGGTCTCGTCCCCGGCGGGCGGCGCACCGGCCGGAGGGGTGGCGGCCGTGCGGGAGTTGGCTTCGTTGCTCATGGACTCCTCCTGTGTTCGTTCGTGGATGACGCGTGCGTGTCGGGTGGTTCGGGTCGGCTCACAGCCAGGGCCCCAGCTCGGGGACGCCGCCGCCGTCGGTGGTGAGGCCGGCGTGGTCACGGCCGGCGAGGTACGCCGCGATCTGCGCCAGCGGCCCGCGCACGGTGACCGGATCGCCGTCCCCGGCCAGTTCCCACCGCTGGTCGGCATCGGTAGGCGCCACGTGCAGCGCAGGGCCCGAGCCGCCGCGCTTGGCGACGATGTCGTCCACGAGCGCGCCCAGGAAGTCGGCCGGCAGGTCGGCGAACGTCACGTCGCCGCCCAGGTCGACGGCGTGCACCATGACCTCCCGCGCGCGCAGCCACGGCGTCTCGGACGCCGGCAGCGTCCGCCCCCGCGCGGTGCGCACCTCGGCGCTCCACGTGGCGTCGTCGAAGGCGTCCCAGTCGGACGCCAGCGCCGCGGCGGAGGCGTCCAGCCACGCCACCAGGTCGGCGGCGGAGCGCTGCGCACCCGCCTCGATGTCGGCGTTGCGCTGCTCCGGTGAGGTGTACATCGGCGTCTCGACGCCGGTGCGGGCCCACGTGGCGAGGTTGCGCAGCGCCTCGGCATTGGCGGCCACGTGGGCCACGAGGTGTTTGCGGCTCCACCCCTGCAGCGCACTGGGCTCGGCGAGGGTGGCGTCGTCGGGGGCGAGTGAGCGCAGGGCACGCCGGACGAGGTCCGTGCCCTGCGCCGCCCAGCGGCGGCCGTCGGCCGGGGTGCGGTTCATCCCGCCACCACCTCGTTGGAGACCGAGCCGATGCCCTCGATCGTGCAGGTCACCGTCTGCCCGGCAGCGAGGTAGACGGGCGGTTTGCGGGCGTGGCCGACCCCGCCGGGGGTGCCCGAGGCGATGAGATCGCCCGGGTTGAGCCGGATCATCGTCGACACGTACTCCACCAGCGCCACCGGGTCGAACACCAGGTCGCCCGTGGTGTCGGACTGCATGGTCTGGCCGTCCACCTCCGTGGAGATCGCGAGGGCCGGGCGGACGCCGCCCACCTCGTCCGGCGTCACCAGCACGGGGCCGACCGGGGTGGTGGAGTCGAAGTTCTTGCCCTGGGTCCACTCACGGGTGCGGAACTGCCAGTCGCGGCACGTGATGTCGTTCATCACGGTGAACCCCGCGATCGCCGCCTCCGCCTCCGCGCCGGACGCCCGACGCACCGGCTTGCCGATGACGACGACCAGCTCGGCCTCCCAGTCGAACTCCTGCGTCTCCTCGGGCCGCACGATCGGGTCGTGGGCGCCGATGAGGGTGTCGGCGAATTTCGGGAACAGCGTCGGGTGCTCCGGCAGGGGGCGTCCCATCTCGGTGATGTGGGTGGCGTAGTTCAGCCCCACGCACACCACCTTGGAGGGGTGGCCGATGAGGGTGGCGTACTCGGCGTCGGACGCCGAGCCGATCACCGCGGACGCCGCTGCGGCGGCGTCCGCCCAGTCGTCTCGGGCGAGGAAGTCGCCCAGGTCGGCTGCGCCGAGGTCGATCAGGTGGTCGGCGTCCACGCGGACCGCGCGGGTGCCGTCGGGCGTGCGTATCGTGGCGAGCTTCATCAGTTCTTCTCCACCTCGACGCGGGCCAGGTCCAACTTCTCGAAGATGGGGCAATCGGAGAATCGGAACAGGTCGAGGTGGCCCGAGTCGGAGCCGTCCTGGCCGGCGTCCGCCTGCGCGGAGAACGGCACCCAGCTCGGCACGACGAACATGTCACCGCGCTCGACGTTCCAGTGGGAGTCGCCGATGGTGACCGAGCCGGCCCCGTCGAACACCTGGAACACCGATGAGCCGGTCTCCTTCAGCGGTGCCGTCTCGCTCCCGGCCGCGATCCGGTGGAACTCGGTGCGGATCGTCGGCAGCACGTCCAGCCCCGTGTTCGGGTTGGTGTAGCGGACGGCGGCGTGGCCCGGCTCGACCGTCACCGCGTGGCCGGCTTTCTCGAGCTGGAGTTGGTCACGCAAGGCGGCGTCGGTGAATTCCCACCGGTAGGCCAGCAGCGGCGACTTGGGGGTCGGGCCGACGAAGCTGAGCGGGGTGAGGCCGGGGCGTCCCCACAGCATCTCGGCGCGGGAGACGTCCGGGGTCTCGAGGGCGTCCAGCTCCTCGGGGCCGAACTCGAAGAAGGTCGACTCGATCTCGTACTGGAACGGGATGTCGAGGCCGTCGATCCACGCCATCGAGTGCTGAGAGGGGTTCTGGTGGGCGTGCCACGCCCAGCCGCCCTGGGGCAGGAAGTCGCCGCGGCGCATCGGCACCGGGTCGGAGTTGACGACCGTCCAGACGCCCTCACCCTCCACGACGAACCGGAAGGCGTTCTGGGTGTGGCGGTGGTAGGGGGCGATCTCCTCGGGGCACAGGTACTGGATGGCGGCCCACAGCGTCGGGGTGGCGTACGGGCGTCCGCCGAGGGTCGGGTTGGCCAGGGCGATCGCCCGGCGCTCGCCGCCGCGGCCGACCGCGACGATCTCGCCGGCCTTCTCGGCCAGCTTGATGAGGTTCTGCCACCGCCACAGGTGGGGCGCGGCCTTGCTCATCGGGTGGAACGGCATGAGGTCGCCGATCTCGTACCACAGCGGAATCAGCATCTCCTCGGAGAAGCCGCGGTAGAGCTCGACCAGCTCCGGGGTCACCGGGGGCTGGTTGGGCGCGTCCTTCGCCTCGAGCCGGACGGGGGTCGGGTGCGTGTTGGGCATGTCTGGAAACTCCCTTGACTTCGGTGGTGTGCGGTGGGGTGCCGTGGGTTGAGGTGTGTCAGTGGCCGATGACCGGGCCGGAGGGCTTCTCCGAGGTCGGGCGCGAGACGGCCAGGGTGATGAGCAGGGTGAGGGCCGCGAGGGCGGCGGCGACGGCGAACATGATGAAGTTGCTGCTCGTGCCCTGGCTGACGTTGGCGCCGGCCAGCGTGACGAGGGCGCCGCCGAGAATCGGGGCGGTGATGGCGCCGATGCGTCCCATGCCGGTGCCGAAGCCGAGCGCGGAGCCGCGCAGGCTGGCCGGGTAGTGGCTCGCGATCGCGGCCAGCACGAGGCACTGGGTGCCGTGGGTGCCGATGCCGGCGAACACGAGGGCGAGGTTGGCCACGAGCGGGTCGCTCGGGTAGGTGAGGAGGAAGGCCAGGCCCAGGGCGGCCAGCGCCGCGGCGGCGATGCCGGACTTCAGGGGCCCGAAGCGGACGCCGGCCCACGCGGTGGCCACCGAGCCGATGACGGCACCGATGTTGAGGCTGAGCAGGAACAACAGCGGGTTGAACATCAGCGTGCGGTAGTGCGGGTCGGCACCCATCAGCTTGGGCAGCCAGGTGCCGAGGCCGTACCAGGTGAACAGCGTGAAGATGGACGCGAGCGCGAACATCACGCTCGCGAGGGCCCACCGCTGGGAGAACAGGGCGCGCAGGCCGCGGGGGCGCGGCGAGGTGGATCCAGCCTCCGCCTCGGTCGGCGTCTCGGCGTGGGCGGCGACGACCTCCTCGAGGGTGTGGTCGACGCCCCAGGCGGAGGCGATGCGCCGGGCCTCGTCCTCGCGGCCGCGGGCGCGTAGCCAGGACGGCGACTCGGGCATGATCCAGGCGGCGACGGCGAGGATGACGAATCCGACACCGGCCAGGGCGTACATGGTGCGCCAGCCCGGCTCGGGCAGCATGACCAGGCCGAGCAGAGCGGCGATCGAGCCGCCGATGGGGATGCCGGACATCATGACCGTCGAGACGAAGGAGCGCTTGCGGGCCGAGACGAACTCGGCCGTGATCGCGTTGGCCGACGGCACGAGGCCGCCGAGACCGATGCCGGCGAGGAACCGGAACACCCCGAACATCTCCTTGTTCACGGCGAAGAAGATCGCCACGGTGAACACCGTGAAGACCAGCCCGCAGGCCAGCACGGTCTTCTTGCGGCCCAGCCGGTCGGCGATGTCGCCGGCGCCCAGGGCGCCGAACAGGGCGCCCACGAACACGAGCGATCCCATGAAGCCGGCCTCGGTGGGGTTGAGGTTCCAACCCGGCTCCGTGATGGCCATGATGGTCGGCAGCGTGGTGCCGTACACGATGAGGTCGTAGCCGTCGAGGACCACGATGAGCCAGCACAGGGCGATGACCAGCCAGGCGGGCTTGGTACGCGTACCGCGACGCGTAGACAGCGTTGTCGTCATGGCGGAAACAGTGCGGCAGGGCGCCGCGGCGGCGGAACAGTTTTCTGCAAGACAGAATTGTGTGGTCGGATCGTGAGAAGATGCGCCATGCCGCAGCCCGCCCGCACCGTGAAGGAGCGGCCCCCGTACGCGATCGCGAGCGTTGACCACGCGCTGCGTCTGGCGGCCCTGCTGCAGCTCGAGGGACTCGTCACGGTGACGGACGCCGCCGCGCACCTGGGCGTCGCGCCGAGCACCGCCCACCGCCTCCTGGCCATGCTCGTCTACCGCGACTTCGCGACCCGCGAGGGCCGCGGCTACCGCGTCGGGCCGGTGCTCGCGTCCGTCGGCCGGGCCCAGGGGGGCACCGGACGCCTCCGCACGGCCGCCCTGCCACGCATGGTGCGGCTCATGGAAACCTTTGAGGAGACCGCGACGCTCACGGTTCGTACGGGTCGGCTCGTCCGGTTCGTCGCCGAGGTGGAGTGCGAGCGGACGCTGCGGGTCGGCCACCGCACGGGGATGGTGTTCCCCGCGCACCGCACCTCGGGCGGCCTGGCGCTGCTGGCGGAACTCTCCGACGACGCGGTGGAGGAGCTGTACGACCAGGCCGCCGACGACGAGGAGAAGCCGGATCTGGCTTTGCTGCTCACGCGGCTGGCCTCCGTGCGCGAGCAGGGGTTCGCCCTGAACAAGGGTCTGTCCGAGCGGGGTGTACTCGCCATTGGCCACGCCGTGCACGGGGCGGACGGCGTCGCGGTCGCGTCCCTGGGGTTGGCGATGCCGGCCAGCCGCTTCGAGCCGCGGCTCGTGCGACCCATGGTGGCCGCCCTGCGCGCGGGAGCCCGGGAGATCCAGGCCCGGTTGGCCGAGGAACAGCACTGACCCGCGGCACCCGGCTGGCCGAGGCGGCCCGGGCCCACGGGCTGAATCCGATCACGCTGGGGTGACGGCGCCTCCATCCCGCAGCCGAGCCGTGTGGACCGGCGCCGGCTGGGGGAGCGACGCCGAGCAGGTGAGCTGGGCGGGCGGAGCGGACGCCACGTCGACCCGCACCCGGTGGGTGTGGCCCGCGGCGACCACCGCGACCTCCGCGCCGCCGGGGTCGCGCTGCAGCACGCGTGAGGTCACGGCGCCCAACCGCCTCTCGGCGAGCTGGCGCCGCACCGCCGCCTCGGCTGCCTGCGCCACCCACGGCACGGTCGTGCGGCCGCGATGGTGCTCCAGCGACAGCCGCCCGGCGAGGTGCTCGGCCACGACGACCGGACCAGACTCCGGGGTCAGCCGGCCGTAGGCGTGGGCGTCCGGGAGGCAAAGGAGGTTGGCGGCGAAACGGTCGCCGCCGAGGTGGGACGACTCCCACACCTGCGCCGGCCACCGGTGCGCCAGCGCCGCGGCCAGCGGACGCCCGCGCTCGGCGCAGCAGGCGTCGTGGCGCCCGTGGGTGCACACGAGCAGGAGCGGTTCGTCCCAGCGCGGCAGGCCGACGCCGTCGGGCGTCCGCACCCCGGCGAGGTCCCAGTCCAGCAGCTCGGCCGGGTCGGCCACGCGCGTCGTCTCCACCCACCCGTGCGCCGCGTTCACCACGAACACCCGCCGGGGGCCCGGCTCACCGCGCCCGGGCCGGCGGATCAGCACCGGCCGGACGCCGAGCTCCCGCTCCCACGCCCTCAGCCGGCCGCGCACCTCGGGCGCCAACCGTCGGTTGCGGAGCACCGCGGGGCCCCACGGGCCCGGGTCCTCCAGCAGCACGAACCGCCCGACCGTGGACGCCGTTGCCGTCAGCGGCTCGGAGCGCGCCTCGCTCGCCGCCGCGCAACGAAAGGGCTCCGGGGGTGCCGCGACGGCGTCCGGCGTCACCGCACCACTTCCAGCAACCCCTCACGCACGAGCCGGCGGACCAGCACGACCGCGCTGTCGGTGTCGAGGTGGTCGGCCACGTCGGCCGCGGTGAACGCGCCGGACTGGCCGGCGATGTCGTCCACCGCCCCCGCGATCCGGGCCGGCACGGTCAGGACGCGGTCGCCCAGCAGCAGGCGCAGGCGCTCGCCGTCGGGCCGGATCACGCAGGTGCTGCCCGGACGTCGCCGCACTGGGGTGTCGGCGGTGAGATCGGTGACATCCAACCGGTCGAGCAGGCCGCCGCCCAGCACAGGTTGGCGTCCGGAGCCGAACGTGCGCTCGAAGGACGCCAGCATGGGCTCGACCTCGCTGGTGCGCACCGCGTCGGCCACCTCGGCCAGCTTGGCCCGCAGGGCGGCGGCGAGGGCGTCCGGATCGGCGAACAGATCCGCCGGCAGCGGGCCCGCCAAGGCGTCGGCGGCGAGGATCGGGTCGACGACCCGACGCACCAAGTCGCGCCACACGTAGCGGTTGATGCCGATCGTGACGTGCAGGGACGCGGTCGCCTGCGTGCGCGCCATGTGCGGCGTGCCGGTGGGCAGGTACATGCTCGTGCCCGGCACCATGCGCACCTGGTGGGCGCCCGCGTCGTCGTGGACCTCCCACTCCTTGGCGCCGAACGTCTGGAACACGAACACGTCGTGGCTGTCGGAGTGCAGCGCGAAGCCCTGCGAACCGGGCGGGGTCAGGTAGGCGTTGGCCTGGCAGGGGTGGCCGAGCGCGGTCTCGAGGCCGCGGACGAGCTGGCGCAGCGGCTCCCAGTAGCGCTGCAACCCCTGGAAGACGATGGTGGCGCCGTCGGAGAACAGGTCGAGCACCTTGCGGGGGTCGATCAGCCCCGTCATCGGCTTGCCGGCGATGGACGCCTGCCGCGTGAAGCGGCTCTCGGCGAGCACCGAGCCGGATTGGGCGAGGCGCAGCTGCGGCGTCCGCAGTGCGGTCTGGGTGATCAGGTGGTCGGCCTGCTCGATGTCGAACAGCCCGGCCAGGTCGGCCTCGGGGATGGTGTGGACGTGGATCCGGCGACCCCACACCTCCTCGATGAAGGTGTGGGCGTCGCCGGAGAGCAGATCGAGTGGGTCCATCGCTCAGGCGTCGACGCCGTCGGCGTCGGAGGAGTCGCCGTCCACCCCGTCGGTGCTGTCGCCGTCGGTGCCGTCGGCATCCCCGCCGTCGACGCCGTCGGCGTCGGAGGAGTCGCCGTCCACCCCGTCGGTGCTGTCGCCGTCGGTGCCGTCGGCATCCCCGCCGTCGACGCCGTCGGCGTCGGAGGAGTCGCCGTCCACCCCGTCGGTGCTGTCGCCGTCGGTGCCGTCGGCATCCCCGCCGTCGACGCCGTCGGCGTCGGAGGAGTCGCCGTCCACCCCGTCGGTGCTGTCGCCGTCGGTGCCATCGGCATCCCCGCCGTCGACGCCGTCCGCGTCACCGCCGGAGGCCTGCGGGCCGGGCGTCTCCACGCCGGAACCGGACGTGATGAGCTCGTCGTCGCTGAGGGGTTCGGTGTTCTCGGTCACGGGATGCTCCTTCGTGAGTGGGTCCGCGCCGCGGCGACGCGATGCTCCCGACCCTAGTGGGACGCCGCCGGTGCCGCCAGCCCCCGGATCAGCCGCAGCGCACTAGGATCGGAGGCCAACCGAGGAGGTGCCCATGGGCAAGAAGGCCGAGAAGAAGGCTGAGAAGAAGGCGGCGCGCAAGGCCGAGGCCAAGGCGCTGCGCAAGGCGGAGGAGAAGAAGGCCCGCAAGGCCGAGAAGAAGGCCGAGGCGGTGAAGGCGGAGGCGGCTGCGGCGCAGGCGGCCGAGGTCGAGGCCGATGCGGCCGCCGCGATCGAGGCCGAGCAGGCCGAGGCTGCCCAGCTGGTCGAGGCCGAGGCGCCGGTGAGCCCGCCCGCCCGCAAGCCGGTGCTCTTCCAGAAGGACTACGGTCGCCAGCCCTACGTCGTGAACGTCGAGAAGGCGACGCTGGCCAACAAGCACTTCCGCAAGACCATCTGGACCGGCGAGCACCTCCAGTTGACCTACATGACCATCCCGCCGGGCGGCGACATCGGCCTGGAGGTGCACCCCGACACCGACCAGTTCCTGCGCGTCGAGCAGGGCACCGGGCGCGTCCAGATGGGGCCGGCCGAGGACGAGCTGACCTACACCCGCCGCGTCACCGGCGACTTCGTCGTGCTCGTGCCCGCCGGCACCTGGCACAACATCACCAACACCGGCCGAGACGATCTCAAGCTGTACACCCTGTACGGCCCGCCGGACCACGTCGCCGGCACGGTGCACCGCACCCAGGCCGATGCCGAGACCGACCCGAACGAGGAGCACTGAGCTCGGGGGGAGCACGGTGCCCTGACGCAGGGCATGATGGAGCCATGTCCGAAGATCCCCGCTGGCTGTACCGGCAGATGATCGACGCCATGGTGGTGTCGTGCGCGCAGGGTCAGGGCCAGATCAGCGCCCAGCGCGTCCGCGTGGGCGTCTGGAACGACAACGCGGACGAGATCGCCGACGTCGATCCGTCGCCGCAGGCCATGAACACGGTGCTGGCGTCCTTGTCGGAGGCGCAGCGCGAGGCGTTGGCCGTCCTGTTCGCCGAGGAGTTCGCCTCGGGGGTGTTCAACGCCCTCGAGGTGCTGCACGCCGCGCGTTGCACCCACTTCGAGGAGGGCTACGACGGCGACCCGAGCGATGACTTCCTCGGCCGCATGGACGGGTGGACCTGGCCGGACGCCTGAGCGCGGCGCCGCGTCCGGATCAGACTGGCGGGGTGACCCGCTGTTTGCGCGCGCGGGCGAACACCGAGCTCAGGTACACCGCCGAGCCCGCCCACACGAGCACCAGCCCCGCCCAGTACGACAGCCCGACCACCTGGCCGAACACGGTGATGCCGAGGCCGAACTGAATCGTGGGGCCGAGGTACTGCAGCACGCCGACGACGCCGAACGGCAGCCTCGGCGCCGCGAGCGCGAACAACCACAGCGGCAGAGCGGTGAGGACGCCGGCGAGCACGAGCAGGGCGGACGCGCGGGCGTCCGACCCGAAATGGCTGGCACCCGTGGCGGCCAGCCACGCCCAGTAGGCCAGCGCGAGCGGAACCAGCAGGCCCGACTCGACGAACAGCCCCTCCAGCGCGCCGAGCTTCGCGCGCTTCTTGACCACCCCGTACAGACCGAAGGACGCCGCCAGGAGCAGCGAGACCCACAGGCCGCGCCAGTTCTCCCAGGCGATGACGCTGACGCCGACCAGCGCGAGCAGGGTGCCGGTCAGGCCGCCGCGGGTCATGCGCTCGCCGAACAGCCAGACGCCGAGGACGATGTTGACCAGGGGATTGATGAAATAGCCCAAGCTGGCCTCGACCACGTGGGCGGAGTTCACGGCCCAGATGAACGTCAGCCAGTTCAACCCGATCAGCAGGGATGCCGCGGCCAGCCAGGGCAGCTTGTCGCGGCGGGCGGCGTCGCGCAGCCACCCCCACGGGCGCCGGAGCGCCAGCAGGACGAGACCGACCGCGGCCAGCGACCACACCACGCGGTGGGCGAGGATCTCCATCGGGCCGGACGGCTTGAGCAGGGGGAACAGCAGCGGGAAGAAGCCCCAGATCACGTAGGCCGCGACACCCGACGCCAGGCCGATCGAGCGCTCGCGCGAGCCGTCGTCGGGCGCGGGCACGGTACCGCCGGGGGCGGCTGCTGGGTGGGTCACCGGCTCACCCTACGCCCGCGGCCGCCGGACGGTCGTCCGGGTCCACCCGTGGCCTCCGTTAGGCTGCGGAGCGTGCTGTTGTCAGACCGCGACATCTCCGCCCAGATCGATGCCGGACGCGTCCGGCTCGACCCGTTCGACGCCGCGCTGATCCAGCCCTCGAGTGTCGACGTGCGCCTCGACCGCCACTTCCGGCTGTTCGACAACCACAAGTACCCGTTCATCGACCCGGGCGAGGAGCAGCCCGAGCTGACCCGGCTCGTGCAGGTCGACCCGGACGAGGCCTTCGTGCTGCACCCCGGCGAGTTCGTGCTCGCCTCGACCCTGGAAGAGGTGACGCTGCCGGACGACCTCGCCGCCCGCGTCGAGGGCAAGAGCTCGCTGGGTCGGCTCGGGTTGTTGACGCACGCGACCGCGGGGTTCGTCGACCCGGGGTTCACCGGCCACGTGACCCTGGAGCTGAGCAACGTCGCCACGCTGCCCATCAAGCTCTGGCCGGGCATGAAGATCGGGCAGTTGTGTTTCTTCCAACTCAGCTCGGCCGCCGAGCACCCTTACGGCACGCGGGAGCGGGGCAGCCACTACCAGGGGCAGCGGGGCCCGACGGCGTCGCGGAGCTGGAGCAACTTCATCCGCGGTGGGGTGAGCTGAGCCTCGCGGGCGGGTGGGTCAGACGGGCTCGGCCAATACCTGGGCCAGCGTGTGCTGACCGACGGCGAAGAGCTCGGGGGAGTCGTCGCTCATCGTCGCGAAGATGAGGCCGAGATGCAGGGCCCACGCCTTGGCGCGCTGCCAGGTCGCCGCGTCCACGAGGCCGCCGTCGTCGAGGCGCTCGGTGAAGATGCGGCGTCCGTCGGCGTCGAAGGTCAGCCACGCGGTGGCCAGGTCGGTGGCCGGGTCGCCGGCGGTGAGGTCACCCCAGTCGATGATGCCGGTGAGGGTGCCGTGGCCGTCGGTGATCAGGTTGTGGGGGTGGAGGTCGCCGTGCACCCAGACGTCGACGCCGTCGAACTCCGGCGCGTGCGACCAGGCGTCCCAGCGGGCGAGCAGGGCGTCCGCCTCGGCGAACCCGGCGGCGCGCTCGCGGACGCGGGCGTCGAAGCGTTCCTGCGCCAAGGAGACCCCGCGGACGGGGTTGAGCGGCGCGTCGGGGGAGGCCGGCAGGTGGAGGCACCAGAGGGCGTCGGCGAGCTGCTCGGCGAAACCGGTGCGCTCGGCCGGGGTGACGCGCGAGGCGCCGACCCCGGGAATGAGGTTGACCACCGACCACACCCAGGGGTAGCGCTCGCTGGGCCGGCCGACGAACACGGGCTGCGGCACGTCGACGTCGAGCCCGACGGCCAGCCTCGGCAGCCAGCGCACCTCGTTCTCAACGAGGGAGGAGGACGCCTCGCGGCGTGGGAAGCGGGCGATCAGACCGTCGCCGATCTGGTAGAGCTCGTTGTCCCACCCCGAGTCGAACGCGCTGCGCGGCAGATCGGCGAGGTCGGGTGCCTGCTCGGCGAGCAGATCGGCCACGAGGGCGTCGTCGATCACGACATCGGCGGCTGGAGCGGTGGGCACACATCCATTCCACAGCCGATGCCGCCAAATCGGCTGGTCGGGTGGCGTGGTTGCCGCCTATTGCCCGGTTGCCCCGCTCGGCCGCCGCTGCCGTGGCCCGCAGGGGCGGTGGCTGGCCTGCGGCATGATGGGGCCATGAGCGTGCTCGAGGCGGCCTTCCGCGGCCAGCGTGTGGTCGTCTGCTTTCCCCCGGACGGCTTCGCCGACTGGGTGCCGGCGGCCGAGGTGTTGCTCATGGAGGGGTTCCGCACGTGGCAGCTGCCCCACAGCCAGCTCGCGCTGCTGCCCGACGTGCTCTCCCTCTACGCGCGGCGCGCGCGCGTGGGCGTGGGGCACGTGGTGGACGCCGCCGGCGTCCGCGCGGCGGTCGAGGCCGGGGCGCACTTCGTCAGCGCGCCCGTGCACCTGCCCGAGATGGTCGAGGCGGCCGGGGATGTGCCGCTGCTGACCGGCGGGCTGACCCCGCAGGAGATTGCCGCCGCGCTCAGCGCGGGCGCCGAGGCGGTGCAGGTGACGCCGGCCGACGTGATGGGCTCCGGGTATGCCCGCTCGCTGCCGCCGCTGTTCCCCGGGGTGCCGCTCGTCGCCGCAGGGCGGCTCGAGCGCTACCAGGCTGAGATGTGGCTCCAGGCGGGCGCTGCGGCGGTGAGCGTCGAGGGCGTGATCCTGCAGCCCGAGACGGGGGGGAAGACGCCAAACGAGCCGTCCGAGGTGCGGCGGCGGTGCCAGGGATTCGTGCAACTGCTGGCAACTCCCGAGTCCTGAGGGACGCCCCAGTTTGCGGCTGAGACTTTCTCAGCTAACTTTGTGGAGTCACTTACCTGTAACACGTTCGGAGACCGCCTCATGTCGAATCCTCGTCGCCTCTCGGAGACCGCTGTCGAGTGCCCGGAGCAGGCGCAGGCCGAGGCGTTCAACGCCTCCCCGCGTCGGCAGGCCCGCACCCAGGGTCAGCTCCTCCGTGCGCGCATCGCCCCCACGGCCGTCTCGCTGGCCCTGCTGGGTGGTGTGACCGGCCTGTCGTTCGGGCTGAAGGGCACCGAGACCGCCGTGGCCGTCCCGGCCCCCGTCCGCGCGGACGACGCCACCTCGCGCACCGATGCGCGCGCCGCGCTGGAGAGCGCCGAGACCCTCGCCGCTGACGACGCCACCGCCGAGGTGCCTGCTGAGGGTGCCGCCGAGGTGCCGGCCGATGCTGCTGCCGAGGTACCGGCCGATGCTGCTGCCGAGGCCCCCGCCGAGCCGGTGGCGGAGCCCGTCACGTTCGCCGTCGGCTCCTGGACCACGTCCATCGGTGCCGCCGCCGGCGACAAGTACGCGCAGAAGACCGCGAGCCTGCGGGCCCGCGCGACGCAGGACTCCGACAAGCTCGGCAGCCTGAAGGTGGGCGACAAGATCGCCGTCACCGACAAGGTGGAGAACGGCTACCGCCAGGTCAACCACGACGGCAAGGTCGCCTGGGTCTACGACGAGCTGCTGGCCGACACCCCGCCCGTCGTCGAGACCCCCAAGCCCGTGGCGACCGCCGCCGCGTCGAGCAGCAAGGCGTCCTCCGGCACCGCGTCCGCGAGCAAGGCGTCCTCGGGCACGGCATCCGCGGCGGCCGCGTCCTCGTCCGGCAGCGCCGAGACCTACACGGGGTCGACCTCCTACTCCGGCGGCTCGGTGCTCGGCCTCAAGCCGAAGGCGATGGTCGTCTACAACGCGGTCACCGCGAAGTGGTCGTTCCAGTCGATCGGCGGCTACCGCGCGAGCAGCCTGTCGAACCACCAGTACGGCGGTGCGATCGACTTCATGACGTTCAAGGACTCGGCGAAGGGCTGGGCCGTGGCCAACTACGTGGCCGCCAACGCCGACGCGTTCGGCATCGACCACATCATCTTCGAGCAGAAGATCTGGACGCCCTACCGCCCCTACTGGCGCCCGATGGCCGACCGGGGCAGCATCACCGCGAACCACTACGACCACGTGCACGTGTCGGTGAAGCTCTGATTGCACCCCCATCCGCGACGCCCGCTCCTCCCCCAACTGGGAGCGGGCGTCGTTTTGTTTGCGGGGCCCGGGGTGTCGGAGGGACGCCGTAGGCTGAGATCCATGACGAACGTGACCGCCACGGACGCGTGGCACAAGCTCGCTGACCTCAAGGACGGCTTCCGTCCCGACCTGCGCGGCTGGTTCGCCGCGGACCCCGACCGGGCAAAGGATCTGACCCTGACCGCGGGTGACCTGCACGTCGACCTGTCCAAGAACCTGCTGAACGAGGCGGTGCTGGGTGCGCTGGTGGAACTGGCCGATGAGGTCGGTCTGGCCGCCAAGCGCGACGCCATGCTGGCCGGGGAGCACATCAACACGACGGAGGACCGCGCGGTGCTCCACACGGCGCTGCGGCGTCCGAAGGGCGACTCGTTGGTGGTGGACGGCGTCGACGTGGTGGCCGACGTCCATGCCACGCTCGAGCAGGTGTACGCCTTCGCGCGCAAGGTGCGCTCGGGGGAGTGGACCGGCGTGACCGGCGAGACGATCACCACGGTCGTCAACATCGGCATCGGCGGTTCCGACCTCGGCCCGGTGATGGTGTACGAGGCGCTGAAGCCCTATGCGGACGGCCCCGAGGTGCGGTTCGTCTCCAACATCGACCCGACCGACGTCCACGAGAAGACGCGGGATCTCGACCCGACCCGCACACTCTTCATCGTGGCGTCCAAGACGTTCACGACCCTGGAGACCATGACGAACGCGCGCATGGCGCGCGACTGGTTCCTCGCCGGGCTGGCCGACGCGGGCGTGGCCGCCGACGGGGCGATCGCGAAGCACTTCGCGGCCGTCTCGACGGCGCTGGACC
Source organism: Propioniciclava soli (assembly GCF_014858005.1). GTDB lineage: Bacteria > Actinomycetota > Actinomycetes > Propionibacteriales > Propionibacteriaceae > Propioniciclava > Propioniciclava soli. The sequence continues at coordinate 62,351 of NZ_JACYOT010000018.1, forward strand.
TGGTGGAGGAGTTCGGCATCGACCCGGCGAACGCCTTCGGGTTCTGGAACTGGGTGGGCGGCCGGTACTCGGTGGATTCGGCGGTCGGCACCGCCGTCGTCGTGGCGATCGGGCCCGAGAACTTCGCCGATTTCCTGGACGGCTTCCACCAGATCGACGAGCACTTCGCGTCCGCGCCGTGGCGGGAGAACGTGCCCGCGCTGATGGGGCTGCTCAACGTCTGGTACGTGAACTTCTTCAAGGCGTCCACCCACGCCGTGCTGCCGTACGCCCAGTACCTCCACCGCTTCGCGGCCTACCTGCAGCAGCTCACGATGGAGTCCAACGGCAAGGGGGTCAAGGCCGACGGGTCGCCGGTCGACACCGAGACCGGCGAGGTGTTCTGGGGTGAGCCGGGCACGAACGGGCAGCACGCCTTCTACCAGCTCATCCACCAGGGCACGCAGCTGATCCCCGCCGACTTCATCGCGGTCGCCACCCCGGCACACCCGATCAAGGACGGCGACGTCGACGTGCACGAGTTGTTCCTGGCGAACTTCTTCGCCCAGACCAAGGCGCTGGCGTTCGGCAAGACGGCGGCCGAGGTGCGCGAGGACGGCGTCGCGGAGGATCTGGTGAGCGCCAAGGTGTTTCCGGGCAACCGGCCGACGACCTCCATCATGGCGCCCGCGCTGACCCCGTCCGTGGTGGGCCAGCTCATCGCGCTGTACGAGCACATCACCTTCACCCAGGGCGTCGTGTGGGGCATCAACAGCTTCGACCAGTGGGGCGTCGAGCTGGGCAAGGTGCTGGCGAAGCAGATCGTGCCGGCGATCACCGGGGACGCCTCCGCCCTGGCCGACCAGGATCCGTCCACCCGAGGGCTCATCGAGTACTACCGGGCCCACCGGGCGTGAGCCCGGCCGACCACCGGGAGGTCAACCGCGCCAACTGGGACGCCCGGGCCGACGTGCACGCTGGCCCGGGCGGCTACCCGCTCGACGCGGTGGACGACCCCTCCTGGCTGTCGTCGGTCGTCCGGTTCGATCTGCCCCGGCTGGGGGACGTGGCCGGGAGGGACGGGGTGCACCTGCAGTGCCACCTCGGCCTCGAAACGATCAGCCTGGCACGCCTGGGGGCCCGCATGACGGGCCTGGACCTGTCGGGCCGATCGCTCGAGCACGCCCGGGCGCTCGCCGAGCGGGCCGGGGCCGACATCGACTACGTGAGGGCCGACGTGTACGACGCGGTCGAGGCCCTGGGCGGCCGGCGCTTCGACCTGGTGTACACGGGCATCGGAGCCCTGTGCTGGCTGCCGGACATCAAACGGTGGGCGCAGGTCGTGGCCGCGCTGCTGCGCCCGGGTGGCCGGCTGTTCGTCCGCGACGGGCACCCCGTGTTGCTGAGTGCCCTGGGCGTCGTCGTGCGCGACGACCACCCCGATCGCGCCCAACAGCCGTGGCTCTCCGGCCCGGGGCAGGCGACCCCGGCGTTGGAGCTGCCGTACTTCGAGACCGCCGAGGGCATCACGTGGCGCGACGAGCGGAGCTACGCGGGAGAGGGGGAGGTGGCGGCGCCGGAGTCCCACGAGTGGAACCACGGGCTGGCCGAGATCGTCACGGCGGTGATGGACGCGGGTCTGGTGCTGGAGCTGCTGGTCGAACACGATTCGGCCCCATGGGACGCCCTGCCGGGGCTGATGACGCCCGACGACGCCGGGGAGTACCGCCTCACCGATCGACCCGAGCGTCTGCCGTGCACGTTCACCCTGGCCGCGCGCCGACCGGGACGCGGGGAGGGGCGGGCATGACGCGAGGCCGACGCCCCGTGCTGCGCGCGGTGGTCTGGCTGGCGTGTCTCGGCGGGGTGGCCGCGCTCGGCGTCGCGGCGCCCGCCGTGTGGGCCCGGGCCATGGCGTCCGATCGGGTCTTCGCCGCCGACGAGGCGCCGGCGCAGGACGTGGCGATCGTGTTCGGCGCCGAGATGTACGCCTCGGGGGAGCCGTCGCCCTACCTGCGGGCCCGCCTCGACCTGGGGGTGGAGCTGTACGAGGGCGGCAGGGCCCGCGTGCTCGTCGTGAGCGGCGACAACGACGATGCCCACCACAACGAGACCACGAACATGAAGGCGTATCTCGTGGCCGCCGGCGTCCCCGCCGAGCGCGTCGTGGAGGACGAACACGGCCTCGACACCTACGACACCTGCGTGCGGGCGCGCGAGGTGTTCGGCGTGACGAACGCGCTGCTCGTGAGCCAGCGCTACCACCTGCCCCGCGCGGTCGCGACGTGCCGGGCGGTGGGGGTGGACGCCGTCGGCGTCGGCGACGTCTCCGTCCGCGCCACCTCGCGCCGGTGGAACGAGTTCGCCGCCCGCGAGCTGGGCGCGAACCTCAAGATGGTGTGGGATCTCGTGTCCCGGCGGACGCCCTCCCTCGACGGCGACCCGGACGCCGTCGCCGCGGCCCTGGCATCCTGAGCGCCGGACGCCGCCTCCTGGTCACGGGATCGCCTCCCTGCCGTTGGCTGCGCCTCCCTGTCCGGAACCCACCCCCCTGGCGTTGCAACGGCAGGGAGGTGCGCGTCGGGCGGGGTGGCGGCGTGTAGGGCAGGGTGGCGGCCTGTGCCCGGCGGCGTCGCGCGGGGCGGGCGTCCGCCGGGGGACGCGACGGCCTGTGGGATCATGGGGATCATGTCGTCTCTGCTCTCCCAGCTCACCGAGCGGGTGCAGGCCGCTACCGGGATCGACCCCGAGATGCGGCCCGCCACGAAGCCCCAGTTCGGGCACTTCCAGTCCAACGTCGCGCTGCGCCTCGCCAAGGGCGAGGGACGCCCACCGCGCGAGCTGGCGGCCGAGCTGGCGGAGCGGATCGACGTCGCCGACCTGTGCGAGCCGCTCGAGGTGGCCGGCCCGGGGTTCCTCAACTTCCGGCTGAAGTCGGGCGTGCTCGCGGCGGCGGCGTCCGAGTTGCTGGCCGATCCGCACACCGGCATCACCCAGACCGAGCACCCGCAGACCGTCGTCATCGACTACTCCGCCCCCAACGTCGCGAAGCCCATGCACGTGGGCAACCTGCGTTCCACGATCATCGGTGACTGCTTCCACCGGGTGCTGGCCGCCCGGGGCGACACCGTCATCGCGCAGAACCACATCGGCGACTGGGGCACCCAGTTCGGCATGTTGGTCGAGTACATCCTCGACGAGGGGGTGGATGCGGCCGGCCTCGATCTTGACGGGTCCGTCGCGCTCTACAAGCAGGCCCAGGAACGGTTCAAGGCCGACGAGGCGTTCGCCGACGCCGCCCGCCGCCGCGTGGTGGCCCTGCAGGGCGGCGATCCGCGGACGATGGAGATCTGGCAGACGCTGATCGAGGTGTCCAAGGCGGGTTTCAACGAGGCATACGCGCGCCTCGGCGTCCTGCTGACCGATGACGACCTGGCGGGGGAGTCGCTCTACAACGCCATGCTGGCCGACGTGGCCGACGATCTGGCCCGCCGGGGCATCGCCGTCGTCGACGACGGGGCGCTCTGCGTCTTCCTCGAGGGGCAGGACGCGCCGCTCATCGTCCGCAAGAGCGACGGCGGCTTCGGCTACGCGGCCACCGATCTGGCCGCGATTCGCTACCGCACCACGCAGCTCGGCGCCCAGCGGATCATCTACGTGGTCGGCATGCCCCAGACCCACCACTTCGCCCAGGTCTTCGCCGTGTCGCGCCTCGCCGGGTACCTTCCCGAGACCGTGAGCGCCGAGCACGTCGCGTTCGGCTCGGTGCTCGGCACCGACGGCAAGATGCTGCGGACGCGCGCCGGGAAGACGGTCACGCTGCAGTCCCTGCTGGACGAGGCGGAGGAGGTGGCCGCCCGCCCCATCGCGATGGCGGCCGTGAAGTACGCCGACCTGTCGAACCAACTGCAGAAGGACTACGTCTTCGACGCCGAGCGCATGACGGCCACGACGGGGGACACCGGCCCCTACCTGCAGTACGCCCATGCCCGCGCCACCCAGATCCTGCGCCGGGCCGAGGCCGAGGGGTATGCGTGGGAGCGGATCACCGTGCTCGACGAGCCGGCCGAGCAGGCGCTCGCCCTGCAACTGAGCCGGTTCGGCGAGGTGGTGGAGACGGTGGCCGCCGACCTGCAGCCCCACAAGCTGTGCACCTACCTCTTCGAGCTGGCCACGGCGATGAGCACGTTCTACGAGCAGTGCCCGGTGCTCAAGGCCGACGGTGCGGTGCGCTCCTCGCGGCTCGCGCTGTGCGCCACGGTGAAGAAGGTGCTGGCCACCGGGCTCGACCTGCTCGGCATCCAGGCTCCCGACCAGATGTGACGCCCCGCGGGCTGGTCGTTGCCGGTCCGCGACGAAAAGGCGACGGTGAGTGCGCACTCATTCGCGTGCGCACGCTCAGAACGCGCACCACGGTGCGATCGAGTGGCGCCTTTTCGTCGCCTCGAGGACAAGCCCGGCACCTCAGTGGCCCTTGACTCCACGGCGAGGCGCTCCCTAAACTGTGGTAAGCGCTTACCAATCGTCCGCAGCGCGGCGGAGCAGTTCAGGAGGCTTGAACACCCATGACCGAATCCCTTGGCATCATCGTCAACGGCGCCTCGGGGCGTATGGGTTATCGGCAGCACCTCGTCCGGTCGCTGCTCCCGATCCGTGACGAGGGTGGCATTCTGCTGCCGGACGGCACGCGCGTGCCGATCCGCCTCAAGCTCGTGGGCCGCAACGCCGCCAAGATCTCCGAGGTGGCAGAGCGCCACGGCATCGACGACTGGACCACCGACCTCGACGAGGCACTGGCCGACGACGACTTCCAGATCTACTTCGACGGGCTCATCACCCAGCTCCGCGCCGAGAACCTCCGCAAGGCCATGAAGGCCGGCAAGGCGATCTACACCGAGAAGCCCACCGCCGAGTCCTTCGAGGACGCCCTCGCCCTGGCCCGCGAGGCCAAGGAGGCGGGCGTCAAGGCCGGCGTGGTGCACGACAAGCTCTACCTGCCCGGCCTGCGCAAGCTGAAGGACCTCATCGACTCCGGCTTCTTCGGCGACATCCTGAGCGTGCGCGGCGAGTTCGGCTACTGGGTGTTCGAGGGTGATTGGGTGCCCAGCCAGCGTCCGTCGTGGAACTACCGCACCGAGGACGGCGGCGGCATCGTCACCGACATGTACCCGCACTGGAACTACGTGATCGAGGAGCTGTTCGGCCGCATCGCGTCGGTGCAGACCACGATCGCCACCCACATCCCGAAGCGCTGGGACGAGCAGGGTGAGGAGTACACCGCCACCGCCGAGGACGCCGCCTACGGGCTGTTCGTGCTGGAGAACGGCGTCATCGTGAGCCTCAACTCGAGCTGGGACGTCCGCGTGCACCGCGACGAGCTCGTCGAGTTCCAGATCGATGGGACGAAGGGCTCGGCGGTCGTCGGCCTGCACAAGGCGCGCATCCAGCCGCGCGAGCTGACGCCGAAGCCGGTCTGGAACCCCGACATCCCCGACCCGATCAACCACCGCGACTTCTGGCTCGAGGTGCCCGAGCGCGAGGTGTACGACAACGGCTTCAAGGTGCAGTGGGAGGAGTTCCTCCGCGCCGTCGTCCTCGACGAGCCGTACCCCTACGACCTGCTGAGCGGCGCTCGCGGCGTCCGGCTGGCCGAGGTGGGGTTGCAGGCCGCCGCGGACGGACGCCGCATCGACCTCGAGCCGCTGACCGAGGCCGACCTCTGATGAGCCTGTCCATCAACCAGTGGACCATCAAGCCGGCGTCGATGCCGGACGCCGTCGCGGCGGTCAAGGCCAACGGGCTGGAGGCCATCGGCCTGTGGCGGCAGAACGTCGCCGCTCACGGCCTGGCCGAGACCGCCGCGCTCGCGCGGCGCGAGGGCCTGCGGGTCTCGACGCTGTGCCGCGGTGGCTTCCTCACCGCGGCCGATCCGGACGCCCGCGCCGCGGCGATCCGCGACAACGAGGACGCCATCCGCGAGGCGGTGGCGCTCGGCACGCAGACGGTCGTCCTCGTGGTGGGGGGGTTGTTGGACGGTGAGAAGGATCTCGTCGCCACGCGGCGGCGCGTCACGGAGAACATCGCGGCCATCGCGCCGTTCGCCGAGGCCGAGGGCGTCAAGCTCGCCATCGAACCCCTGCACCCCATGTTCGCGGCCGACCGGGCGGTGGTTTCGACGCTCGACCAGGCCCTCGACATCGCCGAGGAGGTCGGCTCCGATCACGTCGGCGCGGTGGTCGACACCTACCACGTGTGGTGGGATCCGAACCTTTCCGCCGCGATCGCCCGTGCCGGACGCCTCGGCAAGCTGTTCAGCTACCAGGTGTGCGACTGGAACCTGCCGTTGGCCGCCGAGCCGCTGCACTCGCGGGGGTACATGGGCGACGGGTTCATCGACTTCCCGACGATCACGCGGCTCGTCGCGGCCACCGGGTACGACGACGACATCGAGTCCGAGATCTTCAACGAGGACATCTGGGCCGAGCCGCCCGCCGAGGCCGTCGCGACCGTCAAGCGACGCTACGACGCACTCGTCGCACCCCATCTCTGACCCGCGCCCCGACTCGGTAGCGTGAGGCCATGACCGAACGTCCCCGAGCCGTCCTCGCCATGCCTGCCGGCCTGCCGGAGAGGATGTTCGCGCCGGGCGACCTCGCTGCGATGCACCGTGCGCTCGACCTGACGGCGCACCCGGGGGTGGAACCGCCGCAGGGTGACGACATCGCGTTCCTGATCACCGGGTGGGGTTCGCCCCGTCTGGACGCCGCCGCCCTCGACCGGCTGCCGGGCCTCACCCACGTGTTCCACACCGCCGGCAGCGTCAAGGCGTTGCTCGCGCCGGAGGTCTGGGATCGGGACATCGTGGTGACGTCGGCGGCCGAGGCCAACGCGATGCCCGTCGCCGAGTTCGCGCTCGGGTGGATCCTGCTGGCCGGCAAGGCCGTGCCCGACGCGGCCGCCGTCTACCGGTCGAGCCGGGGCACCGTCTGGGCGGATCCGGACGCCTACGCCGGCCCGACGTTCGCCCGGGTGGGCAACTACCGGCGGGTGGTCGGCATCATCTCGGCCTCCTCCATCGGGCGCCGGGTGCTGGCGCTGCTCGCGCCGTTCGACCTGGACGTGTTGCTGTCCGACCCCTACGTGTCGGACGCCGACGCCGCTGCCCTGGGCGCCACCAAGGTGGAGTTGGCCGAGCTGTTCGCCCGCTCCGACGTCGTCAGCCTGCACGCCCCCGACCTGCCGGCCACGCGCGGCATGGTCACCCGTGAGCTGCTCGCATCCCTGCCCGACGGCGCGACGTTCATCAACACCGCCCGGCCGGCGATCGTCGACCAGGACGGTCTCGTCGCCGTGCTGAAGGAGGGACGCCACCGCGCGATCCTGGACGTCACCACCCCGGAGCCGCTGCCCGCCGACCACCCGCTCTGGGAGCTGCCGAACGTCACGCTGACCCCGCACTGGGCCGGGTCGCAGGGGCTCGAGTTGCACCGCATGGGCCGCATGGCGGTGGACGCGGTCACCGACGTCCTCGCCGGACGCCGGCCCCGCGGCGAGGTCACCTCCGCCATGCTGGCGACCATGGCGTGAGGTGCCCCGCGCGGCGGGTCACTTCTTGATCAGGACGTCCGGGTTCTTCAGTCGATCGGCGGCGAGCCACGCCGCACCCACGATGCCGGCCGCGTTGCGCAGCTCGGCGGGCACGATCTCGGTGCGGAGCTTGAGCAGCGGGAGGAACTTGTCCGCCTTCTTGCTGACGCCCCCGCCCACCACGAGCAGGTCGGGCGAGAACAGGAACTCGACGGTCTCGTAGTACCGCTGCAGGCGCTCGGTCGCCCACACGTCGAAGTCCAGGCCCTCCCGCTCCCGGGCGGACGCCGCCGCGCGCGACTCCGCGTCGTGGCCGTCGATCTCCAGGTGGCCGAGCTCGGAGTTCGGGATCAGCTCGCCCTTGTGGATCAGCGCCGACCCGATGCCGGTGCCGAGCGTCGTCACGATGACGAGGCCCGGGTGCCCCTTGGCCGCGCCCCACCGGACCTCCGCGACGCCGGCGGCGTCCGCGTCGTTGACCAGCGTGATGTCGCGGCCCAGGCGCTCCTCGAAGATCTTCTCGGCCTCCGCGTCGATCCAGGTCGGGTCGATGTTGGCGGCCGACCGGGTGATGCCGTGCTGCACGATGGCCGGGATCGTGATGCCGATGGGGCCGTCGCCCAGCTCCTCGGAGAAGTGCTTGGCGATCTGGCCGACGACGTCGGCGACGGCCTCGGGCGTGGCCGGCTGCGGCGTCGGGATGCGAAGGCGGTCGGTCGAGAACTCGCCCTTCTTGAGGTCGACAATGGCTCCCTTGATGCCGGAGCCCCCGATGTCGATGCCCAGGGCGTGACGGATCTTCATGCCGCAGAGCCTAGCGAGCCTCGGGGCTCGCGTCCGCCAGACCGGCACCCCCGGTATCGAACGACCGGTCGTAACCGGCGACCGGGGCCGGCTGCTGCTCCGCGGCGGCGTCGGTGTGGGTGCGCAGCAACCAGACGTTGGCATCGGCGGGGGCGTCCGCACGATGCACCAGCGTCTCGCGGAGCCCGGGGGGATCCAGCAACTCGTCGGTGCGGGAGGAGCGCGCGCGGTCCATCTGTCTGAACACCAGGCCCCGTGCCTCGTCGGCGTCGATGTGGACGATCCGCTCCCCGAGCGGGTTGGTGGTGTGCAGCTGCACGGTGGCGACGCCCACGCGCCGCTCCAGCGGGCCCTGGGTCAGCCGCACCGACTGCATGCGGGCGTGCGGCACGATCTGCTGGGTGCGGTTGAGCCAGCCGAGGCGGCTGACGACCACCTGGTCGTCCAGCGCGTAACCCAGCCAGGGGAACGCGAACGGGTCCAGCCACCGGGCACGCCGCGGCGGGCCGTTGAAGGTCAGGCGATCCAGCTCCAGCCCGGGCCAGAGCGCAGCCAGCGCCGCCTGCACCTGGTGGGGTCGCCCGATGGGCAGCAGCATCGTCGTCGCGGGGCCCTCGCCGTCGCCGCCGAGCCCCAGGCCGAGCACGGTCACATCCAGCCGCGCACGGTTGAGCCAGCGCCAGGGCAGCGGCTGGCTGATCCGGATGGCCTGCACGCGGTGCGCTGGCACCGTCTGGCTCTTCAGGGTGAACAGCCCGCGGGTGATGCGGACGCCGGCGGACGTCTGCGCCAGCGTGTAGTTGAACTGGCCGAACAGTCTGTTGCTCAGGAAACCCGCGAGCGCGATGGCCAGCGGAATGATCCCGGTGCCCACGGCCAGTGCCGGCACGTCCAACGCAGCGGCGATGGCCATCGGGATGCCGAAGGCGATCAGCAGACCGATGACCTCGAGCGAGGCCACGGCACCGAGGATGACCTCGCCGGGGCTGAGCCGGATGAGGATCTCGTCGCGGGCCGACAGGTCGTCCCAGGCGGAGGCGGCGGCGTCCGGGGTGGCGGCGTCCTTCGTGGAGGCCGAGCGGCCGTGGGCGCGCACCATCAGGTAGTCGCGGATCTCGGCGGCGCGTCCGCGCTTGAGGTAGGCGAGCTTGGTGGACGTGTCCGCCCCCACGTCGATCGTGAGTTCGGCCAGGCCGAGCAGGCGCGCGGCGAACGGCTGGGTGATGTCGATGGACTGGATGCGCGAGAAGGCGATGCGCTTGGACTCCTGGAACGCACCGGTGTTCTCGATGCGCAGCTCGGCATCGTCGATGATGAACTTGGTCGTCCACCACGACCAGTAGCCCCACGCCAGCCCCAGCAGCAGGGCGCCCATCAGGAAGAGCAGCCACCACGGGATGCGGCCCACGAGGTCCGACATGTCGGCGAACGTGCGGTCGCCCTGCAGTATCGACGTGAGGGCGAACCAGCCGAACGCGACCACGCCGATCCACAGGCTCACCAACGGGCTGAGGGGGTGCATCCGCTCCTCGACGACGACGCGACCGGGGGCGTCGGCGGGCGGCGGGCCGAGCGAGCCAAGCGGGGCTGCTTCGTCGTCTCCGGGCGCGCCCTGGGCGGTGTCGGGCCGGTCGGTCACAGCCCCGACCCCTTCGCGTCGCTGAGCTCGATGAGCCGGTCCCGCAGGATGCGGGCCTCCTCCAGCGGCAGGCCCGGAATGGTGGCGTCCGTCGTGGCGGACGCCGTGACCAGCTCGACGGTCGCCAAACCGTGGGCGCGCAGGAGCGGGCCGGACGACACCTTCACCACCTGCATGCGACCGAACGGAACCACGAGGAGGTGCTTGAACCAGAGTCCCTCGGTCACGCACAGGTCCGCCTCACGCTCGGCGTAGCCGATGGCGCGCACGACCCGGCCGGCCCGGATCCACGCCCACAACCACCACAGGAAGAACACCACCAGCGGGATGGCGGCGGCCCAGGCCTGCTCCCAGATGAACCAGACGGGCACGGCCGTGATGAGGGCGAGCACCGCAAAGGTGATCGACGAACTGATCCGGCGGACCGTGATGAGCTTGGGTGAGACGCGGCGCCACGTGTCAGCGGGCGGCGCGAAGACGGCGGGCACGTCGGGCGGGCCGAGACGATCCTCCGATGCCGGCGGGAGCGGCGGCAGGGCACCACCCGGGGACAAGGCGGTCGGAACCGATTCAGGGTCGGCGGGGTGCTGATCGGGTCGGAGAGCCTGCATGTCGCCCACCCTAGGTGCGGGGTCTGACAGTGGGGCAGCGCCCTCGGTCGAGTCCGAGGACGAGTCGGACGTCGGGCCCCGCATCACCGGTCGCGCTTCTTCGTGCGGGGGCCCTTGGCGTCCACCCCGCCGAAGAGGACGAGGCCCTTCAGCACGACCGTCGGGGCGCCAGGCACGGGGTGGACGCGGGAGACGCTCGTCCCGCCGAAGATGGCGACCGTCTCGTTGCGGACGTTGACCCCCTCGGGCACCGTGATGTCGACTCCTCCGAAGGCGCAGAACAGGTTCATCTCGACCACGTCGGATTCGAAGGTCGCGTCCCTGAGGTCGAACTCCGCGCCGCCGAACAGGGTGATGTTTGAGACGTGGCGGCGGACGTGCCAGGGACCTTTCCGCTCGACGCCGCCGAAGATGGCGAAGGAGGTGTCGGCCTCGGAGGAGCCCGCCGTGCGGTCGATCTGCGCCGATCCCGATGAACTGAACGCGCCGATGGTGCGGCCGGTGTTGGTGGCCGGCACGAGATCGGCCGTGAGGCCGCGCAGGTCGTCGAACGTTCGGGCCGCCATGGCCTGTTCGAGGCGGGTGCCGTGTTCGTCGCGCGTGAGACGTCCCTCGGCGTAGGCGGCGGACAGCAGGTCGGCGACGATGCCGCGGTCGGCGTCCCCGACGCGCATGTGTCCGGGCTGGCGTGGATCGGGGGAGACGGTCATGGCTCCACCGTAAGCGGGGGTGGACGCCGTGGCGAGACCTCGCGTCGGTGACCCGGGGTCGCTCGGGGGCCACCCTGAAGGGTGAGTTGACGCCGCCGCCGCGCATCCGCCGCGCATCCGCCGGGCGGGCCGCCGGCCTGGCCGGGACCGGTGCGACATGCGGGCGGCGGGGGGACGTGGTTAGAATGGCCGGGTTGCGCGAGCAACACTGCGGGCGTAGCTCAATGGTAGAGCGCCAGCTTCCCAAGCTGGACACGCGGGTTCGATTCCCGTCGCCCGCTCCCATCGAACGGGGCTTGCCAGGCGGCACGTCACAGGTGTTTCTCCCTCGGCTTGAGCCCCATCCCCGAAGTACAGTGCTTAATAGATGGCCACGCTGCCCTCCACAAGGCGTCCACGCCCCTCAGCCATCGCGCGGTCACTGTGTCCCCGTCCGGTGCTGCTATCCAGCGCCACGTTGACGCTCGCATGCCAGATCAGGAACATCAATCCCGCGTGCTCACCCCGCTGGGCGAACGCGCGGCCCTGGCCGCTCAACGTCCAGCTCACCAGCCGCGCTCGACGCTTGGGCACGTCCGTCGCGGCGCTACGCTGAGCAGAACCCGAGCGACAGGAGAGGGTGTGGCCCGACGCGTCACCATCGTCGATGTCGCCCGTGAGGCGGGCGTCGCCATCAGCACGGTCTCGGCAGCACTGAACGGTCGCGACGGTGTGGCGCCGACTACACGTGAACGAGTGCTGGAGGCGGCGCAGCGGATGGGGTGGGTTCCGTCCATGCAGGGACGGAGCCTCGTCTCCCGCCGCGCATGGGCGGTGGGCCTGCTCCTGCAGCGGCCGGCGTCCGTCCTAGAGGCCGACCCGTTCTTCGCCGGCTTCCTCGGGGGCGTCGAAACCGTGCTCGACCCGGCCGGGCACGCGCTGGTGCTCATGCTGGCCGCGACCCCCGAGAAGGTGCTGGAGCGCATGCCGCGTTGGGCGCTCGGCGGCGTGGTCGACGGCGTCTTCCTCACTGACGTGCAGGCCGACGACCCGCGCTTCGCCATGGTCGAGGAGCTGGCGTTGCCCGCGGTGGCGATCAACGTCACCCCACCGGGAGGCGCTGCGTCGTCAGTCACTCAGGATCACCACTCGGGCCTTCGCGATCTGATGGCCCACGTGCTCAGCCTTGGGCATGAGCGCGTCGCGCACCTGGCCGGACCGGCAGCGTTTGTGCATTCAGGGGAGCGCGAGCAGGTGTGGCGCGATGCCCTCGCCGAGGCCGGTCTGCCCCCCGGGCCGCTGGTCCGCGGTGACTTCAGCACCGAGAGCGGGGCGAAGGCCGCCGACGCACTGCTGGACCTGCCCGAACCCCCGACAGCCGTCGTATGCGCCAACGATCTGATGGCTATCGGCCTGGTGTCGCGTGCGGGCGCCCGCCGCGTCCGCGTCCCGCAAGAGCTGTCGGTCACCGGCTTCGACGGTATCCGACTGGCGTCCTACATCTCGCCACCGCTCACGACGGTACGCACCTCGCCCCACCACCTCGGAAGCCGCGCCGCTGAACTGCTGCTCGACCGCATCGCCGGTGGTGCCGTGGAACACGCCCACATCGAGCCGGCCGGCCTCGTCCTGGCGGGCTCGACCGCCCCACCGCCCCCCGGCCACTAAGTGCGTACTCGCACAAAGCGATCTGAGGGGCCGCCTCGACCTCTGTTGCATGGGTGGCCACGACTGCTACTATCTGCCCACCGAAACGTTTCGGATACGGGAGGACCCCCATGGCAACGATGAAGTTGCGCGCCGGACGCGCACGATATTTCCGGCTGATCGCCCTTGCGGGCGCGACCGCTCTGGCGCTCAGCGCATGCTCGGGCGCGGAGGCACCGGCTCCCGCATCAGTTCCGACGGACACTGCGGCTGTCAACGGTGAGCTCAACATCCTGGTGTCGAGTGCCGCTGGCTCAGACGCCGGATTCAAGGCCGTCAACGACGCCTTCGCCGAGGAGTTCCCCAACGTCACGGTCAACTTCACGGCAGTGCCCAACGAGAACTACAACCAGGCTCGCACCTCGCGGCTGACCGCAGGCAGCATCGACGTGGGACTGGCCAACCCCAGGGAACTACCGAGCTACGTGCCTGAGTCCAACATGGGCGACGATGCCCGACTCGCCGATGCCGGGGGGTTCGTGGACCTCACCGACCAAGCCTTCATGGAGAAGTTCACCCCGTCCGTGCTGGAGCAAACTCGGTACAAGGGCAAGAACTACACGGTGCCGACGGGCCTCTCTTACTACACGGGCCTCACCTACAACAAGGAGATCTTCGCGGAGAACGGCCTGACTCCGCCCACGACGTGGGACGAGTTCATCACCCTGTGTGAGACCCTCAAGACAAATGGCATCACGCCCATCTCGATCGGCGGCAAGGACACCGCCGGCATCATCATGCTCAGCGTCGTGCAGAGTACCTACCCCACGGCCCAGGCCAAGCAGGATCTGGCCCAGGGTTTGTACGAGCACACGATCGCGCTCAACGACGACGAGCAGCTCGAGGTGCTGCAGAAGGTGGAAAAGGTCTACTCGTACGGCCAGCCCAACTTCGCGGGCTCCAACTACTCCCAGATGACCTCCGAGTTCCTCAATGGCCAGGCAGCGATGATCTCCGACGGGACGTGGAACGTCGGCTCGCTGCGCGAGGCCGGGGGAGTTGATTTCGGCTACTTCCCGCTGCCCGCCAGCGACACCGCGGCCGACAACGCGTCCCTGGGCGGAAAGGCGGAGCTGAGCCTCGCAGTGCCGAGCAACGCCAAGAACAAGCCGGCCGCCATGGCGTGGATGGCGTTCTTCGCCGACAACTACGAGTTGTTCAACGACGAGGCAGGGTTCGCGCCCTCGCAGCCGGGCGTCGCGAGTGACGAGTTCTACACCGGCATCGAGCAATACACCGAGACCTTCGAACCGGCGTGGGACACCATCTGGATCGCCAACACCAGTGCCGGCCAGGCAGCCGCCCTTCCGTTCAACTGGCAGGGCATCCAGCCAATGGGAGCCGGTGACGCGCAGGCGGCTGCCGACGCCGCGCAGCGGGACTGGGACGCCGCCAAGTAGATAGAGCCGTCCGCTGAGACGCAAGGCTGGGCCCTGCCGAGCCGCGCGTCAACCACGTCCCTCGGTGGGGGCCCTCGGACCGGGCCCCCACCCCCACCCACCCGAGAGGGGAAGGCGTGAACAGTAGCAACTACATCGTCTTCGGCCGGCGCTTGACCGCCCAGATCAGTTTCGCCATCGGAATGAGCCTGATTGTCCTGTTCTCGCTCGTCCCGGCGGTTCTGATCCTAGTCATCTCGTTCACGGACATCCGGTCGCTGCCCTATCTGCCGACACGCTTCGTCGGCGTGGAGAACTACCTGACGTTCTTCTCTTCGGCCCAGATTGGCTACAACCTGTCGGCGCTGAAGAACACCTTCGTTTTCGCCTTTGCAGTCACTTTCTTCCAGAACGTGATCGCTCTGTTCATCGCGGTCCTGCTCAACCAGCGCCTCGTGGGGCGCAACTTCGCCCGCGCCGTCGTGTTCCTGCCCACCATCCTGGGTGTCACCGTCATCGGCCTGATCTTCTCGCTGATCTTCAACCCGTCGGCCGGGCCGGCCGCCGAGCTGTGGGCAGCGTTTGGGCAGTCCAGCGCATTTTTTGGGGACCCGAACCTCGCGATGGCGCTCGTGATCTTCGTGCAGGTGTGGAGTGGAATCGGCGTCGCCGTCGTCATCTATCTCGCCGGCCTGCAGGCCATCCCGCAGGAGTTGTACGAGGTGGCCGACATTGACGGAGCGACCAACTGGCAGAAGCTTCGCAATGTGACCATCCCCTTGCTGGCCCCGTCCGTGACGGCCAACACTCTGCTGTGCATCATTGGTGCGCTCCAGAGCTACCAGCTCATCTACGTGCTGACCGGGCCGATCAACCCGGCAACCCAGGTGCTCAGCCTCGCCATCTTCACCCAAGGCTTCGGGGGAGCCCAAGGCGGTACCGTTCAGTCGCAGGGCTACGCGGCCGCCATCTCGATCGTCCAGTTCGTCATCGTGGCGATCATCTCGCTGGCCACGCTGGCGTACCTGCGCTCCAAGGAGACGGCGCTGTGACCACACCCCTCCCCGTCGCGGCCCCGCCACGACCCATCGCCGCTCGCGAAGACACCCCCGTCGGGCGCCATCGACTGACGCCGCTCACCCTCGTCGGCTACGCGCTGATGCTCATCGTGATCATCGTGTACGCCTACCCGCTGTTGTTCCTGATCAACACGGCCCTCAAGAGCAACGCCGAGTTCTTGGTGAACCCCACCGGCCTGGTACGAGCCCCAGAGTTCGGCAACTTCGTCGCCGCATGGGAGCAGGGCAACTTCGCCAACTACGTGCTGAACTCGGTGTTGTACACCTTCGTTGCCGCATCCTTGGGCACCGTCATGTCCCTCATGATCGGGTTCCCTGTCGCTCGCGGATACGTCAAGCATCCCCGGCTGTGGCAGGGCGTCTTCGCCGCCATGCTCTTCCTGCCCAACACCCTGGTCACGGTCTTCCAGATGGCGCTGCGCCTGAACTTGTACGACACGGCGCTCGGCTACATCTTGATCATGGCCTCGGGTGTCGGCGTCGGACCCCTCCTTGTCACGGGCTACCTCAGCTCAATCCCCCGGGAGATCGACGAGGCCGCCGCGATGGACGGCGCGGGGTATCTGCGCTACCTCTTCACGTTCCTGCCCAAGCTGATGGCGCCCGTGCTGTCAACCATCTTCATCCTGCAGGCGATCGGCGTGTGGAACGACATCATCTTGGCCACCATCCTCTTCACCGACCAGGAGAAGTGGCCCGTGACGCTCGGTCTATTCGCTTTCAAGGGCACCTACACGAGCCAATGGAGCCTGCTCTCGGCGGCGACGCTCATCGTCGCGGCGCCCTTGCTCATCGTCTACCTGTTCCTGCAGCGCTACCTCGTGGCCAGTGTCGTTGGCGGCGCCGTCAAGGGCTGATCGATCGACCCACTTCTTACGCCCCTTCAAACCCCCAGCCAGACCACGAAAGAGGACCGCATGAGCCATACAGACTTCCCCTACACGATGACGCGGCGGGGGGTCGTGATGACGCCCGACCGCAGCGACCCGCACGAGCTGGAGGGCGTCCTCAACCCGGCGGCGGCGCGGGCGCCAGATGGGCGCCTCGTGCTCTTCCCGCGCGTGGTCGCGGCTGGCAACCGGTCGCGCATCGCCGTCGCCGATGTGGTGGTGACCGACGGTGTCCCCACCGGGGTGGAGCGGCGCGGCATCGTGCTGAGCCCCGACCGCGGGTGGGAGCGCGGCTCCGACCACGGGGGCGTCGAGGATCCGCGCATCACGTGGATCGAGGCGTTGGGGCTGTACGTGATGACCTACGTCGCATACGGTCCGTTGGGCCCCCGCGCGGCCCTCGCCACCTCAAGTGACCTGGCAACGTGGACGCGCCTGGGGCCGGTCCAGTTCCGGTATGAGGACCACCTCGACACCGACCTCAACCTGTTCCCGAACAAGGATCTGGTCTGGTTCCCCGAGCCCATCCCTGGCCCCGAAGGTGAGCTCTGTTTCGGGTTCATACACCGCCCGATGTGGCGCATCCGTGGCCAAGAGGTGTCGCTGCCGGCCGGCGTCACCGATGATCGGGCAGCCATTTGGCTCTCCTACGTCCGGGTTTCGGACGCGCTGGCTGACCCGGCCGCGCTGCTGCGTCCCTTCGGTCATCGGGAGATCGCTCGCTCTGAGACGGCCTGGGAGGCGCTCAAGATAGGCGGTGGGCCGCCTCCGGTGCGCGTTCCCGAAGGCTGGCTCCTGATTTACCACGGTGTCTCCGGCACCATCATCGAGGACGATTTCGCGCCGCAGAAGGACGTCCACTACGCCGCCGGGGCGATGATCCTGGACGCGGCCGACCCCAGCCGGGTCGTGGCCCGCACCGCCCATCCGCTGCTCACCCCCGAGACAGAGCGTGAACGTGTCGGCATCGTTGGCAACGTCGTGTTTCCCACCGCGATCGTCGAGGTCGACGGACGCCTGTTCACCTTCTACGGCATGGCTGACGAGGCGATCGGCGTCGCCTCGCTCGACCGAGCCACCCCCTGACGCGGTCACCCTCCCCTGCGGTCTTCGCGCGCCGATCCCCGACCTCGAAAGGCACGTCATGCTCATCGATCACCCCGTCCGGCGTCGCACCCTGCTCGCCGGCGTCGTCACCGCACCGCTGGCGCTCTCCGCTGCCACCGCCGTCGCCGCACCTGCTCCGGCCCCGGCCTCCACCCCGGGCGCCGCGCCGGCGCCCCCCCTCACCAACCTGGGGCACCTGGACGAGTTGACCACCGCCGTCCGCCTGACGCCTTCGGCGGCCCACACGACCTACCGGCTGTCCGAGGAACCGGAGGTGGGCCAGTTGTGGGTCTATGCGGACGTTCGCCCCGACGGCAGCTACCAGCCAGTGGGCGGTGGCGCCTACGACGCAGCCACGGACACGTGGGGACAGGGGGCGTACGACGTCGATGACATCGCCCGGGCGGCGGTGGTGTACCTGCGGGCCTGGCAGCAGACCGGCTCGGCGCACGCCCGCGAGCAGGCCTACCGACAGCTACGTGGCATGGCGTACTACCAGACCCTCACCGGCCCGTACGCCGGTGAGTTCGTGCTGTGGATGCAGCCGGACGGCACGCTGAACCCGACACCGACCCCGCCGGACAACCCCAATCCGGCCGATCAGGGGGAGTCGTACTGGACCGCGCGCGCCGTGTGGGCCTACGGCGAAGGGTACGCCGCCTTCGCCCAGCACGACCAGGCGTTCGCTGCGTTCCTGCGGGATCGGATGGAACTCACCATCGCAGCCCTCGAGCGCGACGTGCTCGTACGTTACGGCACCTACCACGACCTGCACGGTGTCCAGGTGCCCGCGTGGCTGATCACGCAGGGCGCCGACGCCACGAGCGAGGCCCTGCTCGGACTGGCCGCTTATGTGCAGGCGACCGGGTCGCCCGCGGCCGTGAAGGCAACCCGGCAGTTTGCCCAAGGCCTGGCGGAGTTCCATCGTGGCACCACGACCCAATGGCCGTTCCGCGCCCTCATGCCGTGGGCAGAGTCGCTGGACCTGTGGCACGCCTGGGGTTCGGAGATGGCCCAAGGGCTGGCGGCGGCGTCCATCGCCCTTGGCGACTCCGACCTCATGGGGCCGGCGATCGGCGACACCGCCGGGTTCACCGCTCAACTCCTCACCTCCACGGGGCCCGACAACGGTTGGCTGCCGGTTCCACTGGAGAAGGTGCAGATCGCGTACGGAGCGGACGCCCGCGTGCGGGCTTGCTATGACGTGGGAGTGGCTGCCCGGCGTGACGGCATCCGCCGTCTGGCGGGAATCGCCGCGGGCTGGTTCTTCGGTGCGAACCTGGCTGGCGTGCCTGTTTACGACCCGGCCACCGGGGTCACGTTCGACGGCGTCGAGGCGGACGGACGCATCAACCGCAACTCGGGTGCCGAGTCGACGATCCACGGGCTGCTGACCATGCTCGTGCTGGACGACAACCCTGAATTGGTGGCGCTCGCGAAGGCGTCCGCCCAGATCCAGGTGCGCAACGGTCTGGTGGTCGTCGAGGCTGAAACAGCTGCGCTGCAAGGCCCGGCGACCGTGGAGACGCCGGCGTCCGCGTGGACGGGCGAATCGTCGTGGAGCGGTCAGCAGGTCGTGGCACAGGCCGGTGCCGTGCTGAGGTGGACGCTGCCCGCCTCGCGTGAGCCACGGTTGCTGCAGCCGGTGGTCGAGTTGGTGCCCGGCTCGCATGCGGTGACGAAGTTTGTGAGCAGACGCCGTCCGCTTGGGTGGATCCATCACGGCGCCGTGGGGGCACCCGGTGACGCCGCGGCCCCGACGAGGCTCACCCCTGTCGAGCTCGACGGACGCGTTGCGGGAGGCGAGAGGTCGGTCGAAGCGCTCGTGCGCGGGGGAACAGCTCGGCTGGACGCGCTCCTTGTCATGCCTGAGATCGCGATGCTGGCCTCGCAGAGCGACGGCGTGGGCATGGTGCTGCTCACCTCCAAGAGCCGCCGGGTCGAGGAGAGGCGTCCAGACTTGGCCGGCTCGGGAAAGCTGGTGGCCACCTCATATGACGCGGATGGTCGGTCGCAGGGCTCCGCCCTGATGCGTGGCCGCCGCGTGCGCATCGAACCTGGGGGATTCACCATCGTGACGCGTGGCCTTTGACGGCGGACCTGCGTCAGCCGGTTCAGCGCTGGTGGCGAGGGCGGTGCCCAGCGCGATCCTTGGGGCTACGCGAGGCCGGACCCTGTTGATTTGAGTCCCTGGACCACAGGGGGTTGTCGCATTCGCTCTTGGAAGACGGGCGCATCCTTGCCGACCGGAAATGCGGCGGGGGCGAGCAGTCGGAGGGTTTCGGCGCACCAATCTGGTCAAGTCCTGCGGTAGGCCGAGCTGGCGTCAGTGCCCCCGGTGCACGCGGACTTCGGCGATCACCCGGTCAAACACGTCGCGGGGCAGGGCCGCCGACGTGCGGCGCACGGCGTCCGGATCGAGCCGGACGATCCGGTTGACGCGCGCCTCGCTGGCCCGGCCGCGGGAATCCCACGGGCCGCGCCCGATGTCCATCCAGTACCGGCCGGCACGGGCCTCTTGGGCGGCGTCGCGGTCGTGGTCGAGGCTCGTCAGCGGCAGCCCGAGCAGCCAGGAGCGGTCGCGTCCGATGAGCAGCACGGGACGGTCCTTGCCGCGGGTGGCGTCCTCCTCGTAGGGCACCCAGCCCCACACGACCTCACCCGGGTCGGGCCGATTGCCGGCCACGGGGGTGTAGGCCACGGTCGGCATACCCTCGAAGTCACCGGGGTAGCCGCCGCGCGGCTCGGTGGTTCGCGGGCGGCGGGCCGACCGGGTGGGCGACACCAGCGCAGCGGACGCCCGCGCGCGGCCCACGACGCGCCGCAGCGCACCGACGGCCCGGGCGAGGCGGCCGCTCACCGGTACCTCGGCAGCGGGCCGTAGTACACGTCGTCGGTGATCGTGGCCACCGGCGGGCCGGGGTGGCGGCGCAGGTGCCAGCGAGCGAAGAATGCCCGCGACGGCGGCAGCCACAGCAGAATCGCGCCCAGCACGGCGAACGCGATGCCCGCGCTGGCCAGCGGATTGATGATGAGCGCGGCGCAGCTGAGCGCCACGGCGATGAGGCCGGCGATCCGAGCCCACCGGTACCCCCACCACGCATGGTGCGCGGCGATGATTCCGGCGGCCCCGATCACCAGGGCCACCACGAATTCACCGCTGACCATGGCCACGCGGATCAGTGAGCCCGGCTCGGTGGGCGTCACCCGGTGCAGCCACGCCGCCTCGGCGAACGTGTCGATGCTCTGCCAGAACGCCCACAGCAAGCCGGCGAACACCACGGCGACGCCCAGGTACAGCAACGCCGCCGCCCCGTAGATCGACCACGGCCGACGCGGCTCGCCCGTCCGCGGGTCGGTGGTGGCGTCCTTCGAGGCGGCGACGGTGCCGATGGCCGGCTCGGCCACGGACGCCGCAGGTGCGGCGTCCGTGCGTTCGGTCGGCACAGGATGCGTCATGGCTCCGTCCTGGTTCGGGGACGCCCAGTCTAGGCCCGTCCCCGAACCAACGGGATCACCAGGTGTCCACCAAGTACTGCTGGAGCGCATGGCCGGTGGTGCGCACCAAAGTGCGCACCGCCGTGGTCGACAGCGGCCGCATCTGCAGCAGGTTGCGGCTCGCGAAGAGCCCCAGCGTGGCAGCCGCCGCGAGCTGACCCCGCAGCACGGCGTCCTCGTGTCCGAAGTGCTCGGCGATGGGGGCGTACAGCTCCCGTGCCGTGAACTCCTGGACCGCCCGGAAGCGGGTGACCTGTTGCTCTCCCTGGGAGATGAGCCAGAGATAGCCGTCGTTGACCTCCGGGGCGTCACACGCCGAGATGAACGACCTGGCGGCCCGCTGGCCGACCTCGGCCACCTCCCCGCCGAGGATGTGGCGGTGCACCTCGGCGAGGTCCACCTCCGTCGGCAGGAGCGCCTCGACGAACAAGGCGGCCTTGGAGTCGTAGTAGTGATGGACAAGAGCCGGGTCGACGTCCGCAGCGCGGGCGATCGCCCGAAGGCTCACGCGGTCATAGCCCTCGGCACTGAAGAGTGCCTTGGCGGCGTCCCGGATGGTGCCCCGTGTGTCGTCGTTGCCCGGACGACGGCCCCGAGGGCGCGCAGCCGTGTTCATGTAGATCCTCCCCCCAGTTCGACCGTGCGAGGGGGGGGTGGACCCCCCGGGTCCGCTCGAACTGCAATCATTTACAAGGAATCGTTGAGTGACGATTCCGATTCAGTCTTGTGATGATAAGCGTCGGCGTCAACTCCAAAGCGCCTGTTTCGCGCCCCGACAAGGCCTGACGTCCCCCGGTAGGTGACCAGGAACACGCCTTCTGCACACCTTCTCGGGGCGGTCTGGTGAAGTCATCGCGGGCGTCACGCCTAGACCCGCCGCAGTTGCGCGTCGAATCGGCGACCGGAAGGCGTTGTGAAGAGTTACCAACGCGCTGGGGGGCTTTCGCCCGCGATCAGGACTTCATCGTTCCGTCGGCCAGGAACCGGACGTGCCAGCTCAGCGCCTCCCCCAGGTTGTGGGGTGTGTGCTGCCCGTTCGCCGTCTTCTGGGCCCGCTCGAAGTAGTCCAGCAGCGCCGGACGGTAGTCGGGGTGGGCGCAGTTCTCGATGATGAGCTTCGCGCGCTTGCGTGGCGCCAGCGTGCGCAGGTCCGCCAGCCCCTGCTCGGTGATCAGCACCTGCACGTCATGCTCGGTGTGGTCGTGGTGGCTGACCATGGGCACGATCGCGGAGATGGCCCCGCCCTTGGCCACCGACGGCGTCACGAACGCGGAGATGTAGGCGTTGCGGGTGAAGTCGGCCGAACCGCCGATACCGTTCTGCAGCCGGCTGCCCATGATGTGGGTGGAGTTCACGTTGCCGTAGATGTCGGCCTCGATCATGCCGTTGCAGGCGAGCACGCCGAGGCGCCGGATCATCTCGGGGTGGTTCGAGAGCTCCTGGGGCCGCAGGATGATGTTCTTGCGATATTTCTTCGCCTCGTCGTTCATCCGCTCGGCGTACTCCGGCGACAGGGAGAACGCGGTGGCGGACGCCACGGTGAGCTTGCCCGAATCGATGAGATCGACCATGCCGTCCTGGATGACCTCGGTGTACGAGGTGAGGTCGCTGAACGGCCCGGCCTGGAGACCCGCGAGCACCGCGTTGGCGACGTTGCCGACGCCGGACTGCAGTGGCAGCAGGTTCTTCGGCAGCCGGTCGTGCTTCACCTCGTTGGCCAGGAAGTCGAGGTAGTGCTGGGCGATCGCCTCGGAGATGGCGTCGGCCGGCTTGAAGGGGGAGTTGCGGTCCGGCAGATCGGTCTCGACGACGGCGACGACCTTCGAGGCGTCGATGCGGTACGTGGTCTGACCCACCCGGTCGCCGGGGGCGAGGATGTCGACCTCGCGGCGATCCGGGGGCAGCGCGAAGCCGTAGTAGAGGTCGTGCATGCCGAGCAGGTCGAGGCTCTGCCAGCTGTTCACCTCGAGGATGATCTTGCTGGCCTTCTCCAGGTAGATGACGTTGTTGCCCACCGACGAGCTGGGAATGCCCTCACCGTCGGCGTTGATGCCCGCCACCTCGATCACCGCGACATCCAGCGGCGCGAGCACCTCGGCGCGGACGAGCGGCCCGGAGTGGGACAGGTGGATGTCGTTGTAGTCGGAGAGACCGGCGTTGATCTTACTGCGCATCACCGGGTCGGACTGGTAGGGCATCCGATAGCTGATGCCGTCGACCTCGGCCAGGGTGGCGTCCAGCTCGGGAGCGGTCGACGCGCCCGTCCAGCACCCGATCTGGAAGTCCTTGCCCTCCTCGTGGGCGGCGCGGATCCGCGTGGCGAGCGCACCCGGGATCAGCTTGGGGTAGCCAGCTCCGGTGAAGCCGGAGAACCCGACGTTGTCCCCGTGTTCGATGAAGGTTGCCGCCTCGTCGGCCGACATCACCTTGGAACGGAACTTTTCGTGCTGGATCCGGGACATGCAACCACTTCCTCTTGTCGATCACGACCACCCTAGCCCGAACGACCCGGCCCCACGGCCGCCCGGAGCAACGTGGCCCAAGTCATTGGAAGCCGCCCGGTGCAGGGCCGGCAGGCTGGTGTCGGAGGGGCTGTTTACCATGGAGAGTGGCGTCCGCGGAGGCAGGGGCGCGTGACGGAAACGGGGTGGGTGAGGTGAGCGGTGCGGCAACCGAGCGGCGGGCCGGACGCCGGCGCGCGGGCGGGGGCCGGACGTCTTGGTTGGCCGTCGGAGGCGTCCTGGCCGGCGTGGTGCTGGTGGCGTTGCTGCTGCAGGCGTTCGTGCGCGTGCACGTCGTGGCCTCCGACGCGATGGCGTCCACCTTGACGCGCGACGAGCGCGTGCTGTCCTCGTCCTGGGCGTTGGGGCCGGACGGCCCGTCGCGCGGCGACGTCGTCGTACTGGGCCACGGCACCACGTGGGAGGACGCGGAGCTGCCCCCGGCGGCGGGGGGTGGGCAGCTCTGGACGATCACGCGGGTCGTCGGGCTGCCCGGGGACGCCGTGGTGTGTTGCGACGCCGAGGGGCGGATCACCGTCGACGGAGAGCCGCGGGTCGAGCCGGCCACGGTGGACGACGCGCCGTTCACCCCCGGCGTCCTCGACTGCGCCACCTGGCCGCGATCGGAGCGCTGCTTCCCGCCCGTGACCGTGCCCGCGGGGCGGCTGCTCGTGCTGGGGGACCACCGCGGCGTGGCTCCCGACTCGATGGTGCTGTGCCGGGGCACCGCGCCGGCGTCCGACTGTGCCCGCTTCGTCCCCGCCGAGCGCGTGGCCGGACGCGTGGTGGCGAAACTCTGGCCGCCCGGCCCGGTGGGCTGACCCACGGCGAGGCGCCGGGGCCAGCCGCGTCACGCGGACGTCAGGCGAGCGCGATCCGCTGCCGGAGTTGGTGCATCTCACCGGGCCGCAGAGTGATCGCACCGTCGCGGCAGTTGGCGGCCTCGATGCAGAGCATGCCGGTCCATTCGTCATCGCCGAAGTCGGGCAGCGCCTTGGCCTTGTCGACCCAGGGGTTCCACACCACGGTGTTCGCCGAACCGCTCTTCGCGATGACGAGCGTGCGGCCGAGCACCGGGTCATGTACGACGACCTCACCCTCGCTCGTGTACACCCGGTCGGTCTCACCGGTGATGGTGATGTCACCGGACTGGGTCTGCGTCTCACCGGTGACCTTGTCGAAGTACGTCGCACCGTCGAGGCCGGAGACGGTGACCTCGCGCACGTCCCCGACGGCCAGGTAGGTGTGGAGAGCGTTCTCGAAGGTGATGACGTTCTCGCCGGTGTTGTTGATCTCGAGCGTGATGCCGAGGTATTCGGGGGTGAACTTGGCGCGCAGGTAGGCGCGGTAGCGGTGCGGCAGGCCGTCCTGGCGTCCGGTCATCGCCTGGTCGAGCTCGTACTCGACGAGGAGGCGTCCGTCACGCTCGAGGGTGTCCTTCGTGTCCTGCAGGTGCCATGTGGCGGTGCGGACGAACCCGTGCGCCGGGTCGCCCTCCTCACCGGGCCCGAACCACGGGAAGATCACGGGAACGCCGCCGCGGATCGGCTGGTCGTCGGAGAAGGCGGAGTGCGCGCTGAGCCACAGCACGGGCGCCTGCCCGTCGGGTTGGTACGACCAGATGTGCGCCCCGTGCTCGAACACGCCGTAGTGCCCCGAACCGTGCTTGGCCTCGACGCCGCGCATCGGGTTCGTGGTGGTCTCGAACGCCATGGTGAAGGATCCTCCTCGGGAGAGTCGTCAGGTGCCCTGAGCCTAGTTCGCGGCCCCCGGCCGTGCAGCCACGGCGCGAAATCGGCGGCCCTCTCGCCCGGTGAAGCCGATCAGTCCGTGACGCCCAGCGGGCGCAACACGAAACCGGTGCGCAATTTGGGGGTGAAGAACGTCGACTTGGGAGGCATCAGCAGCCCCTCGCGGGCGGTGCGCTCGATCTCGACCAGGGAGGTGGGACGGATGAGGACCGCCCCCGCAACCGCGCCCGAGGAGACCAACTCGGTGACCTCCGCCAAGCCGTGTTGATAGCCGACCTCGGCGCCGGTGCCCTCCACCGCGTGCTCCAGCCAGGCGCCGTCGAGGGCGCGGACGCCGTCGAACGCCCCAGGCCGGGGCGTGAGCCAGCTGGCGCCCTGGGCCGTGAGCAGGACGAGGCGTCCGGTGCGGACCATCTCGGAGAGCGTGGCCGGTGTGGGATCGGGGGCGGGGGTCAGGTCGAAGCGGCCCGCGAGGGCGTCGCGCAGCGCGTCGGCGCTGAGGCCCCTGTAGACGCGGTGGATCGCCTCGATGCTGAGCTGCTCCTCCACGAGCTCGTTGACGAAGGTGAGGGTCCGTTCGGCCGTGGTGTCGGTGCGGCCGGACGCCGCCCGGACCTCGTCGCGGTGCGTGCGGGCGATGGCATAGCGGTGGTGGCCGTCGGCGATCAGCACGTCGTCGGCGCCGACGATGGAGGCGATCGCGGCAATGCGCTCGGGGTCGGTGACCCGCTCGACGCGATGGGTGACGCCGTCCACGACGAGCGTGCCGACCGGCTCGCCGGGCTCGGCCAGCGCCGCCGTCAGCCCGCGGGCCAGCGACAGGCCCCACACCGGTGAGAGGTTGGCATCGGTGGCCCGGGTGAGGTCGAGGCGGTCGGTCTTGGCCTTGGGGGTGGTGCGCTCGTGGGGTAGGACGCCGCCGGCGCCGGCGTCCACCACCTCCAACGCCCCGAGGACGCCGACGATCTCTCGCGATGCGCCGGTCGCGTCGGTGAACCCCATCCGGTACATCGTGAAGCTCGGCTCGTCGTCGGTGACCAGGACGCCGGCGTCCAGCCACCCCTGCAACGTCGCCGCGGCACGCTCGTAGCGGTCGTCACCGCCGCGGGGCACGTCGACGTGGACGATGTTGTGCTCGCTGCGGGCGGCGAGAGCGTCGGTGTCGGCGTCGCTCAGCACGTCGTACGGCGGGGCGATCACCCGGGTGAGGTCGGTGCCGGGGGCGTACCGGTGGGCGCGGAACGGCTCGAACGCAGGCATGACGCCGATCGTATCGGCGCCCCGAAGGGTGGGCAGGTGCGGGCTCAGCGGTGGAGATACTCCCGGAGCGCCTCGTCGGCGTCGCGGGGGACGAACCCGGTGGCCTTGATCTTGCCCAGCGCCAGCGCGCTGTGGCGCGGCCGTGGCGAGACGACCTTGCCCTCGGCGAACGCCTCGGTGGTCTGCGGCGACACGTCGGATGCCGCGTGCCCCGTCAGCTCGAACACCTGCTGGGCGATCTCGAACCAGCTGCGGACGGCGCCGTCGTTGGTGAGGTTGTAGGTGCCGTACGGCGCCCCGGACGCCAGCAGGTGCGCGATGCCGTCGGCCAGGTCGGTGGTGAACGTGAGCCGCCCGAACTGGTCGTCGACCACCGCCGGCGCGACACCCCGCTCGGCCAGCGACGCCATGGTGCGCACGAAGTTCTTGCCCTCGCCGATCACCCAGGAGGTGCGGACGACGTAGTGGGCCGGCAGGGTCGCCACCAGCGCGTCGCCGGCGGCCTTTGTGACGCCGTACACGCCGAGCGGGCTGAACGGCTCGTCCTCGTCGTGCTCCTCCGCCTCACCGTCGAACACGTAGTCGCTCGACACGTGCACCAGCGTGATGCGGAGCTCGCGGGCCACGGCGACCAGGTTCGTCAGGGCGCCCACGTTGAGCGCCCACGCCGCACTGCGTCCCTCCGGGTTCTCGGCCTGGTCGACCGCGGTGTAGGCGGCCGCGTTGATGACGGTGCCGACGCCCCCCCACGGGTATGCGGCGACCGCGTCGGCGTCGGTGAGGTCGAGCTCATCACGGTCCAGGGCCGCGGCGTCCGGGAAGGCCTGCTGCAGCGCGCGCCCGAGCTGGCCCTGCGCGCCGACGATCACGGTCGTGCGCGGTGGCATCGGCACCACGTCGGCCAACCGCGGGTGCTGGGCGTCGGCGTCCGAGATCGTGGCCTCGGCCAGCGGGATCGGCCACGCGATGGCGGCGGTCTCGTCGGCCAGGTTGAGGTAGGTGTAGGACGCCCGCGCCTCCGGTGACCAGTGGTCGTTGACGAGGTAGCTGTACGCCGTGTCCGCCTCGAGGGCCTGGTAGCCGTTGGCGACGCCGCGCGGCACGAACACCGCCCGCTCGGGCCCCATCTCGAGGGTGAAGCTGGTGCCGAACGTCGGCCCCTCCCGCAGGTCGACCCACGCGCCGAAGATCCGGCCGTGGGCCAAGCCCACCAGCTTGTCCCACGGCTCGGCGTGCAGGCCGCGGGTCGATCCGGCGTCGGCGTTGTAGGACATGTTGTTCTGCACCGGCGCGAAGTCGGGCAACCCGAGGGCCACCATCTTCGCCCGCTGCCAGTTCTCCTTGAACCAGCCGCGGGCGTCCCCGTGCACGGGCAGGTCGACGACCAGCAGCCCCGGGATGGCGGTGGTGTGGACGGCGAGGTCGGTCATGGAAGTCTCCGTGGGTCGAGCGGCGGGGAAGGGGGGCACTACTGGCCGGTGCGGGCGTACTTGGCCTCGGTGGCCTCCTTCATCGGACGCCACCACCCCTCGTTCGCGCGGTACCAGTCGATGGTGGCGGCCAACCCGGCCTCGAACGCGGTGTACGTCGGCGTCCAGCCCAGCTCGGTACGCAGCTTGGTGGAGTCGATCGCGTAGCGCAGGTCGTGGCCCGGCCGGTCGTTCACGTGGTCGTAGGCGTCGGCGGGGTGGCCCATGAGGCGCAGGATCATCTCGACGACGTCCTTGTTGTTCATCTCGCCGTCGGCGCCGATCAGGTACGTCTCGCCGATGCGGCCCGCCTCGATGATGCGCAGCACGGCGGCGTTGTGGTCGTCGACGTGGATCCAGTCGCGCACATTGAGCCCCGCGCCGTACAGCTTGGGGTGGACGCCGTCGATCAGGTTCGTGATCTGGCGGGGGATGAACTTCTCCACGTGCTGGCGCGGCCCGTAGTTGTTGGAGCAGTTGCTGATCGTGGCCTCGACGCCGAAGCTCCGCACCCACGCCCGCACCAGCAGGTCGGAGCCGGCCTTCGTGGAGGAGTAGGGACTGGACGGGTTGTACGGGGTCGTCTCGTGGAAACGCTCGGGGTCGTCGAGCTCCAGGTCGCCGTACACCTCGTCGGTGGAGATGTGGTGGTAGCGGACGCCGTGGCGCCGGCACGCCTCCAGCAGGGTGAACGTGCCGACGAGGTTCGTGTCGATGAACGGCGACGGGTCGTTCAGGGAATTGTCGTTGTGCGACTCGGCGGCGAAGTGGACGACCACGTCGGCGTCGGCCACGAGGGAGCCGACCAACTCGGCGTCGGTGATGTCGCCGACGACCAGGCGGACCCGGTTCTCGGGTAGATCGTCCAGGGAGGCGCGGCGTCCGGCGTACGTGAGCTTGTCGAGCACCGTCACCTTGTGGTCGGTGCCGTCGACGACCGAGCGGACGAAGTTGCTGCCGATGAAGCCGGCGCCGCCGGTCACGAGGTAGTGGGACACGGCAGCCGAGTTTATCGGCTCACTCGCGGGGGCGCCGCCGTTCGCCGACTGTGCGCGCGCCGCAGGCCGGAATCGGCGTCGCGTCGCCTCGCGCCCGGCGGTGAAAAGCACCATGATGGAGCCATGCGCGGCATCATTCTCGCCGGGGGGTCCGGCACTCGGCTCCACCCGATCACCCAGGCGACCAGCAAGCAGCTCGTCCCGGTGTACGACAAGCCGATGGTGTATTACCCGCTCTCCACACTGATGTTCGCCGGCATCGCCGACGTGCTGGTGATCACCACCCCGCACGACGCGGACGCCTTCGCACGCCTCCTCGGGGACGGCTCGCAGTTCGGCATCTCCATCACGTACGCCACCCAGCCGGAGCCCAAGGGCCTGGCCCAGGCCTTCACGATCGGTGCCGACTTCGCCCGCGGCGAGAAGTGCGCGCTGGTGCTCGGCGACAACATCTTCTACGGCCCCGGTCTCGGCCGGCAGCTGCGCAAGTACGGCGACATCGACGGTGCCGCGGTGTTCGCCTACTGGGTGGCGAACCCCAGCGACTACGGCGTCGTGGAGTTCGACGAGGACTTCCGGGCCGTCTCGCTGGAGGAGAAGCCCGTCGCTCCGAAGTCGAACTACGCCGTGCCGGGCCTGTACTTCTACGACGCCGACGTCGTCGACATCGCCGCCAACCTGCAGCCCTCCGCGCGCGGTGAGTACGAGATCACCGACGTCAACCGGGTCTACCTCGAGCGGGGCGACCTGCAGGTCGAGGTGTTGACCCGCGGCACCGCCTGGCTCGACACGGGCACGTTCGAGTCCCTCAACGATGCCAACAACTTCGTGCGGACGGTGCAGGCGCGTCAGGGGCTCCAGGTGGGCTGCCCCGAAGAGGTGGCGTGGCGTCAGGGCTTCCTCAGCGATGACGAACTTCGGGAGCGCGCGGAGCGGCTCGTGAAGTCCGGCTACGGGGACTATCTGCTCAATCTGCTCGCGCGCGACGTCCGGTGAAGCCGCGCGTGGCGGCCACGTGGGTCGTCATCGTGCTGCTCGTGGCGGGCCTGGCGTTCGGCCTCGCCGGCCTCGGCGGCGCGCTGAGCGCCGGGCCGCAGCAGGCCGCCACGCCGGCGGCCGCAACCGCGGACGCATCAGTGCGCGCCGACCCCGTCTCGGGCCTGGCCTGGGTGGAGCTCGCCGCGCTGCCGCCCGAGGCGTCCGACACGGTGGACATCATCGCGGCCGGCCCGCCGTACCCCTACCGCGCCGACGGCGAGACGTTCTCCAACCGCGAGGGCCTGCTGCCCGCCCAGCCGGAGGGCTACTATCGCGAGTTCACGGTCGAGACCCCCGGTGCGGACGACCGCGGCGCCCGCCGCATCGTCGTCGGCGCGGGCGGGGAGTACTACTGGACCGCAGACCACTACGACAGCTTCGAGAGGATCCGCCGATGAACGCGACCTTCGCGCCCGGCATGTACGTCACGACCGCATCGGCCGAATCGGTCGCCGGCGACTGGCGGCTGGCGGGCTGGACGGCCCGGGTCGTCCACGTCGACACCGACGAGGAGGGCAAGCGGGCGCGCCGTGCCGCGCTGGTCGAGGTGGGCCGTTCGCTCCGGTTCGGCGACTCCTTCGGCGCCAACCTGGATGCGTTGGAGGACAGCCTGCGCGACCTGACCGAGCCCACCGTGCTCGTCTGGGCCCGCGGTGGGGCCTTCGCGGACGCCCATCCGGCCGCGTGGGAGACCATCAGCGAGGTGCTGGCCGCCCGGACGCGCCGCAAGCCCGGCTTCGCCTTCGTCCTGGCCGACACGAAGAGCCGCT
This sequence comes from Propioniciclava soli, assembly GCF_014858005.1. Lineage (GTDB taxonomy): Bacteria > Actinomycetota > Actinomycetes > Propionibacteriales > Propionibacteriaceae > Propioniciclava > Propioniciclava soli. The sequence continues at coordinate 93,107 of NZ_JACYOT010000018.1, forward strand.
GAACCGTTCGCACCACCGCGGGGGAAACGCGGGGCTCGTGGGCGCTCAGGCCCGGCAGGCCACCCCGGTCGCGTGGATCGGGCAGTAGCCGCCCGGGTTCTTGACCAAGTACTGCTGGTGGTACGCCTCAGCGGGGTAGAAGGTCACACCGTCCGCGTCGGCACCGCCACCGCCGGTGCCCCCGGCCGCCGGGGTGATCTCGGTGGTGATCGCGCCGTAGCCGGCAGACGCGTAGGCCTCCTGCGCCCGGTCGCGGGCCGCGGCGGCGGCGTCCGCCTGCTCGGAGCCGACCGTGAAGAGGGCCGAGCGGTACTGCGTGCCCACGTCGTTGCCCTGCCGCATGCCCTGGGTGGGGTCGTGGGCCTCGAAGAAGTGCGTGAGCAGGTCGTCGTAGCCGACCTGCGCCGGGTCGAAGCAGACGCGGACAGTCTCGGCGTGGCCGGTGCGGCCCGAACACACCTCTTGGTAGGTGGGGTTCGGCGTGAACCCGCCCATGTAACCCACCGCGGTGTTGGTCACCCCGGGGATCTGCCAGAACAGCTTCTCCTCGCCCCAGAAACAGCCCAGGGCGAAGTACGCGACCTGCGAGCCGCCGGGGGTGGCGAGCACGTCGGTGCCGAAGACGTCGTGGACGACGCCGGGCGGCAGGACGGGGGTGTCGCGACCGGGGAGGGCGAGGCGAGGATCCACGAGGCGAGGCTTTCCGAACATGCCCCGAGCCTACGTGCGGCCGGCAAGCAAGGCGCTTGCCGGGATGCGGGCCGGCAAGCGCCATCACCCGCCCCCGACCGGCTCATCGGGGCTGTCTCAGGGTCACGAACGGGGTGACAGGGGGTTGCCGGCGCTAACTCCAGCTAGCAGGATGGGGTCATGGCAGGCGAGGAGGTCCATCACCACGAGCGCACTGCGCTCGGGGACTTCATCGCAAGCCAGCGGCGCGCCGCCGAGATGTCGCTTCGTCAACTCGCCGATCGCGCCGGGATCTCCAATCCCTATGTCAGCCAGATCGAACGGGGGCTGCGCAAGCCGTCCGCGGAGGTACTGAACCAGATCGCCACCGCCTTGTCGGTGTCGGCCGAATCGCTGTACATCCGGGCCGGTCTGCTCGAGGGGGTCGACGACCGACCCACCGCGACAGAACGCGTCATCTCCACCGATCCGAAGCTGTCCCCGGCGCAACAGCAGGCGCTCATCGGGGTCTACCGGGCCTTCACCGGCCTGGCCGACCAGTCACCCGAGCCGAATCAACCCCACGAGCCGGCAAGCCCGGCCCAGCACGAGGAGTGAACATGTCCGACCAGCACAACGACCAGACCCGTGGCGAGTTCGTCGAGGACGTGACCGCCGACCGCACGCAGCCGACCACCGGTTTCGGTGACGGCGAGAAGCTGACGCCCGAGAAGGTGGGCGAGGCCGCGGTGAAGTTCGCGTCCGAGACGGCCTTCGCGGCCGCGGGCGTGGCCGACCTCATCGCCGCGAAGGCGCGCGAGTTCTTCGACACGCAGCGTCGCCAGCTCGCCGAGAAGACCCCGGAGGGCATCGACCCCAACTTCAAGCAGTTCGTGGACGGCATGCCGGACCAGTTCAAGGTCTTCCTCGACGAGGTGACCCGGCAGTACCACGACATGGCTGAGCGGGGTCGCAGCGCCGTCTCCGACTTCTCCCAGCAGGTGAAGGAGTCCCGCGCCGCCCGCCCCGACGGGGCCTTCGATGTCAACGAGGGTGTGGACGCCGACACCGTCGTGGCGCCCGAGTTCGTCGAGGAGACGACCACCGACACCACCTTCCTCGACACCGACGTGCCGCCCACCGCTCCGGAGGACGCCGCACCCGACCAGACCTGGCCGGGGGAGTCGAACACCGAGCACCGCGACTGACCAGTACCTGACCAGTACCTGACCAGTACCTGACCAGTACCTGACCAGTACCTGACCAGTACCTGAACAGCACCACCCCGCGGGGGTCCGGCCGACAGGCCGGGCCCCCGCGGCCCTGCCGGGCTCCGGGGGCCGGCCGGGGTGCCTGCCGGCCGGTGGGTCAGCCGTCGTCGTAGCGCACGTGGTCGCCCAGCGGGGAGGGGTGGTGGCAGCGGGCGGGCAACCAGGCACCCTTGCTGCGACGCAGCACCCACAACCGGCCGGGCACGGCGACGGCGTCCACGGCCTTGCGCGCGGTGTCGGCGGCGATGAACGCTTCCGCGTCCTCCTCGGCGTCGTTGCTGTCGGGCACGACGAACCGGACGTAGAGGCGCGGCGTCCCGGCCACGACGTCGAGGTCGTGCCCGTCGAGGTGGTGACCGGAGGCGCGCAGCTGCCCGAGCAGGGTGGCGAGCACCTCGGGCGGGGCGTGCCCCGGCCGCACGTCGAGGATCTCCAGTTCGAGCCGGAACGAGGGCATGGCTGCACCCTAGGGGGCGGCTCCGACAATCCGACGGGGGGCCGGCATCGACCCCCGGTCGAGAGTCCGGGCAGATTTCCCCATGGGTGGCACGGCGTGCCACCCCACCCAGGCGCGGCGACGCTACTGTGCCGGCCATGACCCCCTTCTCGCGTCGCGCGATCCTGGCGGCGTTCGTCGGCACGGCGGCGGTCGGGTGCTCCGCCCCGGCCGCCGCGCCGAGTCCGACGCCGACCGCCACGCCCACCGCACCCGCCCCGTCCGTCACACCCACCCCCGAACCCGACGCACGGCCGCGCTGGCCGCTGACCGGCCAGTTGGTGGACGACCCGGCGCTGGTTCAACACGCGGCGGTGGCGGTGAAGGTGCCCGACACCCGCGTCGAACACCCCCAGCTGGGCCTGAACGACGCCGACCTGGTGTTCGTCCAACTCGACGGCTACCCCGACGCCCACGGCGAGAGCGCCACCCGCCTCGTGCCGGTGTTCCACTCCCGCTTCCCGGACGCCGCCGGCCCCGTCCGCTCGCTGCGGCCCTCCGACCTTGCGCTGCTCGGGCCACTGCGCGCCGTCGTCGGCAGCACGGGTGCCGCGGGCTGGGTCGCGTCCTACCTGGCGCAGCGCAGCGACATTCTCGACACCGGCCACACCTACCTCGCCACGCGCGGCACGGGGGCCTATTCCATTGACCCGTCGCGCATCCGCACCCTCAGCGGCAAGAAGTACTACGACCGGGCGGTGCGGTGCCACCCGGCGCTGCTCGCCGAGGTCACGGGCTGGTTCGCCGACGGCCCGCCCGCCCCCTACCTGCCCTACGCCACGGGGGAGCAGACCCCGAGCACCGACGCCGGCTTCGCGGCGACCACGGTGATCGTGCCGTGGAAGTCGGGCAGCGAGTACGCGATGGGCTACGTGTTCGATGCGGCGTCCGGGAGGTACGAGCGAAGCATGCCGTGGGGGCCGCACGTGCTGGCCGACGGCTCCCGCGTCACGACCGACAACGTTCTCGTCATCCTGGCCGGGCAGGGCAGCGGCAAGCTCGCCGAGGGCGAGGGCGGGCCGGAGCCCATCCACGAGGTGACGGACGCCTCGGGTCGGTTCCACTACGCCCACGGTGGGCGTGCGGTCTCGGGGCAGTGGAGCAAGGCGGGGGTGGACGCCCCCTTCCAGTTCACGCTCGACAGCGGCGAGCCGCTGCGCGTCGCGCCGGGGCGCACCTTTGTCGAGCTGCCCCGCGCCGACGCCGCCGTCCAGATCTCCTGACGTCGCCTTGCGCGGGGCCGACGGCCGCGGCCGCTCAGGCGTCCTGGCTGTAGATCAGGACGCTGTAGGGCGCGACCGTCACCTCGGCGCTGCACGGCAGCCCGTCGGCCCCGTCGGTTCCGGCGTCCAGATCAAAGCTCGCCAGGGTGCCGAACAGCGCGCTGTAGGACGGGGCGTCGGAGTTGAAGCGCAGCGTCCACCTCCCCGCCGCCGGCAACCCGATGCGCCGGTGTTCCAGCGCCTGGGCGCTGAGGTTGGCGACGACGACCACGGAGTCGCCCGGGCCGCCGTCAGCCCACCGGTGGTAGGCCAGCAGGTTGGCTTCCTCGTCGGCGTGGAACACGTCGATGTTGCCCGCCGTCAGGCCTCGGGTGGACCCCCATCGGTTGAGCCGTAGCGTGATCAGGTCGGCGTAGAGGTTGGCGATGCCCGCGAAGTCCTCCCGCCGCCGCCAGTCGAGCGGCACGTCGTCGCGGAACCAGCCGCCCTCGAGGAATTCCTGGCCCTGGAACAGCATCGGGATGCCTGGTGCGGTCAGCATGAGCGCGGCCCCCAGCGTCGAGCGCTTCTGGGCGGCCCAGCCGGACTGGTCACCCTCGTCGACGGACGCGGGCACGCGCGAGCGGCCGTTGGCGACCTCGTCGTGACTCTCGGTGTAGATGACGCGGGCGAAGGGATCGCCGTAGCTGTGCGTGAGCGCGCTCGAGACCTCCGCCAGCGAGCGCCACGCGTCGTTCGTCTTCTCCAGGGCCTCGCGGACCGGGTGGACGAACTGGCTGTCCCACTGGGCGTGGAAGCCGGCGCCCCCCTCGGCCAGCGAGGTGACGGACGCGTCGCCGTGCAGGTCCTCGGCGATGATGATGCGGCCGGGGAACTCCTCGCGCATCGTCTCGGAGAGCCAGCGCATCAGGCTCCAGCCCTCGGGCAGGTTGAACTCGGTCCCGTCCACGCTGCGCATGTAGGGCGTCATGTCCAGGCGCAGGCCGTCCATGTGGTACTCGCGCAACCACATGAGCGCGTTGTCGCGGATGTAGCGGCGGACCTCCTCGCGGCCGTAGTCAGGGCGGGTGTCTCCCCAGGGCGTCGCGGAGCGCCAGTCGTTGTAGAAGTAGATCCCGCCCAGGCCGTTCTCCTGCCAGCCGTCGAACTGCCACAGATCGAGGTCGGAGGGGCCGAAGTGGTTGTAGACGACGTCGAGGATGACGGCGAGGCCGCGCTGGTGGGCCGCCCGGACGAGGGTCTTCAGGGCGTCCGGGCCGCCGTAGGAGCTCTCCACCGCGAACGGGTCGGCCGGGTTGTAACCCCACGACATGTCGCCGGCGAACTCGGCGACGGGCATGAGCTGGATGGCGTTGACGCCGAGGTCGCGAAGCTGGTCGAGCCGGTCGACCACATCGTGCAGCGTGCCATCGGCGTCCGGGCCCTGGTTGAACGTGCCGACGTGGAGCTCGTAGATCACCAGCTCGTGGTGCGGCGGGCAGTGGGCCTGCGTGCCCTCCCAGTCGAAGGCCGCCTGGTCGTAGATCACGGCATTGCCCACGGAATCCGTCACCTGCGGGGCGTACGGGTCGCGGCGCGCGAAGGAGTTCTCCCCGTTCGTGATCCAGAACTTGTACTCGTGGCCGGCCTTCGCCTTCGGCACGCGCACGTACCAGTACCCGTTGCCCTCGCTCTTCAGTGGATTGGCCTCGGCGTCCCAGTCATTGAATTCGCCGAAGACGCTGACGGCGTCGGCGTGGGGGGCCCAGACGCGGAAGGCGAAGCCCCGGGACGCCTTGATGGCGCCCATGCCGGGCAGGTGAGCGGCCACGGGGGCTCCTCTCGGTCGTCGTGCGTGGGCTCGCGCGACGCTGCGGGAGTGCGCTCACCCTAGTGGACGCCGCACGCGCGGCGTGCGACGTCCTGCCAGCGGTGCGCGCCTGGTGCCGGGTCGTGCGACTGTGACAGGAGGTGCCTGAACCGATCCGAGGGCGGCGCACCGTGTGGCACGCTGGGGCCGTGCCCCCTTGGGGGCGCGCGGCGTCCCGGCCCCCGATGGGAGGACGCCCCGGTGCGGGCGAGGGCGTCCGACCGTCGGTGGTGAGGAGGACCCCGTGAAGGTGCTGAAGATCCACGGCAAGGAGGACATCCGCGTCGAGGAAGCGCCGATGCCCGAACCGGCCGAGGGGGAGGTGCGCGTCCGCATGGCCTACGGCGGCATCTGCGGCTCCGACCTGCACTACTACTTCCACGGCGCCTCCGGGGTGTTCGTGCTGCGCGAACCCCTCACCCCCGGGCACGAGATGTCGGCCACCGTCGACCTCGACCCGTCGGGCGACTTCGCGCCCGGCACTCCGGTCACGATCGCACCCGCCACCCACGGCGAGCCCCAGCCCGGGCTGGAGGACCGGCCCCACCTGTGGCCGGGCGGGGCGTACTACGGCAGCGCCTCCACCACGCCGCACACCCAGGGTGGCATGGCGGAGTACAAGACGGTGCCCGCGTCGATGCTGCGGCTGCTGCCCGACGGCCTCGACCTGCGGACGGCCGCGCTGGCCGAGCCGCTGTCGGTGGCCCTGCACGCGGCTGGCGTGGCCGGTGACCTCAGCGGGGCGTCCGTGCTGGTCATCGGCTGTGGCCCCATCGGCCTGTGCGTCGTGGCGGCCGCGCTGGCCCGCGGGGCGGCGTCCGTGGATGCCTCCGACATGCTCGGCGGTCCGCTGGAGCGTGCTGCGGGGCTCGGCGCGGCGGCCACGTACCCCGCAGCGGCGGGCGGCGTGCCCCAGACGCACTACGACGTGGTGTTCGAGTGCTCCGGCGTGGCGCCGGCGATCAGCTCCGCGATCGGGGCCGCCCGTCGCGCGGGCGTGGTGGTGCAGGTGGGCAACCTGCCCAACGAGCCCATCGCGGTGAACCTGGGCCCGATGGTGAGCAAGGAGCTCGAGTACCGCGCGACGTTCCGGTTCAACGACGAGATGGACGAGGCCGTGGCGCTGCTCGCCTCGCGCCCGGAGCTGGGCCAGATCGTCACCCACGTCATCGACGCGGACGACGCCGAGCGGGCGTTCGCCGTGGCGCGCGACGCGCAGGCGTCCGGCAAGGTGCTCGTGTCGCTGTGGGGGGAGGAGTAGGCGTGGACACGATCGCGCGCTGCGACGTCATCGTCTGCTCGCCGGGGCGCAACTTCGTCACGGTGAAGATCACCACCAGCGACGGGATCGTCGGCTGGGGGGATGCGACCCTCAACGGCCGCGAGCTGGCGGTCGCGTCCTACCTCACCGAGCACGTCGTGCCGTGCCTCATCGGACGCGACGCCTCCCGCATCGGCGACACGTGGCAGTACCTCTACCGCGGTGCCTACTGGCGGCGGGGGCCGGTCACGATGACGGCGATCGCTGCGGTGGACGTGGCGTTGTGGGACATCAAGGGCAAGCGGGCCAACCTGCCGGTGTACGAGCTGCTCGGCGGCAAGGCGCGCGAGAACGTCCTGGTGTACGGCCACGCCGCCGGCGGCGACCTTGCCGAGATGGTGGATGACGTCGGCCGGTTCCTGGATCTCGGTTTCACCGCCGTGCGGGCGCAGACCGGGCTCGTCGGCGTCCCGCAGGCGTACGGGGCGCACGCGGCCGGTAGCACGTACGACCCGGCGGACGGCTCCCTGCCCACCGAGACGGGCTGGGACACCCGGGCCTACCTCGACCAGGCGCCGGCCTACCTGGCGGCCGTGCGCGAGCGCTTCGGGTTCGACTTCGACCTGTTGCACGACTGCCACCACCGCATGACGCCCAATGAGGCGGGTCGCTTCGGGCGCAGCGTGGAAGAGCTCAAGCTGTTCTGGATGGAGGACCCGACCCCGGCGGAGAACCAGGAGGGCTTCCGGCTGATTCGGCAGCGCACGTCGACGCCGATCGCCGTCGGTGAGGTGCTCAACTCGATCTGGGACGTGCAGACCCTCATCACCGAACAACTCATCGACTACGTGCGCACGTCGGTGTCGCACGCCGGCGGGATCACCCACCTGCGGCGGATCTTCGACCTCGCGGCGCTCTACCACGTCCGCTCCGGCTCCCACGGGGCGACCGACCTCTCCCCGGTGAGCCTCGCCGCGGCGCTGGCGCTGGACATCACGATCCCGAACTTCGGCATCCAGGAGTACATGGCTCACCTGCCGATGACGCACGAGGTGTTCCGGCCCGGTTACCGGCTCGAGGGCGGCCGCGTCTGGCTCTCCGACGCCCCGGGGCTCGGCGTGGAGGTGGACGAGGAGGCGGCCAGAAAGTTCCCCTACGAGCGCAAGTACCTGCCCGTCGCCCGCTTGGCCGACGGCACGCTGTGGGACTGGTGACGGGCCGGCGGCGGTGAGGGCGGGCCGGCGAGTTGGTTGACGTACGTTCAAGCGAGAGCCACACTTGAATGGTTGGCAACCAACTTCCCTTCGGGGAGCACCGGGAGGAGCTCCATGCCTGAACCCCCACCCAGCCGCTCACAGGCGTCCGAGCAGCTCGACCTGACCGAGGATGCCCGTCGCGCCGCGGTGCTGGCCTCGCGGCGTCCGGCGTGGCAGGACGCGCTGGCCGCCGCCCTCATTGGCATCGCGTGGACGGGGTTCTTCAGCTGGACCGTCCCCGGCGCGGTGGTGGCCGTGGTCGCGTCCGTCCTCTGCGGGGTGTTGGCGCTGCGCAGCCGACGCCGGACGGGTCGGCTCACGGACGACCGCGGCGTCCTGGCGCACGGTGGTTTCTTCACCATCGCCTACGTCACGATGGTCCTGGTCGGCCAAGTGCTCCGCGACCCGGGCCGATCGGCATGGTGGTACGTCGCGGTGTTCGCCCTCGTGACACCCGCTGTCTTCGCCTACCTGCGGCTGCAGGAGGCGTATGAGGTGCGTCGTCTCACTCGGGGCGACTACGGGCCCTACGACCGCACGTGAGCGACAGCGCCGAGTTCGACGAACTCATCCACGCCCCCACCAGGCTGCGCCTGTGCGCCGCGTTGGAGCCGGTGACCGCGCTGGAGTTCGGCGTGCTCGAGGAGGGGCTCGGCATCTCCACCTCGCTGCTCTCCAAACAGTTGCGGGTGCTCGCGGACGCCGGGTACGTCACGCTCGCCAAGCGGCGACAGGCGGTGGGGCGCCCGCGCACCTGGGTGTCGCTCACGGCGTCCGGACGCGGCGCCTACCGCCGGCACGTGGCCGCGCTGCGCGCCATCATCGCCTCGGGGTCGTCTGGCCCCGACCGGTAGAAAACACGGGTCCGCGCTGGCCGCCTGCGTCCGCAGCACCACGACAGCCCGGGCACAGCGTTGACACAGGGGAGGGCCGGAACCTGTCGGCGTGACCGCCTCACCCGCCGCGTCCGCGGCTCCTTCGCTCCGTGACACGTCCGTTGTGCGAACACCCCGGTGGATCTGGGTCGCTCTGGCCTCCCTGATGGTTCTCGCCGGCGTCGGGTACGCCGCAGGCATCCCGCTCGGTCTGGTGCACAACTACTACGGCCCGGCCGTCTACGCCATGGCCCACAGCTGGGAGGCTTGGTTCTGGGGCGCCCAGGACACGCAGGCCATGCTGACCCTCGACAAGCTGCCGGGCGCCTTCCAGCTCCAGGCCCTGTCGGCACGCGTCTTCGGCTACTCCACCTGGTCGGTGCTGCTGCCACAGGTGGTGGCCGCCGTGGCCGCCGTCGGCGTCCTGTTCGCCACCGTACGGCGGTGGCTCGGCCCGCGCGCCGCACTGGCGGCGGCCACCGTCCTGGCGACGACTCCGGTGGTGGCGGCCCTCGCACACAGCCAGATCGTCGACACCTGGCTCATGTTCCTGCTGATCTGCGCGGCGTGGGCGTGGACGCGCGCCGTGCAGTCCGGACGCCTCGGCTGGCTGGTGCTGTGTGGTGCGCTCGTGGTCGCGGCGTTCAACGTGAAGATGGTCCAGGCCTGGGGGGTGCTGCCGGCGCTGGCTGTGGCCTACTGGCTGTTCGCGCCCGGCACGAAGCGTCGCCGGACCGGTCACGTCCTCGTGGCGGGGGTCGTGACGGCCGTCGTGTCGCTGTGGTGGCTGGTGGTCGCCTCGGTGGTTCCGGCCGATCGACGCCCCTGGATCGACGGTTCAGCGTCCAACTCGGCGTGGGCGATGGTCTTCGGCTACAACCTGTTCTCCCGCTACACGGAGGGGGGCGGCACGCCCGGCGGCACGGGGGGTTGGAGCTACCTGTTCACCTCCGACGTGGCCACCCAGGTCGGGTGGCTGTATCCGCTGGCCCTCCTCGGATTCGCGGGCGGGCTCTGGTGGTTGCGTAGCCGACCGCGCACCGACCCCGTCCGGGCCGGCGTGGTGATGTGGGGGGTGTGGCTCGTGACGCACGCCCTCGCGTTCTCGCTCGGACGCGTCGCCCACTCCTTCTACGTCGAGGCACTCGCCCCCGCCGTGGCCGCGCTCGCCGTCGCGGGCGTCGTGTTGTCGTGGCGGGCGTGGCGGGCGGGCCACGCCAGTGGTTGGCTGCTCCCGGCGGGGGTGGCCGCCTCGCTCGCCTGGACGGTCTGGCTCCAGACCCGCTACCCGGATTTCCTGTCGTGGCTGGTGCCCACCGTGGTGGTGCTCGGGGTGGTGGGGTTGGCGGCGCTGTTGGCGCAGCGCTTCCTCCGGACGCCGCCACGGGCCGTGGCCCCTGCGGCCGCCGGTGCGCTCGCCGCATCGCTGCTGATCACCCCCGCCGCCTGGGCTGCCTCGACCACCCAGCTGGGGTACAGCGGCTCGAACATCGGGCCAGCCGCCGGCCCGGTGCAGTCCATGGGCGGCGGGGGCGGAATGCCCCGCGGTGGCGGCGCTGGGGGTGGCCGCCCGCCCGGTGGTGCTCAGGGTGGGACGACGGGCGCAGTTCCCCCCGGTGCGCCGGGTGCCACCGCGCCAGGTGCCGCCTCATCCGGCGACCCGGGCGCCGCCCCGACCGCTCCTGGCAACGGCAGGCCGGACGACCTGCCTGCCAGCGGACAACCGGGTGTCCCCGCCGGTCAGGGCTTCTCGGGTCCCGGTGGCGCAACCAGGGGAGCTGGTGGGCAACCCGGGGTCGGTGAGGGGCAGGCCGCGGAGACCTTGGCCTGGATCCGCGCCCACAACCCGGGCACGCGCTTCGAGCTGGCCGTGGTCGGGTCGCAGGGCGGCGGGGAGTACGTCCTGGCCGGGGGTGCGGTTCTGCCCATCGGTGGGTTCACCGGATCCATCCCCAATGTCACCGCCGAGCAGCTGGCCGCGATGGTGTCGGCCGGCGAACTCCACCATGTGCTGCTCGGGGGCGGTGGTGGTCAGGGGCGTGACCGGTCCGGCGACGCGGAGCTGACCACATGGGTGACCGAGCACTGCGAGGCCGCGACGGACGCCCCCGTCTCCGGCCTGTACGTGTGCGAGTGAACGCGGTGCCGGCCGGCCTCAGCGGGTGAGGCGGATCTGGAAGCCGCGCAGCGTGTAACCCTCGATGAGGTCGTCCCAGCCGAGGTCGGGCTCGCGGACGATCTCGGGGGAGCGGGCCAGCAGGCGGGTCAGCAGCACATCGGACTCCATGATCGCGAGCGGCTGGCCCGGGCAGCGGTGGGCGCCGTCGCCGAAGGTGAGGCCTGACGCGTCCACGCCGCGCGGCATGGTGCGACCCGGCCGCAGGTCGTAGGGGCACGCCCCGACGGCGTCCGGATCGGTGTTGGTGTCGCGGACGCACACGTCGATGAGGTCGCCGGGCTCAATGCGCGTGGTCTCGCCACGATCGCTGACCTCGATGGGCTCGGTGGCGCGCCGATAGAGGTGGCCCACCACCGGCTCCAGGCGGATGATCTCGTTGAGAATTGCGTGGCGTTCCGCCTCGTCGGCCACCAGGTAGCGGCGCCGCAACGGCTCGTGGGTGAGCAGGTGCCAGGCCGCCATGCAGATGAACTCGCGGGTGGTGACCATGCCGGCCGTGCCGTACGTGACGCACTCGACCAAGATGTCGGTGTCGGTGTAGCCCTCCTCGATCAAGTGGCTGATGACGTCAGCCCGCGGTTGCCGGCGACGTTCGGCGATGGCGGGGCGGACGTCGGCGAGGTGGAACCGGACGATGGGCACGAGGCCGTTGAACGCCGCCTGCATCCACTGCCGCTTCGTGCGGCCGAGGTCGGGTCGCGTGATGTCGAACGGGGGCTGACGGAAGAACGTGACGAGCCGACGGGCCATGGCCCGGACCGGGGAGTTCGTGAGGCCCACCACCTCGGCGGTGACCTCCACCGAGTAGTGCAGGGCGAGCTCGGCCAGATCGACGCTGTCGGACGCCGCCGCCTCGGCCACGCGGGCGTCCGCGCAGGACTCCATCGTCGGCCGGTGGCGCTCCTGCACCACCTTCGGGGCGAAGAACCGGCCCACCTTCGACCGCTGTTCGTCGTGGAGCGGTCCGTCGGACATCAGGATCGGGTGGTGTCGCAGGACGCCCTTCGGGATCGCCTCCGCGGTGAAGCCCGCCTGGGTGGTGGCATGGCGGGCGCGCAGCACCTGACGGGCGCCCTCCAGCGACCGGATGCGCCACACCTGGCCGATCCGCTCCCGGCGAGGCCCCCCCGCCTCTCCGGGTTTGGTCGCCCGGCGCAGGTTGGGTTCCGTGGTCACGATTCCATCCTGTCAGGTATGCCAGGTCCGCACGCCGCAGGTGCCGATTCGTCGATTCACCGGACGCCGACCCCGTCTGGGGCTCGCCCCCGCCCGGGCGATCAGAGGTCGGGGTAGTGGTTCACCGGCTTGGCCTCCTCGGCCTCCTGCTCCTGCTGGACCTTCTTGGAGTCCGCGACCTCCTCCGGGGACGCGGCGCTCGCTCCGCGTCCGCCACGGCCGGCGTTCTCGGAACCGGTCTGGGGGTCGGAACTGGAGTCGGAATCGGAATCGGTGCCGGAATCGGAGCCCGCATCGTCGGCGTCCGAATCCGGATCGGAGGACTCGCCGGCGGTCAACCGCACCTCGCGGGCCTCCTCGATGGCCTCGGCCTGCTTCTCCTTCTTCTTGATCACGCCCTTCTCGTCGCGCAGCGGCAGCTGGATCTCCTCCTCGGCCGCGATGCCGCCCTGGAGCTGGCGCCCGCGCTCGAGCTCGGCGTCCACCTCGGCGCCGAAGAGCAGCACCATGTTGATGATGTTGATCCAGAACAAGAAGATGATGACGCCGGCCAGCGCGCCGTAGGTCTCGTCGTAGGAGCCGAAGTTCGACACGTAGAACCCGAACGCGAGCGAGGCGATGCCGGCCACGACGATGGCGAAGATCGCACCGGGGCTGAACCAGTGGGGCTTCGGTTGCCGGACGTTGGGCGTCGCCCAGTAGAGCAGTGCGACGAGGACGACCACGATCGCGGCGATCACGGGCCAGCGGGCGATGTTGAACACGGTCAGGGCGATGTCGCCCAGGCCGATCATGTTGCCGAGGGACTGCGCGAGGGGGCCGGAGACGGCCACGCCCACGATCGCCAACGCCAGCAGCGTCAGCATGCCGGCGGTGAGGGCATACATGCTGAGGTTGAACTTGATCGGTCCGCGGCCCTCGCCCACCTCGTAGATGCGGTTCATCGCGCGGCTGAACGCCTTCACGTAGTTCGACGCCGTCCACAGGGCGATCGCCAGACCGAGGAAGAGGCCGAGACCGGGGGCCGGGGCGTCGAGCAGGTTGTCGATGACCGGCATGATCGTGTCCATCGCGCCGCTGGGCAGTGCGCCCTGGTCGCGCAGGTCCTGGATCAGGGTGCGGAGCGTGTCTCCGCTCTGGCCGAAGAGACCCAGGATCGACACGAGCGCGATCAGCGCGGGGAAGATCGACAAGACGGTGAAGTAGGTGAGCGCGGCGGCGGCGTCCGGCAACTGGTCGTCGGAGAACTCGCGCACGGCGTTCTTGAGCACGAACTTCCAGTTGGGTGCCTTGATGTCAGTCGGACTGTCCGGCTTGCGGGGGTCGTCCGGGTGGGGAGCGGTGTCGGGGGCCATGGCCTTCTTCCTTCTCTACGTGCGCAGTTCAGGCACCACCGTATCCTGCTGGCGGAGAGCCGCCTCTCGCCGCTCACGGACAAATTCCTCACAGTCAAGAGTGAAATTTCCCTGTCGGACGGACTCCGGAGCCGCTACTGTGACTTTCGCGACCCCGCCGACGGTGGTCCGCGCACCCCGGAACGAAGATCAGATGAGCACAGCCATTTCCCTGCCGCACCTCCGCCAACGCTGGGCGGCGCTGTGCCTCGCGCTGGCGCTGCTGGCGGCCCTGCTGGTCGCGGCGCCGCTGCGCGCGGTGGCCGCAGACTGCACGATCCCCGCTGACCGGGTGGCCGTCACCGTCACCAACGAGGCCCGCGACATCGACACGTCGCGCCCGTGGGACAAGTTCGAGATCGCCGCCACCCTGTCGAACCTCGACGGGCTCGCCGAGGGCTGCGAGGCGGTCATCACCCTGCCCGACCTGTTCGTCGACATCCTGACCACCACGTTGTACCTGAACGCGGACGGCACCTCGTCGGCGACGCCGCAGGCCGACACCGTCGCGGTGATGGCCGTGGACGGCCCGGCGCGGACCATGACGTTCACGCTCACCGACTACGCGGCCACCCACAGCGGCGTCTCGGCCCACGGTTGGACGGCCGCGCGCCTGACGAGCAGCCTCGAGCGTGACCAGACGGTGCCGGTCGTCGTGGACGTCAACGGCGAGACGCGGCCGGTCGTCGACATCGGCACCGAGCCGTGCCCGCCCGACTGCCCCGTCGTGCCCGTCGACGCGGCCAAGTACGGGATCGACAACGGGGACGGCACCGGCGTCGTCGTGATTCAGTCCCCGGTGATCCCCACCGCGGGCACCGAGGTCGCCTTCACCGACACGTTGACCTCGGCCGGGCAGTCCATCACCGGTGTCCTGTGGGCCCGCGGCTTCGATTGCGTCGACACCTGGGGGGCACCCGGCCTGTCGGCGGCGGACGGCAGCTGCGACACCACCCGCCACGCCGACCTGACCGCCGTGGGCACCGCAGGCACCTACACCGTGACGACGACGCAGGACGACCAGTTCATCCGGCTCCGCCTGGGGATGACGTTCACCGGAGAGGGTCCCTGGAGCGACCAGGCCACCGTCAGCTACGCCGGCGGGCCGGAGACCTGGACGGCCCGCACCGCGGTGGAGGGCTACGACGTCGGTGGGTTTGCGGCCGGTTCGGAGATCACGCCGACCCCGAGCCCGACGCCCAGCCCGAGCCCGACGCCCACGCCGTCGCCGACCGTCACGCCCCCCGTGGTCACACCGCCCGTGGTCACCGCCAGGCCGACCTCGACGCCCCCGGTATTGCGCAAGGTCGTCCAGAGCGGGTGAGCGCAGCGACGGCGCGCGCCGTGCCGGGGGATCGCCGCGCGCGCCCGAGAGCTCGAGGGGCCGGGGCGCCCGGCATTCGGGTCTACCCGTGTGGGTGTTGCGCCGGGACGACAGGGCGGGCAGCATGGCGCCGTGTCATCCACCGCGCGGCCCCAGCCCAACCGAACCTTCTTCGACGAGCATCCCGGGCTCCGGGCCGTCCTCGTGGTGTGCCTGCTCATCGTCCTCATCGGCTGGGCTGTCCGGATGGTCGCGGAGGCGGGCTCGCTGCTGAGTTCGATCCTCGTGCCGACGGCGCTGTCGATCCTGTTCGCCGGCCTGCTCATGCCCCTGCAGGTGCTGTTCAACCACCGCCTGCGCCTCCCGCGGTCGCTCGCCGCCGCGCTGACGGTGCTCGTGGCCATCGGGGCCGTGGCGGCCCTGCTCTGGGTGTCGGGGGCACAGTTGGCCGCCGGGATGGATGACATCGTGGGCGTGTTCCAGGGTCAGCTGGAGGACCTGCGCGGGTGGGTGGTGTCCACGCTGCCCATCGGCCGGGAGCAGCTCAACGAGGCCATCAACCAGGCGCAACAGTGGCTCACCGACAACCAGGCCAGCCTGGCCCAGGGCGCGCTCGGCTACGGCGTGACCGCTGCGCAGGTCGTCATCGCGGGCATCCTGGCCCTGGTCGCCACCTTCTTCTTCCTGGCCCAGGGTGACCGCATCGCGTCCGGCCTGCTCACCCTGCTCCCCAAGGACCATCGCCGCCGGCTGTGGGAGGCCGGTCGCCGGGGCTGGGTCACGCTGAGCACCTATTGCCGCACGCAGGTGATCGTGGCCGCCGTGGACGCCATCGGCATCGGCGCCGGTGCCTTCTTCATGGGGTTGCCGTTCGTCGTGCCCATCATGGTGATCACGTTCGTGCTGTGCTTCATCCCCTTCGTCGGTGCCATCGTGTCGGGTGCGATCGCCGTGCTCATCGCCCTCGCCTTCAAGGGGATCACCGCCGCCCTCGTCATCTTGGCCATCTGCGTGGCGGTGCAGCAGATCGAGAGCAACGTCCTGGCCCCCCTGCTCATGGGCAAGGCGGTCAACGTGCACCCGCTGCTCATCCTGCTCTCGGTGGCCGGGGCCACCTACATCTTCGGGCTCGTCGGCGCGCTGTTCATGGTGCCGGTGATCGCCACCATCAAGAGCATCGTGCTCTACCTCAACGACCTCGACCCCTTCCCGATGCTGGCCGAGGGTGGCAGCGCGCTGACGGACTCACCCAAGAAGCTGATGGGGGATCAGGCCGAGATCAAGAACCCCCCGCGGTTGGGCGACGCGTCGCCCACCTGGCTCGCCGAGGAGGCGGAGGCCGAGGCCGATGCTGCCGAACAGGCTGCCCAGGACCATGCCTCACCCGGAGGGGCCGGCACGCCCGACCGCCCCGGCGGCGAGCGGCTGCAGGCGCCCTCCTCCTAGACGTCAGCGCACGCGCACGATCTCGTGCCGCGTGACGGCACCGTTCGCGAGTTCCAGCCAGCCGTAGCTGCCGATGCGTTCGCGGCGGGGGTCGGTGACCGAGCCGGGGTTGAACAGGTGGACGCCGTCCTCGACGAGGTCCATCGGGATGTGGGAGTGGCCGAAGACCACCACGTCGGCGTCGGGGAACCACCGGCGCATCCTGCGGCCGCGGCCCGTCTTGGCGCCCGCGTCGTGCACCATGGCGAGCCGGACGCCCTCCCAGACCACCTCGAACCGCTCCGGTGCGCCCCAGGCGACCACGTCCGGGCCGTCGTTGTTGCCCGCCACGACGTGGACGGGCGCGTGGGCGGCCAGGGCGTCCAACACCGACGGCTCACACACGTCGCCGGCGTGCAGGATCACGTCGGTGGACGCCAGCGCCGGCAACAACGCCTCCGGGAGGCCCTTCCACCGACGCGGCGCGTGCGTGTCCGACACCACCAGCACCCTCATGGGTGCAGCCTAGGAGCCTGCTGAACAATCTGTCCGCGTGCCCAC
>NZ_JACYOT010000019.1 GCF_014858005.1 Propioniciclava soli
CATCACCCCACCACCCCACAGGGCAGCAAGACGACGACGAGGCACACAAAAATGTGCATATTTAGCGATCCACCCCACAAAAGAGGCAGACCAACTGGCATTGACCTAAGCACGCTGTTGAGTTCTCAAACTTCCACCACACACCTCGGTTTTAGCCTTTCGGCCTCCCCTCGGGGCGCTCTATCTAAGTTACGCTTCCCGGCCCTGCCTGTCAAATCGGGGCTTTCACCCCGTCCGACGCGCTCCGATCCCGAGAGATCCATGAGCCGTTCCGCTGGCCCCGCAGTCTCCCGCAGGCCCGAGGAAGTACTCTAGCGCGTCCCCTCGCCCATGCCAAATCGCCGCCTTGCCCCATGCCAGCTGCCCGCGTGGGAGCCAGTGTCGGCCCCCGCGTCCAAGCCGACACCCTGGGGCGCCGACCAACGCCCTGCTCTGACCCCGAACCACGTCTTTCCTCGCCCACCTCTCTGCCCGCCCGTGGCGATGCTCTCGTCCCCGCACCGCCTCGCTCCCCGCACGTGGCGTCGCCCTTGTGCACGACGAGCCCCGCCACGTCAGAGGAGGGAAGCAAAGTCCGCGGGCTCCGGCAGACGGGGGTAGCGGGTTCCCTCGGTTCGTGTCCCGGCAGAGGTCGCTGCCAGATGCACGCGGTCCCGACCGCGGACACACACGACTCGACGACGGCTTCCCAGCCAACACCCTGTTGCCGGTCATCACGCTTGGGCCAAGGATCGGCCGCGGCGCTCTCGCTGCAGAAGGAGCGCCGCGGAGCGCGGGGAGCGGAGTCGCCGGGGTCGGGGGGCACCACTCCATGGCGGGGAGCACGGCGATCCCCGGGGAGCACCGTCCACCCCGGGGGACATCATCAACCCCGGGGAGCGGCACCATCCAGGGACGGAAGTCCTTGGGCCGCCCGGACAGCACAGCGCCCCCACCCGCGAAGGGTGGGGGCGCTGCACGTCGGACGCCGCGCGCGGCTCCGGTGGCTCGACCGCCGGGACTACCCGGGGCTGGCGTCCGTCTCAGAAGGCGTCGGCAGGCTTCAGCCGGGCGGGGTCGACGGCGACGCCGGGCCCCATGGTGGAGGAGATCGTCACCTTGCGCAGGTAACGGCCCTTCGCCGCGGACGGCTTGAGCCGCTGGATCTCGTCCATCGCCGCGAAGTAGTTCTCCTTGAGCTGCTCCGGCGAGAACGACGCCTTGCCCACGATGAAGTGGAGGTTGGCGTGCCGGTCGACACGGAACTCGATCTTGCCGCCCTTGATGTCGGTGACGGCCTTGGCGACATCCATGGTCACCGTGCCCGTCTTCGGGTTCGGCATGAGGCCGCGCGGGCCGAGGACGCGGCCGAGGCGTCCGACCTTGCCCATCATGTCCGGGGTGGCCACGACGGCGTCGAAGTCGAGGTAACCGCCGGCCACCTTCTCGACGAGTTCATCCGCGCCGACCTCGTCGGCGCCGGCGGACTCGGCGGCGGCCGCCCGATCACCCGTGGCGAAGACGAGGACCCGTGCCGTCTTGCCCGTTCCGTTGGGGAGATTGACCGTGCCGCGGACCATCTGGTCGGCCTTGCGGGGATCGACGCCGAGGCGCATGGCGACCTCGATGGTCTCGTCGAACTTGGCGGACGCACCCTCCTTCGCGAGGGAGAGCGCCTCCTCCGGGGTGTAGAGCTGCGCCTCGTCGATCGTGTCGGCGGTGGCGCGGTAGGCCTTGCTGCGCTTCATGGCTGGTTCCTTTCCTTCAAACCAGATGTGGTGCGGGCCGCGCTGGCCCTGCCACGTGGGTGGGTCGCACGACGCGAGGACGCGTCGTCTCGACCCGTGGGTGGGTTCAGCCCTCGACGGTGACGCCCATCGACCGGGCGGTGCCCTCGACGACCTTCATGGCCGCGTCGATGTCGTTGGCGTTGAGGTCGGGGAGCTTGGTGCTGGCAATCTCGCGCACCTGGTCGCGCGTGAGCTTGCCCACCTTTTCGGTGTTCGGACGACCGGAGCCGCCCTTCAGGCCGGCGGCCTTCTTGATGAGCTCGGCTGCGGGCGGCGTCTTCGTGATGAAGGTGAACGTCCGGTCCTCGTAGATGGTGATCTCGACGGGGACGACCGTGCCGCGCATGGCTTCGGTGGCAGCGTTGTACTGCTTGCAGAAGTCCATGATGTTGACGCCGTGCGGGCCGAGAGCGGTACCGACCGGCGGCGCCGGAGTGGCTGCGCCCGCGTTCAAGGCGACCTTGACGAGAGCTGCCACCTTCTTCTTGGGAGGCATGTTGGGTCCTTGCTGGGTTCACGGCACGGCCGGGACGCCGTACCTGGTGTGGGTGGCCCGCCCCGGAGGGGACGAGCCGTGCGAACAGATGCGTTCGGCCCGGGCGTCAGCCCTTCTGGACCTGCGCGAAGGTGAGGTCCACAGGGGTCTCCCGCCCCAGGATCTCGACCAGCGCCTTGAGGCGCTGGTTGTTCGCATTGATCTCGGTGATGGTGGCGTGCACCCCGGAGAACGGGCCCTGCACGACCATGACGGAGTCACCGACGTTGAAGTCGGCGACCTCGACCTTGCGCTTCTTCGGCGCGGCCTGGCCGGCGGCGGCCGCCGCGGCCTTGGCGAGAACGGACGGCGCGAGCATACGCTCGACCTCGTCCAGCGTCAGCGGAACGGGGTTGACGCCCTGGCCGACGAAGCCGGTGACCGACGGCGTCTGCCGCACGGCCGACCACGACTCGTTGGTCAGGTCCATGCGCACCAGCACGTAGCCGGGGTGGGACGTCCGGGTGACGTTCTTGCGCTGGCCGTTGCGGGTCTCGACCACGTCCTCGGTCGGCACCACGGACTCGAAGATGAAGTCCTCCATGCCGAGCGTGGTGATGCGCGCATCGAGGTTCTGCTTCACCCGGTTCTCCATGCCGGAGTAGGTGTGGATGACGTACCAGTCCCCCGCCTGGGTGCGCAGCGTGCTGCGCAACTCCTCCAGCGCGGCCTCGTCGTCCACCCCGTCGTTCTCATCGGCCTCGGAGTCGGCCTCGGGCTCGTCCTCACCCAGGTTGAGAGCCAGGTCGTCCTCCGGCTCGGCGGTGTCCCCGCCGAAGTCGAGGTCCAGATCCAGCTCGAGGTCGGCCTCCGGGGTCTCGGCGTCGTCGAGGGCGCCGAGATCGATCTCGACGTCCTCGTACGCGTCCGAGGACTGCGACTCTGTCATGTGTTCCATCACCTTCCGTCGTATCAGCCGAACAGCCTGAGCAGGAGCCAGCCGAACGCGAAGTCCAGCAGCCCCACGAAGGCGATCACGAACAGCACCAGCACGAGCACCGCCCAGAAGAGGTCCTGCACCTGGCGCCACGTGGGCCAGACCACCTTGCGCAGCTCGTCCGCGGACTCGGCGACGAAGCGCGCCGGAGTGGTGCGCTGCGTCGAGACGGCGGTGCCCGTGGCCGCGGCGCGACGGCCGCGCGGGGCATCCGCCACCGGCTCGACCTCCGCACCACGCCGCTTCGGACGCGAACTGCGCGCCCGGGCCGCCGCGCTCTCGGCTGCGCTCAGTTGGGCGGCGTCCACCGGCTCATACGCCGTGGCACCGCTCCCCCGCTCGTCATCGGTGAGCTCCTCGGCCTCGGCCTCGTCAGGAGCAACCTCATAGGCCCCCGGATCGCCCAGGTCCTCCGCCAGCATCTCGCCGGGCAGGTTCGGCTCCTCAGGGTACGACGAGGACTCCTGGGAAGCATCACTCCTCGGTGTCACTGACCGCGTCCTCACCTGTTCGGTACGTAAAGCAACGGGCCGCACCAGGCGACCCGAGCAGGGCAAGAGGGACTTGAACCCCCAACCTGCGGTTTTGGAGACCGCTGCTCTGCCAATTGAGCTATTGCCCTTCGATGACGCCCCCGCCCGAGCCGCCCTTCGGGCAAGCTCGTGCTGGCGGGGAAACCACCAAGACCTTGAGTGTACGTGACTTGGGTGGCGGAGTCGAACCGGCCCGGTCAGTCGAGCCCGACCCCCACGAACACCGGTTCGGGCACGAGGGTGACCCCGAAGCGGGCCCGGACGCCGTCGCGCACCTCCCGTGCCAACGCCACCACATCGGCCGCTGTCGCCCCCCCGCGGTTGGTCAGGGCGAGGGTGTGCTTGGTGGACAGGGTGACCGGCGGCGTCCCATACCCCTTGCCGAAACCGGCGCGGTCGATCAGCCAGGCGGCTGAGGTCTTCACCATGCCGTCGGCACGGGGGAAGCGCGGCGCCTCGGGCGGCAGCAGGGCCGCGGCGTCGGCGTCCACGACGGGGTTCGTGAAGAACGAACCGGCGCTCCAGGTGTCGGGGTCGGTCGGGTCGAGCACCATGCCCTTGCCGCGCCGCAGGGCGAGCACGGCCTCGCGCACGGCGGTGAGGGGGGCACGGTGCCCGAGATCCACACCGAGGGTGCGGGCCAGCTCGGCGTACCCGATCTTGGCGCCCAGGTGGCCCTGCAGGAACTGGAAGGTCACCGACAACACGACGTAGCGCCCCGGCTCGGCCTTGAAGCGGCTGTGGCGGTAGTCGAAGCGGCAGTCGGCGTTCGCGAAGCTGCGGTGCGTGCGGTCCACGCGATCCCACGTGTGGACGCGCCAGATCGTCTGGCTGACCTCCTGGCCGTAGGCCCCCACGTTCTGGATGGGCGTCGAACCCACCGCCCCGGGGATGCCCGACAGCGCCTCGATGCCGACGAACTCCTGCGCCACGGTCCACGCGACGAAGGCGTCCCAGCCCTCGCCCGCGTTCACCTCCACCAGGACGCCGCCGCACGCTGCGGCCGCCCCACCGCCGGGTGTCGTCTCGTCGAACGCGCAGAAACTGCCCCCGTCGATCCGGACGCCGCGGGTCGCGACGTGGACGACGGTGCCGTCGAAACCGGCGTCGCCCACCACGACGTTCGAGCCTCCGGAGAGCACCAGCACCGGCTCACCGGCGGCGTCCGCCTCGCTGACGGCGGCCACGAGCGCCTCGGTGGTGGTGGCCTCGACCCAGCGCCGGGCCGGCCCGCCGACCCGCAGCGTGGTGTGGTCGGCCAGCAGCTCAGGCAACGGACACCTCGGCCTTGGCCGCCCCCAGCACCTTCGTCTCGCCGCACACGGCCTCGATCGCGACGGTGGCGACGCCGTCGTCCACCGCCGTGACGGTGCCGGTGACGCGGACGACGACGCCCTCGTCGGTGTCGGGGACGGCGACCGGCTTGGTGAAGCGCACGAAGTAGGACCGGACGCGGGCCGGGTCACCCACCCAGTCGGTGACGACGCGCAGCGCGCGCCCCATGGTGAGCAGACCGTGCGCGATGACCGAGTCGAGCCCCAGCTCGGCGGCTGCGCGGTCGGACCAGTGGATCGGGTTGAAATCGCCCGAAGCCCCGGCGTAGCGCACCAGGTCGGCGCGGGTGAAGGTCAGCTCGAGCGGGGGCAGCTCGGTGCCCACCGTGCAGTCGGTGAAGTCGCTCATGCGGACGCCTCCTCGGGCCAGGTCTGGAACAGGGTGGAGGTCGAGGTGCACACGACCTCACCGTCAACCGCCAGCTCGACGCCGACGCCGATGATCGCGGAGCGGCCACGCATCCGGACGCTCTGGATGCCCAGGGTGGCGACGACCTCGTCGCCGGCCCGCAGCGGGCGCATCCAGGTGAAGCGCTGGTCGCCGTGGATCGTGCGGTGCAGGGCGACGTCCAGTTCGGGATCGGCGAACATCGACTGCCAGGCGCGGGCGGCCAGCACGGCCGCGAACGTGGGCGGGGCGACGGCGTCCGGGCCGGTGTAGGGCGCGTCGTCGCCGCCGATCGCGGCGGCGAACTCGGCGATCTTCTCCCGGCTGACGAGGTAGGGCTCGCTCGGGGGGTACGTCCGCCCCACGTGGGCTTCGGAGATCCGCATGGATGCAGGGTAGCCAACCTGCCCGGCGCCCGCCGTGGAGCTCACCCAACCTGGGGCGTCGCGGCCCTGCCGTCCCTCCGGGGGCTGTGCCGGCACTGGGTGGGTCCGGCCCGGGACCCTGCTGCGGGTGTCGCATCCCTGCCGTTGGTGTCGCCTCCCTGCCGTTGGTGTCGCCTCCCTGCCGTTCGCGCCGCGCCCCTGTCGGGGTCCAACCCCCCCTGCTGTTGCAACGGCAGGGGGGTTGCATCCCAGCAGGGCGGCGGCGCCCAGGACAGGGTGGCGACGCGAACGGCAGGGAGGCGACACTGCGAGGGACGCCAACCGGTGCACCACGTGGCCTCCTCGTCACGCGCGGGGCGATCCCCGTCGGCACCCCATGCACAAGCCGGCCTTCTCGTCGCCCACGGGGCGATCCGCGTCGACAACCCATCCACAAGCCCGCCCTGTCGACGCCAGCGGCCCTGAACGCGTCGAGGGCCCGGGTCACGCAGGCTTCTCGACCCGCGGGGAGGCGGTAGGGTCACGGCCGTGGGACTGCGCCTGTTGTTCGTGTCGATGCACACCTCGCCCGCGGACGCCCCCGGCGCCGGTGACGCGGGAGGCATGAACGTCGTCGAGCTCAGCCAGGCCCAGGCGCTCGCCGATCTCGGCCACCACGTCGACCTCGTGACCCGCCGCTCCGCCCCCGGGCAGCCCGATGTCACCGAGCTGGGCGCGGGCGTCCGGCTGTTGCACCTGGACGCCGGCCCGGCCGAGCCGCTGGCCAAGAGCGCCATCGACGCCCACACCGCGGCCTTCAGCGCCGGCCTCGCCACGTTGGAGCCGTACGACCTCGTCCAGTCCCACCACTGGATGAGCGGCGTCGCGGCGTTGCCCGTGGCCGCCGCGTGGGGCGTCCCGCACGTGCAGAGCTTCCACTCTGTGGCCGCGCTGCCGGGCTCCCCGCTGTCGGACGGCGAACCCCCCGAGTCACCGGACCGGGTGGCCGGCGAGGCGCGCTGCGCCCGGGAGTCGGCGGCCATCATCGCCGTGAGCACCGCCGAGGCCCGCACCGTGGTGGAGCGCTGCGGCGCGGATCCCGAGCGCGTCCTCGTGATCCCTCCCGGCGTCGATCTGGACATGTTCCGCCCGTGCGCGACCGGTGAGGAGCACCCCGCCTGCCCCTGGTGCGGTTCCCAGGCCGGCTACATGCTCATGGCCGCCCGGCTGCAGCCGCTCAAGGGCGGCGACCTGGCGATCCGCGCGATGGCGGAGATCCCCGCCGCGGCCCGGCCCGACCTGATGGTCGCCGGCGACGTGTCGGCCGACTTCGCCGACTACCGGGCCGAGGTCGAGACGCTGATCGACGCGCTCGGCATGCGCAACCACGTCCACTTCGTCGGCGCGCAGTCCCGGCCACGGCTCGCCGCGCTGATGCGCCACGCCCAGGCCCTCCTGGTGCCCTCCCACTCCGAGACGTTCGGGCTGGTCGCCCTTGAGGGGGCCGCGAGCGGGGTGCCGGTGCTGGCGTCCTCGACCGGTGGGCTGCGCGAGGTTGTCGTCCACGAGGAGACCGGCTACCTCATGCACGACCGCGACCCCGTCGCCTGGGGCGCGGCCCTCAACCGCCTGTTGGCCCACGACCGGCTCCGGCAGCGGATGGGCGTCATCGCCCGCGTCCACGCCCGGCGGTTCGCCTGGAGCGACATCGGCAGGCGGCTCGAGGCGGCCTACCTCGCGCTCGCGCGCGGCTGATCCCGCGACACGGGACTGGGCGCGCGCCGGGACGCCGCCGAAACGCCACACGGGCCGCCCTCCGGTGGGAGGACGGCCCGTGTGGTGCTCGTGTGGCTCAGCGGGTCTCGCGGTGCGCCGTGTGCGTCTTGCACTTGGGGCAGAACTTCTTCAGCTCCAGGCGATCCGGGTCGTTGCGCCGGTTCTTCTTGGTGATGTAGTTGCGCTCCTTGCACTCGGTGCAGGCCAGCGTGATCTTGGGCCGGACGTCGCCAGACTTCTTGGCCATCTCAACCCCTCGCTTTCTCGTGGTCGTGGGTGTCGCTCGGTTTCGTAGCGGGAACGGGACTTGAACCCGTGACACAGCGATTATGAGCCGCTTGCTCTACCGTCTGAGCTATCCCGCCCCCGCCCGCCGGGTCTCCCCGACGGACGTGGCCCGCCGGGTCTCCCCGGCGGACACAGAGCCCCCATGCGGAATCGAACCGCAGACCTTCTCCTTACCATGGAGACGCTCTGCCGACTGAGCTATAGGGGCCAGACAGCGACGAACAACCTACCAGCTGCAGCGGCGCGGGCCCAAATCGGGGGCACCTCACCCCAGGGCGCGGAACCCGAGCCGCTGGTAGATGCGGAACGCAGCCATCGCCTCGACCGGCTCGACGTTCAACCCGACGCTCACGTGCCCGGCCTCCCACAGGGCGGACGCCGCGGCGGCCAGCAACCCCTCCCCGATGCCGCGCCGACGGTGATCGGGGTGGACGAACAGCTCGATGACGAAGGGGCCTTCGGG
Source organism: Propioniciclava soli (assembly GCF_014858005.1). Lineage (GTDB taxonomy): Bacteria > Actinomycetota > Actinomycetes > Propionibacteriales > Propionibacteriaceae > Propioniciclava > Propioniciclava soli. The sequence continues at coordinate 8,389 of NZ_JACYOT010000019.1, forward strand.
GGCATCCCACGGCGGGTCGAGAACGGTCTGGATGCAGCCGACCACCTCGCCGGCGGACAGCGCCACCAGGGTGGCGGCCGCGATCGGCGCCCCGAAGTCACCGGCGAACACCGCCTCCATCTCGGCGCCGGCCTCGGCCAGCGACGCGACGGCGACGCCAGCGGGATAGGAGGCGAGGTAGAGCCGGGCGACGGCGTCCAGATCGGCGGGTTCGAGGGGCCGGACGCCCACGCCGGCGGGCAGCGCGGCGGCGTCCATCGGCAGCGGCCGGACCAGGTGCATGCGCGACCCCCTCGAGACGTGGAACACGGCCCCGGAGCAACTCCGGGGCCGTGCGGGTGGCAGGTGTAGGGTTCGAACCTACGTAGGCTGTGCCGACGGTTTTACAGACCGCTCCCTTTGGCCACTCGGGCAACCTGCCGTGCTGATCGCTCAGCGGGGCCCAACCTTAGCAACTGTCCCCGTCCCCCGCCCAATCGAAGGAGAACCCATGGCATCCGACAGCTCGTTCGACGTCGTCAGCAAGTACGACCGTCAGGAGGTCGACAACGCGCTCAACATGGCCGCGAAGGAGGTCGGTCAACGCTTCGACTTCAAGGGCACGGACGCGTCGATCCGCTGGTCGGGCGACCTCATCGAACTGGAGGCGTCCGGGGAGGAGCGGGTGAAGGCCGTCCTCGACGTGTTCCAGAGCAAGCTGATCAAGCGCAGCATCAGCCTCAAGGCCCTCGACGCCGGCGAGCCCCGCCTGTCGGGCAAGGTGTGGAAGATCACGGCGTCCATGCAGGAGGGCATCAGCACCGAGAACGCGAAGAAGATCGCGAAGCTCGTGCGCGACGAGGGCCCCAAGGGCGTCAAGACCCAGGTGCAGGGCGACGAGCTCCGCGTGAGCAGCAAGAAGCGCGACGACCTGCAGGCCGTCCAGAAGCTGATCCGCGACCAGGACTACGACTTCGCCGTCCAGTTCACCAACTACCGCTGAGCGGGGTGGACGCCGCCCCCCTCCGCGTCGCCTCGTTCAACGTCAACGGCATCCGGGCCGCGCAGCGCCGAGGTTTCGAGGCGTGGCTGGCCCAGCGCCGCCCGGACGTCGTCGGCCTGCAGGAGATGCGCTGCACGCCCGAGCAGGTGCCGGCCGGGGTGTTCGACGGCTACCACGTCGCGTTCCACCCCGGTGGGCTGGCCGGGCGCAACGGGGTGGCGTTGCTCACGACCGTGGCGCCCTCGGCGATCCGCATGGGGTTCGGCCACCGCAGCGACCCCGAGGGCCGCTACGTCGAGGCCGACCTCGACCTGCCCGGGTTGGCTCTGCGGGTCGGCTCGGTCTACGTGCCCAAGGGGGCGACGTGGGCGGGGCCGGACGCCGACCCGGCCAAGTACCGGCGCAAGGCGTCGTTCCTCGCGTCGTTGGGGGCGCACCTGCGGCGCTCCCGGCTGGAGGCGGCGGCGTCCGGGCGCGAGTTCCTGGTGATGGGTGACTTCAACATTGCGCCCACGCGGGCCGATCTGCGGAACTGGCGCTCCAATCAGCGCTCGGAGGGGTTCCTGCCGCAGGAGCGGGAGTGGTTCGCCAGCATCCTCGGGCCGCGGACGCTGCACGACGTGGTGCGGCGCCTGCACCCCGACGCCGAGGGCCCCTACTCGTGGTGGAGCTGGCTCGGCCAGTCGTTCGCGCGGGATGTCGGGTGGCGCATCGACCACCAACTCGCGACCCCGGGCCTGGCCCGCCGGGCCCTCGCCGCGGGGGTTGACCGGGCGTCCAGCCCGGAGGCCCGGATGAGCGACCACGCGCCCGTGGTGGTCGACTACGCCGTGCCCTCGTCGGGCTGAGCACTCCGCGTGCGGCGTCAGGCCTCGAAGCAGGCCAGCACCTCGGCGCGGCCGACGTCCTCGATGCGGGCGTGCTGCCAGCGCGGCGTCCTGTCCTTGTCCACGAGCTGGGCGCGGACGCCCTCGGCGAAGTCGGGGCGACCGAGCAGGTGGCGGCCGAGGACGAGATCCTGGGCGAGCACCCGTTCGACCGAGCCCATCGACCGGACGCGGCGCAGCGCTTCCAGCGCCACGCACACCGCCAGGGGGCAACGCTGCCGCAGGTCGGCGGCCGCGGCCCGCGCGCGGGGGTGCTCGTGCGCCTCGAGGCGGGCCACGATCGCGGCGGCATCATCGCCGGCGTAACAGGCGTCGATCCAGGCGCGGTCGCCCTCCAACTCGGACGCCGGCGCCTCACCCGCCACCTCGTCGGCCAGCCCCACGAGCACCGCGTCGGTGCCGTTGATGCTCGCGCCGGTGAGGGCGAGGTGCGTGCCGAGCTGGCCCGGGGCGTGGGCGAGGTACCACATCACCCCCACGTCGGGGATGAAGCCGATGATGGTCTCGGGCATCGCGAACACCGAGTCGGGGTAGGCGATCCGGCGGGTGCCGTGCGCGGAGACCCCGAGCCCCCCGCCCATCGTGAACCCGCGCTGGTGGGCCACATACGGCTTCCCGAAGCTCACGATGGCCGCGTTCATCGCGTATTCGTCGGCCAGGAAGCCCAGCCACGGCTCCTCGGCGAGCACGGCGTCGCGCAGCGCGCGCACGTCGGCACCCGCGCACAGCCCGCGCTCCCCCGCGCCGGTGAGCTCGACCCGCTCGACGGCCGGGTCGTCGCGCCAGGCGTCCAGCGCGGCGTGGATGCCGGCAATCATGGCGGCCGTGAGCGCGTTCAGGGCCCGGGGCCGGTTGAGGGTGAGGCGTCCGACGCCGTCCGCGACCTCGACGAGCAGTTCGTCGGTCATGTTCTTCTCCTGTTCTGGTGGCGGACGGTGAGCCAGAGTCCGGCGGCGGCCACCGCCGCGAGGGCGAGCGCGACAGCATCGTTGCGCCACGCGAGGTTGGCCGCGCCGTAGACCAGGACGATGGCGGTGACGACCGCCGCCAACCGCCAGAGCCGCCGCGAGGGGCGGGTGAGCGGCAGCAGCACGCCGCCCCACAGCAAGTACCAGGGGTGCATGGCCGGCCCGAAGATGGCGACGGCCAGGTACCCCCAGGCGAGGAACCGGACCGGCTCGGTGCGGGCCCGTGTCACCGCCAGCCACGCCAGGCAGAGGAGCGCCAGCACGGTGCCCACGGCTTGGCTGCCGCCGATGAAGGCCCGGCCGGTCGAGTCGAGGCCGAGGGCGTCCGCCCCCTGCTGCAGCAGCCAGCCCAGCAGCGAGAAGGGGGCGAGCGTGACGATCATGCCGGGGACGCCGGCGGCGTTCATCCAGCCGAAGCCGAGCCCGGTGGCCAGCGAGACGGCCACGAACACGCCGATGACGACGGCGAAGGACGCGATGAGCCGCGGCAGGAAGGCCACCACGTCGCGCCAGTGCCACGACGCCCAGCCCGAGCCGATGATGGCCAGGGGGTAGGCCGCCAGCAGGGCGGGCTGTTTCACCGACATGGCCACGCCGGCGGCCAGCAGCGCGGGCCAGAACCAGCCGCGGTATGCCAGGTGCAGCGCGAGGACGACGAGCCCGACCATGAGGGCGTCGTTGTGGGCGCCACCCACGAAGTCGATGACGAGCAGGGGGTTGATGGTCGCGAACCAGGCGACGTCGCGCGGCGGCACGCCCATCTGGCGGCCGATCCGCGGCAGGTAGTGCACGATCAGGGCGACGCCGACGAGGGCGGGCAGCCGCATCAGCACGGCCGAGTAGTAGGGGTTCAGCCCCGCGAGATCGACGAGCCAGTGGGAGATCTCGAGCGACAGCGGACCGTACGGGGTGGGGGTGAAGCGCCACACCCACGCCACCTGGTCGGCGAACCCGCCGGGCAGGACGGCCGGGGAGGTCTCGTACGGGTTGAGGCCGTTGTGCATCAACCAGCCGTGCGCGGCGTAGCTGTACGCGTCGTGGCTGAAGATGGGCGGCGCGACGAGCAGCGGAAGCGACCACCAGGCCAGCACCGCCCAGTGCTTGACGTCGACGTAGATGGCGGGCCGCAGCCGGAGCCAGGCCACGATCAGGCAGCCGACGGCGACGATGACCAGGGCCGTGCCGAACGCCATCGCCCACCACGTGTCCAGCCCCAGGGCGCGCATCGTGGGCCAGAAGGGACTGGCCTGCGGCAGGTAGGCGGGGGTCAGCGACCCGAGCGCCAGCAAGATCGTGCCGAGCAGCCCGAGCCGCACCGGGGCGAGCCGGATGGCCTCCGTGACGTCCGCCCAGCGGACGCGGGCGGCGTCCGCCACCGAAGACACCAGCCGAGCACGCACGGGGTGAGCCTACTGGCGCGTCACGCCCCTGCCGGTCACGGCAGGCGGGGGCGTGGCAGGTGGGGCGGCGCTCGTCGCCGACACCCGCGGCATGGCAGGCTGGGCGGGTGCGCTACTGGGACTGGTTCGGCGACGGCAGCCTGGCCGTCGGTGTGCTCGGGCTCGCGTGCTGCGTCGTGGAGACCGAGGCGGCCACCGCGGGCCGGGCCGGCCTCGACGCGCCCGGCCCGGACGCGGCGGTGGCCCTCGTGGTCGCGGGCACGGTGACCGACGCCGTCGCGCCGCTGGTCGCCGCGACGGTGGCCGCCCACCCCGGCGCCGCGGTGGTGGCGTTCGGCGCCTGCGCGTCGGCCGGCGGGCCGTACTGGGACTCCCCCGTGGTGACCAAGGGCGTCGACCAGCTCGTGGCCGTGGATCGCTACGTGCCCGGCTGCCCCCCAACCCCGGCGGCTCTCGACGCGGCACTGGTCGAGGTGCACGCGGCCCTGGCCGAGGTGCACGCGGCCTCGGCGGGGGTGGCTCGTGGCTGACGAGATCCGTGCGGTGGCCGCCGCCGACTGGGCGGAGGCCGCCGCGGCCCTGCACGCCGCGGGGATCCGGTGGTTCGACTGGCTCGGCGCGGTGGACGAGATCGGCCGGGAGGATGCGATCCGCATCATGCTGCGCGCCGCACCCGAGCCCGACGCCGACGGCGTCCGCCTCGAGACCCGCGTGCCGCGCAGCGGCGGGACGCTCGCGTCGGTCCGCGCGGTGTGGGCCGGGGCTGCCTGGCACGAGCGCGAGGTGGCGGACTTCTTCGGCGTGGCGTTCGCCGGCGGCGACCCCCGCCCGCTCCTGCTGCGCCCCGGCACCGCGGGCCACCCCCTGCTCCGGGACGCCGTTCTGGCCGCGCGGGCCGTCCGACCCTGGCCGGGCGCGAAGGAGCCGGGCGACGTGGTGGCCGCCGGACGCCGCCGCATGGTTCCCCCCGGCGTGCCCGACCCCGCGATCTGGGGCGAGCGCACCGGCTCCCCGGCCGAGCCCGAGGAGATCGCCGCGTCGGTCGCCGGCGGGCGCGTGCGGGGGCGACGATGACCCACGCCCGCATCCGGCTGGTCACCGACCGGTGCACCTCGTGCATGATCTGCGCGCGGGAGTGCCCCACCTGGTGCATCGGCATCAGCAGCCACACCGAGCCCCTGCCCGACTCCCCGCCCGGCCCGCGGCAGCGGACGCACCACGTCCTCGACAGCTTCACCCTCGACTGGTCGCTGTGCATGTACTGCGGCATCTGCATCGAGGAGTGCCCCTTCGACGCGCTGGAGTGGGACACCGAGGTGCCCAGAGCGACGGCGTCCGCCGCGGCGATGACCGAGGAGCTGACCTGAGCGGGGCCGCCCGCCGGCATCTCCCGGAGCCTGGCCGCACGGTGAGCGTCCGCCCGCATCGTGGGCACCGATTCCGCTCCTTGGGCCGGGCGAGCTACGCTGACGCCGTGTCCGCAGTGAACCGTGCCCGTGGGGCCGTCCCCCTGGTGGGGCGGGCCCATGTGGATTTCCTGCGCGTTCGTTCCTCGCTGTGTCGCGTTTCCTGACGCGCCCGCTCCCCCATCACCACGCCCGGGCCCCAGAATGCCCGTGTGCGCTGACACGTGGGCCGGGGCCCCTGACCAGAGGAAACCATGCCCCACGACACCGCCCTCCCGGGCGCGCAGGTGCGCCCGCCCCGCGAGGGACGCAGCAACGGCCAGTGGCTCGTTGACGGCCCCGCACCGCTGAACCCGAACGAGGAGTTCAAGGCCGCCGACAACCCGCTCAACGTGCGCGCGCGCATCGAGTCCACCTACGCCCGCGAGGGCTTCGCGTCGATCCCGAACGAGGACCTGCACGGCCGGTTCCGCTGGTGGGGCCTGTACACGCAGCGCAAGCAGGGCATCGACGGCGGCCGCACCGGCACGCTGGGCCCCGACGAGCTCTCCGATGAGTTCTTCATGCTCCGGGTCCGGCTCGACGGCGGGCAGCTGAACCTCGAGCAGCTCCGCACCATCGCTGGAATATCGACGGAGTTCGGCCGCAACACCGCCGACATCTCCGACCGCCAGAACATCCAGCTCCACTGGATCGCCATCGAGGACGTCCCGGAGATCTGGCGCCGCCTCGAGGCGGTCGGCCTGCAGACCACCGAGGCCTGCGGCGACACCCCCCGCGTGATCCTCGGCTCGCCGGTGGCGGGCGTGGCGGCCGACGAGATCATCGACCCGACGCCGGTCATCCGCGAGATCGTCGACACCTACATCGGCGATCCCGAGCTGTCGAACCTGCCGCGCAAGTTCAAGACGGCGGTGACGGGCCACCCGAGCCTCGACGTGGTGCACGAGATCAACGACATCTCGCTGGTGGGCGTGGTGCACCCCGAGCTCGGCCCCGGCTACGACCTGTGGGTCGGGGGCGGGCTGTCCACCGCGCCGCGGCTGGCCGAGCGCCTCGGCGTGTTCGTCACCGCCGAGCAGGCGCCCGAGGTGTGGCACGGCGTCGTCAGGATCTTCCGCGACTACGGCTACCGCCGCCTGCGCAACAAGGCGCGCCTGAAGTTCCTGCTCGCGGAGTGGGGGCCCGTGAAGTTCCGCCAGGTGCTGCAGGACGAGTACCTCGGCTACGTCCTCCCCGAGGGCCCGGCCGCGGTCGCCACCGGCGGAGCGGCCGATCACGTCGGCGTCCACACCCAGAAGGACGGCAACCACTACGTCGGCTTCGCCCCGACCGTCGGGCGCATGTCGGGCACGGCGCTGACCGAGTTGGCGGACGCCGTGGCCGCCGCGGGCTCCGACCGCGTTCGGCTGACCCCGCACCAGAAGGTACTCGTGCTCGACGTGCCGCCGGACCGCGTCCGCGCGCTGTGTGACCGCGTGGAGACGATCGGGCTCACGGCGACGCCCGGGGCGTTCCGCCGCAACACGATGGCGTGCACCGGCATCGAGTTCTGCAAGCTCGCGTTCGTCGACGCCAAGGACACGGCGACGGCCGCGATCGAGACCCTCGACCGGAACCTCGGCGAGCTGGACCTGGCCGTGCCGATCACGCTCAACGTGAACGGCTGCCCGAACAGCTGCGCCCGCATCCAGACCGCCGACATCGGGCTGAAGGGCCAGATCGCCAAGAGTGCCGACGGCGGCGACGAGTTCGCCTTCCAGGTGCACCTGGGCGGCGGGCTGGCGTCCGTGGACCGCGACGACGCCGGTCTGGGCCGCACCCTGCGCGGCCTCAAGGTGACCGCGGAGGAGATGCCCACCTACGTGGAGCGCGTGGTGCGCCGCTTCGCCTCCGAATCCGACGACGGCGAGTCCTTCGCCCACTGGGTGCACCGCGCCGACGAGGAGGCCCTGCGATGACCGCCGTGATCGCCCCCGCCCCCCACGGCCCCGGACGCGTCCGCTCGGCCGCCGAGCTGGAGGCCCTGGCCCGCGAGGCGTCCGAGCGCTTCGCCGACGCCACGGCCGACGAGGTGCTGGCCTGGGCCGCGGAAACCTTCGGCCGCAACCTGGCCGTCGCCTGCTCCATGGCCGGCGACACCGTGGTGCCCCACCTGGTGAGCCGGCACGCGCCCGGCGTCGACGTGCTGTTCCTGCAGACCGGCTACCACTTCGCCGAGACGATCGGCACCCGGGACGCCGTGGCCGACGGCCTCGACGTTAACTTGGTCGACGTCATGCCGGCCATCACCGTGCCCGAGCAGGACGCCGAGTTCGGCGCCCGGCTCTACGAGCGGGACGCGACGCGCTGCTGCGCGATCCGCAAGGTGGAGCCCATCAACCGCGAGCTCGCGAGCTACGAGGCGTGGGTCACCGGCCTGCGCCGCGAGGATTCCCCCCTGCGCGCCGACACCCCGCTCGTGGAGTGGGACGACGCGCACCAGATGGTGAAGCTCAACCCCATCGCCGCCTGGACGTTCGACGAACTGCTCGACTACGCCGGACGCCACCAGGTGCCGGTCAACCTCCTGCTCACCGACGGCTACCCCTCGATCGGCTGCGAGCCGTGCACGCGCCCCGTCGCCCCCGGCGAGGATCCCCGCGCCGGCCGCTGGGCCGGCCTGGCGAAGACCGAGTGCGGCCTGCACGTCACCGACACCCACCCGGAGGAAGCATGACGACCCGCACCCTCTCCCACCTCCGCGAGCTGGAGTCCGAGGCCATCCACATCATCCGCGAGGCGGTCAGCGAGCTGGAGCGCCCCGTGCTGCTGTTCAGCGGCGGCAAGGACTCCGTGGTGATGCTGCACCTGGCGGTCAAGGCGTTCTGGCCCGCGCCGGTCCCGTTCCCGGTGATGCACGTCGACACCGGGCACAACTTCGGCGAGGTCATCGCGTACCGCGACGCCACAGTGGAGCGCCTGGGCCTGCGGCTGGTCGTCGCGTCGGTGCAGGACTACATCGACGACGGCCGCCTGCTCGAGCGCGCCGACGGCACCCGCAACCCGCTGCAGACCCAACCCCTGCTGGACGCCATCGCCGAGCACCGCTTCGACGTCGTGTTCGGCGGCGGCCGGCGCGACGAGGAGAAGGCGCGCGCCAAGGAGCGCGTCGTCAGCCTGCGCGACGAGTTCGGCCAGTGGGATCCGCGCAACCAGCGCCCCGAGCTGTGGGCGCTCTACAACCCGCGCCACCGCCCGGGCGAGCACGTGCGGGTGTTCCCGTTGTCGAACTGGACCGAGCTCGACGTGTGGCGCTACATCGAGGCCGAGGACATCGAGCTGCCGAACCTCTACTACGCCCACGACCGCGAGGTGTTCGCCCGCGACGGCATGTGGCTCGCGGTCGGCGACGTCACCGAGCCCCGCGAGGGCGAGACCGTCGAGACCCGCCGCGTCCGCTACCGCACGGTGGGCGACATGAGCTGCACCGGCGCCGTCGAGTCCGACGCCGCCACCATCGCCGACGTGATCGCCGAGGTGGCCGTCACGCGCATAACCGAGCGTGGCGCCACCCGGGCCGACGACCGGCTCACCGAGGCGGCCATGGAGGACCGCAAGAAGGAGGGGTACTTCTGATGACCACGCTCACCAATGACACCACGGTCGCCGCCGGAGCGGCCGAGCAGCCCGCGGCGTCCGGCCTCGCCGGCGCCACCGGGACGCTGCTGCGCCTGGCCACGGCCGGCTCGGTCGACGACGGCAAGTCCACGCTCGTGGGCCGCCTGCTCTACGACAGCAAGGCCGTGCTCGCCGACCAGCTGGACGCCGTGGAGCGGGTCAGCCGGGCCAAGGGGCTGGGCCACGTCGACCTGGCGCTGCTCACCGACGGCCTGCGCGCCGAGCGGGAGCAGGGCATCACGATCGACGTCGCCTACCGCTACTTCGCCACCGGCAACCGCACGTTCATCCTGGCCGACTGCCCCGGCCACGTGCAGTACACCCGCAACACGGTGACCGGCTCGTCGACCGCCGATGTGCTCGTGCTGCTCGTCGACATCCGCAAGGGCGTGCTGGAGCAGACCCGCCGCCACCTGGCCGTGGGCCAGCTGCTGCGCGTGCCCACGATCATCGTGGCGGTCAACAAGATCGACCTGGTCGACTACGACGAGGCGACCTACGAGCGCGTGGCCGCCGAGATCGCCGGCGTGGCCGCCGACCTCGGTGTGCCGAACCTCGTCACGCTGCCGACCTCGGCGCTGGTGGGGGACAACATCGTCGACCGCTCCGAGCGCATGGGGTGGTACGACGGCCCGTCGCTGCTCGAGCTGCTGGAGGCCGCACCCGCGGCGTCCGAGATCACGGAGCTGCCCTTCCGCTTCCCCGTCCAGCTCGCGCTGCGCCCCCAGGACGCCGCGCCGGAGTTCCGCGACTACCGCGGTTATGCGGGGCAGGTGGCCACCGGGGTCGTCGCCGTGGGCGACGAGGTGGTGGTGCTGCCCGCAGGACGCCGGACCCGCGTGTCCGGCATCGACACCCACGACGGCCCGCTGGATGAGGCGTTCGCGCCCCAGTCGGTGACCATCCGGCTGGCCGACGAGATCGACATCACCCGCGGCGATCTCATCGCCGCGGCGGCAGACGCCCCCGAGCCGACCCAGGATCTCGACGGCATGGTGGCGTGGCTGGCCGAACGCGGCCTGCGCGTCGGGCAGAAGGTGCTCGTCAAGCACGGGACGCGCACGGTGCAGGGCATCGTCCGCGACATCCACGGCCGGCTCGACCTGGACACGCTCACGCCGCAGGCCACCGAGACCCTCGAGCTCAACGACATCGGCCGCATCCGGCTGCGGCTCGCCGCTCCGATCGCCGCCGACGACTACACCCGCTCCCGGCGCACCGGTTCGTTCCTGCTGATCGACCCGCAGTCCGGCGGCACGCTCGCCGCGGGCATGGTGCGCGGCGAAACGTCGTTCAGCGACGCGGCAACCATCGAGCCGGACCAGACCCTCACCTGGGTCATCTGATGCGTCAGCTGCTCATCATCGCGCTGGTGGGGTTCGGCGCCCAGCTCGTCGACGGCGCGCTGGGCATGGGGTACGGCGCGACCTCGACCTCGCTGTTGCTGCTCGCCGGGCTGACGCCGGTGATGGCGAGCGCCACCGTCCACATCGCCGAGGTGGGCACGAACATCGCCTCCGGGGTGTCGCACTGGAAGCTCGGCAACGTCGACTGGCAGTTGGTGGCCCGCATGGGCGTGCCGGGCGCGATCGGCGCCGTGCTCGGCGCCACGGTGCTGGCGCAGCTCTCGACGGAGGCCGCGCGCCCGCTCATGGCGATGATCCTCGGCGGCCTGGGCATGTACATCCTGCTGCGCTACGTGTTCCGCCCGCCGCAGGTGGCGCACGCCCGGCGCTCGCCGCACGGCAAGGCCTTCCTCGTGCCGCTCGGCCTGGTCGGCGGCTTCGTGGACGCCACCGGCGGCGGCGGGTGGGGGCCGATCTCGACGACGACGCTGCTGAGCGCCGGCAAGACGTCACCCCGCACGGTGATCGGCTCGGTGAGCACGTCGGAGTTCCTCGTGTCGGCGTCGGCGTCCGTCGCGTTCCTCGTGCACCTCGGGCTGCTGGGCATCGACTGGGGACTGGTGATCGCGCTGCTCATCGGCGGCGTCGTGGCCGCGCCGATCGCCGCGTGGCTGGTGTCGAAGGTGCCCCCGCGCATCATGGGCATCGCCGTCGGCGGGCTCATCATCATGACCAACCTGCGCACCCTGCTGCAGGCGGGCGGCATGACCGGGGACAGCCTGACCGTCGGGTTCTGGGCGTTCCTCGCCGTCTGGATGACGCTCATCGTGGTGATGGCCCTGCGCGAGACCCGCCAGCGCCGCGCCGAGAAGGCAGCCGCCGAGGCGGCCGAGGCCGAGTGGTCGATCTGACCCACCCCCCACTGCCGGGCGCCGCGAGCAGCGGGTAAGCTGGCCCGTCGAGTGCGTTCACCCGTCGAACCACCACCTGAGAAGGAACGTCACACCCGTGTCCACACCAGTCCACACGCTCGACCGCGTGGTCATCCGCTTCGCCGGCGACTCCGGCGACGGCATGCAGCTCACCGGCGACCGGTTCACCTCCGACACCGCGAACGCGGGCAACGACTTCGCGACGCTGCCCAACTTCCCGGCCGAGATCCGGGCACCGCAGGGCACGATCGCCGGTGTCTCCAGCTTCCAGCTCCACTTCGCGGGTGCCGACATCAAGACCCCGGGCGACAAGCCCGACGTGCTGGTCGCCATGAACCCCGCCGCGCTGCGCGCCAACCTCGGCGATCTCAAGCGCGGCGGCGTCCTGCTGGCCGACTCCCACGAGTTCACCAAGCGCAACCTCGCCAAGGTGGGCTACCAGTCCAACCCGCTCGAGGACGGGTCGCTGGCCGACTACCAGCTCCACGCCCTCGACCTCACCGGGCTGACCGTGGCGTCCGTCGAGTCGTTCGGGCTGGGCCGCAAGGAGGCCTCGCGGGCCAAGAACATGTACGCCCTCGGCCTGCTCACCTGGCTCTACAGCCGCCCCGAGGCGCACACGCTGGAGTTCCTGGACCGGCGCTTCGCCGCCAAGCCGCAGATCCGCGACTCGAACAAGGCGGCCTTCCTCGCCGGCCACGCCTACGGGGAGACGACCGAGACGTTCGCCGTCCGCTACGAGATTCCCGCCGCGCCCGCGCCCGCCGGCACCTACCGGCAGATCAGTGGCAACCGCGCCCTGGCGCTCGGCCTCATGGCCGCCGCCGTGAAGGCCGACCTGCCGCTGTTCCTGGGCGCCTACCCGATCACGCCGGCGTCCGACGTGTTGCACGAGCTGAGCAAGGCAAAGAACCAGGGCGTCACCACGTTCCAGGCCGAGGACGAGATCGCCGCGGTCGGGGCTGCGCTGGGGGCGTCCTACGCGGGCGCGCTGGGCGTGACGACGACGTCGGGGCCCGGCATGGCGCTGAAGAGCGAGACGATCTCGCTCGCGATCATGCTGGAGCAGCCGCTCGTGGTCGTGGACGTGCAGCGGGCCGGCCCGGCCACCGGCATGCCCACGAAGACCGAGCAGGCCGACCTGTTCCAGTCCCTCTACGGCCGGCACGGCGAGGCGCCGCTGCCGGTGATCGCCGCCCAGTCGCCCGCCGACTGCTTCGACGCCGCCATTGAGGCGACGCGCATCGCGCTGCGCTACCGCACGCCGGTGATCCTGCTGAGCGACGGCTACCTCGCCAACGGCGCCGAGCCGTGGCTGATTCCGGACCTGGCGTCCATCGAGCCGATCGAGGTGGGCTTCGCGACCGAGCCGAACGGTCCCGACGGCACCTTCCTGCCGTACGCCCGCGACGAGCGCCTCGCCCGCCCGCTGGCCGTGCCCGGCACCCCCGGCCTCGAGCATCGCATCGGGGGCATCGAGAAGGGCGACGGCACCGGCAACGTCAGCTACGACCCCGACAACCACGAGAAGATGGTGGCGCTGCGCCAGGCGAAGGTCGACGGCATCGTGCGCGACATCCCCGACCTGGTGGTCGAGGATCCCTCGGGGGAGGCGGACGTCCTCGTGCTCGGCTGGGGCTCCACCTGGGGGCCCATCGGCGCCGCCGCGACCCGCGTCCGCAACGCCGGCCGCGCCGTGGCCACCGCCCACCTGCGCCACCTGAACCCCATGCCGGCCAACACCGGCGAGGTGCTGCGCCGCTATCGCCGCGTCATCGTGCCCGAGATGAACCTCGGCCAGCTCGCCACGGTGCTGCGTGCGACGTACCTCGTCGACGTGAAGAGCTTCAGCGTGGTGCGGGGCCTGCCGATCAGCCCGGCCGAGCTCGCTCCGCACCTCATCGACCAGATCGACTCCCTGGGAGGCAACCAGTGACCGGACTCGCCCAGGTGCCCTTGGCACTCACCCCGATCAACCGCAAGGAGTTCGTCTCCGACCAGGAGGTGCGCTGGTGCCCCGGCTGCGGCGACTACGCCGTGCTCGCGGCGTTCCAGTCGCTCATGCCGCAGCTCGGCGTCCGCCGGGAGAACACCGTCATCGTCTCGGGCATCGGCTGCTCCTCGCGCTTCCCCTACTACGTCGACTCCTACGGCATGCACTCGATCCACGGCCGCGCGCCGGCGATCGCGTCCGGCGTCGCGCTGGCACGCGACGACCTCGCCGTGTGGGTCGTGACCGGCGACGGTGACGCCCTGAGCATCGGCGGCAACCATTTGATCCACGCCCTGCGGCGCAACGTGAACATCACGATCATGCTGTTCAACAACCGCATCTACGGGCTGACCAAGGGCCAGTTCTCCCCCACCTCGGAGACCGGCAAGGTGACGAAGTCCAGCCCGGCCGGCTCCGTCGACGCACCGTTCAACCCGGTGGCGCTGGCGCTGGGTGCCGGGGCGACGTTCGTGGCGCGCACGATCGACTCCGACCGCAAGCACCTCACCGAGGTGCTCACGGCGGCGGTCAACCACCGCGGTGCCTCGCTGGTGGAGATCTACCAGAACTGCCCGATCTTCAACGACGACGCCTTCGCCGGGCTCAAGGAGCCCGACTCGCCAGCCGTCGTCCCGCTCGTGGACGGCCAGCCGGTGACGTTCGCCGGCGGGGAGCAGGCCGTGGTGCGCTCCGGCGACGGGACGCTGATCGTCCGGCCCACCGCCGAGGTGGACGCCGGCGACATCGTGGTGCACGACGCGTCGGCCGACGACCCGTCCGTCGCCTTCCAGCTCGCCCAGCTCACCGCGAACCAGGACCTCTCGCGCTCCCCCATCGGCATCTTCCGTTCGGTGGATCGCCCGGTGTTCGACGACGAGGCCCGGCGTCAGGTGCACATGCCCGATGACCGCTCCGCCGCGCTGCAGGAGCTCATCACCGGCCCCGACACCTGGACCGTCGCCTGACTCCGCAGCCGAGGTGGGTTGACGCGGTGTGGTGAAGAGGTGTGCTGATCCAGTGGGCGTCCGAGGGCGGCTGACCCGGTGGGCGCCATCGCCATCGCGTCCCCGATCCTGAGCCGCCTCGTCCCTGCGCTCCACGTGGCGCACCTCAAGGCCACGTGGCGGGCCGCGCGCACGGGCCGCCACGTGGGCCCCGCTGCGCCACGTGAGGAGAAGGCGCGCCAAGTGGCCATGCAGTGCGCCAGGTCGCCGAGGCGAAACGTGGCGAGGCCGCGTGGGTTCCTCCGACCGCTCAGCTCCCCCCGCGGCCCAGATCACCCCGCGCCTGGAACGACCGCGTGGTCCGGGCGGGCCGCGGCTCAGCTCGACCGGGTCGGGACCTCCGAGCGGTCAGAGCAGAGAGGCCAGAGCGGCGAGGTCAGAGCGGATCGCCGCGGCCGTCCAGGGCGTCGCCGGCGCGGATGAGGGCCAGGTGACTGAAGGCCTGGGGGAAGTTCCCCGCGAGGCGTCCGCCCTCCTCGTCGTACTCCTCGGCGAGCAGCCCGAGATCGTTGGCCACGCCGAGCACGCGATCCATGATGGCCTTGGCGTCCTCCCGGCGCCCGGAGCAGGCGTACTGCTCGACCAGCCAGAGCGTGCACATGATGAACGCGTACTCGTCCCCCTCCAGGCCGTCGAGGCCCGCGCCGGTGCGATACCGGTGCACGAATCCCGCATCGGAGGCCAGATCGGACTCGATGCGCGCCACGGTGCCGAGCATGGCCGGGTCGTCGTAGGCGACGAAGCCGGCGTGCGGCAGCTGCAGCAGTGAGGCGTCCACCTCGTTGTTCTCATACGTCTGGGTGAAGGAGTTGAGCTCGCGGTCGAAGCCCCGCTCCCAGATCTCGTCGTGCAGGGCGGCGCGGCGCTCGCGCCACAGGTCGACGTCGCCCGGCAAGTCGTACTCCTCGACGGCCTCGATGGCGCAGTTGAGCGCCGCCCACATCATCACGCGGCCGTGGGTGAAGTGGTGCAGGTCCCCGCGCATCTCCCAGATGCCGTGGTCCTTACGGTCGAAGTTGTCGAGCAGGAAGGCCACGAGGTTCTTCTGCATGGCCCAGCTCGGGTCGGACTCCTTGTCCGCCCGCCGCAGCTTGGCCAGCGCGAGCATGACCTCCCCCACGACGTCGGCCTGGTACTGGTCGGCCGCGCCGTTGCCGATGCGCACGGGGCGGGAGTTCTCATACCCCGAGAGATGGTCCAACTCCTCCTCCGGCAGGTGCCGCTCACCGCTGAGGCCGTACATGATGCGGACGTCCTCGGCGTCCCCCGCGATGGCCCGGATGAGCCACTGGCGCCACAGCTCGGCGCTGTCCGTCTCCCCGTGGTCGAGCAGCGCCTCGATGGTGAAGGCGGCGTCGCGCAGCCACGTGAAGCGGTAGTCCCAGTTCCGCTCCCCGCCGAAGTGCTCCGGCAGGGACGCCGTGGGCGCGGCCACCAGCCCGCCCGTCCGCGAGTGGGTCAGACCACGCAGCACCACCAGCGAGCGGGCCACGGCCTCGGCGTAGGGGTGGTCGTCGTCGTGGGCCGTGGCCTCACGGATCCAGCCCTCCCAGAACTCGACGGTCTCGGCACGGGCCGCCTCCACCGCCACGGGATCGGGCATGGGGTCGTAGGAGCGCGCCCACGTCAGCGTCCAGCACGCGGACTCCCCCGCAGCGAGCGCGAACGACCCGGCCAGGTGGCGCATCGGGCCCCCCGCGTCCAGGTCGCCGATGCACGCCTCGTCATCGCTGGCCTCGAGCAGCGGGCCGTGCAGGTTGAGTGCGTCCTCGCCGGCCACGAACCGCCACACCCGCTCGCCGTTGTGCTCGGTGATGCGGCTCCAGGGCTTGCGGCGTGCGTAGTCGAACCCCAGCACGAGGTCGTGGCGCACCTCGACCTCACCCTCCAGGCACTCGACGTGGCGCACCAGATCGGCGTGGTCGGACGACGGCGGCATGAAGTCGGTGACGCGCACCACCCCGCTCTCGCCGCGCCACGTCGTCTCCAACACCAGTGAGTGGCCGACGTAGCGCCGCTGCTCCGGCTCGGCGTTCGCGACGCAGAGCTGCCAGTGGCCGTCATCGGGGGTCCCGACCAGGGCGGTGAACACCGCCGGGGAGTCGAACCGGGGCAGGCACAGCCAGTCGATGCTGCCGTGCCGCGAGACCAGGGGCCCCGTGTGCAGGTCGGAAAGCAGGGCATAGTCCTCGATCGGCGCACTCATGGCCCTTTGCTATCACATCGACCCAAGGCGGCGGCTGCGGTCGCCACACGAAGGTCACGGTTTGGCAACGCACCCTTCCTTCGGGTGAAGCAGCCCTACTACGGTGACTAAACCTTTAGCTGGCTAAACCTTTAGTCCGCCGGGAGAGGAGAGCCATGACGGCGAACAACCCCTCGGCATCCGGCCCCGCCTCGACGTCGAGGCTCGCCCCGGAGCCACGGGCCAACGTGCCCGAGACCCCGCTCGCCCAGATGCCCGAACCGCGCCGCAGCCGGGGCGGCCGCTTCCTTGCCAAGCGTGCAGGGTTCTACCTGCTCACGGCATGGGTGGCTCTCACCATCAACTTCTTCGTGCCGCGCGCCATGCCGGGCGACCCCGCCCAGACGCTGGCGCTCCAGATCACCCGCCAGACCGGCACCACGCTCAGCCCCGAGGTGCTGCAGTCGATCCGCAACCTGTACGGCGACCCGAACCAGAACCTGTTCGAGCAGTACTGGAACTACCTCGGCAGCATCTTCACCCTCGACTTCGGCCTCTCGGTCTCCCGCTATCCGGTCCCCGTGCTCGAGCTGATCCTGGGTGCGTTGCCGTGGACGCTGTTCCTCGTGGGCGTCTCGACCCTCGTCGCCTGGCTGGTGGGCACCTCGCTCGGCATCATCGTCGGCCACCGGCCCGGGTCGCGGCTGGACCTGTGGCTCACACCGATCTCCCAGTTCTTCTCGTCCATGCCGTCGTTCTGGGTGGCGCTGCTGACGCTGTGGGTCTTCTCCCTCACGCTCGGGCTGTTCCCCTCCTCCGGCGGGTACAGCCCCAACGTGCCGTTCCAGATCAACAACGTCTGGTTCCTGCTGTCGGTCTTCCGCTACGCCACCCTGCCCATCCTCACCGGGGTGTTCGTGGGCTTCTCGGGGTGGCTGTTCGCGATGCGCAACATGATGGTCACGACGATCAGCGAAGACTTCGTCACGCTCGCCCGGGCCAAGGGCATCAGCGAGCGACGCGTCATCTTCCGCTACGCCGCACGCAACGCGATGCTGCCGAACATCACCGGCCTGGCCTCCTCGATCGGCGGCATCATCGGCGGCGTCGTCCTCACCGAGATCGTGTTCACCTACCCGGACATGGGGTACCTGCTGTTCCAGGCGATCACCACCAAGGACTACCCGCTGATGCAGGCCATCTTCCTCATGATCGTGCTCGCCGTGCTGGTGGCGAACTTCATCGCCGACTCGCTGTACGTGCTGCTGGATCCGCGGACGAGGGAGGTCTGAGCCATGGACCGGCTCCTGCGCAACCCCAAGGTCGTCATTGGCCTCGCCATCCTCGCCTTCTTCGTCCTCGTGGCGATCTTCGGGCCCTGGCTCATCTCGGCCCTGGGGCTCAACCCCCGGGCGGTGGACGACGGGGCGATCGCCACTCCCCCGTCCGCCGACCACTGGCTGGGCACGAACAACACCGGGCAGGACCTGTTCGCCCAACTGGTCGTGGGGGCTCGCGGCTCGGTGGTCGTCGGCGCCCTGGCCGGCACCATCGCCACGGTCATGGCGGTGGCGGTGGGCACCACGTCCGGGTACCTCGGCGGCACGGCCGACCGCACCATCAACGCGATCGTGAACGTCCTGATGACCCTGCCGGGTTTCGCCCTGCTCTTCATCATCGCGGGCTACGTCCAGAACGCCGGGTACATCCTGATCGCCCTGGTCATCGGCCTGCTGGGGTGGCCGGGCGGCGCCCGCTCCATCCGGGCCCAGACGCTGAGCCTCCGCAACCGGGACTTCACGTCGGCCCTGCGCACCACCGGGGAGTCGACGTGGCGCATCATCCTCGTCGAGGTGATTCCGCACCTGGGCGGCGTCATCTCCGCGATGTTCCTGTCCGCCCTCGTGGGCGGCATCTTCGCCGAGTCGTCCCTGGCGTTCCTCGGCCTGGGTGACACCTCGGGCATCACGTGGGGCACGATGATCGCCCAGGCCCAGTCCTCCGGCGCCATCCTGCGGGGCCAGTGGTGGTACTTCCTGCCGCCCGGCCTGTGCATCGCGATCATCGGCTTCGCCACCGCGCTCATCAACTTCGGCCTGGACGAGATCACCAACCCGAAGCTCAACTCGAGCCTCGCGGCCAGGACCCGCCGCTTCAACGCGGATCTGGCCAGGGCCAACGGACGAAAGGTCACAGCATGACGCGCCTGCTGGAGGTCAGCGACCTCGACGTGGTGTACCTCGGACTCACCGACGAGGGCAACGTCCGTGCCTGCGCGGACATCAACTTCACGCTGGAGCGCGGGGAGATCCTCGGCATTGCCGGGGAGTCCGCCTCGGGCAAGTCGACGCTGCTGACGGCGGTGACCCGGCTGCAGCAGGCACCTGCGGTGACGCCCAAGGGCAGCGTACGCTTCTACGACGCGGGCGACAGCGAGGGGGTCGACCTCATCGCGGCCGACGAGAAGGCGCTGCGACGCTACCGCTGGTCGGACATCTCCATCGTCATGCAGTCCGCCATGGCCTGCCTCAACCCGGTCACCCGCCTGGAGGCCCAGTTCGCGGACGCCCTCAGGGCGCACGACCGCAGCCTGAACCGGGCCCAGATCAGGCAGCGGACCGCCGACCTGCTCGCCATGGTGGGCATCGCGCCGCAGGCGATGGGCAAGTTCGCCCACGAGCTGTCCGGCGGCATGCGGCAGCGCGCACTGATCGCGTTGGCGCTGGCCTGCGACCCCGACCTCATCGTGATGGACGAGCCGACCACCGCCGTCGACGTCGTCATGCAGCGTCAGATCCTCAACCAGATCCTGCGCCTGCAGCACGAGCTCGGCTTCGCCGTCCTGTTCGTCACCCACGACCTGTCGTTGCTGCTCGAAATGGCCGACCGGATCGCCATCATGTACGGCGGCCGCATCGTGGAGATCGGGCAGGCACGTCAGATCGCCGACGACCCGCAACACCCCTACACCCGCGGGCTGCGCAACGCGTTCCCCTCGCTGACCGAACCCCGTCGGGAGCGCCACGGCATCCCCCGCTCGCCGCCCGACCTGCGCAAGCTGCCCGCCGGGTGCGCCTTCGAACCCCGCTGCGACGAGTCGGTCGCCGCCTGCGCCGCGGTGCGGCCCGAGCTGCTCGACATCGGCCCCTGCCTCGCTGCGTGCCACGTCCGCGCGGCCGAGCGCGGCGTCGCCCCCCTGCCCACCGCCCGACCGGCCACGGAGGTGATCGCATGACCCGGACCACCGGCTCCGGCCCCGTGTTGAGCGCCGACCAGCTGAGCATCATCTTCGACGGCAAGGACGCCGCCGGCCACGCCGTCGAGGTGCGCGCCTGCAACAAGGTGAGCCTCGACCTGCACGCCGGCGAGATCGTGGCGCTGGTCGGCGAATCGGGCTCGGGCAAGACGACCCTCGCCCGCGCGTTCGCCCGCATCTTCGCCCCCGACGAGGGCGAGATCCGCTTCCACGGTGAGCGCATCACCGGGCGGCCGAAGCGTTCCTTCTACCGCCACGTCCAGTTGGTCTACCAAGATCCCTTCGCATCGCTGAACTCGCTGAAGACCATCCGGCACATCCTGGGCCGGACGATCCGCATCCACAAGCCCGAACTGACACGGTCCGAGGTCACCGCCCAGATCCTGCAACTGCTGGAGATGGTGGCGCTGACCCCCGCGGAGGACTACATCGACCGCTTCCCCAGCTCCCTGTCGGGCGGCCAGCGTCAGCGCATCTCGATCGCCCGCGCGCTGGCGGTGGAGCCGGACGTGATCCTGGCCGACGAGCCCACGTCGATGCTGGACGTCAGCATCCGACTCGACGTCCTCAACCTGTTGGACGCCATCCGGCGCGAGCGGGGCGTCACGATCCTGTACATCACCCACGACATCGCGAGCGCCCGCTACGTGTCGGACCGCATGTGCGTCATGTACTCCGGCGAGCTGGTCGAGAGCGGGCCGACCGAGGAGGTCGTCTCGAACCCCCGGCACCCCTACACCCAGCTGCTGCTGGCCTCGGCGCCGGACCCCTCCCGCACGAAGCCGGCCGAGCCCGGCGACACCCCCGACGTCGACGAACCCGCCGACCCCTCGCAGGCCATCTCCGGATGCCGCTTCAACCCGCGCTGCCCGGCGGTCATGGACCGCTGCACGGCGGAGAAGCCCCCCTTGTTCACCGTCGGCGAGCAGCAGGTGAAGTGCTGGCTCTACGACGGGGTGGAAGCACCCACCAGAGCCCGCTCGACCGATGAGGAGCACCGACCATGAAGAAAGTGATCGCGGGAGCCATGGCGGCCTCCCTCTGTCTGGCCCTCGGGGCCTGTTCCACCGAGGGCGGCCCCGGCAGCTCTCCGGAAGGAGACGCACCCCGGGTGCTGAACCAGGTGGGCTGGGGAGGCACCACCTGGAACCAGAACTTCAACCTGTTCTCGCCCACCGGCGTCAGCGTCACCCCGGGGACGGCCTACATCTACGAGCCGCTCATCCGCGTCAACCGGATCGCCGCCGGCGAGATGATGCCCTACCTGGCCGAGTCGTGGGAGTTCAACGACGCCGGGACGGAACTGACGTTCACCCTGCGCGACGACGTCACCTGGTCCGACGGTGAGCCGTTCACCTCGGCCGACGTGAAGTTCACGTGGGATCTGGTCCTCTCCGGCGAGACCCCCGCGTCCTACCCGTTCACCTCGGTCGAGACCCCCGACGAGCACACCGTCGTCGTGACGTACGAGGAGCAGTCCTTCCAGGACCTGGTGGGCTTCTCCACGCGACGCATCGTGCCAGCCCACGTGTGGGAGAACCAGGACGTCCGCACCTGGACCAACCCCGAGCCGGTCGGTACCGGGCCCGCGACGGTCTCGCAGTTCAGCCCCCAGCAGATCACGTTCGACATCCGTGACGACTGGTGGGGTGGCGAGTCGAAGGGTCTCGACCAGCTGAACATGCACGCCATCACCGGCGACGCGACGAAGTCGCAGATCATCTCCGGGCAGGTCGACTACGGCACGTTCGGCTGGGCCAACGCCCAGCAGGAGTTCGTGGACCTCGCCCCCGAGACCAACTTCTACGGCTTCTACCCCGTCGGCACCGCCGACGGCCTCATCTTCAACGTCGAGCAGGCCCCCTACAACGACGTCCACGTCCGCCGGGCGCTCCGCGCGGCGGTGGATCTGGAGACCGCGGCAGAGATCGTGGCCGTCGGCTACGGCGTCCCGAGCGAGGCGGCGCTCGACCCGGTCGTGTACGCCGACCAGCTCGCACCCAACTCCGAGCACCGCTACGACCCGGAGTATGCCCAAAGCGAGCTCCAGGCCGGCGGCTGGACCGTGTCCGACGGGCAGCTCGTGGGCCCGGACGGCCAGAGCCACAGCCTGCGCTACGACGTGTACCAGCCCTATGACGAGTGGGTCCGCACCGGCACCATCCTCGCCGACCAGTGGCAGCGCAACCTCGGGCTCGAGGTGGCCGTGAACCAGATGGCCGACGCACCGTTCTCCGAGGCGTCCACCACCGGCAACTTCGGGATGCTCTCGTCCAGCCCGACCGGTGGGTCGACGCCCTACCAGGTGTTCAACTCCCTCGGCGAGGAGACCTACGTCCCCCTCGGCGAGCAGGCAATCAACAACTACGGGCGCTGGCAGAACGAGGAGTACAACGCCATCGTCACCGAACTGGCCGGCATCGCCCCCGGGTCCGACGACGCCCGCGCCCGCGAGCTGTCCATCCGCGCCCAGGAGATCCTGATCGACGAGGCGCCGTTCATCGCGACGGCCACCGCCGGCTGGAAGGCCGTCATCAACGGCCAGCACTGGACGAACTTCCCGGTGCCGGGTGAGGACGACTACGCGCCGAACCCGACGCTGCCCGCCGACGCCGCCCTCACCATCATGAACATCGAGTACCGCGAGTGACGAGGTTCTGATCCCTTCCGGTGGGGCGCCCTGCGGGGTGCCCCACCGGCCCATCCGGCCCAGGAGAGACATGTTCACGGTGACCGACCACGGGTTCGAGCGCGACGGTGCGGCCCACCGCATCGTTTCCGGTGCCCTGCACTACTTCCGCGTCCACCCGGCGCTGTGGGCCGATCGGCTGCGGCGCCTGCGCACGCTGGGCGCCAACACGGTCGAGACGTGTGTAGCCTGGAACTTCCACGCGCCCGCCCCGGGCCGCACCGAGTTCGACGGCCCGCGTGATCTCGGCGCCTTCCTGGACGCCGCCGCGGCCGCCGACCTGGACGTGATCGTCCGCCCCGGCCCCTACATCTGCGCCGAGTGGGAGGGTGGTGGCCTGCCGGGCTGGCTCCTCGCCGACCCGCGCCTGCGCCTGCGCTGCTCCGACCCTGCCTACCTCGCCGCCGTCGACGCGTGGTTCGACGTCCTGATCCCAATTGTCGCGGCGCGGCAGTACCCCGAGGGCGGCCGCGTGGTCGCCGTCCAGGTCGAGAACGAGTACGGCAGCTACGGCGACGACCGCGCCCACCTCGAGCACCTGCGCGACGGCCTCCTGCGGCGCGGCATCCACGTCCCGCTCATGACGAGCGACGGCCCGACGCTGCAGTACCTGCTCGGCGGCACCGTGGCGGGTGCCACGCCCACCATCAATTTCGGATCCCGGGCGGTTGAGTACCTGGCTGCCTTCCGCGCGGAGTACCCCGACACGCCGGCTCTGTGCATGGAGTTCTGGAACGGGTGGTTCGACCACTGGGGCGAGCCGCACCACACCCGCCCGGCTGCCGATGCCGCGGCCGAGCTGGCCGCCATGCTCGATCACGGCATGGACGTGAACCTCTACATGGCCCACGGCGGCACCAACAGCGGGCTGTGGAACGGCTGCAACCATGACGGCGTGCTCCAACCCACGGTGACCAGCTACGACTACGACGCCGCCATCGCCGAGGACGGCACGCTGACCGCCAAGTTCCACGCCTTCCGCGAGGTCATCGCCCGCCACCTTCCGATTCCCGAGATCCCGGACGACCTGATGGCCGAACCGGCGCCCGCCCCTGCCACCGAGTTGAGCGAGGTCGCACGCGGCACGCTGACGTTCGACGACCTCGTCTCATTGGCGCGCGCCACGCTCGGTGCCGTGCCCGGCCTACGCCTGCCCGAGGGCCCCTCGCCCTTCCCGCCGTCGTTCGAGGACCTTGGTCTGGAGCGCGGCCTGTTGCTGCTCCGCGCCCGCGTCGACCACCCCGGTGGCAGCGTCCCTCTGCGCCTGTACGGCCTGCGGGACCGTGCGCACGTCTTCGTCGACGGACGGCTGGTCGGCATTGCCGAGCGGGACGAGGGCACCCCGGATGCGCTCGACATCACGGCGGAGCGCGGCGAGCTGGTGCTGGACCTGGTCGTCGAATCGCTGGGCCGGATCAACTTCGGCCCGCTCCTCGGGGAGCGCAAGGGGGTGCTGCGCGGCGCCTGGTTCGGGACGCGGTTCGTCATGGGTTGGGAGGCGTGGCCGCTGGCGCTGGACCGCATCGGCACCAGCGTCGCCGCCCTGGCGATCCGTGAGCAGGACGCCGACGGGCTCGCCGTGGCCCGCTATGCGCTGGACACCACGGCCGGGCGCGACGTCTTCCTCGACCTCCGGGCCCACACGCGCGGGTTCGCGTGGGTCGGCGACGAACTCGTGGGCCGCTACTGGCGACGGGGCCCCCAGCAGACGCTGTACGTGCCGGCCCCGCTCGTGACGCAGGACATTGAGGTCACGCTGCTCGCCACCGACGGCCCCGGTGGCGGGCTCCGCACCGCCCCCGGCCCCATCCTCGACGAACTCCTCGACAAGGAGACCCCATGACCGACCTCCGCATCGGTGTCATCGGCTTCGGCCTGCGCCGCAGCATCGCGCGCCAGGCGCACCGCCCCGGGGAGGGCAGCCGCATCGTCGCCCTGTGCGACCCCTCGGAGCGAGCACGCAGCGAAGCCGTCACGGCGCTCGGGGAGGGCGTCCGCCTCGTCGACGATCTGGCCGATCTCTTCGCCGAGAACCTGGACGCCGTGATGGTGCTCACGCCGGACCACCTGCACCACGTACACGCCACCGCCAGCCTTGAGGCCGGGTTGGCCACGTTCTGCGAGAAGCCGCTGGCGACCCGGCTGGAGGACGCCGACGCGCTGCTCACCACCGCTCAGCGCACGGGGTCGCGCCTGTACGTGGGGCACAACATGCGCCACATGCCCGTGATCCGCCAGATGAAGGCGATCATCGACAGCGGGGAGATCGGCCGTGTCCGCTCCGTGTGGTGCCGCCACTTCGTCGGCACCGGTGGAGACTTCTACTTCAAGGACTGGCACGCCGACCGCAGGTACGTGAACTCGCTGCTGCTGCAGAAGGGCGCCCACGACCTCGACGTGATCCACTGGCTGGCCGGCGGGTACACCCGCGAGGTCTCGGGGATGGGCGACCTGATGGTCTATGGGCACATCACCGAGCGACGTGACAACTCCGACCGGCTGATGTGGGACTGGTACTCCCCCAACAACTGGCCGCCGACCGCACAGACCGACCTCAACCCGGTGGTGGACGTGGAGGACATCTCGCTGCTCACGTTGCGCCTCGACAATGGGGTGCTGGCCTCCTACGAGCAGTGCCACTTCACCCCCGACTACTGGCGCAACTACACCGTGATCGGCGACGCGGGCCGCATCGAGAACATCGGCGATGAGGGTGGGGACCAGATTCACGTCTGGACGTCCCGGCGTTCCAGCGCCCGGACGCCGGATCGGGTCGAGGTCATCGCTCGGGGCGACGGCGGGCACGGCGGCGCGGACGCCTCCCTCGCTGCCGAGTTCGTCCGGTTCGTCCGCGAGGGCGGCGCGACCGACGTCTCCACCGTCGCCGCGCGCGAGGCGGTGGCCACGGCATGCCTGGGCGTGGAGTCGATTCGCACCGACGGCTCGACCCGCCGCGTGCCGGAGCTGCCGGGAGCGACGCGGGCCTACTTCGACGCGGGGCAGCCGGGCTCGCGCTGAGCGGTTACTCTCCACCAGGACACGCGAATCCACACCGAGCCGGGAAAGGGCGGGCGGGATGGCCAAGAGAGCCAGGCTGATCGACGTGGCCGAGTCGGCCGGCGTCTCCACGGCCACGGTCTCGTTCGTGCTGTCGGGGAGCCGCTCCGGCCGGACGCCGGCGTCCCCCGAGACGGCCCGGCGCATCCACGAGGCCGCAGCGGCCCTCGGTTACGTCCCGAACAGCCACGCGCAGGCCATGCGCCGCGGGTACTCCACCACCATCGTGCTCGCCCTTGGCTCACCCGAGGATCCCTGGACAGCGCGCGTGGCCCAGGAGGTGCAGCGCCGCGCGCATCCGCAGGGCTTCTCGACGCTCGCCCTCGTCGATGAGACCTGGTATGAGTTCCTCCTCGGCTACACCCCCGGGGTGGCCCTCATCACCTCCACCGACTTCGACGAGACCGGCCTGGCCAAGGTCAACGACCTGGCCGACCGGGGCGCCACGCTCGTGGTGTTTGCCACCGAGGCGAGCGCCGACCGGTTCGACGTCATCAGCTCCTCCCCGGTCGCCGCCACCCGCGCCGCGTACGCCCGCCTGCGCGCGCGCCACGACCGCGTACACCTGCTCACGGTGCGGCCGTTCTCGGACGCATGGCGGGGGCCGTCGCGTCTGGCCGGCTTCCGGCTCGGCGCTGCGGACGCCGGCGACGCGGACGCCGAGGGCCGCGTCCACCTGAGCGGCTGGAGCCGCGACGAGGTCGCCGATCACTGCCACGCGCTGCTCGCCGAGCGACCGCGGCCCGAAGCGGTCATCTGCTCCACCGGGTACCTGGCCCAGACCCTGCGCTCGACCGCCCTCAGCCAGGGCATCACGTCGCCCGACGACCTGGAGATCATCGCGATCGGCGACATCCCCGACAACGCCCACAACCACCTCGGCCCCATCAGTCTCTACGGCACCGCGGACGGGTTCGGGCGGCTGGCCGACATCGTCGTCGCCCGCGCCACCGAGCAGATGGACACCCCGTTCCGGCGTCACGAGTTCGTCTGGGACTTCACGCCGGGCTCCACGACCAGAGACGAGTGAGACGATGCCCGACCCCGCCCCGCCGGCCCGAACCGTGCCCCACGACCCCCCGCGAACCAACGTGATCCTGATCTGTGCCGACCAGTGGCGCGCGGACTGTCTGGGCTCCAGCGGCCACCCCGACGTCTCGACCCCGGCCCTGGACCGCCTGGCCACGCAGGGAGTCTCCTTCGATCGGGCGTACTCCGCGACGCCGACGTGCGTGCCCGCCCGCATGGCGCTGATGACCGGCCTCACCCCCGAGAGCCACGGCCGGGTGGGTTACGCCGACGGCGCCCCCTTCAACGTCGGGGAGACGCTGCCGCGCGCGTTCGCCGCCGCGGGGTACCACACCCAGGCCATCGGCAAGATGCACTACTGGCCCGAGCGCGTCCGGATCGGCTTCGACGACGTCCTCCTCCACGACGGCTACCTCCACCACTCCCGCCGGCGGGGGCGTCCGATCGAGGAGTACGACGACTATGTGCCGTGGCTGCGCGACCAGCCCGGCGCCACTGCGCGGGAGGACTACCTCGACCACGGGCTGGGTTGCAACTCGATGGCGGCACGGCCCTGGGACAAGGAGGAACGCCTCCACCCGACGAACTGGCTGGTGACCGAGGCCGAGCGTTGGTTGTATCGACGCGACCCGACGGCGCCGTTCTTCCTCTACCTCTCGTTCCACCGGCCCCACGCGCCGCTGGACCCGCCACAGTGGGCGTGGGACCTGTACGCCGACGCCGAACTCACCCCGCCGGTGCAGGGCGACTGGCGCGCGCTGCTCGACCCCTATCGCGTGGAGGGCGACACCGAGGCGCTGGTGGCGCACTTCGACGACCGCGCCGTCCACCGCGCCCGGGCGGCCTACTACGGCCTCATCTCGCACGTGGACGCCCAGATCTCACGCCTGCTGCAGATCCTCGGCGAGTTCGGCCTGGCCGACGACACGGCGATCGCGTTCGTCTCCGACCACGGCGACATGCTGGGCGACCACGGGATGTGGCGCAAGGGCTACGCCTACGAGGGGTCCAGCCGCGTCCCCCTGCTGCTCGCCGGTCCTGGTGTCCCCCGGGGGACGCGCGTCGGGGGCCTGGTCGAGCTCCGCGACGTGATGCCGACGCTGCTCGAGCTGGCCGGCGTGCCGGTGCCGCCGACGGTCGAGGGACGTTCCGCGCTGCGCCTGTTCGCGGCCGACGGCGGCGGGGCGGGGTCGGACGCGGAGCCGGACGCGTGGCGCACCCACCTCTTCGGCGAACACACGATCCTCGGCCAGTCGATGCAGTGGGTGGTCGGCGCGCGCCACAAGTACGTGTGGTGGTCCGGGGATGGGCACGAGCAGTTGTTCGACCTGGTGGCCGACCCCACCGAGCTTCACGACCTCGCCCGGGACGACACCCACGCCGACGCCCTCGCCACGCACCGCGCCCTGCTCATCGACCACCTCACCGACCGGCCCGAGGGGTTCGTGCGCGAGGGCGTCCTGACGCCCGGGGCGTCCGTGGGCCCGCTGCTGGACACCGCACGCACGCCCCGCTGACGGCGAGGCTGCGAGCCGGAGCCACCGGGGGGCGCGTCAACGGGGCCCGGTCAACGGGGCCTGGTCACCGGGGCCTGGTCACCGGGGCGGGCGCCGTCGCCACGGCCCCGTACCGCCCGCCTGCCACGGGTGGGGGCCGTCGAGGGGACGGTGGTTCACCGCCTTGGCGGCCAGGCGTTCGACGTGGGCCCGGAGCCGGGGCTCGAAGGCCGCCGGATCGGCCGGGCCGCTCCACGCCACCTCCGCCAGGGCGCACAGGCGCGGCCAGACCATGTACTCGACGTGCTCGACCGTGGTGAAGAACTCCGACCAGGCCTGCCCCTGGACGCCCAGCAGGCGGGGTCGATCGGCCTCGGCGACCCCCTCGGCCGGGTCGAACGCGACCACGTCCTCCCACCTCCGCGCCGGGTTCCGGGCGAGCGGCTCGTCCTCGCCATCGGACTGGTGGTAGTCGAAGTACAGCAACGGGCACGGCGCCATGACGACCTCGTGGCCGCGGGCAAGCGCGGCACGGCCGGGCTCCACCCCACGCCAACTCATGACGACGACGTCCTCGATGTCGTCGCCCTCGACGATCTCGTCCCACCCCAGGGTGCGGCGGCCGCGGGCGGCCAGCCAGTCGCGCAGGTGGCGGGTGAACCACGCCTGGAGCTCCTCGACGCCGCCCAGCCCGCGGGAGGCCGCGAGGGCGTCCGCCTCCGGGTTGTCGCGCCACTGGGTCGTCGGGCACTCATCGCCCCCGATGTGGATGATCTCGCTGGGGAACACCGCCAGCAGGTCGGTGTAGATGTCCTCGACGAGGGCGAGGGCCCTGTCATCGAGCCACAGCACCTCGTCCAGCACGTCGAAGTGCGTCGCGATCGGCAGTCCTTCACCCCAGCCGTATTCCGGATAGGCGGCCAACAGCGCGCGCACATGGCCGGGCACGTCCACCTCCGGCACGATCGTGATGCCGCGCTCGGCGGCGTGCGCGACGAGGGCCCGCAGCTGGTCCTGGGTGTAGAACCCGCCCCGGGGGATGCCGTCGTGCTCGGTCATGCCCGGGTAGATCGTGCCGGGGCGGTGGGCGCCGACTTCGGTGAGGCGCGGGTGCTTCGGCACCTCGAAGCGCCACCCCTGGTCGTCGGTCAGGTGGAGGTGGAGCACGTTGAACTTGTGCGCTGCCAGGGTGTCGACGAAGGCGAAGAGCCACGGCAGCGGGTGGAAGTGCCGCGCGACGTCGATGTGGGCGCCGCGCCAGGCGTGGCGCGGCGCGTCCTCGATGCGGCAGCAGGCGACGGTGCGCGGCAGCCCCGGGCGGGCCGTCGGCAACCCGAAACCGGGGTCGAGCAGCTGCAGAAAGGTCCGGAGGCCGTGCACGAGACCGGCCTCCTCCCCCGCTGCGAGGGTGACGCCGCCCGCCGTCACTTCGAGCCGGTAGGCGCCATCGGTGAGCTCATCGACCCTCGTCAGCGTGAGGGCACCGCCGGCTGCTTCCGTGGCGTCCGTGGTGCGTTCGGCCCCGCAGGACGCGAGCATGCGGCAGGCCGTCCGGGCCCAGGCGGCCGGCCCGGTCACGCCAGGGTGCTCGGGCAGCTCCCACACCCCCTCGGTCAGCGTCGCCGACACCGGGGTGGGCACGAGCGCGGCGAAGCGGGCAGCGGGCTCGGCGAGCAGGCTCATGGTCTGACCCTACCCAAGCCCCCGCCGCTCGGGGCCGAGAGGGCTGCGAGGGCTGCGGGCGTCAGGTGCCCGCGATCAGGGCCTTGAGCGCCGGAGCGTCGTTCGGCAGGTCGATGACGTGGCGCGGCAGATCTTCGATGCCGGCGAAGCGCTCGGGACGAGGGACGTCGGTGCCGAGCGCCTCCACGATGGTCGCGGAGAACTTCACCGGCAGCGCCGTCTCCAGCGCGATGATCGGCTCGGTGAGCCCGCGGGCGGACGCCAGCGCCCGCGCCACGCCGACGGCGTCGGCGGTGTGGGGGTCGATGACGACGCCGGAGCGGGCGTGCTCGGCGGCGATCGTGGCCAGCCGGTCCGCGTGGCTCGACGTGCCGGCCACGAACCCGAACCGGTCGGCGAGGGTGGCGAAGGCCTCCGTGCCGGAGAGGTCGAACTCGGCGGTCAAGGGCAGCCGGTGGGCGAACAGCTCCGTCACCGCCGCCGCGTCGCGGCCGAGCAGGTCGAAGACGAACCGCTCGAAGTTGGACGCCTTCGAGATGTCCATGCTCGGGCTGGAGGTCGCGTGGGTCTCGGAACGGCCGCGCACGCGGTAGACGCCCGTGGCGAAGAACTCGGCCAGCACGTTGTTCTCGTTGGTCGCGAGCACGAGGGTGTCGATGGGCAGCCCCATCGCACGCGCGATGTGGCCGGCGCAGATGTTGCCGAAGTTGCCCGACGGCACCGCGAAGGTGACGCGCTGGTCGTCCCGCGTGGTCGCCATCAGCCACAGCGCCACGTAGTAGACGACCTGGGCGACCAACCGGGCCCAGTTGATGGAGTTGACCGCGCCGATGCGGTGCTCGGCCTTGAAGGTGAGATCGGCGTTGACGGCCTTGACGAGATCCTGGCAGTCGTCGAAGACGCCGTCGACGGCGATGTTGACCACCGCCGGGTCGTCCAGACTGAACATCTGCGCCTGCTGGAACGGGCTCATCCGCCCGGCCGGGGTCAGCATGAAGACCTTCAGACGCTCCTTGCCCTGCATGGCGTACTCCGCCGCCGACCCGGTGTCTCCGCTCGTGGCGCCCAGGATGGTGAGGGTCTCGTCGCGGCGCTCCAGCTCGTACTCGAACAGCTCGCCCAGCAGCTGCATCGCCATGTCCTTGAACGCCGCGGTCGGGCCGTTGCTCAGGTGGCCCAGGTGGACGCCGCCGCCCAGGTCGGTCAGGCCCACGACGGCGTCCGACCCGAACGTGTCGGCCGCATAGGCGCGGGCGCAGAGCGCGTCCAGATCGTCGCGGTCGATGTCGTCGATGTAGAGCGCCAGCACCTCGGCGGCCAGCGCCGCGTACCCCTGCTCGGTGAGCACGCGCCGCCAGGCCGCGAGGGTGGCGGCGTCCAGCTGCGGGTAGGTCTCGGGCAGGTACAGCCCGCCGTCAGGCGCGAGACCGGCCAGCAGGATGTCGCAGAACGGCAGTCCGGGGCCGCCGGAGGCATCGCGGGTGGAGACGTAGCGCACCGGATCAGCCTAGCGGTGCCCCATCGCCCGCCCGCGCCGCGACCACGGGCAGCCGGTCGCCCGGGGCCGGCGCTCCGCGGGAGGGCCGTTGCTCAGAAACCCGGCGCGGTGCGCGGCCAGGGCAGGGCGAGTTCGAGCTCGGCCGCGAGGAGCAGCAGGGTGGCGTCGGCACCGCGGCGTCCGGTGAGCATGACGCCGATGGGGAGCACGACCCCGTCCACCTCGGCCCGCACCAGCGGGAGGCTGACCGACGGACGCCCAGTGAGGTTCGCGATCGACGTCCACGGGGTGAAGTCGATCTGGGCGGCGAAGTCGGCCGCCGGGTCGGCGTCGTTGCGCAGCGCCCCGACGGGCAGGGGCGGCTGGGCGAGCGTGGGCGTCAGGACGACGTCGAAGGCGCCCCAGGCCCGGTCGACGTCCCACTCCAGCCGGGCGATCTCCCCCAGGGCGGCGGCGTACTCCACCCCGGTCACGGCGCGGCCCCGCGCGCGCAGCCAGCGGGTCATGGGGGTGAGCGCCGGGTCGGCCTCCGGCGGCAGCGGGATCGAGGCCGCCCCGGTCGTCCACACGGCGTCGAAGGCGGCCCACCGGTCCGCGGCGAACGGGCGGGGCGCCTCCGCAACGCGGTGCCCCAGCGCGCCCAGCAGTTCGGCGACCTCCGCGACCGCGGCCAGGCAGGCCGGGTGGACGGCGGCGGCGTCGGAGATCACCGGCTCGGTCAGGACGCCGATCCTCAGGTCGGTGCCGGCGGCGTCCAGGCCGGCGAAGAAGTGGTGGCCGGGGGCGAGCACGTCCAGGGCCCACGCCGTGTCGCGCACCGTGGTGGTGAGGACGCCATCACTCACCAGGCCGGGGCCCGGCAACCGCGACGGCATCGTGTCGACGAGGCCGCGCGACGGCTTCAGCCCGACCAGCCCGCAACACGACGCCGGAATGCGGATGGAGCCGCCCCCGTCGGAGGCGTGGGCGATCGGCACGATGCCGGACGCCACCGCCGCGGCCGCGCCACCGCTCGACCCGCCGGCCATGCGCGTCGGATCCCACGGCGTCACCGCCGGCGGGGCGCCGTCCGGCTCGGTGTAGCAGGGGAAGCCGAACTCCGGTGTGGCCGTCTTGCCCACGGTCACCGCCCCGGCGGCCTCCAGCCGCGCGGCCGAGACATCCGTCGCGCCGGCGAGAGTGCCTGCCAGCGCGCGGCTGCCCGCCGCGAACGGCACGCCAGCGACCTCGACGAGATCCTTGATCGGCAACGGCACCCCGGCCAGCGGGGCGTCACCCAGGGTGCCGGAGGCCACCGCGGCGTCGACCGCGTCGGCCTGCCCCAGGGCCCGCTCCGCGGCGAACGCGGCGAACGCCCCCAGGGAGGGGTTCAGCCCCTCTCCCCGGGCGAGGGCCGCCTCGGCCACCTCCCGCGCGGACACCTCTCCCGCGCGCACGGCCGCGGCCAGGGCGACGGCGTCCACCGCGGCAGCGGTCATGGCCTAGGACGACCGCTGGACGACGGTGTCGCAGAGCGCCACCAACGCGTCCCGGGCCTCGCCGGGCGGCAGCACGGCCACGTGCGCCCGGGCCGACTCGGCGCGCCGCTCCACCTCGGCACGGGCGTCGTCCATCACGCGGTGGGCCCGCAGCCCGGCCAGGGCCTCGGCCACCTCGGCGTCATCGGACAACGGCCGGGACACCAGGTCGCGCAGGCGGGCGTCCGCCGGATCCTCCGACGCCCCCAGCAGCAGCGTCGGCAAGGTGGCGACCCCTTCGCGGAGGTCGGTCCCGGGCGTCTTGCCGGAGGTGTCGGAGGCGATGTCGATGATGTCGTCGCTGAGCTGGAAGACGAGGCCGATCTCCTCGCCGTAGGCGGCCAGCGCCGCCACGACCTCGCGCGGCGCCCCGGCCACCATGGCCCCGAACATGGCCGAGGCGGCGATGAGCGAACCCGTCTTGTCGGCGACGACGCTCAGGTAGTGGGCCAGGGGGTCCTCCCCCGCAGCCGGCCCGCGCGTCTCCGCGATCTGACCCTGGACGAGACGCGCAAACGTCTCCGCCTGCAGGGCGACGTACTCGGTGCCGAGTTGGGCAACGGTCGAGCTCGCGCGGGCGAACAGGTAGTCGCCAACCAGGATCGCGACCTCGTTGCCGTACCGGCTGTTGGCGCTGGGGACGCCGCGGCGAACGTCGGCCGAATCCATGACGTCGTCGTGGTAGAGCGATGCGACGTGCGTCAGCTCCATCACCACGGCCGCCTTGACGACGTCAGCGGGCGCCGCGTCGGCGTAGAGCTGCGAGGCCAGCACGACCAGCAGCGGCCGGAACCGCTTGCCGCCCGCCGCCAGCAGGTGCCGGGAGACCTCCGTCACGAACGGGGTGTCGGCCAGCGCCGTGGCGTGCAAGGCAGCCTCGATCGCGTCGAGGCGCTCGCGGACTTCAGCCTCGAACGCCGGGTCGGCCCCCGGATGGGTGATGGACGTCACGTGACTCCTTGATCGGCAGGACTTCCGGCTCAGCGCAGGAACGTCCCTGCAAACGTAGCAAGCTGCATGACCGAATCGGGCAGCATGCCCAGCCACAGGGTCGCCACGGCACCGATCACGACCGGGATCCACGTCCACGCGCTCGCCGAGCCGACGAACGTGCCCTTCGCCGGTTCCTGACCGAACATGACGACGATGACCCGCAGGTAGAACCAGGCGCCGACGAGGCTCGCGAGCGCGGCGACGATCACGAGCCACCAGTAACCGCCACGCCAGGCCGCGGTGAACACGGCCCACTTGCCGATGAACCCACCGGTGAGCGGGATGCCGGCGAAGCTCAGCATGAACAGCGCCATGAGACCCGCCACGGCCGGGTTCTTGCGGGCGAGACCTGCCCAGCCCGCCAGGCCGTTCTCCTCGCCCGCCGGGTTGCGCACCATCGTCACGAGCGCGAACGCCCCGATGGTCGCGAAACCGTAGGCCGCGAGGTAGAACATGATGGACGCCGCCGAGGTGGCCTGGCCCGCGGGCACGATCTGGCTCGCGCCCACGACGGCGGTGAGGATGAACCCGGCGTGCGCGATCGAGCTGTAAGCCAGCAGCCGCTTGATGTCGGTCTGGGTCAGGGCGGCGGTGATGCCGACCACCATGGTGAGCACGGCGATGATCGCCAGCAGGGGCTGCCACGTCCACCGCTCCCCGTCCAGCGCCACGTAGAACACGCGCAGCAGGGCGCCCACGGCCGCCAGCTTCGTGCAGATGGCCATGAAGCCCGTGACGGGCGTCGGAGCACCCATGTACACGTCGGGCGTCCAGCTGTGGAACGGCACGGCACCGATCTTGAACAGCAGGCCGACGCCCAGCAGCGCCAGCCCGGCGATCAGCAACCCTTCGCCGAACACGGACGCGGTGACCGCGTCGTGGATCGCGGCGAGGTCGAACGAGCCGGAGTAGACGTAGAGCAGTGCGATGCCCATGAGGAAGAACCCGGAGCTGAAAGCGCCGAGCAGGAAGTACTTCAGGGCCGCCTCCTGGCTGAGGAGCCGGCGGCGACGCGCCATCGCGCACATCAGGTAGAGCGGCAGGGAGAACACCTCGAGGGCGACGAACAGCGTGATGAGGTCGCTCGCGGCGAGGAAGACCATCATGCCGCCGAGGGCGAACAGGCCGAGCGGGAAGACCTCGGTGTGCTCGCGGCCGGCGCGGGCCGACTCGGCCTCCTCGACCGACCCGGGCACCGCGGCCGCGGACGCCGCGAACGCGGTCACCCCACCGTTGACCCGGCGCTCGGAGAACACCATGAACGCCAGGGCCCCGAACACGAGCAGGGCTCCCCACAGGAAGTAGGCCGGCCCGTCCAGGGTGATCGACCCCATGGCCAACACCCCGGAGATGCCCCGGAACCAGTTGATGACGAGGAAGGCGAGCGACAACACGACGCTGGCGAGCACCAGCGACATCTGCGCGACGAACCGCAGGTGGTGCGGCAGCACCGCCTCCAACAGGATGCCGAGACAGCCGGCGGCCAGCACGAGCAGGATCGGCGCGAGGGCGCGCCACTCCAGCACGGGCGCGGCGAACTCGAGGACGGTCATCGTGCGACTCCTTCCACGACCGGCGCGGGGTCGGTCATGCCCAGATGCTGCAGGGTGGTGACGGCGGTGGGTTCGACGAGGGCGACCGCGGGCGCCGGGACGAACCCCAGCACGAGCAGGATCCCGATGATCGGCACCATGATCCAGCGCTCCAGCCCCGTGAGGTCAC
This sequence comes from Propioniciclava soli, assembly GCF_014858005.1. Lineage (GTDB taxonomy): Bacteria > Actinomycetota > Actinomycetes > Propionibacteriales > Propionibacteriaceae > Propioniciclava > Propioniciclava soli. Next base: position 44,092 of record NZ_JACYOT010000019.1, read on the forward strand.
GGCCGGTGAACGCGGCACCGGCGTCGGTGGTCAACGGCCCCGTCATGGTGATGCGGTAGAGCCGCAGGACGTAGGCCGCCCCCAGCACCACACCGAGCAGCGCGACGAGCGTGACGATGGGATTGCGGGTCCAGGAGCCGCTGAGCACCATGAACTCACTGACGAACGTCGACATTCCGGGCTGCGAGAGGGCCGAGAGACCGGCCAGCAGCAGGACGCCGGCGGCGACCGGCGCCACCTTCTGGACGCCGCCGTACGCGGCGATGTCGGCCGTGCCGCGCCGCTTGATGAGGTACCCCGCCGCCAGGAACAGCGCCGCGGTCGAGAAGCCGTGGTTGAGCATGTAGAACATCGACCCGCTCAGGCTCGTCGTCGTGAAGCTGTAGATGCCGAGGATCATGAAGCCGAAGTGGCTCACCGAGGTGTAGGCGACGAGCCGCATGAGGTTGCGCGACGCGAGGGCCCCGAGCGCCCCCCACAGGATGGACAGCACGGCGAACCACGTCATGAACGGCGCGACCCACTGGCTGGCCTCGGGGAACAGGGTGAGGCAGAACCGGATCATGCCGAACGTGCCGATCTTGTCCAGCACGCCGACCAGCAGCGTGGCCGTGCCGGGCGTGGACTGCTCGGCGGCATCCGGGAGCCACGTGTGGACGGGCACCATCGGTGCCTTCACGACGAAGGCCACGAGGAGGCCCGCCATGAGCCAGCGGCCGACATCGCCCGACAGGTCGAGCGTCGCCAGGTCGGCGACCAGGTAGGACGGCTGCCCCGCGGACGCGCTCACGGCGTACAGACCCACCACCGAGGCCAACATGATGAGACCACCGGCCAGGCTGAAGATCAGGAACTTGACCGCTGCGCGGCCCCGCTGCGGCCCTCCGAAGCCGATCATGAGGAAGTAGACCGGGATGAGGGTGGCCTCGAAGAACAGGTAGAAGAGCAGCAGGTCGGTGGCCGTGAACACGAAGATCGCCAGGCCCTCGAGGATCAGGACGAGGGCGAAGTAGGCCTGCGCGCTCCAGCGGGCCCCCGGCAGATCCCACTCCGCCAGCAGGACGAGCGGCACCAGGACCACGGTGAGCAGCACCATGGCCGCGCCCATGCCGTCCAGGTCGAGCGCCCACCAAGTGCCGAACGCGCGGATCCACGGCAGTTGCTCGGCCAGCGTGACGCCGGTGGCGTGCATCCACACGACCGCGATGCCGAGGGCGAGGGTCGCGATGCTGGCGGCGAAGCCGAGGGTGCGCGCCGCCCCCCTGCCCATGGGCAGGAGCAGCAGCAGGCCGGCCACCAGCGGCAGCAGCCCCAGGAAGGTGAGCCAAGGGAATGTCATGTCAACTCCTGTCTCAGCCGAGCTGGCTGAGGATCAGCACGACACCGACGGCGAGGACGCCGAACAGCATCATGAGGGCGTAGCTGCGCGCGTACCCGGACTGCACCCGCCGGACCATGGCGGACAGGCCACCGAAGGCCCGTCCGGTGCCGTCGGCGGCACCGTCGATCCCGACGCGGTCGGTCACGTCCACGGCGTGGGCGGTCGCGACGGTCGGGCCGGTGAACAGCAGGCCGTTGGCCTGATCGGCGAAGAGCACGTTGCGGCCGGCGAGCGTGATCGGGTTGCGGGTGGCGGGGGCGACGCGCGGGATCGGGCCGCGTCCGAACACGAACCAGGACAGCGCGACGCCGACGGCGACCACGGCCATGGTGAGCAGGCCGACCGGGGTCGGAACCAGGCTCAGCTCGTGCGGGTGGACGCCCAGCGCGGGCTCCAGCCAGCCCTGGATCCAGTTGTTCATCACGATGCCGGCGCCGACGCTGAACACGGCCAGCACGATCAGCGGGATCGTCATGACCTTGGGCGACTCGTGGGGGTGCACGCCCTCGTCCCAGCGGCGCTCGCCGAAGAACGTCATGAGCATCAGCCGCGTCATGTAGAAGGCGGTGATGCCGGCGCCGATGAGGGCGCACAGGCCGACCACCAGGTTGTGCTCGAAGGCCGCCTCGATGATGTGGTCCTTGCTGAAGTAGCCGGAGAACAGCGGGAACCCGATGATGGCCAGGTAACCCATCGCGAAGGTCCAGAACGTCACCTTCATCGCGGTGCGCAGGGCGCCGTAACGGCGCATGTCGACACCCTCGTGCATGCCGTGCATGAGCGAGCCCGCCCCGAGGAACATGTTGGCCTTGAAGAAGCCGTGGGTGAGCAGGTGGAAGATGGCGAACGCGTAGCCGGCCGGCCCGATGCCCGCGGCGAGCATCATGTAGCCGATCTGGCTCATGGTGGAACCGGCGAGCACCTTCTTGATGTCATCCTGCGCGCAGCCAATCCAGGCGCCCGCGAGCAGCGTGACGGTGCCGACCACCACGACGGCGGTCTGGGCGATCGGTGCGAGCTCGAAGATCGCGTGGCTGCGGACGACCAGGTAGACGCCCGCGGTGACCATCGTGGCGGCGTGGATGAGGGCCGACACGGGGGTGGGGCCCTCCATCGCGTCGAGCAACCAGGCCTGCAGCGGCACCTGGGCGGACTTGCCGCACGCGCCGAGCAGCAGCGCGAACCCCATGACCGTCACCCAGAAGCCGGGCGCCTCCGCGACACCGGCGTTCACGACGGCGAACGAGCTGGAGCCGAACAGGGCCAGCATCGTGAAGATCGCGATGAGCATGCCGAGGTCACCGACGCGGTTCATGACCAGCGCCTTGACGCCGGCGGCCGCAGCGGCCGGCTTGTGCTGCCAGAAGCTGATCAGCAGGTAGGACGCCAGACCGACCCCCTCCCAGCCGACGAACAGCACGAGGTAGTTGTCGGCCAGCACCAGCACCAGCATGGCGGCGATGAACAGGTTGAGGTAGGCGAAGAAGCGACGGCGACGGGCGTCGTGGGCCATGTACCCGATGGCGTAGATGTGGATCAGGCTGCCGACGCCCGTGATGAGCAGGGCGAACAGGATCGAGAGCTGGTCCACCAGCAACCCGACGCCGAACTCCCACTCCCCCGTGCTGAACCACGTGTAGAGCGGCAGGGAGACGCGTCGCACGCCCGGGTCGTTGATCAGCATCGAGGTGAAGACCGCGAGCGCCACCCCGAAGGAGACGATGACCGCGGCGGTCGCCAACAGGTGGCCCCAGGCGTCCGACACCCGGCCCGCGAGCAGCAGCACGGCCGCCGAGAGCGCAGGCACGGCGATCATGAGCCACAGGTGGGCGTACATGCCGGTCGCCGCGACCGGTTCGACGATGGTCTCGAGAAGGATCACGTCAGCCACCTCAGAGCTTCAGCAGGTTGGCGTCGTCGACCGAGGTCGAGCGGCGGGTCTTGAAGATCGACACGATGATCGCCAGGCCGACGACGACCTCGGCGGCCGCGACGACCATCACGAAGAAGGTCGCCACCTGCCCGTCCAGGCCGCCGTGGATGTGCGAACCGGCGACGAGCACGATGTTGGTCGCGTTCAACATGAGCTCCACACACATGAAGGCCACGAGCGCATTGCGGCGCACGAGGACGCCGACCGCGCCGATGGAGAACAGGATCGCCGCGAGGATGAGGTAGTTCTCGGGGTTCATCACCGGGCTCACTCCTCGTCCTCGTCGTCGTCCGCGACGGCCTCGATGGCCGCGAAGGTCTCGTTGGTCACCTTGGCCAGGGCGGGGGCGTCCAGCGAGGCCCCGCGCAGGATGAGGGTCTGCGAGAGCGACTTCTCGGCGACCGACCCGTCGGGCAGCAGCGCCGGGGCGCCGATGGCGTTGGTGTGGGCGTACACGCCAGAGTTGGGCAGCGGGCCGGGGTGCTCGCCGCTGGTGCGGTAGGCGGCCATGCGATCCGCGGCCATCTCGCGCTGCCGCTTCTTGGGCGTGACGCGCTGGTGGTGTGCCAGCAGCATCGCGCCCACGGCGCCGCTGATGAGCAGGGCCGAGGTCAGCTCGAACACGAAGACGTAGCGGCCGAACAGCAGTTCGGCGAGGCCCTCGACGTTGCCGCCGCGCGCGGCGTTCGCCTCGATCGTGGTGACCGGCGGGTTCACCACCGCCCCGCCGACCGCGAAGACCAGCAGGGCGGCCGCGCCGATGCCGGCGAGGATGGCGAGGAAGCGCTGACCCTTGAGCGTCTCGACGACCGAGTCGGGGGTGTCGACGCCGACCATCATCAGCACGAACAGGAACATCATCATCACCGCACCGGTGTAGACGATGACCTGGATCATCGCCAGGAACGGCGCGTCCATCGACGCGTACAGCACGGCGAGGCTGATCATCGACACCGCCATCCCGAGCGCGGCGTACACCGCGCGGCGGGCGAAGACGAGCCCGAGGGCACCGAGGATCGCGATCGGCGCCGCGATCCAGAAGGTCACCTCCGCCCCCGTCACGAGCGGAACCATGGCCGGGTTCACGATGTGGCCCCCTTCGCCTCGACGGGACCGGTCCGCGTGTCCGGGACGCCGGTGGGGGGCAGGCCGAGGAAGTAGTCCTTCTCGTCGAGACCCAGGCGGCGCGGGTGCGGCGGCTCCTCCATGCCCGGCAGCAGCGGGGCGAGGAGGCGGTCCTTGGTGTAGATCATCTTCTCCCGCGAGGTGTCCGCGAGCTTGAAGTCGTTGGTCATCGTGAGGGCCCGCGTCGGGCAGGCCTCGATGCACAGGCCGCACAGGATGCAGCGCAGGTAGTTGATCTGGTAGACGCGGCCGTAGCGCTCCCCCGGGGAGTAGCGGTCGGCCTCGGTGTTGTCCGCGCCCTCGACGTAGATCGCATCGGCGGGGCACGCCCACGCGCACAGCTCACAGCCGACGCACTTCTCCAGCCCGTCGGGCCAGCGGTTGAGCTGGTGCCTGCCGTGGAAGCGCGGCGCGGTGACCTTCTCGCGTCCCTTCTGCGGGTAGCCCTGCGTGAAGGTCTTGCGGAAGATGGTCTTGAAGGTGACGCCGAAACCGGCCCACGCGTCGAACAGTCCCATCACTGTCCCTCTCGGTAGTCGTCGGACGCCACCGGCGCCACGGTGTCGGGCTCCGGCTCACCGCGCACCACGCCGGCGAGCTCGGGGAGCTCCTGGCCGGGCAGTGGCGGAACGGGGTACCCGCCGGCGAAGGCGTCGACCTCGCCCGCCGGAATGTCCTCCAGGTCGCGCTCCTCGTCGTTGCCCCCCAGGAAGAACAGGGCGACCAACGCGAGGGCCGCAGCACCGATGATGATCCACACCACCGGGCCCTGCAGCAGGCCGTGGTTCATGAGACCCCGCACGAGCGCGATCAGCATGATCCACGCCAGCGAGATCGGGATCAACCACTTCCACCCCAGCGCCATGAACTGGTCGTAGCGGAACCGCGGCAGCGTGCCGCGCAGCCACACGAAGAAGGAGATGAGGAGCTGCACCTTCAGCATGAACCAGAGCAGCCCCCAGTAGCCGGAGTCGATGCCCGGGATCAGCGCCAGGGGCCACGGGGCGTGGTAGCCGCCGAGGAACAGCGTGGTCGCCACCGCCGACACGGTCGCCATGTTGATGTACTCGGCGAGGAAGAAGATGGCGTAGCGGAAGCCGTTGTACTCCGTCAGGTGGCCCGAGACGAGCTCGGACTCGCACTCGGGCAGGTCGAACGGCGCCCGGTTGGTCTCGCCGACCATCGAGATGACGTAGATGATGAACGACGGCGCCAGGAGCAGCCAGTACCACTGCTGCAGCCCGAGGAAGCCCTCGCCGATCAGCGGGCGGGCCTGCGCCGCGACGATCTCAGAGGTCGACATGGTGCCGGAGTACAGGAACACCGCCACGAACGACAGGCCCATGGAGATCTCATACGAGATCATCTGCGCCGAGCTGCGCAGCGAGCCGAGCAGCGAATAGGGCGACTGGGAGCTCCAGCCGGCGAGCACGAACCCGTACACGGCGACCGACCCCATTGCGAGGATCAGCAGCGCGGAGACGGGCATGTCGGTGACCTGCAGGCGCGTCGCGACGCCGAACATGTTCACCTCGCCGCCCAGCGGGATGACCGACCAGGCGGTGAACGCCGTCACACCCGCCAGCAGCGGGGCGATGGAGAACAGCACCTTGTCGACCATGCCCGGCGCGAAGTCCTCCTTGAACATCAGCTTCAGGCCGTCGCCGAGCGCCTGGCCGAGGCCACCGAGCCACGTCGGGTTCATGATCGGGCCGAGGCGGTGCTGCATCTTGGCGACCAGCCGCCGCTCGTACCAGACGTTGAAGATCGTCCACGTCAACAGCAGGACGACCACGCCGATCACCTTGATCAGCACGATCCACCACGGATCATTGCCGAAGATCGAGATGTCCTGGGGGTTCATGCCGCACCTCCGTTCACCTGCACCGATTCACCGGGCGTCACGGCGAGTTCGCCGAGACCGACACCGGCCACGTTCCCGGGGACCCAACAGACCCCGTCCACCATCGAGGGCGTCACGACCAGCGGCAGCTCCCACACGCCGTTGCCCGCCGCCACCGTCACCTGGTCGCCGTCGGCCAGCCCGAGGCCGGACGCCGTCGCCTCGCTGAGGCGCGCCACGGGCCGCTTGGCGGTCGCGAGCAGCGCCTCGGAGCCGTCATTGCCGGCCGAGCCGTCGATGAGCAGGCGCCACGAGCCGAGCACGAGGCCCGTGCCCACGCCGGAGGCGGCTGCCTCCGCGGGTGCGGCGGCGCGCTCGCCCTCCCAGACGCCGAGCTCGGTGAGCTCCGCCTTGGCCCCGCTCGCCCGGCGGACGCCGAGGTCGGAGCCCAGCGCGTCGGCCAGCATCGCCAGCACCCGCAGGTCGGTCATGGCCGAGCGCGCCTGACGGTTCACCCGGTTCACGCGCCCCTCGCGGTGCTCCCAGTTCACGAACGTGCCCGACTGCTCCTCGATCAGATCGACCGGCAGCACCACGTCGGCCCGCTCCGCGACCTCGGACAGCCGCGTCTCCAGGCTCAGCACGAAACCGGCCCCCTCGAGGGAAGCCCGGGCCGCCTCGGCGTCCGCGAAGTCCGTCGGCTCGACGCCGGCCACCACGAGCGCGGCCAGGCTGCCGGTTCCGGCGGCATGCAGCATCGCGCCGGCGTCCAGGCCTGGCGTCGTCGGCAGCGTCGGCACCGCCCACGCGGCCTGCACGTCCACCCGGGCGCTCGCGTCGGTCACGGGACGCCCCCCGGGCAGCAGGTTCGGCAGGCAGCCGGCCTCGACGGCACCGCGATCCCCCGCCCGCCGCGGCACCCAGGCCAGGCGGGCGCCGGAGCGACCGGCCAGCTCGAGCAGGGCCGTGAACGTCCCGAGCGAGGAGGCGGCCCGCTCGCCGACCAAGATCACCGTGTCGGCGTCCGCGTCCAGCTTGCCGACGACCTCGGCCTCCGTCCCGGGGACCGTCGGCACCAGGTGGGCACCCAGCTTCTCCGCGCCGTTGCTGGCGAACGGGGCGACGGTGACGACCTTCAGCTTCTTCTTGCGCACGGCCTTGCGGAGGCGCAGGAAGACGATGGGGCTCTCCTCCTCCGGCTCGAACGCGACGCAGATCACCTGGGACGCGTTTTCCAGGTCGGCGTAGGTGACGCCCTCGCCCACCGTGCGTCCGGCCACGGCGTGCGCCAGGAACTGGCCCTCCTCCAACGAGTGGGGCCGGGAGCGGAAGTCGACGTTGTTGGTGCCGAGCACGACCCGGGCGAACTTGGCGTAGCCGTAGGCGTTCTCGAGGGTGAGGCGTCCGCCCGTGAGCACACCGACGCTGCTGCCCGCGCGGCGCAACCCGGCCACCGCGGCGTCGATCGCCTCGGGCCAGGACGCCGGCCGCAGCACGCCGCCGTCGCGGACGAGCGGGCTGGTCAGCCGGTCGGCCAGGCGGCCGGAGTGGAAGGCGAACCGGCCACGGTCGCAGTTCCACTCCTCGTTGACCTCGGGGGCGTTGCCCGCGAGACGCCGCTTCACCTGGTAGTGCCGGTGGTCGGTGCGGAGCTGGCAACCCGAGGCGCAGATCTCACAGGTCACCGGTGTCGACACGAGGTCGAACGGCCGGGCCTGGAAGCGGTAGTCGGCGCTGGTCAGCGCGCCGACCGGGCAGATCTGGATGACGTTGCCGGAGAAGTAGCTGTCGTACGGCTTGTCCTCATAGAAGCCGACCTGCTGCAGCGCGCCGCGCTCGACGAGCGCGATGAAGGGGTCGCCGGAGATCTGCTCGGAGAACCGAGTGCACCGCGCGCACAGCACGCACCGCTCCCGATCGAGCAGCACCTGGGCCGAGATCGCGACCGGCTTCGGGAACGTCCGCTTGACCCCCAGGTACCGCGACTCGGCGGGGCCGTGGCTGAGCGCCTGGTTCTGCAACGGGCACTCGCCGCCCTTGTCGCAGATCGGGCAGTCGAGCGGGTGGTTGATGAGCAGCAGTTCGAGCATGCCCGTCTGCGCCTTGTCGGCCACGGGGCTGCTCACCTGCGTCTTGATCTGCATGTTCGGCGCCACCTCGAGGGTGCAGGACGCCTGCGGCTTCGGCATGCCGCGTCCGTTGCCCATGTCGGGCACCTCGACCATGCACTGGCGGCACGCGCCGACCGGGTCGAGCAACGGGTGGTCGCAGAAGCGCGGGATGTCGACGCCGATCATCTCGGCCGCCCTGATGGCGAGCGTGCCCTTCGGCACCTGCACCTCGGTGCCGTCGATGAAGACGCTGATCAGGTCGCTGGTGGCGACCTCGGCCGCCTTGGCCTCGACGCTCATGCGTGGGCTCCCTTCGGTGCGGCGAACAGGGCGCTGCGTTCGTAGGGGAACAGCTCCCACGCGGGCGTGGTGTAGCCGGCCTCGAACTCGGAGCGGAAGTGCTTCACGGCGCTGGTGACGCAGGCGACGGCGCCGTCCGCCAGGGCGCAGAACGACTTGCCACCGATGTTGTCGCACAGGTCGAGCATCTTCTCGATGTCGCCCTCGACGGCGGTGCCGGCCTCGAAGCGCTGCAGCAGCTGCACCAGCCACCAGCTGCCCTCGCGACACGGCGTGCACTTGCCGCACGACTCGTGCTTGTAGAACTCCACCCAGCGCAGCGTGGTGCGCACCACCGAGGTGGTCTCGTCGAAGACCTGCAGGGCCTTGGTGCCGAGCATGGTGCCGGCGGCGGCGGCACCCTCGTAGTCGAGCGGGATGTCGAGGTGTTCCGCGGTCAGGATCGGCGTCGAGCTGCCGCCCGGCGTCCAGAACTTGAGCTCGTGGCCCTCGCGGACGCCGCCGGAGAGCTCGATGAGCTGCCGCAGCGTGATGCCCAGGGGCGCCTCGAACTGGCCGGGACGCTGCACGTGCCCGGAGAGCGAGTACAGGGTCATGCCCTTCGACTTCTCGGTGCCCATCGAGGCGAACCACTCCGCGCCGTTGGCGATGATGCTCGGCACCGACGCGATCGACTCGACGTTGTTGACCACCGTGGGGCACGCATACAGGCCGGCCACCGCCGGGAACGGCGGGCGCAGGCGGGGCTGGCCGCGGCGTCCCTCGAGCGAGTCGAGCAACGCGGTCTCCTCGCCGCAGATGTACGCGCCGGCGCCGGCGTGCACGACCACGTCGAGGGAGTACCCCGAGCCGAGCACGTTCTTGCCGATGTACCCCGCCGAGTAGGCCTCGCGCACCGCCTGCTGCAGCCGGCGGACCACGTGGACCACCTCGCCGCGCACGTAGATGAAGGCGGCCTCGCAGCCGATCGCGTAGCTGGCGATGATGACGCCCTCCACCAGCGTGTGCGGCGAGGCCATCATCAGCGGCATGTCCTTGCACGTGCCGGGCTCGGACTCGTCGGCGTTCACCACGAGGTACTTGGGGTTCGGGTTGTCCTGCGGCACGAAGCTCCACTTCATGCCGGTCGGGAAGCCGGCCCCGCCGCGACCGCGCAGCCCGGCGTCCTTCACCGTGCCCATGACGTCGGCCGGGGTGCGGCCGAGGGCCTTGCGCAACCCCTGGTAGCCGCCGGTGCGCTCGTAGTTCGTGATCTTCCACGCGCGCTCGTCGGCCCAGTTGGCCGACAGCACGGGGGTCAGCAGATCGGTCACTGCGCCTCCTCCTGGGTCGTCTCGGACGCCTGCACCGCGCGAGCGGGGGGTGCGCTCCACCCGCGATCGGCCGCGATGTCCAGGCCGAGCAGGGACGCGTGCCCCGCCGCCGGCCCCTCGTCGGCCCGACCGTCGGGGAAGCCGGCGAGCACCCGCTCGGTCTCCTTCCAGCCGACCAGCTCCGCACCGCGCGTGGAATGGACGACACGCCCGGCGGCGAGATCCTCGATCAGCCGGTTCGCGGACTCGGGGGTCATGTTGTCCATGAACTCCCAGTTGACCATCATGACGGGCGCGAAGTCGCACGCCGCGTTGCACTCGACGCGCTCCAGGCTGAACAGGCCGTCGGGGGTCGTCTCGCCCTCGCCGATGCCCAGCTTCTGCTCCACGACGTCCATCAGGATGTCGCCGCCCATCACCGCACAAAGCGCGGTCGTGCAGACGCCGACGTGGTGCTTGCCGCCGGGGCGCCGCTTGTACATCGTGTAGAACGTCGCGACCCCGGAGACCTGGGCGGCGGTGATGCCGAGCACCTCCGCGCACGCCTGGATGCCGGCCGGCGACACCCGGCCGTCCACGGACTGCACCAGGTGCAGCATCGGCAGGAGCGCCGAGCGCGCCTGGGGGTACCGCTCGGCGAGCTGACGCATCTCGGCGATGGTCTCCTCGGTGATGTTCGTGCTCGTGTCGGCCATGTCGACCGAGCCCGACTCCGGGAACCAGCTCTGGAATTCGTGTCCCCGGACGCCGCCGTGGCTTGCGCTCGCGTCCGCTCGCACTGACTCATTCGAACCGCTCACCGGTCGACACCTCCCATGACGGGGTCGATGGAGCCGACGGCGACGACGACGTCGGAGATCATGCCGCCCTCGCACTGGATCGGCACGGACTGCAGGTGGTTGAACCCTGGATCCCGCATGTGGGCGCGGTGCGGCCGCGTGCCCCCGTCGGAGACGACGTGGCAGCCGAGCTCCCCCTTCGGGGACTCGATCGGCACGTAGGCCTGCCCGGCGGGCACGCGGAACCCCTCGGTCACCAGCTTGAAGTGGTGGATGAGGGCCTCCATCGACTCGCCCATGATGTGGCGGATGTGCTCGTTGCTGTTGCCCTGCCCGTCCGGGCCCACCGCCAGGTCGGCCGGCGAGCCGATCTTGAGGTCGTCCACCATCACGGGCATGCCGACGGACTGCTCCAGCCGCTCCGCGCACTGCCGGACGATCTTGAGCGACTGCCACATCTCATCGAGCCGGACGCGGAAGCGCGCGTAGGCGTCCGCACCGGCCCAGCCGTCCTCGGGCCGCCAGGCGCACACCTCGAAGTCGTAGGTCTCGTACCCGCAGTACGGCTGCGCCTTGCGCAGATCGGCCGGCAGGCCGGTCGCGCGCAGCATCGGGCCGGTGACGCCGAGCGCCATGCAGGCGGTCAGGTCCTGGTGGCCGACGCCCATCATGCGGCCCTGGAAGATCGGGTTCTCGTTGCAGAACAGCGCGTACTCGGGCAGGTGGTCCTCGAGCCACTTGATGAGGTCGCGCAGCTGGGCGAGGCCCGACTCCGGCAGGTCGTTGGCGACGCCCCCGGGGCGGATGTAGGCGTGGTTCATGCGCAGGCCCGTGACGGCCTCGAAGAAGTCCAGGATCATCTCGCGCTCGCGGAAGCCGATCGTCATCACCGTCAGCGCGCCGATCTCCATGCCGCCGGTGCCGACGGCCACGAGGTGGGACGCGATGCGGTTGAGCTCCATCATGAGCACCCGGATCTCGTTGGCGCGCTGCGGGATCTTGTCCTCAATGCCCAGCAGGCGCTCGACGGCGAGGCAGTAGGCCGCCTCGTTGAACAGCGGGGCCACGTAGTCCATGCGCGTCACGAACGTGGAGCCCTGCGCCCAGGTGCGGTACTCCATGTTCTTCTCGATGCCGGTGTGCAGGAAGCCGATGCCGGGTCGGACGCTCAGCACGGTCTCGCCGTCGCACTCCAGGATCAGGCGCAGCACGCCGTGGGTCGACGGGTGCTGCGGGCCCATGTTGATGACGAGCGTCTCGTCGCCACGCTCCGCCTGCTCCTGCGCGATCTCGGCCCAGTCGCCGCCCTGGGACGTGTAGACCGTGCCAGTGGTCGGCTCCTCACCGGGGGCCGCGTAGTAGTCCGTGCTCGCTGCTGTGCTCACTCCACACCTCGCTGCTGGTTTCGCTGGTGCCTCATCGGTAGGTCCTCCGCTGGTCCGGGGGCGGCACGACGGCGCCCTTGTACTCGACCGGGATGCCGCCGAGCGGGTAGTCCTTGCGCTGCGGGTGACCGACCCAGTCGTCCGGCATGAGAATGCGGGTCAGGGACGGGTGGCCGTCGTAGACGATGCCGAACATGTCCCAGGCCTCGCGCTCGTGCCAGTCGGCGGCCGGGTAGAGGCTGCAGACGCTGGGGACGTGCGGGTCGGCGTCCGGGCAGGTGGTCTCCACCCGCAGCCGCCGGTTGTGGGTCCACGACCCCAGGTGGTAGACGCTGTGCAGCTCGGCGCCGGCATCGTTGGGGTAGTGGACGCCCGACACGCTGGCGCAGAGCTCGTAGCGCAGCGCCGCGTCGTTGCGCAGGTGCTCCAGCACCGCCAGGAGCCGCTCGCGGCGCACGTGCACGGTCAACTCGCCGCGGTCGAACACGACGAGGGTGAACGGATCACCCTCCAGCTCCTCCAGGCGCGCGACGACGCGCTCGTGGTCGCCCGGCAGGGGGCGCGGCGAGGCCGTGGGCCGCCACACCTCGCGGACGATCTCGCCGTAGCCGGAGGTGTCGGGCGAGCCGTCGCTCCACATGCCGCGGCGCGTCGCCGGGGCGACGACCGGCTGCTCGCTGGGCTGGGCGTCCTCACGCTCCAGGCCCGCACCGGGCGCCGAGCCGTTGTCGGCAACGGGCTCGTCGACCGTCTTCTCCTCGCCCGGCAGGTTGGCGCCGGGGGTGGGCTGACCGCTCATCGCAGGAGACCCTTCTGCTCGATGGTGGCCGGCGCGACGAGCGCGAGCTCCTCGAGATCCTCCAACACCTTGGCCCGGTGCTTGCCCATCGGGTCGTTGAGCACGATCTGGCGCAACTTGAACATGCCGTCGATCAGCATGTCGGGCCGCGGCGGGCAGCCGGGCACGTAGATGTCCACCGGCACGATGTGGTCGCCGCCCTGCACCACGGCGTAGTTGTTGAACATGCCACCCGAGCTGGCGCAGACCCCCATGGCCATGACCCACTTGGGGTTGGGCATCTGGTCGTACACCTGCCGCAGGACGGGCGCCATCTTCTGGCTCACCCGGCCCGAGATGATCATCAGGTCGGCCTGGCGCGGCGACGCGCGGAACACCTCCTGGCCCCAGCGCCCGGCGTCGAAGCGCGGCGCGCCGTAGGTCATCATCTCGATGGCGCAGCAGGCCAGGCCGAACGTGGCCGGCCAGAACGACGTGCGGCGCATCCAGCCCGCGACGGCCTCGACCGTGGTGGTCAGCACGCCCTCTTCGGGAAGCGCGTCCTCGATACCCATAGTTGTCCGTTTCCTCTCAGGCGCCTTCAGTCCCACTCCATGCCGCCGCGCCGGTACTCGTAGTAGTACGCGATGCAGAGCAGGAGGAGGAAGACGATCATGGTCAGGATCGTGAACATGCTCAGTTGATCGAACGCGACCGCCCATGGGTAGAGGAAGGCGATCTCGATGTCGAACACCAGGAACATCATCGCGGTGATGTAGTACTTGACCGGGAAGCGGCCACCGCCGGCCGCCTTGGGCGTCGGGTCGATGCCGCACTCGTACGGCATGTACTTGCTCTTGTTGTAGCGCTTGGGGCCCACCACGAGGGAGAGCAGGATCATCACGCCGAGCAGGGCTGCCGAGAAGAACAGCACCCCGAGAATCGGAATGTAGGGGCTCATGACAGCGGGTGTCCCTTCCGGTCGACGTTCATGCGGACGGCGCCATTCTCGACAGTGACGTGAGCATCTTGTCCATCCAGTCCCCGTCGTCGGTGTCGTACAGGTGGGCCAGCATCTTCATCGTGAACTTCATCAACGTGGGTCTGGGCAAACCGTATCGCGTGCACAGGGCCATCACCTCGGGACGCTCGATGAGGGAAACAAACACCTGCCCGAGGCGGTAGTAGCCGCCCCACTCGGCCGACAGGCGCGACGCGTAGCCCTCCAGCGCGCGCTCGGCCGCAGGCGTGCCGAAGCCGCGGCTGCGGGCGTCCGCCACGGCGTCGGCCGCCATCTCGGCGGCCTCCATCGCGTAGGGGATCCCCTCGCCGTTGAACGGGCTCACCATGCCGCCGGAATCCCCGACGAGCAGGAGGCCGCGCCCGTAGGCCGGCTTGCGGTTGAAGCTCATGGGTAGCGCCGCGGAGCCCACGCCGCCGATCTGGTTCTCGGGCGTGAAGCCCCACTCCGGCGGGGTGTTGCGGACCCACGTGTTCAGCAGGTCGCGGAAGTTGACCTTCTGGCTGGACGCCGTGCTGCTCACGGTGCCCATGCCCACGTTCACCGTGCCGTCGCCCAGGGCGAACACCCAGCCGTAACCGGGCAACAGGTGGGAGCGGCCGGGCTCGCCGTCCCACAACTGCAGGTGGCTCTCCATCCACGCGTCGTGCGTGCGGGCCTCGCTGCGGTAGTAGGTGCGCACCGCGACGCCCATCGGGCGCTTGCGGTTCTTTTCCAGCCCCATCCCGAGGGCCAGGCGGGAGGAGTTGCCGTCGCAGGCCAGCGTGACCGGCGCGCGGAACGTGCGGCCGTCCTTGGCCCGGACGCCGACGATGCGCTCCCCCGCCAGGATCGGCTCGCTCACCGTCGTGTCCTCGTACAGGTGGGCGCCGGCGTCGGTGGCGAGCCGGGCGAGCAGGTGGTCGAAGTCCGCGCGCGGACGGGTCAGCCCGTAGTTCGGGAACGACTCCAGCTCGGGCCACGGGAAGTGGAAGGGCTCACGCCGCGCGCCGTAGGTGCGCAGGCCGACGTTGTGCTTCCAGCCCGCGGCCTCGCTCACGTCGACGCCGAGGCGGACGAGTTGCTTGGTGGCCCGCGGCGTCAGCCCGTCCCCGCACACCTTGTCGCGGGGGAAGCGTGCCTTCTCGAGCAGGGCCACGTCGAGACCCCGGCGGGCCAGCCACGTGGCCGCGGTCGAGCCGGCGGGGCCGGCACCGACGACGATCACATCGGCCTCGACCGCATCCCCGGAGCGAACCGGTGCGGCGGAGTCCTCCTGCGTCATCGATCCGTCACCCTCCCACGCTCGCCCTGCCATCGGTCCGGGGGTCAGTCTAGGCAGTTGGTCCGACAATCGCCATTTGCCCCTCCGGGCGGCATCGCGGCCTGTCACGCGGCCTTTTTGATCACCTGCGCGTTGGCTATTTCCGACGCGCCGTGGCCCGGCGCTGCCCCGCCGCCGTGGCCCCGGTGGGCCGGGGTCGGGGCGTGCTCCCGGCCGGCCCTCCGCCGGGGCGTGCCGCGGGCCGGGACGCCTTGCCCTTCGCCCGGTTGCGCTCCTCCTCGAGGGCGGCGCGCTGCTCGGCGGCCTCCTCGGTCATCTCCGCGGTGTTGATCCCGGCGGTGAGGAAGCCCGCCACCACGGCCGCCAGCGCCACCGCCCACACGGGCGCCACGCCGAGCAGGAGCGGGGCGGTCACGAGCGCCACCATGTCGAAGCCACGCAGCAGGTTGAAGATCAAGGTGGGCGGCACGGCGCCCGAGCTGGTGGCCAGCATGGGCACCTGGAAGTCGACGGGGCGGGCCGTCTGCCACCGCATGGCCCCCAGCAACCCGGCCGCCGCCGTCGCGAGCGCCGCGAGGGACGCCTCCAGCGGTGCCCGGGCCACCCCGCCGAGGATGCCGGCCATCGAAGGCGTCACCAGCGCGCACCACACGGCCGCGAGCAGGGCAGGCACCACCGAGGTCGCGAGGCGGATCTGGCGGGTGGAGAACGGCAGCGTCCGGGCGAGCCCGCTGGTCCGCGACAGCACGCGCAGGGCGCCGAACAGCGGGATCAGCGCCACCATCAGCGCGATGGCGCCCAGCAGGGGGGAAGCCAGGCCGAGGCCGATGGCGTCCAGGGCGTACGGCACCAGGGCCGCTCCCAGCACGCCGAACAGCGGGCGGGGGAAGCGCGCGAGGCGCTGCACGTCGCGCCACACCAGGGCGAAGACCTCGGTGCCCCGGCCCCGGGTGGGGCGGACGTGCCCGCGGGCGGCCGCCTCGCGCTCGACCAAGATGTCGCGGGCCAGGCCGAAGTCGAGGGCGAACATCGCGCCCTGCATGCTGCTCACCAGCGACCCGCCGCTGGTGAGCCGCGCCCGGGGAATGACGTCCAGCCGGCGGTGGGCCAGCGTTCCGCACCCCAGCGCCAACAGCGCACCGGCACCGGCCAGCACCCAGACCGCCGCGTCCGGCACCGCGAACCGGCCGGCGGCCACCCAGCCCGCCGACACCGCCACCATCGCCGTGAGGGCGACCACGGCGCCGAGCGCCGCGACGGCCCGGACCAGGGCCAGCGGGCGCCGCCGGTCCCCCGACTGCGCGGCGGCGGCCCACGCCATGAGCCCGGCGCAGGACAACCCGGTCGCGGCGGCGAAGGCCGCGACGAGGTGGCCGGGCTCCCCGGCGAGCGCCGCCACGACGGCCTGCAGGGCGGCGGTGAGGAGCCCCGCCAGCACGATCACGCCCCACAACCGGGGCCGCAGCAGGCGGGCGCGTCCGATGGGGGCCTCCATGAGCCAGAACCCCTCGGCCGCCGAGGCGAGCACGGGGCCGAACAGGCGGGCGACGCCCAGGGTGAGGGCGCACAGCGCGAAGTACACCCCCCACGGGATCAGCGTGCGGCCGACCGCGCAGTCGGCCGTGGTGCAGGACGCCGCCGCGTGCTGGCTGCCGATGATCGCGTTCACGATCATGGCGCCCAGCAGCACGATGGTGAAGACGGCGAAGTAGGCATCGGAGAGGACCTGGCCGATCGTCCGCGTGGCCCTGCCGTGGCGCCAGTCCTTCATCAGGCCGTGCAGGGCGGCCTCGTCGACCCACTCGGGCTCGGCGTCGGGCAGAAAGGCAAAGTTCCAGTCCCGGCCCGCGTGGTCGGCGACGGTCTCCTCCGGTTCGGTCGCCACCGGCGCTGCCTCGGCGACGGTGGACGCCGAGCGCTTGCGCTGCTTCTTGCTCACGCGTCGGCCTCCCCCGCGCCCGGCGCCTCCGCGGCCACCCCGGCCGGCTCGGGGCCGACGACGTGGATCCGGCGGGTGGCGACGGCGTCCACCAGGTGCGGCTCGTGGGAGGCCATGATGATCGCCAGGCCGCGCTTGCGCTCCTCGACGAGGCGGTCCGCCAGCCAGGCGACGCCCTCGACGTCGAGGCGCTGCTCGGGCTCGTCCAGCACCAGCAGTCGGCGTGGCCGCACGAACGCGGTCGCGAGGGCGAGGCGTCGGCGCTGGCCGGAGCTCAGCGTGCCGGGCAGCTGGCCGGACTGGGGCACGAGCTGCACCTCGGCGAGCACGGCGTCCACGTGGGCGTCCGGCTCCGGGACGCCATGGGCGCGGGCCATGAGGTCGAGGTGTTCGACGACCGAGAGGTCGGGGAAGAAGTCGAGGTCGTCGATCACGGATGCCATGCCCCGGCGGATCTCCGGGTTCGTCTCGCTCATCCGGATGCCCTCGAACTCGACGCGCCCCGTGTCGGGCTTCTGGGCGCCGATCAGCATGCGCAGGATGGTAGACTTGCCCGCTCCGTTGCGGCCGGTCAACGCGACCGCGTCGCCCGCGTGCACGGTGAGGGAGAAGTCGGACACGATGGGGACCTCACCGAAGGTCTTGCTGATGCCGGACGCGGTGAGGACGACAGAACGGGACGCCATGGCGCCGATTCTCCCCCACCGCCCAACCCCGGTCCGACCCGGCGGGGCGGACGTGAGAAGATCGACGGCGTGGAGAAGTTCGATGCCCGGGCGACCCTGGCCAAGCGGCGCGCCGACGTGGCCGCCATGTTCGACGGGGTCGCGGGCCGCTACGACCTGATGAACGACCTGATGACCGGGGGGTTGCAGCGCCTCTGGCGCACCGCGACGGTGCGCGCGCTGGATCCCCGGCCCGGCCAGGTGATCCTCGACCTGGCGGCGGGCACCGGCACCTCGTCGCGTCCGCTCGCCGACGCCGGCGCCCTGGTCGTGCCCGCCGACCTGTCCTACCGCATGCTCGCCGAGGGCCGCCGGCGCCAGCCCGACCTCGGCTTCGTCAACGCCGACGCGCTGCAGCTGCCCTTCGCCGACGCCACGTTCGACGCCGTCACCATCAGCTACGGGCTGCGGAACGTGGAGGACACCCGCGCCGCCCTCGCCGAGATGCGGCGGGTCACCGCCCCCGGCGGCGTCGTCGTGATCAACGAGTTCTCCTCACCCACCCACCCGGCGTTCCGCACGGTCTACCGGGAGTGGATCGTCCGGGCCCTGCCCGCGCTCTCGGGGGTGTTCTCGTCCAACCCGCGCGCCTACGACTACCTCGCCGAGTCGATCCTCGGCTGGCCGGACCAGCCGGCGTTGGCCGCGCTCATGGCCGAGGCCGGCTGGCGTGACGTGGAGTGGAAAAACCTCTCGGGCGGCATCGTCGCCCTCCACCGGGCGGTGGCGTAGGGAACACCGGCCGTGTCCTTCGTCCTCGACGCCTACGCGGCGCGCAGCTGCCCGCTCAAGACCGTCAACGCGTTCACGCCGTCGCTCGTGGCGCCCAGCATCGCCCGGCCCGACCCGCCGTTCTTCCGCGACGCGGACGCGATCGAGGCCGACGTCGTGGCCCGGCTCCGAGCGGCGGACGTGCGCGTCCTCGACCTGCGCGCCACCCGCACCGCCTCGCGCGAGGAGGCGACCCGCTCATGCCTCGCCGCACTCGAGTCGGGGGCGGACGTGGTGATCGGCGGGCTGCTGCCCGCCGACGAGGCCGCGCACCGCACCGGGCGCCCGTCGCTGCTCGTGCGGGGCGAGGGCGGGTACCACCCGGTGCAGATCAAGTTCCACCGCGTGCTCGAGCGGGCGGACGCCGACGCACCGCCGCTGGTGGTCTCGCGGCTGGCCGCGCCCGGCACACCGCTCGAGCTGCCGGGGCGGCGGTTCCGATGGGGGACGCGGCTCAAGGCGGCCCTGCAGGTCGCGCACCACTGGCGCCTGCTGGAGGCGGCCGGCCTCGCCGCGGACGAGCCGTGGGCGGGTGTCATCGGCATCGACCAGGTGAACACCGAGCCCGAGGGGATGCGGGCCGACGTGGCGCCCGTCATCACGTGGCTCGATCTCGCGGCGCGGTGCGTGCCGCCCAGCACCCGCAACGTGGAGGTGCCCGCCGAGGAACCGTTGATCTCCACCCTGGCCCGCTACGACGACGAGCACGCCTACCGCGTCCGGCTCGCCGAGGCGGCGCTGGCGTCCTCGGGGCAGACCACCCTGCTCACGCCGATCGTCTCCCCGGAGTGCCGCGGTTGCGTGTGGCAGCCCCACTGCCAGGCCCAGTTGGACGCCGACGACGTGTCGCTGCGGATCAACAAGGCCCCGCTGGACGTGCACGAGGTGCGGACGCTGCGCCGCCTCGGCATCACCACCGTGGGCGAACTGGCCACCGCCGACCTGCCGACGCTGCTCGAGGCGTACCTGCCCCGCGTCAGCCACCGCACCGGGGGCGAGGAGCGCCTGCGCCGCGCGCACCGCCGGGCCCAGATGATGGACGCCGGCGTCGAGCTGGAGCGCACGAACGACGAGCCGCTCGACCTGCCGCGCCACGACCTCGAGATCGACATCGACATCGAGACCTCCGCCGACGACCGCGTGTACCTGTGGGGGTTCTGGGTGGACGACACCGCGGCCGGCGCCGGCCCGCGGTACGTGCACTTCAGCACCTTCGAGCCGCTCGACGACACCGGGGAGGCGGCCCTCGCGGCGTCCGCCTGGCGGTGGCTGCAGGAGCTGACCCAGGGTCGGGACGCGGCCGTGTACCACTACTCCGACTACGAGGTGTTGCGCATCGCGCGGCTCGCCGGCCGGGCCCCCGACGCGGCGTTGGGCGCCTGGGTGCGGGAGCTGACGGCGCAGCGCTTCGTGGACCTGTTCGCCGTCGTCCGCGAGCACTACCTCGGGGCGAACGGCCTGGGGCTCAAGGTGGTGGCGTCCGCGGTGACCGGGTTCGCCTGGCGTGACGAGGACCCGGGCGGCCTCAACAGCCAGAGCTGGCACGCCGACGCGGTCGGCCACGAGGACGCCGACGTCCGTGCCCTGGCGCGCGTCCGCGTGTTGGAGTACAACGAGGACGACGTGCGCGCCACCTGGCACCTGCGCCGCTGGCTGCGCGCGCAGGACGGGGCCTGAGGGCGTCCGGCCCTCAGAGGGCGCCGACCAGGCAGCCCAGCAGGACGCCGAGGGCGCCGGCCAGCTCGCCCAGCCCGGTGAGCTTGAGCACGCGGACCAACTCCGGCCCCACCGCTCCGAGGAGCACCAACCGCACCGGGCCGGCGAGCAGCACGACCATGACCAGCCCGAGCAACGCCCACCAGGTGCTCGTCGCCGCCACCTGGACGACCGCGAACACCCCGACGCCCACGAGGGCGACGTACAGCCAGCGCGTCCACCGCTCGCCGAGCCGGACGGCCAGGGTCCGCTTGCCGGCCACGGCGTCCCCGGCGCGGTCGCGCAGGTTGTTGGCCACCAGGATGGCCGACGCCAGCGCCCCGCAGGCCACACCGCCCCACACCGAGGCGGCGGGCACCTCGCCGAGCTGGACGTAGGTGGTGCCGCACGTGGCCACCAACCCGAAGAAGACGAAGACGAACAACTCGCCCAGCCCGGCGTAGCCGTAGGGGCGGCGTCCGCCGGTGTAGAACCAGGCGGCGAGGATGCACACCGCACCCACGGCCAGCAGCCACCAAGCGCTGGTGAGGACGACGAGGGCCAGCCCGGCGAGGGCGGCGACGCCGAAGCAGCCGAACGCCGCGGCCTTCACCACGGCCGCCGGGGCCGCGCCGGAGCCGACGAGACGCTGCGGGCCGACGCGGGCGTCGTCGGTGCCGCGCATGCCGTCGGAGTAGTCGTTGGCGAAGTTCACCCCCACCTGCAGCGCGAGGGCCACGACGAGGGCCAGCACCGCGTGCCCCGGACGCCAACCCCCGGCCCACAACGCGACCGCCGATCCCACCACCACGGGGGCGACCGCCGCCGGCAAGGTGCGCAGCCGGGCTCCCTCCAGCCACTGTCCTGCCGTCGCCATGCACCGACCTCCCGCATCCTGCGTCGCTTGTCCGCCGCCCAGTGTCCCACGCCGCGCCTTGGGGGCAGGCCTAGAGTGGGTGCGTGCCGCGCGTCCTGTTGGTTCTCCTCGTCGTGACCGTGACGGTCTACGCGTTGGTGGAGGCCTTCCAGTCCGACGCACGGGCCATCCGCCGGATGCCGCGCTGGCTGTGGGTGGCCGCCATCATCTGCCTCCCGGGTGTCGGTGCGGTCTGCTGGTTCCTGCTCGGACGCCCCGGCCCGGCGCTGCCGGGCGGCGCCCCGGGCCGTCCGCCGATCGCGCCCGACGACGACCCCGACTTCCTGCGCCGCCTCTGACGCCTCGGGCCGGCGCGCGTCACCTGCCCCCCAGCTGGCGTTTGGACCCGAGGAAATGGCGCCATGGCGCCATTTCCCCGGGTCCAAACGCTCAGACCTGGGGTTCCACCGGGGGCACGATGCCGTCCTCGACGGCGCGGCGGAACAGCTCCAGCTTGGACGCCGCGGGCCGGTCGACCTGGGTGTACTTGGCACGGATGCGCTTGAGGTACTCCTTCACCGAGTTCTCGGTGATGTAGAGCGTCCGGCCGATCTCGGGGATCTCCAGGCCGGCCGCGTACAGGCTCAGCACCTCGCGCTCGCGGGGGCCGAGCGCGGCCGCGACGTAGGTGGCGTCGCCCTCGATGGCCGACAGGATCTCCTGGCTGATCACCTGCTGCCCGGAGTGGACGGCGACGATGGCGTCGACCGTCTCGCTGATCGGGTCGGCCTTGCGGCACACGCCGTCCGCACCGCCGGCCAGCGCCCGGCGCAACAACCGAACGTTGTCGGCGATCGAGTACACCAGCACGCGGAAGCCCTCCGCGCGCAGCGTCTCGGCGTTGTCCTTCGGATCGGACCCGTCGCCCAGCTGCAGGTCGAG
This sequence comes from Propioniciclava soli, assembly GCF_014858005.1. GTDB lineage: Bacteria > Actinomycetota > Actinomycetes > Propionibacteriales > Propionibacteriaceae > Propioniciclava > Propioniciclava soli. The sequence goes on from NZ_JACYOT010000019.1 coordinate 66,253, forward strand.
CAGCACGACGTCGACATCGGCGTAGTCGCCGTCGAGAAACCCCTCGACGGTCTCGGTGCCGCCGACGAACTGGACGCCCCGGGCGCCGGCCAGCGCGTGGCCCATGCCGACGCGGATGGCCTCGTGGTCGTCGATGATGGCCGTCTTGATGGGCTGGCTCGCGGCGGCGGGATCCGCCGGGGGTGTGGCCGGGGTCGAGGGCGTGGGGCGCAGGGGGGATGTGGGGCGCGTGGGGCGCACGGGGGGCGTGGGGGCTGGGGGCGTCATGCCTGGCTCACCGCAATCATTCCTTCGTTGTCGATGCGGGTCATGCGTGACCCGTGGTCGTTGATTTCAACGATGGTAACGGCTTCCTCGTATCCCTCCGGCGCCGTACGCGCCACGATCTTGCCCGAACGCGCGTCGCGCACCACCCCCTCGAGGTGGCGGAGCACCGCCCGCCGGGCCGCGTCGGGGAGCCGGGAGCCGCGGTTGTCGACCAGCGTCACCTGCACGCCGCGCAGGCGGGCCTCCATGATGGCGGCGCTGAGGGCCGGGCCGGTGAGGTTGGCGGCCTTGATGTTGTCGCGCAGCGTGCCCTCCAGGGCGAGGCACGCCTCGCGGTCGTCGGGGCCCAGCACCCCGGCCGGGTCCGCGATCTTGCTCAGCATGGGGTCCACTTGATCCCGCAAGTCGGTCAACCAGACCTCACGGAGCACGAGCTTGCCGAACGACGCGGCGCTGTGCGCCGACGACTCGTCGACGGCACGCTGGGCGACGTCCATGTCGCGCTGCACCTTCACGATCCACAGCGCCAACATTTCAACAATGGCGAGCCAACCGGCGGGGTTGAGCGCGAGGGCGACCTCGTTGAGCGGGTTGCCGCCCGGCATCGCGGCGACCATCACGATCGCTGCCGTCGCCAGCGCCAGCAACCACGCCGCCAGTCGGTGCCCGCCCGCACGCACGAGCACGGTGAGAATGCACAGGGAGGCCACCCACCAGTCGGCGTGACCGCGGTCCACGCCCACCATCGCCTGGGCGCCGAGCAGGCCGATCGCGATGCCGACGCCGGTCGCCCCCCAGGCCCGCCAGGCGGGCTGGCGCCGCCCGAAACCCGAGATGACGAGCAGGGTGGAGAGGGCGACGAGCCCGACGGTCAGGGCCGTGGCGACGGGCACGGCGCTCGCGAAGATCTCCAGGACGCCGACGGAGACGAACAGCACGATGAAGCCGACGGTGAGGCGTCCGATGGGGCGCACGTCGATGCGCTCGAACATCGGGTGGTCGCGGCCCGCGACGGCCCGGCTCGTGCGCCGTCGCTCGTCCGGGTGACCCGACCACTCGAGGGCGACGCGCGTCCCGTCCCCGGGCACCGACTCGACCCGGGCCGTCCCGCCCACCGACTCCATGCGCGAGACCAGCGAGACCCGGATGCCGAGGCGGCGGCTGCTCACGAGGGCCGGGTCGAAGCCGCGGCCGTCGTCGGCGATCAGCACCGCCACGTCGACGCGTCCCTGCCGGCCGGCCGAGATGCGCACGTCGACGCGGACGCGGGCGGCCTGGGCGTGCTTCTCGGCATTGATGGTCGCCTCCCGGACGGCGCGCGCCAGCGTGCGCACCACCTTGTGGGGCACCAGTGGGGCCATCGGGTCGATGTCGAGGCCGAGGGTCGCCGTCGGGCAGGCACTGCCGACCACGTCCTCCAGCAGACGCCCCACGTTGGCCGGGGGGAAGGCGTCGGCCCCGATGTCCTCGCTCCCCTCCGCGTCCAGGCTCGCGAGCGCGTGGCGGGCCTGGGCCGCCAGCGACGCGTCATGGGTGCCGTCGCCCCGGCCGGCGGAGACCAGCGTCGTCATCACCTCGTCGTGGATCACCCCGTCCAGGCGGGCCCGCTCCCCCACGAGGGCGGTGCGCAGCGCGGCGTCCGCCACCAGCCGGTTGGACGCCGCGACCCAGGCGTCCAGGTCGGCCGCCTGCTTGCGCGCGAACGAGAACAGCAGGAGCAGGCCCAGGGGCTGCAGCGCGACGATCAGCGTGTCCTGGAGCGCGACCAGGGCCGAGACCGCGCCGCCGCTGTTGCTGACGCGCGCGATCAGGTAGGCCGCCGAGCAGAAGAGGTTGTGGACCACCGCCACGGTGTCACCCCACGCGATCGAGATGACCACGGTGGAGACACCGATCACCATCCACAGGAACGGGGCGTCCAGCGCGGTCACGGAGGGGTCGCGCCACGACGACGTCCACGTCCACAGCCCCACCATGACCGACAGGGCGAACACGGTGGCAGGCACGCGGACGCCGCGGCTCGACCAGGCGTAGATCGGCAACAGGATGCTGGAGGCGAAGATGCCGCCACCGATCACGACGAGCCACACGGTGTTGATGTAGGCCAGCTGCGTCGTCGTCGCGAGCACGAGGGCGGCGAGCCCGGTGCCCAGGGCGCACAGCGCCACGGCCCGGTCGATCCACGCGCGATACCCGGTCATGACCACCCGCGACGTGGTGGGAACGGGGGGCGACGACGGTGCCTCCGGGGTCGCGAGCATGCTCATCGGGTCATGCCCCTCCCCTCGCGCTCGGCGATCAGCTGCTCACGTGGTCGTTCGTCATGGCCAGGGCCGGGTCGACCGGCGCCGCGATGAGGCCGCGCTCCCACATGAAGGTGGTCATAGCATCCCATGCCTGCGGGTCCAGCGCCCCCTCGACGAGCCCAGCGTCATCGGTCCACAGGGGAATAGTTGCCTCCAGGGTGGCACGGGCGGCCGCCTCGGCCCCCGGTTCGCCGAGGGTGGGCATGTGCGCGCGCGCCGCCTCGATGGCGGACGCGGGGGCCGACACCGCTTGTGCCACGCCTGCCACCATCCCCGTCGCGACGGCCGTGGCGACCGGCCCGCGGGCCTCCAGCTCGGCCCGGGTGGTGGCCAGGACAATGCTCACGAGGGGCACCTCCCCGCTGGCCGTGAGGGGAACCACTCGGGTGGGAATGCCCGCATTGATGAATTGTACTTGGTCGTTGTTCACAAAGCCGACCACTGCCTCGACCTGCCCCGTGGCCAGCGCCGCCTGCTGGGTGTAGCCGATCTCGACGACGCTGACGTCCGCCTCGGTGAGACCCGACTCGGCGAGCAACGCCTGCAGCCCGAACCACGTCTCCCCCGACCGCGCCGGGACGCCGACGCTGCGGCCGCGCAGGTCGCCGGGCGCGACCACTGGGGACGCGTCGGGCACGATGACCCCGACCGGGTAGCGGCGGTAGTACTGGGCGATGGCGACGGCGTCCACCCCCTGCGCACGCGCCTGGACGAGCTCGTCGCCCCCGGCGATGACGTACTGCTCCTGGCCGGCGGCGAGCGCGGTGAACAGGCCCTCCTGGGCGCCGTGGTGACGCAGCTTGGCCGCGACGCCGGCGTCCGCGAAGAGGCCCTCGGCCTCGGCGACGTAGAAGGGCGCGAACTGGATGTCGGGGATGTAGGTGAGCCCGATCGTCGCCGCGGGGGGCCCCGACGTCGGCGCCGGCGTCCGGGCACAGCCGGACGCGAGGGCCGCGAGCCCGGCGGCACCGGCGAGGCCCGCGCCCAGCGCCGTGCGGCGGGAGAGCATCCGGGCGGGGGCGGGGGCGGGGTGACGGGGAGTGTGCACGGGCGGCTTCCTTCGGTGGGCTGTGAAAGGTGGGCTGTCAGCGGGGGGTGGTGAGGTCCGCCATGACGGCGGAGCGGAGCTCGATGGCGCGGATGAGGCCGTAGAGGCCCATGGCGAGGGCGACGAGGAGGGCGATGGTGGCGAACATGCCGGTGGTGTCGAGGGCGTCGCGCTGGGCCGTGAGCAGCTGCCCCAGCCCGCGCCCGCCCATGATCATCTCCCCCATGACCGCGCCGGTCACCGACAGGGTGAACCCGTTGCGCAGGCCGGCCAGCAGGTTGGGCAGCGCCATGGGCAGCTCGATGGAGGCGAGCAGGGCGAAGCTGCCGGCGCCGTCCAGGCGGGCGGCGTCCACCACCGACGCGGGCACGAGCTTGAGCCCCGTGACCGTCGAGACGAGGATCGGGAAGAACACCAGCAACGAACACAGCCACATGACCGGGCCGAGCCCGTAGCCGACCCAGAGCACCAGCAGGGGTGCGAGGGCGATGGCGGGGATGGCCTGGGTGGCCCCCAGGAACGGCGAGACGGCGGCATCCAACAGACGCGAGCGGTGGATGGCGATGCCGAGCGGCAGCGCCACCGCCGCACCGATGACGCAGCCGCCCACCGCCTCCGCGACGGTCGCCGCGACGTAGGGCCACAGGGTCGGGTTGATGAGGTCGGCCACCAGGCGGGCCAGGACGGCGTCCGGACTCGGCAGCACGTAGGCGGGCAACCCGCCCCACCGGGCGACGGCGAACCATCCGGCCAGCAGCATGGCGCCGAACAGCCACGGGGACGCCCCGAGCACCCCCGGGCTCACCTGCCGTCGTCGCACCTGCCCGCACCTTCTCCTCGTCGGCCACGGGGACGCAGACGGGAGGACGGGACGCCACCGCAGCCGCGCACTCAGTGCGCGCACGCGACGGACGCCGCTCGTGCTGCCTCCCATCCGGACTTTCACCGTCGGTACCGGAATTCCACCGGTTCAACCTCGCCGCCGCCTGGGCGCCGCACGAGGGTCGCGGACTGTCACCGCCGGTTCGGACTTGCACCGACCCCGGAGCACGTGTGTGTTCTGCCCTCCAGCGTAGCGCTCTTGGCCGAAGTCCCTCCGCCGCGTCCCGGGTGGGGGCTGAGGTCAGGAATCGCTCCGGTCCGGGCCGTCCCCGCAGCCCCACTGCGCGGCCACGGCGTCGCCGAGGGGGGCGTCCACGAGGCGCGCCAACCGCAGCACGCCGGCCCGCGCGGCACCGGGGCGCTGCTGGGTGCCGATGAGGCCGTGCGCGCACCGGACCAACAGCAACAGATCCGCGACGGTGAGGTCGGGCCGCACCAGGCCTGCCGAGCGCGCCCGGGCGAGCGGCCGGACGAGCACGGCGCCCACGCGCTCGTCGCCGTCCCAGTCCTGCTCCACGCGGCCGTGCACCACGGCGTCCACGAGCGCGGCGTTCGCCAACGTCTGCTCGAGCATGCGTGCCACCAGGACGCCGAGGCCGTCGGGGTCGGTGTGGCGCCCGGCCAGGGCCTCGAGCTCGTCGATGTTCTCCCCGAACACCGCCAGCGCCAGGGAAACCCGGCTGCCGAAGTGCCGGTAGAGGACGCCCTGGCCCACCCCGGCCGCGCGCGCGATGGCGCTCAGCGGCACGGCGTAGCCCTCCCGGGCGAACAGCGACCGGGCGGCCTCGACCAGCGCGGCGCGGTTCGCCCCGGCGGCCGCGGGCCCGCGGTTGCGGGGCGGATCGGGCTGGGGCATGCTGGGAGCCTAACGCAACCGGACACCGCTGTCCGGATGGGAGGAGAGGGCGATGCAGACCGAGAAGTCCCGCACCACCGGTCAGGACGCGACCGAGCACAGCTACGACGTGGTCGTCGTCGGATCGGGCGCCGCAGCGTTCGCCGCGGCCGTCACCGCGGCCGACGCCGGCCTGTCGGTGCTGATGTGCGAGTCCACCGACCGGTGGGGCGGCAGCTCCGCGATGTCGGGCGGCGGCCTGTGGCTGCCCAACAACCCGCTGATGCAGCGCGACGGCGCGGGCGACAGCCGCGAGGAGGCCCTCGCCTACCTCGAGGAGACCATCGGGGACGCCGGGCCGGCGACCTCCCGCGCCCGCAAGGAGGCGTTCGTCGACAACATCGGCAGCTTCGTGGACCTCACCGAGCGCCTCAGCATGCGCTACGCCCGCGGCGCCGACTACCCCGACTACTACCCCGAGCTCCCCGGCGGCAAGGTGGGGCGCGCCATCGAGGTGGAGCCGTTCGACATCGGCCAGATCGGCGCGTGGTGGAAGTCCTCGCGCGGCCAGGACGGCGTCCCGGCCCCGGTGAAGACCGACGACTTCTGGCTGCTGCAGCGCGCGTGGTCCACCCCGGGCGGCATGATCCGCGGCGCCCAGGTGGTGGGACGCCTCGTCGCGATGCTCGCACGCCGCCAGCACCAGGTGGGCATGGGCGCGGCGCTGATGAGCTCGTTCCTGCACGTCGCGCAGCGCCTCGGCGTCGAGCTGTGGCTGTCGGCGCCCGTCGAGGTGCTCCTCGTCGAGGACGACCGCGTCGTCGGCGTCCGCACGCGCCACGAGGGGCGCGAGGTCACGGTCCGCGCCACGAAGGGCGTCGTGCTGGGCGGCGGTGGCTTCGACCACAACGAGGCTTGGCGCGAGGAGCACCAGGGCATCGACGGGTCGGCGTCCTCGGGGTCGAAGGGCAACCTGGGCACCGCCATCGAGGCCGCGCAGCAGATCGGCGCTGCGGTGGACCTGATGGAGGACGCCTGGTGGGGCGGCTCCATCCCACCGGTCGGCGACCACGGCCCGGCGTTCCTCGTCAGCGAGCGCTCCGTGCCCCACAGCATCATCGTGGACGCCGCGGGCGACCGGTTCGCCAACGAGTCGGAGAGCTACGTCGACCTCGGCCACCACATGCGCGACCATGCCGAGGAGGTGCCGGGCCGCTACTGGATGGTCACCGACGTCCGACACGCCGTGAAGTACATGCGCAGCTACGCCCTCGACCCCCGGGTCACCACGGCGCGGACGAAGGCCGGCATCCGGCACATCGCGCCGACCCTGGGCGAGCTGGCCGGCAAGCTGGGCATCGACGCAGCGCGGCTCGAGGCGACCGTCGAGCGGTTCAACGGATTCGCCCGCACCGGCATCGACCAGGACTTCGGCCGCGGCAACTCGGTGTACGACCGCTACTACGGCGACCCGTTGGTGCGGCCCAACAACAACCTCGGCACGATCGAGCGCGGCCCGTTCACGGCCGTCGAGATCGTCGCGGGCGACCTCGGCACCAAGGGTGGCGTCCTGACCGACGAGCACGCCCGCGTGCTGCGGGAGGACGGCTCCGTCATTGAGGGGCTCTACGCGTCGGGCAACTGCTCGGCGTCCGTCATGGGGCACACCTACCCCGGCCCGGGCTCCACGCTCGGCCCGGCGTGTGTGTTCGGCCACATCGCCGCGCGGCACCTCGCCGACGGCACCAAGGAGTGAGTCATGGACGTCCGCGACAAGGTCTTCGTCGTCACCGGCGGCGGCAACGGCATCGGCCGTGAGCTCGTCTGGGCGCTGCTCGCCAAGGGCGCCCGCGTCGCCGCCGTCGACCTCAACGCCGAGGGCCTCGCCCAGACGGCCAGCCGCGCGTTGAGCGTCGACCGGCTCAGCACCCACGAGGTCAACGTGACGGACGCCGACGCGGTCGCCGCGCTGCCCGAGGCGGTGCTCGCCGCGCACGGCCAGGTGGACGGTCTGGTGAACGTGGCCGGCATCATCCAGCGTTTCGTCCGGTTCGGCGACCTCACCAACGCCGACATCGCGAAGGTGATGAACGTCAACTTCTACGGTGTCGTGCACATGGTGCAAGCGTTCCTGCCGCTGCTGGTCGAGCGGCCGGCGGCGTCCCTGGTCAACGTGTCGAGCATGGGCGGCTTCGTCCCGGTGCCCGGCCAGACCATCTATGGTGCGTCCAAGGCGGCGGTGAAGCTCCTCACCGAGGGGCTGCGCGCCGAGCTGCACGGCAGCCGGGTGAAGGTCACCGTGGTGTTCCCCGGCGCGGTGGGCACCAACATCACGGCGAACAGCGGGGTGTCCATCCCGGGGCAGGAACCCTCACCGGAGGGCGAGGCGACGGCCGCGAAGACGACGTCGCCGGCGGACGCCGCGGCCACGATCCTGCGCGGCATCGAGCGCGGCAGCTACCGGGTGTTCATCGGCAACGATGCGCGCGGGCTCGACCTGCTCACCCGCATCGCGCCCGAGCGTGCGGTCGACCTGCTCGCGCAGCAGATGGCGCACCTGCTCAAGGACCGCTGACGCCGGCACCCAGCCCAGCGCGGCGGCGGCAGGTCGACGTTTCGGCCTGCCGCGCCCGCGCCGCGTCCGGACGTCCTACGGTGGTGGCACAGTCGTCCCCGACGAAAGGCTCACCATGCTCGGACTCCCCGGTGCGGGGCTGCGCGTGGCCCTGTTCGCCACGTGCATCGCCGACACCCTGACGCCGGACACACCGAAGGCCGTCGTGACGGTGCTGGAGCGGCTGGGCTGCGTCGTGGAGTTCCCACCCGGCCAGACGTGCTGCGGGCAGATCATGACGAACACGGGGTACTTCGACGCCGCCGTCGCCTCCGTCCGCAACCACGTCCGCTCGTTCGCCGGGTACGACCACATCGTCGCGCCGTCGGGGTCGTGCGTGGCGTCGGTGCGGGACCAACACGTGATGCTGGCCCGCCGCACCGGCGATGCCCGCCTCGTCGAGCAGGCCTCGCAGACCGCCGCCCGCACCCTCGATTTCACCGAGTTCCTCGTCGACGTGCTGGGGGTGACCGACGTGGGGGCCTACTTTCCGCACCGGGTGACGTACCACCCGAGCTGCCACGGCGCCCGGTTCCTCCGGTTGGGCGACCGGCCGACGCGCCTGCTCCAGGCCGTGGAAGGTCTCGAGCTGGTGCCGCTGCCGGCCGCGGACCAGTGCTGCGGCTTCGGCGGCACGTTCAGCATCAAGATCCCCGACGTCAGCATCGCGATGGCGACCGACAAGGCCCGCCACGTCGTCGAGACGGGCGCGGACTTCGTGGTGGCCGGCGAGAACTCCTGCCTCATGAACATCGGCGGGGTGCTGCACCGCGACGGCGCGGCCGTCCGGACGGTTCACCTCGCCGAGGTGCTGGCCCACACCCGGGCGGACGCGGCATGAGCCCGAACAGCGCCCCGGCGCAACGGCGGACGCCGGCGCCCCCGCCCGGCACGTGGCTCGGCATGCCGGCGTTCCCGAAGGCCGCCCGGGAGCAGCTGCAGCGCGCCGAGCAGCGCCAGAACCTCGCCCGGGCCACCACGCACATCCGCGGCAAGCGGGCCGAACGCGCCGCCGAGGTGGCCGACTGGGAGGAGCTCCGCACCGCGGCGGCCCAGATCAAGACCCGCGTCGCTCGGCACCTCGACACCTACCTGGTACAGGCCGAGGAGGCGATGACAGCGGCGGGCATCACCGTGCACTGGGCCCGGGACGCCGCGGAGGCCAATCGGATCGTCGGTGAGATCGCCCTCGCCAAGGGCGTCGACGAGGTGGTCAAGATCAAGTCGATGGTCACGCAGGAGATCGATCTCAACGAGCACCTCGAGTCCATCGGCGTGGCCGCGTGGGAAACCGACCTGGCCGAGCTCATCGTCCAGTTGGGCCACGACCGGCCGAGCCACATCCTGGTGCCCGCGATCCACCGCAACCGGCGGGAGGTGCGGGAGATCTTCGCCGAGGAGATGGGCCGCTACGGCACCCCGGCACCGCCCACGATGACCGACGATCCCGAGGAGCTCGCCGAGGCCGCCCGGGCCCACCTGCGCGCGAAGTTCCTGCGGGCCGAGATGGCCGTCTCGGGGGCCAATTTCCTCATCGCCGAGACGGGAACCGTGGTCATCGTCGAGTCCGAGGGCAACGGCCGGATGTGCCTCACCCTGCCCGAGACGCTGGTGAGCGTGATCGGCATCGAGAAGATCCTGCCCACGGTGGCCGATCTCGAGGTGTTCTTGACGCTGTTGCCGCGTTCGTCCACCGGCGAGCGGATGAACCCGTACACCTCGCTGTGGACGGGCGTCACGCCGGGCGACGGGCCGCAGGACCTGCACGTCGTCCTCCTCGACAACGGCCGCACCGACGTGCTGGCCGACCCGGAGGGCCGCGCCGCGCTGCGGTGCATCCGCTGCTCGGCGTGCCTCAACATCTGCCCCGTGTACGAGCGGGTCGGCGGGCACGCGTACGGCTCGCCCTACCCCGGCCCCATCGGGGCGATCCTCAACCCCCAGCTGCGCGGTGTCGCGTCCGAGGTCGACCAGGCCCTGCCCTACGCGTCCAGCCTGTGCGGCGCCTGCAACGACGTGTGCCCCGTGCGCATCCCGTTCACCGACATCCTCGTCCACCTGCGCCACAAGGTCGTCGAGCACAAGACCGAGCACCACCCCACCGCCGAGCAGGCGGCCTTCTCGGCGATCGGCTGGGTGATGGCCGACGGCCGGAACCTCGCCAAGGCCCAGCTCGCCAGCCGCGCCGGCGGTGCCGTGCTCGGCGACCGATGGCTCGGCAACCGCGTCATCGGACGCCTCCCGCTGCCGATCGCCGGGCGCTGGCTGCGCGCCCGCGACGTCGACGCGCCGCCCGCGCAGACGTTCCGGGCCTGGTGGGCCGCGAGGACGCCCGCCGCTCCGCCCGTCGATGGGAGCGCGGACGCCGCCACGGAGGATCGGGCATGACCACCGCGCGCGCGGAGATCCTGGCCCGCGTCCGCCGGGCCCTCGCCGACGTCGACGAGCCCGACCCGGTGCGCGACGTGCCGGTCGACTGGGAGTACGGCCGGCCGCTGAGCACCGCCGACGTGGTGGCCGATCTGGTGGAGAAGATCGAGGACTACGGCGCGCGCATCGTCCGCGTCCCGGCCGCGGCCGTGCCGGACGCCATCGTCGCCGCCCTCACCGAGATGGAGGCGAGCAGCGTCGTGCTGCCCCCGGGGCTGGACGGCGCGTGGCGCGCCGCGATCGAGGCCGTCGCCGCCGTCACCGCCGACGAGCCGCCGCTCACGGCGTCCGAACTCAACGCGGTGGACGCCGTGGTGACCGCCGCCGCGGTGGCGATGGCCGATTCGGGCACCATCGCGCTCGACCACGGCCCCGACCAGGGGCGACGCGCGCTCAGCCTGGTGCCCGACCGGCACGTGTGCGTGGTGCGCGTCGATCAGGTGGTCAGCGCCGTGCCCGAGGGGGTGGCGCGGCTGGCGCCGGCGATCCGCGCCGGGCGGCCGGTCACGTGGATCAGCGGCGGCTCGGCGACCTCGGACATCGAGCTGGCCCGCGTGGAGGGCGTCCACGGCCCCCGGCAGCTCTACGTCGTGCTGGCCGACTGACCTACAGCCCCAGCCGGGCCAGGTGGGGGTTGACGAACCGGCGCTCCGGGTCGAGCCGGGCCCGCAGCGCGGCGAAGTCGTGCCAGCGCGGGAAGCGGGCGCGGACGGCGTCCGGTGCCAGCGTCGACACCTTGCCCCAGTGGGGGCGGGCCGTGTCCGGCAGCGCCGCCTCGATCGCGGGCAGGACGGCGCCCACCGAGTCCGGGACGGCCCGCCAGGTGAAGTGCAGGCCGATCGTGGGCGTTCCGTACGCCGGGGAGAGCCACAGATCGTCGGGCGCGACCGTGCGCCTCTCGCCGACGTGCAACAGCGGGGAGAACCGCTCTGCGAGACCCTGCAGCGCCTCCAGCGCGGCGGGGGCGTCCGCGCGGGGCAGGAGGTACTCGCTCTGGATCTCCTCCCCCACCGAGGGCGTGTGGTCGAGCGAGAAGTGCGGCCAGCGGTCGTACCACGGGCCGGGGACGCCACCCTGGGGGGTGCAGGGGGCGGGATCCATGCCGGTGACGGGGTGGCGCGGCCCGTCGGCGGGCTGGCCGCCGAAGGACGCGAGATCGGGCGCCGGGCGTCCGGCGCGGGACTTCACCCACACCTGGTCGACGCGCGCCGGGTCGTCCCAGGAGCAGAACAGGCTGACGCTGTCGCCCGCGCCGGTCAGCGCGTCGAGGTCGGCCAGCGCCGCGTCCCACGTGACGCCCTCGAAGACGGTCTGGCTCACCTCGTAGTGGGGTTCGACGTCGAGCTCGACGTGGGTGACCACGCCGAGCGCGCCGAGCGCCACCACCGCGCCGGCGAAGTCGGCGTCGCCGCGGGTCAGCCGCACGGGGCCTCTCGGCGTCAGCAGGTCGAGCGCGCTGACCTGCGTGGCCAGCGAGCCGATCGCGTCCCCCGAGCCATGGGTGCCGGTCGCGACCGCACCGGCCACCGCGATGTGCGGCAGGGACGCGAGGTTCGCCAACGCCACCCCGGCCTCGGTCAGGGCCGGCACCAGGTCGCCGTAGCGGATCCCGGCCGGAACGCGCACGGTCGAGCCGGCGACCGTGGCCGGCTCGTCGGCCAGCTTCGCGAGCGACACCAGGACGCCCTCGGTGTCGGCCAACTCGTTGAACGAGTGCCGGCTGCCGAGGACGCGCAGCCGCGGCTCGGTGGCCACGAGGTCGGCGAGTTCGTCCCAGGAGGTGGGTTCCCGCAGGGCGCGGGCGCGGTACGTCACGGTGCCGGCCCAGTTGCGTTCGGTCACCGTCCCAGTCTGGAGCACGCCCGGCCGGACGCCAAGCCCCCGGCGCTGCCCCCCATCGACGGGCGCGTGCCGCCTCGCCGGGCGTCTTACGCCCGCGACAAGCCGTGATGCCACCCCCCTAGGGGTGTGCCGGGGTGGCGGCAGCGACCCCTAACATTTGGCCCCGTGGCCAGATGGGCCACGCGCGCCCGACACGAGGGGGTGGAGGTTGGCAGCCACACCGAGCACGACCAACGCCAGGCCCCGCCTGCCCTGGTGGCGTCGGCTCGCGCGGGACAGGACGCTCGTCTGGATGATGCTGCCGGCGCTGCTGGTGTTCGTCGTCTTCCACTACGCCGCGCTCGCGGGCAACGTGATCGCCTGGAAGGACTACCGTCCCTACCTCGGCATCGCCGGGTCGGACTGGGTGGGCTGGGAGAACTTCGAGCTCATGGTCACCGGGGATCCGGCGTTCTGGAACGCCGTCCGCAACACCCTGGTGCTGACGCTCGTCCAGACCGTCCTCGTCTTCCCCGCCCCGATCCTGCTCGCCCTGCTGCTCAACAGCATGTTGAGCCAGCGCATCAAGCGGGTCGTGCAGAGCGTGCTCTACCTCCCCCACTTCCTGAGCTGGGTCGTGGTGGTCGCGATCTTCCAGCAGGTGCTCGGCGGCGGCGGACTCATCAACACGTGGCTGCGCCAGCAGGGCATGGAGACGTTCGACATCATCGGCAACCCCGATCTGTTCATCGGCCTCCTCACCAGCCAGGTGATGTGGAAGGACACGGGGTGGGCCACCATCTTGTTCCTGGCCGCGCTGACCTCGATCGACCCGTCGCTCTACGAGGCCAGCCAGGTGGACGGCGCGGGGCGCCTGCGCCAGCTCTGGCACGTCACCCTCCCCGGGCTGCGCGGCATCATCATCCTGCTGCTGATCCTGCGCCTGGGTGACTCCCTCAGTGTCGGGTTCGAGCAGATCATCCTGCAGCAGCGCGCCGTCGGGCTCGATGCGAGCGAGGTGCTCGACACCTACGTCTTCAACCACGGCATCGCCGGCAATGCGTGGGGCGAGGCCACCGCGGTCGGCCTGGTCAAGGGCGTCATCGGGACGCTGCTGGTGGTGGGGGCGAACAAGGTCGCCCACCTGTTCGGCGAGGCGGGAGTGTACAAGTCATGAGCCGCCATCACCGTCGCCTCGAGAACGGTCAGATCGCCCCCGGGCCCGGCGAGCGGGTCATCACCGGGATCGTCCTGCTGGCCTGTGTGCTCAGCGTGCTGATCCCGTTCCTCGGCATCGTGTCGACCTCGGTGTCGAGTTCCGAACACATCAACCAGGCCGGCGGGTTCGTGTTGTGGCCCGGCGGGCTGAACCTGGACGCCTACCGTTCGGTCCTCGCCGGGGGCGTCGTCACGCGCGCGCTCATGGTGAGCATCGGCGTGACGACGGTGGGGACGCTGCTGTCGCTGACCGCGAGCGCGATGATGGCCTACGGCCTCAGCCGCCCGGGCAGTTTCGCGCACCGGCCCGTCCTGCTGCTGGTGCTGTTCAGCCTGCTGTTCACGCCGGGCATGATCCCGAGCTACCTCACGGTGCGGACGTTGGGCCTGCTGAACACCTACTGGGCGTTGATCCTTCCCGGCATGGTGAGCGCCTTCAACATCATCGTGCTCCGCGCCTTCTTCATGAACATCCCGACCGAGCTGTACGAGTCGGCCCGCATCGACGGGGCCTCCGACTGGTCGATCTTCGCTCGCATCGTGGTGCCTCTGTCGCGGCCGGTGCTCGCGGTGATCGGGCTGTTCTACGCGGTCGGCTACTGGAACGCCTTCTTCGGCGCCCTCATCTACCTCTCCGACCAGAGCATGTGGCCGCTCACTCTCGTGATGCGCACCTATGTGCTCGACAACGCCCAGCTCTCCGCCGGTGACGTCGGGGTGGCGGGCGATGCGCTGCCCCCGCAGCCGGCCCTGCAGATGGCGATGCTCCTGATCGCCATCGCACCGATCCTCTTCGTCTACCCGTTCCTCCAGAAGCACTTCACCTCAGGCATGCTCACCGGCGCCGTCAAGGGTTGACGCGCCCCGTCCGACAAGGAGTCACCATGTCCCCCGTCAGCCGACGCACCGTCCTGTCCACCGGCGGCACGCTCGCCGCGCTCGCCGCCGGCGGCCCGCTGCTCGCGTCCTGCGGCGGCAACTCCGCTCCGGGCGGCACCAGCAGTGGCGGGGCGGCCGGTTCGGACGCCCCCGTGGCGGCCCCCACCTTCCGCGCCCCCGAGGGCCCGGAGCCCGACATCGCCGGCGATGCCGACATCCCCGACACCTTCTTCTCCTACCCGGCCGAGCCGACCGTGTCGGTGCCCGAAGCCCCCGGGGACGGCCAGCCGTTGCGCATCCTCACCCAGACCTTCTCCCCCGTCACGGCCCAGCCGCCGCAGAACACGGCGTGGGCGAACCTCAACGACAAGCTGGGCTCGGCCCTGGAGATCCAGCAGGTGCCCTCCGGGGAGTACGCGACGGTCTTCGCCACCTCGCTGGCCGGCGGGCAGCTGCCCGACATGTTCTTCCTCGCCGAGCAGCCCGACATGCCGGACATGGTGGAGGCGACGTGCCTCGATCTGTCCGACCACCTGGCCGGAGACGCCATCTTGGCCTACCCGAACCTCGCCGCGATCCCGTCCGACTGCTGGGAGGCGGGCCGGTACAACGGCCGGCTCTACGGTCTGCCCAGCCCGCGCGGCGCCATGTCGTCCGGCGTGCTCTACCGGCGCGACGACCTGCTGGCGGCCCAGGGCGTGGCGCCCGAGTGGGACGACTTCGAGGGGTTCTTCTCCTTGGCCCAGCAGCTCAACGACCCGCGCGGCGGACGCTGGGCGACCACGATCGTCCCCGGCCAGTACATCAAGAACATGCTGGGCATCCCGAACTTCTGGCAGTACGACGGCACCACCATGCAGAGCTGGTGGACCGCACCGCAGATGGAGGAGGCGCTTGAGGCGCAACGACGCTGGGCCGAGGCCGGCCTGATGAACCCGGACGCCTTCGCCAGCCCCAACACCAAGGTCTGGTTCTCCACCGGGGCGGCCTACTTCAACCCCGACTCGTTCTCCGCCTGGTCGCAGTACTTCGCCGACCCGCCCGAGGGCTTCGACATCGACGTCTGCCAGATCCCCGCCTTCGACGGCGACGGCACCGGACACCTGTGGATGAGCTTCCCCTCCTACGGCCGCGCGGGCATCAACCGCAACGCCGCCGACCGGGTGGAGACCCTGCTCAAGGTGGCCAACTACTTCGCCGCCCCCTTCGGGACGCAGGAGTACCTGGACGTCAAGATGGGCCAGGAGGGCGCGGACTACACCTTCGAGGGCACCGACCCGATCGCCACCTCCACCGGAGCGGCCAACAGCGCGTTGGGCGTCCGCTACATCGCGGACTGCCGCATCGCGAACTACCTGCCCGGGCACGAGGACTCGGCGCGCAAGCTGGACGCCAGCATCCGCGAGCTGGTGCCGGACGCCTTCCGCAACGACGCCGTCTACCTCTACTCCGAGACGGTCGAGAGCGACTTCGCGTCGTCCGCCCAGATGTTCAACGCCCTGGAGGCCGACATCGTGCAGGGCCGCAAGCAGGTCTCCGAGTGGCGCCCCGCCGCCGACCAGTGGTGGGCCGACAGCGGGCAGCAGATGGCCGAAGAGCTGACCGAGGCCTACCACGCGGCCGGGCGCGGCTGAGCCCGGGGTCGAGCCGGCAGGAGCACCTCCGCCCTGATCTCCGTGGCAAGATCCGACCATCCAGGCTCAGAAGGGCTTCGCCGTGACACCGCCTCCGCCCACGCCCCCCGAGCCGGCACCGGTCTCCCCGCCCCCGGGCAGGTCAGTGCCCACCGCCGTCGCGCGGCTCGACCTGCACGACGGCTGGAGCGTCCGGGCTCTGCGCGGCCCCGTTCCGGCGGGAATCGCTGGCGTCGCTGTTCCGGCCCGCGTGCCGGGCTGCGTCCACACCGACCTGCTCGCCGGGGGGCTGATTCCGGATCCGTACCTCGACGACCATGAGGCGGGGACGGCCTGGATCGGCCTGAGCGACTGGGAGTACACCACCGAGTTCTGGGCCCCTCCGGGTGACGATCAGCGTCACGAACTCGTCTTCGAGGGGCTGGACACAGTGGCCCGGGTCGCCCTGAACGGCGAGCACCTTTTCAGCGCGGACAACATGCACCGCACGTGGTGCCACGACGTGACGGGTCTGCTGCGCGAGGGCACCAATACCCTGGTCGTGACCTTCGCGAGCCCCGTGCGGCACGCCAACGCCCAGGCCATGGCCCTTGGGCCGCGCCCCCATGCGAACGACCTCCCCTACAACGCCGTGCGCACGATGGCGTCGAGCTTCGGCTGGGACTGGGGCCCGGTGACCGCGACGTCGGGGTTGTGGCGACCGGTGCGCCTGGAGAGCTGGACGGCGCGGCTGACCGATGCCCGCACGACCGCCACGCTCGAGGGCGACGACGGTGTGCTGACCGTCCGCGTGGGCGTCGAGAGCACCGGCGAGGAGTTGGCGGCCGCCGGCCTGGAGCTGGTGGTCCGGCTCGCCGACGAGGAGCTGGCCGTCCCGGTCACGGGTGCCGCCGTCGAGGCGTCGCTGCGCCTGCCGGACGTCGAACGCTGGTGGCCCGTGGGCTACGGGGAACCGCGGCTGTACCCGGTGTCGGTCGAGCTGCGCCACGGCCTGCAGGTGGTGGACGCCGTCACCCGCCGGGTCGGGTTCCGCAGCGTGCGGTGGGACACGACCCCGGACGCCGACGGAGCCCCCTTCGCGCTGGTCGTCAACGAACAACCCGTATACGTCAAGGGGGTCAACTGGATCACCGACGACGCCTTCCCCCACCGCGTCACCCGCGAGCGGTACGCCGCACGTATCGACCAAGCCGTGTCCGCGCACGTCAACCTCATCCGGGTCTGGGGTGGCGGCCTTTACGAGAGCGATGACTTCTACGACCTGTGCGACGAGCGCGGAGTGCTGACGTGGCAGGACTTCCTGTTCGCCTGCGCGGCGTACGCGGAGGAGGAGCCGCTGCGCTCCAACGTGGTAGCCGAGGTGCGCGACAACCTGCTCCGCATCGCCCACCACGCGTCGCTGGTGGCTCTGAACGGCAACAACGAGTGCCTGATGGGCCACGAAGCCTGGGGGTGGCAGGGCGTGCTCGACGGCCAGACGTGGGGGGAGGGGTACTACCGGACCCTGCTGCCCGCCCTCGTCGCGCAGTACGCGCCCCACCTGCCCTACACGCCGGGCAGCCCGTTCAGCCCGGACGGTGCGGACGCGCCGCCGAACGACCCTGCACACGGCTCGACCCACCTGTGGGAGATGTGGAACGTCCGCGACTGGACGGGGTACCGCGCCGTCCGGCCCCGCTTCGTGGCCGAGTTCGGCTGGCAGGGCCCGCCGGCCTGGACGACGCTGACGCGGGCCGTGCACGACGACCCGCTCACCCCCGAGTCGCCGGGGATGCTGGCCCACCAGAAGGCGTTCGAGGGCGCGGTGAAGTTGACGAAGGGCTTGGTGCCCCATGTTCGCGTCCCGGTCGCCATGGAGGACTGGCACTGGGCCATGCAGCACAACCAGGCCGCCGCCGTGCGCGCCGCCCTCACCCACTTCCGGTCGCTTCACCCCCTCAACACCGGAGCCGTGGTGTGGCAGCTGAACGACTGTTGGCCGGTGACGTCGTGGGCTGCGGTGGACGGCGACGGCCGGCCCAAGCCTCTCCTCCACGCGATGCGGAACGCCTTCGCACCCCGTCTGGTGACGATGCAGCCCGTCGACGCCGGGCTGGAGGTGTGCCTGGTCAACGACACCGCCGACCCGTGGCGGGCCATCGTGCGGCTGCGCCGCATCACCTTCCGGGGCCAGACGGTGGCCGAGCGCGAGCTGGAGGCGACGGTCAGGCCCCGTTCGGCGTCCCGCCAGGCGGTGCCGGGCGAGCTCGTCACGTCGGCAGACCCGGCGGGCGAGGTGCTGGTGGCCGATGCCGGCGGCGTCCGCGATGCCTGGTTCTTCGCAGAGCCGCGGGACAGCGCCCTCACCCCGCCCACCTGGACGACGTCGCTGCGCCGCGACGGCGACGACTGGCTGCTGGACGCCAGCGCCGACGTCGTGGTGCGCGACGTTTGCCTCCTTCCGGACAAGCTGGCGCCGGACGCGCACACCGACACCGGCCTGGTGACGCTCCTGCCCGGCGAGGTCCACACGTTCCGCATCGTCGGCAGCGACGACCTCGCGCTGCCGAACGGCGTCCTGCCCGGCGGCGTCCTGCGCAGCGTCAACGAGCTGGTGAGCCCCGCCGGGCGCGACGAGGGCCAGCGCCACCAGTGACGGCGGCACGACTGCGCAGAACGCGCTCGCTGCCTCAGCTGGGGCAGGACGCACGCAGCATGGGCACGAGGGCGTCCCCCATGGCCCAACGGCCCGCCACGTCGGTGAGGTCACGCCCCGTGGCGGCCAGGCTGAGCTGCCGGGTGCCGTCCTCGGAGGTCAGCGTCATGCTGAGCGTGCCGAAGCTGGCGCCGTCGTGGCCGTAGAGGAAGGCCTCCCCCGGCAGCGCGCAGGGGTCGGGCAAGCGGTAGACGCCCAGGCCGTACTCGATGGATTCTTCGGTGACCGGGGTGACCATCACGTCGACCAACGACCGGTCGACGAGCCGGCCCTGCACCAGGGCGCGGGTGAAACGATTGAGGTCCTCGGTCGTGCTGACAACGGCGCCGGCGGAGAGGAAGAAGTCGGGGTCGAAGTCCTCAAGCTCCAGCCAGCCGGTCCCGATCCAGGCGTCCTCGGCCAGCACGGGGCCGCGCAGGGTGGAGTCGCTCGGGTAGGAGGTGTGCAGCATGCGGGCGGGGCGCCACACCCGGTCGCGAAGCAGCTCGGCGACCGGACGTCCGTTCTGCGCCTCCAGCAGCATGCCGAGCGCGACGTAACCGGCGTTGGAGTAGAGGAACTCTCCGGCCGGCGTCCACGGCACGGCGTTCACCGCGTCGATGTGCTCCTGCCCGGTGTAGTCGCGGCTGATAGCGGCCATGAACTGGTCCCACGAGTCCCAGTCCGTGACCTGGCTGGCGAGCAGCTCGGACGTGCCGTTGGGCACCCCACCGGTGTGGCTGAGCAGCTGACGCAGCGTGACATCGGGATGGTCGGGGAACAGGCCGGGGATGATGGCGTTGGCGGTGGTGTCGAGGGACCAGACCCCCTTCTCCACCTCTTGCAACACCAGGGTGGCGATCATGGGCTTGGTGATGCTGGCGGCCCGGAAGCGAGCCTGGACCCCCGCCGGCGCGCCCCGGTCCAGGTCGCGTTGCCCCGCGGCGCCGCGCCACGACAGCGTCGGGGTCTCCAGGCGACCTGTCACGCCAATGGCCCCGTCGGAGACCATGCTGGCCAGCCCGGCGTCGATGGCACGCGTGCCAGGAGTGGCCCGCCCGGGCGGGGTGAGCCGCGTACGAATGCCCGCCTCGCGCGCGGCCTCTCTGATCTGCTGCTGGAGGTGAACCTCCACGGTGTTCGGGTTGAGCGCGGCAGGCGCCGCGACGGGTGCGGCGGACGCCGGCGCGGCGAGCGCGACGGACGCGGCGAGCGCCACCGACACGGTGACGAGACGGTCGACGGTGGGGATGCGACGGTGCATGGGGAACCTCTCGGGGTTGGGGTCTGTTCTCCAGCCTGCCAAGGCAAGCGTGCGCCGCGCCAGTGGTGCGCCCCGACCTGGGACGCCAGCCTGGTCGAGACGGCGCCGACGACGGCTACGCTGACCGGGTGATCCTCGACGCCCGCGGGCCGGCGTCACCCGACGAGGTGTGGCGGCGCTACCTGACACCGGCGACATGGCCCCACTGGGCTCCCCACATCGCGGCCACGGCGTCCGACACGGACGTGCTGGGCGTCGGTGGCACGGGGCGGGTGTACGGGCCGGGTGGGGTGAGCGTCCGCTTCCGGGTCGACCGGGTGGACCCACGACTGCGGTCCTGGGCGTGGACGGTGCAGGTCGGCCCCGTGTCAGTGCGGCTGAGCCACGACGTCCTCCCCGCGCCGGGCGGGGGCAGCCGGGCGACGATGCGCGCCGAGGGCGTCCCTGGCCTGGCCCTCCAGCCCTATCGCCCGTTCGCGCTGGCCGCGCTGCGCGGGCTGGTGACCGGCGCCGTCGCGACCGCTGCCGAGCACGTCCAGACCCACCCGTTTGTGTTCGCCCCGTCCCACGTGGTGCCGGGACGCCTGGTCGGGGTCACCCCTCGTACCAGCACGATCGAGCTGGGGCCGTCCTGGCTGTACGTGGCCTACGGGCCCTGGCGGCTGGTCACCCCGCGCACCAACGTCGCCTCCACCCACCTGACCGGTGACTACAGCTGGCTCAAGACGGCAGGGCCGGCGCACCTGTCGTTCGCCGACCACGGAGTGTCGTTCACCCCCAACGCGGACGCGGGGGTGTGCGTGCGCTTCCACGAACCCGTGGCGGTCCTCGACCCGACCGGCGTCCTGGTGCACCCGGCCGCCACCCTGGGCGTCCGCGACCCCGATGCGTTTGCGCGAACGCTGGTGGACGAAAAACGGGGGGCCGGGGGTTAGCGCGTGACCGTCTGCAGCAGCAGGAAGACGGCTCCGTCAGGGTCCACGGCGGTCGCGCAGAGCTGGCGCTGCGTGCCCTCGGACACGTCCTCGGGTCCGTCGGTCACCTGACCGCCACCGGCCTCGATCGCCGCCACGGCGGCGTCCATGTCGTCCACGGCGAAGAACACGCGCCACGTCGACCGCCCGTCCGGGCCCACCATGTCGGTGCCGTGGAACAGCCCGATGGTGGCCGACTCGTAGGGCCCGACGGTGGCGAAGCCGGAGGACGGGTCGTCGTCGGCGCAGCGGATGTCCCACCCCAACACCGACTGGTAGAACGCGACATCAGCAGCGAAGTTCAGCGACGGCGTGTCGAACCAGACGGCTGTGCCGTGGGTGCCCGGCTCGAAGCCCGCCAGGGTGCCGGGTTGCCACAGGCCGAACTGGGCGCCGGACGGTGCACCGGCAATCGCCATCGTCCCCTGGTCACCCACTCCCATGGCGGGCACCAGCACCTGCCCGCCGTGCTGGGTCACCTGCGCCAGGGTGGCCTGGGTGTCGGAGGTCTCGAAGTACACGTTCCAGAACACCGGCTGGTTCTGGGTGGCGTCCGGGTGCTGCATCATGCCACCGACCAGCGCCCCGCCGACGAACACCTGGTGATAGTGCCCGAACTCCTCCCCGCCGTCGCTGTAGGTCCAGCCGAACACGGCCGAGTAGAAGCGCTTCGCGGCCTCGATGTCGGGCACCCCGAGATCGATCCAGATGGGTTTTCCGGGCGAACTGGTCATGGTTGTTCTCCTGGTGGGCGACGTGATGTGGATCGAACGGCCACGCCGGCGGCGCCGTGGTCAGGGAGTGATCTGGCCGTCGCCGTCGGCGGACCAGTAGCTGATGCGGGAGGCGTCGACCCGGATCATCACCAGGCCCTCGGTGTCCAGCCCGTCGGTGAACCACCGGTCGAGTTCGGCGTGCCAGTGGTCCTTCATCGCATTCTTGGAGGTGAGCAGCTGAGCTGTGCCCTGTACCTGGACGAAGAGGAAGTCCCCACCCGTGCCGTGTTGGAACTCGATGGAGACCTTCGCGTCCCGCTCGATGTCCTTCGCCATGCGCGACTCCGCCCACGTGAAGTAGTGGGACGAGCCGTCATAGTCGACCTCGCCGTTGTTGCTCATCGGGCGGCTGGCGATGTGCCCGCGCGAGGTGTGGGTGGAGAGCATCGCCATGTCGAGCCCACGCATCTTCGCCGCGAGCTGCTTCATCGTCCAGGTAGCCATGCTGCACCCTAACCAGCCCCTCGTCGGCACGGCAATGGCCGCGCCGGGGCCAACTCGGCGGGTGACCACCGGGAACAGCACCGCGAAGATCGGTAACGTCCTTCTGGTGCACCCTTCTGCCGAGTTCACGCGCGCCCGCTGGGCCGTGACGCTGATGTTCATCCTCAACGGCGTCGGCTGGGCGTCTCTGCTCCCTCGCTACCCAGAGCTCAAGCAGATCACCGGGCTCGGCGACTTCGGGTGGGGCGCGGTCATTGCGCTCGGACCGCTGGGCGGCCTCATCACCGGCCTGTTCACCGCCCGCCTCATGCGTCGCTTCCACTCGCCTTGGGTATGGCTCGCCGCCACGTTGATCGGCCTGGCATGCCTCAACCTCTCCGGCAACGCCTCACACTGGGTGATGCTCGCCGCGGGCATCGGCGGCATGGCAGCCATGGACTCCATCGCCGACATTGCGATGAACGCCCACGGGCTGCGCGTCCAGAAGGGTTACGGGCGCTCGATCCTCAACGGCCTGCACGGGTGGTGGTCGGTGGGCGCCGTCGTGGGTGGCTTCCTGGGGTCGATCGCCCTGCAGGGTGGGGTGCCGATCTGGGTGCAGACGTTGGTCGCCTCGGTGCTCTTCGGCGCCTTGGCGCTCGTCGCGCGATCATTGGCGCTGCGTGGACCGGACGCCTCCCCCGTCGAGGAAGGCGCGGCCACCCCGACGAAGGGCATCCCGCGTCGATGGCTGCCCCGCCTGATCGCCCTGGGCCTACTGGGCGCGTCGGCCGGCCTCATCGAGGACTCCGGCGCCTCGTGGGGAGCGGTGTACATGGACAGCCAGTTCACCGTCGAACCGTTCTGGGTGGGGATGGCCTTCGTGGCGCTGCAGGTGGCCCAGATGATCGGCCGCTTCACCGGCGACGCGCTGACCAACCGCATCGGTGCGCGCGGGGCCGTCACCCAGGGATTCATCATCGCCGCGCTGGGCATGGCTGTCGCGGTGGTCTTACCCACCCCAGCGACGACGATCCTCGGGTTCGCGTGCGCGGGCTGGGGCATCGCCACGGCGATCCCGGGCACCATGCACGCCGCCGACGAACTCCCCGGAATGTTGCAGGGCAACGGCCTGACCTTCGTGACGTGGCTCATGCGTCTCGGCTTCTTCGTCGGCCCGCCGCTGATCGGGCTGGTGGCGCAAGCGGTCGACCTGCGCTGGGCCTTGATCGTCATCCCAGCGGCCGCGTTGCTGGGCCTTTTGCTCACCCCAGCCCTGACCCTGCCCGAGCACGAGAAGTCGCCTGCCCCCCAGTGAGTTCATCGGCGGGCCAGCCAGTCGACGTCGAACGCGCTCGTCACCCCCATTCGGGCTGGGTGGCGACGGTTGACACGTGGTAATGCGCGTGCAGTGGCGTTACCACGTGATAACGCGGCTCTGCTTGCTCGATGAAGAGATGGAAGAACATGACCGAACGACACACCGCCTCAGCGCAGACGCTGGTGGGCGAAGACCTGCAGACGGCGATCCCCACGGACACCACGCTGCCGAAGGCGTTCTCGCTGCGATTCTCCACCCGCGGCATCGCGCTCGCCCTCAACGTCATCGTCCTGCTCCAGCTGACGTTCTACTCCACGGACGTGGTCGGGCTCGCCCCGGGCCTCGTCGGCGTCCTGTTCCTCGCCGCAAAGCTCTTCGACGGCTTCACCGACCTCGTCGCGGGCGTCATCATCGACCGGACGAACACCCGCTGGGGAAAGGCGCTGCCCTACGAGCTGTTCATCATTCCGCTGTGGCTGCTCACCGTGGCGATCTTCTCGACGCCCGCGATGAGCACGTTCTGGCAGGCCACGTACATCTTCGTCCTGTACGCGCTGATCAACTCCGTGTGCGCAACCTTCCTGAACGCCTCCGAAGCGGTGTACCTCAAGCGCTCGGTGCGCGGCGAGGTGCAGCACGCGAAGGTCCTGTCGCGGCAGGGCGTCCTGATCATCTTCATGGCCGCGATCGGCAGCATCATGCTGCCCCAGCTGATGGCATCCTGGGGCACCCAGCCCGGCGGCTGGACGATGATCGCACTGGTCTACGGCATTCCGTTCATGATCATCGGGCTCATCCGCTTCTTCACCGTGAAGGAGTTGCCCGAGGATGACACCGATCGCGTCACCGAGGAGCGCCTTGGCCTGGGCGCCACGGTCCGGGCCCTGTTCCAGAACAAGTTTGTCTTCGTCTTCACGGCCATGGTGCTGCTGGCCAACATCGTGATCGCCGCCAGCGCGATCGTCGGCACCTACTACTTCACCTACATCCTCGGCAACGTCGGCCTCATGTCGCTGGTGTCCGCCGCGGGCATCCTCGTGCTCGTGGTCTACCTGCTGTTCCCCCTCGCCGTCCGCACGATCGGGGCGATGAACTTCGCGCGCATCGGCCTGGTGCTCGCCATCGTCGGGTACCTCATGGTCTTCCTCGCCCCGCGCTCGTTGCCCATGGTCGTCATCGGC
This sequence comes from Propioniciclava soli, assembly GCF_014858005.1. Taxonomy (GTDB): domain Bacteria; phylum Actinomycetota; class Actinomycetes; order Propionibacteriales; family Propionibacteriaceae; genus Propioniciclava; species Propioniciclava soli. The sequence goes on from NZ_JACYOT010000019.1 coordinate 90,800, forward strand.
CAGGTGCTCGGCTCGTTCACGACGGTGATCACGATGCTGGTCGCATTTTTCATGATCCAGGCCATGACGTACGGCGAGTGGAAGACCGGGAAGCGGATCGACGCGGTCACCAACTCCCTGTCCAGCTTCGCCTCGAAGGTGGGCTCCGGGCTCGCGTCCGCCCTCGTCGGCTTCGCCATGGCCGCTGTGGGCTACGACGGCACGCTGGGCCAGCAATCGGCGGCGGCTGAATCCGCCATCATCCAGCTCTACTCCCTGATGCCGTTGCTGGTCAGCGTGGCCATGCTCGGGTTGAGCTTCTTCTACACGCTCGAGAAGCACATCCCGGCCATCCAGCGGGACCTCGCCGCCGGCGTCCACGCCAGCAGCAGCACCCTCACGGTCGGAGCCCCCTGCCCCTTCCCCCACCCCTCTTCGAGGACATCGCCTGCCATGACCAGCACCATGTTCCACACCGGATGGACCTTCCGACGCACTCCGGAGTCGATGGACACGCCCGTCGTCGTCCCTCACGACGCCATGATCGGCGAGCAACGATCCGCGCACGCCGGCGCCGTCGGGCGCAGCCTCTTCCAGGGCCTCCAGGGCGACACCCGTGTGCTCGTGGACGGCCGTGAGGTGACCGCCGGCGACGGATCGGACCGATTCCGCGACGAGTGGCGTCGCGACGCCGACGCGATGATCGCCAAGGACCGGGCCGGCCCTCGGTCATCCAGGACTCCCTCGGCAACGAGATCGCGGAGTCGGCCACGCCCAGGGCGCTTCGTTCGGCACCGCCACCGTTTCGCTCACGGCTGGCCAAGGTGCCCCCGCCCGCTGATCATCACCCCGCTGCCGCCCGATCGGCAGGGGTAGGGTGGCGCCGTGACGCAGGCTGACCGTGCTCGCGCGACAAGCAACGACGTCGCCGTCCTGGCCGGCGTCTCTCGCGCCACCGTGAGCCAGGTTCTCAACGGACACGCCGACCGCTTCGCCCCGCAGACCGCGCAGAAGGTGACCCGGGCCGCCCGCCAGCTGGGCTACCAGCCCTCGGCCGCTGGCCGTGCGTTGCGGCGCGGCTCCAGCGACTTCGTGCTCGCCCTCATCCCGAACACGACGTTCGGCGGCAACCTGCAAGACTGGTTCGAGCGCCTGACGGCCACCCTCGCCGCGCAGGGGTTCACCCTCGTGCTGGGTGTGACGACAGCCAGTGTGGACGTCCTGGACCGACTCGTCTCGCAGATGCAGCCCGCCGCGGTGCTGGCCTTCACTCCCTTCAGCGCGGCCGAACGGGCTGTGCTGGCCCGGAACGGAGTTGTGGCGGTGGATCCGCCCAGTGCAGCACGGGCGGGTCAGGATGCGCTGATCGGACGCCTCCAGGCCGAGACCCTCATTTCCCGCGGCCACCGACGGCTCGCGTTCGCCCACCTCGCCGACTCCCGCCAGGATCCGTTCGGCGCGGCCCGCGAGGACGGCGTCCGCCAGGCCGCCCTGGAGGCAGGACTGCCCGACATCGAGGTGGTGGGCCTGGCCATCCACATCGACGAGGCCCTCGGTGCTCTCGACCGGCTCCGGCCGCCGGGCATCGCCATCGCCTGCTACAACGACGACGTCGCGATCAGCCTCATGAACGCCGCGCAGCTGCGGGGCTGGGACGTACCGGGCGACGTCGCCGTCATCGGAATGGACCGCACGCCCGTGTCGCAGGTGACCGTGCCCCGACTGACCACCCTCGAGTACGACCTCAGCGATGCCGCGGCCACGGGTGCGGCGAGCGTCCTGCGCGCGCTCGGCCTGGAGGGTGAGGCGCCGACGCCGTCCGCGTCGGCGCTGCGCCTCGTCGAGGGGGCCTCCGTCTAGGCCGGAGCCGCTCCCCCGAGCCTTCAGTACGACGCGTAGACCGCGACGTCGTCGATGCTCCACCACTGGGGCGCTGCACCGGTCTGCGTGATCCGGAGGTACCGCGCGGTGGTGGGCTCGATGGCGATCGGACGCTTCCATCCGAAGGCGACGCTGCGCGCGACGCGCTGCCACGAGATGCCGTCGGTGGACACCTCGATGTCGAAGCCGCGCGGGTAGTCGCGGGGCGAGCGCCGAGGCGTCTGGAGCGTCACCATCGCGACCGGGTGCACGGTGCCCATGTCGATCTGGAACCACTCACCCCCCGCCATGTCCGCCCCCGTGTACCACCCCTCGTCGTTGGGGCCGTCGATGCCGCGTTCCGGTTCCAGACCCGCGGGGGATGACGAGGCGGTCACCCGCCAGCCGGAGTGCGGGATCGCCACCGGCGTGTACGAGGCGCGCCCGGTCGCGTACCGCGCGACCGTCCGGTGGAAGGCAGCGTTGGCCGTGAAGTTCTCCGTCCCGAACGCCCGCAGCTTGGCCTTCATGGTGGCCTCGCTGTCGCTGTTGAGCACTGGCACGGGGTGGGCGTTGCCGTGGTGGAGGCCCCAGTAGGCGAAGCCGGACTCGGCCGAGCCCTTGACCTTGTAGGCCCAGTTCGACCAGGAGACGCCCTGGGCGTTCATGCCCGCCAGGAAGCGGGCCCACAGGTCGTCGTTGTGGTACAGCGAGAACTCGCCGTTGAGCAGGGGGACGCCGACGGCGGCGTGCCGGTCGGGAATGGCGTCCAGTTCGTTCGCGACCGGACGCTCCTGCGCCGCCCAGTCCTTGGGGGCCGACATGTCGTAGGGGTGGAACTGGTACATGACGTTGGTCCACCCGTACTCACGCGGGTGGGCGATGGCGTTGAGGTCGAAGAAGGCGGGCAGCACCACCACGTGGTCTGGGTCGACGGCGCGGACGGCGTCGTAGAGCCGGTCGAACAGGTCGTTCTTCTGCCGGACGTCGTCGGCGTCCTCACTCATGTCGATGAGGGGCTCGTTGATCAGGTCATAGCCAGCCACCGCCGGGTTGCCGCGGTAGCGCGCTGCCACGGCCGTCCAGATGTCGACGGACAGTTGCTGTGCGTCGGAGGATCCCCAGAAGCCGTTGGGGCTCGGCCCGACCTTGCCGCAGCTCGCCCACGGGCACCCGCCCCCGGGCACGGTGTGCAGGTCCAGCAGCACGTACAGCCCTCGCTCGCCGGCTTCCCTCACGATCCAGTCGAGCCGGTCGAACGGCTGGGCCTTCCAGGAGCCGTCCGGGTTCACGAAGGTGGTCCAGCCCATCGGGACGCGCACGAAGGTGAGCTTGAGCCCGGCGATGGTGTCGAGGTCGGCCTCGGTGATCCAGGTCGCCTGATGGGTGTCGAGGACGCGCTGCGCCGCGTCCGTCCCCAGCCGTTGGGTCAGCGTGTCGTGGAGCGCGTAGTCGTCGCTGTAGAGGCCGGCCGTCAGCTCGCCGATGGACCACCACTGCGCCGCCGTGCCGGTCTGCACCACGCGCAGGTAGCGCGTCGCGCGGGCCGGAAAGGCGATGGACGTGGCCCGGAACGTGCCCTGCCCGCTCGCCGCAGTGGTCCACGTAGCACCGTCCCGAGACGTCTCGACGCGGTACCCACGGGGCCAGTCGCCCTCGTCCGGCATGTTCTCGGCCGCTTCGAGGGCCACGCTGTTCAGCGTCGTCAGGGCACCCAGGTCAACGGTGATGTGCTGGCCGTCCCGCTGGGGGGGAGCCGGTGGACCAGCGAGTGCCGACGTCGCCGTCGATCACGCGTTCGGGGGCCTGCCCCTCGGACGCCGAGATCTGCCAGCCGGCGCGGTCCATCTGGTTGCCGGTGTAGACCGCGACGTCGGCGACCGACCACCACTGCGGCGCGGTGGCGTGGTTGACGATGCGGAGATAGCGGCCCCACTTCCACCCCTGGAAGTCCACGAGCGTCGTCCGCCCGGATCCGAAGCCGCTGGCGGCGTGTTCGAAGGTCACGTTGTCGGTGGAGGTGAGGATCTCCCAGCTGCGCGCGAAGTCGTCCGGGGCCGCGCTGCCGGCGTCCAGGAGGAGCCGGTCCATCTGGATGACTCGCTGCATGTCGATAGTGAGGGCTTGGCCGGGCGCCTGCGGAACACCGGACTGCCAGGCGGTGGTCGGGTCGCCGTCGACAGCGGCGGCGGGCGTCGTCCCGGTGGCGGTCGCGGACGCCTGCGCCGTCCAGCCGGCGTCGTGCGCCACGGGATCGTTGAAGAGATTGAGCTCGCTGATCGACCAGGGCGCCGCGTCCAGGTCCACGGCGACGAGCCTCAGGAAGCGGGTCTTCTGCAGCCCGAAGCGCACGACCGTCTCCTGATCCGTGCCCCCCTGCTGCGCCACATTGGTCCAGGTCTGACCGTCCGAGGAGGTCTCCACCGCGAGGCGGCGGGGGTGCTCGCCCACCCGGTCGGTGCCGAGGGTGACGCGGTTGACCCAGGTCGGCTGACGGAGGTCGACGCGGATCTGGTCACCGGCACGCTGGGGGCCGGATGTGGACCAGTGGGTCGCCTGCTCCCCGTCCACGGTGGCGGAGGCGTGGGAGCCGGTGGACGCCGTCACCGTCCAGCCGCCGCGATCGAGCGCGAACTCGCCGAGCGGAGACATCCAGTCCTCCTGCACGAGCCAGCCGCCGAGATTGGTTCCGCGGAGGTTGATGGCCGCTCCGGCCCCGGAATCCGTCCGCAGGACGGTCCCGTTCGCCTTGATGAAGTCGGTCGACGTGAGGGGGTGACGCGCCGGGGCGCCGGTGGTCGCCGGCGCCGCGCGGAGCCCGGGGTCCCCCCACAAGACGGACGCCCCCAACAGCGCCGTCACCCCCAGCAGGGCTGTCATGCCCACCATCACCGTCGTGGTCGAGGGCCCGGTGGGGGTGCGGCGAAGCATGACACGTTCTCCTTGCGGGTGGGGGATGGGGTGACAACCGTTCACGGCTGTGGCGACCTGGTGACAGGACGCCGGAGGGCGGCGAGGAGGCTGATCCTCGCCGCCCCCCGGGTTTCCTACTTGTTCTTGCCTCGGGACACGCCCGTGACGTGGATGGTGCCCGAGAGGGGCAGGTCACGCGAGGACGAGCCAACCGACACGCCGTACTTGCCGTTGTAGGTGCGCCAGCCGACGCGCCCCTTGGTTTCCCACACCGAGAACGGGTGGTTGGCATCGGTGGAGTCGATCATGAGCTCCACCTGCTTGCTCTGCCCCGCAGCGAGCGTGATGCGGTCGAAGCCGACCAGGCGCTTGCCGGGTTCATGCGCTCCGTTGGGCAACGTCAGGTAGACCTGCGGGATCTCGGTGCCCGCGACCTTGCCGCGGTTCGTCACCGTGAACTGCACCTTGGTGCGCACCACGCCGTCCTTGCTGGTTGACGTCGTGAGCTTCAGCTTGTCGTAGCCGAAGGTGGTGTAGGACAGGCCGTGGCCGAACTCGAACATCGGCTCGATGCCCTGCTCGTCGTACCACTTGTAGCCGACCTGCAGACCCTCGGAGTAGTTGACCTGCCGGATCTCGTCCGAGCCGGCCGGCCGCGTCGTCGAGCCGTCGGCGAACACGCCGGGATACTGGTCGTTCTCCGGAACGCCCGTGGGCAGATCTTCCAGGCGCCTGGGGAACGTCACCGGGAGCTTGCCCGACGGGTTCACGTCGCCGAAGAGAAGGGCGGCGATGCTGTCGCCACCCGCCTGACCGGGCCACCAGACCTCGAGGACGGACGGCACCTGGTCGAGCCACGGCATCAGGACGGCCCCCGACGTTTCGAGAATGACGACCGTCTTGCGGTTCGCCTTCGCCACCGCAGCGATGAGGGCATCCCCGTTGCTGTGTAGGTTCAGGCTGTCCAGGTCGAAGTACTCCCCCGCCTGGTTGTGGCCGAAGACGATCGCGACGTCAGCGGCCGCAGCGGTCGCGGCGGCGGAAGCGAGATCGCTGCCGTCGTTGAACGTCACCGTGTTCCCGTCCTGAGCGGCCCGCTGGGTGATCGAGTCCAGAGGTGCGACGGGGTCGCAGTCCACGGCCAGGCCGGTCCCTGCCACCCCGAACAGGAGCGACGAGCACACCGACTTGGCGCTGATGCCGTTGGTCGGGGTGTTGGACGCCGTCGGGCCGATCACGGCGATCGTCTTGTTGCGCAGCTTCAGTGGCAGGGTCTGCTTGTCGTTCTTGAGCAGCACCGAACCCTGGTCGGCCATCTCGCGGGCGATCGCGTTCGCTTCCTCCGTCCGCTGGTCCTCCCAGCGCCCGGAGGTGGGGAGGTCGTGATCTTGGAGCCCCTTGTCGTACTTCTCGCGCAGCACCCGGAAGGCGGCCTCGCGGATCTGGGACTCCGTGATCTCGTCCGCGTCCAACGCCGCGTGCAGCCGGTCCGGGGTGAACCAGTACGGCAGCCCCAGTTCCTGGGACAGCCCGGCGTTGAGCGACGCGGCGGTGGACTTCTGTGCCCCATTGTCGGTGAGAACGAAGCCCTCGAAGTTCAGCTCGTTGCGGAGGTACTGGGTCAACAGCTCGGGGTTCTCACACGACCAGACGCCGTTGAGCTGGTTGAAGGCGCACATCACGCCCGCGGGGTCGCTCTCCTTCATCGTGATCTCGTAGGGCAGGCCGTAGACCTGACGCAGCGTGCGGTCATCGATGTTGGACGAGCTCGCCGCCCGGTCGAGCTCCTGGGTGTTGCCGAGGAAGTGCTTGAGCACCGCGGCGACCGGCTGACCGGGGTTGTCGTCCAGCGAGTTGACCCACGCCGCCGAGATCTTGCCGGCGAGATAGGGATCCTCCCCCAGATACTCGGCATTCCGGCCGTTCCACGGGTGCCTCACGATGTCGATTCCGGGGGCGAACAGGGCGTCGTACTGCTTGCGCCACGCCTCGTCGGCCATGGCCTTGCCCTTCTGTGCCGTCAGGTCCAGGCTCCAGCTCGCGGCCTGGGAGACGGGCACCGAGAAGGCCGTGGTACCGCCGACGTAGGCGATGCCCCAGGGGCCGTCGGTGTCGCCATTGAACTTCACGCACGCGACCGACGGGGCATACGTCACCGAGGGCCCGTTGGGCTGCCCCAGCCCACCGGCGGTCGGGGTCACCGTGATGCTGGGGTCGTTGGCGGTCACCTCGCTGAGCCAGCGCATCTGTTGGTCGAGCGTGGACGCGTCGAGCAGCAGGTTGGCCCGCTCCTCCGGTGACTTCGTTGGGTCCGCCCACGGGCAGGCCACCGCGGGCGCCGCCTGGGCCGGCGGCGTCGCCAGCGCGGCCCCCGAGACGGCCATCAATGCGGCGAGGCCGCCCCCCACCACTGCCCGGGTGCGCGTGCGATGTCGATGCACCGCGTGTTCTTCCGTCCTCATCAGTTCCTCCTTGAACGTGTGCCGGATGGGCGGAGACCTTCCGTACCCACCGTGTTCCGCGGTCGCCGCTGTCGGCGAGCCGCTCGTGCTGTGAACCGGGGTACGTCACCGCGAGCACAGCGTAAGCGTGCCCGGCCCGCGTCATCAACCGGTTCACAGAAAATGCCGCGGGTCGTTGACGTGGAGCGAGCCTGGTTCTACCGTGCTGCCGCACGCGATCAACCGGCTGACGCCATGGCGCACGGACGGCGCCGTCTCACGGGGGCACCACACGCGTGTCCTCCCGCACACACATGGCCACCGAACTAGGGTTGCCGCGAAGCAGCGTCCACCCGGGGTGACGGCGCCGACCAACCAGTGAAGGAGCTCATGACCCAGGAGAGGACGGCCCTGCCGCCCCGACGCCCGACGATGACGGACGTCGCCAACGCCGCCGGCGTGTCGAAGGGTGCGGTGTCCAAGGTGATCCGCGATGCCTACGGCGTGAGCCCCGCCATGCGGGCCCGCGTCGAGAAGGCCATCGCCCAGCTGGGCTACCGCCCTCGGGTCGCCGCGCGCGTCATGCGGGGCCAGAGCTTCACGATCGGGCTGGAGACACCGCACCTGGGCCAGGAGTTGCAGACCCTCGTCGTCGAGGGGGCGGCCGAGCAGCTGGCCGGCTCGCCCTACCAACTGGTGATCGTCCCCGGCCTGGGCCGCCTCAGCGCCACGGAGATCCTCGAATCACTCGTCGACCGGCAGGTGGACGGCATCATCGCGATCGCCTCCGACATGCCCACCGAGGCGATCGAGACGCTGGCCCAGCACACGCCGATGGTGGTGCTCGGACGCCACAGCCGCCCCCAGGCCTTCGACACCGTGGTCAGTGACGACGCGGCGGGCGCCGATCTCGTCATGGACCACCTCCTCGGTCTGGGTCACACCCGGATCACGCACCTCACGATCGACCCACCCACCGCGGAGGCGCCGCACGTGTTTCGGCGGGACCGGTACGTGGAGCGCATGCGCGCCGCGGGGCTGCGACCCGTGGTGGAGTACGCCCCCAGCACCGAACGTGGTGCCGTTGCCGCGACGAGTCGCCTCCTGGGCTCCGACGATCCGCCGACCGCGATCTTCGCCGGCCATGACGCCATGGCGCTCAACGTGTTGCGCGCGGCAGCCGACCTGGGCCTCGGGGCGTCCGACCTGTCGGTCGTCGGTTACGACAACATCGAACTTGCCGGCCACCCGCTCGTCTCCCTGACCACGGTGGACCACCGGGGCACGGACGTCGGACGCGTCGCCATCTCCCTGCTGCTGGAACGGATCAACGGCCGCACCGAGGCCAGGCACGAGTGCTTCAGCCCCGCGCTGCGCGTGCGACGCAGCACGGCTGCACCTCGCTGACCGCCCTCCCGAACGCGGCCCCACCTCTCCAAAATTTCCGTCAACCGATTTACGTGAATCGGTTGACGAAAAGGGAGCCAGCCCTCTAGGAGCCTGCTGAACAAGGCGTCTATCTGACGGCG
>NZ_JACYOT010000002.1 GCF_014858005.1 Propioniciclava soli
TGCCACGAACTACCCAAGGAGCGCACCGTGACGAGGACTACGATACGGAGAGTCAGCACCTTCGGGGTGAGCGGTCTGACCTGCCCGGACTGCCTCGTCCTGCTCATGGAGCGCGTCCGACAACTGCCCGGGGTTCGCGAGGTGACCGTCGACCTTGAGCCTGCGGGTGAATCGTCCCTGACGATCGCCCCCGCGGAGGCCGTGAGCGCCGAGGAAATCCGAGCCCTGGTCGACGAGATCGGCTTCGACTACATCGCCCGCCGCAGTCACCGCCGGCCCCTCCGGGGACAGGACGCTCGCTCGTGGTCTCCCCTGATCCACAGCAAGGCTGGCGGACCCGAGCTCACGCACCTGCCCTGACGCCCGCCCTGGACGGAGCACCAGCATGAGCGCCGACCACGACCACGCGTCGCAGGGTACCCATCGCAGCAAGCTCACGATCGTGGTCGGGATCACTGCCGCCATCCTGGTTGCCGAGGCCCTCGGGGCGTGGTGGACCAACAGCCTCGCGTTGTTGGTCGACGCCGGTTACATGCTCACGGCGGCGTCGGGGGGGGGGGGGGGGGGGGGGG
>NZ_JACYOT010000020.1 GCF_014858005.1 Propioniciclava soli
CCTCCTCCAAAACCCACCACTCCACGGGACTCACACCACGTCGTTCTAAACCGCGAGTGAACCGTGCCGGGTTTGATGGAGGGTCGTGACCAGTTTGAAAGGCTGGAGTCATGCCCGCACCGAGGAAGTACAGCGATGAGTTGCGTGAGCGCGCCGTGCGCATGGTTGAGGAAGCCCTGAGGGAGGATCCCAGGCTGGCGCACAAACGCGCCTGCTCCCAAGTCGGTGAACGGCTGGGGATCCCCGGGGGGACGATCCGGAACTGGATCCGACAAGGCGTGGCCGGTGGCAGGGCGCCGTTGGCGGTGACCGTGACCGACGACCCGGCGGGTCGGATCGCTCAGCTAGAGCGCGAGAATCGGGAACTGCGTCGGGCGAACGCGATCCTGAAGAGCGCGTCGGCTTTCTTCGCGGCGGAGCTGTCCGCCCCTCGACTCGTTGATCGCCTACATCGACAGCCACAAGGAGGAGTTCGGGGTCGAGCCGATCTGCGCCGTGTTGAGTGACGCGAACGCCAAGATCGCCCCGAGCACCTATTACGCCGCCGTCGCCCGACCGCCGTCGAAGCGCGCGGTAGCCGATGGCGAACTCGACGAACGGATCACCGACTTGTTCGAGGCGAACTACGGCGTGTACGGGGTCCGCAAGATGTGGAAGGCGCTCAACCGGCAAGTCCGGCTCGACGAGCACGGCCACCCGGCCGACGAGCCCTACCCGGGGGTGGCCCGCTGCACGGTGGCCCGCCGGATGAAAGCACTCGGCCTGACCGGGGCGGTCGCCGGCGACCACAAGCGGGCGCGGACCACGATCCCTGGGCGTGACCATCGCCCCGAGGATTCCCTGAACCGGGACTTCACCGCACAGCGCCCGAACCAGCGCTGGGTGGCTGACATTACCTATGTGCCGACCTGGTGCGGGTTCGTGTACGTCGCGTTCGTGCTCGACCTGTACGCCCGCCGGATCGTGGGCTGGCGGGTCGCTTCGACCTTGCGGACCGGCCTGGCCCTGGACGCTCTCGAACACGGCATCTGGACCCGCCAGCAAGGAGGCCGCGACCTGAGTGGCCTCATCCATCACAGCGACCGAGGCGTGCAGGGCGGATTCAACTGGTCGTCGCAACACCTTGATCGTGGAGGTGAGTGGTGGCGAGTTCGAGGAAGCCGTGGCCGGAGGTTCCGGTGGGTGCGCGGCGGCAGTGGCGTGCGGATCGCGCGTTGCGGCCGCCGATGCGCTCGCCCGGGCGGCCGGAGCCGTCTGGAGCGGTGCAGCGTGATTTCTGGCGTCTGATCGCGACCGGTGTCACGACGGTCGAAGCGTCGGAAGCTGTGGGTGTGTCGTCGCCCGTCGGGATCCGTTGGTTCCGTCACGCTGGCGGGATGCCGCCGCTGAGCTTGGTCGAGCCCTCGGGCCGCTACCTGTCGTTCGCCGAACGGGAGCAGATCGCGCTGCTGAAGGCCCAGGGCCACGGGGTACGCGAGATGGCCCGCGCGATCGGACGTGACCTGGGCACGATCTCGCGCGAGTTGCGTCGCAACGCCGCGACCCGGAGTGGGAAGAGCGAGTATCGGGCGCTGGTGGCGCAGTGGAAGGCGCAGCAGGCAGCGAAACGGCCCAAGACCGCCAAGCTGGTGTCGAACCCGCAGCTTCGCGAGTACGTGCAGGAACGACTCACCGGGAGTGTCCGCCGACCCGATGGCACGACCGTCAGCGGACCGAAGCCACCGCCGTGGAAAGGGCTGAACAAGGCGCGCCGGCAGGATCGCCGCTGGTCGCTGGCGTGGAGCCCGGAACAGATCTCCCACCGGCTACGGCTCGACTTCCCCGATGATGAGTCCATGCGGATCAGCCACGAGGCGATCTACCAGTCGCTGTTCATCCAGGGACGCGGTGCGCTCAAGCGCGAACTGGTCGCCTGCCTGCGCACCGGACGAGCGCTGCGGGAACCTCGAGAACGGTCACGGAACAAGCCGCAAGGCCACGTGACCGCCGACGTCGTGCTCGCCGAGCGGCCCGCCGAGGCTGCCGACCGGGCCGTGCCCGGGCACGGGGAAGGCGACCTGATCATCGGCACCGACCGGTCCGCGATCGGCACCCTCGTGGAACGCTCCAGCCGCTCCACGCTGCTGGTTCACCTACCACGGTTGGACGGGTGGGGCGAGCAGCCCGTGGTGAAGAACGGCCCCGCGCTCGGCGGCTACGGTGCCGCCGCGATGGACGCCGCGCTGGCCCTGTCGATGACCCGCCTGCCCGAGCAACTGCGCAGGACCCTGACCTGGGACCGTGGCAAGGAACTCTCCGGCCACGCACAGTTCGCGCTCGACACCGGCACCAAGGTGTACTTCGCCGACCCGCACAGCCCCTGGCAGCGGCCCAGCAACGAGAACACTAACGGGCTGCTGCGCCAGTACTTCCCCAAAGGGCACGGACCTCTCACGCTGGTCTGCCGAGGACCTCGAAGCAGTCGCCCTCGCGCTCAACAACCGGCCCCGCAAAGAGCCTCGACTGGAAGACCCCGGCCGAGGTGTTCGCAGAGCAGCTACGCTCGCTTCAACAACCCAGTGTTGCAACGACCGGTTGAGCTCGCCCAGTACCTGTCCATCAGCTACACCGAGCGGCTCGACGAACTCGGCATCACCGCCTCGGTCGGCAGCAAGGGCGATTCCTACGACAATGCCGCCGCTGAGGCCCTCAACCGGCTGTTCAAGACAGAGGTCATCCACCGGCTCGGGCCTTGGCGCACCCTCGAACACGTCGAGCTCGAGGTGCTCAAATGGGTGGATTGGTACAACCAGCGCCGCCTACACAGCTGGTGCGGCGACCTCCCACCCATCGAATACGAGAACATCTACTACGCTGCCCACCACGAGTCCCCGACACCCGTCGAGGAACACCGTCTGACCCTCCACTGAAGTCGGGGCGGTTCACATTCGTCGTTTGCGAACAGCTCGCGGATGCACTCGCTTCGCGGGTGGGGCACTTCGATGCGGCGCTCTCTGACCTCGGTGATGATGCGCTCCACGACTTGCACCTGCACTGCACCGTCGCGGTGGGCTCGGCGGTCTTCGTACGCAGCCTTGCGGCAGGCCGATGAGCAGTAGATGCGCGGCCTGCCCGTCTGCTTCACATCCTTGAGCTTGCTACCGCAACGAGCACACTTCGTCGGCAGTTCAACCGTGCGCGAAACGCGGGTGGTGCGGTTGAGACGCCGTTGCCTGGCCTTATGCAGTTCACGGAGCCGGGCCGCTTCGTGGGGGCGAAGCTCACTGAGGAGCACTATCAGGCGTTGCTCCATCGCCCGCTGCCCAGGCCTCCCAAGCGCGTCGCTCGGCGCGGCGAAGAACCTATCGAGCACCCGGCTATTCAGGGTGGGGATCGCCGCCGTGGCTTCGAGGAGCTCGGTCTCGTCACCGGATTCGAGCGCGGCAAGCCATCGCTGGTAGCGGGCATCGAACTCCACCTCGTCGGGATCGTAGCGTTTGAGAGCCATGCTTCACGGTACGCCTGTTTCGTCACCGACGTAAGTGGCGAATCCTCAATCTGCAAGACGCGTGTTGTCTCTGTGAGGAACGGTCCTGGAGCAGGATTTCGTGCATCGTGCGGGTGGGCGTGCACCTGTCCTTCATGGCGAGTGAGACGGCGAATCTGCGGCTGCGGGTGACGCGGCGGGATGAGCCTGATCTGGCCAGGCTTGTCAAGTGGGTGCTCGGCATCGCCGATGCTCGGCACCGCGCCTGGGTCGCTGGAGAGGCCGACCCCTACGACCTTCCACCGCCAGACAGCCTCGCTGAGTCGCCCTCGCCCCTTCGGTTTGTCAGGGGTGCGCGAGAGAATCGAGGTCAAGCATCACTCCCACAAGGAGACCCACCATGAGCACCACAGTCACCACGGACGCCAGCACTGAGGTGGATGCTCCGGTACTGCTCGCGGTGTCCTACCTGCGCGTCTCGACGCGCGAACAGGCCGAACGCGGCGGCACCGAGGAAGGCTTCTCGATCCCTGCGCAGCGGGAGGCCAACACGCGGAGGGCTGCTGAGCTGGGCGCCAAGGTCGTGCGCGAGTTCGTGGACGCCGGAGAGTCCGCACGGTCTGCGGATCGTGACGGGCTCAAGGACATGCTCGCGTTCATCACCGCTTCCCGGGTGACCTTCTGCATCGTGCACAAGCTCGACCGTCTCGCTCGCAACCGTGCCGACGATGTGAAGATTCACGAGGCTCTGCTTGCTGCCGGTGTCACGCTGGTGTCGGCGACGGAGTCGATCGACCAAACGCCATCCGGGATGCTGGTGCACGGCATCATGTCGTCCATCGCGGAGTTCTACAGCCGCAACCTCGCCACCGAGGTCACGAAGGGCTTGACGCAGAAGCTCGCGCAGGGCGGCACGCCGATGCGCGCGCCGGTCGGTTACCTCAACGTGCGCCGCACCGACGAGCAGAGCCGCGAGATTCGCACCGTCGAGGTCGATCCCGAGCGTGCGCCGCTCGTTCGGTGGGCGTTCGAGACCTACGCCAAGGGCGGGGCCTCCGTCACCGGCCTCCTGCGTGACCTCACGGCCCGCGGCCTGACGACCGTGCCGTCGCCGAAGCGGCCGTCGAAGCCTTTGGGGAAGAACACGCTCTACAAACTGCTCACGAACCCGTACTACGCAGGCGTGATCCGCTACAAGGGCGCCCTGCATCCCGGTGCACATGAACCGTTGATCGAGCCCGCGCTGTTCGATCAGGTGCAATCGCTACTGAAGGCGCGCAACGCGAAGATGACGCGGCACGTCCAGCACGCGCACCACTTGAAAGGTCTGCTGCACTGCGGGTCGTGTGGGTCGCGGATGCTGCTGGACTTCGCGACGAACCCGCGCGGCACCACCTACGCCTACTTCATCTGCTCCGGCCGCGCCGCGAAGAAGACCACCTGCACCCGCCGTGCCATGCCCGTACAAGTCGCCGAACGCCTGGTCGAGGACTCCTACCGCGAGATCACGATCAGCGAGGACGACTACCGACACCTCGCCGCCGAAGTCGACGCCGCCTTCGATGAGCAGAGCGCGGGGCGGGATCAGGAGTTCGCCGACCTCACTGCCAACCGAGCACGCCTCGAAGCAGAGAGCGACAAGCTGCTCGCGGCGCACTTCTCCGACGCCATCGACTTGCCGACGCTGAAGCGGCACCAAGACCGCATCCGCGCAGGCCTCGCCGATATCGAGCAACGCCTCGCCCAGCACGACGAGCACCACTCCGGGGCGCGGGCGTTCCTCCACGACTCCTTGCGGCTGCTCACCGACGCCCACCGCGCCTACGCGCACTCCGACGACGGGAACCGCAGGCTCGCAAACCAGGCGTTCTACACGCAACTGGAGATCACCGACGACGAGCAGCTACGCCCACGCTTGGCGGAGCCGTTTGCCACCATCGTCACCCAAGCGAGCACGCTCACCGGAGGCAAGGAAGCCAAACGGGAACACCCAACATCTTCCGATGTCGCGTGTTCCCGTAAGACACTTTGGGTGGAGCTAAGGGGATTCGAACCCCTGACCTTCTCATTGCGAACGAGACGCGCTACCAACTGCGCCATAGCCCCCGGCTCATCGAGCGGGTGCCACCCTACCAGCTGCCCCCGCGCGGCGAAAACCGCCGCGTCCGCCTCCCGTGCCCGACATCCCCCACGACCACATGTATCAGCGCCCACCCCTGTCGCCTCCTGACCGACGTGGAGTTCAATGACCTCATGTCGGACGCGCCCCCCACGAGCCGGGCAGGCGGCGTCCCCACCACGTGGGACGCCGCGGCGTCCGCCCATGCGCGTTGGGCCAACGGCGAACGGCAGGCGCTCGACGAGCTCGTCCGCGTCCTGACCCCCGTGCTGTGGCACACCGTCCGCTCCTACGGGCTCTCGGCCGAGGCGGCGCAGGACGTCCTGCAGAACGCCTGGCTCTGCCTGGTGCGCGACCCCGGTCAGGTGCGCGACTCCCAAGCGGTGACCGGGTGGATGATGACCACCGCCCGGCGCCTGGCGTGGCGCTCGACGCGGACCCGCGAGATCCCCGTCGACGAACTCGCCCCCACGGCCCCTGTCCAGCTACCCACCCCCGAGGACGCCGCCATCGCCGGATTCGAGGCCCGTCGGCTCTGGCAGGCGGTGTCCTCGCTGAACGCCCGGTGCCAACGCCTGCTGCGCATCATCGCGTTCGCCGACCGGCCCGACTACGCGGCCTTCTCCGCGGCCACCGGCACGCCCATCGGCAGCATCGGCCCGACGCGCCGCCGCTGCCTCGACAAGCTCCGCTCTCTCCTGGAAGGGGCCTCCGCATGACCGGCACGCCCGCGCCCGAGCCCCTCTTCGCCACCCTGCGCAGCGCGTGGGACCGGTGGGATCCGCCCCCGCCCGACCTGGCCGAGACCATCCTCGTGGCCCTCGCGATGGAGGACCTGGACGCCCAGTACGAACTCCTCACCCTCGTCAACCGCCATGACCACCTGGCCGGTACCCGCACGGGGGCCGGCGACGCGGGCCGCGTCCTCATCGAGTTCCGGTCCGCGTCGCTGGCCGTGCTGGTGCGGGTCTCGAGCGAGGGCGGGGCGCAGCGGATCGACGGCTGGGTCACCCCGGCCACCGGCGGCACGGTCACGGTGGTGCAGGGCGAGGCGTCCACCACCGCCACCCTCGACGCCCACGGCCGCTTCGACGTCCCCAGCTCCGGACGCGGCCTCACCCGGCTCGTCGTCAGCCCCACCTCGGACGCCGACGCCCCCGAAAGCGCCGGTGCCGAGTTCCGCACCACCCTCTTCGAGATCTGAGGCACCATGACCACCTCCTGGCACGACTTCGACCGTCAACCCACCCTCCTGCCCGGCGGGCTGCTGGACGACCTGCGCGGCAAGGTCCTCGACCCCCAGGGCGACGTCGTCCTGGCCGGCCAGGACGTCCGCGCGACCGCGTACATCCCCGACACCCTGCTCGTCCCGGCCAACGACGCCGCCAGCATCGACGCGCTGGGAGACGTGGCCATCGGTCACGCCTGGCAGCCCGAACCCGAGGCCGAGCCCGACCCACGGCCGTGGCGCTCCATCAAGCGGGTGAAGATCGCGCCACGCCCCGGCGTGGCCGCCCAGGCCCCCGACGCCTGGGACCTCCTGCAGAACGTCCGCCTCACCCAGCCCGAGCTGGCGGCGCGGGCGTCGCTGAACCACATCCTCACCCTCTCGCCGTTCACCGAATCCAGCCCCTTCACCCACTCCAGCCCGTTCACCGAGTCCAGTCCTTTCACCGAATCGAGCCCGTTCACCCACTCCTCGCCGCTGGGCGGCTACGCCACGCCGGGGTGGGGCGGACGCCAACCGGTCGCCTATGTGGGCCGCCCGCCGCACCGGCGCGCGAAGCTGACGCGGCGGCGTCCGGTGGTGGCCCTACTGGACTCGGGTTGCGGCCGACACCCGTGGCTGGACGACGTGGTCACCTGCAACCGGACCATCGACGGCCTGCCGATCGGCCTCGACGCCGCCCACGGCCCCGAGATGCTGCCCGACACGGTCGGGCCCCTGGATGGCGGGTTGGACGCCTACGCCGGGCACGGCACGTTCAGCGCCGGGCTGGTGCACCAGGCGGCGCCGGACGCCGACATCCACGCGTGGCGCATCCTGCCCGCCGAGGGGGCCCTGGTGGAGGCCGACCTCATCGACGCGCTCGACGACCTCGCCGAGCTGGTTCGCCGGGGCCGGGAGGGAGCCCCGGACGGACTGCTCATCGACGTGCTCAGCCTCTCGGTTGGGTACTACCACGAGCTGCCGGACGACCCGCTGTTCGACGGCCCGCTGTGGTCGTCGCTCGCGCGGTTGCTGGCGCTCGGCGTGGTCGTCGTCTGCGCCGCCGGCAACGACGCCACGGCGCGGCCCCGCTTCCCCGCGGCCTTCGGGCCGTGGGAGGGCGGCGGCGGGCCGATCCCGTGGGACGACTCCTCGGACGCATCTTGGGCCCCACTGGTCAGCGTCGGCGCGCTCAACCCGAACGGAACCTGCGACGCGCTCTTCAGCAACGTGGGCCCGTGGGTGCGGACCCACGCGCCCGGGGCGGCGGTGGTGAGCACCATGCCGACCACGTTCCAGGGCGGCATGCAGGCGCAGGCGGAGTCGATGGCGTTCGGCCGGAAGCGGGCATCGGTCGACCCGGACGACTTCAGCGCCGGCTTCGGCGTGTGGAGCGGCACGTCGTTCGCCGCGCCGCTGCTGGCGGGCAGGATTGCCGCCGAGCTGCTCGACGGCCGGCGCCTGCCCGAGGATCCGGTCGCCCGGGCCCGCGAAGCGGTGGCGCGCGTGACGGGGCTGGTGTCACCCTAGGAGCATGCTGGGCGCTGCTGAATTGCACGCCCGGGCGCGGACGGCGACCAACGCCGGCCACCACACCCGGGCGTGCTCGTGGGCGCGCCAGGGGCTGGAGCGCCACCCCACCCCCGTCGAACGCGCCCTGCTGCTCACCACCCTCGCCTACGCCGAGGCGGAGCTCGGCCACCTCGACCTGGCCGACGGCCTGTGCCGCGACGCCCTCGCGCTCGCGGGCGTCGACGACCACACCCGCGGCACGGCGCACGGCCAGCGCGCTGTCGTGCTGCTGCGGCTGGGCCTGCCCTCGGACGCCCTGGCCGAGTTCAGCTCCGCCATCCGCACCCTGGCCGCCGACGACGAGGCACTGGGCCGCAACCTGCTGAACCGCGGCAACCTCCGCCTCGAGGCGGCGGACGCCCGCCGGGCGTTGGTCGACTTCGAGCGCGCCGCCGCGCACGCCGAGCGGACGGGCAACGCGTCCCTGCTGGCCAAGGCCCGCCACAACGCCGGTTACGCCGCCTTCCTGCTGGGCGACCACGTCCGCGCGCTCACGGCCATGGACTCCGTGGCCTCATTCTTCGCGGGCCAGGCCCCGGCCCTGCACGCCGTCTGGCTGCAGGACCGGGCCGAGGTGCTGGCTGCGGCGGGGCTCCGCGACGACGCCGTCGCCGACCTGCGGCGTGCCATCGACCAGTTCCGCGCGGGCCGCGCACGGCGCGCGGCGGCATCCGCCGAGCTGCTGCTGGCCCGGTTGGTGGTCACCGACGATCCGGCCGAGGGGCTGCGGCTCGCGCGCCACGCGGCGTCCCGGTTCGCCGCCATGGGTGCCGATCTGTCCCGGCTGCGGGCGGACGCCGCCGCCGCGGTCTGCGCGTGCGCGGCAGGCCGTCGCCGGCTGCCCGATGTCGAGCGCCTCCTGGCCGAGCTCCGCGCCCGCGGGCTCGCCGATGAGGCCCGCCGCCTCGCGATCGCCTGGTGCGGCTGGCTGCTCGCCCAGGGGCGGTTGACGGAGGCCCGGCGCGTGCCGCTGCCCCCGTCGACGCCCCGGCGTTACGAGCCGTGGGCCGCCGCGGTGGCCGCGCAACGCCAGATCGCCCTGGGACGCCGCGCCGACGCCCTGCGCACGCTGCGCACCACGCTCGACGGCGTCCAAGCCCTCGCCTCGACCCTGGGCAGCCTGGAACTGCAGACCTCACTCTCCGGCGCGCTGACCCGGCTCGGACAGCTGGGGTTGTCGGTGGCGCTGGCGCGACCCGACGTCGACCTGGTGCTCGAGTGGTCCGAGCGGACGCGGGCGGCGTCCTCCCGCGTGGTGGGCGTCCGGCCACCGACGGACGCCGCGCAGGCCGACGACCTGACCGAGCTCCGCGCCCTGCACGCCTTCGGCGGCGACCCCGCCCGGCAGCGCGAGCTGCGCCGCCGCATCCGGGAGCGGGCCTGGCAGGCGGGCGGCTCCGGCGCGACGCAGCCCGTCGCGACGCGGGACGAGTTGGGCGCCGCGCTCGCGGCCGCAGACGCCACGTCGGTGTGCCTGTTCGTCAGCGACGCCGAGCTGGACGCCGTCGTGGTGGACGGCGCGGGTGGGGGGACGCTGGTGCGGCTCGGGCCGCTCGGCGGGCTGGCGTCCGAACTGGCGGGGCTGCGGGCCGATCTCGACGTGGCGGCGGCCGACCTCCCCGCCCCCTTCGCGCCCCGCGTCCGGGCCGGGCTCGTCCAGCGGCTGGCCCAGCTGGACGCCACCTGGCTCGCCCCGGCCCTCGCCCGCGTGACCACCCGCCGCGTGGTGCTGGTCACCCCCGGTCTGTTCTCCTTGGTGCCGTGGCCGCTGCTCCCGAGCCTGCGCGACCGAGCGGTCACCGTGCCGCGGAGCGCCACCGCCTGGGCCCGGCCCCCGGCGCGGCGCGCCCTGACCCGCCCCCTGCTCGTGGCCGGGCCATCGCTGCGCCGGGCCGCCGATGAGGTGGGCGCCTGCGCGACCCACTGGGGCGATCCGGAGGTGCTCACCGGCCCGGACGCCACCGTGGAGGCGGTGGGCACGGCCACACTGCGCAGCGATGTGGTGCACGTCGCCGCCCACGGCCACCACCATGCGCTCAACCCGCTGTTCAGCCACGTCGACCTCGCCGACGGCCCCGCCTTCGGCTACGAGCTGGACCGGCTGGTGACGCTGCCCGACACGGTGGTGCTGTCGGCCTGCGAGCTGGGGGCGGTCGGCGCCGGCGATGACCCGTTGGGGCTGGCGACGGCCCTGCTGCACGCGGGCGTCCGCACCGTGCTGGCCTCCCCCGTGGCCCTGTCCGACGACGCCGCCGCGCGGCTCATGCCCGACCTGCACGCGCGGTTGGCGTCCGGCAGTCCGCCGGCGGACGCCCTCGCCGCGAGCGTCGCGGCGTTCGGGCCCGACGCGCCGCCGCTGGTGTGCTTCGGGGCCGGGTGGTGAGGGCCGGTGACTATTCGCCGACCGCGCGACGCAGGTCGGCTTCCTCGCGAGTGTCTTCCGCCGGAGCGTCGGAGGGCAGGTCCGCGGTGACGGGAAGGGCGGCCGTGGTGGGGGCCGGCATCGAGAGGTCGATGGTGCGCACGGTGCGGGGGGCCAGCGGGCGGCTGACGTAGGTGGGGGCGGTGATCGGCACCGGATCCCACAGCGAGCCGGTGGATTCGACGGGCACCGACAGCTCGACCGACGCATCGTCGGCGTCCGGGGCCTCGTCGGTGAGGACGAGGGCGATCGTGTCCTCCTCGGCGTCCGCGCCGCGGATGATGCGGGCACGGCGGTCGAGGTCACGCCGCATGGCGCGCACCGAGAAGCGCGCCACGCCCAGGAACGCGACCACGAGGGCGACCGGCACCAGCACCCCCCACCACGCGGTGAGGCCGAAGGCGGCGAACGCGACCACGGTGAGCGTGGCCAGCACGAGGAAGGTCAGGACGCGGCGCCGGCGGCGGGCGGCGCCGGCGTCGATGGCGGCCAGCTCACGCAGCGCGGCCCGGCGGTTGAGGGGCGTCGAGACGACGGCGTTGGCGTCCTCCGCCGAGTCCAAGGGGGTGCCGCGACGCACGATCGTGACGGTGCCGGTGAAGGGGTCGCCGGGCTCGACCTCGTCCATGAGCCCGTTGTCGCGGCGGTTGAGGAACAGCGGAATCAGGTAGATCAGCCAGAAGGCCGCCACGAACCCGAAAACCAGACCCTCCACACCCATGCGTCGAGGGTAGGGGGCGGCTCGGCGGGCGCTCCGGGCGACGCGCCGCGTCCCGTCCGATCCAGGACGCAGGTCAGAGCGGGGGCGCTGCTGGCGCGCGATCTCAGGGGCCGGCGAGGCGTCCGATGACCCCCTCGGGCTCGACCTCCTCGGCGTGCAGCACGTAGACCGCGTGGTCGCGCCAGGCACCGTCCACGTGCATGAAGGCGGGCCGGATGCCCTCCAGCCGCAGCCCGAGCTTCTCCACCACCCGGATGGACTTGGTGTTCTCGGGGCGGATGGCCACCTCGAGGCGGTGCAGCTCGAGGGCCTCGAACATGTGATCGGCGGCCAGGGCGAGCGCCGTGGGGGCGATGCCGCGGCCCGCGAGCCCCTGGGCGACCCAGTAGCCGGCCATGCCCCAGCGCGCCGAGCCGTGGACGATGCCGGTGATCGACATCTGCCCCGCCAGGCGGGGGCGCTCCCCCTCCGGCGCCCACATGATCGCCCACGGCAGCGAACGGCCGGCGCGGGCGTCCGCGGCGAAGCTGCGCACCATCTCGGCGTAGGTGATGCCTTGACCGGACGACCCGGGCGGTCGGGTGGAGTCCCACGGCCGGGTCCACTCGGTGTTGAGCGCGCGGACGGCGTGGTACTCGGCCTCGTCGCGGCGGCGCAGCGGGCGCAGCAGCACCGGGCCGTGCCGCAGCGTGACGGGCCAGCGGCGCGACCCGAAGAGGGTCACCGGACCGCTTCGTCGCCCCGCGCGCCGGCGTCGTCGAGCACGATGCACTCCACCTGGGAGCCCGCGTCGGCCCCGGCCCAGCCCTCGGGAATGACGAGCAGCACGTTGGCGCGCGCCAGGTCCCAGGCCAGCTCGGAGTCCACGCCGCTCACGGGGCGCACCGTCTGGTCCGACGACCAGACGGCCGGGATGTACTGCGTGATGCCGTCCGGCACCTCGAGGCGCTCGGCGACGAAGCCATCGACGCGCGGGGCCGCGAGCGGGTCGGACTCGTTGAGCTTGTGGATCACCGGACGCACGAAGGCGTGGTAACCGACATAGGCGCTGACGACCCCGGCGGGCAGGATCACCATGGGCGTCCGGTCGTTGCCCAGCGCGGCGAACGCGTACCGCGATTCGCGGTTGAGGGCCACGACGGCCTCATCGAGCTCGCCCATGCCCTCGGCGACCTCGCGGATCAGCTCGCCGCCACCGACCGCGACGATCAGGTCGGCGCGGATCTGCTGGTCGGCGATCGTCTGGCGGATCTCGCGGGCGTCGCTGCTGATGATGCCGAGCGGGTAGACCGTGGCGCCGTCCGCGCGGGCCGCCGCCGTGATGAGCGTGGTGGCGGCGTCGTAACGCTGCTGCGGCTGGGTGAGCGCCTGGCCGGGCGCGACGAGACCGTCGCCCACCGTGAACACCACGATGCGCGGACGCGGGCGCACCAGCACCTTGTCGAGGCCCACCTCGGCGAGCACCGCCACCGACCGCGGCGTCAGCACGTCGCCGGCCGCCAGCAGGGGCGTCCCGTCGGCCAGCTCGGAGCCGGCACGGCGGAGGTTGTCGTACAGCCGGGTCTCGGTGCCGATGCGCACGTAGCCGTCCTCACCCAGGACGCCGTACGCGTCGGGCACGACCGCGTCGACCCCCTCGGGGATCATGCCGCCCTCTTCGATGCGAATCGCGGCGCCCGCGACGAGCGGGGCGCCCGGCGCCTCGCCGGCGGCGATCTGGTCGACGACGTAGAGCTCCTTGGGCACCTCCGGGGTGGCCCCCACGAGGTCGGAGCCGCGGACGGCCCAGCCGCCGACGCGCGCCGTCGTGACGAGCGGCAGGTCGAGGTCGGAGCGGATGTCCTCACACAGCGTGAGCCCGGGGACGTCAAAGATCTGCATGCCGAACGGACGGATCGCCCCGACCTGGTCGAGCAGGAACGCGCGCTGCTCGGTCACCGACCGACGGGTGATCTGGGGAACAGGTGCGGCAGGGGTCTCGGCAGCCGGCGCGGCGTCCGCGTCGGTCTCCGAGGTCTTCTTGCGTCCGAAAAGGGCCATGAAACTACGATAAACGGGTGACTGGGCAGCCGAGCGGAGCGACCCGGCGAGCCCGGGCAAATGGCAACCCGATCGGCAACCCTGCCCCGGGTGCTGCCCCCGGTGCGCCCACGCCGGTGGGCATGCCGTCGAAGGCTGCCCTGCGGGCCGAGCTCCGCGCAGCTCGTGAGCGCGCGACACCCGCCGAGCGGGCGGCGCGCGACCGGGCGCGCCTGACCCATTTGCTGCAGCTGGCCAGCGGTCACAGTGCCGTCGCGTGCTATCTCTCCGTGCCGCCGGAGCCCGACACCACCGTGTTCGTCGACGCCCTCCACGCCCGGGGGGTGCGGGTGCTGTTGCCCCTGCTGCGCGGACGCCGCACGCCCGCCTGGGCGTGGTACGCCGGCCCGGGGACGCTGGTGCCCGGGTGGCGCGGGATTCCCGAGCCGGGGCCGGACGCGTCTGCGTCGGCTGGGCTCGCGGGGCCGGCGTCGGAGAGGCCGGTGGCGCTGGAGCCGGTGTCGTTGGGGTCGGTGTCGTTGGGGTCGGTGTCGCTGGTGGTGACGTCGGCGCTGGCCGCGACCGTCGAGGGCGTGCGGCTGGGGGTCGGCGGCGGCTGGTACGACCGCGCCCTGCCCAGCGCCGCCGCGGGCTGCGTCACGGCGGCGGTGCTGGACGCCGCGGCCGTCCTTGACACTCTGCCCCGTGACCCGTGGGACGTCACGGTCGACGTGCTCGTCACCGAACACGGGCTCGTGCCGACCCGACCCGCGGGCCGCTGACTCACCTGCCGGCGGGGCGGACCGGGAATGGCGGGGGCGCCCGGCTTCGTTATCATCGGCGGTTGTTCCGTCCGCGAAGGAAGCGCCCATGCCCACGTACCAGTACCGCTGCGCCGACTGTGGCGCCGAGCTCGAGGCCGTCCAGGCCTTCACCGACGACGCCCTGACCGTGTGCCCGCAGTGCGACGGGAACCTCCGCAAGGTGTTCAGCGCCGTCGGTGTGGTGTTCAAGGGCTCGGGCTTCTACGCCACCGACAGCCGCACCCGCGGCAAGAACGAGACCGCCAAGGGTTCCGGGGCCGAGGGCGGCTCGGGTGGCTCAGAGTCTTCGGCCTCGTCGGGGTCGGCGAAGGACAAGGCCAGCTCACCCTCCGGCACAGGCCAGGCCACGGCGTCGGGTTCGGGGTCGTCGGGTTCAGGCTCGTCGGGTTCGGGCAGTGGGTCCGGGAGCGGGTCGCGCTGACCTCCAGGCCAAGCACCCTCGCGGGGGCCATTCCGCTCTGACAAGGTGTGACACCGGCGTCCTAATGTCTGGGCGTGAGACGACCCGGAATGTCCCGTGCGGTGGTTCCTTGGCCGCTGCGCCGCTTCCTGCACCTGCGGCGCCGATCGCTGGCTGCGCTGGCGGCCGCCGTCGCGGTGCTGGCGACCCTGTCGGTGCTGGCCCCACGCCCACCGGAGCTGACGTCCGTGGTGGTCGCCGCCCGGGACCTGCCGGGCGGAACGGTGCTGGTCGCGTCCGACCTCACCACCCTGCCCGTGGCGCCGGGCACCTTTCCGGATGACGTGCTGCTCGACCCCGCCACCGCCGTGGGGCGCACGCTGAACGGGCCCGCCTCGGCACGGACGCCGATCACCGCGACGGCTCTGGCCGAGGGCCAGCGGCTGGCCCGGGACGGCTTCGTCGTGACCGCCCTGCCCCTGGCGGACGCCGCGATCGCACCGCTCGTCCAGCCGGGCACCCGGGTCGACCTGTTCAGCACCGGCGGTGATGCCGAGTCCTTGGCCCAGAACGTCCGCGTCGTGGCGGTGCCCGCTCCGGCGACGGGTGCGTTCGGGGCGTCCGGCGCGGGGGCAGCGCTGGTCGAGGTGACGCCGGACGTGGCGGCCCGCCTCACCGTGGCCGCCCAGACCGGCGGAGTTGCCATCGCCCTGCGCTGAGGCGTCACAGGGTCCTGCGGTGTTAAGGGGCTAGTCCTGCGGCGGTTGCGCCCCCACCGCGACTGCAAGCTCTGTGAATCTGTTGCGCAACAATGTTACTTGAATTCGCAACCTTTGCGCTCGGATCGCTACTGTTCTCGTGTGGCAGCCCCACGCCTCACCCAGGCACTGCCCCCAACCATGAGAGGTGTGAAACAACCATGAAGGGTTTCAAGGACTTCCTGATGCAGGGCAACCTCATTGAGCTTGCCACCGCCGTCATCATCGGCACGTCGTTCGCGACGGTCGTCTCCACGTTCACCAACATCCTGCTGAGCTTCGTCGGCATGTTCGGCGGCGTGCCGGACTTCAGCGCCTGGGCGCCGGCCGGCCTGCCGCTGGGGATCTTCCTCAACGCGGTGATCTCGTTCGTGATCGTCGCGGCCGTGATCTACTTCCTCGTGATCAAGCCGTACCAGGCCGTCAAGGCCGCCGCGGACGCGCGCCTCAAGGCTGACTCGGACGCCGTCGCCCCGGCCCCGACCACCGACGAGCTCCTCGCCGAGATCCGCGACCTGCTCAAGGCCAACCGCGCACTCTGAGCCACCGCACACGAACCCCGCCGCCCCCCGGGCGGCGGGGTTCTCGCTGCCCCGGCTGCGCCGGTTGCCCCGCGACACGCACACTTCGGTCTCAAACTCCGGGTTCGGAGGCGGAGTTTGAGCCATGAAGTGGAGTTTGAGCACCGAGACGCGGTGCGAATCCGGCCCGGCGCCGCCCTCCGACTCGGCGGTTCCCTCCTGGCCCCCGGTGGGACGCCGACCCGATCGACACCGCGCGTGACCAGCTTTACCCGGCGCAGCTCTGCATGACTTGGCGCAGCGTGGCTCCACCTGGCGCAGCTCTGCTTGACCTGGCGCAGCGTGGCTTCACCTGGCGCAGCGTGGCTCACGTCACGGGCCGTGCAAGGGCCTCCACGTGAGCTGCACTGCGCCACGTGAGCTTGCACTGCGCCACGTGAGCTTGCACTGCGCCACGTGAGCGTGCACTGCGCCACGTGAGCGTGCACTGCGCCACGTGCGTCCCCGGTGCGCAACGTACGGACCCAGTGTCCTCACAGCACCCGGACGCCGACTCACCGGGACACCAACCCCTCGGACGCCTCGCCTCACCCCCGAGGCCAAGCCCGCCAAGACAACCCGGCCAGCCAGAGTGACCCAGATCGCCCCGGCCCACCCGGGCCACCCTCACCAGTGCGGCGGTACGTCGGCGCGGAGGCGCCGCTCGTCGGCCGTGAGGGTCGTGCGCCGCGAGGGCGGCAGGACGGCCAGTACGTCCAATCCCAGCTCCGTCCGGGCACTGCCGATGGCGGCGTGGAGCTGCGCGGCACCGAGGCCGCGGCGCAGCGCGTCCGGCACGACGAACGGCCACCCCGCCGCAGCAGCACCACGGGCCAAGTCAGCGATCCGGCCGCCCGTCCAGCCACGCGACGCCAACTCCCTCAGCAGCGCCGGCACATCGGGACGCGCCTGGAGCCCCAGCTCCAGATCCTCCCCCACCAGGGCATACGCGATGGCGCGGTGCCAGGGTTCCGTCACGAGGTCAGTCCCCGAGGACGCCGCCCGGGACGGTGGCCGGGGCGCCGGCGTCCTCGAGATGCGCGTCGCCGACGACAGTGACCTCGGACGCGAACGTCCAGTCACCCTCCACCGTCAGCGAGGACGCGCCGACCAGCGACGGCACCACCTGCACCCGGGCGTCGAAATCGGGCAGCAGCGTGTAGTGCCGCTTGTCGAGCGACACGGTCGGCAGCTTCTCGACCGCGGCGACCAGGCGCGCGTCGGCGTCCAGCTCGAAGGCGTCGGAACGCACCAGCAGCAACTCGTTGGTCGTCTTCACCGGCAGGAAGCGGTCGCGCGGCACCGCGATCGCCTGCGCCCCCGGGAACACCTCGATCGCCGCGCCCATGGCGGTCTCCAGCTGGATCACCGGGGTGGACGCCTTGTCGCTCGGGTCGACCGTCTTTTCGTTGCGGATGAGCGGCAGGCCGAGCACGTTCTTGCGCTCCTCCATCAGGTTCTTCAGCGCCGCGAGGTCGACCCACAGGTTGTTGGCGTGGAAGTACGGGTGGCGGTGCTCGTCGGTGAAGTAGTCCATCTCCTCGGGGCGCGTCTGCGCCGTGTCCCGCAGGATGAGCTGCCCGTCCGCCTTGCGAACCGCGAGATGCCCGCCCTTGCGGTCGTTCGCCGTGCGCGTGCAGACCTCCGCGGCATACGGCGCACCGGACGCCGCGAACCAGCCGGCCAGCGTGGCGTTCGGACCGGCGCCCAGGTTGTCCCCGTTGGCGATGCTGACGTAGCGGAAACCGCGCTCGAGCAGCGCGTCCAACAACCCGGTGCCGACCAGCGAGGTGTAGATGTCACCATGGCCGGGCGGGCACCACTCCAGGTCGGGGTCGGCCGGCCACTCCACGGGCTCCAGGGTGTCCGCGGTCAGCTTCGGCTCGAAGCCCTGCAGGAAGTCGACGGGCAGGCCGTCCACGGCCAGGTCGGGGTAGCGCTCCAGGTGCGCCAACGTCGCCTCACGGGTGCGGAAGCTGTTCATGAACAACAGCGGCAGCCGCGCACCGGTCTCCCGGCGGGCCCGCAACACCTGCTCGACCAGCACGTCGAGGAACGTCATGTCACCGCGCACGGGCAGCAGCGTCTTGGGGCCGTCCAGGCCCATCGAGGTGCCCAGCCCACCGTTCAGCTTGATGATGACGGTCTTTTCGAGTGCCTCACGCGCGGCGTCGGCGTCCACCTGCACGGACGCGAGCTGCGGCGGCTCGAGCAGGGGGTCGATCGAGTCCTCCTCGATGTAGAAGCCCCCGCTCCCTTCCGCGACGAGACGGTAGTAGTGGCTGAACACGTCGATGGCGGCGCCGGACGCGCCGGCGTCCTGCATCTTGGTGCGTGCACGGTCGAGTCCGTTGGTCATGACTCAAGGCTAGGCCCGGACGCCGCACCCGGGCGCACCGGTTGCCACGATTCGCCTGGCGAGGGGGGCTGAGAACACAGAGCGAGAGCGACGCCGGTCGAAGGGCTGAAAAGCCGTCTACCCACCCCCAGGAGACATCAACAACCTGGCGTCGCTCTCGTGGGTAGAACTATAGCCCTATCGTCACGGAGCACCAGTCCCCCAAAAGGGTGACTTCTCGTACTTTAGGACGAGTAGCCCCTTCACTTTTCCTCGGCGCCTGCTTCTCCCGTCGGGTCCCGGACCACGCAGACCGGCCGCCCTCGGGCTCGCCGTACACTGTTCATCGTCAACACGAGACCGCTGGCCTCGTAGCTCAGGGGATAGAGCAGTAGTTTCCTAAACTATGTGTCGGAGGTTCGAATCCTCCCGGGGCCGCCAGCAAGACTCCCCACCCCTCGTGACGCCGAACTGAGGGGTGAGAGCCTCCGGCGACCCGGCCGGGCGTGACTAGGGTGGGCCGGGTGACCCGACCACCCGTCGACCAGGCGCTCTGGCAGCCGTGGCTCGACCACGTCTGCGCGGCGCTGGAGCTGGATCCCACCCGCGTGGACGTCGACGCGATCCTGTCGTTGGCGGGCGAGGTGGCGGACGCCTCCACTCGGCCGCTGGCTCCCGTCGCCGCCCACCTGTGGGGCCTGGCCGGGGCCGGGATGCCCGGCGTGGACGCCGCCGCGCTGCACGATGCGATCCTCGACGCCGCCCACCGGAGCGGACGCCCGTGACGCCCACCGAGCCCACGACACCCACCTCCGGGACACCCGACGCTCCACTCCCCCCAATCCCCCCACTCCCCCCACTCGTCGACCCCGGCCCCCCGCTGGATCGGGGGGCCACTGAGCGGTACGCCCGGCACCTGTTGCTGCCCGCCGTGGGTGAGCTCGGCCAACGCCGCCTCCGCGCGGCGCACGTGGCCGTCATCGGCGTCGGTGGGCTCGGGTCCCCGGCGCTGCTCTACCTCGCCGCCGCCGGGGTGGGGCGGCTCACGATCATCGACGACGATGTGGTCGACGTCACGAACCTGCAGCGGCAGGTGATCCACCCCGACGCCGCCGTCGGCCAGCCCAAGGTCGACTCCGCGGCGGCGGCCGTGCGCGCGCTGAACCCCGACGTTGACGTCATCACCCACCGCGCCCGGCTCACCCCGGGCAACGCCGCCGAACTCCTCGCCGGCGCCTACCTCGTCCTCGACGGCTCGGACAACTTCGAGACCCGCTACGCCGTCAACGACGCCTGCGCCGCGCTCGGCCTGCCCTGCGTGTGGGCGTCGGTGTACCGCCTGCAGGCCCAGGTGTCGGTCTTCTGGGCCGACCCGCCCGCCCCCCACCGGGGCACCGACCTGCGCGACCTCTTTCCCGCCCCGCCCGCCCCCGGCACCGTGCCCACCTGCGGGGACGCCGGCGTCCTCGGCGCTCTGACCGGCCAGGTCGGCTCGATGATGGCCGGCGAGGCCGTCAAGCTGATCTGCGGCATCGGCACGCCTCTGCTGGGCCGCGTGGCGTTCGTCGACCTGGCGGACGCCACCGTCACCCACCTGCCCCTCGCCCCCCGCCCCCGCTCCCACTCCCGCCCCCGTTCGGGACCCCCGGAAGCCACCGCCGCGCCCGCAACGCCCCCCACCCACCAGCACCCGCTCGTCACCCCCACGGACCTCGCCGCCGAGCTCACCTCCGAAACCCCGCCGGTGGTGCTCGACGTCCGCGAACCCGCGGAGGTGGCGATCGCCGCGATCCCGGGATCGCTGCGCGTCCCCCTCGCCGACGTCCTCGCCGACCCCACCGCCATCGGCCTGGCCCCGGACGCCGACGTGGTCGTGCACTGCAAGGTCCAGCCGCGCGCCGAGGCGGCCGCGGCCGCGCTGACGCAGGCGGGGGCGTCCCGCGTCCGGGTGCTCGCCGGCGGCATCCTCGCGTGGGTGCGCGAGGTCGACCCGTCCCAACCCGCATACTGAACACCTGTCCACCCGGCGGAAGGCACACGCTCCCATGGCGCTGACGAACACCCGGGCCCTGCTGACGGTCGAGGAGTACCTCGCCGAGGTCCTCGCGCTGATCGAGCCCTTCGGCGCCGCCGACGTCGACGAGCTGCCCCTCCGCGAGGCCGCCGGCCGCACGTTGGCCGCGCCCGTCGTGGCCCGCGGCGACGTCCCGGCGTTTGCGAACTCCGCGATGGACGGCTTCGCCGTCCGTTCGGCCGACCTTGCACCACCCACCGTGCTGCGCATCGACGCCGAGGTGCTGGCCGGCTCGTCCGCCGACCCCGCATTCGGCCCGGGCGCCTGCGTCCGCATCATGACGGGTGCCCCGCTGCCCACGGCGGCGGACGCCGTCGTGCCGGTCGAGCAGACCACCCTCCTGCCCCAGGGCGTCCGCATCGACGCCCCCGTGGCGGCGGGCCAGCACGTGCGGGCCGCGGGCGAGGACGTCCGCCAAGGCGCCATGGTGCTGGACGCCGGCGTCCGGCTGGGCGCCCGAACCCTGTCCGCCGCCGCCGGCGCGGGCCACGCCACCGTGCGCGTCGTGCGGCGCCCGCGGGTGGGCGTGATCGCCACCGGTGACGAGCTCGTCCCACCCGGCGGGGATCTGGGCCGGGGGCAGATCTTCGAATCCAACGCCACGTTCCTGGCCGCCGCGCTCACCCGCGACGGCGGCGAGGCGACCGTGCTGCCGGCCGTCCGTGACACCGACGCGGCGCTGGCCGGCGCGCTCGACGACCTGGCCGCCACCTGCGACCTCGTCGTCGTCTCCGGCGGGGTCAGCGTCGGGGACGCCGATGTGACCCGCATCGTCCTCGAGCGCGCCGGGGCCCGGTTCCGCCACGTGCGCCTGCAGCCGGGCAAGCCGCAGGGCTGGGCGCGCTGGGGGGCGCGCGGCCTGCCCGTGATCGCCCTGCCCGGCAACCCGCTCTCGGCCGCCGTCAGCTACGAGACCTTCGTCGCCCCGGTGCTGGACCGGTTCCACCGCCGCCCAACCCCGGCCTGGACGCCCGCCGTCGCGGCCGCCGCGTGGTCGTCCCCGGCGGGGCGCCGGCAGCTCGTGCCTGTGCTGCTCGACGTGGACGCGTCCGGACGCCAGCTCGTCCGGCCCGCCCACCGGCACGGGTCGGCGTCCCACATGATCACCTCGCTCGCGGCGGCGGACGCCCTGGCCGCCGTCGCCGAGGACGTCACCGCCGTCGCCGTCGGCGACCTCGTCGCCATCAGGAGGCTCCCGTGACCCAGCACCCCTTCACCCATCTCGACGAGGCCGGGGCCGCCCGGATGGTCGACGTCACGACCAAGCAGCCCACCGCCCGCGCGGCGACGGCGGCCGGCACCGTGCGGGTGGCTCCGGCGGTGGTGGCCCTGCTGCGCTCCGGCGAGGTGCCCAAGGGCGACGTGCTCGCCGTCGCCCGCATCGCCGGCATCCAGGCGGCCAAGCGGACGCCCGACCTGCTGCCCCTGGCCCACGTGATCGGCGTCCACGGCTGCGAGGTCGCGCTCACGATCGCCGACCACGGCGTCGACATCACCGCCACCGTCCGGACCGCCGACCGCACCGGCGTCGAGATGGAGGCCCTGACCAGCGTCGCCGTGGCCGCCCTCGCGGTGGTCGACATGGTGAAGGGCATCGACCGGTCCGCCCACATCACCGACGTCCGCCTCCTGGAGAAGCAGGGCGGCCGCTCGGGCCACTGGCGCCGGGAGGACGCATGACGACGCCACCCCACGACGCCGTCATCCTGGCCGGCGGCCGCGGCGCGCGGCTCGGCGGGGTCAGCAAGGCCGACCTCCGCATCGGGGGCGAGCGCCTGCTCGACCTCGCGCTGCGCGCCGCGTCCGGGGCGGCCACGACCGTGGTCGTCGGCGACGTCGCGG
This sequence comes from Propioniciclava soli, assembly GCF_014858005.1. Taxonomy (GTDB): domain Bacteria; phylum Actinomycetota; class Actinomycetes; order Propionibacteriales; family Propionibacteriaceae; genus Propioniciclava; species Propioniciclava soli. The sequence continues at coordinate 22,326 of NZ_JACYOT010000020.1, forward strand.
TGCCCCCCGGCGTGCTGCTCACCCGCGAACGGCCCCCGCTCGGCGGGCCCGCCGCCGGCCTGCTCGCCGGGCTCGACGCCGTGGCCGAGCCCGCCCCCTGGACGCTCGTGCTGGCCTGCGACCTCCCCGACGCCGTCGCGATCACCGCCCGCCTGCGCGCGGCGTTGCCCCCCGCGCCGCCGGACGCCGACGGGCTCGTGCTCACCGACGCGACCAGCACCCCGCAGCACCTGGCCGCCCTCTACCGCACCGCGTCCCTGCGGCGCGCCTACGCCGCCGCGGGTGACCCGACCGGCCGCTCGCTGCGCAGCGTGCTCGATGGGCTGACCCTGCTGCCGGTCGCGCCCGGTGCCGCGCGCCCCGAGGACGTCGACACGCCCGAGCAGCTCGCCCGCTGGGAGGCGTCGGTGGCCGAGCCGGCCGCGTGGCGGGCCTTCGTCGAGGACTTCTGCGCCCGCCTCGGGCTCGATGCGGCGCGCGTCGACGAGCGAGCGGTGCTCCGCCTGACGCGTCGGGTCGCCCACGCTGGGGCCCGCCCGATGGCCCCCGTGGCCGCCCACCTGTGGGGCAGCGCGCTGGCCACCCACCCGGACGCCGACCCGTCCGCCCTCGCCGCCCGCCTGGCGGACGCGCTGGCGTCCGCCCCGATCCCCGAGGAGCCCTGATGCCCCAGGTCCGCTACTTCGCCGCCGCGGCCGAGGCCGCCGGGGTGGCGTCCGAGACGCTCGACGCACCCACGCTCGGCGCCCTGCGCGCGACCCTGGTCGCCGCCCACGGTGCCGGGTTCGAGCGCGTCCTGGCCCGCTGCTCGGTGCTGGTCGACGGCGTCCACACCGAGGATCCGACGACGCCGCTGACGCACGCCGCGCTGGTTGACGTCCTGCCCCCCTTCGCCGGCGGATGAGCCGCCCCCAGCGGGCCCGCCGGGCCATCCTCGTCGCGGCGCTGGCGACGGCCACCGCCCTGGCCGGCTGCGCGGCCGGCCCCTCCCCCGCCGACCCCGCGGCCCCGTCCGACGCCCCCGCCCCCGTGACCGTGTTTGCCGCCGCGTCGCTGACGGCCGCGTTCACCGAGATCGCCGCGCTCGACCCGGCCCTGGCCGTCACGCTGAGCTTCGACGGCTCCCCCACGCTGGTCGACCAGGTGGCCGCGGGTGCCCCCGCCGACGTGCTCGCCACCGCCGACGTCACCACCATGACCCGCGCCCGCGACGCCGGGCTGCTGGCGGGCGAGCCCGTCACGTTCGCCGCCAACACCGCCGTGCTCATCGTGCCGCGCGGCAACCCCGGCGCCGTGACCGGCCTGGACGCCTCGCTCGAGGGCCGGCGACTCGTGGTGTGCGCGCCCACGGTCCCCTGCGGCGCCACCGCCCACGCGATCGCGGACGCCGCCGGCGTCACCCTGCGGCCGGTGTCGGAGGAACAGAAGGTCACCGACGTGCGCGGCAAGGTGGCCTCCGGCGAGGCCGACGCCGGCATCGTGTTCGCCACCGACGCCCTGGCGGCCGGCGACGCCGTCGAGACGCTCCCCCTCCCCGGCGCCGCGCAGGCGGCCACGACCTACCCGATCGCGGTCGTCCACGACGCCCCCCACCCGGACGCCGCCGCCGCGTTCGTCGCCCTGGTCACCGGGCCGGACGGGCGCGACGTCCTCGCCGCCCACGGGTTCACGCTCCCGTGACGCCGCGCTGGCTGTACCTGCCCGCCGCCGCCGCGCTGGCGTTCCTCACCGTGCCCCTGCTCGGCATCCCGCTGCGCGTGGCGTGGGCCGACCTCCCGGCGCTGCTCACCACCCCCGCCGCCCTCGACGCCCTGGGTCTCAGCCTGGTCACCTGCCTCGCCGCGACGGCCGTGAGCGTGCTGCTCGGGCTGCCGCTGGCGCTGCTGCTCGCGCGCAGCGACGGCCCCCTGGCCGGGGTGGTGCGCACCCTGGTGACGCTGCCGATGGTGCTGCCCCCGGTCGTCGCCGGGCTCGCCCTGCTCATCACCTTCGGACGCCGCGGCACCGTGGGCGCGCCCCTGTCGGCCCTCGGCATCGAGATCGGGTTCACCACGCTGGCCGTCGTGCTGGCCCAGGTGTTCGTCGCCATGCCGTACCTCATCACGTCGGTCGAGGGGGCGGTGCGCACCGCCGGTTTCGCCCGCGAGCGGGTCGCGGCCAGCCTGGGGGCGTCCCCCACCCACACGCTGCTGCACGTCACGGTGCCCGTGACCGCGCCGGCCCTGGCCACCGGCACCGCGCTCACGTTCGCCCGCGCGCTCGGCGAGTTCGGCGCCACGATCACCTTCGCCGGCGCGCTGCAGGGGGTGACCCGGACGCTGCCGCTGGAGATCTACCAGGTGCGGGAGCTCGACACCGCGTCGGCGCTCGCGCTCTCCCTCGTGCTCGTGGCCGTCGCCGCCGTCACCGTCGCGCTCACCGCCTGGCTCTCCCGCCGGACGCCGCGCCGGGGCGTCGCGTGACCGCCGTCACGGTGGCCGCGCAGGTCGCCGACCGCTCCGCCGACCTCCACTTCAGCGCCGAGCCGGGCTCGATCACCGCGGTGGTCGGGCCGAACGGCGCCGGCAAGTCCACCCTGCTCCAACTCGTCTCGGGGCAACTGCGCCCCAGCGCGGGCGAGGTGCGCCTCGGCGACACGCTGGTGGCCGGCCCCGGCGTCCACGTGCCCACCCACCGGCGCCGCGTCGCGGTGCTCGAGCAGCGCGCCCTGCTCTTCGACCACCTCGACGTGCTCGACAACGTGGCCTTCGGGCCCCGCGCCCGTGGCGTCCGGCCTGCTGCGGCCCGGCGCCGCGCCCGGGCCGAGCTGGACGCCGTGGGGTGCGGCGATCTCGCGGCGCGACGCGCCTGGGAGGTCTCCGGCGGGCAGGCCCAGCGCATCGCGCTCGCCCGCGCCTTGGCCACCGACCCCCAGGTCGTGCTGCTCGACGAGCCCCTGGCCGCTTTGGACGCCTCCGTGGCGGCCGCGATGCGCTCCCTGCTGCGCGAGCGGCTGCGGGCCGAGCACCGCACCACCCTGCTGGTCACCCACGACGCCCTCGACGCCCTCGCCCTCGCCGACGCGCTCGCCCTCGTGGAGGACGGCCGGGTGGTGGACGCCGGCCCCGTCGTCGACCGGCTGACCCGGCCCCGGGGCTCCTTCGTGGCCGACCTCGTGGACGTCAACCTGCTGCCCGGCCGCCTTTGTGCCCCCGACCGGCTCGACCTGCCGGGCGGCGACCACGTGACGGGGCTCGCGTCCGGGCCGGGCCCCCACCCGGGCCCCCACCCGAGCCCAGGGCCGGGCTCCCAGCTGGGCAACGCGCCGGACGCCGCGCAGGCCCCTGGCGCGACGGGCTTCGCCTGCTTCGCGCCCGCCGCGGTGGCGGTGCACGCCGACCCGCCCGGGGGCAGCCCCCGCAACCACTGGGCGGCCACGGTCGCCACCGTCGAGCCCCGCGGCGCGCTGGTGCGGTTGCGGTGCGTGCTGGCCGACGGCTCCCCCGTCGCCGCCGACCTCACCCTCGCCGCCGCCGCGGAGGGCGGGCTGGCCCCCGGCCGGCGGGTGTGGCTGGTGGTCAAGGCCGCCCAGGTCACGCTCTACGCGCGCTGAGCGCCCTGCCGCCCACCCCCTGCGATCAGCCCCCGATCGCGCTCATGGGCCGGGGCGGCTGCAGGAAGCCGGGGTCGTTGATGCCGTGGCCCGGCAGCTTGGCGGCCAGCCCGGCGCGGATCAGCCCGGCCAGCTCCTCCTCGGACGCCCCGGCGCGCAGCGGCGTCCGCAGATCGGTCTCGGTCGTGGCGAACAGACAGGTGCGGAACTGGCCGTCCGCGGTGAGCCGCAACCGGTCGCAGGTGCCGCAGAACGGGCGGGTCACCGACGCGATGATGCCGACCGTCCCCAGCGGATCGGCGTCCGGACGCCCGTGCGGCCGCACCGCGTAGCGCTCGGCCGGGGCGGCGCCCCGGCCCGGCAGCGGGGTCAGGTGGTAGACCGCCTCGAGCAGCGCCTGGGTCTCCTCGGCGGTGACCATGCCTTCCCGCGTCCACGTGTGCCCCGCATCCAGCGGCATCTGCTCGATGAAGCGGATCTCCGCGTCCCGCGCGAGGGCGAAGCCGAGCAGGTCGACGGCCTCGTCGGTGTTCACCTCCCGCAGCAGCACGGCGTTGAGCTTGAGCGGCCCCAGGCCGGCCGCCCGGGCGGCCTCGATGCCCGCCAGGGTGTCGTCGAGCCGGTCGCGGCGGGCCAGCTGGGCGAACCGGTCGCGGCGCAGCGTGTCGAGGGAGATGTTGACCCGGGCGAGACCCGCACCGGCCAGGTCGGCCGCCAGCCGCTCCAGCCCGATGCCGTTGGTGGTCATCGACACCTCGGGGCGCCCAGCCGGCCCCTCGAGGGCGGCCAGCCCCTCCACCACGGCGACGATGTCGGTGCGCAGCAGCGGCTCCCCGCCGGTCAATCGCAGCTCGGTGACGCCGGCGCGCACCGCACAGCCGGCCAGCACGAACAGCTCCGCGCGGGTCAGCAGGGTCGGCTTGGGCAGCCACGGCACGCCCTGGGCCGGCATGCAGTACGTGCAGCGCAGGTTGCAGTGGTCGGTCAGCGAGATCCGCAGGTCGCGGTGCTCGCGCCCATGGCCGTCCATGAGCAGCGGCAGGCTCCTCACGACTCCGCCAACCCGAGGCCGGACCAGACGCGGCGCCCCGTCGCCTCGGTCTGGTGCTTCCAGATGGGCAGGCCCGCCTTCACGGCCTCGACCACCGCACCGCACACCCCGAACGCCTCGGCACGGTGGGCGCTGGCGACGCAGCACACGAGGGCGAGCTCGCCGACGCCCAGGTGCCCCACCCGGTGCGAGACGGCCACCCGCGCCTCGCCCCCGGCATCGTGGGTGGCGAGCACCTCCTCCACCAGCCGCGCCAGGATCGCCGGGGCGTCCGGGTGGGCGGTGTAGTCGATGCCCGTGACGACGCCGGCGGCCTCGGGGTCGTGGTCACGGATCACGCCGTGGAAGGCCACGACGGCGCCGGCCGAGGGGCCGACGACCCACGCGTGGTGGGCGTCGGCGTCCAGCACCTCGGCGGTGACGGCGGTGTGCACGGCCGGCATCAGTGGTCGCCCCCGTCGATCTGGTCCAGCAGGTGCGGCACCAGGGGCAGCAGGACGCCGAGCCCCTCGGTCACGGCCCGGGGCGAGCCGGGCAGGTTCACCACAAGCGCGGCACCGCTGACCCCCGCCAGCCCCCGGCTCAGCCACGCGTGCGGGGCGCCGGACGCGCTGCGCAGCAGCTCAGGGATGCCGGGAATCCTCAGGTCGAGCAGGCCGGCGGTGCCCTCGGGCGTCCGGTCGCGCGGGCCGACCCCCGTGCCGCCCGAGGTAACCACGAGCCGGGCGCCGGACGCCAGCGCCTCCGCCAGGGCGGTGGCCACCGAGGCCTCACCGTCGCCGACGACGCACCCGGTGACCCGGAACCCCGCCGCCTCGAGGGCCGCCGTGGCGGCCGGGCCCGAGGCGTCCTCGCGCACGCCCGCGGCGCACCGGTCTGACACGGTCACGACGTGGGCGTGCCGCCGGGCCGGCTGCTGGGGGTCTGGGGAGCTCATGGGGACCCATTGTTCCCCACGCCCCGACACCCCCCACCGGTTGCCCACCGGGCTGGGCCCGCGGCGACCGAGCCGCTGCGGCAGGCAGTAGGGTCGGCCGCATGGCGCACCCCCGGGTCCGGCTCATCGCGAGCGACATCGACGGCACGCTGCTGCGCAGCGACCACACGGTCAGCGACCGCACCCGCGCCGCCGTGGCGGCCGCGCAGGACGCGGGCGTGCCGGTGGTGCTGATCTCCGGGCGGCAGGCGCCGGTGTTGGCCCCGATCGCCGCGCAGGCCGGGCTGAGCGGCCCGGCGATCTGCGCCAACGGCGCCGTGGGGTACCACCTTGGCCGGCAGGAGGTGCTGTTCGAGGAGCTGCTGGCGGTGGCGGCGCAGACCGAGCTGCTGCACGCCGTCCGCGCGGTGTACCCCGGCGTCCGCTGCGTGTCGGTGCGCGAGGCGGGGTTCGTGTTCGTCCCCGAGCGCGGCTACACCGGCATGATGGATCCGGGCGACCACGGGCGTCCGCTCGACCAGCCGGACGCCGAGAACGACCTCGCCGCCGTGCTGGGGACGCCGTCGACCAAGTTCATCCTCCGCCAGCCGGGGCTCCCGCCCGAAGACCTGCTCGCCCTGGCGCTCGACCTGGCGATCCCGGGCACGCAGCCGACCATCTCGGGGGCGTCGTTCCTGGAGGTCGCGGCGGCTGGCGTCACGAAGTCCTCCGGCCTGGCCCGGCTGTGCAGCAGCCTCGGCATCGACGCGAGCGAGGTCGCCGCGTTCGGCGACCACCTCAACGACCTCGACCTGCTGCAGTGGGCCGGGCACAGCGTCGCCATGGGCAACGCGCTGCCCGAGGTGAAGGACGCCGCGGACGCCGTCACGGGCACCAACGACGACGACGGGCTCGCCGTGGCCATCGAGGCCCTGCTCGCGCGGGGCTGAGCCGTCACTCGGAGGCCGGCAGGTCCTCCTTCACGATCAGCGCCGCGCCGCCGTAGGGCGGCAGGGTCACGGTGAAGCCCCCCAGGTCGTCCACCACGTCGACCTTGCGGCGCGTGGTGAGGTCGATGACCCGGCCGGTGGGAATGGCGTTGCTCTGCACCCGCGCCGACAGCCGCTCACCGGAGAAGTTCAACACCGTCACCTGCGTGGCGCCGATGGCAAGCTCGTTGACCATCACGAGCAGGGACTTGTGGCCCACCTCGGGCACCGCGACGAGGCGACCGGTCGCTAGGCCGTGGCGCTTGCGCACCCGCAGGATCTTGGCCAGGCGCGACGCGAACGAGTCCGGATCCTCCAACTGCTCGGGCAGGGGCCCGTACAACGCCGTCGCCCGCGGCATGACAGCGGTCGACTGGTCGGCGTCCGGCACCCACCCCATCAGGTCATAGGAGCCCCGCTCGATCCAGCGCGTGTCGCCGGAGCTGATGAGCCGCTTCACCTGCGAGCGATCGAGTGGCAGGGCGCCCACGAGATCCCACCCCGACAGCGCGAACACCCCGGGCTGGAAGGCGTTGTACATGCTGATGAGCAGGTGCATGTCGCGGATCGTCGCGACGTCGGCGTCGGTGAGCGCGCTGAGGTCGGTGAGGCCCAACGTCGCCGTGATGACGGACGCCGTGGTGCACGCGATGCCGTTCTGCGTGAACACCGCGTTGTACGGGCCCGCCTCGCCGGTGAGCCGGTCGCGCAGCGTCTGGCGGATCTGCTCGGCCAGTTCGCGGCCCGTCAACTCCTGCCCGCCGAAGCTGTAGGTGTCGTCGGCGTGCCGGGTCTCGAAGTGCACCAGCTCATAGGTGAGCTCGTCGTGGTTCTGCAGCGCGTGCACCAGGGACGCCTGGTCGACCCCCGCGAGCAGCGACTCGTTCAGCATCAGGCGCAAAAACTCCGAATCCCCCGTCGCCAGCGCGTACTGCGCCGCCGGGCGGGTGATGAAGTCATAGGACAGGTCCGGCCCCACCGCGCCGGTGTTCTTGATGTCGTCGACGGTGAGGTTGAGCTCCTGGAACGTGAAGCCACCCACCTTGCGCACCATCGAGCCGATGAGCTGGTTGGCCGCCTGCGACAGCGGGTGGCCCTCCGACCACGCGGGCAGCATGCCGCCGACCGACTTCTCGACGCCCAGGAAGCCGTTCGCGTCCAGCCGCAGCCCGCCGGACCCGAGGTCGAGCAGGGAGTGCAGCGCGTCGCCCATCACCAGGCGCATGCCGGCAAACGTCGGGTCGAGCCAGTTGATCGACGGCTGGCCGTCCTTGAAGTAGTGCAGGTACACCCAGCGGCGCTCGACGCCGTCGGTGCCGTACACCGGACGCGTCGCCGACCAGTTGGTCTCCTTGACACCCGGCTCGTAGAAGATGACGCGCTGCAGCGCGCCGATGATGTACCCGGCGTCGGCCAGGGCCCGCTCCGCCTCGCTGTCGAGGTTCACCGAGTCCTGACCCTCGGGCACGTCCGGCAGCAGGTGCCAGCCCTCCTTGGGGATGGCCACCATGTGGTAGACGCCCGGGTAGTCGCGGTAGTTCATCTCGGCGAGGCGGAAGTCCGCCCCCTTGCCGGTGTGACCCGGGACGATGTCGTCGATGATCGTGCCGCCGTGCGCCGCGGCGGCCTCGCACATGGCGCGGAACTCGTCCTCGGTGCCGAACAGCGGGTCGATGACCATGCTGATGCGGTCGAAGTGACCATCGACGCTCGGGGTGGGCTCCCACTCCGAGATGCCCCCCGCGAGCTTCACGGGGCCCGTGTGGACGGCCTCGATCCCGATCTTGGCGAAGGCCGCCCAGAGATCCTCGGCCCCGAGCGCGGCGAGGAACGAGTGGCCGGGGCGCGTCATGAGCGACAGCGGGTAGGCCGTGTACCAGACCGACGCCGTGTCGACGGCCGAACGCGGGTCGGGCGCCGCATACGGGCTGGCCCACATCGCGTGGTCGCCGGTGAGCTGGCGGCCCATCATCTTCGCATCGCCCAACATCGACTGCTCGACCAGCCACGTGACGTAGGCGGGGTTGCGGCCGTCGGCGGCGAACGGCGGGGCGGGGACGACCTTCTCCAGCCGCCGACGCCGCGCGCGCGGGCGCAGCCGGGCGGGACGCGATTCGTAGCGTTGGGCGTCGTAGCTGATCTCGGGAATCACCTCTTCGAGGTCGCGATCGACCTCGTCGGGCGGCACCTGCGCGGAGTCCTTGGTCGCCATGGCAACCAACCGTACCGAAAGCCGACCTCCCTCCGCTCACCCCCGCGCAACGGCGAATTGCGGCCGGACGGCGGCGGGCACCGAACGACTTCGCGGCCCGCGCTCCCCGGCCCCGCGTCCGGCCGGTAGCGGTGGCATCGATGCCGCGCCCGCCGCACCGGGCGGCCGCGCCCCCACCCGCGTCCGACCGGCGGCACACCGCTGGACGCCAACTCATCGGGCAGGCAGCCGCCAAATCATCATGGACGAGACCACCAAGCGGGGCGTCACCACCTCGCTCCACGTCAGCGCGGGGCGCACCCCGTGCGACGCGCAGGTCGGCAACTCATCAGAACGACGCCGCTTTCGGGAGGTGATGGAACAGCAATGCGGTCCCTGCCCGGGGGGATGGGCAGGGACCGCATCAACTATGTTACCCACACGGGGGACGTCCGCGCGAGACGGTTTCCGTCTTTTGGCCGTCGGACTTGCTCAACTATTCACTCTCGTGCTGCGCCTTGGCCTGCTCGGCCTGGGCGCGAACCTCGTCGATGTCGAGTTCCTTGACGGCGTTGACGAGCTGCTCGAACCCCGCGGCGTTCATGGCGCCGGCGTTGCGGTAGACCAGGACGCCCCCGCGGAAGGCCATCAGCGTCGGGATGGACGAGATCTCCAGGGCCGCCGCGATCTCCCCGTTCGCCTCCGTGTCGAGCTTGGCGAACGTCACGTCGCCGTGCTTCTCGCTGGTGGCCTCGAACACCGGGGCGAACATGCGGCACGGGCCGCACCAGGCCGCCCAGAAGTCGATGACGAGGGTGTCGCTGTTCTCGATGGTGGTGGCGAAGTTCTCGCTGGTCAGTTCAAGGGTGGCCATGCGCCGTTTCCTCTCGATCGGTGTCACCGGTGCAACGGCTCGGACGCCTGCCGTATTCCGTCACGGCGTCGCGTCCCGGTCACGCGGGAGGCGTCGCCTCGGGCGAAGTGCCCTGTTTCAGCGCCACGAAGCGTCGCATGGCGATCGAGATGCGAACGTCCTCGTCGCGCTCGGTGCGCTCCACCAGCCAGGCGACGGCGCGCTCCCGGCGCTCGGCGGTGGTGAGCGGCAGGTAGAGGGCATCGACGACGTCGACGGCATCCTGCGCGGTGCGCACCGCGAAGTGGTAGCGCTCGCGGGCGTCCTCGACCTTGCGCAGACCGGTGCCGACCAGGGCGGGGACGTAACCGGTGATCTCGGTCGGCCCCGGGAACCGGGGCAGGCTGCGCAGCCGGGCCACGACCCCCAGCGAGGTTGCGAGGTCGCGGGGGTGCAGCGGCACGACCGTGGGCGCCATGAACGCGAACATCCCGCCGGGGCGCAGCACCCGCCCCACCTCGGCAAAGAACTCCTCCACGGGCTGGACCACGATGGCACCCATCATGCTCACGACCGCGTCCACCGAGCCGTCGGCCAGCGGCAGGGCCCGCGCGTCGGCGCACAGCCAGGGGCCAGGGGTCTTCCGCCGGGCCAGGCGCAGCTCGTCGGGGGACAGGCTGACGCCGATGACCGTCCGGTCGGGCCGGGCCAGCTCGCGGCCCATCGCCCCGGTGCCACACGCCACGTCGACGACGCGGTGGGCCCGCGGCGACACGGCGCGGGCCAGCCACCGGTAGGGCGTGTGCCCGCCGGACAGGGTGCGCTCCAGCACCCGCTCGGTGATCCCGGGGCGGTGGGCGTGGAAGGCGGCGAGATAGGCGGCCCAGTCGATCGGGTGCTTGGGCATCACGGGGTGCGGACGAACAGCATGTGCGCGACCGCCGGGTCAACGGCCACGCGCTCCGCCGCGGTCAACCGGAGCCGCTGGGGCGTCCGCTCCACCCCCAGGGTGGTGCCGGGGCGCACGCCCGCCTCGGCCAGGACGGCGATCAACTCGGGGTCGGCCTGCGCGGCCTCGGTGAGGCGGGCCACGACGACCTCCACCGCCCCCGACGGGGGCAGGACGTCGGCGAGCAGCACCACGCCGCCCTCGGCCGGCGCCGGGGGCAGCCCCACGGCGTGGCGGGCGGGGATGGGGTTGCCGAACGGGGACTCCCCCGGGTCGTCCAGCAGCGCGACCAGCCGATCCTCCACCGCGTCGCTGATGACGTGCTCCCACCGGCAGGCCTCGTCGTGGACGAGTTCGTAGTCGAGCCCGATGACGCGGGTGAGCAGCACCTCGGCGAGCCGGTGCTTGCGCATCACGCTGGTCGCGCGCCGGCGTCCGAGCTCGGTGAGCTGGATGTGGCGGTCTTCTGCCACGACGAGCAGGCCGTCGCGCTCCATGCGCTGCACGGTCTGCGAGACGGTGGGCCCACTCTGCGACAGCCGCTCGGCGATGCGCGCCCGCAGGGGCGGGACGCCCTCCTCCTCGAGCTCGTACACGGTGCGCAGGTACATCTCGGTCGTGTCGATCAGGTCGCTCACCCCGGCGCTCCTTCCCTCGGTCGGGCCCCAGCCTACGGCCAACCAGCCCGCCCCCGTGATCGCCCAGGCGGCCGGTCGTGCCGGGGTCACCGCCGCAGCAGCACCACCATGGCCGCCACAGCGCTCACGGCCAGGGCCGCCACGATCGCCGTGGTGGTGCCGGTCTGGGCGAAGGTGCGGGTGCTCTCTGCCTCGGTCTCCCCGTCGGTGGACGCGGCGGGCGCGGGCGGCTCGCGGGTGGGCTCGGCGGTCGGATCGGCCGGCGCGGGGCCCGGGACGTCGGTGGCGACGAGGGCGGTGTCGTCCGCCAGCCCGGTGAGGACGCGGCCGGACGAGACCGTCTCGGTCACGGCGTGACCGCTCTGCTCCCCCTCGATGCCCGCCCGGCCCAGTTCCGTCCAGGACGCCGGGTCGAGGGCGACCAGCTCGGTCGCCGTGCGAAGCACGACGCGGCCGTCGACGAGGGCCGTGGCGTCGGTGACGTCGGCGGGGGCGTCCGCCACCCGCGTGAGCCCGGCGGTCTGGCCCGCGGCTGCGCCCTCGTCGGCGAGATAGACGCCGGGGGCGTCACCCTGGGTGACGACGCCGATGCGGTGGTTCGCGTCCACGAAGAGGGCCGCGGCGTCGTGGGCGCCGTCGGGGTAGGCCAGGGTGAGCGCGGCCGCGTGGTTGATCTCGGTGCCGGGCCAGGGCTCGGTGACCCGGTAGACCACCACCTCCCCGCGGCTGCCGCCGATGTCGCCGACGTAGGCCTCGCCGTCGACGAACGCGAGGGCCTGGCCGTCCACCAACCGGTCGCGGGCGCTCATCGTGCCCTCGGCCTGCCCGTCGCCGGTGAACGCGTGCAGGCGCAGCGTGCCGGACTCCTCGGAGAGCACCCAGAACCGGTTGCGGGCGTGGTCGGTCGCCAGGCCGAGGGGGGCGTCGGCGTCGGTCAGGGTGATCGTCGGCTCCGCCGCGGCGGGCGGCGTGGCGCCCGGCACGGCCAGCCCCACCAGCGCGAGCGCGGCGACGGCCGCAGCGAGTCGCGCGCGGCGGGGGCAGCGGTCGTGGTGGGAGGGGTCGCGGGTCACGGGGTGAGCCTACTGCTGCTGGAGCAACGCGCCGATGCACACGATGAGGAGCAACGCCACCAGCGCGGACGTGACGATGACGTTCCGGGTGCGCTGCCTCACCCCGCCAGCCTACGCGGCGCGGCGGCGTCCGGGGCGAGGGGGCGTCGTCGCGCCGGCTGCGCGTAGGCTCGCGATGTGGCGACGGTGACGACCTGGTCGGTGGATCTCGACGACGTCCTCGCGCTGTTCTCCGGCTCGGACGCCGTCGCCGCCACCCTGCTCGGGCTCGCGGCGGCCGCGTGGCCGCCACCGCCGAAGCCGGCCCACGTCGGCAACCTCGACCGGCTCGGGCCGTTCAGCCGCGACCCCGTGGGCGGCGCGCCCGTCGTCCGCCCGGGCGTCCCGACCCGCGGCGATGTCACCGACCTCGTCCACCGCCGCCCGATCGCCCCCGGACGCGTCAGCGCCGCGTGGGCGCTGGTCGAGCTGTGGCTGGACCATGTGGGCACGGCCCACGCCGTGCGCGAGGCGACGGACGCCGACGACGGGCCGGGGGGTGGGCTGGGCGAGCCGGTGGAACTGCCGCTGCCGCCGCTGGCGGGTCAGCAGGTTGGGTACGCCGACGGCGTCCTGACGATCCGGCGGCTCAGCCGATCGCCGCGTTGACGAGCCCCTGGGCGAAGTAGAGGACGAACGCGGCGGCGACCACCCACAGCAGCGGGTGCACCTGGGAGGCCCGGCCGCGCACGACCTTGATGAGCACGTACACGATGAAGCCCGCGCCGATGCCCACCGTGATCGAGTAGGTGAAGGGCATCAGGACCAGCGTGAGGAAGGCGGGAATGCCCTCGTCCGGGTTCTCCCAGTCGACGTGGACGACCTGGCTCATCATGAGGAAGCCGACGAACACCAGCACCGGCGCGGCCGCCTCGGAGGGCACCATGTTGACCAGGGGCGTCAGGAACATGGCGACCAGGAAGGCGAGGCCGGTGACGACGGACGCCAGCCCCGTCCGGGCCCCCTCACCGACGCCGGCGGCCGACTCGATGTAGGACGTGTTGGACGACACCGACCCGAGTCCGCCCGCGACGGCGCCGAGGGAGTCGACCAGCATGATCTCGCGCGTGCGGGGCGGGTTGCCGTCCGCGTCGAGCAGACCCCCCTCGGCCCCGACGGCGACGATCGTGCCCATCGTGTCGAAGAAGTCGGCCAGCAGCAGCGCGAACACCGTCATCAGCATGGCGATGACCACCGTGGGGCCGCCGGCGAAGGCGCCGAGAAGGTCGACCCGGCCGAGCAGCGACAGATCCGGCAGCCGGAACAACCCCTCGGCGGGCACGGCCGGCACGTTCAGCGCCCAGCCGAACGTGTTGCCCTCGACCGCCGACGAGCCCACGGTGCGGAGGGCCTCGATCACCACCGCCACGACCGTCATGACGACGATCGTGATCAGCATCGCGCCCCGCACGCGGTTGACGTACAGCACGATCAGCAGCAGCAGGCCGGTCACGAAGACGGCGACGGGCCACCCCATGAGCTGGCCGGTGGCGCCGAGCTGCAGCGGCGTGCCGCCGCCCCCGGTCACCACGCGGGCGTCCGCCAGCCCGACGAGGGTGATGAACAGGCCGATGCCGACGCTGATGCCGATGCGCAGGGCGCGCGGCACGGCGCGGAACACCGCCTCGCGGAAGCCGGTGAACACCAGGATCGTGATGAGCAGGCCCTCCCACACGATCAGCCCCATGGCCTGGGGCCAGGTCACGCGGGGGGCGACCACGTAGGCGAGCATCGCGTTCAGGCCCAGGCCGGTGGCCAGACCGAGCGGGAAGCGGGCCACGACGCCCATGAGCGCGGTCATCACGGCGGCGATCAGCGCCGTCGCGGCCGCCACCGCCCCGATCGACGCGCCCACGTTGGCGTCGATCACGGTGCCGGCGGCGTCCAGCATCGGCTGACCGGTGATGAGGTTGCCGTTGACGTCAGCGGTCGTCCCGATGATCAGCGGGTTGAGGGCAATGATGTAGGCCATCGTGAAGAACGTCACGAGGCCACCGCGCACCTCGCGCGCGACGGTCGAACCGCGGTGGGAGATCTCGAACCACCGGTCCAACCCGGAGGACGGTGGCGTGACAGTGGAGGTCGACATGGGCGGGACTGTAGGGCCGCCACGGTCGCGCACCCGCCCGTGTCCACCCACCGTACGCCGCGCACGCGGGACGCCGGATGTGCCTGCGGGCGTCAGTCGAAGAGGAGCTCCTCGGTCGTCACCGTGTCCCACACCGGACGCGGGAGGTCGACTCCGCGCTCGGGCTCGACGGCGTCGCTGTGGGCGCCGCAGCCGTGATCGACGGACACGACCTGGGCGTCGGACGGCGAGAACCCGTTGGCGCACGCCCCGAACTGGCGGCCGAGGCTGCCGGAGAGCCGCACGAAGTAGGCGCAGGTCTGGCACGGCCCCGGGGCCTGCTTGGTCATCGGGTTGTGCGGGCCGCCGTCGCCGTCGATCCACCGGTCGGCGGCCTCGTCGCGGCCGTACCCGCTCATCACCCGCTCGCGGCCGAGTCCCAGCTCCGCCACCACCGCGCGGGTCTGCTGCCACTCGGCCGGATCGGCCTCGCGGGCCGCGTCACCGCCGGTGAAGCCGGCCTCCAGGCGCGGGTCGTCGTCGGCGGTCGGCCGCATGATGCCGGGCGTGACGTCGCCCGCCTCGACGCGCTCGGCCCACGGCACCCACGCCGGGGCCACCAGGGCGCCGTCACCGGGGAGGAGACAGATCTCGCTCACGGTGACCACGCGCGCCCGGGCGGCGCGCACCACGGTGACGGCCCACTGCCACCCGGTGTACCCGGGGTGCTCGGAGGCGAAGAGGTGGGTGGCCACGCGGGAATCCTCGGCGCGGACGCCGAGGTGCTCCCCCACCGCGATGACGCCCGCCTGGGCGATCGCGGCCTCGCGGGCCAGGTCGACGGCCTCGACGCAGGCGGCGTCCAGCTCCAGGGCACGTACCGGCATGGCTCAGAGCTCCAGCTCGGCGGCGACGGCGCGCAGCACCTGGGCGGTCTTCTCGGCGTGCCGGGCGTCGGGGTGGCGGCCGTGGCGGTAGCCGTTGCCGATGCCGTCGAGCATCTTGATCAGGTCCTCCACGATGACGGCCATGTCCTCCGGCTTCTTGCGCGTGGCCTTCGACAGGGACGCGGGCGCGTCCAGCAGACGCACCGAGAGCGCCTGCGGGCCCCGCTTGCCGTCCACGACCCCGAACTCCACCTTCTGGCCGCGCTTGAGGGTGGTCACTCCCTCGGGCAGCGCGGTGGTGCGGACGTAGACGTCGTCGCCCCCCTCGTCGCTGGAGAGGAAGCCAAAGCCCTTCTCGGCGTCGAAGTAACGCACGCGGCCTGTCGGCATGGTCAGAACTCCTGGATCGGTCTCGATGGCGCCCCAAGCCTACCGGGTTAGCATGGGAACCATGGCCAGCTGGACCGACGGACCCGAGTACGCCCCCCTGGCGCGGCCCGAGGTGTTCGTCGCGCCGGACGCCGCCCCGCTCCCCACCGAGCCCCCACCCCCCGCGTCTCCCAGCGAGCCCGACCTGCGCCCGACGCCCGGTTTCACCGCGGACGCCGCAGGCGTCGCCCTGGCGTCCCTCGCCCCGCCCGCGCCGCCCAAGCGCGACCCCCGCGAGCCGTTCGACGTGGTCAGCACGCCCGTGACGTCCTGGGCGCCCCCCACGTCGTTCGATGCCGCCCCGCCCGATGGTGTTCCACCCGGCGCCGTCCCACCCAGTGCCCTTCCACCCGGTGTTGTTCCACCCGGTGTCCTTCCACCCGGTGCACCCGTCGACGGCCCGCCCCCGGGGCTGCCGCACGCGCCGACCCCCTCGGCGTGGGGTGCGGCACACGCGTCCACCACGGGTCCCCACCCCGGGGCGGTACGGACGCCGCACCAGCCCTTCCCGGCCGCCGCGCCACAGCCGACCCAGCACCTGCCCGGGCCGTCCTCGACGTGGCTGCCGCCCCACGCCCCGGCGCCCTGGGAGCCCCCACCCGGCCCACCGGCGCTGCGCCCGGTGACGCTGGCCGACATGGCGCGGGCCGTGACCCCCGGCGTCCTGATCTGCCTCGTCGTGGGCGGCCTGGTGCCGGTGCTGGCGCTGCCGCTCTACGTCGTCGCGTCGGTGCTGGCTCAGCGCATCGACCACCGCCGGGAGCGCATCGCCCGGGCGTTCAGCATCGGGGTGTTCCTGATCTTGGCCGCAGGTCTCGTCAGCACCCTGCTGGCCTACGGGTCGTGGGACCCGTTCCGTTGGTACGACGCGATCCTGGGCTGGGCCGGGTTGGCGTGCTGGGTGATGGTTGCGTTCACGCTGTTGACCGTCGGCGACGCCCTGCGCCGGGGTGAGCGGCCAGACCCGCGGTGAGCGAGCCCTTCCGC
This sequence comes from Propioniciclava soli, assembly GCF_014858005.1. Lineage (GTDB taxonomy): Bacteria > Actinomycetota > Actinomycetes > Propionibacteriales > Propionibacteriaceae > Propioniciclava > Propioniciclava soli. Next base: position 38,988 of record NZ_JACYOT010000020.1, read on the forward strand.
ACCCGCACGTTCGTCCCGACCGCACCCCAGGACCGGCCGCGTCGGACGCGGCGAGGTGTCCGCGTGGTCGTCACCGACGGCGAGGCGGTGCTCCTGTTCGCCGACACCGACCCGGGGCTGCCCGGCTCGCGCTGGTGGACGACGCCGGGGGGCGGGCTCGACCCGGGTGAGACCGAGCGGGACGCGGCCGTCCGCGAGCTGGCCGAGGAGACGGGCCTGGGCGTGCGGGCCGACGATCTCGTCGGCCCGGTGATGCGCCGCGTGGCCGTCCACGGGTACTCCGACCAGATCTGCGCGCAGACCGAGTCGTTCTACGTCCTCACCACCGACCGGTTCACGGTCGACACGGCCGGGCACACCGCCGACGAACAACTGACCCTGGCCGGCCACGCCTGGGTGCCGCTGGCCGGGCTGGCCGACCTGACCGACCCCGTGTGGCCCGCCGTGCTTCCCGAGCTCATCGCACGGGCGGCCGACCCCACCCGGGTCGGCGACATGCCGGTGTGGGACATGGGCGAGGTCGAGGAGTCCACCGTCCCGGTGTGAAACCGGCTCCCCTGGTCCGGGCCATCCTGCCGGGAGTGGCGGAGTACCCTTGTCGGGCCCGAGTGAAAGGACCTTCCCCATGGCACACGCCGCGTCCGCCCAACCGCTCCCGGCGACCCCGGTGGGCGGGGCGTTCCTGCTGCGGTTCCTGTACCTGTCGCTCGCCACCGCGGTCGCCACCGTGGTCATCAAGGGCGTGGCGGCGCTGCTGACCGGCTCGGTGGGCCTGCTGTCCGATGCGCTGGAGTCGACGGTGAACCTGGTCGCAGCGGCCGTCGCCATCTGGGCGCTGCGGCTCTCGGACAAACCCGCCGACCACAACCACGACTTCGGCCACGGCAAGGCCGAATACATGAGCGCTCTGGTCGAGGGGGCGCTGATCTTCGTCGCTGCGGCCGCCATCATCGCCACCGCCATCGGCCGCTTCATCGACCCCCAACCGGTGGAATCCCTCGGCATCGGCCTGCTGCTGTCGCTGGGCGCCTCGGTGCTGAACCTCGTGGTGGGGCTCGTGCTGGTGCGCCAGGGCAAGGCCCATCGCTCCCTCACCCTTGAGGCGGACGGGCACCACCTGCTCACCGACGTGTGGACGTCGGTCGGCGTCCTCGTGGGGATGGGGCTGCTGCTGCTGACCGGTTGGCACTGGGTGGATCCTCTCGTCGCGCTCGTCGTCGGGCTCAACATCCTGCTCACCGGATCACGCCTGCTGCGTCGCTCCACGGTGGGGCTGTTGGACGCCGCCCTCCCCGCCGAGGAGGTGGCGATCATCCGCACCAGCCTCGACGAGGCGATGGCCGACGACCCCCGCGTCATCGTCACCGAGCTGCTCACCCGCGAGTCGGGACGCCAGCGCTTCGTGCAGGTGACCGCGGTCGTGCCCGGTCACTGGACCGTGCAGCGCAGCCACGACCTCGCCGACGAGATCGAGCTGGCCGTCGCCCGCGCCCTGCCCGAGACGGTCACCGTGGTCCACCTGGAACCCGGGCCGTCCGACCTGCCGACTGCAGCCGGGCCGACCGATCCGGATCACCCGAGCATCTGAGATCAGCGGGCGTGGGTGACCTCGGTGTCGATGAGCCGACGCCAAGACCCGACGAGCGCCTCGTCGGCCCACGCCTTGCGGGAACCGCCGGGGCGCACCTGGTCGTCCACGTGGAACTGCCGGACGCCCGCGCGCGCCAGCCAGGGCACATGGTCGGGGTGGAGGTCGCCGTCGGCGACGACGAGGGCGGCCACGGCGGCGTCCGCCGAGGCGCGCCGGACGAGGTCGTCCAAGCCGTGTTCCAGCGAGCGGGCCGAGCCCGCCGTGCGCACCGAGTCGAGCCCGGGGAGGCGGCGCAGGACGTCCCAGGCGTCGTCGGTGGACAAGCAGGAGTCGACGGCGCGAGAGAAGGTCCAGGGGCCCGGGGTGTCCTCGAGCAGGGTGCCGAGCACCTCGACGTCGACCTCCCCGAGCCCGTTGACGAAGCCGAGCACGAAGCCGTCGGCGCCGGCGTCCCGGTAGGCGGAGATCAGCCCGCGCAGCCGGACGGCCTCGCCGCCGTCGGTCGAGAACCCCTCCCGCAGCCGGAGGACGGGGCGCACCGGCAGCGTCGTCCGCGACCGCACCGCGGCCATCTCGCGCGGCTCGGGCGATAGTGCCTCCTCGCCGTCGAGGGTCACCAGCTCCAGCCGGTCGGCCCCGCCCGCCTCGGCCGGGGCGGCGTCGTGGGCGCCCAGGATCCGCACCTCCAGCAGCCCGCTCATGGGCCCCATGATGTCAGGTGGCACGGCCCGGGGGTGCGCGGCACACGTGGCGCACTCCGGCGACACCTGGCGCGGCGAGCGATCACGTGGCTCAGTGGAGCTCACGTGGCGGGCCTTCGGCGGGCCGCCACGTGAGCTGCGCTGCGCCACGTGGAGTCCCCGTGCGCCACGTGGGTTCAAGCTGCGCCACGTGCGACTCAAGCGCTCCCCGGGGGCGTTTGGACCCGAGGAAATGGCGCCATGGCGCCATTTCCTCGGGTCCAAAAGCCACTTCGGGGGGCCCGCCGCCCGCACCAACACCTCCCCGCACCACCAGCTGCCGGGCACGCGCCCCGCCCAGCACCGAGGGCGCCCCGCGTGTGCGGGACGCCCTCGGGCTGGGGTGTGTGGTGCTGTCGGTGCCTCGGGCTCAGAAGCCCATGCCGCCCATCTCGTCGCCGCCACCGGCCGGCATGGCCGGGGCCTTCTCCGGCTTGTCGGCGATCACGGCCTCGGTGGTGAGGAACAGCGCCGCGATGGACGCCGCGTTCTGCAGCGCCGAGCGCGTCACCTTCGTCGGGTCGGGGATGCCCGCCTCGAGCATGTCGACGTACTCACCGGACGCGGCATTGAGGCCCTTGCCCGGCTCGAGACCGGCGACCTTCTCCGCCACGACGCCGCCCTCGAGGCCGGCGTTCTCGGCGATCTGCTTCAGCGGAGCGCTGGACGCGGTGAACACGATCTGCGCACCCACGGCCTCGTCACCGGTCAGCTCGACCTTGCCCTTGGCCGCAGCAGCGGCCTGGAGCAGCGCGACGCCGCCACCGGCGAGGATGCCCTCCTCGACGGCCGCCTTGGCGTTGCGCACGGCGTCCTCGATGCGGTGCTTGCGCTCCTTGAGCTCGACCTCGGTGGCCGCGCCGACCTTGATGACGGCCACGCCGCCGGCCAGCTTGGCGAGGCGCTCCTGGAGCTTCTCGCGGTCGTAGTCGGAGTCGGAGTTCTCGATCTCGCGACGGATCTGGGCCACGCGGCCCTCGATCTGGTCGGAGTCGCCCCCGCCGTCAACGATGGTCGTCTCGTCCTTGGTGACGCGGACGGAACGCGCCCGGCCGAGCAGCTCGAGGGTGACGGCGTCCAGCTTGAGGCCGACCTCCTCGGAGATGACCTGGCCGCCGGTGAGGATCGCGATGTCGCCCAGCATGGCCTTGCGGCGGTCACCGAAGCCCGGCGCCTTGACGGCGACGGAGCGGAAGGTGCCCCGGATCTTGTTCACGATCAGGCCGGCGAGGGCCTCGCCGTCGGTGTCCTCGGCGATGACCAGCAGGGGCTTGCCCGCCTGCATGACCTTCTCGAGCACCGGCAGCAGGTCCTTCAGCGAGGAGACCTTGCTGTTGACGATGAGGATGTAGGGGTCGTCGAGGACGGCCTCCATGCGCTCGGTGTCGGTGACGAAGTACGGGGAGATGTAGCCCTTGTCGAAGCGCATGCCCTCGGTCAGCTCGAGGTCGAGGCCGAAGGTGTTGGACTCCTCGACCGTGATCACGCCCTCCTTGCCGACCTTGTCCATCGCCTCGGCGATGATCTCGCCCACGTTGCTGTCGGCGGCGCTGATGGACGCCGTCTGCGCGATCTGGTCCTTGGTGTCGACCGGCTTGCTCTGCTGCGCGAGCTCCTCCGAAATCGCCGCGACGGCCTTCTCGATGCCCCGCTTGAGGCTCATCGGGTTGGCACCGGCGGTGACGTTGCGCAGACCCTCACGCACCATCGCCTGGGCGATGACCGTGGCGGTGGTGGTGCCGTCGCCCGCGACGTCGTCGGTCTTCTTGGCGACCTCCTTGACGAGCTCGGCACCGATCTTCTCGAAGGGATCCTCGAGCTCGATCTCCTTGGCGATCGACACGCCGTCGTTGGTGATGGTGGGGGCGCCCCACTTCTTCTCAAGCACGACGTTGCGGCCCTTGGGGCCGAGCGTGACCTTGACCGCGTCGGCGAGGGTGTTCATGCCCCGCTCGAGGCCGCGGCGCGCGTCCACGTTGAATTCAATCAGCTTTGCCACTGTCGGCAATCCTTTCGGATGTCTGGGTTCGCCCGGATCGGTGCCCGCGACGGACGACCTGATCGGCAGGTCTCACCGCACCGGACGGGTAGCACTCAACACAGTCGAGTGCCAATCCATGTTTAGCACTCGATGCAGGCGAGTGCAAACGATCCGACCGCTGCTTGAGCGATCCGGACCCATCCCCCACCATGGGCCCATGCCCATGACCGCCACCCACCGCGTCCGCGCCGCGGCGAACTGGCTCAACCTCACCACGCCGCTCGGGCTCGCGGTGGCGCTCACGGGCCGCGCCCGGCTGCGTCGCGGGCCCGAGGGCATCATCGTCGCCGAGGGCTACCGGCTGCGGTACCCGCTGGCCGGGGCCTTCACGGTGGGCAACGTGGTGGCCACGGCGTCCGACATCGCGACCCTGGAGGCGCGCGTGCCCGGCACGTGGGGCCACGAGGGACGCCACGCGTGGCAGTACGCGGTGGGCGGGGTCTGGTTCTTCCCGACCTACGCGCTGGCGTCCGGCTGGTCGTGGCTGCGGACAGGCAACCCGGCGCTGCGCAACCCGCTGGAGCGCCATGCGGGCCTGGTGGCCGGCGGCTACGTCCACCCGGTCACGGGCCAGCCGACGGGACGCGTCCGCGCCCGGAAGTTCAGCCGCCGACGCGCACCGTGAGGTGCCGCGCCGAGCGGCTCTGCTGCCGGGACGCCCGCAGGCGGGCCAGGCGGCGCACCAGCAGGGGCTTGTGGGCCAGCGCGTCCTCTCGATCGAGCAGCGCGTTGAGGATCTGGTAGTAGCGCGGCGGGGTGAGCCCGAACCGTGCGTGGATCTCGGCGTCCTTGGTGCCGTCGGCCGCCCACCAGGCGTCCTCGAAGTCGAGGATGCCGGCCTCCAGCTTGGTGAGGCCGCCAGCGGTGGGGCTGCTCTGCAAGGCATCGGACATGGCGTCAGCGTACCGGCGAATCACACGGCTGTCATTCACTGGCTCTCCCCCATCGATCGGTTGACGCCTCACCGAAGGCGCCGAGTCACCCGCGCGGGCGGTTGCCCGCGTGGGGCTCCGCAGGTTCAATGGGTGGGTCCGTCACCCCATCCAACGCCGGAGGCAGCATGCAGTTCCTGGAGGGCACGCTCATCCGCTACCCCTGGGGCACCTACGACGCCATCGCCGGCATCCTGGGGAAGGAGCCCGACGGCCAGCCGCTGGCCGAGCTGTGGCTCGGCGCCCACCCCTCGGCTCCGGCGCGGCTGGGCGACACGACGTTGGACGCCGCCCTGGCAGCCGACCCGTCCGCGCTCGGCGAGGCCTCGCAGGCCGCGTTCGGACCGCAGCTGCCGTTCCTCATGAAGATCCTCTCGGCGCGCCACGCCCTCTCGCTGCAGGCGCACCCGTCGCGCGACGAGGCCGAGCGCGGCTTCGCCGCCGAGGAGGCCGCCGGCATCGCCCGGGACGACCCCCACCGGACCTACCGCGACGACTGGCCCAAGCCGGAGATCCTCGTGGCGCTGGAGCCGTTCCACACCCTGTTCGGCTTCCGCAGCCCGCTGCTCACCTGGCACCTGTTCCACCAGCTCGGCGTCGGCGCCGACACCCTGCGGCTGCTCGGCCCGCTCAACGCGCGCGGCGGCGAGGCGGCGCTGCAGGAGGTCTTCCTCGACGTCCTCACGATCGAGGGTGACCGCATGGGCATCGTCACCGACGTGCTGGCCTGCGCCCGCGAACACGCCCGCGACGAGGGCCCCGTGGGTGATCTCGCCCGCACCGCCGTGGAGCTGGAGGCCGTCTTCGGCACCGACCGCGGCATCCTCGCCGCCCTGTTGATGAACCGGCTGATCCTGGCACCGGGCGAAGCGGTGTACGTGCCCGCCGGCGTGATGCACGCCCACCTGGCCGGCACGGGCATCGAGGTCATGGCGTCGTCCGACAACGTCTTGCGCGGCGGGCTCACGAGCAAGCACATCGCCGTCGACGAGCTCGTGCGCGTGGTGGACTTCGCCTGGTGCACCCCCGAGGTGCTCCACGGCGACGAGACCGCCCCCGGCGTCTTCGACTACCCCACGCACTGTGACGAGTTCGACGTGTGGCGCCTCGAGGCGACCTCCGGGCGTTCGCTGCGCGTCCCGGCCGACGGTCACGCGCGCATCGCGTTGGTCACGCGGGGGGACGCCCACCTCTCCTCCGCCGCCGGCGACCTCACCCTGGCCCGCGGCGAGGCGGCCTTCCTCGGCGCGGCGGACGCCGACGTGACGCTCCGCGGGGACGCCCAGGTGTTCCTCTCCGCTCCCGGTCTGGCCACGGCGCGTCCCGCGAGCTGACGCCCCGGGCGCCGGGTGGGTCACGGCCCCTCGGAGCCGGGCGTGGCAGACTACCTGCGGGCCGACGACGTCGGCGGAGTGAGCCCCGGCGGGGGCACGGACGAAACGGGGACACCGATGGCCGGCGGACTGGCAGCCCTTCTGGACGACATCGCCGCGATGGCGCGCCTGGCCGCGGCGTCCGTGGACGATGTGGCCGCCGCAGCGGGCCGCGCCAGCGCCAAGGCCGCAGGAGTGGTGGTCGACGACGCCGCCGTGACGCCGCGCTACGTGACCGGTTTCAACCCCGCCCGCGAGCTGCCGATGATCCAGAAGATCGCCGTAGGATCGCTGCGCAACAAGCTGCTGTTCATCCTCCCCCTCGCCCTCGCGCTCAGCCAGTGGGCTCCCTGGGTGCTCACCCCGCTGCTCATGGTGGGTGGCACCTACCTCTGCTTCGAGGGCGCCGAGAAGTTGTGGGAGAAGGTCTCCGGGCACGACAAGCACGCCCCCGTGACGCCGGCCCCCCTCCAGGGTGGCGACCACGAGAAGACGATGGTGGCCTCCGCCATCCGCACCGACTTCATCCTGTCGGCCGAGATCATGGTGATCGCCCTCAACGAGGTCGCCGACGAGACCTTCTGGTCCCGACTCATCATCCTCGTCGTCGTCGGCATCGCGATCACCATCGGCGTCTACGGCGTCGTGGCGCTCATCGTGAAGATGGACGACATCGGCCTGCACCTCATCGAGAACGGCCGTGGCTTCGGGCGACGCCTCGGTGACGGCCTCGTGAAGGGGATGCCGATCGTGCTGACCGCGCTGTCCTGGATCGGCATGATCGCCATGCTCTGGGTGGGCGGTCACATCCTGCTCGTGGGCGTCGACGAGCTCGGCTGGCATGCCCCGTACGGCTTCGTGCACCACCTCGAGGAGCAGGTCGCGCACGCGACCGGCGCCCTGGGCGGCTTCCTCGGCTGGCTCACCAACACCTTCTTCTCGTTCCTCGCCGGCCTCGCGGTGGGTGCCGTCATCGTCGCCGTGATGCACCTCATCCCCCGCCGGGGCGGCACGCACGCCGCCGACCCGCACCCCACGGCGTCCGACCTGGCCGACGGCGCGGGCCACCCCAACGGCGCGGCGCATCCCGACGGTACCGGGCACCCGTGAGACCCGCCGGCTGGGCCCGCGTCCGGGACGCCCTTGCGGCGCCCGCGCGCCCGGTCGTGCTCATCGACGGGGGTTCGGGCGCCGGCAAGACGAGCCTCGCCCGCGCGCTCGCCGACGACTGGCCCGGCCCGGTACGGCTCGTCAGTCTCGACGACATCTACCCGGGCTGGGAGGGTCTGCGCGCCGGCTCGGACGCCGTGGCGCGCGACATCCTGCACCCGCGGCGTCCGGGCTTCGAGCGGTGGGACTGGGAGCGGGGCCGGGCTGCCGGCTGGGTCGACCTCGACCCGGCGGAGGCCCTGATCGTCGAGGGCTGTGGCACCCTCACCCCGGCCAACCGGGCGCTGGCCACCGGCGGGCTGTGGGTCAGCGCGCCCCCGGCGCTGCGGCGCGCCCGCGCCCTCGGCCGGGACGGCGAGACCTTCGCGGCCCACTGGGCGATCTGGGCCGCCCAGGAGCGCGCCCACTGGCGCGAGCACCGGCCCCGCGCGCTGGCGGACTGGATCTGCACCCGTGACACAATGGTCCGCGGACCCTTCCGGGTCACGCCTCCGTAGCTCAGTTGGTAGAGCGCCCGCCTTGTAAGCGGATGGTCGCGGGTTCGAATCCTGTCGGAGGCTCGTGGATCCACGCTCAATCGCCCCGACCTCCCTCGGCGTCCGCGCCGCCGCCGCCGTCGCGGGCGGGCTGCGCAGCCGCTGGGCCGACGCCACCGCGGCCAACCCCGACCACTCGCGCTGGTACGTCGAGCGCTTCCGGGCGCTGGCGGCGTCCGGCGCCGACCTGGTGGGCGAGGCCCGCCTCGTCGACGCCATGGCGCCGCGCGGGGCCACCATCCTGGACGCCGGCTGCGGACCCGGCCGTCACGCCGGCCACCTCCACCGCGCGGGGCACACGGTGGTGGGCGTCGACCTCGACCCGATCCTCCTCGAGGCCGCCGAGGCCGACGACCCCGGCCCGACCTACGTGGTGGGCGACCTCGCCGCCGTCGAGCTGCCGGCCGAGGGGCCGCAGCGGTTCGACCTCATCCTGTGCGCGGGGAACGTCCTGACGTTCCTCCACCCCGGCACGCGCCGCCCGGTGCTGGCCCGCTTCGCCGGCTGGCTGGCCGAGGGCGGTCGCGCCGTCGTCGGTTTCGGCCTCGCGCGGGGCTACGCGCAGGCAGACTTCGAGGCGGACGCCGCGGCAGCGGGGCTCGCCGTCGAGCAGCGCTGGTCCACGTGGGACCTGCGACCCTTCTCGGCCTCGTCGGAGTTCCTCGTGGCGGTGCTGACCGCGTCGGCGCCGGCCACCGCACCCGCGGGGGCGGACGCCGGCTGAGCCGCACCGCGCTCACGCACCACACGGCTCAGGTAGAGCGCCAGGTTCACCAGCGAGACCACCGTCACGACACCGTTGGTGATGACGGGAGCCGGATCGCCGACCAGGAAGCCCCAGGTGCCCCACAGGGCGAAGTTGACGCTGGCCAGCACCAGGAAGAACCCCGAGACGCCCTCCACGCTGGGGGCCCGCACGAGCTCCATGCCCTGGGTCACCAGGCCCCACACGCCCGGGATGATCGCGACCAGCCCGAACGCCTCGCTGCCCAGCAGCACGGCGACGGCCACCATCGCGAGACCCATCGCCAGGCCGGGCGCCAGCACCGCCGCGACCGAGCGCCGGTTGCCCCGGGCCAGCAGGACCAGGATGGTGAGCGTGACCGCGATGCTGAGGACGTTCACCACAATGAGGTTCGCCTGACCCGTCCGGAGGCCGTGGATGCCCCACGCCAGGTTGATGCCGAGGATGGTCTGCCACGTCCACACCGAGACGCCCTCCACCTCGCGGGTGCGCCCGATGCGCCACGCCTGGGGGATGCCGAGGATCACGCCGGTGACGGTGGCGATCCAGCCGACGAGGAGGGTCCAGTCCATGCGTGACTCGCTTCGAAGAAGGGGCGGGAGGGGTCATCTCCCAGTGTGAGGCCCCCGCGCGGTGCACACCAACCGGTTGCCTTCCGCTGCCACGGAAACCCGTGCCGGGCGGGGCCTCACCGGTGGGTCTTCACTGGGCCAGGCCGGCGTCGTGGACGCGGATCGCGACCTGGACGCGGTTGTCCACACCGAGCTTGTAGAAGATGCGCGTCACGTACGCCTTCACCGTCGCCACGCTCATGTACAGCTCGGCGGCGATGTCGGCGTTCGCCTTGCCCTGGCCGATCGCGACGGCCACCTCCCGCTCCCGTTCGGTCAGCTGGGCGAGCTGGGCGCGGGCCTCGTCACCCCGGGTGTCCCCCGCCGCCCGGGTGGCGACGGCGACGACCTGGGCGACCACGCTCGGCGACAGGATCGTCTCGCCGGCGTCCACCGCGACGATGGCCGCGACCATCTGGTCCGGCGGAGTGTCCTTCAGCAGGAACCCGGACGCGCCGGCCTGCAGGGCCCGCAACACCATGTCGTCGGAGTCGAACGTCGTCAGCACGATGACGCGGGGCGCATCCGGGCGCGCGAGGATCTCGGCGGTGGCGGCTAGGCCGTCCAGACGCGGCATCCGGATGTCCATGAGGACGACGTCGGGCCGCTGCCGGGCCACCACTTCCAGGGCTGCCTGGCCGTCACTGGCCTCCTCGACGACGCTGAGCGACGGCGCGCCCCCCAGGATCAGCCGGAGCCCGGCGCGGACGAGCGGGTCGTCGTCGACGAGCACGATGCGGATGGTGTCGGTCACGGTTCCTCCTGGTGTGGTGTCTCAGCGTCGATGGTCCCAGGGCAGCCATGCGTCGAGCACGAACCGTCCTTCGTGGACGCCGGCGTCGACGCGTCCGCCCAGCATCTGCACCCGCTCCGTGACGCCCACGAGCCCCAGGGCGGCCCCCGGGACGCCACCGCCCACCTGGGTCACGTCGTTGGTGACCCGGAGGTGGACGCCGCTGGCCGGGGCGCCCTCCAGCAGCATCGCGACGCGCGCCCGGGGGGCGTGCTTGCGGGCGTTGGTGAGCGCCTCCTGCGCGATGCGGAACAGGTGGCGCTGCTGCACGAGCGGCAGGCCGGGAGCGAGCGTGCCCCGCAGGTCGACGACCTGGCCGAGGGCGCGGGCGTCCGCCAGCAGGCCGGGCAGGTCGCCCAGGGTGGGCTGGGGGGCGACCGGCTGGGCCGCGTCGCCGGGCAGGCTCGGCCCCTCGCGCAGCGTCGAGAGCACGCTGCGCAGCTCGGTGAGCGAGGCGTGGGCGTTCTCCTGGATGACCCGGGCGATCTCCTGGGTCTGTTCGGGCGGCAGATCGGTGCGGTAGGCGAGGGCGCCCGCGTGCATGGAGACCAGCGAGATGCGGTGGGCGAGCACGTCGTGCATCTCGCGGGCGATGCGGTTGCGCTCGGCGAGGACGGCGAACTCGCGGTCGCGGTCGGCCTGTTCGACCCGTGCGTGGAAGGACGCCTGCCGGTCGCGGCGGACGCCGAGGTACGCGCCGAGCAGCGCGAACAGGGCCTGACCGACGAACGCCGCCACGATCACCGGCGCGCTGAGGGCGGCCGACCACGGCCACAGGTACGAGCCCAACGCGACCGCCAGTCCGACGCCGAGGGCGATCAGCGTGCGCGGCAGTTGGCGCCGTGAGGCGAGGGAGATGAGCGCCCACCCGCCCACCGGGGCGCTGGTGGCGGAGATCAGCATGAACCCGTGGATGACGAGGCAGATCGCGAGGGGGAAGCGGCGCCGCAGGTGGATGATGGCCAGGCTGACGACGCCGAGGACGCCGTCGAGCGCCATGACGACCGCCGGGAGGCGCAGGTCGGCCAGCTCACCCTCGGCCGGGATCGGGGCGGCCGCATCCCCGGTGCCCGTGCCCACCTGATGGGCGAGCGCGTAGGCCAGCGCGGTCAGCGCGAACCACGCCAGGCAGAGCAGGTACCGCCACGCCAACGACGCCCCCGACAGGCGCGGGGGCGGGTACCGCTCGGGCTCGAACATCGCCAGCCACGTCGCGCGGGCCCGGCGGGCGGGCGTGCGGGCGGCGGCGGGGGTCACGCCGACCAGCCTAGGGAGCCGCGGCGCCGGCGTCCGCCGCCGCAGGTCGCGGCGGGCGCGACTTTGGTCGAGAACGCGTGGTGCGCGGGTCAGGAGGCCGGCCCGGCCCCCTGGGTGCGCTGCCGCCAGAAGTAGCTGACGAGCATGGCGACCAGCAGCACCACCGAGATGATCCACAGCACCCAGGCGTAGGTCTCGACGACGGTGACGGCGGGCTCACCGATCCAGTACCCCAGCGCGAGCCAGCCTCCCTTCACGGCCAGCGCGCCGAAGGCCGCCACCGGCGCGAACGTCCGAAACCGGACGCCGGCCGCGCCGACCGCGACGAGGATGATGTTCATGGGGAGGGGCAGCGGCAGGAACGACACGAGGGTGGCCGGGATGGCGAACCGGTGCGTGACGTCCCACGCCCTGTCCCACCGGCGCTGGGTGCGCGGCGACTTGGCTGATGACCACACGTCCACGATGCGCCGGCCCCACAGCCGCCCGGCCCAGTAGTAGACCGACGCGATCGCGAGCGAGAAGAGCGTCCCCGTGACCCAGACCAGCGGCCACCACGGGCTGCCCGTCGCGGCCAGCGCTCCCACGTAGGCCAGCCCGGCGCCATAGCCGAGGCCGGCCAGCAGGAAGGGCGCGGACGTGAGCAGCACGGGCCGCAGCGGAATCATCGCCAGGGAGTACAGCCCCAGCACGCTCATCGCCACGAGGCAGGCGAGGTCGGCGCGGGTCGGCTTGGTCTGCCACGGCATCGACGGGTCGGCCCACCACTCCTGCTCGCCGTCGCCGTCGCCCTCGCCCGGGCCGCCACCGGGGGCGGCGAGGTCGGGGGGGACGCGGTCGCGGTCGACGCGGTCGGGATCGGGCTGGGTCACGGCCGCGAGCCTACCTGCGGGCCACCGTGGGACCGCCGCGCCAGGAGGGTTCGGCGCGGACAACCCGTGGCGAAGCAGTGCGCAAATCGGCACAGGGTGGTTCAATGGAAGCGGGTCGCAACGGTTGCGGCCCTTCCACTACGGATCGTCGGGCACGTACCTGCCCGTGGAAAGGGGGGTGGCCCCTATGGCCACAGTTTCATTCCGGGACGCCACGCGCGTCTACCCGGGGTCGGAGCATCCGGCCGTCAACAAGCTCAACCTGGAGATCGGCGACGGCGAGTTCATGGTGCTCGTCGGCCCGTCGGGTTGTGGCAAGTCGACCTCGCTCCGCATGCTCGCGGGCCTGGAGGAGGTCAACGCCGGCAACATCTTCATCGGGGACCGTGACGTCACGGACCTGCCGCCGAAGGACCGGGACATCGCGATGGTGTTCCAGAACTACGCGCTCTACCCGCACATGACGGTGGCCGACAACATGGGCTTCGCCCTGAAGATGCAGAACGTGCCGAAGGCCGAGCGCGAGCAGCGCGTCATGGAGGCCGCCAAGCTGCTGGGTCTGGAGTCCTTCCTCTCCCGCAAGCCGAAGGCCCTCTCGGGTGGTCAGCGTCAGCGCGTCGCCATGGGCCGCGCCATCGTGCGTCACCCCTCGGTGTTCCTCATGGACGAGCCGCTGTCCAACCTGGACGCCAAGCTGCGCGTCTCCACCCGCACGCAGATCGCGGCTCTCCAGAGCCGCCTCGGCGTCACCACCGTCTACGTGACCCACGACCAGGTCGAGGCCATGACGATGGGTGACCGCGTGGCGGTCATGAAGGACGGCGTCCTGCAGCAGGTCGACAGCCCGCTGAACCTGTACGACTCGCCGAACAACCTGTTCGTGGCGGGCTTCATCGGCTCCCCGGCCATGAACCTGATCACGGGCCGGGCGACCGCCGACGGCGTCCAGGTGGGCGACTACGTGGTGCCCGTGCGCCGCGAGGTGCTGGCCAAGGCCAAGGGGGAGACCGACCTGACCCTCGGCATCCGCCCAGAGCACTTCACCACCGGTGAGGACGGCCAGGGCATCGGCGTCGACGTCGCCGTGGTCGAGGAGCTGGGTGCGGACTCGTACCTGTACGGCACGCTCGCCGGCCTGGCGGAGGACGAGAAGCTCATCGCGACGCAGATCGTCGCCCGTCTGGAGTCGCGCCACCCGCTGACCAAGCGCGACACCGTGCGCCTGCAGCCGGACTACGACCGGATGCACGTGTTCAGCAACGCCACCGGCGATCGCCTCACCTGAGTCGCTCCCGTTGACCGGGTCGGGGCCCGCGGCGCATGCCGCGGGCCCCGCTCGTTGTGGCCACCTGAGGCTGATGCCTCGCCGCGGGTCACGGTGCGACAATGGGGAGGTGCCTCGCTTCCTGTCGGCCCAGCCGGACGCCCGCCTCATCCCCCTGCCGTGGAGTGTGCCCCTGGCGGCGTGGCCGACCGAGCACCTCGTCGCCCTGCCGCGCGGCATCTCGCGGCACGTGGTGCGGTTCATCCAGGTGGGGGACGGTGTGCTGGCCGCCAAGGAGGTGCTGGAGAGCCCTGCGGTGCACGAGTACCGCACCCTGCAGGAGCTGCACCGGGTGGGCGCGCCGGCCGTCGAACCCGTGGCGGTGGTGACGGACCGGGTGGGTCCGGACGGCCAGCCGCTCGACCCGATCCTGCTCACCCGGCACCTGCAGTTCTCGCTCCCCTACCGGTCGCTGTTCTCCACAGGGGTCCGCCCCGAGACGGTGTCGCGCCTGCTGGACGCGATGGTGGTGCTCCTGGCCCGGCTGCACCTGATCGGCTTCCTGTGGGGGGACGTGTCGCTGTCCAACATCTTGTTCCGGCGCGACGCGGGTGAGTTCGCCGCCTACCTCGTGGACGCCGAAACGGCAGAGATGCACGACGTCCTCACCACCGGCCAGCGCGCCCACGACCTCGACATCGCCATCGTGAACCTGTTCGGCGAGTTCTCCGACCTGGAGGCCGGCAAGCTGCTCGACGAGAGCCTCGACCCGCTGGAGCTGGTGCAGCAGATCGAGAGCCGCTACCACGCCCTGTGGCGGGAGCTGACGGGTGTCGAGGAGTTCTCCGGCGACGAGTTGTTTCGCATCGAGTCGCGCGTGCGCCGGCTCAACCAGCTGGGCTTCGATGTGGCGGAGCTGGACATCCGCACGGCCCGCGACGGCTCGAGCGTGACGATCCAGCCCAAGGTGGTGGACGCGGGCCACCACAGCCGACGCCTGCTGCGGCTCACCGGCCTCGACACCGAGGAGCACCAGGCCCAGCGGCTGCTCAACGACCTGGACACCTATCGGGCGCGCTACGGCCTGGGGCACGTCGAGGAGTCGGTCGTCGCCCACCGCTGGCTCACCGAGTCGTTCCAGCCGGTCGTCCACGCCGTGCCGCCCGAGCTGACGGGCAAGCGGGAGCAGGCCCAGATCTTCCACGAGGTGCTGGACTACCGGTGGTACGCCAGCCAGCGCGCCCAGCGTGAGGTGCCGCTCACGGAGGCGGTGCACGGCTACATCCACGACGTGCTCGCCGTGTTGCCCGACGAGGTGATCTCGAACGAGTTCGTCGGCGCGGGCTCCCGGACGCTGCTCAACCCCTACGACCCGTCCCAGGGGTTCGCCGACGACGAGGAGGAGGAGGAGGCCCCGTTCGACCCGTGGGAGGCCGCGGCGTCCGACCCGGACTTCGAGAGCCTGCCCGCCGTGTTCGACATCGACGCGCTGCGCAAACTGAAGGGCTGATCCCACCCGCCCGTGGGGCGCGACGGCTGGCGGCGGCGCCCCCTGACTGGCATTTGGACCCGAGGAAATGGCGCCATGGCGCCATTTCCTCGGGTCCAAATGCGCGGCGGGGGGTCGGTGGTGGGGTGAAACACGGGTCTCCGGGGCACCGATACGATGGGGCCGTGAGCTTCCACCTGTACGACAGTCGCACGCGGACGAAGACGGAGTTCCGGCCCCTGGTGCCGGGCGAGGTCTCGATCTACGCGTGTGGCCCGACCGTGCAGAAGGCCCCCCACCTCGGTCACGTGCGCAAGGAGGTCAACTTTGACGTCCTGCGCCGGTGGTTGACGGCGTCCGGCTACGCCGTGACGTTCGTCGCGAACGTCACCGACATCGACGACAAGATCCTGGCCGTCGCCGAGGAGGCCGGTGAGCCCTGGTGGGCGCTGGGGCACCGCGTCGAGGCCGAGTTCCACGCCGCGATGGCCGCGCTCGGCAACGCCCCGGCCACCTACCAGCCGCGCGCCACCGGGCACATCCCCGAGATGATCGCCCTCATCGGCGAGCTCATCGAGGCGGGCCACGCCTACGCGCCCGCCGACGGTTCCGGCGACGTCTACTTCGACGTGGCGAGCTGGCCGGCGTACGGCTCGCTGTCGGGTCAGAAGGCGTCCGAGATGGAGCCGGACGCCGACGTGGACGTCCGCGGCAAGAGGGATCCGCGCGACTTCGCGCTCTGGAAGGGCGCCAAGCCCGGCGAGCCCGAGACCGCGATCTGGGACGCGCCGTGGGGGCGGGGGCGTCCGGGCTGGCACATCGAGTGCTCCGCGATGGCGGGCAAGTACCTCGGGCCGGCGTTCGACATCCACGGCGGCGGCATCGACCTGCGGTTCCCCCACCACGAGAACGAGATGGCGCAGAGCCAGGCGGCGGGGCGTCCGTTCGCCACCTACTGGATGCACAACGCGTGGGTGACGATGGCCGGGGAGAAGATGTCGAAGTCCCTGGGCAACACCGCCGACGTGCACGAGGCCGTGGCCCGCCACGGCGGCCGGGCCGTCCGGCTGTACCTGGCCGGGCCGCACTACCGCAGCGCGATCGAACTCAGCGAGGAGTCCCTGGCCGAGGCGTCGGCCCAGCTCGAGCGGATCGACTCGTTCCTCACCCGCGCCGCAGAGACGCTGGGCGCCGGTCGCGCGCCCCGGGTCGGTGCGACCGGCGGCGACGCGACCGATCGCTGGGCGCGGTTCGCAGCCGCCATGGACGACGACCTGGGCACGCCCGGGGCGCTCGCCGTGCTGTTCGGCGCCGTCCGCGAGGGCAACCAGGCGCTCACCGACGGCGACACCGACGCGCTCGCGGAGGTGGACGCCGACGTCCGCGCGATGCTGGCCGTCTTCGGCCTCGCGCCGGACGCCCCGGAGTGGGCGGCGGCGTCCGCGTCCGCTGCCGACGACCTGACCGGCGTCGTGGACGCCCTCGTCCGCACCCTGCTCGACCAACGGGCCGAGGCGCGCGCCCGCAAGGACTGGGCGAGCGCGGACGCCATCCGCGACGCCCTCGCGGCCGCCGGCCTGCAGGTCACCGACACCAAGGACGGGGCCCGCTGGTCCCTCGAGAGGAACTGATCCGATGCCGGGCAACAGTCAGCGCAAGGGAGCCGTCCGCAAGCGCGGCAAGGGCGTCGGGAACACCGGCCGCACCGCCGGGTCGGGCGGACGCGTCCGCCGCGGGTTGGAGGGCAAGGGGCCGACCCCCAAGGCCGAGGATCGTCCGTACCACAAGGCCTATCGGAAACGGAGGGCGAGCGAGTCGCCCATCTCCGACGAGCGTCCGCGCGGGCGCCGCACCCCGCCCGGGGAGCAGCGCGTCCGAGAGAACACCAAGGGTGCGGGCGCGGAGTGGATCATCGGGCGCAACCCCGTCCACGAGGCCCTGCAGGCCGGGCTGCCGATCCGCCGCGCGTTCATCGCCGAGGGCACCGAGCGCGATTCGCGGGTCACCGAGATCCTGCGGCTGGCGGCCGAGCAGGGGATGACGCTGCTGCAGGCGTCCCGCCGCGAGCTCGACCGGCTGACCGGCGGGGCCGTGCACCAGGGCGTTGCCCTGCAGATGCCGGAGTACGAGTACGCCCACCCCGGCGACCTGCTGGCCGAGGCGCTGGAGACCGACGACCCGATCGTGGTGGCCTGCGACTCCATCACCGACCCGCGCAACCTGGGCGCGATCATCCGCTCCTCTGCCGCCTTCGGCGCGCTGGGCGTCATCGTGCCGGAGCGCCGCTCGGCCCACATGACGGCGACGGCGTGGAAGGCCTCGGCCGGGGCCGCGGCGCGCGTGCCGGTCGCGCTGGCCGGCAACCTCAACCGGGTGCTGCGCGAGTACGCCGAGGCGGGGTTCACGGTGGTGGGCCTGGCCGGCGAGGCCGAGATCGACATCGCGGACGTCCCCGGAGCGGACGGGCCGGTGCTGCTCGTGGTTGGCTCCGAGGGCGACGGGCTGGCCCGCCTGGTGCGCGAGAACTGCGACGTGCTCGCGTCCATCCCGATCGGCGCCGACACCGAGAGCCTCAACGCCTCCGTGGCGGCCTCGATCGCGCTGTACGAGCTGGCCCGCTTCCGGGGCTGAGCCCCGCGACACGCTCACTATTGGCTCAAACTCCACCTTGCAAGGTGGAGTTTGAGCCATCAGTGTGCGTGTCGGCCCCCACGGGGCGCGCCCCGCGGGGGCCGGCTCTGTGCCTCAGCCGCAGAAGGACGCCGCCGCCTGGGGATCCCAGGCCAGCGGGGTCCGCGAGCTCGTGCACAGCGTCGAGGTGACCCGCGCGGGCTGGCCGTCCACCGGCTGGGCCGCCGGGGCGGTGCCGAAGGCCCGCTCGATGCCGAACAGCGACCCCCACATGTCCGGCCCGGCCGACTGCTCGACCTTCGTGTCGTCCGGATCCAGCCCCGCCGCCTCGGCGAAGTGCCGGAACGCCTCCGGGCGACCCATCACGCCGTCGATGTAGCCGACCTCCTGGGCACGCTCGGTGCCGAGCATCGCCGCGCCCAGGTCGTCCACGATGACGCTCGGCGCGATGTCGCGCGCGGTGGCGACGTGGTCGACGAACGCGGCGTACTCCTGGTCGATGAACGACTGCAGGTCGGCTCGCTCCTCGTCGGTCAGCGGGCGGTAGGGGTTGCCCACGTCCTTGCCGCGGCCGGCGGTGATGTACTCCTGCGTGACGCCCCCGGTGGTGGTGACCCCACCGCCCAAGATGCCGCCGTCGACGGCCACCACATCGGTGTACTGGGCGATCGGGCCCATGATGACGCCGACGCTGCCGACCAGCGAGCCATGGTCGGCGAGAATCTCGTCGGCCCCCGCCATCGTCCACATGCCGCCCGAGGCGGACATGTCCTGCACGTAGGCGTACACCGGCTTGCCGGTGCGCTCCTTGTAGCGCTCCATGGCGGACGACATCGCCGCGGAACCGCTGATCGACCCGCCGGGGGTGTTCATCAGCAGCACCACGCCCCCCGCGTCCTCGGCGGTCAGGTCGTCGAGCAGGTCGGCCACCTCGTAGCCGTACGTGCCGCCGGTCAGCCCGAGCCCGTCGGACCCGTGCGCCATGATCGTGCCCTCAATGGGGATCGCCCGCAGCGTGTTCGTCGCCGTCTCCGGGCCCCACACGGTGTTCATGGTCTCGAGCTGCGTCTGGCCAACGCCCGCCATCGAGGACGCCATGCCGGCGAACGCCGCCATGCTGGCGACGCTGACGACGCCGCCGACGAGGCTCAGCGCCACGGCGGCCGCCCCCAGGCCGAGGCCGACGCCCGAACCGATGCCGAAGCCGCGCTTGAACCCGCCCTCGCGGCGTGGGGCCGGCGGCGCGGCGGCGTACGGCGGCGGGACGGGAGGCCGCCCGCCCGCGACGGCGGGCGCGGCACCACCGGGCGGGAACGGGGCGCCCGCGCGCGGATCACCGGCGCCGGGAACGCCCGGGGCCTGCGTGGAACCCCCCGGAACGGCCTGCTCCGGCGCGGGTGTTCTCGGCGAGGTGGGCTGGGAAGGAGTCTGGTCCGACATGGACAACCTTTCTCGAGGTGGTGTCCTCGAGGCTAGCGGGCGGCCCCCGGGGTCCGCGTCCTGCCAAGGTCGACCCGCCCGCGGCCCGGGGCAGCCGAAGGTCGATCTCAGGGGCGGACGATGACGATCCGGTTCTCCTGCGGGTCGTGCAGCAGCCATCCCCGGCCCGGCACCTCGGCGACGACGCTGCGCCGCTCGAACGGCACCTGCCACAGCGTGTCGCCGGTGGTGAGGGCGTATCCGCGCAGCACCGGCATCTCGTTCTCCCACGTCAGCGCCAGCAGGCGGCGTCCGTCGCAGGCCGTGTCGACCAGCTCGCCATGCTGGGGCGCCTGCCACACCTCGGACCCGCCCTCCCGCTCCTGGGCGTGAAAGGTGCGCTGCGGGCTGACGGCGTCGTGCGTCACGAGCAGCCCACCGCAGACCAGCTGGGGGGTGCCCTGGCCCAGCGCTGCGGTCGCCCCGTTGGGCTGGACGCCGAGCAGCGTCGGCGGCTGCGGCGCCGTCTCGTCGGTGGAGGCGACGAGGCCGAGGGTGGGCGTCTCGGCCGAGGGGACGTCGCGCCCCGGCAGCGTCACCAGGCGCGCCGCGACGGGGAACAGCTCCTTGCCGCTGGCGTCGTAGAGGGTGGCGCTGTTCAGGTCCGTCCGGACGCCGAGGCGGCCGTCGGGCAGCACGGTGACGTCGAGGCCGTCCACCAGCGCGCCCACCCGCCCGAGGTCGGACTGGGTGCGGAGCAGCGTTGGGGTGGTCGGCCCGTACGGGGCGTCCGCCTGCGTCGTCACCGCGACCAGCGGCCCGGCGCCGTGCAGGCTCACCGGGGCCCCCGCGCGCGACGGCAGCGTGCCGGTCGTCGTCGCGAGCGTGACGCCGTCGTCCCCCACCCGCGTGAGCGTGACGCCCAGCTCGCGGACGCCCTCGCCACCGGGATCGACGTACGACAACACGAACAGCCCGCCGGTGGGTGAGACCCACACCTGCTGCGGCGCCTCGACGCTGCCGGTGTGGGTGGTGAGGACGGTGCCGTCGACGAGCCGGACGGTGTTGATGCTGCGATCCGACGACACGCAGACCACGGCGTCCAGCCGGTCGTGGTTGCAGACCAGGCGGCCGGTCAGCCGGGCCACCCACAGCACCGATCCCTGCGTCAGGCTGAGCCCGCGCACGTAGGACGCCTCGTCCGACGCCGACACGACCACGGCGAGATCGGCCCGCTCCGGGTTGAGCTCGCCGGGGAACACGAACACCGGGGCCGCGAACCCCTCCGGCTGCAACTCGGCCACGGACAGGGCCCAGCCCTCGGCCAGCGGCCGCTCCGCGGCGGGGAGGATCTTCTCGGTCGGCGGCTCGGCGGGGCGCTGCGGACCGGCAGGGGTGGGGGCGGCGTCCGGCACCACGAAGGCCTGGCTGGCGACCCCGAGCGCCAGGGCGAGATTCACCACCACGAGGAGCGCGCCGACCACCCACGGGGCCCGGCGTCGCCGACGCTCCTCGCCGAGCTCGGGACGCGCGGGCTCCGCCACCCGCACCGACGGCTCGATGCGGCCGCAGTGCAGACACTGGTTCGAGCCCTCCAACAGGCGCGAACCGCAGTGCGAACAGAACATGGAACTCCTCGGGGCCACCGTCGGCCCCCAGCCTAGGGCCGACCACCGCCAGCACGCGCACCCACCGCCGGGGTGGTCGCCGGGCACGCCCCCGGCGGGTGTGCAATAGATTGGAGGCCTCGCGCCCTCGTGAAGGAGTCCGTTCCGTGCCCGATCTCACTGCCACCGCGTCCCGCGCCTTCAGCGACGCCCTCACCGTCATCGCCTCCGTGGAGCCCCGGATCAGCGACGCCATCCGCGCCGAGCTGGCCGACCAGCGCGGCTCGCTGAAACTCATCGCCTCGGAAAACTACGCCTCGCTCGCGACGCTGCTCACCATGGGCAACTGGCTCTCCGACAAGTACGCCGAGGGCACGATCGGCCACCGCTTCTACGCCGGCTGCCAGAACGTCGACACCGTCGAGTCCGTGGCCGCCGAGCACGCCCGGGAGCTGTTCGGCGCCGAGTACGCCTACGTGCAGCCGCACTCCGGCATCGACGCGAACCTCGTGGCCTACTGGGCCATCCTCAACGCGAAGGTGGAATCCCCGACCCTGCAGCGGCTCGGCGCCAAGACGGTCAACGACCTCGCCGAGAGCGACTGGGAGGACCTCAGGGCCGAGTTCAACCGCCAGCGCGTGATGGGCATGAGCCTGGACGCCGGCGGCCACCTCACCCACGGCTTCCGCCACAACATCTCGGGCAAGATGTTCGCCCAGCACTCCTACGGCACCGACCCCGAGTCCGGTCTCATCGACTACGACAAGCTGCTGGCCGACGCCCGGGAGTTCAAGCCGCTGATCCTCGTGGCGGGCTACTCCGCGTACCCGCGCCGGGTCAACTTCGCGAGGATGCGCGAGATCGCGGACGCCGTCGGCGCGGTGCTGTTCGTCGACATGGCGCACTTCGCCGGTCTGGTCGCCGGCAAGGTGTTCACCGGCGAGGAGAACCCGATCCCCTACGCCGACGTCGTCGCGACCACGACGCACAAGTCGCTGCGCGGCCCCCGCGGCGGGCTCGTGCTCGCCACGAAGGAGTTCAGCGACGCCGTCGACAAGGGCTGCCCCATGGTGCTGGGCGGCCCCCTGTCGAACATGATGGCCGCCAAGGCCGTCGCGCTCGCCGAGGCACGCACCACGGCGTTCCAAAGCTACGCCCAGGCCGTCGCCGACAACGCCCAGGCGCTCGCCGACGGGCTGCTGCGCCGCGGCGCACGCTTGGTGACGGGCGGCACCGACAACCACCTCGTGCTCATCGACACCACCACGTTCGGCCTCACCGGGCGCCAGGCCGAGTCGGCGCTGCTCGAATCGGGCGTGGTCACCAACCGCAACTCGATCCCCGCCGACCCCAACGGCGCCTGGTACACCTCGGGCGTCCGCATCGGGACGCCGGCGCTCACCTCCCGCGGCCTCGGCGCCGACGACTTCGACGAGGTCGCCGACATGATCGTGGGCGTCCTGACGGGGGCCGAGCCGGTGACGGCGTCCACCGGCAAGCCCGGCAAGGCGAAGTACACGCTCCCCGACGGCCTGGCCGATCGGACGAGGGCGCGGGCCGAGGAACTCCTCGACCGGTTCCCGCTCTACCCGGGCCTCACCCTCTGAGCTTCGGCCGGTTCGCGGAGTACACGACGTTGGCCCTCCCTCAGAAGGCCATCGCGTCCTCGTGCTCCAGGGGTGCGACGAGAACGCCGGTGACCTTGCCGGCGTGATTGACGGCCACGTGCCCGACCATCCGGCCGGCCTCGTGCTCCAGCACCAAGCGGGCCACGAGGGGGCCCGGCTGGGGTTCCAGCGGAAGGAGCTCCCCGGCGAGAGTGCGGACGCCGTGGCCCGAGTAGGACTCCACCTCGCCCACCGCTGCCAACACCTCACGCCACACGCCAGCCACCCGGCCGCGGCTCAGCTCGCGGGCGCAGTGGCTGGTCATGGCCGCGTGCAGGGCCGTGTAGTCGGCGGCCGCGATGCTTCGGAAGACCGCCTCGGCGAGGGCCGCGGGGTCGACGTGCGGGCCCGTGCCCAACGTCCGCCCCGAGTCGGGATCCACCGGGCGGCCGAACCGCTTGAACGCGGCCTGGCGGCTCACGCCCAGGACGTCCCCCAGCTCGGCCCATGAGCAGCCCGCCCCGCGGGCGTCCAGCACGGCGGCGGCCAGGGCACGGTCGGCCGCCAGGGCGGCGTCCCGGGCCGAGACCACCGCGGCCAACGGATCAGGAGTCTGTCCCACGGACCCGTTGCCTTGGTAGGGCTCCGACCATGATCGCGGCGACGATGCCCATCATCCCTGCCAGCCCCGGGCTCACGGGGAAGAAGAACGCCGCAACCACGGCGACCAGCGCGGCGACCACGACCTGGGTGAGCTTGCGGAGCTCCCACTCCTGCTGGGGCAGCTTGTCCTCCTCGGACGTCCGCCAGCGCGTCGGTGCGATCAGCGCACCCACCAAGAGGGCCAGGGCGGAGAGGGCGGCGACCAGGATCGGGGACCATCCCAGGCCCTGTTCCAGCGATGCGAGGAACACGGCGGCGGTGAGAAAGGAGATGCCGGCGAACAGGGACCACAAGCGCTTGTTCATGGCTCCACCCTCGGCCACGCCCCCATTCATGTCAACTTTTGGTTGACATTGCCCAGGCTGGTGGACTCAGCGTTCGACGAGCGTGCCCTCGAGGGTCGTGACGAAGTTGCGCAGGGAATCCGGCAGGTCGGCGAGCTGCCACCCCTGCGGGCCGTGGTACCAGGCGAGGTCGACCTCGTCGGTGGCGTCGTCGATGTCGGTGGCCACCAGACCGTCGAGCCAGCGCTCGGTGCCGCCCAGCACCATGGCGAACGGCAGCACCTCGCTCAGCTCATCGACCTCGTGGCCGTGGGGCATCTCGTGGGTGGGCTGGGTCAGCAGCTGCCCGCGGAGCACCCCCAGCCCCGCCAGCACCGAGGAGCCCTCCGCGGTGCGGGCCGGCATCTCCTGACCGAGGATGCCCGCACCCAGGCTGAGCGCGATGAGCACCAGACCCAGCAGGCCGAACGACGTGAAGGCGACGAGCACGACCGTCAGGAGCACGGCGACGACGAGGGCGATGCGGCTGCCCGTCGTCCAGAGGGTCCGGGTCTCGTCCGGGCGCTGGACGAACCAGCCACGCTCGACGACGTCGTCGTACAGGGCGGACTGGACGTCGCCCAGGGCTCCGGCCACCTCGTGCCCCACCTCGGAGAGCAGTCCCACCCGTCCACCCGGCGTCACGGCCGCCAGGATCCGCTGCTCGAACGGCCGCAGCTCGGCCACACCGCCCCGCGGCACGAACTCCCAGTCCGTCCGGGCGAACGGCGTGGGCCGCGGCAGCTCGCGGATGAGCAGGGCACCGCGCACCGCGAGGTCGACCACCGTGGCCGCCACGTCCACCGGGTCGACGCGCTCGTCCACCACCGTGCCGACGTGGCCGGGCCGAATCTGCTCCTCGACCGTGAAGGCGCTCTGCCCCTCCCCCACGGGCCGGAAGGTCGCGACGGGGCGGGGGGCGGCGTCCGCACCACCCGCGTCCTGCCCCAGATGACGGTGCACGAGCCACAGTGCGGCGAACCCCAGCAGCCCCAGGCCGATGGCCAGCGCGAGCGGCAGGGGGCGCGTCGAGAAGGCCCGGTCGAGCGACCACAGCGTCTCGAGATCCTCGTTCGGGGCGACGACCGCGGCGGGGTACCGGACGACCGTCTGCACGACCTCACCCGGGCCGCGCGGACCGTCGTGGAAGGCCGGCACCTGCTGGTCGTGGGTGCCGCCGCTGTACCAGCCACACGCCCCGGGGTTGGCGGGCGGCCCGGCCGCGCAGTCGACCATCACGAACGGGCCCGGGGCGGCCACGGTCGCGTCGAAGGAGGTCACGCCGACGTTCAGGCCCTGGAGGAGCCGCCAGGACACCGTCGTCGTGTCCTGCGTGGCGAAGGCGGCCCCGCGCACGGTGTAGCCGAGGCGGATCGGCGCGGTGGGGTTGGGGATCGTCACCACCGTCGCTCCCGCCTCCTGCGTGACCGTGGCGCCGGCGTCGGCACCGTCGGCCGTCGTCACCGCGATGTCGGTCACCGTGAAGTGGTAGGCCCGGCGATCCGGAACGGCCAGGGTGGTCGCGAAGCGCTGCACCAGGTCGCCCGGGGCGGCGTCCGGGGTGATCGTCGCCTCGACGCGCAGCGCGCCGTCGGGCTCGACCGTGGCGGCGACCTCGTAGGACTCCACCACCGTCGCCGCCTGCGCGGGCGGCGCGACGGCCAGCACGCTGAGCACCGTGGCGGCGAGCACCGTGGCCGCCAGCCGCGCGGTCACGCGGGGCAGCGACGCGACGAGGCGGCGGGGACGCAGGCTTCTCACGTCAGAGAAACTACAGCACCACCCCGACATTTCTGCGGCCGGGGCCGCGGCCCGGCGCCTCGGCGCGTTGGTTAGGCTGGGGCCGTGAGTCAGTACCCATCCGGGCCGTCGGGCCGACAGCCGAGCTGGCAGACGCCCCAGTACGCGCCCAGCGGCTCCGGCCGCCCGGCGGCGCCGTGGCCGCAGGCGGCCTGGCCCGCCCAGGCGCCGTGGCCGAGCCAGCGCCCGGTGCCGCGGCAGGTGCAGCGGGTGCCGTTCGGCGCGCCCCCCGGCTGGCCCGCGCCCCCGCGGCGTCCCCCACGTCGCCGGCGCCGAGGCGGCCTGGGTTCGCTGCTGACGCTGGTGTTGCTGTTCTGGGGGTTCACCACCGTGTCCTCCGGGCTGCGTGACTTCGTCCAGCCGGCACAGCCCTCCTCGCCGGGCAGCTCGGGCTCCGCGTCCACCCCGAGCGGCGGTGTGGGGGGCTATGAGAACGAGAGCTACAGCCCGCCGGCGGCCGACCTCAACCCCCCGCCGGTGCCGGGCCCGCGCAATTTGAACGCCGCCGAGTCGCTCGTGACGGCCAACCCGGTCTACGACCAGAGCGTGCCCACACCCACCAACTGTCCGATGACCGACCTAGACATGCGGACGGCCGGGCGCGCGACCATGGAGGACCACCTGAACGACCAGATGGGCTGCCTGATGCGGGTGTTCGCCGCCCCGGTGGAGGCCGCGGACTTCACCATGCCCCGCCCGCCGGTGACCGTCTACGACCGCCCGATCCGCACCGCCTGCGGCGACTTCGGGGAGGTCAACGCCGCTTACTGCACCGGTGACCAGCGCATCTACTACGCCCAACCCCTGCTGCAGTCCTTCCCGGCCGAGGTGTCCGGCACGCCGTACGCCGCGGAGATGATCATCGCGCACGAGTTCGGCCACGCCGTGCAGGCACGGACGGCCGTGCTCGTCTCGGAGAAGATGCTCGAGCAGCAGGCCCGCTCGGAGTCGGCGGCGCTCGAACTCTCCCGCCGCACCGAGGTGCAGGCCGACTGCCTGGCCGGGCTGTACGTCTCGTCGGTCGCGCAGAGCCAACAGATGGGCTCGGCCGAGCTGGCCGGGCTCGGCGCGCTTGCCCACAACCTGGGCGACGACGTGCTGAGCGGCCAGCCGAACATCGACGGCGGGCACGGCACCGGAGCTGCCCGGCAGGACTGGTTCAACCGTGGGCTCGGCAGCGCCGACCTCGCGGTCTGCAACAGCTTCGTCGCCGACGCCACCGAGGTGCGCTGAGCCGGGCGGGACGCCTCAGGCGCGATCGTCGGCGAGCAGCCCGTAGACGAGGGTGTCGGTCCACTCGCCCTTGATCCACCAGTTCTGGCGCAGGTGCGCCTCGCGGGTCATGCCGAGCCGCTCGGCCAGCGCGGCGGACGCCTCGTTCCGGGCGTCCATCTGGGCCTCCACCCGGTGGATCCCCGCCGCGAACACGGCGTCCAGCACCGCCGTGGTGGCCTCGGCCGCGTAGCCGTGGCCGGACGATGCGGTGGCCAGCACCCAGCTGATCTCGGCGCGGCGGCCCGTCGCGTCGTTGAGCCAGCAGGTCACGTCACCGATCAGGGTGGGGCCGTGTTCCACGGCGACGCAGAGCGTGCGGGACTCGGTGTCCAGCCCCGTCTGGCCCAGGCGCTGGTCGACCCGCTCACGGGCGACATCGGGCGTCCACGGTTCGTCGAGCAGGTAGCGGGCAAGATCCGGGTCGTCGTAGACGGCCAGCAGCGGGCCGGCGTCGTCGGGCCGGAACGCGCGCAGCGTCAGCCGCTGCGTGACCAGGGGCAACTCGATCGCCATGTCCCCCCACTCAGTCGGTGGCGTCCCGCACCAGGGCGGTCGCGATCGCGGCGACGCCCTCCCCCCGGCCGGTGAGGCCGAGGCCGTCGGTGGTGGTGGCCGACACGCTGACCGGGGCGCCCAGCGCGTCCGTCATCACCCGCTCGGCCTCGGCCCGACGCGCGGCCATCCGTGGCCGGTTGCCGATGACCTGGACGGCCACGTTGCCGATCTCGAACCCCGCCGCCCGCACCCGGCGGGCGGTCTCGGCGAGAAAGCTGACGCCGGACGCCCCGGCCCACGCCGGGTCGGCCGTGCCGTACTGGGCCCCGAGGTCACCGAGCCCGGCGGCCGAGAGCAGCGCGTCGCAGGCGGCGTGGGCCGCGACGTCGCCGTCGGAGTGGCCGGCGAGCCCGGCCGGTTCGTCCGGGAAGTGGAGCCCGGCGCACCACATCGGGACGCCCGCGCTCAGGGTGTGCACGTCGGTGCCGAGGCCGACCCGCATCAGAGCTGGCCCCGGGCGACGAGCGCCTCGGCGATCACGAGGTCGAACGGATCGGTGACCTTGAACGCCTCCCGCGCCCCGGCCACGAGGGTCACCTCGTGGCCGAGGTACTCCGCGGCCGCGGCGTCGTCGGTGACCAGGGTCCCCGACTCCTCGAGCGCTTCATGGGCGTCCAGCAGCACGGCCCGCGCAAACCCCTGCGGCGTCTGGACGGCCCGCAGGGACGACCGGTCGACCAGGGCCGACGGGCCGTCGTCGGTCACCTCCCGGATCGTGTCCGCCACCGGCAGGGCGGGCACCACGGCGTCCGCCCCCGCGCGCACCGCGGCGATCACGCGTACGACGACGTCGGGTGGCACGAAGGCGCGGGCCGCATCGTGCACGAGCACGACCTCGGCGCCGGCCAGCCCCCCGTGCAGGTCGAGCAGGGCGAGGCCGTTGGCGACCGAGTGCTGCCGCTCCGCTCCCCCGGCCACGATGGCACAGGGCACGGGGGCGTCCCCGAGGGCGGCCTCGAAGGCGTCCTCGGTGCCGGCGGCGACGACCACGATGCACACGCCCACGCCGCCGGCGGCGAGCTGGTGCACCGACCGCGCGACCAGCGGGACGCCGGCCACCTCGCGCAGCGCCTTGGGGTGCTCTCCGCCGAGGCGGGAACCGGAACCGGCCGCCACCACGATGGCGACGACCGGTGCAGCGGTGTGCGGCGATTCACCCATGGTCAGGAGGCGAGCACCTCGTCGAGGAGCACCTCGGCGCGTTCCTCGGCGACCTTCTCGGCCAGCGCGAGTTCGGACACGAGGATCTGGCGGGCCTTCGCCAGCATGCGCTTCTCTCCGGCGGAGAGGCCACGCTCCCGCTCGCGGCGCCACAGGTCACGGACGACCTCGGCCACCTTAATCACGTTGCCGGAGTGCAGCTTCTCGAGGTTGGCCTTGTAGCGCCGCGACCAGTTGGTCGGCTCCTCGGCGTGTGCCGCGCGCAACACGCCGAACACCCGCTCGAGGCCGTCGGCGTCCACGACGTCCCGCACCCCCACCAGATCGAGATTGCACGCTGGCACCCGGACGACGAGGTCGTTCTGGCCCACGATGCGCAGAACGAGGTAGAGGCGTTCCTCACCCTTGATCGTCCGCGTCTCGATGTCTTCGATGACGGCCGCACCGTGATTGGGGTACACAACCGTTTCGCCGACAGTAAAAGTCATATTCGCTGACCCCTTCCCGTGATCGATTGTAGCACGGTGATCTGACCGCAGCCCGATCAAAGACACTAGCCAGAGGCACTTGGGAGGGTTGACAAATCACCGTGGCGTATGCCCGGGCGCGCGACATGTGTGGCGGGGGGCGACGTGGGGGGCTGGATTGGTTATCCTGTGGCCGACGTCTGAACCTGTCCCGAGGAGCCACGATGCCCCGCAGCACCACCGCCCGCCGTTCCTGTCGCGTCGCACTCGCCGGCATCGGCGCCGCTCTGCTGCTCAGCGGATGTGGTTTCGCGGTCCAGACCCTCCAGCCCTACACCCCCGCCCAGGGGGTGAACGTCGATGCCGGCGACGTCCTGGTGCGCAACCTCCTCATCGTCGCCGACGGCGAGGGCGGCGGCATCATCTCGGGCAGCCTGCTCAGCTCGGTGGACAACCGCGTGACCGACATCAACGTGACCCCCGTGCTCATGGACGACACCGATGGCACGCCGCTCGAGGTGTACGGCGCCGACGACGTGGAACTGCCCGCGAACCGCCTCGTGGCGTTGTCGACCGAGGGCGAGCAGGTGCAGGTGAGCGGTGAGGATCTGAGCCCCGGGCTGACGGCGCGGTTCGTGCTGACCTTCGAGTCCGGCGCGGAGGCCGCCGTCACCGCCCCGGTCATGGCGTTCGACCAGGCGATGTATGCCCCGCTCTCCCCCACCGCGCCGCCGACCACCGCGACGCAGACGCCCATCGCCAGCCCTGCCGCGCCGACCACGGCTGCCGTGCCGGCGATCACGCCCACCACCACCCCCTGACCGTCGCGGTCAGGGGCGACGGCCGGGCCGGCGCGCGGCTCAGCCGTTGAACTTGTAGCCCAACCCGCGCACGGTGAGCAGGATCTCGGGACGCCCCGGGTCCGCCTCGATCTTGCCGCGCAGTCGTTTGACGTGGACGTCAAGGGTCTTGGTGTCGCCAACGTAGTCGGCACCCCAGATGCGGTCGATCAGTTGGCCTCGCGTCATGACCCGGCCACTGTTGCGCAACAGCATCTCCAACAGCTCGAACTCCTTCAGCGCGAGCCGCACGGGTTCGCCGTCCACGAAGACCTCGTGTCGTTCGACGTCCATCCGGACGCCGGACGCCTCGATCACGTCGGGCAGCAGCTCGCCCTCCTGGCCCCGCCGCAGGACGGCCCGCACGCGGGCGAGCAGTTCGCGGTGGCTGAACGGCTTGGTGACATAGTCATCGGCCCCCAGCTCGAGCCCGACGACCTTGTCGATCTCGGCGTCCCGCGCCGTCACCATGATGATCGGCACCGAGCTCTTCTGCCGGAGCCTGCGGCACACCTCGGTGCCCGACAGACCCGGCATCATGAGATCGAGCAGCACGATGTCGGCACCGTGGCGGTCGAACTGGGCGAGCCCCTCCGCGCCGTCCGCCGCGGTCACCACGTCGAACCCCTCGCGGGTGAGCATGAAGTCCAGGGCCTCGCGGTAGCTCTCCTCGTCCTCGACGATCAGGACGACGGTCATGGGTGTTCCTCCTGGTTGGGCGTTCCGGCGGCGGACGCCGCAGCGGGTGGGGGCGTGGGGGCAGGTGAGGGCGCTGCGGGCAGCGTGAGCGTGAACGTCGACCCGCTGCCCGGCTTGCTCCAGACGTCGATCGTGCCGTGGTGGCCCTCGGCGATCTCGGCGACGATCGACAGGCCCAAACCGGTGCCGCCGGTTTCGCGGCTGCGGGCGTAGTCCACGCGAAAGAACCGCTCGAAGACGCGTTCGAGGTCGTCCGGGGCGATGCCGATGCCGTTGTCGGTGACGGCGATCGCGACGGCTCCGGCGTCCGCCTGACGGGTGGTGACCACGACCCGACCGCGCTGGTCGGAGTACGCCACCCCGTTCTGCACCAGGTTGGTGAGCGCCGTGACGAGCTGGGCGGCGTCGCCCAGGACGTGCAGGCCGGACGTGCCGCCGGTCGTGAGGGTGATGGACCGCTGCTCGGCGAACGAGCGGCTCCGGTCGAGGGCCTGGCGGACGAGACCGTCCACGTCGACGACATCGGGGCGTCTCGGCAGTTCCCCTCGCAGACGCGAGAGCTGGATGATCTGGGCGACGAGCTGACCGAGCCGGGAGGCCTCCGCCTGGATGCGTGACGAGAAGCGGCGCACGGCGACCGGGTCGTCCGCGGCCTGTTCGACGGCTTCGGCCAGCAACATGACCGCGCCGATCGGCGTCTTGAGCTCATGGGTCGAGTTCGCCAGGAAGTCACGGGCGGCCTCCTCGACGCGCAGGCCGGGGGCACGGTCGTCGACGACGGCGAACACCAACCCGTCCCCGAGGGGCAGGACCCGGGCGGCCAGGGGGCGCGGGGGGCGTCCCGCACGGGGGACCTCGAGGTGCACCGAGGCTGGCTCCCCCGTCCGCCGCACCTGCCGCACGAGATCGAGCAGGCCGGGGATGCCCACCCGGTCGCCGATCACCACCCCTTCGGTGAGGGCGGACTCGTTGGTGGCGCGGACGTCGTCGGCGCTGCCCACGACGACCGCTGCCGACTCGAGGGCCGCGACGACCTCGCGCAGCTCACCGACGGGATCAGCCTCGGGAACGGGTTCGGGGTCGGCGCGGTGTCGGACGACCCACGACGCCACCCAGCCCCCCAGGGCGCCGACGAGGGCACCGAGGAAGGCGGTCAGAAGCGGGTCCACGCCGCCGATCATAGGGCCGACGACCCGGGTGACCGCGCGGCGAAGCGCCCCCCGGCCACGGCCGGTCGGCGGGAACCGGCCGGCTGTTCACGATAAGTTCATGTGTGCGTGGGCCGGAGTTTTCGAGCCAACCTAGGGTTGGGCTCGGCGTTGATCGTGGTCGGTCCGCCGGGAGGAGACAACGATGGATCCGCGTCCCATGCGGGAGACCTATCACGAGGCGCTCAGCAAGGTCGTCGACGACCTCGTGTCCATGACCAACCGCGTTCAGACGGCCGTGGACGGCGCCACCGTGGCGTTGCTGGACGCTGACCTCACGGCCGCCGAGAAGGTGATCAGCGAGGACGCCGACCTCGACCGGCTGCACGACGACGTCGAGAACCGTTGCTTCGTGCTGCTGGCCCGGCAGTCACCGGTGGCCGGCGAGCTCCGCACGATCGTCGCGGCGCTGCGCATGGTGGCCGACCTGGCTCGCATGGGCGACCTCGCGGCGCACATCGCGAAGATCGCCCGCATGCGATACCCCAAGCACGCCGTGCCCGAGTCGATCGAGCCGAACTTCCAGCGCATGGCCGTCCTCGCCACCGAGATGACCGAGATCGCCGGCCGGACGCTGCGGGAGCGCAACATCCTCGACGCGGAGAAGATGGCCGACGACGACGAGGAGATGGACACCCTGCGCACCATGCAGTTCACCGAGCTGTTGGGCGACGAGTGGGCCCACGGCGTCCAGGCGGCCGTCGACTGCGCCCTGCTGGGCCGCTACTACGAGCGCATCGCCGATCACGCGGTGATCATGGGCAGCCGGGTGATCTACATCGTCACGGGCCTGCACCCCGAGGGCGACAACTGGTCCATCGCCTGACCCACGCACGCACACCGCGGCCGCTCCCGTCAGGGAGCGGCCGCGGTGTGTGTGGGGCGAAGCCCCCCAAGGGAGGGCGCAGCCCCGACGCCACCAGCGGTAGGGGGCTAGGGGACGAAGCCCC
>NZ_JACYOT010000021.1 GCF_014858005.1 Propioniciclava soli
TGTTGCGGGAGGTCAGGGTGTCGGGGTGGTCGGGGCCGAGGTGCCGCTCGGAGAGTGCCACGAACTCGGCCAGGCTGATTCCCGTGTACGGATCGTTCACCGTGTTGGCGTGGTAGGTGACCGTCCTAGCGGCGGTTAGTACGGCAGGGTCTGTGATCAGAGCACTGGAGTGTGTTTGGGAACACAGTGCGGTCAGGACGCTGGCGGCTTCTTTGATTCGGGTGCGTTGCTCGGCATGGGCGTCGGCGGTGAGCTCGATGCCTGCCAAGACGGACGCAGCGGCTTGGTGGTGTTCGCCCTTGGCCTCGGTGGTGGCGGCATCCTCCCGGACGACTTGCCCCTGCAGTCGATGCAGGGCCACGGTCCGGCCGTCGACGTCGGGTGTCACCAGGGAGTGCTGGATCAGCCCGCCCACAACCCGAGCCGCGATCAGGGGATCAGGAGTCAGGGGACCGAACCAGGACCGCGGGGTGCCCGTCTCGGCCAGGAGGGACAGCGCCCCAAGGATGAGGCCGGCGACGCGGGCTTGGGCAGGGTCCGATTCCGCCAGCCGGGTCAAGTAGCCCTGGTAGGCGATCCGTAAGGCCCAGCCCACCTTCTTCGGATAGGGGTCCCCGGGTTCCTGCTCGACCATCGAGTCGAGGCTTCTTTCGGCCAGAAGGTCTCGATAGGTGGTGAAGTTCAGTCCCAACAAACGGATCGCTGCGGCTGCTTGGGTGAGGGCCACCGGAAGCCGGTCCAGGTCCACTGCGAGGAGTTCGGCTTCGTGCTCGTCGGTCAGGCCTGTGGTCTCGGTCAGGTAGTGGACCGCTTGCGGCAGGGTGTAGACGCCGACCTCGACGGGGGTTCCTACGGTTGACACGCGATTGGTGGTGGTCACGATGACCCGCATCCCGTTGCCGCGCGGCACCAACTTGTCGAGGTCGCCGACAGAGGTGACGTTGTCGAAGACCAGCAAACGATCCGACAGGCTGGCATCGCTGAGCCACAACACCAGCTGGGCCGCAGCATCCTGGGGAGTGATGTCGATGGGCGCCAGGCCAGCACCCTGCGCGATCGCCGCGAGTTCCTCCACGGCCTGCTCCCTGGTGCTCGCGCCCACCCAGGCGACGAAACCCCAGCCCGCGTTCTCGCACGCTTCGGCGTAGGCCGACGCGAGCTGGGACTTACCCACCCCAACCATTCCTTGGAGCGCGCACACGGTGGCCACCCCACCATCGGCCATCGCCTCCTCGAGTGTGGCCATCTCATCGCGACCCACGAAGTGATGCGCGAGCCGGGGCCGGTTGCCGGCCACGATCGACGCAGGACGGCGGGCCAGCTCGGCGCGCAGGGCGTCCAGCATCTTGATGACCTCAGCGGTAGTCGCACGCGTCTCCAGCGCAGCCTTCAGGGCGCGGATCGCCGCCTCGCTCGCAGCCGGATACACCTCCGGGGTACGCACGAACTCGTCGATCAACCCGTGAACTGCGGCGACCAAGACGACGAGGTAGGCCTCACCACCATCACCCAATCCCTCGACGACGCGAGCCCGGTCCGGTATCAACGCCGCGGAGAACTCGGCATAGCCGAGGACCGCTGAGGCCAGCAACGCCTCACGAGGGCCCTGCTGGAGCAGTTCCCTGACCCGCGTCTCCACAGCCTCCTTGTCGAAGGCACTCAACCCCGCCCCTTCGGAGCCTCGACGCTCGGCGATCTGCGCAACCGCCCTCGCTTCGAAGCGCTCCAACGGTTTGGTACGCATCCGAGACAGTGCGATTGCCGTCCCCAGCGGATCGATCGGGACCCCCAGGAGACCCAACACGCCATCGACCAGCGGCTGGATCTTCGCAGCGTCCTCCAGGCTCACCGTCCACCCCCAGGCTCAGCCCCAGCAGCAGGGGGCACCAAAAGCAGGTTCTCACACGCCGGCCCGTCTCGCCGGTGAAATGGTCTCCTCTGACAGGCTGCCGGCCTGAGACCCGTGGGAGACGGCGGGCAGACGCCCTCGCTGAGGCACACCCACATGTCGCGTGAATCAGGCGGGCGTCTGGCAACAACCGCAGTTTGCGGGACGTAGGCGCTCGGCCGCGAGGTCGAGGAGAGCCGGTTCTCCGGCATCGAGCATGACCACGCGACCCCACCAATGCCCGTTCTGTTGTCGCCAGGCGGTGAGGAGGGCTGGTTGCCAGCTGCCGGCGTCGTCGCGGGCCACGACGTGTCGGGCCGGGGTGGCTGGGGTGTTGTCGCCGGTTGTGCTGGCGATGCGTTCTCCGAGGGAGCCGAACTCCGAGGTCACGCGCGAGGACATGCCGCTGAGGGTACCTGCAATCGTGCACATGGGCGATTGCCTGTGCTGGAGCGGCGACAGCGCGATCGAGAGCCCCGCCTGCAGGAACAGGGCGACGACCTCACCGAAACGCATCCAGCTCAAGTCTGGGGCCGGTCTGCGAGCGCTCTGGTGACGCGTGTCACAGATGAGGCTCGGGCGTCAGAGCCCTTCGTGCAGGTTCGTCTCGTCGGCGGGGCTGGCATCCCCTGGCGGCACTGACTGCTCGCCGTTGTCCTCTGGGAACTCCTCGACATCGTCCATGTCCATGACCTCTCCGTCGATGATGTCGGTCGCGTTGGTGCGGTGCCCTGGCTTTGTGAGTTCCAAGCTGGCGAGGTGCTCCTGCAGCTTCTTCGACATGGGGAGAAATGTGCTCAGGGTGAGACCGCCGGACAGCACAGCCCCGACGACGGGGATAGCTTTCGCGACTCCGCTGGCGAACAGCTTCTTGGTCATCGACACGCCAAGGTACGCCGCGACCTTCTTCACGATCGGGTAGATCGCGCCCTTGGTGAGCGCCTGCTGCGGCAGCTTCTTGATCACCTGAGTGGCGATCATGGCGGAGGCTTTGGAGACGCCACCCTGCGCCAACTGCACTCCGGCCATGACCCCGACGAAGAGGATCAGAATCCCCTCGGTTGCCTCGTCGATCTCGTCGCCACCATCGGCGAACAGATCGGGCCAACTGTAGATGTAGGCGAGCTTCTGAGCGATGCGCAACATGTGGCCGAGGTACTGCGCCGCGTCGACAGGCACAGTGGCGATCACCCAAAGGCCTCCTGGGATCCCCGCCGCTGCGGACATCCCGGCTGCCTTAGTCGTCTCGTAAGCGATCGAGGTGTCCGCTACCTCGGTGATGATCTGCAGTGAGATGCCGGCTGCCGCGGGGCTTCCTGCGATGGCTCGTTCGATCTGCTCCTCGGTGCAGTGGCGCTTGAGTGCCGCCCGGAGATATCCCGTGCGATCGATCCGGACGCCGGGTAGCCTCGCCGCTGCCTCCAATGTTTGGGAGAACGTCGAACCAGGTTGCTGCTCGATCTCTTCGCTGCTGGGCATGCGCGCAGCCTATCGATGAAATCCCCGCAGTCGCATAGCTCCTCCGTACCGCGGGAAGCACTCGACGGGAAGCTCACCCGCCACGGGGAGCTGTGCGCCGCTAGGCTGCCCAGGAGGGAACACGCACAATGGCGGCGCTCCCACCCTTGTACCGAGGAGGACACCCCGTGGCGACCCGCACCACTGTCCAGCAGGTCATCGATGAGTTGCGCACCACATATGCGACGAACGTGGAACGTGGGGAGGCGTTCGAGAAGCTGATGGTCGCCTACTTCCGGCTGGACCCCACCCTCGCTGCCGAGTACGACCTCGTGGAGCGCTGGCCCAACTGGAGCCACAACGAGGGCACCCACGACAGCGGCATCGACCTTGTGGCACGCACCACGAGCACGGGCGAGTGGACGGCCATCCAGTGCAAGTTCTTCGACCCCAAGCACTCCTTGCAGAAGGGTGACATCGATTCCTTCTTCACCGCCTCTGGGCGTTCCTGGGACGGGGTTCGGTTCGTCAACCGCATCATCGTCTCTACGACCGACCGGTGGTCGTCCCACGCCGAGAGTGCGCTCTCCCAACAGCAGATCCCCGTCCAGCGCATCGGCGTCCCCGATCTAGCCGAGTCACCGATCGACTGGATGCAGCAGTCGCCGGGCGAGTTCGAACTGCGCCGGGCCGTGAAGTACGGGCTGAGGTCCCACCAGAAGGACGCCATCGTTGCGATCAAGGCCGGGTTCGCAGAGCACGACCGGGGGAGGTGGATCAGCGCGTGCGGCACGGGCAAGACCTTCACGTCGTTGAAGTTGGCTGAGCAGATGTGCGACGAGAACGGCGGCCATCTGAAGGTCTTGTTCCTGGCCCCGTCGATCTCGCTGGTGTCCCAGTCCTTGCGTGAGTGGATGGCACAGACGCAGACGACCATTCGCCCGCTGGTGGTGTGCTCTGACACCAAGGCGGGGCGTCAGGCTGAGGACATCAGCACCCACGACATCCCCCTACCCACCACCGACGCTGCCCGGCTGGCCGACAACCTCGCCAACATCGGCCTCCGCGGCAAGCAGATGGTCGTCGTGTTCTCCACCTACCAGTCCATCGACGTGGTCGCCCAAGCCCAATGCGAATCCGGTGAGCCGTTCGACCTCATCCTCTGCGACGAAGCACACCGCACCACCGGCGTCACCCTCTCTGGAGACACCACCGAGTCAGCATTCGTCAAGGTCCACGACAACACCTATCTGCCTGCTGGCAAGCGGCTCTACATGACCGCCACCCCCCGCATCTACGGCGATGCGGTCAAGGCCAAGGCCGACGAAGCCGCCGCCATCCTCACCAGCATGGACGACGACAATGTGTACGGGCCCGAGTTCCACCGACTCGGCTTCGGCGACGCGGTCGAGATGAAACTGCTGGCCGATTACAAGGTCATGGTCCTGGTCGTCCCCGGCGATGCCATCAGCGAGACCTTCCAGTCCTCACTCGCAGGGGGTGACCCGGAACTTCGTCTGGATGACGCGGCGAAGATCGTCGGGTGCTGGAACGGCCTGGCCAAGCGCACCGTCGACCACGACTTCGGCCCCAACCCCATCCCCATGCAGCGGGCCGTCGCGTTCGCCGAGAACATCCGCACCAGCAAGGCTTTCACCCGGGCGTTCCCCGAGGTGGTCGAGACCATCACCGACCCTGACAGCCAACTGGCTGTGGACGTGCGCCACGTCGACGGCACCATGAATGCCCTCCAGCGCGCCGAGGAACTCGCCTGGCTCAAGGCTTACGTCCCCGACGGCGAATGCCGGATCCTTACCAATGCGCGCTGCCTGTCCGAAGGCGTCGACGTGCCCGCTCTCGACGCGGTGTTGTTCCTCCACCCCCGCAACAGCCTCGTGGACGTGGTCCAATCCGTCGGCCGCGTGATGCGCAAGGCCAAGGGCAAGGACTACGGCTACGTCATCCTCCCCGTCGCTGTGCCCGCAGGCATGGCCCCCGAAGAAGCGCTGCGCGACAACAAGCGGTTCAAGGTCGTCTGGGACGTGCTCAACGCCCTCAGGGCGCACGATGACCGATTCAACTCGATGATCAACTCGATCGACCTGGACAAGAACACCCGTGACAAGATCAGCATCGACGTCATCGGCAACCGCGGGCCCATCGACGACGCCGACGGCAACACCACCCGCGCCGACAAGGGCACGCAGCTGCCCTTGTTCGCGCTCACGGAGTGGAAGGACTCGATCCTGGCGCGCATCGTCAAGAAGGTGGGCGACCGAGAGTACTGGGACAAATGGACAGGCGACGTCGTCGACATCCACGCCACCCAGACCGCCCGCATCAACGCAATCCTCGACCAAGGCAACGCAGCGTTGACCGCCCAGTTCAACGCCTTCCACCAAGGGTTGAAGGACAACCTGAACGACTCGATCACACGGGACAGCGCCGTGGACATGTTGTCGCAGCACCTCATCACCAAGCCGGTGTTCGACGCCCTGTTCGCCCACGAGAGCTTTGCCGCCCACAACCCTGTATCCCAGACCATGCAAGCCATGGTCAGCGCCCTCGACGGCCACGGGCTCGCTGCTGAAACGCGCAAACTCGACGCCTTCTACGCCTCGGTCCGCAAGCGAGCCGAGGGCATCGTGACCCCCGAAGGCCGCCAAACCGTGATCGCTGACCTGTACGAGCAGTTCTTCAAGGAGGCGTTCCCCAAGCAGTCCAGCAGTCTCGGGGTGGTCTACACCCCCGTCGAGATCGTCGACTTCATCCTCAGAGCTGCCGACGACGTGTGCCGCACCCAGTTTGGCTACAGCCTCACCGACGAAGACGTGCACATCCTCGACCCGTTCACCGGCACCGGCACCTTCATCGTGCGACTCCTGGAATCCGGCATCATCCAACCGCAGGACCTGGCGAGAAAGTACACCACCGAGCTGTGGGCCAACGAACTGATGCTGCTCGCCTACTACATCGCCTGCGTCAACATCGAAGCCACCCACCAAGCCGTCATGGCCGCCAACCAGCCCGGAGGCGAGGAAATGTCCTACGTGCCGTTCCCCGGCGCGACCCTCACCGACACGTTCCAGATCACCGAGCACAGCGACCAGGCCGACACCAGCCTCATCCCCGTTAACAACGAACGCATCACCGCCCAGCTGGCCGCACCCATCCGCGTCATCGTCGGCAACCCGCCCTACAGCGCCGGACAGTCCTCGGCCAACGACAACAACGCCAACCTGAACTACCCCACCCTCGACCAGCGGATCGCCGACACCTACGCCGCCCAATCGACGGCCACCAACAAGAACAGCCTCTACGACTCCTACATTCGGGCGTTCCGATGGGCCAGCGACCGCATCGGTGACCAAGGTGTGATCGCGTTCGTGTCCAACAACGGGTGGGTCGACGGGAACACCGCCGACGGCATCCGCAAGACGTTCACCAGCGAGTTCACCGACATCTGGGTCTACAACCTGCGCGGCAACCAACGCACCGCAGGAGAACTCTCTCGACAGGAAGGTGGGAAGGTATTCGGCTCCGGCGCGCGAACCGGCATCGCTGTGCTCATCGCCGCCAAGGGCCCCGACGCCGACGGGCGTTGCAACGTGCAGTACCACGGCGTCCCCGACTACCAGGACCGCGAAACCAAGCTCGCCGATGTGGCCGCAGCCACCCTCGCGGGCATCCCATGGCAGAACGTCACCCCGAACGAGGCAGGCGACTGGCTCAGCCAGCGCAACGCCGCGTTCGACGCCTTCCCTGCGATCTCCGGGGAGCCGGGCAGCTACTTCACATCGAACTCGGCGGGCGTCCAGACCAACCGGGATGCGTGGGCATACAACGCCAGCCGCAACGCGGTGGAGTCGAACATGCGACGGATGATCGACACTTACAACGATCAAGCCGCCGCCGGGCACACATCTGAAGACCAACTGGACCTTGACCCCACCAAGATCAGTTGGTCGTCCAGCCTCACGTCTCATGCTCGGCGCGGCCAAATCTACGCGTACGACGCCGCACGCGTGCGGAGCGGGCTGTATCGGCCCTTCAGCAAGCAGGCCGTCTACTTCGACCCCGTCTTCAACCACCGCATCGGCAAGAACGCCCTCTACTTCCCGACGCCCCGCCACGAGAACATCGGCTACTGCGTGATTGAGAGTGGCGCGCGTGCTCCCTTCGCTGTCCTCATGTCGGATCAACTTCCCGACAGCAAGATGTACGTGGATGCTGCCCAGTACTTCCCGCGGTGGACGTATGAGAAGACCACAGCGGCCGAGCAAGGGGACCTGTTGGGCGACACCGAGAGTGACATGGACGAGTGGGGTTACCGGCGGGTCGACAACATCACCGACGGCATCCTGACCGTCTACCGGGACAAGTTCGGTGAGCAGGTGACGAAAGATGACGTGTTCTTCTACGTGTACGGGGTGCTGCACTCGGAGCAGTACCGGAAGGCGTTCGCCGCGGACCTGAAGCGGATGCTGCCCCGCATCCCGCTCGCCGCGTCCCGCCAAGATTTCGAGGTGTTCGTTGCGGCTGGGCGGACGCTGTCTGATCTCCACGTGGGCTACGAGAGCGTTGATCCGTACCCCCTCCACGAGCAGGGTGTCTTGGCGGGCGACCCGTGGGATACCTACCGTGTCACGAAGATGCGCTGGGCCGACAAGACCTCGAAGACGGCTCTGATCGTCAACCAGCACGTGACTCTTGGTGACATTCCTGCTGCCGCCCAGAGGTACATGCTTGGTTCCAGGTCGGCGATCGAGTGGTTGATCGACCGTTACCAGGTGAAGACGGACAAAGCGTCCGGGATCGTGAACGACCCCAATGACTGGGGTCGTGAGCACGGAGATCCTCGGTACATAGTCAACCTCGTGAAGCGGGTCGTCAGGGTGTCGGTTGACACGATGCGGATCGTGGATCGGTTACCAGTGCTTCCTCTGGGTGCCGCCAGGTCTGCTTAGTCGTTGACCCTCGCGAACCCGCCCCCAGTTGGCTGGACCAAGACCTTCACCGGCCATCACCAGCTCTCGGTTCGGTCACACCCGCACGTCCACAGGTGGGGCCGCTTCGAACCGCCTTGGTGGTGCTAGGACATGTGGACACGCTTGGGTGGCGTCGCCAACCGAATAGGTGGAGTTGATCGAGAAACTGTTGACGTCCCAGAAGGTGATCTCCCTGGTGAGGACAGCACCCTGACGCAAGGGCTAGTGTTTCTTGTAGGTGCATTGCCATCCCCGATGTAGCCCGGGCCACCTCCGAGGAGGAGTTGCATGACTGAGTCGAACCCAATCCAAGGTGTCGAGCAGGTTTTGAACTTGAGCCAGACAGGTCTTGCCCTCGCGGGTGCCCTCGGCTTCGGAGCCCTCGGAAGTACTTTCTGGCAGTGGGCAACACGGCGAGCCGATCAGCGCTTCCTCATTGCCTTGGCTGCTCATGAACAGGCCATGGCCCGAGCCGACAAGATCGAGGCCGGCACGGGTGCACTGAACGCGACTGAGAAGGGCGAGCTCACGCGCTTGGCCGGAGGACTGCGCGAACAAGCGCGCGCGCAACTCCGCTCCGCAGTGGCCCGCCTGAAGTGGGAGAACTCGCGGTGGAGCGAGATAACTCGAGCGTTCTTCGCGTTCAGCTTCATCTTCCTTTTCGGGTCTTTCGTTCTATACCTTGGCGAGATCCCTGGGTCGGTCCTGCTCGGGCTGGTGTGGTTTGTGTTGCTGGCCGTGGGGCTGATTTTGGCGACCGGCGTGCGAGACGAGTTGCAGCGGCGGTGGATCAAGAAGTTGCAGAACGGCGACGGGGAGGAGGCATCCGAGCTGGACCGGGTACGAGGCCATCGGACGAGGGGCATGATGAGGCGCCCGTCTCCGCAACCAGGGGGGGACGAGCGCACCGACCCGTAGTCCAGGAGCGGCGGGACCGTGAACCCGAGGAGGGTGGTCAGGATCCCGAATCGTCTCGGTTGCTTCTCCCTGGTCCGAATGGGTAGGTCGAGGGCCTGTCGGCCGTTCTCGTGGCGTTCGAACTCAACAGACACGGGTTCTGGCGGAGGCTTGTGTGTGCCCCATTTGGTGCGGTCAGGGATGACTCGAAATTGGTCCTCGAGAACCGGGGCAGGGTGGGTCAGTGGGGGTGTGAGCCGGCCTCCGGGGTGGGTGCTGGGGGGAGTCCGCTGATCCGGCGCAGTTCGTCGAGGTTGGCGTTGATCGTGTCCATGGCCGCGGCGGCGCCTTCGGCGCTGCCGGGGGTGTGCGGCAGGTCGGGTCGGCGGGTGGTGGGCTGTTCGGGTTCGGCAGCGGCGAGGCTGCCGGCGAGGAGGAGCGCGATCGCGTGCCGGACGGCGGCGTCGGTGGGATTGGTGGCGGCTGTGATGGTGTCGGTGATCTCGGCTTCGGTCTGGTGGTTGGTCCCGGTGAGGCTGTGGATGATCCATTGCTGGACGGTGGGGATCTCGTTGGTGAGATCGAAGTCGTCCACGGTGGGGTGCGGGAGGCGCGGGTTCTGGATAATGGTGCGGGCATGGTCGTGGCCTCGGCTGAGGATGGCGTCGCAGACGCCGACGACGGCGGCTTGGGAGATAGACCGCGGCGAACGCGGGTCGGCTGAGGACCGCTGTCGTGGTGTCCTTTCCGAGGGCGTCGGCGATGCCGTAGTCGTTGGGCTGGGTGAGTCGGCTGGCCCAGCTGGTCCGGACGGTGGTGTAGATCTCGTGGCTGTCGATCCAGTCGATGGTCATGGACGGTTGCTCTCTTTCTACAGAGTGGCCAGAAGGATGGCGGTGGTCCACCCGAGAAGCAGCCACGGCCCGTAGGCGTAGCGGGCGGCGGGGTCGCGGGGGCGGGTGAGGGCCCACGCGGTGGCGGCGAGGGTGCCGATGAGGAACGCGGCGATGGGCGCGTGGATGCCCAGGGGTGCGGTGGTGAGCCCGATGAGTCCGGCGAGGCGGACGTCGCCGTAGCCCATGCCGCCGCCGATCTTGTGCAGGGCCCAGAACGCGCCGTGGGCGATGACCCAGCCGAGGGCGCCGCCGCCGGCAAGCTGCCATTGCCCGGTGAGGGCCACCAGACCGAGGAGGCCGGCGACGCTGGCGATGAGGGTCGCCACAGTGGTGCGGTAGGGGAGGCGGTGTACGTCGACGTCGACGGCGGCGAGCCAGGGCGCGGCGAGCGCGAGCGGGACGAGGTGGAGCAGATGCGCAGCGCCGCCGATGCTGGTGTAGCGCCATGTGAGGAGCCCGAGCGTGGCGGCGAGACAGACCGGAACCCAGCGGCGGGGGCCGGGCAGCGGCCACACGTCGGGGGTCTCTTCGGGGTAGCGGTAGGCGAGCGTGGTGAGGCGCCGTCGCTGGTGTTCGCCGATGAGTCCGCCGGCGAGGGTGGCGGCGAGGGTGGCGGTGAGGACGGCGGGGGTCATGGTGGCTCCTGGGGTTCAGGGTAGGTCAGCGGCCACGGCCACCGGGGCGGCGTCCAGGGGCGAGAGTGGGGACGCGTTCGATGGTGGGTCCGCTTGTGGGGTCGGGTCGGCTGGGCGGGGTTTCGTGGATGTCGCTGGCGGGGATGAGTCGTTGCTTGACGTCGCGCAGGCGCGCGATCTGGCTGTCTGCTGCGCGGCGGGCGTCGGTGTTCCAGGCGCGGACGTGCCCCTTCAGGGTGCCGCGGAGGAAGGCTGGGGCGATGTCGAGCCGGCCGGCGAGGGTTTGGATGCCGTGTTCCCATTGGTGGGGTGGTTGGGCGGCGAGGACTGCGATCGCGTCGAGGGCGGCTTGGGGGGTGGGCAGGTTGCTGATCCGTTCGTTGATGAGGAGG
Source organism: Propioniciclava soli (assembly GCF_014858005.1). Lineage (GTDB taxonomy): Bacteria > Actinomycetota > Actinomycetes > Propionibacteriales > Propionibacteriaceae > Propioniciclava > Propioniciclava soli. The sequence goes on from NZ_JACYOT010000021.1 coordinate 11,155, forward strand.
TCTGCCAGCGGAGTCGCCTGGGTGAGGGCCTGGTGGAGGGCGGCGGCGTTGCCGTTGGCGAGTAGTTCGGCGGGGTCGCTGCCTGGGGTGAGGGTGGCGTAGCGGGGGTCGAGGCCGTGGGGGGTGAGCATCCAGTAGTCGCGTTCGGCGGCGAGGCGTCCGGCGGGGTCGGCGTCGGTGGCCACGATCGGGGTCCGTCCGAGGTCGGCGAGCTGGGCTGCTTGCAGGGTGGTGAGGCTGGTGCCGAGCGGGGCCAGACCGATGTAGCGGCCGTGGGTGGCCAGGGTGATGGCGTGGGCGTCGAGGGGGCCTTCGGCGATTACGGGGATGCGGGTCGGGTCGGCGGTGAGGAGGTGGGTGGGCCCGTAGAGCTGGTTGCCCTTGTGGAACAGGGGGGTGTCGGGGGTGTTGAGGTACTTGGGTGCGTGCTCGTCGGGGCTGGTGGGGTTGCGGCGTCCGACGAACCCGAGGACGTGGTGGTCGGTGTCGAGGATGGGCAGGGTGACCCGGTCGCGGAACCGGTCGATGAGGTTGCCGTTGCGGGTACGGGTGGCGATGCCGGCGGTGAGCATCTCCTCCTCGGTGATGCCGTGGCCACGCAGGTGTTCGATCAGGTGGGTCCATCCTGCAGGGGCGAGGCCGGGGCGCAGGTCGGGGTGGTCGTGGACATCGACGCCGAAGCGTTCGGCGAGGTAGCTGCGCGCCCAGCTGTGGGTGAAGGCGTCTTGGTAGAAGCGGGTGGTGAGCTCGTTGATGTGGTGGAGGCGTTCCGCGGTGGCTGGGCTGGTGTGCCACTGGTCGGCTTGGTCGAGGAGCCGGACAGTGTCGGTGGGGTCGGGGTCGAGGCGGAGTCCGGCGCGGATGATGGCTTCGACGGTGAGATCGTCGTTGTCCCAGTCGCTGGGTACGTCTTCGGGTTCGGGGCGGGGGTCGAGGGGTTGGGGGTCGGGTTGCTCGCCGGGTGCGGCGACCACGATGGGGTGGGCGGGGATGTAGTCGTCCCACAGGTCGTCGGGTGCGGTTTCTGCCTCGAGGGCGTCGTCGGGCACGTGGCGGACGTCGGCGAGGCGGGTGACGTTCTCGATGAGGGTCTGGATGTCGCCGTCGTGGTGGGTCGGGACGAGCGCGTCGAGGGTCCACCCGCGCTGCAGGCCGCGGTCGATGCCGTCGACGAGCGTCATCCACCACGGGCTGTCGTGGAACGTGGTGGCGTGCTCGCCGAGCCGGTTGATCAGATCGGGCAGCCACTGGTCGGGCGTGCGCCGCTGGTCGTTGCGCTGGGTGTGGTCGAGCTGGCCGACGATGCGCCACCACAGGGCGGCGGCGGGGTGGTCGTCGGGTAGAGGCTGGTGGGAGGCGGCGTCCAGTAGCGATCGGACGTCGGTGCCGTGGCTGGACAGCGCCGCGAGTTGGCGCGCGAGCTGAGACAGGTAGGGGTCTTCGGGCATGGTGGCCGACAGCTCGGTGAGGGCCGGTCCCCACTCGGCCAGGGCGGGGGAGTGGTCCTCGCGGAGCCGTCGGTTGAGCGTGGTCTGGTAGGAGTGCAGCGTCCGCTGGAACTGGGGGTCGCCGGTGGGGCGGAGGTCGGCGGGGTCGACGCCGGTCGCGGCCCGGTACACCTCGACGTCGGCGATGAGCGCGATGGGAGGCGCCCAGCTTGTGGTGTCGACCCAGGCGGGCTGGTCGGTGGTAATGAGGGTGCGGTCGCGGACGTGGTCGGCGAGGCTGGTGATGAGGTCGCGTCGGGCGCGCAGGTAGGGACCCCAGGTCGGGTCGTCGCTGAGCGTGGTGGGAATTCCGGGTAGCCACGGCAGGGGGCCTTTGGCGCTGGTGCGGGTGTCGAGGCGTCCGATCAGCACTGATGCGGCGTCGTGGGCCGCCTTCAGCGGGGCACGGGTGAGCGCGTCGTGGACTTCGTCAAACGGGTCGCAGCCGTCTGCGGCGATGACCAGCAGCCGATTGACCAGGGTGGGCCAGGCGTCGGAGTCTCTGATCCCGGGGACCATGTTGTCGATGCGGCGGGTGAGGTGGCGCACCAGATCGGGGTCGGCGGTTCGGGCGGCGGCCACCCCGATCGCGTCGGCGTAGCGTCGGGTGGCGTTCGCGAGCTGGCTGGCAGGGTCGGTGGCGAGCCGGGTTTGAGTGGTTGCGGACAGCGGGGTGTCATCGCGGCCGAGGATCTTTTCCAGCATGTCGGTGGGGGTGAGCGGGTTGACGGTCTCCGGGGTGAAGGTGGCGTGCTCGTTGCCGTCGGACACGACCGCGAGGTAGGCGTGGTTGGCTTCCCGGCCGCGGGTCATCATCGTGTACAGCAGTTGGCGTGTTTCGCCGCCGTTCAGCACGCCGTGGGTGGTGTCGACCGACACTCCTTGGGCGCTGTGGATGGTGGAGGCGTAACCGAGCTCGACGTGCTCAGCGACGTAGCGAGCGGGCAGGGTGACGCGCCGCCCGGTGCGGGCGTGGCACACGTGGAGCCCGCCGTCGGGGTGGGTGGTGAGGATCGTCCACCGGTCGCCGTTCTTGACGAAGTCGGTGGCACTGGTGTGCAGCTGCCGGTTGTTCTGGCGGGTGATGATGAGGTCTCCCTCGCTGGCCGAGAGCCCGTCGGCGAGGGTGACCTCGTCGGCCGGTGACGCACCGTCGAGGCGTTGGGTGCGGGCGCGGTGGTTGAGTTCGCCGACCAGCTCGCGGGTCGGGGCGAGCATGATCGAGTCGAGTCCTTGTTCGCGGTCGGTGTTCCACGCGGTGAAGACGGCGTCGGTCATGGTGGCCATGTCGCCGACGTGGACGCGTTGGGCGTCGAGATAGAACCCGAGCGCTTCGGGGCGTCCCTGCCGCAGCGCGAGACTGGCGGCGCCCTCGGCGGGATCACGGAAACGGACGAGCTCATCGAGCCGCAGCACACCGTGGTGGGCGTCGATGTCGCGCAGCACACCGCCGGCGCCGATGGCCGCCAGCTGCTGATCGTCACCGATCAGACGGACGCTGCCGCCGGCCTCTACGACGTGCTGGATCGCTTGGTGGAGGCTCAGTGTGTCGGCCATGCCGGCCTCGTCGATCACCACCAGCGTCGTGGCATCCACCCGCGGGAGGAAGGGGTGGGGGGTGTGTTCGCTGAGGTGGTGGCACAGCTTGGCCAGCGTGTCGGTGGGCGCACCGGTCTGGTCGCGGAGCTGTTCCGCTGCGGCTGCGGATGGCGCGAGCCCAATGACCGTTCCGCCCCCGTCGACCCACGCCTGGGTGAGGGCACGCATGGCGGTGGTTTTGCCCGAGCCGGCGGGCGCGATCGCCGCTTGCACCCGTGCGCCGCTGGTGGCCATCCCGGCGACCAGGGCCGCTTGGCCGGCGTTGAGGGTGACGCCGTTGGCCGCCGATTCGGCCAGTGCGACCCCGACGTGGGCCTCGGTGACGCCCCAGCCGTCACGGCGTCCGGCGGCCGTGACGATGAACTGCTCAGCGGCCAGCACGGGGCTGCTGGTGTACAGCGCAGCCCCGGCCACTGTGTACTGGCTGGTCCCGTCGGACCGGCGTAGCGCGGCCGGTTCGGAGGGTTCGACCAGGCTGCCGTCGGGGCTGGTGATGGGCCGCTCCAGCGCTACGCAGTGCACGGTGAGGGCGCGTGCCACGATCTGGTCTGCGGTGTCTTCGATCAGCGCTGCGGCCACGTTCGCCGCGCGGATCTGCCGCAGCGCTTCGGCGCGCACGTGCCATCCCTGCCATGTCGACCGGTGGGCCTGGACGACCCCTGTCACGCGCCGGGCTGCTGCCTCGATCCATGCTTGGTCCGGGGTGTAGGTCACTGCGTCCGGCCGGTGCACGGACCTGGTCACCATCGCTTGGACCGCGTCGGTCGAGCCGAGCACATCGACTGCTTCGGCGTGCCATGTCGACCGTTGTTCTGCCTGCGAGCGGGGACCGTGTTTGGCGTCCCGGGTCTCCAAGGTGGCCTGCTGGGCCAACCCGATGGCCTCCGTCGGCGACGGCGGGCGGCCGTGCGCTGTTTGGAACTCGCGCGCCAACACTGCACGGCGTGCCTCGATGGCCTGCCGGCGGGTCGACCAGCGCTCGTTCAGCGCCGGTTCCACACCCACGATCTCGCGCACCGGACGCTTCCCGTCGGGGCCGGGCCGGTCATCGAACCGCACCCCGAGCCGCTCGGTCAGGTGCCGCTCCAAAGCGGTGTTGTAGGTCTCCGAGATCGTCACGACCGCCTTGAGCAGCACCCGGCCGTCGATGGAGTACCAGCGGCCGGTCTCGGCTTCTTGGACCTTGTTCGCGATCGCCACGTGTGTGTGGAGGTCGGGGTCGCCGGCGCGGGAATCACGATGGGTGAACGCGGCACCGACCAGGCCGCGAACATCGACCTGCCGGACGCCGCCGGCCCCGACACGGGTGTACAGCGCGCTGTCCTCGATCGCTCGCAATGCGTCGGCGACGGCCTGGTCGTGGGCCTGTTCGATCGCGGCAGCAAGGCCGCGATCAGCCAGCGCCCACAACGTCGAGACGGACTTCACCGGGCTGAACGTGACGTCGAACCCCGCGACGGCGGTGGACTGCTGCCGGGATAGGCGGGCCACGTGACCGGCCAGTTCGCGGGCGTCCTTGGGTTCTCGGCCGAACCGGGTGGTGAACATCTCGGTGGCCACCTCGGTGCGGATCTGCGCCCGCACGGCCGCCGGCACCTGCTCATCACGATCAAGGCCCTGGGCGCGGTTGAACTGGTTGAGTCGCCGCGCAACCTCGATGCGGAACTCATCGACGTCTTGGTTCACCAGCGGGAACGGCGCGCCCAGCCGCCCGGCTCGTTCCACCTCGAGGTGCGACTTGTGCCGACCCTGTGCGGCGTCCCGCAGCTGTTCGGCCAGGGGGTGGTGACCCAGGCCGTACAGGTTCCACATCTGCCCCTCGGTGACGGGGTCCCCGGCGTCCAAACCCAGCAGGCCCCGCATGCCGGTTCCGACCCAGCGTCCCGGCGATTCGCCCTTCTCCTCGTAGTAGTCCGACAAGCTTGGGCGGGCCTCACCGACAGCGTCCATGCGCGCCACCTGACGGGTCAGGTACTCATACCCCGTCCCGACGGTGATCTTGGTGATGGAAGCCGTCACACCATGCCTATGTAGCTGTGCGGGGTGCTCACGGCCAAGGTGACCCGGTGTGACACACCGGGAGCCCAGATCGGGGGTCACCCGGGATGGCCGGGGGCCGGTTCGGTGGGGCCGGTGGGGGCGGCTTGCCGACCGCCGCGGCGAGCGGTCCGTTCCAGAGTGCAAGAGGTGTGTCCATGTCGAAGGTGGGAAATCGGTGGGGGGACGTGGGCTGGTTCGTGAGGGTTTCGTGTGCGTGGAGGGGGGTGGTGAAGGCGTTGGGGTGTGGGTGAGTGTCGAGGGGGTGGTGGGTCGGCGGGGGATGGTGGCCGTGGGGGGTGGTTTGGGCTGCGTAGGGGAGGTGTCAGGCAAGTGAGTGCTCGAGGGAGTGGTGGGAGATGGCGACGACGGGTGAGAAGGCGAGGCTTCGTCAGCAGGTTGCTGAGACGAGGCGGCGGCTGCGGGCTGAGCGTGCGGAGCGGGAGCGGGAGATCGAGGGTTTGGCTGCGCGGGTGATGGTCAAGCTGGGGGAGAGCCATGCGTGTGAGCGTGAGGCGGGGCGGATGTTGGAGCAGCTGGCCGGGATGGGGTTGAAAGGCGAGGAGCTCGCGCAGTGGTGCGGGGGCGTCTCGGCGCGGGAGGTCTCGCGGCTGCGGAAGCTCGCCAAGACGGCCGTGGAGGGCGAGGACCCGGCCGCCAGCGGCGCGGCGGTCGCATCATGATCCGGTGGCGCGGGGCGTTCCTGGCGGCGCGGGTGATCCCCATGGTGGTGAGCCTTGCCATCGTGTTCGTCGCCGAGGCGCTGCAGACCGGGGCGTTGCTGGTGTGGCTGGCCGGATCGGTCGGGTGGGCGTACCTGACGACGAAGACCATGCGGCTCTGGCGCCTGGGTGGTGTCCGGCGCCCTGTGCCGGCCGAGGTCGAGGTCGTGCGGGCCAGCATGGGCCTGGTGCCCGGGCTGCGCGGTCGGCGGGAACCACGACTGTGGCTCCAGGGCGGCGACCAGATCTACCTGGCGACGCGCCGCGATTTGGTCGTGGGCCGCGGCTGGTCACGCTACCTGCTCGAGGGAGGTAGCGCCGAGGTGCTGGCCGCAGGGATCGCCGCCGCGGCCGCCCGGGGCGCGGTGACGCGGCGCACGTGGGTGGTGGCACTCGACACCTTGTGCCTGCCCGGGAAGTTGGCCATCGCGCCACTGAGGGTGGTCGTTGCGTCACGGCCCGGTCTGATGGTGTGGATGTACACCTGGCTGGTGATCCTGGGTGCCGTCGCGACCGTCCAGCAAACCGCGGCTGGCCGATGGCCGGCGGCCGTCGGACTGGTCGTTCTCGTGGCCGCCTGCTTCGCAGGCCCTGCCTGGGAAGCGCGGTGGCGGGCCAAACTCGACCTGATCAGCACCGCGCAGACCGCGCCTGCCATGGAGGGTGTCTGATGCGCCGGCCAGCGATATTCCATGGAATATCGGCTGTTGCGGTGGCTGCCTCGGCGCTGTTGGGCGGAGCTTGTTCGGCCCCCGCGACGCAGGAGACAAGGTCGGTGGGGGTCGTTCGGGCCGTCGATGGCGACACCGTGGTGGTCGAGAACGACGAGCGCGTCCGGGTGCTCGGCGTCGACGCGCCAGAGCTGGGCCGCGACGGACGTCCGGGTGACTGCGGAGCTGCACAAGCCCAGGCTCGTCTCGCCGAACTGATCGGTGAAGGCAGCGTGGAGGTAGAGGGCACCACCCGGGACCGATACGGCCGCACGCTGGCTGTGGTGCATGCCGAGGGCGTCGACGTAGCGCTCCTCATGCTGCAGGAGGGCTGGGTGTCGGCGTGGGTGCCAGCGGGCGGGGTCTACCCGCCTGACTGGTTGGCCTATGTCGAAGCTGAACACCAAGCGCGTTCGCAGCGGCGGGGCGGCTGGGCGGATTGCGCCACGGTGGGGCGCAGCTCGGTCGCCGGCGTCTCTGCCGCCGGATAGGAGGTTCAGGATGCCTATGACGCCGGCAGGTGATCCGTGGATCAGGGTGGACCACGAGGCGCCGAGCGCCGCCCTGGGTTCGATCAGTGTGGTGCCGATCGGGTACGAACCGGTCGACGGGTACGCCTACATCGAGCGGGACGCGCAGAGCGCCAGGGTGGTGCTGCACGAAAACTTGGGCCTGCACCTCGAAACCGCCGGAGTCGACGTCCACGACCAAGCACTGCCGAGCCTGGTGGAGGCCGAACTTCGCCGGGTGTTCGATGGCGGTTGGACTGCGTCAGCGGTGTGGTCGCCTCTGGAGGACCAGTTCATTCGTGACGTGCAGGTCCATGTTGAGCCCCCGGTACCGCTGGCCGGTGACCGAACCGACCTCGAGGTCGCCCAGGCTCTCTTGCCCGCGATCGAGGCCCTGTACGCCGCCATCGAGCCGAGCCATCCCCTGTATGTGTTCCGGCGCGTCGCGGAACGGCAAATGCCGTCGGAGAGCCTCCCCACGGGACCGGTGTGGGAGACCGTGGCCGCGCCACCTGCGCACCGGCAGGAACCGTTGGATCATCTGTCTCACGCTCCCTCTCGGCCGCTGGCGCCGTGATCACACGGACGGCGGGTCGCGCCAGGCTGGGGCCTGGCCGTGGGGTGCGGGCGTAGGCGCGTATCTGGAGGGGGTGCTCCATCGTGGGGTGCCTCGAGGAGGCGTCGGTCCTGATGACGAGCGGTGATGCGAACTTGGATGCGGTCGATCTGTTCTGCGGGATGGGGGGATCTTCGACCGGGTTGGTTGAGGCCGGCTTCAAGGTGAGGGTCGCGGCGAACCACTGGGCTCGTGCGATCGAGACCCATTCGGCGAATCATCCGGACACCGAGCATCTGTGCGCCGACATCCAGGCGGTCGACCTGCGCTATTTGCCACGGACTCGGCTGTTGTGGGCATCCCCGATCTGCACGGAAGTGTCACCGGCTGGGGGCAAGAAGCGGCGGCGTGCGGAGATGGACCTGTTTGAGGAGTACGGGCATGTGCCGGATGCTGCGTTCGAGCGGACGCGGGTGACGTTCTGGGAGGTGTTGCGGGCCGCGGAGATCCACAAGCAGGACGCCATCTTGATCGAGAACGTGGTCGAGGCCTTCGACTGGCAGTTGATGCCGGTCTTCCTCGACGGGCTGGAGCGGCTGGGCTACCAGTGGCAGGTGGTGTCGGTCTCGGCAGCGCATGTGGGCGATGAGGTGAACGCGTTCGCGCCGCAGTGGCGGGACCGGATCTACATCCAGGCTTTACCCAAGGGCGTGCACATGCCAAAGCTCGAGCCGCGTCCCCAGGCGTTCTGTGGGGCGTGCGACCACGTCGTGGAGGCGGTGCAGCAGTGGAAGCCGATCAACGGGCGCCGGGCGAAGCTGTGGTACCGCGAGCTGCCGGTCGGCAAGTACGGCCAGCAGTACATCTACGCCTGCCCGGTCCCCACGCACGGGCGGGTGGAGCCGTTCGTGCTGCCGGCGGCCGCAGCCATCGACTGGTCGGATCTGGGCACGCGGATCGGGGACCGGAAGCGGCCGCTGAGCCCAGCGACGATGCGCCGGATCGAGGCGGGGGCGCGGATGATCGCGTCGGGGGAGTTCTCGTTCTCGCGGGTGTGGGAGGGCGCCGAGTCGGCCGGGTCGTCGGAGGCGGCGGCGTTGATGGTCGCGGCGGCCGGGCAGACCTATGACGCGGCGTCCGGCAAGCCGGGTAGCTACCTGCGGGTGTGGCCGGTGGACGGTTCGCCAATGGCAACGGCAACGACGACCAGCGAACTTGGCGTGACGTTTCCGCCGGGCTTCATCTCCAAGCATCACGGCGGGTTGGACTACCGGGCGATCGAGCACATGAACAAGGGCCTCGACGAGCCGCTGCCCGGGTTCGTGACCCGCCCGAACCTGAGCTTGGTCACCCCGCCCAGGGAGGGCCGCTTCGTGATGTCGGTGAACCATGATGGGGACGGCCGGCACTTCGATCCCGCTGCTCGTCCGCTTCCTTCCGAGACTGTGAAACAAGGTCAGGCGCTGGTGGTCGATGAGGCGTTTGTGGCGATGTTGCGCAACCACGGGCGCGCCACGCCGGCGGGGGAGCCGCTGGCGACGTTCACCGGCGGCGGCTTCCATCATGCGCTGGTGGTGCCGTACCGCAAGGGAGCAGTGCCCTATCCGGTCGAGGAGGGGCCGCTGTCGACGGCGGCCACCCACGCGCAGCACGGCGTCCTCAACGGCGCCGAGGACATCCCGGTGACGGACTACCACTTCAGGATGCTGAAGCCGCGTGAGGCGGCCAACGCGCAGCGGTTCCCGCCCTCCTACATCATCCAGGGCAACCAGGGTGAGCAGCAGATGCAGGCCGGCAACGCGGTCCCGGTCAACGTGGCGCACTGGCTGGGTCGTGCAACGGCAGCCGCGCTTGATGGAGACGCATCGGTGAGCCACGAGGTGATCGGCAATGACTCTCACTCCAGGGGCGCGGCTCAGCAACGCCGTGGCGGTGACCAGCCTGGGGTGGGACGTGCTGTGGATGGGCGACGGCGATGAGGGTGGGCCTGTGCACAGCTGATGTGGGACGGAGCGAAATGGCGGCAGCTCCGCATCGTGGGGGTGTGGTTTCGATGCATGAGGGGAGACGAGGCGTGGATCATCACGGGCAGGTCGAGGGGGCGCCGGTGTCGCTGGCGCTGGTGGAGGTGCTGCTGGGGCAGGCGTCGGTTCTGGTGGCGGATCGGTGGGATGGAGCTGCGGAGCACGTGTTGGCTGCCAGGGGGGCCGCTGCGGTGCTCTCGGCGGCGTTCCCGCCGCCGGCTGGGGTGAGTGTGGCGGGGTTGGGCTCGATGAGCCTGGAGGAGTGCCTGGCTGATGCGGCGGTCCTGGTGCGGAAGATCGTGTGGGACCGGTCCGACGGGCCCGATGCGGTGCTGGTGGCCGACTTGTCTTGGCGGCTAGCGGTGTTGGGCGGGATCTTCGCTGCGGATGGGTGGGCGCTGGCATGAACGCGTACCCCCTGGGCGGCGGCGGTTCGGGTTCGCCGATGGCGTCGAGTCTGGAGTCGTGGGAGACCGCGGTGGACGCGGTGGCGCGGTATGCCGAGCTCGCGCAGGTTCGCGGCGCGGTGGCGTTGGGCCATCTGACGATCCTTCATGTGGCCCACGGGGCGGTGCGGGAGCTCGTCGCGGATGGTCGGTTGACGCGCCGACCGGAGGTGTCGGCCTTGGTGGACGAGCTCCGCTCGGTGGCCGTGGTGCTGCGCGACGGGCTCGATGCGTCGTTGGGTGGGCGCGTGGAGTCGGGCCGGTTTGTGGATGGGCTGCGGTTGCAGCTGGGCGAGGCCTCCGCCGGGGTCAGCCAGGCAGCGCAGTGTGAGGAGCCGGCCGAGGCACGGCTGCGCGCCCTGTTGGCGTCCGGGGTGGGGGCGGCGGGGAGGGTGGCTGCCGTGGTGAGGGCAGACCCGGCGCCGTTCGAGCGGCTGCAGGGGGCTGCCCAAGAACTCGAGCGGGTCAACCTCAGCGGCCCTGTTCTGCGGAAAGCGGTGGGCCCGATCCCGGAGCGCGGCGACGTGGCGGATCAGGGCAGGGGAGCGGCCACTGTTCTGCCTCCGACGCCGCGGGTGCCTGCTGGGGTGCAGTTGGACCCTGACGTCGTGGTGGCGTTGTGCCGGTCTCGTGATGCGGGCCAGGCGGCTCGCCGGGGTGAGTCAGATCACCCGTCGCTGAGGGGCGTGAATCGTGCGCAGTGGCCGCGATTGGTGGAGGAGGGGCGGCTGGCTGTTGCGGACTTGGTCGAGTCGGTGCGGCCGATGGCGATTGCGGCGTGGGCGGCTCGGCGGGGCGATGAGGACGACCTGGGCGTGTTGTTCGAGAGGGTGTCGCGGGCGGCGCTGAACTACGACCCGGAGCATGCCTCGGGTGGACAGTGGTCGACCTACGCCTGGCAGGTGGTCCATCGGGCCGCCGGGGGTATGGGCCCTGGCGTCCGCGAGTTGCGGAGCAGGACCAAGGAGGTGCCGGTGTCCTGGGACGGGGCGTCTGAGTATTGGTTGCCGGCCGATGAGGGACCGGGGCCTGCTGGGTGGGCGGAGGCTGGGGGGCTCGTCGACGTGGTGATGAGCCTGCCGAGTGGGCTGCGGGAGCCGTTGTTGCGGTCGATCAGGGGTGAGACGCACGCGGAGATCGCTGAGCGTATCGGAGCTTCGACGGCCACGGTGGCGCGGCGTTTGGAGCGGGGCAGAGAGGAGGTCGCGCGCGCTGTGGGCTACGACCCTCGGCGTCGCGGGGTGAGTCGGTGAAGCCCGGCCGAGGTCGGTTATTCCATGGAATATGGCGGGGGGGCGGTGGCCGTGGAGCGTGTGGCTCTCGGCGTATCTGGAGGTGAGAGAGGCGGGGTGGTGGGGCATGGTGCAGCCGGCACGTGATGGGGGTTTTGAGGACTCGCGGGTGGCGATGATCGCGATGACACGTTTGGACGCGGCAAATCTGCAGCAGTGGGAGGACTGGGCCTTGGCGGCGCCGCCGACGGAGTTCGGGGCGTGGGTGGAGTCGTTCGTCGGTGAGCCGGCGTTGCTGCGGACCTCGCCGCCCAGTGAGGTGGCGACCTTGTTGCGGACTATCGATGATCGACCAGGGTGGGTTCAGCCCGACGACCGGGATCGGCTCGCGGCTGGGGTGAGGGAGCAGCTGGCCGCATTCGACATGGAGGTGGTGCGCGGCAGCCGAGCTCACGCGGTCGATGAGCTGCGCCGCGCGCAGAATCCGGAGGTGGCGGCGCTGCGCGCGGACCTGTTGGATTCCCTCGACGTCGCGTTCGCGGAGATGCGCCGGTCGGGGGCCCCGGTGCAGTCGGCGCTGGCGAAGGTGCTGCACGAGCGCGGCCTGGTGACGTTGGACGCCGAGTTGGGCGAGCCGGTCGAACGGATCAGGTCGACGGGTCGAGACGGCGCCGCTGTGGAACGGCGGCTGCCGCCGTCGTTGGGACCGGCGGCGCCCGGCCGGGGTGTGGAGCGGTGAGCCGAGCGGGAGAGGGGCGAAGTGATGGTGGTGAACGGGCGGTGTGTGTATCGGCAGCCGTCGAGGCGTGGTGAGCTGCGATGGCGCGGCGTGGATACGATCTGGGGCAGGGGCAACCCTCGCTGGAGGATTGGTGGTCCGAGCCCGATGGGGGGAGCAGCGATGAACCGGTTCGGGCGGTTGGCGATGACGATCTGGGCGGAGACAGCCCCGGAGAGTCTCGCGGAGATCGAGGACCGGGACGCGTTCTTCACGATGCTGGGGATGGACGCCGAGGGGGCGTGGTTCGAGCTGAGCAGGGAGTTGGCCGGTCCGGACCTGCCGGGGGAGACCTGGCTGGAGAAGGTGGGGCGGATCAACAACGCGCGGCTGCGGGCCGAGGAGATCGTTCGGGCGGAAGTGCTGATGCCACCCTCTTCGACGGTGACATCGGAGCAGGAGGAACCCGAGGATCTGGACTGGATCGATCCGAGCCTGGTGTTCTGGCAGGACACGGAGACGGCCCGGCAGGCAGCGTTGGAGGAGGACGCGACGCTCGAGGCGTCGCGGACCGACGACCTGTCGTAGCGCCCTACGTCCCCGACGCTGACGTGCCGGCGGCGCCGGCCACAGCGATGGCCCGGTTCGCGGCGAACGTCGACGCGATCAGGGTGCTTCGGGTGCTGGAGGACGAACAGCGTCCGGCGTCCAGCGCCGAACAGCAGGTGTTGGCGGCGTGGTCGGGCTGGGGGGCGTCCGGGTTGGCGGAGGTGTTCGACGAGCGCACCTCAACCAACGCGGCCCGGCGGGAGGTGCTGCGGGAGCTGTTGTCGGACGCGGAGTACCGAGCTGCCCAGAAGACGACGCTGAACGCGCACTACACCGACCCGCAGATCGCCACGGCTCTGTGGGGTGCTGTGCGCGCGCTCGGCTTCGAGCAGGGCCGGGTGTTGGAGCCCGGGTGTGGGGCGGGTGTGTTCATGGGGTTGGCACCGGCTGGCTGCCAGGTGACGGGCGTGGAACTGGATCCGATCACTGCCGGCATCGCGGCGGCGCTGTATCCCGACGCGACCGTACGGGCGGAGTCCTTCGCCGACACCAAGCTGGCGCCGGCATCCTTCGACCTGGCCATCGGCAACGTCCCGTTCGGCGACATCGTGCTGCACGACCCCACGCACAACCCGGGCAAGTTGTCGATGCACAACCACTTCATCGTGAAGTCGCTGAACCTGGTACGTCCCGGAGGGCTGGTCGCGGTTCTGACTTCCCGGTGGACCATGGACGGCACGAACCCCGCCGCCCGGCGGGCCATCATGGATCGCGCCGACCTGGTGGGCGCCGTCCGGCTTCCGCTGGGTGCCCACGAACGCACCGCCGGCACCAATGCGGTCACCGACATGTTGATCCTGCGCCGCCGCGAACCGGATGCCCCGGCGGCGCACACCGTGTGGGACACCACCGTCACGCTGCAGCTGCAGGGGCCCGGTGAGGATCAGGCGCTGGCCGTGAACAACTACTGGTCTGAGTATCCCCGGCACGTGATCGGCGTCCACCGGTGGCGCTCCAGCGGCTACGGGCCCACCGTGAGCGTCGAGCACGAGCATCCCAGCGAGATCGGCGCGGAACTGGCCGCCGGCCTGGACTCGGTGGTCAGGTTCGCCCAGGACCGCACCGCCGTCGGCCAGCGCATGGTGTTCAGTCTGGCCGCGCCGGACACCGTGCCCGCGGTGGAACGTGCGGCTGCGGCCGAAGGCATGCTCGAGGGCGCGCTGGTCGCCAACCCGGATGGATCGTTCGCTGTGGTGGAGGACGCCACGCTGACTCCGCTGGGCGTGCCGGCAACCCAAGCGGTCGAGATGCGGACCCTGTTGGGACTGCGCGACCAGATCAGCGCACTGGTCCGCGCCGAGTCCACCTCGTTGGACGACGTCGCCCTGGACGCGGACCGGTCACGTCTGGCCGCCGACTGGCAGGCCTACGTCGCCAGGTACGGCCCCATCAACCGCTTCACCACGCGCCGGACCGGCCGAACCGGTGAGGACGGCGAGGAGGTGCTCGCACAGGTCGTACCGGCCACGGTCCGGCGGCTGTTGAGCGATCCGCACGGGGCGCTCACTGCGGCGATCGAGGTGTTCGACCCGGTCGCGCAAGCGGCGGAACCGGCCGGGATGCTGCGACGACGCCAGGTGGTTCCACGAGAACCGGTTCGGGGCGTGGACAGCGCCGTCGACGGACTCGCGGTCGTGTTGGACCAGAAGGGGTGGGTCGACCTCGAGGCCGTGGCGGACCTGATGGGGGCTGGCATCAGCGTCGACGAGGTCGCGGCCGCGTTGGGTGATGCGATCTTCCAGGTGCCGCCCACCACTGCGGGGTACGACCCGCAGCGGCCGTGGGTGACGCGCGCGGAGTACCTCTCGGGCAACGTGCGGCGCGCCCTGACCGACGCGCGCACGGCAGCACTGGTTGATCCCGACGCGTGGCAGGGCAACGTCGAGGCGTTGGTGGCGGTGATGCCGCCCGACATCCAGGCCGGTGAGATCCACGCCAGCTTGGGAGCGGTGTGGATTCCGCCCAGCGACCACCAGAAGTTCCTGCGCGAAATCCTGGACAGCGGCTACTGCACGGTCAAACGGGTCTCGGGGTCGGCCTGGGAGGTGGAGCACGCCAACTACGGGGTGTTGGCGACCCGGCAGTGGGGCACCGAACGGATGCCGGCCGGCACCCTGATGCGCAAGATCATGGAACAGGCGCCGATCGAGGTCCACGACCTGATCGACGTCGGGGACAAGGAAAAGCGCATCTTGAACCGGGTCGACACCGACGCGGCCATCGAGAAGGCCGAGCAGATGTCGGCCCGCTTCGCGGAATGGGTGTGGGAGGACGGCGACCGCAGCGCCCGCCTGGTCGAGGTGTACAACCAGATGTTCAACTCGGTCGTCCTGCGTGACTACTCCCATGAGGGCGCGGCGCTGACCCTGCCCGGCTTGGCGACGTCGTTCGTGCCGCGGGACCACCAGCGGGCGGCCGTGGCGCGCATGCTCCACGAACCCTGCGTGGGGCTGTTCCACGAGGTGGGGGCCGGGAAGACCGCCGAGATGGTGATGGGCATGACCGAGCTCAAACGGCTCGGGTTGATCCGCAAACCGGCGGTGGTGGTGCCCAACTCGATGCTGGAGCAGTTCTCCCGGGAGTGGCTGCAGCTCTACCCGCAGGCGGCCATCCTCGCCGCCGGTGTTGATGACCTGTCGGCGCCGAACCGCAAGCGGTTCGTCGCTCGGGCGGCCACCAACGAGTGGGACGCGATCGTGATGACGCGCACCGCGTTCGAGCGGCTCGCGCTCACCCCGCGCAATCAGTACGCCTTTCTCCAGCGTGAGCTGGAGGGCCAACGCGAGGCGTTGGCCCGGGTCGCGGGCGACGGTGTGCGGAGCCGCTCGGTCAAGGCGCTGGAGAAGGCCCTGTCGCGCCGCGAGGAGCAACTCAAGGCTGAGATGGACAAGCCGGCCGACCCCGGCGTGTCGTTCGAGGAGTCCGGCATCGACTACCTCGTCGTGGATGAACTCCACGACTACAAGAACCTCGCCACCCCCAGCCGTATCCAAGGTGCAGCGCTGGCTGGTTCGAAGCGGGCGCTGGACCTGTTCGCCAAGATCGAGTACCTGCGCCAGACCACCGGGGAGCGCGTGTTCACTGGAGCGACCGCCACCCCGATCGCGAACAGCATCACCGAGATGTATGTGATGATGCGCTACCACGATCCCGCCGGCATGCGTGAGCTCGGCATGGTCGACTTCGACACGTGGGCGGCGACCTTCGGCACCGTCGTCACCCAACCCGAAGTCCGCATCCACGGCGACGGCTTCAAGATGAAGAACCGGCTCGCCCGGTTCAACAACGTGCCCGAGCTGTTGGCCCTGTTCAACCGGTTCGCCGACGTGAAGACCGCCGAAGACCTCGATCTGCCACGGCCAGCGATCGCGCCGCGGCCCGACGACGGGGAACGGGCCGCCCACCTGTTGGTGGTCCAGCGGACCGAGCCCCAGGCCGAGTTCATGGCCACCATCGCCGAGCGCGCCACCCAGATCGAGTCGGGTCAGGTGGACCCGAAGGAGGACAACATGCTGAAGCTGTCCTCCGAGGCGCGGCTCGGGTCGCTGGATCTGCGCCTGATCGACCCCCGCCACCCTGCCGGCGATGACGCCGGCGGGAAGGTCCTGGCGGCCGCCGACTACCTGGCCAGGGTGTACCACGACACCAGGCACAACAGCTACCTCGACAAGAGCACCGGTGAGCCCTCACCCAACCGGGGCGCACTCCAGCTGGTGTTCTGCGACCTTGGCACCCCCGGCACGCCTGGATCGGAGGCGGCGTCGTGGGACGTCTACACGGCGTTGCGAACAGCCCTGACTGACCGCGGCGTCCCCACAGGCCGGGTCCGGTTCATCCACGAAGCAGTCAGGGACCGCGACAAGGCGGCTCTGTTCAGCGCCTGCCGCAACGGGCACGTGTCCATCCTGATCGGATCCACCGCGAAGATGGGCACCGGCGTCAACATCCAGGACCGGGTGGTCCACCTGCTCCACATGAACGCCCCTTGGCGACCGGCCGACCTCACCCAACGCAACGGCCGCGGCTGGCGTCAGGGCAACCAGAACCCCGAGCTGATGCTCACCCAGGTCATCACCGAGCAGACGTTCGACACCTACAGCTGGCAGACACTGGAACGCAAAGCGGCGTTCATCGGACAGATCATGCGCGGCGGCGCCGACCGAGAAACCGGCGACATCGCCGATGACGCGTTCTCGTTCGCCGAGGCCAAGGCCATCGGGTCGGGCAACCCGAAGCTGATCCAACTGGCCGAGGTCCAAGCCGACCTGGGACGCCTCACCCGCCTGGAGACCGCGCACCAGCGCACCGAACGCGGGCTGCAGGCCACCATCGCCAACGGTGCTCGCGACCTCGCCGCGATGAGTGCCGAGGCCGACCGGTTGCGGACCGCAGCAGCCGCCACCCAGACCACCGATGCGTTCGCGATCGGGATCTACCTCCGTCCGGTGGGCCGCGGCGTCGGCACCGAGACCGAGCTGGTGATGTGCACCGACCGGGCCCGGGCGGTGAACCTGCTGAACCGAGCGCTGCCGCGCCACTACCAGCTGCACGAACCGCGCCTCGTGGCCCGGATCGCGGGCCACGACGTCGTGGCGGAGGTGGGACCGGGACGCAGCTACGGCGATCGGGACATCACCTACCGGCTCGCCGACGCGGCCACGATCGCCACGACCGTCGCGTGGCCGCGCGCCGAGGACCATCCTGGCGGCGCCGATGTCGGCACCCTCACCCGGTTGGAGAACCTGCCCGGACGCATCGTGCGCCGTCTCGAAGACATCGCCCTGCGCGGTGCCGAGCTCGACCGCAACGTCACCAACGCACGCACCTTGCACGGCCGGCCCTTCAAACACGGCGACGCCCTCGAGGCGGCGCGGGAGCGGTATCGCGTGCTCTCTGCCGAACTCGCCGACGACACCAGCCAACCCACATGGGAACAGGTCCCCTCGGACGCACTCCCGACTCCATCCGCCGAGCGGGGCCTCAGCGGGCGGCAGGCACCCGCACCCTCGACCAACCCGACGTGGTGATGCTGGGGTCGGTGATTCGGACCCGCGGCCGTCGGCCGACAGCCGGCGCACCAGGTGTTCCTGTGGTCGTTATTCCATGGAATATCAGCTGAGTGCCCGCTCCGGCTCCTACGGGGGGTGGGGGTCGAGCTGCCGGTTGGTGGCCGTGACGAGGGAGCTTGGCTGCGTAGCTAGGGCATGAGTGAGGCGGTTGATCAGCGCACCGGGGCGGTTGCATATCCGGGGGGCGCTGCGGATGTGAAAGCCCGCCGCCAACAGCGGGCGTTGATGGGCCGCGCCTTGGGGTTGCTGCACCACCTTCGATGCAGCGCCGAGATCGATGAGTTTGTCCTCACCGCATTGATCGACGCCATCGTGGAACTGGAGGTCGTTGATACCGAACCCATCGAACCGTCCCGGGCAGAGATCACCGGCCGATCATGGGGTGAACTCCTCGATCTGGTCGGTGACTTGTTGGATGAGGCCGGCAACATCGCGCCGGCCGACGCAGGGGTCTTCCTATGCGAGGCGCGCCGTCTGCAGGCGTCGCTGTGAGCACCACCGTGGGTGGGTTGCTGGACAGGTTTCATGTCTTGGGCAGCGTGCCCACGGCCCAGACCGAGGCGACTCTGGAGGAGATCGAGCAGGGTTGGCGGGAGCTCGCCCGCACCACGAGCGGCCTGCTCAACGCCCTTCCCGTCGAGCAGGGCTCCGTGGTGGCACTGAGCCGCGACGTCGCCCTGGATGCGCTGCAGCGGCTCGCTGGACGCCGCTGGGGTGAGACCGCGCCCCACGCGACTCCCCTGGCCGAGATGGCGATGGTTGCCGGCGCGATCAGTGACGTCTTGGTCGCCCATCGCAGCCCTTTCACGGTCGCGCCGGAGCCCACGCGCCGTGCCCGCCGGGCGGAGCCGTGGCCCTACCAGCCACGTCCCGCTGACAACGCCGCGGCCGCCCCGATCCAGCAAGCTGTCCTCGCCGCTGTGGGTGAGGCCGCCGCCTGGTCCTTGGATCGACTGCATGCCATGACGCCCCGGCCAGAACTGGCTCGCGACCTGCTCCACGTCGCGGTCATCACCGAACAGTTCCGCCGCCCGGGCCGCGGCCACCCCCGCAGCCACCTGGAACACCTCGCGGTCCACACCACCGAGGACCGCTCCTTGACCGGCGCCGTGCAGCGGTGGGGCGGTGAGGCCGAGCAGGCACTCCACCGCGCGTCGCTGTCGACCGGGTCGATGGCCATGATGGCGGCCGACCTGTTCATCTTGGCCGGCGCGGTGAAGTCGGTCGTCCCCACCGAGTCGGCCCCGCAGGTGGCCGAGGCCATCGCGCAGGCCCAGCAGGCGTGGCGTCGGCTCGCCGCATGGCCGGCCACAGAACTCCAGCTCGGGGGGAAACCCCCCGTCGAGTTCGTGGCCGCCTCCCGAGCCCTCAGAGCCCCCACGAGTGCCCTGCTACGGGGCGAGGGGGGCTGGCGGCCCGCCGAGGCGATCCGGCAGCGTTACAGCAGCTACGACCTCGACACTTTCGCGTATGCCGCCGCCACCACCTCGCAACGCGTCGGTGCCGCCTTCCATCTGGCGCTGCAGGAAGCCGGGACCGGCCATAGCAGACTGTGGCGCTCGCTGGACTCGGCGCTGGAACTGGACCCCACCATCGCGACCACGACGGCCACACGTCACCCCAGCCGCCGCGCCCCCAGCATCCTGCCTCGGCGCTGGGTCCTCATCCCCGATCCGGGCGCCGACGTCCAAGCCTTGATCGGCCACGCCGCCGATGCCGCAGACCACAGCCAGACCCTGGCCAACCACGTGCGCGCCCTACTCACCAGCCCAGGCGGGACGGCGGGCCAGTACGAAGTCGTCCCCAGCCAGCCCGTGGGACGCGGAGCCCGCCGCGAACCCATGCCCGCCACACACCGAAGCCGGCCCATGTCGTCGTTGTCCTACTGAAGGGCCGGCCCCGAGACTCTGACCGTGGCGAGACGGAATCGGGTTCGGCGATGCGCAATATTCCGTGGAATATCAGGCGTCGAGGCGGCGGCCCCGGCGCGGCCCCTGCGTCGACGGTGGCCACGGTGCGCCATCGTTGGCCTGCGCTTCTTGGCGCTCACACCAGGCTTCAAGGGCCTCCTCGGTGAACTTAGCGATGGTGACGGTGGGGTCGTTGCGTTGGAGTCCGAGCACGGTGGCCCGGACGCGGCCCAAGACGTCGGGGGACACTTGGGTGGAGTACGGGACGCGCGCCATTCAGAGCACCTCACGTTCTCGGAGCCAGGCGAACACGTCGCGGTAGTCCTTGGTGACGCGCTCGCGGGGGGCGTGCACGGGCAGAGGGACCCCGGCGGCGTGCGACACGGCCACCTGACTGCTCCGACGGACCGCTGGAGTCACCAGCGACCCGTAGTGGCGGGTCAGCACGGCCAGCGCCTCGGTGTAGACCTTGCCCTGGGTGGCGGGCGGGACCATGCAGGGGATGATCCCGCTCAGCGTCACCTGATCGTTCAAGAGTTCGCGCACCTCATCGAGCGCGTCGATGAGGGCGGGGATGCCTTGGATCTCCTTCATGGTGGGGAAGGCCACCGTCAGCACGTGATCTGCAGCGACCATCGCCGAGATGCTGACGAGCTGGAGTGAACCTGGGCAGTCGATGAGAACGACATCGACGTCGGCGGGTAGTCCCTTCAGCGCTTTGCGCAGACGCAGCTCACCACCGTGCATGGCGGGCAGTTGTAGACCCACCGCGTGCAACGTGTCGTTACCGGGGATGATGCTCACCCCGGGCACATCAGTTTGGACGATGGCGCGGGCGATCGGCTCCTTGCGCAGCAGGACGTCGGCGAGGGTGAACTCTGCTTCATCTGGCTGCAGCCCCAGCCACTGGGTCGCTGTCCCTTGAGCGTCTGCGTCGACCACGATCACCTTCTTGCCGTCCTCGCCGAGGAGGGCGGCCAGGGCGGCCACGGTCGTGGACTTGCCGGAGCTCCCTGCTGCACCAGCGACGGCAAGGGTCGTGGGTGTCGTCATGAGTTCACCTCGTCCATCTGAGCCTTCTCCCACTCCGTGGGGGCGTATTGGGCCACGTTCATCAGAACCTCGATGTAGTCCACGTCTGATGCTGTCCAGCGTTCATTGGCCCGGATGCGAGCCTCGCGGTGCGCCAAGGCCACCGCCCAGGCGACCTGACTGGGCGCCTCGGCGCCGGCCAGTTGGCCTGCCCAGTCGCTGGAGTCCGACTTGATCCAATTGTGCTCCTTCAGGAGCTTGTGGATGAGCCGGTTCAGGTCGGGTAGCCGTTCGGCTGCGGTCAGCATGGTTGCGATGAGTACGTCCCGGAGGAGTTCCGGCGAGGGCGAGTAGGCGGCAGCCTGCGATAGTGCCACCCACCGCGCTTCCCTGGCGTGCTTGGCATCGCGACGCTGCCGGTCCTGCGTGTTCTCGTGCTCGTGAGTTCTTTGCGGTGGCCGAAGGTGCCAGTACTGCGGGCCGGTGTCCTTGCCCGCAGTTGATGGTGTGACCAGGAGGTTGTGGTCCCGGGCAGCCCGCTGCAGCGTGGCTTGATCCGTGGCGTGGATCCTGTGGCCGAACATGTCGTCGATGTGTTCCAAGGGGTCTTCGGCGAACATCGCGCCGAACTCCTTGGCCCGGGACCGGGCGACCTCGTCCGACGCTTCTTGGTGGCGCTGGCGCAGTGCGATCTCGCGGAGCTCGGCCAGCGAAGTCTGATTCTCCCCCTCGGAGTCTTCGCGAACGTCCTCATCGTTGCCGGTCGCGCCGGCCATTGCAGCGTCGAGCAGGGCCGCAACTCGGTCGAGGAGGTCGTCGTCGCGGACCGACTTGCCATCCAGATCGCGACGAGTGGCTGCGAGATCGAGTGCTTCTTTGACCGTGATCCGGCCGTCTTCGACGGCCGCTTGCACGGCCACGGGTAGCGTCATCAGTTGAAGCCGTTTGGAGACATGTGACTGGCTGACCGCAACAGCTTCAGCGACCTCTTGTTGCGTCCAGTTGTGCTGGGCCATCAACCTCTGCAGCTGCACGGCATCTTCGATGGGGGTGAGCCGCAGCGCGGTGGTCCCCGTGTGTAGGCGAACCAGGGTGTCGTCCAGGTCATGGATGCTGCGCTCGTAGTAGGGCACCTGCTGAACGGTGTCGGAACACAGGCGCGCCGCGGACAGGCGCCGGTCGCCGTCCAGGGCGACCCAAGTGGCGTCCCCGACTTCGTCTGCATGGTCTGGGAATCGCTCCAGCCACTCTTCGGCACGACACAGCAGAAGTGGGGTCAGGACGCCTTGGCTGGCCACCGAGCGTGCGAGAGCCTCAATGTCTTGGCTACGACGACGGGGCGGGTTATTGGGGTTGAAGGCGATCTCCGACACCGCAACCGTCCGGGGTCCGTCGACCGCAGAAGTCAACACTCCAGCGCTGCGCCGGGTCGTGCGCAAGGTTGTGCCGTCGGGGATGCCTCGAGTGGGTAACGCCATCAGGATGCCTCCGGTCCAATCGTCCGTTCCCTACAAGGAAAACAAGTATTGCATGTCGGCTGCGGCTTGCAGCGAGGGCACGCCGCAACGCATGACGCTTGCTGGCCTCAGGAGCGATGGCCGCGACGAGCGGTCTTGTCCACATAGGGAGGCAAGGGGCGGCTTGCTGCGCCGAACGAAACACCAATCGATTTCAGGACGGGGGGAGCGCGTGATGGGAACGCGGCAGGATCTGTGTCAGGCGTGGGGATGTGTGCGGCGAGCTGCCGCTGCGAGCGGGGGTGGCGAGCTTGTCGCGACGCTGGCGGACCTCGATGCGCACTTTGGGGACATGGAGGGCCTGACGCCAAGCATGGCGGATGCTCACTCCACGCTATCGACGGAGTCGGCGCTGCTGGCAGCCGACGCGTATCTGCGGCGGAACTGGGCCGCTCTGAGGCCGGACTTCCAACGCGCGTGGGCGGCGGCAACGACGGGCCTGGGCGACATTGCTATCAATAGCAGCGTGCCGGTCGGCGTGGCGGCATCACAACCATGTAACTCCGCCCTAGCGTGAGAGCCATGCCGAACACGTTGAAGGGGAAAGCCCGCACGCTGAGACGCGACACCTCGGCGAACGTCACCAACGTGCAACTCAACGTCCGCATCAGCGAGGGAGTCCGGGACAGGGCTGCCACGCTCGCTCATCAGCACAACGTGCCGCTGTGGTACCTGATCGAGACGGCGCTGGAGAACCTCGGCCCCGACGACCTCCCCAGTTGCGAAGGGCTCAACCAAGACCTGCTTCCCATCCGCGATGAGGAGGACCTCCGGATGACCGGCTGACAAACGAAAGTCGGACCGGGGTCCCCACCCCGATCCGACTCACAAGATTCTTCGACGTTCCGGGTGCCAGCCCGTCCGTCGTCGCCCTTCCCTTGGGATCACTGCCACCAGCAGAAACCGTGAGGAGCTTCGGCATGCCTAGAGTAACCCAGCCCGCGCGCACAGCCAACCCCCCCGCTACCGCGCGTCGCGACATGCTGCGGTGCTGCCCGCGCTGCAACCAGCGGCGGACAGCCACCCAGTTCCCTTCCGACGCGCCGGTGTGCGGGGCATGCCTGCCGCGTTGGCAGCGCCAGAACTCCGCAGCCTCGAGTACTGGCACGCTCAAAGCTCCGGCAGCTGATGCCGCGCCTCGGCAGTCGGAGCGATCCAATCGCGCCAAGACAAGTCGGCGTGGGTACTCGACGGTGGAGCTGATCGCCGAGCTGGAGTGGCTCTTGACGTGGGACACCGCAGCCCACATTGCTGCCAGGCTGGGGACCACCGTGGCTGCGCTGGAGCGCAGGGTGTACCGTGCGCATCGCCTTGACCTGGCCAGCAAACTCCGGGTCTCAGCGTGAACAGCGCTGGGCGCCGGATCTCTGCCCAGATGGGGTGGCAGATCACGCAGGTGATCAGCCCCCGGCACACGGTCCGCGTCATCCCACGCGAGGCGTCAGGCATGCTGGCGCAGCGGTACAGCGAGACTCACGGGCTCGACGACGGCGTCCCGGACAGCCCGTGGGCTGTGAACCTGGCTGACGATCAAGGCCGGTTCCATCTGCTGGCCTTCGATCTTGACGCGCACCGGCCCGACGTCACTGAGGCCGCTCACGAAGACACCGCGACCTTGGAGAAGTTGCTGGCTGACCTTCGTATCCGTGCCGTGACCACGGCCTCTTCAGGACAAGCCGACGGCGGCCGGCACGTCTGGGTGGCGCTCACTGAACCGATTTCCGCAGCGGTGGCCAACGCTCTTGCGCAGCGGTTGGGAGCGCTACTGCCGACGCTCGACAAGGCGCCCCTGTGTAACGCCACCTCGGGCTGTGTCCGACCTCCAGGCGCACCACACCGGGCAGGTGGTAGCTCGACGCTGCTTCGAGGTCGGATCGAATGGCTGACCCGCCCAGCGAACACGCCCCAGCATGTCGCGGCCCTGCTCGACGTGTTGGATGCCCGCATTGAGGAGCTTCCGGCGGTTGTAGCCAGCGAGGACGCGACCCTGGCGCGCCTACCGAAGGATGGGAAAGGTCATCCGTACCTCTCCGGGGAACGGCGGAACCTGTCGCCAGCGACCAAGGACGCGGTGCAGCGGGCCATGGGACCAGGCGACGATGCCAGTGCTGCTCTGTGGCGAATCATGCTCGGCTGCGCGGCAGCCCGGTGGCGTTTCGCCGACGTCATCGCCCATGCCGGCGAGCCTGGATTCGAGCACGCTCGCACCCAGCGCTCAGTGACAGGTCAGGCCCGCATCGCACGGCCACGAACGGGGCCGGACAGCGCGACGGCCGTCATGAGGCGCCAGTGGCGAAAGGCGTGCGCGCACATCGCACGGAATCCCCGCCGCTCCGACCACGGCGAGACGTGGGACCGCCTCGCTGCGCCCATCGCCGACGCCGTGGAGAGCATCCAGGCCGCTGCCGATGCCACCCCAGGTCGCTGGGCCGAGGGACATGGCCCCGCAGCGCGCCGCGCGCTGGACACCCTCTGCGCCTGGGCCCTCGAGGGTTTGACGCTCAGGCTCGATGCATCGGTCCGCCACCTCGGTGAAAGCGCCACCCTCAGTCACGAGAGCGCCAGGACGGCCCTGTGGGCGCTCGAGCGATGGGGCCTGGTGCGTCACGTCTCCGAGAGCGTCGGCACGCGAGCCGCCACTTGGGAGCTAGTTATCCACACGCATCCAATACCTGCTCTGCCACACGCAGTCCCAGGGGGGGTACCTCCCCCAGCCGACGCGACCGCCCGCGTGGGCTGGAGCGTTCTGCGTGCGATTTTGCGGAGTCGACTGTTGCGTCTGCATCACGATGCATGGACAGGCAGGGGGTTGGGTCTTGCCGCTGGAAACCTGTGGGTCAATCCGAAGGTGGTGAGTGAGAGTGGTACCCGGCGGCTGACCACCGGAGGGATCCGTCCTACCACAACACGTCAGGAGCTCGATGCTTGGGCGAAGCAGCACCGGGTTGATGGGACGCTCGATCGGCGAAGGGTGAGTCATGCGATCGAGCGACTCCAGTACCGGTGGTGGCTCGACGAGGTCCAACGTGTGCGGGACCAGCAGCGACCCGAGTCGAGTTCACCGAGGGTACTGGAGTCGCTCGGTCGGTATCCCCGACGCGGCAGAACTTGGCGACCCAATCACCTCGAGGCGGCGCGCACATGTGCCCAGGCGATCGTCCACCGCTCCACTGCCGCCGCCTGAAGCGGCCCTGGCCGAGGCTCTTGGCGGGCGATACTCCATGGAATATCGGCGAGGGGCTGTTGGCGCCGGAGACTCTCAGGTGGTC
The DNA here is from genome assembly GCF_014858005.1 of Propioniciclava soli. GTDB lineage: Bacteria > Actinomycetota > Actinomycetes > Propionibacteriales > Propionibacteriaceae > Propioniciclava > Propioniciclava soli. The sequence continues at coordinate 36,601 of NZ_JACYOT010000021.1, forward strand.
GGTCGTGGCCGATATTCCATGGAATAACGGGGTGGACTCACCCCGCCGCAGGGCGTGTTCTCGGGGGTGGGGTGTCGGAGAGCCAGGTCTGGCGAGGGGTCTCAGGGTGTGACATGACGGGCCTTGAGGGATGCGTGGGCTACTGTGCGACGCAGTTGGACCTACCCCCGAAGGCCCCACACGGGAACCCTCCGTGTTCGGTTCGTTTCCTGGATGGCGTGCAGGCTCTTCTAAGGGATGGTTCACCGCAACGTGGCCGTGAACGCGTCCCTGAAACGCATATGGCGGTGCAGGGGGGAGTAGTAGAGGAGACCGACATGATGTTCAAGCGATGCGCGATCGCGACGACGGCCGTGTGTGCCACTGTCGTGACGCTGAGCGCCTGTGTTGGAGATGCAACCCCCACGCCTACTCCCACCCTCAGCACCCCCACCACACCCTTCGCCAGCCCGACGCCAACCCCCACCCCAGATGCGGGGCAGGCTGAAGCGGCCGCGGTCGTCGAGCGCTACATCCAGATCGTTGACCAAATTGCGGTCGAGGGTGCTCCCCTTGACTCGCTCTACGAAGCGGCGTCGGGAGACGTTGCTCGCCAGCAGTTGCGTGTGATGCAGGAACTCCTGGGCGATGGGTACGTAATGAACGGACGACGTTATGTCGAAGTTCGTGACGTCCAGGGAGAGGCGGCGCCGTACATCGTTCAGGCTTGCGTGGACAACTCAGAGATCACCATCACGGACGCGGAGGGTCGTTCGATGATCCCTGAGGGCCAAGCCACCTTGACGCTGTGGCAGTACTCGGTGCGAGACGTAAGCGGTCGCTTGCTGGTGATGGAGGAGGAAGCGGTGTCCTCGCCATGCTAGGCCGATCAGTGGGCGTCCTACTGGCGGCCAGCACGCTCGTGGCTCTCTCTCCTTTCAGCTCCGCGGTTGCGGCTCCCGTCACCTGCCCAAAGGGGCAGGTGGCGGTGCTTGGCTACTGCGTGATCAGCATGCGCACTCCCGGTGGCGGAGATGGCGGCGGGTCTGGAGGGGGTCCGGGGGGTGCTCGGGTTTGCGCTACGGCTTCGGGTGCGGTGGTGGCGTGCAACTCGGGTTCGGGTGTGTGGAGCAACGCGAACAACTGCTACATGCAGCTCGTCGTACCTCCGCCGCCGTTCTCTGACCCTGAGTGGGGTGGCCAGCAGGAAGGTCAGATTTATCGCTGCACGCCCATCGCTGGCGGGTTGAGCTACCAGGTGTGGGTTCCGCCTGGTGTGGCGCCGGTGGTGGTTGATCCGCGGGCGATTGCGGAGCAGCTGCTGGCCGAGATGCCGCTGCAGCCGGTTGCTATTGGCATCGTGCCCGAGCCGGGGCCGGATTCGATGGGGCTGGTGGGGCTCCCCACGTGGATGTGGGTGTCTGACCCGGGGCCATCGACGTGGGGTCCGCAGACCCGGTCGCTGACGGTGGGCGGGGTCACGGTGACGCTGCAGGCCAAGGTCCACGCGATCCGGTGGGTGATGGGCGATGGGGCCGTGGTGACCTGTACGACCCCGGGGACGCCGTATGAGGACCGTTTTGGGAGTTCGGATTCCCCGACGTGCGGGCACCGCTACACCAAGCAGGGCGCGTATGCGGTCGAGGCGTCGACCCAGTGGGCGGCCGAGTGGTTCGCCTCGACGGGCGAGTCGGGCGACTTCGCTTGGGAGATGGGTTCGACAACGACGATCAACGTGGGCGAAGCCCAAGCACTCAACCAGTGAACCGGAGCTGAAGGACGATCATGACTGCCACACCTCGCACAGACACGACGCCACAGGCGGCGAACGGGACTCCCCACGATGGCGGGATCGTTCGCAGCGTGACGCTGCCTGATCCACCAAAGCTGCGCCGGCGTCCGCTCGCGGCCTTGGTGGCTGCCGCGCTGATCGTGATGGGTGGTCTGGGTGGTGTGTGGGTGTGGATGTCGGCGTCCGACACGGTTGAGGTAGTTGCAACGCGCGCGGCCGTCCAGCGGGGCCAAGAGCTCCGCGCCGAGGACTTGATGACGGTGCGGGTCAACCCGGACGCCAATCTGCAGGTCGTGCCAGCCTCCGAGATGGCGTCGCTGGTGGGAGACCGTGCCACGACCGACCTGGTGGCCGGGACCTTGGTAGCGGCGGGCGAGGTCACAGACGCGTTGCCGCCCTCGACGGGCTTCTCGGTGGTGGGTGTTTCTCCCGAGGTGGGGTTCATGCCGGCCGAGGAGCTCCGGCCGGGCGACCAAGTCCGGATTGTGCAGACTCCGGGCGCGCAGGGTGACTTCACCGGCACTCCAACGGCGCTCTCCGCGGAGGTCCTCGCGGTGCGCACGGTCGGGGACCGGACCGTGGTCGACGTCTTGGTGGCATCAGCGCTGGCCCCTGAGGTTGCGGCGCGCGCTGCGACTGGGCGGGTCGCGCTCGTCCTCGACGCTCGGGAGCAGTAGTTCGATGGCCATTTACGCGTTCGCTTCGGCCGGTGGGTCCCCGGGAGTCACCACGACCGTGCTGGCACTGGGCAGTGTGTGGCCGCGACCGGTCGTCGTGGTCGAAGCCGATCCCACGGGTGGCTCGGCCGTCTTGGCCGGTTTCTACCAGGGGATGGTGGACCAGCCCGGCCTGATCCAGCTGGTGATGGCCCACCGGCGGGGGCAGTTGGCGCACACCTTGCCGTCGTTGCTGAGGGGCATCGAGGGCACCCAGGCCAGTGTGCTGGTCGGGACGCGTTCCCATGATCAGTCGGTGGGCTTGGAGACGTTGTGGTCTCCGCTGCTGGAGACGCTGCGCCGGTTGGAGGACAACGGTCAAGACGTGCTCGTGGATGCCGGCCGGCTGGGCCTGGTGGGATCACCGATGCCGCTGTTGGTCGGCGCCGACATCACGACGGTGTTGGTGCGGTCCAACCTGACTGCGGTCTCTGCTGCGCGCTCGTGGGTTCAGACGTTGAAGGACCGTTCCGCCGGCCAGCTTGGCGTGGTGGTGGTGGGTGGCGGCAGGCCGTATTCGAGCCGTGAGGTCGCCTCAGCGTTGGACGTTCCCCTCATCGGGGACGTGGAGTGGTGCCCGGAGGCGGCCGCGGTGTTTTCCGAGGGGGCCGGCTATCCCCGACCGGGCGGGCTGTCACGCCTTGCTGGCCGCGCAGCAACCAAGGAGAGGTTCGCGCGTTCGGGCTACGTTCGCAGCGTTACGACGGCAGGTGACGTGCTGCGTCGGCAGACGCGTTCGGTGCTGACCCCTGAGGTGATGGCGCAGGTCAAGGATGGTGTGCAATGAGCGAGCAGGGACGTCAACCCATCTCGGGATTGCCGTTGTTCGCCGGGGCGGGGAACTCGGCCCAGCCCGCTGGCGAGGGGCGGCTTCCTGCTCGAGGTGGCCGGGTCCGTGGCCAGTTCCGGTTGGGTGATGCTGAGCGCGCTCCGTTGGCTGATCTGCCCGTCGGGGTGGTGTCGGCCGAGGACGTCGCCGTCTCGGGTGTAGCGCTGCCGTTGGCTGAGGGGGAGTCGGTGGACTGGTCGTTGGTGGCTGCCTTCCGTGCGCAGGCCTCCGAGCAACTCACCCGCGTCTTGGGGGAGGATCGCACGCATGTGTCTGCTGAGCTGCAGCGCGAGCAGGGACGTGCGATTGTGTTGGAGCTGCTGGACACGGCGGCGATGACCCTGATCGACCAGGGCAAGAAGGCGTGGTCGCCGGCGCTGCAGCAACGCCTTGCCCAGGCCGTGTTTGACGCCTTGTTCCGGTTGGGACGCCTGCAGCCGCTGGTTGAGGACGACCGGGTGGAGAACATCATCATCGACGGCTGCGACCGGGTCTGGTTGGGATTGACCGACGGTTCTACGGTGCCGGGCCCGGCCGTTGCGGATTCCGATCAGGAACTCATCGACTTCTTGTCCTTCTTGGCGTCCCGCTCGGAGGCCAATGCCAGGTCGTTCAGCGAGGCGCATCCGTCACTGCATCTCCGGTTGGACGGCGGCTATCGGCTCGCGGCAACCGCCTGGGTGGTGCCTCGCCCGGCGGTGGTGATCCGCCGCCACCGTTTGATGCGGGAGACGCTGGATGATCTGGTGGCTCGGCAGTCGCTGTCACCGACAGCAGCCAGCTTCCTGAAGGCGGCGGTGCGAGCGAAGTTGTCGATCATTGTCGCCGGCGTCCAGGGGGTCGGGAAGACGACGATGATGCGTGCGTTGGCGGCAGAGATCCCGCGTGATGAGGTGTTGGGCACGTTCGAGACGGAGTACGAGCTCCACCTTCACGAGCTGCACAACCAGGACGTGGTGTTTGCTTGGGAGGCGCGGCCAGGGTCAGGTGAGGTGATGGCCGATGGCCGGGGCGCGGGGGAGTACACCACGTTGGAGCAGCTGAACGACAGTTTCCGGTTCATCTTGTCCCGTCAGCTGGTGGGCGAGGTTCGTGGTCCTGAGGCGTGGCCGATGTTGAAGGCGATGGAGTCCGGGCCGGGGTCGATGTGCACCACGCATGCCGCGGACGCCGAGGGTGCGATCGGGAAGTTGGTGACGTGTGCGATGGAGGCTGGTCCGCACGTCACCTCCGAGCTGGCGATCCGCAAGCTCGCCCAGGTGGTCGACTTGGTCGTCTACCTGCGCACGGAGACGATCACCGACGAGCGCGGTGCCACGCAGAAGGTCCGCTGGGTCTCCGAGATCGTGCATGTCACTCCGGGGGAGTCGGAGAAGGGGTATGCCCTCACCCATGTGTTCCATGCGCCGGCCGGTAGTTACGTTGCGGTGCCGCGGGTGATGCCCGAGCCGCTGCGGGACCTGAGCCGCAGCGGGTTCGATGTGGGGGAGTTCTTCGCGCAGGCAGACCGGGGGCGGGCATGATCGCGTTGGTCCCGGCGCTGGCGGGAGCTTTGGTGACCGGTGGCGTGATGTTGTTGGTGTGGGCGTTGATTCCCCGTCCCGAGGCGCCCGCGGCGCCGCGGCGCACGTCGCTGCGGCAGAAGCGGGGTCTGGGTGCGTGGTGGGGTGGGCTGTCGGCACAGATGCGGCTGGGGGTCGTTGCTGCGCTCCTCGCGGGTGTGGTGATCGCGGTGTGGACCGGTCTGGTCTTGGCGGTCGTCATCTTGCCGTTGTGCGTGGTCGCCATCCCGTATCTGGTCGCGGCTCCAACCGAAGGACGCACCATCGAGCGGCTGGAGGGGATCGCTGAGTGGACGCGGAACCTCGCCAGCGTCCTCACCGTCGGTGTGGGCTTGGAACAAGCGCTCATTGCCACGCTCCGCTCCACCCCGCCCGCGATCCGTGACGAGGTGGGCCGACTTGCCGCCCGCCTGCAGGCGCGCTGGACCACTGAGGCGGCGTTACGGGCCTTCGCAGACGACTTGGATGACCCCACCGGTGACATGGTCGCGGCCGCGTTGCTGTTGAGCGCCCGCAAACGGGGAGCGGGCTTGGCGTCGGTCCTGTCCGGACTGGCCAGCGCTGTGGCCGAGGATGTGAGCGCGCGCCGCAAGATCGAGGCTGATCGGGCCAAACCCCGATCGACCGCCCGGATCGCCACGCTCGTCTCGGCGGTCGTGTTGGTCGCGTTGGCCTTCACCGGGCAGTACATGGCCCCCTACACCACCCCGGTTGGCCAGATTGTGCTGGGAACCCTTTTGGCGCTGTACGCAGCGGTGCTGGTCTGGATGCGACGCATGACCCAGGGCAAGCCGCTGCCGCGCTTCCTCAGCGCCCAGGCCGGAGCAGGAGCGTGAAGCCCTGATGCCCACCACGCTGCAGCTGTTCTTGATGTCCGGGCTCGCCATTGGCACCGGGATCGCGCTTCTCGCCCTCCGGCTCATCCCGGCCCACCCCGACCTGGGCAACGCCTTGACCCGGCTCAGCCCCACCGTCCCAAGCCGGGCCACAGCCACCACAGATACCGCTGCCGTCGCGGAGGGGCTGACCTCAAGATTGGGCACCATCGGCATGCGCGTGGTGCCGACCCGGTTGTGGGGCGCCGTCCCCTACAAGGAGTTGCGTCTGCTTCGCCGCCCGCTGGCGGTGTTCTACGGCCAGAAGATCCTGTATGCGCTGGTCGGCATGGCTACCGCCCCCTTGCTGGTGTGGATCTTCTCGTTGAGCTTTGCCATCCCCCTCACCATCCCGGTGCTCGCCTCGCTCGGGGCCGGCGTCGCGATGTGGTTCGTGCCTACCTACGACGCCAAGCAGGAGGCCAAAGCAGCTCGAGACGAGTTCAACCGGTCCCTGAGCGCCTGGGTGGACCTGGTCGCCTTGGAGCGCAACTCCGGTTCCGGACCCCGGCAAGCCATGGAACGAGCCGCCCAAGTGGGTGACAGCTGGGTGTTCCGGCGGCTGAGGGAAGAACTCGGACGATCCCGCTGGTCAGGCCAAGCCCCGTGGGACGCACTGGACGACCTGTCCGATGAACTCGGCCTGCCCGAGTTGGCCGACGTCGCCGACATCATGCGCTTGGCAGGCGAGGAGGGCTCCCAGGTCTACGGCGTTCTCCGCGCTCACAGCACCGCGCTGCGCGACGCCATGCTCGCCACCGAAACGGCCAAGGCCAACGCCTTGTCCGAGCGCGTCACAATCCCCGGCAACTTCTTGGTGATGATCTTCATGGTCATCCTCATCGGGCCTGCCATCTTCAGACTCTTCACCGGCGCCTGACCTCAACGACCACCTGCAACACCTCAACCCACACCGAAAGGAACCCGCACCATGAACACCATCATCGCCTTCTTCCTGTCCCAGCAGCTGCGCGCCGAGCACTTCGTCGCCCAGCGGAGCACGCGCACGAACGAGGAAGGGTCGCAGACCACCGACAACCTGCTGTGGGTAGTGGCGGTCATTGCGATCGCGGGGATCGGGACCGCCGCCGTCCTCGCGTACACCTCCGGTCTGATCGGCAAGATTGGCTGACGACGACATGAAGCCTACGGAAGAGCCGAACACCATCATCGCTTTCTTCCTGTCCCAGCAACTGCGCGCCGAGCGCTACGTCGCCCAGCGGAGCACGCGCACGAACGAGGAAGGGTCGCACACCACCGACAACCTGCTGGCCGTGTGCGGGATCATTGCGATCGCGGTGATCGCGATCGCCTTCGTCTGGTGGGTGTTCAGCCCCTTGTTGGTGTTGTTGGCATGATCCCCAAGTCTGGGCGTCGAGACGAGCGAGGGTCTGCGACCGTGCAGATGCTGATGCTGATGCCGGCGATCCTAGCGCTGATGTTCGCGACGCTGCAGGGCGGCCTGTACTACTACGGCCGCTCTGCAGCGCTCGCGATCGCCAACACCGGCGTCCGAGCCGCTGCGGCGGAAAGCGGCACCACCGCTGCTTGCTACGCGGCCGCGCAAGCGATGGCAGCGAAAGTCGGTGACGCCCTGACGGGCGTCACCGTCTCCTGCTCGCGTTCGACCACCGACGCGACAGTGACTGTGCAGGGCACGACCTTGTCCGTCATCCCGTTGGTGCTGCCGAGCACCCATCAGAGCGTCAACCTGCCCGTGGAGAGGATCACCGGATGAACCGCAAACTGCGCGAGCGTGGGTCAGCCACCATCGAAGCACTCATGGTGGTGCCGGTCATCGCGGTCTTCTTCGCTTTGACCGTGCTTGGTGGCAGGTTGGCCATCACTCATCAGGCTGTCCAGGCGGCAGCCGCGGACGCTGCCCGCTCGGCATCCATCGCCCGCACGGCCAGCGCGGCATCGTTCGGCGGCCAGGCCGCTGGCTATGCGGGTCTGGCCAACCAGGGCTTAACCTGTTCGCCGGCGGCGGTGAGGGTCGACACCAGCCAGTTCAACCGGCCCGTCGGCACACCAGCCACGATCACCGCGACGATCAGCTGCCACGTCCCCACCTCCGACCTGAGCCTGCCCGGCGTCCCCGGCACCATGCTCGTGGAGGCATCCCAGACCAGTCCGTTGGACACCTATCGAGAACGGTAGCGGCCCATGCCCCATCCCAAACGACGCGACGAACGAGGCTCAATTTCCACGTGGATGCTGCTCTCGGTGGTGACGTTCGTGATCATCATCGGCATCTCAGTCGACCTTGGCGGGCGCATGTACGCGTTGCAGCGCATCAACGATGTCGCCGCCGAGGCTGCCCGCACGGGCAGCCAGCAAGTCGACGTGGCTAGCGCCATGCGGGGCCGTAGCCCCAGGGTCGATCCGGGGAATGCCCGCTCGGCTGCGCAGGCCTACATCGCCACTGCCGGCTACACCGGGACCGTGAGTGTGTCGGGTGACGTGCTGCACGTCACCGTGACCGGAACGCACACCCCCGTGTTCCTCCCCGCGTTCGGGCCGGTGTCGTTGACCGGAGAGGCGCAAGCACGGCTGGTGCGTGCACAGAACGGGGAAGAACGATGAGGAAGCGCATTAGCGGTCTGGCGGCGACCTTCACGATCGCCGTGATCCTTGTCGGCCTCCCGGTCGTCCTCGTCGGTGTCGGTGTCCCGACGGTGCTCAGCCCTCCCTACGGAAATCCGCTCGACGCGCTGCTGCGGCCTGATGACGGCACTTTGGTCCTGGCGGGGTTGTGGGTCATCGGATGCCTGGTGTGGGTCGTGTTCACGCTGCTGACGTTGACCGAGCTGGTGGCCGCTGTTCGCCGGGTCCGGGCGCCCCAGATCACGGGGTTGCGCGTCCCCCAGGCGCTGGCACGCCAGCTGGTCAGCACGGCGGCTTTGCTGTTCGTGGCGACCAACAGCGTCGTGGGTGTCGCTGAGGCAGCTCCCTCGACGAACACCGTGTCCACAATCGAGGTGGCCGACTCCACGCCCAATGAAGACGTGGTGCCCGAGCCCGTTGCTGAGGCAGCGCCCGCCACGGCCTTGGCGGCGACAGAGGTGACCTATGTGGTGCAGCCCGGTGATTCGCTGTGGCGCATCGCCGAACGTGAACTCGGCACCGCCGATCGCTTCCCCGAGATCGTCGCCCTCAACGGTCAACTCCTCAGCAACGGACCCGACTTCCTCGAACCCGGCTGGGAGCTCCTCCTTCCGGCCGAGGCGCCCGGACCCACCGGGGGTCAGGTCCAGGTGACCGTGGAAAGAGGCGACACGCTGAGCAAACTGGCAGCCGCTCATTTGGGCGACGCCACCAGTTGGCCCGACATCTACGCCGCGTCGACCGCCATCACCCAGCCCGACGGCCGCCATCTGGTGGACCCCGACCAGATCGACATCGGCTGGACCCTCGCCATCCCCGACCCCGTCGACCAGCAACCCCAGCCGGTCGCCGACGATGGGCCCAACCCCAGGTCTGGTCCGGAACTCTCCGCCCCAGCACCCACCGCCGAGCCGGCGCCCATCCAAGCCGACCCACAGCCCTCGGCGGACACATCGACCGACGACGCCACGGTGACGGCTCCCGTCGCAGCTCCTGCGGATGCCGCACCGAACGCCGACGATGCGGTGACGACCCAAGACCACGACGCACCGGGCGGGGCCCCAATGGCTGGCTGGATCGTGCCTGGACTTGCCGCCGGTGGACTGCTGGTCGGGGCACTGGGGATCGCGCTGGGACGCCGCAGGGCGATCCAAGCGAGATTCCGACGGCCCGGCAAGGCAATCCCCGCCGCGCCTGCCGAGCTGGCACCCATCGAGAAGACTGTCGCAGCCAGCCCTGCGGCCGCCGCGAGCGGCCACATGCTCGATCGGGTGCTGTCCTGGACAGCGACCCAGCAGCTACAAGCCGGCCGCACGGTGCCACCCCTGGTCGCCTTGGACATGGACGCCGAGAAAATCACCCTGCACCTGGCCGAGGATGATGAACTGCTCGCCCCGTGGCGCGGCGACGCGACCGGCACCCACTGGACGCTGCAGCTGTCCGAGGCCCCCGACCAAGACGCCCTCACAGGTGGCAGCGGCACCCCGGCATGGCCCCAGCTGGTCACCATCGGCACCGGCGACACTGGGGCCACGTGGCTGCTGAACGCCGAAGAGATGGGCACCCTGCGCCTCAGCGGCGACCCGACCTACGTCGAAGACTTCACCCGGTACTTGGTGGCCGAACTCGCCCTCAACCCGTGGGCGCAGGACGTTCGCGTCGACTGCATCAACACCTGCTCGGAGCTGACAGCCATTGACTCGAACCGAGTCCGCCACCACACCACTGCTGCAGCAGTCACCGACGCCCTCGCCGAAGCGGTCCACACTGCAGACCGACTCGCCGAGGCGGACGTCGCGGACCTTGGCGATGCTCGCGCCGGCGATGCCGGAGACGACCTGTGGGTCAGTCGCACCGTCGTCATCGCCCACCCGGCGACGCCTGAGCTGGACGTGTTGATGGACACCATCGCCTCCCAGCCTGGTCGCACCGGCACCAGCGTCATCCTGACCGGTCCCGCCGGCAGCACCCACGGGGTCGAGATTCACCTGACCCCCAGCGGCCGCGTCCAGTTGCCCGAAGTGGGGTTGGACCTGATTGCCGTGGGCCTCACCCAGGACGAGGCCGCTGGCTGCGCCGCCCTGATCGCCTTCGCAGACCAGACCGACGACGCAGACATCCCCCCGATGGAGCCTGCCGCCGGGCAGGACACCTGGCGCAGCTACGCCAACGAGGCCGGCCAAATCACCGACCCCCGGGTCACCGGCCGGCACCCAAGCGGACAAGATGATGCGTCCATCATCCCCGAGGCCGATGCCACCATCGTGGCGCACGCTGCGGCCACCGTAGAAGACCTCGACACTCTTGCCCCCACCATCCCCGACGACGTCGCCGTGGAGGTGCAAGTCATCGATCCCACCCTCGACGAGGATCTCGCCGAATGGAAGGCCGGCGGTCCGCGGCCGCGCCTCAGTGTCCTCGGGCCGGTCACCGCCCGCACCGGGACCGGTGGCAACGCCCAGGCCGTCATCCGGCGCAAGCCTTACTACACCGAGCTGCTCTGCTATCTCGCCAGCCGCCCCAACGGTGCACGCACCGACCAAGTGGCCGACGCCATGAACATCGACCCCAAGCGGGTCCGCCGCGACCTCAGCGTCCTTCGCGACTGGCTCGGCACCGACCCGGCGACCAGCCAGCCCCATGTACCCGAAGCGACCAAGAGCAACGCCGCCAAACTGCTCGGGGGCGGCGCCTACGAAGTCAACGGCCTGCTCTACGACGCCGACCTGTTCCGCAGACTCCGCCTCCGCGGGCAGGCGCGCGGTCCGGAAGGACTCGCCGACCTCATCGAGGCACTCTCCTTGGTCAACGGCAGGCCATTCGATCAGATCCGCAGCGGTGGGGGAGTGTGGCTGATTGACCAGAACCTCCCGCACTACCTCACAGCTGCCATCGTCGATGTGGCCCACATGGTGACCACGATCAGCCTGACGCGAGGCAACTACCGTGCCGCGCGTGCGGCCGCAGAAACAGCCATCCTCGCCGCCCCCCACGAGCAGATCCCGCGACTGGATCTGGCGGCTGTTGCCAGCGCCGAAGGGCTGACCCATGAGGCCCAGCGCATCGCGCGGACGGCCATCGACGGAGACGGGGACGAAGCACCCCTCGAGCTGAGCGACCGCGCCAACGAAATCCTGGGCCGGCACCCCTGGCTCGACCGAGCCGAGGCCAGCTGACCAGACCAGCTGTCGTGTGCGACGCCTGAACCACAGCGATTCGGTCCGGGGTCGCCGTCGGGACGGCGGAATGATCTGGACCGGCCTCACGATAGAGGCCACCTGCAGGGGCGCAGCCAGCAACTCGTCGTTGCACGACGGGCCGGGCAAACCGCCCCTGACCCACCAAACGCGCGGGCCCCGGCCGCGTCCCCGACGATGCACCCACAGGGCCGCCTGAGCGCGTCAGCGACCCGATACTCCACGGAATAATTCGTCCACCACGGCCCGCCGTGACTTGCGCGGGTCACCGGCCGCGTCCCCGACGATGCACCCACAGGGCCGCGCGAGCGCGTCAGCGACCCGATATTCCACGGAATAATCCGTCCACCACGGGCCCGCCGTGACTTGCGCGGGCCCCCCGTGCGGGTGCTGGCAACCACGTCCCACCATCGAAGGGGGGACATGGGGGGACATGCCCCTGACAACCGGTGATGTCCTGCTGTGGACATCTCTAGGCGGTGGCTGAAGGTGGGTGTGGACAACTCCTGAACCTGTCGTGCCACATCCCTTGTGTGGAGTTCCTTGCTGTGAAGAACAGAAGGGGATTCCTCATGAGCGTTGCGCGGGAACTTGGATTGGAGTCAGTCGACCCGGTCGTCATCGTCGCCAAGCGGTGGGCCCAGTGGAGCGCGCTGCAGCCCGATCTCGGTGCCGTCAAAGTGCCCACAGACCTCCAGCGCTGGCTGGGGCGGGGCCGCGGCCAAGCCAGTGACCAGACTCACCAAGAGATCAATCGAGTGTTGCGGGCGCTGGCCGTCCTGGGATCGCGTGACGGCGACGACGATCCCGACGCTGCTGTGGTCTTGTGCTGGGTGATGCTTCCCGCAGCATGCGCAGTGGCGTCCCGCAACGAATGGCGATCGCCTCGCCTGATTGATCAGATCGTCGCAGCGCAACTGTGGATCATCGTCCGGGACTATCCCTGGCAAACCAGACACGGCAGCGTCGCGGCGAACATCGCGCGAGACCTGAACCGCGCTGTCATTGACGATCTCCACAGCCAAGACCGTGACCGTGCCGGGCACGTCGTCCCGGTCGACCCCAACGACTTCACACTGCTGCCCCTCGGCCACCCCGATGATCCAGCCGATCCCCGCCCTGCCGACGAGCTGATCGAGCTGCTCGACGAGGCCATCGAGAGCCAGGTCATCGACTGGGGAGAGCGGGCCCTTCTCCTCACGATCGCTGAAGCGTCTGCGGCTGCTCCTGCTGGTCGGCAGTCGGGATCTGGTGTAGCAGGTCTGCTGACCGCCGACGTCGAGGCAGTCGTCGCACAGCGCTATCAGTCCAGCCCCCGAAGCATCCGGCGCCGCGCCGGGGCCTGTGTCGACGCTCTTGCCCGGTTCAAAGGCGGGCGTCGATGAGGCGAGCAGGCCACGCGGCGACACCAGACATGCCTGCGGACGCATCTCAATCGGTGCCCCGGTGGCCCGAGTTGCTGGCCGTGAACACCTCGGCCAGTCACGTGAGCTGGTGTCGGACATCCACATCGACAGAAAGGGACAGCGGTGAGCGTCCTTGATCTCCACCCCGACCAACTGATCATCGCGCGTGGCGTCCAGGTTATGTCGGTGGTGCGCGACGGCCACGGCTACTTCTCCATCGGCATCAACGGCCGACCGGCCATCTATGTCGATCGATCCGACCTGACCGAACTGAAGCACTGGTTGGAGCGCCACCTCCCGGAGGGGGGCAGACCATGAACGATGCCCGCCACAGCAACGTGCAATCGCGCATCGATGGTCTGATCGCCTCAGCCGCTGATGAAGAGACCGCCCTGACCCTCCTCGAAGTAGGGGTGGCCCTACTGCGTGAAAGCCGCGCGGCGCGCGCGGGTCTGGTCGAAATGGGGCCCCGAACTAGGCAAGAGGCGCTCTTGGAACGCCGGCAAGCCCTCACCGCAGGAGATGAAGCATGAGGCGTCCCGCGGATGTCGCCGAGCTCAAGCGAGCTGCCCGCGCGCTCAATGCGGGGATGTTCGCTACACCCGGTGCTTTCGCGGCGCCTGCCAGAGGCAACCAGGGGGGGGTGCCTGCCGATCTGAGCGTGGTGGTCGTCGGTGTTGCCGGCGGGGTGGGGGCATCCACGGTCTCGTTGGCTTTGGCCGAGAGCGCCGGACTCGAACGGCTGTGGGACGCCGCACCGACGGTGGCATCGGGTCTGGTCGGGGTGTGCGATCGAGAACTTCGCGACACCGACGACGGGTGGCGGCAGGGGCGCCGCGGCGGGCTGCTGGTGCAGCGGTCCCCGCTGGACTGGTCCTGCGTGCCTGGGCAGTGTCCGGAGCCGCCCGATGGTGGGCAGGCGGTGTTGGACGCCGGCTGGGATGCCCTCAGTCTGCGCGGAGCGCCCGGCTGGGTCTCCGCAGCGCTGGTCAACCCGTCGACCCCGCTGGTGCTCGTCACCCGCCTCACGGCCCCTGGGATGCGCCGCCTCGAGGTGGCGCTCGGCCAACTCTGGAACACGTCTCGTGAAGTGCGGGTCGCGATCACGGGCTCGTCGCCGAAGCATCGATGGCCCCGCGAGATTCCGCGTCCCGCCGCCCTCACCGACCTGCTCGAGGCCGAAAGGGTCGCCCACATACCCGAGGTCAAGGCCCTCGCTGTGCGGGGTCTGGACTCTCAACCTGTGCCCGCCGCCGTCTTGGCGGCGGTCAGCAACCTCCACTGAAAGGAACCAAGAGGAACCATGAACAACTACCTATTCGTCCGGATCCGCGTCCTGGAGATCTGCCCCACGCTGCCGGACGCGGCCACCGCGGCCGTCAACGAGATGAGCGGCTACGTGCTCGGTGGTGTCGCGATCTTGTTCGGGCTGGCGATCATCATCGGCATCGGCGCGATCCTGGTGGGCAGGATCTTCGGCATCCCGCATGTCACGAAGGCTGGCGTGATGACGCTGGTGGTGACCGCGATCGTGGCGATCGCCCTGCCGGTGGTCTACGCCATCGTGATGGGGCTGCGCGGGACGGGCTGCATCGGAGTCGTCCCTTCTGCAGCACCGACGCCCCAATGACTCCGTGGTCGCGGGAGCGGCTGCTGGCGATGCTGCTGGTCGGCGTCGTGGCGGTGGTGGTGCTGCTGGCAGGTCTGGGGGTGGCTGTCTGGCAGGCGGTCACCGGCAGCTCGCCGCAGGCGAGCGCCAGCGTGGGCGGCGGGGACGCTGCGGCGGCCTCGGCCAGCGTGGAACGGGACAGGATCGCCGCCTCCCCGATGTTGGCGGTGTCTCGTGACGATGCGACCCGGGGCGCCCCGGCGCTGGCCCAGCCGGCGGCCATCACCATTCCCGAACCAGCTGTGCTCGATGGTCCTGCCGGCGTCCCGACCGGCTTCCCGCAGACCCCGGAGGGGGCGGTGGGTCAGCTGGCGCAGATCGAGGCCACGGTGCTGGACAGCATGAGCATGGACACCGTGCGGGCGGTCCACGCCGCTTGGGTTCGTGAGGGTGGGCCGCTGGTGGGGGAGTGGGTCCTGACCCGCAGCGTGCAGAGCTTCATCCGTGGCAGCGGCGCGGACGGGCAGGCGGCTGTGGTGAAGGCCACCCCGGCGGCCGCTCAGGTCAAGGGTGTCGATGGGCCCGATTGGGTGGTGGCTTGCGTGCTGTTGGACGTGGACGCCAGCCTGCACGCCAAGGCCCGGGTCGGGTTCGGGCATTGCGAGCGGATGGCGTGGGTCGAGGGCCGCTGGGTGATCGACGCCGGCAGCCCACCGGCGTGGGCGCCCTCAACGTGGCCGGGTTCACAGAAGGCCGCGGACGCGGGCTGGCGGCCGTGGCTCATCGAGGGGGTGCAGCGATGATGCCCCTGCCGTGGGATGTGCTGGGCCTGCTCGGCTCGGCGGTCGGCAATGTGGTCACCGACAGCTGGATCACGCTGATGGTGGGCATCTGGTCGGCATCGCTGTGGCTGCTGGGTGTGGTGCTGGGCTTCATGGACGCCATGCTGTTGCCTGACCTGCGCCTGGCCGGGCCGGCCCGCGACGTGTACATGACCACGATCGCGTTGGCGGTCGTGTTGGCGGGGGTGTTGTCGGTCGTGCAGACCGGGGTGGCGCTGGTGCGCCGCGACGGCCGCAGCGTGGGGCGGCTCCTGATCGGCGTGGCGACGTTCTGGTTCTACCTGACGATCGGCATCACCTACATGGTGGCGGTCCTCGCTGCGGCGTCGGCGATCACGCGGGCACTGATGGGGTCCCTGCTCGGGGTGACGTCGTGGCGGGAGTTCCAGCCGTGGACGCCGTTCGCCCTGCAGGACGTCACCGACGGCGCATTGGCGACGGTGCTGGGCATCTGCGCGGCGTTCGTGATCATCGCCGCGATCGCGTTCTTCTTGATCATGGTGGCGCGCGGGGTGGCGCTGCTGGTGATGGCGGTCACGAGCCCGATCGCGGCCGCAGGTCTGGTCTCGGATCTGGGCCACACCTGGCTGTGGAAGCTGTCGCGGTGGTTCCACGCGGCCGCGTTCAGCCCGACGGTGGTGGTGCTGGTGCTGGGCATCGGCATCCAGATGGCCAACGGTGTCGCGGCCGGGTTCTCTGACGGGGTGGCGGCCTCGATCGGGTCGGCGTTCGCGTCCACCATCTTGATCGCCACCTCGGCGTTCGCGCCGTTGGCGTTGTTCCGGCTGCTCGCGTTCATGGACCCCGGCACCGCGTCGGGCGCTTCGGCCCGGGCTGGCTGGGCGGCCGTCGGCGGCCTGCAGGGCATCATCGCCGGCAAGCAGACCACCCAGGCGGGCACCACCTCTGCGGCGGCGTCCTCGCCCAACAGCACGGGCGGCTCCCAGGGGGAGACCCAAGCCCAGGCAAACACCCAAGGCCGGCTGTCCAGCGCCCTCAACTCGCTGGGCGGCGGCACCGCCGCCCCCGGACAGCCGGGCAGCGCAACCCACGGCGGGACACCCCAGCAAGGCGGCGGTCACCAGCCCGGCGCGCTGGCGACCGGGATCAACGCGATGCGCGACGCTTACGGCAAGGGGCTGGACACGTTCGCCGGCGCCGGCGCCCAGTTTGCCTCCATCGGCGCCGACCTGCAGGGCCAGTCCGGGGTGGGCCACAACAGCTACTACCCCGACTTCAACGGCTCCCCGCGGGCCCCGCAGCAGGGGCAGGTGGCCACCCAACACAACGCAACCCAACAGCAGCAACCCGCCCAGCAGCCCCCCAACCAGCCTCCGATGCCGCCGGTCCCGGCACTGTCGTTCGGCGCCCCGCCTGACCCGGGCAGCACAAGCCCCGGCAATTCCAACCAGACAGGAAACCCCGCATGACTATCTACAACGACTACGCCCGCGACAAGGCGGGGCTGTTCTTCGGCCTGTCCGGGGCCCAGTTGGGCACCCTCGTGGTGGGCGCGTTCCCGGCGCTGATCGCGCTGAGCAGCAGCCGGTGGCTGGTGACGGTCGGACTAGTGATTGGCTGGGTGGTGTTGGCGCTGTTGACGGTGCTGCCAATCCACGGCCGCCCGGCGGTCGGCTGGGCGGCGGCGGCCGCCCGGTTCGTGACCGGCCGGGTCACCGGCTGGTCGGTGTGGCGGTCCAAGCTGACCCGCGGCGCGGTCACCGATGTGGCTGCGGCGGACCTTCCCGGGGTGATGAACGCCCTCGACATCCATGAGGGCACGCCGCGGCCGCCGCTGATGCAGCGCGTCGCCATCATCCAGGACCACGTGGCACGCACGTGGGCGGTGACCGCGAAGATCACCCACCAGGGCATCATGACCGCCACCGAGGCCGAGCGGGCCCAGATGGCCCGCGGCTTGTCGGACCTGCTGGACATCTGCTCGCGTGGCGAACTGGTCGCGGAGTTACTGTTCGTGGTCCGCACGGTGCCCGATGACGGCGCCGAGCGCGCCCAGTGGGTGGCGCGGCATCGGGTCCGGGAGGGTACTGGTGCGGCGCAGATCAACGACCAGCTCGCTGCGGCGCTGACTCGCGCCAGCGTCCGCACCGAGGCGTTCGTGACGCTCGTCGTGCCGGAGGGCCGCATCGCCCGCCGGGCCCGCGAGGTCGGCGGCCGCGTCGAGGGACGCGCTCGAGTGCTGGAACTGACCATGGCCGAGGTGGAAGCGCAGCTGGTGGGGGCGTTGGGGTTCACCGAGGTGGTCTGGCTCACCTCGCCCGAGCTTGCGGTCGCGGTCCGGACCGGGTTCGCGCCGACCGACCGAGCCGGGATCGTCGCTGCGCTGGCAGAACGTGAGCAGGACCCCACGGTGAACGCGGGCGTGCCGTGGTCCCAGGCCGGGCCGTCCGGGGCGGACACCATGGCTCGCTGGTACAGCCACGATGCGTGGAACTCAGCCTCGGTCGGGATCGCGCTCCCGCCGCGGGGGGTGTTGATGGGGGCGATGGCGCCCATGCTGACCCCCAGCGAGGCGATGGAGCGGCGCACCATGGTGGTCGCCTACCCGATCAAGACGCTGCGGGCCGCTGAACGAGAGACCGGGAAGGGGGAGTGGGCCGCCGACGTCGGCGAGGCGATGCGCGAGGGCGCCAAGATGAAGACCCGCGCCAAGGAGGCCACCACCATCCGGCACCGCCGCGCCCTGGATGCGAAGTTGGCCGCCGGGAACTCCCTGACCACCCCGTATGCGGTGTGCACCGTGACCGTCCCGAAGCACTTCTCGATCGGCGACTACAGCCACCAGCTGGAGGCGGCGGTGCGGCGGGCCGGGTTCGCCCCCCAAGTCCTCGACCTGGCCCACGACGTCGCGTTCGCCGCGTCGTCGCTGCCGCTGGGCATCAGCCTGTCCAGGAGCACCACATGACCAACCCCACCCGCCGCCGGGCGGTCCGCTCGGTCGATGCGCTGCTGGCCGACTTCGGCCACGATCTACCCCGCCACGTCGCGGCGAGTGAGCCGGCACCGGACCGGACGCCGCTGTTCCGCCCCGCGAACCGCCGCGGCCCGATGCGCCGCAACAGCGGCTGGGCGCCGTCCATGCCGCCGGTCCCCGCCTGGCGGATGACGTCGGACCAAGCCCCGGCCCTGTGGCCGTTTGTCGCCGGCCCCGGGCTGCCGCCGACCGGTGCGGAGATCGGCGTGGACGACTTCTCCGGGGGCGCGTTCTACGCCGATCCGGTCGGCTGGACCCTCGATGACGCGATCCCGGTCACCAACACCAACGTGTTCTGCTTCGGCGACCCGGGCCGCGGCAAGTCCGGCACCACCAAAGCGTTCGTGCTGCGAATGAGCGACTTCGGCTACAAGACGCTGATCCTGGGTGACATTAAGGACGAGTACGAGTCCTTGTGCCACTGGTTCGGCGTCCACCCGATCGCGGTCGGCCAGGGCTTGCAGGCCCGGATCAACCCTTTGGATTTCGGGCCGCTGATCCACGGCTGGGAGAACCTCACCGCCGCCGAGGCCCGCACCCGCGCTACCGTCGTGTTCGGCCGGTGGGGCACCCTGGTCCGCGGTCTGGTCGGCAGCCAGAAGGTCGGTGATGCCCACGTCCCTTACGGACCCACCGAGGCCCGCGTCGTCGACCAAGCGCTGCGGACCCTCACCGGGTACGCCGACGGTCAGACCCGGCTCAGCGAAACCACCCTGCCGGAGCTGTCCAAACTGATCGAGGACCCCAGCAGCGACCTGATCGGTGAGTGCCGCTACGCCGGACGCCGCCAGTTCCTCGACGACACCCGCCTGCTCCGCGACTCCTTGAACCGGCTCGTCAAGGGCGTCCTCGCCGGCATCTTCGACGCCCACACCACCATCAAGGTCGACTGGAACGCGCCCATCCAGTCGCTGTCGCTGTCCCGGCTCAAGCCGCTGGGGGATGAGGCGGTCGCGATCGCGCTGGCCTGCACCAGCTCGTGGGGCCGCGGTGTGCGGGAAGTGTCTGAGCCCAACCAGCTCAACATCACTATCCGCGACGAGGTGTGGCTCCAGCTGCGGCTCGGACCCGATGCGGTCAAGAGCTTTGACGCCGACCTGCGGCTGTCCCGCAGCGAAGGATCGGTGCAGTGGTGCAACATGCACCACCCGTCGAACTTCGAAGCAATCGCCGACGCCGGCTCGCAGTCCTCGCTGATCGCCCGCGACCTGGCCAAGCTGGCCTCCACCACCATCTACCACGGCATCGAGGACACCGACGCCGTGCCCGCCAGCCTCGGCCCGGTCGCCCACCACGCCATCACCGAATGGGCCTGCCAACACAAGGGCCGCGCCCTGTGGAGGGTCGGCGACCGCCAGTTCCGCGTCCAGACCGTCCTCCACCCCGCCGAACAGGCCCTGTTCGACACCAACGAAGCCCTCGCAGGGACACCGGCATGAAGACCTTCATCATCGCCATGCTCACCGCGAGCGTCCTCGCCACCGCCGGGCCGTTCGCCGTCGCGGTCGTCGCCACCGTCGTGTTCGCACCCACCCTCGACCACGCCACCACCAGCTGCACCCCCACCTTGCCCGCCGACGCCGCCGCCACGGCAGGGGTGGGGGTGGGGGAGGGGTCGGCGCCGAGCACCCGCGGGCTGGCCGCCACCGGCGACCAGCCGAGCGGAGGGTTCGCGCTGCCGCCGGCCGACGACCGGCTCCGCAAAGCCAGCCTGAACAACCCGCCCACCCCAATCCCCGCGCCCATCGAAACGCTCTACCGCGACGCCGCGGCCGCCTTCCAGCTGCCCTGGACCCTGCTGGCCGGGATCGGGATGGCTGAAACCAACCACGGCCGGCTGAAGGCGACCAGCAGCGCCGGCGCCCAAGGGCTGATGCAGTTCATGCCCGCCACCTTCGCCTCCTACGGCACCGACGGCGACGGCGACGGCGACGCCGACATCCGCAACGACGCCGACAGCATCTTCTCCGCCGCGAACTACCTCACCGCCAGCGGCGCCCACGACGGCCCCGACGGCACCCGCAGCGCCGTGTTCGCCTACAACCGCGCCCAGTGGTACGTCAACGACGTCCTGTTCTACGCCCACGCCTACGGCGGGGGAACCCTCACCGGTAGCCCCACCGAGCCTTGCACACCCACCGCGCCGACCCTCATCGACGGCGAGATCCCCCAATCCGACCGCAACGTCGGCTCCGAGTACCGCCTCACCGTGGCCACGGTGATCGTCAAGCGTGCCGTGGCGGCCATGTTCCCCACCATCACCACCATCGGCGGCTGGCGGGCCAGCTCCAAGATCAGCACCTCCGACCACCCCCACGGCAAGGGCCTGGACGTGATGATCTCCAACTACCGCGACCCCGCCCAGATCGCCCTCGGTGACGCGATCTGCGACTGGCTCATCGCCAACCACGAGGTCCTCAACATCAAGTACCTCATCTGGCGCCAGCAGTCCTGGTCACCGCAGCGGCCCTACTGGCGGCCCATGGCTGACCGCGGCTCCGACACCGACAACCACTACGACCACGTCCACATCAGCGTCCTGGAGTGAAACCCACGCCCACACACCCGAACAGCTACACCCGTCTCACGACCGCGCGAAAGGCCCACCATGCAGCAGCAGCGCCGGCACAACCCCTACCCGACCACCTGGGAGATCCCCGCCGGGATCACCATCGCCGCCGCGGCCGTACTGCTGTACGGCGTCCACCTGGGCCGCGCGCTGGCGACGCTGCTCGCCGGCCACGGCTGGCACTGGCCCGCCCCCACCGAACTCGTCACCAGCATCCCAGCCGTCCTCGCCGGCAATCCCCACGCCGGCCTGCCCGTCGGGGCGCTGCCCCCCGCCGCCTCGGCGCCCGTCCTGGCCTGCGTCATAGCCCTCGAGGTGGTGCTGCTCGCCGGGATCATCGCCACCACCGCCTGGGGATGGGGACGGTGGGGGCCGGGCCGCATGCTCGGCATGGCCACTCCCGCCCAAGTCGAAAACGTCCTCGGCGTCAGCCGGCTCCGCAAGGTCCGCCACATCATCCGCCCCGACCTCTACCCCAAGAAGCGAGACCACCGATGACCATCATCGACCACGACCTCAAGCCCGCCCGCCGCCGGTTCGATCCCCGTGAAGTCGGCTGGCGGATCGGCCGCGCCCACCATCCCCGCGCCGGGGACCTGTGGTGCCCCTGGGATCGCACCTGCGGCGTCATCGGCCCCCAAGGTTCGGGCAAGACCCTCGACATCCTCATCCCCGCCCTGCTCACCGCCCCCGGTGCTGCCCTGGTCACCCTCACCAAGCCCGCCGACCTGCTGCTGTCCTGGCAGGCCCGCACCCGTGACGGTCGGCCCTGCCACGTCCTCGACCCGTTCGGGGCCGTGCCCGGCCTGCCCGAGCTGGTGTGGAACCCCGTCGACGGCTGCGTCGACCCGCTCGTGGCCGAACGCCGCGCCAAGGCGTTCACCGCCGGCACCGTCAAGACCGGTTCATCGGGCAGCGGCGACGCGGCCGCCCGGTTCTACGCCGCCGAGGCCGCCAAGGTGCTCCAGGGCTACTTCCACGCCGCCGCCCTCACCGGGCAAACCCTCGACGCCGTGCTGCGCTGGGTCGCCAACCCCCTCGGCACCCAAGAGCCCTCCGAGATCCTCCGCGAACACCCCGACGCCGCCCCGTTCTGGCACGGCCTGCTCACCGGCGCCCTCACCGGCGACGACCGCACCGCAGGCAACACCATCACCACCGTCCAACAAGCCCTCACCTTGTTCTTCCAACCCGACATCCGCCGCCGCTGCATGCCGCGCCCCGGCCACCGGGCCACCGACATCGCCGACATCATCGCCCGCGGCGGCACCATCTACCTCCTCGGCCGCGAAGACCCCTACGCCAGCGCCTCACCGCTGATGACCGCCCTGGCCGAACACGTCCTCGACACCGCCCTCGCACTCGCCACCGCCAGCGACCACAACAAGCTGTGCCCGCCCATGCTCGCCTGCCTCGACGAGCTGCCCTCCACCGCACCCCTGCCCACCCTCCGCATCCGGATGGCGAACGAACGAGCCCTCGGCATCTCCTTCATCTGGGCCGCCCAAACCTGGCGGCAACTCGCCGCCCTCTACGGCGAACAGGAAGCCCGCGCCCTGCTCGGCCTGACCAACGTGCTGATCATGTTCGGCGGCAGCAAAGACGGCGGCTTCAACCGCGAAATCAGCGAACTCGTCGGCAGCGTCCGCGTGTCCCGCACCACCTGGCAGACCGGCGGCAAGGGCGGACGCAGCCACAGCGGCGAAGACATGGCCATCCTCAAACCCGAAGAAGTCCGCCAGATCCCCACCAAACAAGCCCTCATCGTCCCCGAGAACGCCCCCCCGATCATCGCCAAACTCTCCCGCTGCATCGAAGGCAAAACCGGTCGCCAACTCTTGGCCGAGCTCGACGCCACCCAACAGGCCGTTGACCGAGCCCGCGCCGACGAAATCCCCGCCGCCGCCCGGCAACTCGCCGCCCTCGCCAACGCCCGCCGCCACGCCCTCACCAACACCGAAGCCGACATCGATGGATAAGACACCCGACAAGACACTCGTGAAGGCGTTCCCCACCCCTGACACGCCCCCGCTCCGGGCCGCCTACCGCGACCTGTATTTGGCAGCAGAAGGGACCGCCGCCCAGAAACGACACCTCGGTGACCCCGCCGACCTACCGCGCCCGTGGGACCCCGCCACCTGCCGCGACCCCTTGCTGCGCCAAGACGTGTGGGACTGGCTCGAAGCCGTCGTCGCCTGGTTCAACCGCGAGTACGTGTGGGACCCCAACGCGGGAATGATCCCTGCCTGTTGGCCGCTCCACCCCCACCTGGTCCACGAAATCGCCGTCCTGGCCGACCAACGCCGCCGTGCCGGCATGACCACCACCAGCGACCTTCTCGAGGACTGGCACCGCTACGCCGTCCCGGCATTCACCGAACGCATGCGCACCCGAATGAAGAACCAATGCGACGACACCCACTCCAGCTGGCCCGCCCGCGGCCGCCACACCCGCCTCCTCAACGACCTCGACGGCCGACGGCTCGCGTTCTGCGGCGACGTCACCGCACTCACCCAACACCTCGCTGAACAACACCGCGCTGACCTGCTCGCCCCGCCGCCCCCACCTGGCGGCCCGACCACGCAAACCCCCATCCTCCGCATCGTCGAGGCAGAGGAAATCGACCCCGACACCGGAGAAATACTGTGACCAGACAGATGGAACCGCACTATGGGTGAACCGAGACGCCGGGCCGCCCCGGCTGGATGCACATGACGCACGAGCGCGAGCATGATCTCCTCGACTTCATCCCCTGCGAAGACGGAGGACGGATGGGGACCCCACCGCCCACACCCGAACCCACCCAGTGCCGCTGGTGCCACCACCAGGATCGCAACAGCATGCTGCTTCGCATCAACCACGCCCCCGACAGCTATCGGGCAGAACAGACCACCTGGTGCATCGCCATGGACCTCACGCTGAGCCACGTCATCTACTGGCAAAAGGTCATCGACGGGGTGTACGAGCATCACACGGGTCGACGTGAGAGGCCCGTCGACCCCCACGAAGCCCAAGCACGCGACTTTCGCCGGGCCGAACAGGTCTGGCGACATCGACTGGACGACCTGCACCAGGCGCTCACCGCCGCCGGAATCAGCCCCGCCCCCACCAGCACCCAGGCCACGTTCGAGCACATCGCCGACGCCCGCCAGCCGCACCCCGAACCCAGCCGCTCCAACAGCCCCTTGCCCGTCGCCGGTCAGCCGATCTGAACCCCGCCCTACAGGCAAGACCCCCACAACGATCCCCACCCGGCGCCCCCGTGGGACGCGACTTGAGCCCCGCGCGGCGTTCAGCCGCCAGAGCGAGCCGGTGTGTCGTCTCCGGCTGGATCCGAGCGAGAGCGCAGCTTCCGCCGCCGTTGCCACACCGCCGACGTCGTCCTGCCCAAACGGGCCGCCAGCTCACGCGGCGCCAGCCCACCAGCCAAGATCAGCTCGTCCTCCCAAGCCTCAAACCGCGACCCATGCCGAGACGCCCCCTCGCGCTCCAGAACCGCGGCCTCATGCGCAGCCCGTCTGATCCGATCCTTCTGGGTCCGCTGCCGCAGCATCGCCTTACCCAAGATGCGGTCGCGATTCGCGGCGTAGTACGACTCGGCCTGCTGCTTGGTTCGCTCAAGGTCCGCGCGGCGCCAGCGCTGACGCCTAACTCCTTCAACAGGTCGCCCAACTCGTGCGGCCACCTCTTCGTCCGTCAGTGACGGGTCATCTGCTACAGCGAGTTCGGCTGGTGTCCACGCAAGTCCACCCACCCCAGCATTACAGCATGGTGATCGAGCAGACAGCGTTCGTCGAGCCGTGACCGCTGGCTCACTTTCGGTGACAGCTTCGATGACGTGCGTCGGATGCCCGCGTTGGCCGCCGCCCTGTACCGCCTCGGCGCCAGCGACGGGATTGGCGCTGACCCACTGACGTTTCTTTACACACCGCGGGGAAGTGGGCCCCGCCCCGCGTGTTCAGGTCTTGCGGAGCAGTCCGGTGACGCCAGCGATGAGGATGGCAGTCTGGAACCAACCGAAGGCTTTGAGGGCGTTCATGGTCCAGGCAACCCAGGGTGCGGTGATGGTCCATGCGTCAGTTGTCAGGGCAGCGGCCGGGGGTATCACGACTGCCGCGCCGTACAGCCACGGGTCGAGCATTGTGTGCGAGGCCGGGTCGGTCGGCGTGAACGCGAAGACGTTGGAGTACGTCACCAGTCCGGCACCGAAAGCGGCCAGGAACAGCCATACCGCAGCCAGCTGAAGCGCCCTGGGTCTGATGGAGACTCGCGCTATTTGATTCCGACCAGCAGATTGTGGTCGTTGGAGACAGCATAGAACGCGTTCTCGAACTCAGCGGGCGGGACGTCGCCGAGGAAGCCGTGGAGGCGCTGCGTGTTGTGCCAGTGCACCCACCCGAGCGTCGCGAGCTCGAGGTCCTCGACCGTCTTCCACGGCCCCGACCGGGCGGGTCCGCGGACGAGTTCGGCCTTGTAGTAGCCGTTGACTGTCTCGGCCAGGGCGTTGTCATAGCTGTCGCCGACGGTTCCGATCGACGGTGTCGCGCCGATCTCCGCGAGGCGTTCGCCGTAGCGAATCGACGTGAACTGAGAGCCCGCGTCGCTGTGACAGCGCAGGTCCTCGTGGTGGGTGCCGCGGGACCAGCGGGCCATCTCGATCGCGTCGAGGATCATCTCGGTGCGCATGTGCGACGCGACCCGCCACCCGACGATCATTCTGCTGAAGGCGTCGATGATGAAGCACACGTAGGCGACGCCGGCCCAGGTCGCCACGAACGTCAGGTCGGTGACCCAAAGCCGGTTCGGCGCGGTCGCGGTGAACTCGCGCTGCACCAGGTCCGGGTGACGCGCCGACGTCGGGTCCGGCCTGGTGGTCTTCACCCGCTTCGAACGACGTGCGCCCTCGATCCCCGCGGCGCGCATCAGCCTGGCGGTCTGGTCGCGGCCGATCATGATCCCCGCACGGCGGGCGGCCTTCCAGAGCTTGCGGACCCCGTAGACGCGGTAGTTGGTCTCCCAGATCTCGACCAGCAGTGGGATCAGCTCCTCATCCCGCTGCGCGCGGGCGGACGGGGCACGGGTCTTGGCTGCGTAGTAGCTGCTCGGAGCCACCTGCAGCAGTCTGCAGATGAGCTCGACTCCGAGCCGGCGACCGTCCACAAGGTCGTCCTTGTTCGCGTCGATGAACGCGACTACTTCCGGTAATGGGGCTCTTCAACCTTGAGGTGGGGGTGAGCGCGACAC
>NZ_JACYOT010000022.1 GCF_014858005.1 Propioniciclava soli
ACGTCTGGATCAACCAACCCCCAACCCAACTGTCCCAAACAGCTTGATTCATTCCGTGCGACGGCAGGGTGGTGCGTTTCGAACAGGGCAGCGGTGCCACCGACAGGGGGGCGGCCGCAACGACAGGGAGTCGCAGTCTCAGCCAGGGTCGCGGCCGTCCGGGGCAGAGGAGCTCACGGCCCGAGCCGCCGTCGGCGCGCGATGCCGGCCCTCTGCCGACAGGCCATGCACAAGCCCGGCTTCTCGACGCCCCCGCACCCATCTCCGTCGACCACCCAGGCACAAGCACGCCTTCTCGACGCCCCCGCGCCGATCCGCGTCGACAACCCATGCACAAGCCCCCCCTTCTCGAGCCCAGGCCCATCCGCGTCGACAACCCATGCACAAGCCCGCCTTCTCGACGCGGTGGACCCCCGCAACGCCAACGACGCCCCGCTCCTGTGCGGAGCGAGGCGCCGTGGTGCGCGATCAGATCAGACGAACCACCCGATTCGGGCGGCGTCCGTCAGAGGGCACCGATCAGGCGTGCGTGCCGACCGAACCGAGGTTCTGGCAGGCCTCGACGATGCGCTGGGCCATGCCGGCCTCAGCCTGCTTGCCCCAGGCGCGCGGGTCGTACTGCTTCTTGTTGCCGACCTCGCCGTCGATCTTCAGCAGACCGTCGTAGTTGCGGAACATCCAGTCGACCACCGGGCGGCTGAATGCGTACTGGGTGTCGGTGTCGATGTTCATCTTGATGACGCCGTACTTCACCGCGTCCGCGATCTCCTCCGGCGTGGAGCCGGAGCCGCCGTGGAACACCAGGTCGAACGGGCGCTCCTTGCCGTACTCGGCGCCGACGGCGTCCTGGATCTCCTTCAGCACGGCCGGGCGCAGCTTCACGGCGCCGGGCTTGTACACGCCGTGCACGTTGCCGAAGGTCAGGGCCGTGATGTAGCGGCCGTTCTCACCGAGGCCGAGGGCCTTGGCGGTGGCCATGCCGTCCTCGATCGTGGAGTACAGCTTGTCGTTGATCTCGTTGGCGACGCCGTCCTCCTCGCCACCGACGACGCCGACCTCGATCTCGAGGATCTGCTTGTTCGCGGAGGTCTTCGCCAGGAGCTCCTCGGCGATCTGCAGGTTCTCCTCCAGCGGCACGGCCGAGCCGTCCCACATGTGGGACTGGAACAGCGGGTCCTTGCCGGCCTTCACGCGCTCGGCGGACACCTCTAGCAGCGGACGCACGTAGCCGTCCAGCTTGTCCTTCGGGCAGTGGTCGGTGTGCACCGCAATGTTGACGGAGTACTTCGCGGCCACGATGTGGGCGAACTCGGCGAGGGCCACCGCGCCGGTCACCATGTCCTTGACCTTCTGGCCGGACGCGTACTCGGCGCCACCGGTCGACACCTGAATGATGCCGTCGGACTCGGCCTCCGCGAAGCCCTGGATGGCCGCGTTGAGGGTCTGGGACGAGGTGATGTTGATCGCCGGGTAGGCGAAGCCCTTCGACTTCGCGCGGTCGATCATCTCCGCGTAGACGTCGGGAGTTGCAATGGGCATGGTTGTGGTCTCCTGCCTGGAACGTTGATTCTGGCTCCTCCATTCAACCGCATTTCCCCCGGCTCGGCAGCCCGCCCGTCCAAACCGCCCAGGAGCGGTCGCTCAGTCGTCCAGACGGGTCAGGTCGAGCCAGGCCCGTCCTCCCGAGAGGGCGCGGATGGCCCCGTCGATGGACGCCGGCGTGGCGGCCAGGTGGTCCAACGGCAGCGTGTGATTCGCCCCGGACGCCGTGCGCACCACGAGGCGCGCGCTGCCGCCAAGACGGCCGGGGTGGACGTCCAGCCCCGCGAGATCGGGCCAACGGACGAGGGTGTCGTCGAGGTACAGGCCGCCCCGGCCGATGCCGAGCGCGAGCCCCTCGTGCAGGGCGGCGACGGCGCGTTTCGCGCGGCGGAACTGCACCGCGGCCCACACGATCATCAGCACCGACACCCCGACGCTGATCCCCGCGATCCACCACGACAGCGGCCCCCACTGCCAGCCGAGCGCATTGTCCGGCTCGCGGGTGAACCACCACAGGGCCGCCCAGATGACGAGGCTGAGCACCAGCGACACGATGCGGCCACGCAGTGCACCGCGCTGCTTGTGCCACCAGGCGACGGCGGGGGCGGGGTCGAAGAACACCGGGTGGTCCAACGCCTCGCTGGGGATCGGCTCGGGTCGCTCCAAGGTCGCGACGGCTGTGACGGACGCCGCCGGCTCCGGCGCCGCGGCGGCCGGCTCCGGGCCGGGCACCGGCTGGGTGGTCGGCGGCGGCCAGTCACCGACCGGGCCCGACCGCGTGGGCGGGCCAAACTCCAAGGGGGGCCAGGCCTGCTGAACCTGCCCGGGCGGCAGCCAGGCGTGCATGCCCTGCTGCGGCGCCTGGCCGGGCGGCCAGGCCTGCATGCCCTGCTGCGGCGCCGGCCACCCCTGTTGGCCCTGGTGGGGCGGCGGCCATGCGTGCGTCTGCTGGGGCGGGGGCCACCCTTGCTGGGGCGGGGGCCACGCCTGCTGAGCCTGCTGCGGCGGCGGCCAGCCCTGCTGACTTTGCTGAGGCGGCGGCCACCCCTGCTGACTCTGCTGAGGCGCCGGCCACCCCTGCTGCCCCGGGGCGGGCGGCGGCCATCCACCCGGCGGCGGGGCGGGGGGCGGCTGACTCATGGCCGTCATGCTACCCAGCCGCTCCGACGATCCGGACCCGCGAGCCGCTCACCAGCCCGGGCCAGCCGCCACCAGCGCACGACGCCCCCTCCACGCGTCGGACGCCTCAGCGCCGCCAGTCGCCCAGCGCACCCTCCAGGGCACCCAGGGCGGCGTCGACCAGCGGCCAGCGGTGATTCTCCGGACAGCCCTCGTCGCGCCACTGGGCGCAGGCGGCGTCCAGGAACCCTAGGAATCCGACCAAGGCGTAGCCGTCGCGCGCGTCGTCGTTCGGCAGCAGGACGCCGCCCAGCCACACCAACCATTCGGCGCGCGCATCGCGGCGGGCGGCCGCGACGAGGGGCGGGTCGTCGGGGTGGGGGCTGAAGCCGGCGTGTCCCCCGTCCGCGGCCAGCGCGTCGAGCAGCACGACCAGCGCGCCGCGGACGCGATCGCGCGCGCCGGCGTGGTGGGCGGCGGCGTCCGCGGCGTCACGACGCACGGCCAACCCCGCCGCCACGCGGCCCAGGGCGGCGGCGTACAGGGCGGGTTTGGTCGCGAAGTGCTTGAACACCAGGGCCTCCGACACCCCGGCAGCCTCGGCGACCGCAGCGACCGACATCTCCGGGTACGGACGCCGCGCGAGCACCTCTGCGGCGGCCGCGAGGATCGCTTCGCGCCGCTCCGCGCCGGCCAGGCGGGCTCGCGGCACCTCGGGCACAGTCACACCATCACCCTAGCCCACCAGGTGAGCTGGACTCACCACACCCGATGCGCTAGCCTCGACCCGTAGGTGAGTCCGACTCACCTCACCCCTCAGCAGCCCCGCGCACGTTCACCCGAGGAGGATCCCCCATGACCTGGACCGACCACGTGATCTGGTGGCACGTCTACCCGCTGGGATTCACCGGCGCGCCCATCCGGCCGGCCTCCGACGACGAGCGCGCCCTGACCCATCGCCTCGGCCACCTCACCGGCTGGCTCGACCACCTCGTCGGCCTCGGCTGCAACGGGCTGCTCCTCGGGCCGATCTTCACCTCGACGAGCCACGGCTACGACACCCTCGACCACCTGGAGATCGACCCCCGGCTCGGCGACGACGCCGACCTCGACGGACTCATCGCGGCGGCCCACGCCCGCGGCGTCCGGATCGTGCTCGACGGGGTGTTCAACCACGTGGGCGAGCACCACCCCCTCTTCCGCGCGGCGTTGGCCAGCCCGGACGCCCCCGAGAACGCCCTGTTCCGCATCGACTGGAGCTCCGGGGAGCCCCGCCCGGCCGACTTCGAGGGCCACGGCCAGCTCGTCGCGTTCAACCACGACTCCGACGCCGTGGTCGATCTCGTGGCCGACGTGATGCTCCACTGGCTGCGCCGCGGCATCGACGGCTGGCGCCTCGACGCGGCCTACGCGGTGCCCGCGGAGTTCTGGGCCAAGGTGCTGCCCCGCGTCCGGGCGGAATTCCCCGAGGCCTGGATCCTCGGCGAGATGATCCACGGCGACTACGCGGGGTACGCGCGGGCGTCCGGGCTCGATTCGGTGACGCAGTACGAGCTCTGGAAGGCGCTGTGGAGCTCGCTGCTGGACGCCAACTTCTTCGAGCTCGACCATGCACTGGGCCGCCACAACGCCCTGCTCGCCACGTTCGCGCCCAACACGTTCGTGGGCAACCACGACGTGACGCGCATCGCCACGCGCGTGGGCCAGGCGAAGGCCGTCCTCGCGGCCACCGTGCTGTTCACCGTCGGCGGCGTGCCGAGCGTCTACTACGGCGACGAGGAGGGCTTCACGGGCACCAAGCGCGAGGACTGGGGCGGTGACGACGACGTGCGCCCCTACCTGCCGGTGCACCCCGAGGAGCTGTCCGCGCTCGGAGCGCCCGTGCGTCACGCGTACGAGGGCCTCATCGCGCTGCGGCGCCAGCACCCATGGCTCATCCGCGCCCGCGTCGAGCCGGTGGAGCTGAGCAACACCCGATACGTGTACGACGCCGTCGGCGAGGGCGGCGAGCGGCTGCGCGTCGAGCTGGACGCCGACGCGGCGTCCGCGCGGATCACCCGCGACGGCACCGAGCTGTGGCGCACGGCGTCCGACCTGCCCGCCTGACGCGAGACCGCGGCCCCCGGTGCTAGCCGGAGGCGTGCCGCAGGTTCCAGTGGTACATCGCGATGGCCGCGGCGGCACCCGCGTTCAACGAGCGCGTCGAGCCACGCTGGGTGATCGCCACCACCTGCGCGCACACCGCGACGACCTCGGCGGTCAGCCCGGGGCCCTCCGAGCCGAACACCAGGCAGCAGTCGCGGGGCAGGGCGGCGGTCTCGAGGGGCACCGAGCCCGGCAGGTTGTCGACCCCCACCGGCGTGACGCCCCGCGCCGCCAGCCAGCGGGCGAACTCTCCCACGTCGGCGTGGTGGTGCACGTGGAGATAGCGGTCGGTCACCATGGCGCCGCGGCGGTTCCAGCGCCGGCGTCCGAGCAGGTGGACGCCGGCCACGTTGAAGGCGTTCGCGGTGCGCACCACCGAGCCGATGTTGAAGTCGTGCTCGAAGTTCTGGATGGCGACGTGCAGGGGGCTGCGGCGGGTGTCGAGGTCGGCGACGATCGCGTCCGGGCGCCAGTAGCGGTAGGCGTCCACCACGTTGCGGGCGTCGCCGGAGGCCAACAGTTCCGGGTCGAGCCGCGGGTCGGCCGGCCACGGCTCGGGGTGGGGGCCGACGCCGACCGCGGGAGCCGTGGGGTCGTCGGTTGCCATGGGCCCAAGGTAGCGGTTGCCACGCGGCGGCCGCGCGAGGCGGGATTCGTCGGACCCCGGACCTACCATGGTGGGGCTCCACCCCCGTGACGCGAGAGAGAAACCATGAGTACGACGCAGCCGGCGCAGACCCCGTCCGCCCGCCCGGACGCCACCGACCGCCACCTCGACGCCCCCGAGTCCGTCGGCGCCTGGCTCGTCCGGCTGCTCAAGGGCATCGCCGTCGGCATCGGGTTCATCCTGCCCGGGCTCTCCGGGGGGGTGCTGGCCGTGATCTTCAAGATCTACGACCCGATGATCCGCTTCCTCGGCAACATCCGGCACCGGTTCCTCGCGAACGTGCGCTACTTCATCCCCGTCGGCATCGGCGCGGTGATCGGCATCATCTTGTTCTCCATCCTCGTCGCGGCCGCGTTCGGCCGCTACGAGGCGGCGTTCGTGTGCCTGTTCATCGGGTTCGTGATCGGCACGTTCCCGTCGCTGTGGCGTCAGGCCGGCAAGAACGGACGCGCCCCGAAGCACCTCGTGATCCTCGGCGTCTCCGCGGTGCTGATCTTCGCCCTGATGCTGTTCGGCGGCCAGATGGACCTGAACGTGCCCCCGTCGATCCCTGTGTGGTTCGGCTCCGGCGCGCTGATCGGCCTCGGCGTCATCGTGCCCGGCATGAGCCCGTCAAACTTCCTCATCTACTTCGGGCTCTACGACAAGATGGCCGAGGGCATCCGGGATCTCGACCCGACCGTCTTCATTCCGCTGTTCGTGGGCCTCGTCGCCTGCGTCCTGCTGTTCGCGAAAGCCGCAAGCTGGGCCTTCGACACCCACTACGCCGGCATGTACCACTTCATCCTCGGCATGGTCATCGGCTCATCGGTGGCCATCTTCCCGACGGTCGTGTTCACCGCCGAAGCAGTCGAGAAGGCTGGCCTGGGCCTGCCGCTGTTCCTCGTCTTCTGCGCCGCCATGCTGCTGGCGGGCATCGTGGCCTCGTGGTTGTTCAGCAAGGTCGAGGACCGCTACGCCGGCGAGCGGGACGCCATCGACGCGGGCTGACCTGCGCCCGCCGACACGGCGTGACGCCCGCTTCACAGGCGGCACTCAGCTGCGCGGCGTAGCGTCCACCCCATGACGTTGCCCGGCCTGGCGCCCCTGCTCCTGCCCGCGTGGTTGGACCCCGCCACCCTCATCCACGCGCTGGGCAACGGCGCCCTGTGGGGCGTGGCCGCGATCCTCATCATCGAGTGCGCGATCTTCCCCTTCCTGCCGGGGGACTCGCTGCTGTTCACCGTGGGCATGCTGATCGCCATGACGCCGCCCTCCATCACGTTCGGCACCCTGCCCCCGTGGGCCGTCCTGGTGATCTGCCTGCCGGTGCTCAGCGTCGCCGCCGTGCTCGGCAACGTCATCGGCTACAGCGTCGGCGCCCGCGTGGGGCCCCTGCTGTTTCGTCCGCGCCCCGGGTTCTGGGGCCGGGTGTTCGACCCGAAGCACGTGCTCACCACCCGCGCCTTCTTCGACAGCCACGGCCCGCGGGCCCTGCTGCTCGCGCGGTTCGTGCCCGTGCTGCGCACCTTCGTGACCCTCGTCGCCGGGGCGTCCGGCATGGCCCGCGGCACCTTCCTGCGCTGGACGGCGGTCGGTGGCGTCGCGTGGGCGGTGCTGCTGACCCTGGCCGGCTACTTCCTGGGCCAGGTGCCGTTCGTCGGCGACAACATCGAGGTGGTGTTGGTCGCCATCGTGGCCGTCTCGCTGCTGCCCATGGTCATCGAGTGGGCGCTCGGACGCCGCCGCTCGCCCGACCCGCGCGGCTGAGACGGCCCCACACGTCCCGGACGCCCGTGCGGGCCCCGTCCGAATCGGACGAGGCCCGCACGGGCTGGGCGGCTCAGGCGATCAGCGCTGGGCCGGCGGCTCGGTGCCGTCGGGATACTGCGCCGGGCGGTCTGCCTGCTGCGGCTGCTGATCGAACTGGCTCTGCTGATCGAACTGGATCGGCCCACGCTCCTGGCCCTGCGGGTTGGGCAGCTCGTTCGGCGCGCTGGTGCCCAGCTGGCCGGACGCCGGCGTCGCACCACCGCCGGCGGGGGCGTCCCCGCGGTAGCTGATCTCGCCGAAGCTGACGTTGGGGGTGCTGCGGACCTCGGGGTCGTTGACCTCGAAGTACGTCGCCTTCTGGAAGTTGAACTGGTTGGCGATCATGTTGCTGGGCACCGACTCGATGCGCGTGTTGTAGTTGCGCACGTTGGCGTTGTAGTAGCGGCGGCCGGCGGCGATGCGATCCTCCGTCTCGGCCAGCTGGCGCTGGAGCTCGAGGAAGTTCTGGTTGCTCTTGAGCTCCGGGTACGCCTCGACGCTCACCATCAGGCCGCGCACGGCACCGGTCAGCTGCTCCTCCACCTGGGCGCGCTCGGCCGAGGGCACCTCGCCGTGCTCGGACGAGCTCAGCTGCTGCGCCTGCGAGCGCAGCCGGACGATGCCCTCGAGGGTGTTGCGCTCGTGCCCCGCGAACGCGCGGACCGTCTCGACCAGGTTCGGGATGAGTTCGTAGCGGCGGTTCAGCTCCACGTCGACCTGTCGCCAGGACTCCTGGATCAGGTTGCGCTGCCGGATGAAGCCGTTGTAGGCGCTGAGGCCCCAGCCGACGACGCCGACGACGACGAGCAGCAGGACGATCAGGATGATCTCGATCGGACCCATGGTTCTCCTTCGGGTGTGCTGCGACCACCCTAGCCGGTGACCCCCGCGTGGTCGGGGATCAGCCCAGACCGAGGTCGGCGAGCCCCACCGCGAAGCGGTACGGCAGCCCGGCGGCCTCGATGAGCTCCCGGACGCCGGTGTTGCGGTCGACGATCGTCGCGACGCCGACGACGGTGCCGCCCGCCTCCTGCACCGCCTCCACGGCCTGCATCACGGACCCCCCAGTGGTCGAGGTGTCCTCCACCACCAGGACGGGACGGCCCGCCACCTCGGTGCCCTCGATGCGCCGCTGGAGCCCGTGCGCCTTGGACTCCTTGCGCACGACGAACGCGTCCAGCCGTTGGCCGGACGCCGCCGCGGCGTGCAGCATGGCGGTGGCCACCGGGTCGGCGCCGAGGGTCAGCCCACCGGCGGCGTCGAAACTCCAGTCGGCGACCAGCTCGCGCATGACGCGTCCGACCAGCGGGGACGCCACCCCGTCGAGGGTGACACGGCGCAGGTCGACGTAGTAGTCGGCCTCCTTGCCGGACGCCAGCGTCACCTTCCCCCACACCACCGCGGTGTTCTTGATGTGGCCGATGAGTTCGTCGCGATCGCTCATGGCCGTGAGCCTACCGAGGGCGCGGACCGTCGGGTCAGCGACGGAGGTGTCCATGTCGCCACCAGGTGCTGCGCGCGCTGGACGTCTGCTTGGGCGCGGGGGTGGCCGACCACCTCACCGGCTTCACCACCCCCGTCGACTTCACCGCCGGCGTGGGCATCCTGGCCGTGCTCGCTGCTGCGCTCGCCGCGATGCCACCGGCCACGTACGCGGCCCGGTTGGATCTGGTGGCCGCGATGCGCACCCCGTGAGCCATGGGCGGTGGATCCCCGCGACGAAAACGTGACACTCGATGAGAGACCGGGTCGCCCGTTGAGCGTAAACGTCGAATGAGTGCGCACTCACTGTCGCCTTTTCGTCGCATCCGGCCGCGCACGGCGCGGGTCAGGCACTCAACAAGTCGAGCGAGGCGCACAGCGGACAAGCGCAAACCGGGCAGGCGCAGATCGGGGACCGGCCCCTGGCCGGACGCACGGCGGTTGAGGCCGAACCTGCTGCCTACTTCTGCTGCGTCGACACCAGGGTGGCGAACGCGATCGCCCGGTTGTCGGAGCGGAACAGATCGTGGCAGGTGGTGAGCGTCAGGAGCGCTTCGGTGGGGCGCACCTCCGGATGGCCGGGCACCGGCTGCAGCACCCAGGTGTCGGTGTCCTTGACGGTCATCTCGGCCGGGTTGTTGGTGAGCGCATAGGTGAAGATGGCGTCGGCCGTCTCGACGACGACCTCGTCACCGGCCCGGAGATCCAGCAGCGGGGCGAGCGGTCCCCGAGTCCCGCGGTGGCCGGCGACGGCGAAGTTGCCCAGCTGGCCGGGCTCGGCGGTGCCCTCGTACCAGCCCAGCCCGCGCTTGAGGGTGGGCAGGTCGGCACCGACGAGGACGGGCTGTTCGAAGTCGTCGCCGAACGCGGGGATCCGCAGCAGCGCGACGGCGTCCCCCGGCAGCGGACGCCCGGGCTCGGCGTTCGCCTCCCATTGCTCGCGCAGCTCGGCGCGCTCTTGGGCGGCGACCTGTGGGTCGACGAGCGGGTTCCAGAACAGGTCGTAGCTCGACCATCCCAGAACGCCCAGGCCCAGCACGAGGCAGATGACTCCGACCGCGGTGACGACGCGGCCACCACGGCGCGGCTTGGCCGCTCGCTGGGGACGGGTCGTCGTGCTCACCGCCTCAGTATGCCTCGTGCGGATGCCGTGTCCGGCCGGTGTCGAGCTGGTGGGGTGTCCTTCCGGGCGGGCCCCTAGGAGAACCAGGTGCCCCGCTTGGGCACCGGTGATGCCTGGGCATCGGCGTCGGTGAACGGCGAGGCGTCGGAGATCCAGTCGACCACCTCGCGCCCGGCCAGCACCCGGTACGGGAACGCGGCCCGCGCGGCGAGCCGCGAGAGCTCGGTGGCGGGCAGCACGGCGTCGGACGCCACCACCACCAGGTTGCCGAAGCGCCGCCCCTTCCACACCGGCGACTCCGCGCTCACCATCACCTGCCGGAAGCTCCCCCGCACCCCGGCGACGAAGCGGCGGGCCCAGCCGAAGGGGGCGCGGTCGGTGATGTTGGCGCACAGCACCGCGCCGCGACGCCGGCGCAGCGCCAGGTCGTCGAAGAACTCCGCGGTGGTCAGCGAGGCCGGCACCCGAGGGCCGTCGAAGGCGTCCAGCACGAGGGCGTCCAGGAAGTCCGGCGGCATGGCGGCCAGCCCCGAGCGGCCGTCCACCACCCGCACCTTGATGCCCGACTGCTTCGGCAACGGGAGGAGCCGGCGGACGTCGTCGACCAGGTCGGCGTCCGGCTCACACACGATCTGCGCGGTGCCCGGACGCCGCGCCGCCACCCACCGCGGGATCGACAGCCCGCCGCCGCCGAGGTGCACCACACGGACGCGCTCGTCAGCGGGGCGGGCCAGCACCGTCGCGCCGAGCGCCTCGGTGATGCGCTGGACGTACTCGAACTCCAAGTGCAGCGGGTCGTCGGGGTTGACGTAGGACTGGGACGTCTCCCCCGCCACCACGCGGAACGCGCCGGGGTGGAAGGGATCGGCCTCCAGGTGTGCACGCATGGCGTCCGGGTGAGGCTCAGAGGGAGGCGATGAAATCGAGCAGCACCCGATTGAACTCGTCGGCATGGCTGACGTTGATGCCGTGCGGGCCGCCGGCGACCACGTGCAGCCGCGAGCCCTGGATGAGCGCGTGGGCCCGCTGGCCGGACGCCTCGAACGGCACATTGTTGTCGGAGTCGCCGTGGATGACCAGCGTGGGCACGGTGAGCTTCGCCAGGTCGGCGCGGAAGTCGGTGGCCCAGGCGATGATGCTGTCCTGCAGCGCCTGGTCGGAGCCCTGGCCGGCGATCCGCAGGGCCTCGTCGAGCTGGGACTGACTGACGGCGAGGGCGTCCGGATTGCTGAAAAAGTTGGTCATGAACTGGGCCAGGAAGCCCTGACGGTCTCCCCGGCACTGGTTGCGGAGCTCGGCGAACCCCTCGAACGGCATGCCGCCGTCGGGGTTGTCTCCGGTGATGCAGAGGGCGGGCGTGACGGACGCGGCGAGCACGGCCCCGGCGACGCGCCGCTCGCCGTACGTGCCGAGGTAACGAGCCACCTCGCCGCCGCCCATCGAGAAACCGACGAGGACGGCGCCGTCAAGGTCGAGCTGGGTGATGATCTCATCCAGGTCGCGCGCGAAGGTGTCGTAGTCGTAGCCGTTGGGGGCCTTGTCGGAGCGGCCGAACCCGCGGCGGTCGTAGGCGATGACGCGGTGCCCGGCGGCAACGAGGGCATCGGTCTGCGCGCTCCACGCCTCGGCGGACAGCGGCCAGCCGTGAATCAGCACCACGGGGCGTCCCGGGCCCCCGGAATCCTCGACATAGAGCTGGATCGGGGTCATCTCGGTGACCGGTGACTCCTTGGGCACGGTGAGGTACGGCATGAGGGCCTCCTGTGTGTGGCGTTACCCCGACCCTAGCCAGCCCACCCCCTGTTCGGGACCCCCGCCGGGCCGGTGCGGGCGCCCAGAGGCGCGCCGACACGCTCACTTGGGGCTCAAACTCCGGGATTGGTGGCGGAGTTTGAGACAGAAGATGGAGTTTGAGGGCGTCGAGGGAGCTGCGGGGCGTCCGTGCGGCCGCCAGAGGGCATTCAGCATCCGGCATCTCGACGAGGCCGACTTGTGCATGGGTTTCTCGACGCACTCCGGGTGGCTGGCGTCGACGAGGCCGACTTGTGCATGGACTCTCGACGCAATCCGGGCGGCTGGCGTCGACAACGCCGACTTGTGCATGGACTCTCGACGCAATACGGGCGGCTGGCGTCGACAAGGCTGGCTTGTGCATGGGTTCTCGACGCGAGCGGCGCCTGCAGCAGCAGCCCTTACGCGGTGACGCCTCGGCATGGAAGCAGCCGGGCCCGCAAGCCCTGCCCGCACCGCCCGGGGGGCAGCGTGCGAGAGAGTCCCCCTGCCGATGCCCTCGCCGCCCTGCCCAAGGGCTCGCCTCCCTGCCCATCCCTCCGCCGCCCTGTTCGAAGCCAACCTCCCCAGCGTTGCGACGGCAGGGTCGTGCGCGTCGGACAGGGAGGCGGCGGTTGGGGCAGGGACGCGGCAGTACCGGCAGGGAAGACGCGGCAGTACCGGCAGGGGGGAGGCAGTACCGACAGGGGGGCGGCAGTCAGGACAGGAGGCGGCAGTACCGGCAGGGACGCGGCGGTTACCGCAGAGCGCCGGCCACCCCAAAAGAACCCGGCAGGGACCCCCTGGCTGCTGTAGGGATCCGACTGCCCCACGGGGTTCCAGACGGACGCGACCCCTTGGGCAGGGACGCGATCAGGCGTCTGCGGGGGCGGCGTCCGGGGCGATCAGATTCGGGTAGGCGGCATCGAAGGCGTATCGGAACTCCGCGAACGTCAGGACGCGCCCGGCCGGACGTGCGGCGTCCGACACCGTGGCCGCCCACTGCGCGGCACGCGCTCGCTGGTTCGGCGTGCCGTGGTGGCCGCCGCTGTCGAAGGCGCAGTCGCCGACGGTGCGGGCCACGGCCACGAACTGCTCCACCCGCTGCTCGCGCAGGTCCAGCCCGGCGGGGTGTGCGGAGTAGTAGGCGGCGGTCGCATCGGCCATGAGCTCCAGATAGCGGGTCTCCTCCGGCTCGCCGGTGTAGGCGTCGTAGAGCCCCGCCGCCAGCTGGACGGTGTGCCCCACCTCGTGCGCCGTGATGAACGGGCCCGCCACGTCGGCGTACCCGAGGTCGTCATACCCCACCAGCAGGCCGTGCCCAATGATGATGCGGTTGGCCGAGTCGTCACCGGGGTCACCCGACGCGAACGCCCCGAAGCTCAGGATGGGGTGGCGCCCCTGCTGCAGGCCCGGGCTGAGCCGCACGTACGCGGTGACCAGGCGCCCGTAGAGCTGGGCCGTGGCGGCGTCGAACCCGAACACCAGGCCACCGATGCGGGCCACCTTCGCCGCGTCGCGCACCATCTCCGAGCGCATGCCGAGCAACTGCGTCGCGGGAAGGGCGGGCGTCCAGAACGCCCGCGCACCGGTGAAAGCGCCGGCGACGGCAGCGTCCGGGGCGGCGTAGAAGGGGTCGGCCGCATCGCCGAACATCATGGCGTCATACGTCGGGTAGGCGTCCAACGCCGTGAATTGGATCACGAGTCGATCCACGGTCGAGAACGACGCGACCTGCTCCTGAACCCAGGCGTCCAGCTCGGTGGGGCCGCACTCGTAGAGCGTCGGATCGATGACATCGGTCTCCTGCCGCAATGCCGCCACCCGGCGCGCGGCGTCAGCCGGCAGCAACGCCTTGATACGCGCGAGGGCCGCTTTCTGCAGAGCGGCGCGCTGCACGGACGCCGACGGAGCGGCTTGGGCGGTGGGCGCGAAACCCACCGTTCCCAGCGCAAGAACCAAGGCGAGCAGGAGGGCACTCAGGGTGTGACGGAGCGGGCGAGGAATTATGGGGGGCGTCCTTCTTCGAGTCCCCTGGCGCGGGCCTCTGGGGGCTGGGGGTTGGGTGCTGCACAGCGTGCACCCACGTCGGGCAGTCCCGCAGCGAATTCACTCGATCGTCTCGCCCCCCAAGACGCCACCCGGCACTCCCCACCGGACGCCGCTCCGGTTGCTCCCCGAGGCCCGCTCGCCTAGCGTCATCCGGGGCGGCTCCGACCGAGCGCCGGCCCGCAGCCGGCGTCTCAGCGCCTCCCTGCCCGCCCGAACCTCAGGAGATGAGCAGCATGACGCCCCGCCAGACCGCCTGGGCCCGCTTCGCCGGACGCCTGCTCATGGTGGCCCTCGTCGCCGTGCTGGCCACGGTGCTGCTCGCCCTCACCCCCGGCCAAGGCGTGCTGCTGTTCTGTTCCGTCGTGCCGCTGCTCCTGGTGAGCGCCGTCCTGGACGCCCGCGAGGTGCAGACGTGGTG
Organism: Propioniciclava soli; assembly: GCF_014858005.1. Taxonomy (GTDB): domain Bacteria; phylum Actinomycetota; class Actinomycetes; order Propionibacteriales; family Propionibacteriaceae; genus Propioniciclava; species Propioniciclava soli. The sequence continues at coordinate 14,110 of NZ_JACYOT010000022.1, forward strand.
GGTCCGCTTCGTCGCCGTCGCCGTGGCGGGCGCTGCATTCTTCGTTCCGGTCGCGGTGACCACCGGTCTGAACGTCGTCGCCGGCATCGGCATCACGCTCACGGTGGCCGCGGCGTTCGCCTTCAACCAGCTGTTCGACCGCCTCGGACGCCGCCCGCGCCCCGGTGATCTGCAGCCGCCCGCCACGCCGGGGCCGACCACGCGGCGCCCCAGCACCTCCGGAACAACCGCCGCGACAGCCCGGCCCCGCACACAGAAGCGCAAGCGCCCCCGCCGCTGAGCCGGGCCCGGCCGGCGCCCCGCCGGCACCGCGATCAGCCCACCACCGCGTCAGTTGACGACGGTCAGTCCCGCGTCGTCGGCACCCACGTCGAACGTGATCGCGTCCCCCTCGTGCAACTCGCCGGCCAGCAGTCGGCGGGCGAGGGCGTCCTCGACCGAGGTCTGGATCAGCCGCTTGAGCGGACGCGCGCCGTACACCGGGTCAAACCCCGTCGCGGCCAGCCAGGCCTTGGCGGCGTCGGTCAGCTCCAGCGTGATCCGCCGATCGGCCAGCCGCGCGGCCACCCGGGCGAGCTGGATCTCGACGATGTGCGTCAGGTCGTCCTGGGACAGCGGATCGAACATCACGATGTCGTCCAGCCGGTTGAGGAATTCCGGCTTGAACGCCTGCCGCACCACGCCCATCACGGCGTCGCGCTTCGTGGACGCCTGCAGGGCCGGATCGGCGAGGTACTGCGAGCCCAGGTTGCTCGTCATGATGAGGATGACGTTGCGGAAGTCCACCGTGCGGCCCTGGCCGTCGGTGAGGCGTCCGTCGTCGAACACCTGCAGCAGGATGTTGAACACGTCGGGGTGCGCCTTCTCCACCTCGTCGAGCAGCACGACCGAGTACGGACGCCGCCGCACCGCCTCGGTGAGCTGGCCGCCCTCCTCGTACCCGACGTAGCCCGGAGGGGCACCGACGAGCCGCGACACGGAGTGCTTCTCGCCGTACTCGCTCATGTCGATGCGCACCATGGCGCGCTCGTCGTCGAACAGGAACGCCGCCAGCGACTTCGCCAGTTCGGTCTTGCCGACGCCGGTGGGCCCCAGGAACAGGAACGAACCCGTCGGCCGGTTCGGGTCGCTGATGCCCGCCCGGCTGCGGCGCACGGCGTCCGACACCGCGGCCACCGCCTCGCGCTGGCCGATGAGGCGGCGTCCGAGCTGGTCCTCCATCGTGAGGAGCTTCTCGCTCTCGCCCTGCAACATCTTGCCGACCGGGATGCCCGTCCAGCTGCTGACCACCTCGGCGATGTCGGCAGCCGACACCTCCTCGGCCACCATCGGGACGCGGCTGGCCTCCTCCTCGGCGGCCGAATCGAGCTCGGACTCCAGCTGGGGGATGCGGCCGTAGAGAATTTCGGACGCGTGCGTCAGGTCGCCCTCGCGCTGCGACCGCTCGGCCTCGGCGCGCAGGGCGTCGACCTCCGCCTTGATCTCGCCGACCCGGTTGAGGCCCTGCTTCTCGGCCTCCCACCGCGCCTCGAGTCCGCGGAGCTCCTCCTGGGCGTCGGCCAGCTCGGCGCCGAGCCGGTCGCGGCGCTCGGTGCTGGCGGCATCCTCCTCCTTCTCGAGGGCGAACTGCTCCATGGTCATGCGGTCGATCTGGCGGCGGAGCTGGTCGATCTCCTCCGGGCTGGAGTCGATCTCCATGCGCAGCCGCGACGCCGACTCGTCGATCAGGTCGATGGCCTTGTCAGGCAGCTGGCGGCTGGTGATGTAGCGGCTCGAGAGCTGCGCGGCGGCCACGAGCGCGCTGTCGGTGATGCGCACCTTGTGGTGCGCTTCGTAGCGCTCACGCAGCCCGCGCAGGATGGCGATCGTGTCCTCCACGCTCGGCTCGCCGACGAACACCTGCTGGAAGCGGCGCTCCAGCGCCGGATCCTTCTCGATGCGCTCGCGGTACTCGTCCAGCGTGGTGGCGCCGATCATGCGCAGCTCGCCGCGGGCGAGCATCGGCTTGAGCATGTTGCCGGCGTCCATGGCGCCCTCGCCGGACGCCCCCGCGCCGACAACCGTGTGCAGCTCGTCGATGAACGTGACGACCTGGCCCTGCGATTCGGTGATTTCGCTGAGGACGGCCTTGAGCCGCTCCTCGAATTCACCGCGGTACTTGGCGCCGGCCACCATGCTCGCCAGGTCGAGGCTGACGACGCGCCGGCCCTTGAGACTGTCGGGCACGTCGCCGGCCACGACGCGCTGGGCCAGCCCCTCGACGACGGCCGTCTTGCCGACGCCGGGCTCGCCGATGAGGACGGGGTTGTTCTTCGTGCGGCGGCTCAGCACCTGCACGACGCGGCGGATCTCGGCGTCACGGCCGATCACCGGGTCGAGCGACCCGGAGCGGGCGCGCTCGGTGAGGTCGACCGAGTACTTCTCCAGCGCCGACTCGCCCCCCTCGGCCTCGGCGCTGGTGACGCGCTTGCCACCGCGGGCGGCGTTGAAGGCCTCGGTGAGCTTCTCGGGCGTGGTGATGCGCGTGAGGGCGGCCTGCACGTCGGACGCCACCGCCGTCAGTGCGATGAGCAGGTGCTCGGTGGCGACGAAGTCGTCGCCCAGCTGCTGGGCGCGGGTCTCGGCGTCCGCGAGCACACGGGCGAAGCTGCCCGACAGGCTCGGTTGGCTCACCGACGAGCCGGTCGAGCTGGGCAGCTTGGCGATGGCGGCCTGGGCGGCGGCATCAACGGCTGCCGGGTCGCCGCCGACGGCGCTGATCAGGGCGCCGACGGTGTTGTCGGGCACCATCAGCAGCCCGTGCAGCAGGTGGCTCGGCTCGGCCTGCGGGTTGCCGGCGGTCAGGGCGTTGCGGAGCGCGGCGGAGACGGCGTCGCGGCTCTTGGTGGTGAGCTTGGCAGTGTCCATGGGTGCAATCCTCCACGAAGGTGTGATGACGAAGTTGAGTCCACCAGACTCAACCATGGTACCGCCGCTGCTATTCCAGCGTCAGCCGCCCCCACCCCCAGCAGCAATTGGACCCGAGGAAGTGGCGCCATGGCGCCATTTCCTCGGGTCCAAATGCCAAGGCACAACCCAAGGCACTACCCGTTGCACAACCCCAGCACGAGCCACTCACTCCCAACCCGCAGGGCGGGCGGGGTGGGGGTCAGCGGGAGCGGCGGCGTCCGGTGCGGCCGGCCGAGGCCGAGAAGGCCGCCGCTCCGCCGGAGCGGGACGGCGCCCCACCGGACGCCCCCGCGCCTGAGCCGGCTCGCGCGGGCTGGCCGGACGCCTTCGCGCCGCTCCGCGACCCGCCGCGGCGCCCGCCACCGGAACCGCGCCCCGAGGACGCCTGCCCGCCACGGCCACCCGAGCCGCTCGAGCGCCCAACCGAGCGACCCGAGGGCTGCGCAGCCGGGGCCTGCGGCGTCCGCTCCGCCACCTCAGCGGCCGGCAGGAGCTGCCGCTCCCCGGGCGCGAGCTCGCGCAGCACCTCGGGCGTGGCGTCGGTGATGCGCGGGTGGATCTTCGCCGCCCGCATCAGCACCTGGACGTCGCGGCGCTGGTCGGGCGTCGCGATCGTGACGACGGTGCCCGCCGAACCGGCGCGCGCCGTCCGACCCGAGCGGTGCAGGTAGGCCTTGTGTTCGGCCGGCGGATCGGCGTGCACGACAAGCGCGACGTCGTCCACGTGGATGCCCCGGGCCGCAATGTCGGTCGACACCAAGGTCTCGACGCGGCCCGAGCCGAAGGCGTCCAGGTTGCGCGTGCGCGCGTTCTGGCTGAGGTTGCCGTGCAGGTCAACGGCCGGGATGCCCCGCGCCACGAGCTGCTTGGCAAGCTTCTTCGCGCCGTGCTTGGTGCGGGTGAACAGGATCGTCCGGCCGGGCGCGGCGGCGAGGTCGGCGATGACGTCGGAGCGCTCGGCCGCCGACACCGTCAGCACGTGGTGCTCCATGGCCGCCACGGGCGACGCGGCGGAATCCGCCTCGTGCACCACCGGGTCGTGCAGGAACTGGCGCACCAGCACGTCCACCGCATTGTCGAGCGTCGCGGAGAACAGCAGCCGCTGCGAGCGCGCCGGCGTGGCGGCGAGGATGCGCTTCACGGCGGGCAGGAACCCCATGTCGCTCATGTGATCGGCCTCGTCGATGACCGTGACGGTCACGTCGGTCAGGTGCAGGTGGCCCTGATCCCGCAGATCGAGCAGCCGGCCGGGCGTGGCGACGAGCACGTCGACGCCGCCTGCCAGCGAGCGCACCTGCGGGTTCTGGTTGACGCCGCCGAAGATGGTCAGCACCGACAGCCGGGAGGCGTCGGCCAGCGGCTTCAGCGACGCCGCGATCTGGGCGGCGAGCTCCCGGGTGGGGGCCAACACGAGGGCGCGCGGACGCCCCGGCTTGCGCCGACGGTCGTCCGCGGCCAGCCGCGCGACGAGCGGCAGGCAGAACGCGTAGGTCTTGCCCGAGCCGGTGCGCCCGCGGCCGAGCACGTCGCGGCCGGCCAGCGAATCGGGCAGCGTCGCGGCCTGGATCGGGGTGGGAACGGTGATGTCACGCTCGGCGAGGACGTCGGCGAGCTGGGTGGGCACGCCGAGGCGTGCAAAATCTGAAGTCATGAAGTGAGTCCTGGTTCGGTGGGCGTCTCGCCCGGCGCGCCCGGCCGAAGTCTGATCCGGATGATCAGGGCGGCGCGACCAGCGACCCGTACGGGGCCGCATCATCAGGCGGCCCGAGGCAAGACTGGTGCGGACCGCTGGGAGCAGCCTACTCCATCAGCGCAACGGACGCCGTCGGCCCGAGCCCGGCCGGCCGCTAGGGTGACGAGCGCGAACCGCCTCGCCGAGGCGGCCCCCCTCCCCGAACGCAAGGGATCGAGCCCATGAAGCCACGCCTGGGGCTGCTGCCCCGCATCCTCATCGCCATCGCCCTCGGCATCGTCTGCGGGCTGTTCTTCCCCGACTGGCTGGCCCGCGCCTTCGTGACGTTCAACGGCCTGTTCGGCAACTTCTTGTCGTTCATCATCCCGCTGATCATCGTCGCGCTCATCACCCCGGCGATCGCCGAGCTCGGCCGCGGGGCCGGCAAATGGCTCGGCATCACCGCAGCCATCGCGTACGGCTCGACCATTTTCGCGGGTCTGCTGGCCCTGGCGGTCGGCCTCACGGTGTTCCCGATGATCCTGACGCCGGGCTCCCTGCCGATGTCGGTCGACAACCCCGAGGACGCCCTCCTCGGCCCCTACTTCACCGTCGAGATGCCGCCGGTCTTCGGCGTCATGACCGCACTGCTGCTCTCGTTCGTCATCGGCGTAGGGCTGACGCTGCTGCCGACCAACGCCCTGCAGCGCGGCTTCGTCGAGCTCCGCCAAATCGTGGAATGGGTGATCTCCACGATCCTCATCCCGCTGCTGCCGCTCTACATCTTCGGCATCTTCCTCAACATGACCGTCGCCGGGCAGGTGTTCAGCATCATCGTGACGTTCATCGGCGTCATCGCGCTGGTGTTCGCGCTGACGGTCGTCCTGCTGCTCATCCAGTACGGCGTGGCCGGGCTGATCGCGCGCGTCAACCCCCTGCGCGCCCTGGCCACCATGCTGCCGGCGTACGCGACGGCGCTCGGCACCTCGTCCTCGGCCGCCACCATCCCCGTCACGCTGCGCCAGGCGATCAAGGCGGGTGTCTCCGAGCCGGTGGCCGCGTTCACCGTGCCCCTGTGCGCGACGATCCACCTCGCCGGGTCGACGGTGAAGATCACGTCGTTCGCCCTCGCCATCATGGTGCTCGCCGGCGTCCCGATCGATCTGGGGCTGATGGTCGGCTTCGTCATGATGCTCGGCATCACGATGGTCGCGGCCCCCGGCGTCCCCGGTGGCGCGATCATGACGGCGGCCGCCCTGCTGTCGTCCATGCTCGGCTTCACCGAGCCGCAGGTGGGCCTGATGATCGCCACCTACATCGCCATCGACAGCTTCGGCACCGCCACCAACGTCACCGGCGACGGCGCGATCGCGCTCGTCGTCGACCGCCTCAGCCGCGGCCGCGTCGGCATGCCCGCCACCGACGCGGCAATTTCGCAATCTGGACGTGTTGCAAATGAAGGTTAGGGCAACCTAACCTGAACCCATGACCGCGTTGCCCACGACCGCCCTGACCGCCTCCGGGCTCACGTTGGGCTACGGTCCGCTGACCGTGGTGCACGACGCCGACCTGAGCGTCGGCGCCGGCCGCGTCCGGGCGTTGGTGGGGCCGAACGGCTCCGGCAAGTCGACGCTGCTGCGCGCCATGGCCCGCCTCCACGCCACGACGGCCGGCTCCCTGCGCCTCGTCGGTGCGGACGCCGACGGTGGCAGTGACATCGACTGCGCGGCCCTCTCCGCCCGCGAGTTCGCCACCCGGCTGGCCATGCTCACCCAGCAGCGCCCCACCCCGGCCGGCATGAGCGTGCGCGAGGTGGTGGCGCTGGGACGCCACCCCCACCGCTCCCGTTTCCTCGGCACGGACGCCCACGGCCCGGCCGCCATTGAACGCGCCCTGCACCTCACCGGCATCGCCGACCTGGCGGACCGCAAGGTCGACGAGCTGTCCGGCGGCCAGACCCAGCGGGTGTGGCTGGCGTCCTGCCTCGCGCAGGAGACCGGCGTCCTGCTGCTCGACGAGCCGACCAACCACCTCGACCTGCGCTACCAGTCCGAGCTGCTCGACCTGATCCGCGACCTCGCCGACGACCACGGCGTCGCGGTGGGCGTCGTGCTGCACGACCTCAACCAGGCCGCCGCCGTGGCCGACGACGTCACGCTGTTGGTCGACGGCCGCGTCGTCGCCTCCGGCACCCCCGCGGCCGTCCTCACCGAGGCCCGCCTCAGCGCGGCGTACGGCGTCGGCATCGAGGTCCGGCCGCAGGACGGCGTCCTCCAGATCCGCCCCCTGCCCAAGTGCCTCACGCGCCACCGTCTTGAAGCGAGCGCGCTCTCCGCCTGACCCGATCCCGCCTGACCCGATCCCGCCCCACCCGATCCCGCCCGACCAGAACCGATCCGAACCCGAAACCGAACCGAGGAATCACCATGCCCTTCTCCCGTCGCGCCCTCGTGGGCCTCGCCCTGACCGCGCCCGTGCTCGCCGCCTGCGGGGCCAGCGAGGCCCCCACCGTCTCCGGCGGATCGCCGAGCGCCGCGGCCGGCTCACCCACCGCCACCAGTGACGCCGCCGGCATGATCCGGGTGATCGACAGCCGCGGTGTCACCGTCACGCTCGAGCGGCCCGCCACCCGCGTCGTCACGCTCGAGTGGGGGCCCACGGAGGACGTCCTGGCCCTCGGGGTCGAGCCGGTTGCCGTCGCCGACCCGGCCGGCTTCGCGAGCTACGTCAGCTCGGTCACGCTCCCCGAGGGGACGCCGGACGTCGGCCTGCGCACCGAGCCGAGCCTGGAATCCATCGCGGCCGCGGAGCCCGACCTCATTCTCGGCGTCAACGGCTCCATCCCGGAGAACGCCATCGCCCAGGCTGAGCAGATCGCCCCCGTCGTGCTGCTCACGGGCGCCGACGCCACCCGCCAGCTCGAGAACCTGCGCGACAACTTCAACACCGTCGCGCTGCTGCTCGGCCGCGAGGCGGCCGCCCAGGAGGTGCTGAGCCAACTGGACGCCAAGCTGGAGGAGTCCGCGGCGGCCCTCTCCGGCGTCACGGCGCCCTACATCTTCGCGTGGATCAACGTGACCGGCTCGACAGCCGACCTCCGGATGCACAGCTCCCGCTCCGTGCCGGGCGCGATCGCCGAGGAGCTGGGCCTGACCAACGCCTACACCGAGCCGGGCGACGACGCGTGGGGCATCGGCTCGTGGGATCTCGAGGCGCTCACGACACTGCCTGCGGACACGCAGATCCTCTCCTGGGCCAACGACGACGCCGACCCGCTCGCCGCGCTGGCGGGCAACCCGCTGTGGGACGGGTTGGCGCCGGTGCAGGCGGGCAACGTCCACCCGGCCGCGCTGCACATCTGGGTCTACGGCGGCCCGATGTCCATGATGCAGTGGGCCGACGATCTCGTCGCCCAGCTCGCCTGACGCCCGGCTCTCCGACGCCCGACACACCGAAGCCCAGCGCACCCCGATGACCCTGCCCACCCCCACCCGGCCCGCCCCCTCCCGGCACCGCACTCGGCCCGGCACAGCCGCCCGCGCGCACGTGCCGGCGGGGGCGGGGCGGCTGCTGGCCTGGCTCTTCGGCGCCGGGCTGGTGCTGATGGTCGGGCTGTCGGTGGTGCACCTCACCCAGGGGACGGCCAGCGTGGGCCTGGATGACCTGCTCGCCTGGCTGCGCGGGGACGCCTCCGCGACCACCGGCGGCATCGTCGTGGCCTCGCGGCTGCCCCGGCTGGGGGCCGCGCTGGCGGTCGGGGCCGCGCTGGGGGCGTCCGGCGCGGCGTTGCAGGCCGTGGCGAGCAACCCCCTCGCCTCGCCGGACACCCTCGCGGTGAACGCCGGCGCGTACCTCGCGCTGGCGCTCGTGTCGGCGTTCGGGTTGTCGACCGGGGTGATCGGCGGCTCGGTGGTCGCGCTCGTCGGTGGACTGGCGGCGGCCGGTCTCGCGTTCGTGCTCACCGGCGGCGGTGGCTCGACGGTACGGCTCATCCTCGGCGGCTCGGTGCTCACCCTCGCACTCTCGAGCCTCACCTCGGCGCTGCTGATCGTCTTCAGCCAGCAGACCCAGGGTCTGTTCGCCTGGGGTGCGGGCTCGCTCAGCCAGTCCGACCCCGGCTCGGTCGTCCGCGCCGCCGCCCTCATCGCGGTGGGCGTCGTGGCCATGGTGGCACTCGGCGGACGCCTCGACCTCCTCCAGCTCGGCGACGACCAGGCCCGCACCCTCGGCGTCAACGTGGTCGCGAACCGGCTGGTGGTGGTGCTCGTGGCCGTGTTCCTCGCGGCCGTCTCGGTCGCCCTGGCCGGGCCGATCGGGTTCGTCGGCCTGTGTGCCCCCGCGCTCGTGCGGCTGGCGGCCACCCGCGTCCCCGGGTTGCACCGCCACCGGCCGCTCGTCCTTGCCGCCGCGCTCACCGGGGCGCTGCTGGTGCTCGGCTCCGACGTCGTGCTGCGCGCCGCGATCGGCGCCGCCGAGGCCGCCGCGATCCCCACCGGCGTCCTCACCACCCTGCTCGGAGCGGTGTTCCTCGTCATCCTCTCCCAGGGCATGCGGACCGGCCGGGCGGACGCCAACGCCACCCTCGCCGGCGGGGCGCGCCTCGCCCGCTGGGCGGGGTGGCTGACCGGCGGCCTCGCGGCCCTGCTGGTCGTGGGCGCCACCCTCGCCCTGCTCGCCGGCGACGGCTGGCTGCTGCTCGGCGACATCGGTTACTGGCTGCAGGGGCGCGCCTCGCCCCGCATCACCTTCATGCTGGACGCCCGCTGGCCGCGCGTCGCCGCCGCCGTGCTGGCCGGCGCCGCCCTGGCCCTCGCCGGCACCCTCACCCAGGCGGTCACGCGCAACGCGCTGGCCGAACCGGGCCTGCTCGGCGTGTCCGCCGGGGCCGGCGTCGGCGCGCTGGCGGTCATCATTGGGGGCTCCCGGGTCGGCGTCGGCATCCCGACCTGGGCGGTCACGGCGGTGGCGCTCGCCGGGGCCCTGGCCGCCGGGGCACTGCTGTTCGCCCTCGCGGCGCGCGGCGGCTTCAACCCCACCCGGCTGGTGCTCGTCGGTCTGGGCGTCGCGGCCGGCGGCCAGGCGCTGGGCACCCTGCTCGTGGTGAGCACCGACCCCTGGAACCAGTCGCGCGCCATCACGTGGCTGGGCGGCTCGACCTACGGCACCATGGCCGCCAGCCTGCCGCCCGTCGCGGCGCTGGTCGTGCTGCTGGGCGTCGCCGCGCTCGCGCTGCGCCGCGACCTCGACCTCGTGCAGCTCGACGACGACACCCCGCGGCTGCTCGGCGTCCGCCAGGCCCGGGTGCGGGCGTCCGCGCTGCTCGCCGCCGTGCTGCTCACCGGCGCCGCCACCGCCGCCGTCGGCGTCATCGGGTTCGTCGGCCTGATCGCGCCCCACCTGGCCCGGCTGCTCGTCGGGCCGCAACACCGCCGCATGACCGGCCTGGCCGTCGTCCTCGGCGCCCTGCTCGTGCTGGCCGCCGACACCCTCGGCCGCTCTGTGCTCGCCCCCGCCCAACTGCCCGTCGGGCTCGTGTGCGCCCTCGTCGGCGCACCCGTGTTCTGGTGGCTGATGTATGCCCAACGAGGAGATCGATGAACCCCTACCGCACCTTCGCCACCACGCTGGCCGGACGCGAGCGCGTCTCCCCCAGCTTCGTCCGGATCACCCTCGCCGGGGCCGACCTCGGCGACTGCAGCCCCGTGCTGCTCGACCAGCGGGTCAAGCTGCTGTTCGGCGCCCCGGATGTGCTGGCCGGGCTGGCCGGCACCGACGACTGGTACCCGACCTGGCTCGCCGCCCCGGACGCCGACCGCCCCGCCCTGCGCACCTACACGCTGAGCGCGGTGCGCCCCACCGACGACGGCGCGGGCGAGGTGGACATCGACGTCGCGATCCACCCCCTGCACGGCGACGAGCCGGCGCCGGGGCTGCGGTTCGCCCTCGAGGCCGAGCCCGGCACCCCCTGCCTGCTGGTCGCCGGCGACGTCACCCGGCCCGGGCACGACACCGTCGGGGTCGCGTGGCAGCCGGGCGCGGCCCGGGAGGTGCTGCTCGTCGGGGACGAGACGGCCCTGCCCGCCGTGGTCAACATCGCCGCGGCGCTGGCGTCCGACACCACGGGCCGCATCGTCCTGGAGGTGCCCGAGGCCGACGACGTCCGGGCGTTCCCCGCGCCGGGCGGCGTCCGCGTCGAGTGGCGCGTCCGGGCCCGCGGCGAGCAGGCGGTGGGGCTGTTCGGCGCCCCGCGAACCCCGTCCGGGGCGGCGGTCGCGGCCCTCGCCGATGCCGCCGCCACCGACCCCGCCGCCGACGACCCCGCCGCCGACGAGCTGCTGTGGGACGAGGCCGCCGCGGACGGCGTCCGCTACGGCTGGGTCGCCGGTGAGGCCAGCTGGGTGCGTGCCCTGCGCGCCGAGGCGCGCGCCGCCGACGTGCCCAAGGGGCAGGTGGCGTTCATGGGCTACTGGAAGCGCGGGGTCGCCGGCTCCTGACCGGCGACGCGCGGCCGGGTGGCCCGCGGCTAGGGTGGAGCGGTGACTGCACCGACTCCGCTCGACCTGCCCGCGCCCGACGCCGAGGCCTACCTCGCTTGGCTGAAGGACTCCTCCGACGAGGCCCTCGCCGCCGCACGCGCCGGTGTCGCCGCCCTCAAGGAACAGCCGCCCGCCACGGCGCTGGCCACGCTGCAGGCCTGGAACGACGTCGACATCGCGCTCGGCTCCACGATGGCCCGCAGCTCCCTGTTCAGCGAGGTGCACCCCGACGCGGGCGTGCGGGACGCCGCCGACGAGGCCTCGCGCGAAGCCCGGCAGCTCTCCACGGAGTTCGGCCTCGACCCCGACCTCTACGCCGTCTTCGCCCGCTTCGACGACGCTGTTCTGGGCGGTGCGGAGCAGGACGAGGCGGGCCTGGACGAGCAGGGCCGCCGGCTGCTGGAGCGCACGCTGCGCTCGTTCCGCCGCTCCGGGGTGGCCGCCGACCCGGAGACCCGGGCGCGCATCAAGGAGATCCGCGAGCGCCTGACGGTGCTCGGCCAGACGTTCGCCAAGACGATCCGCGAGGGCACGAAGTCGATCCGGGTCACGCCCGAGCAGCTCGCCGGCCTGCCGCAGGACTGGATCGACGCGCACCCCGCGGACGCCGACGGCCTCGTCACGGTGACCACCGACTACCCGGACGCCGTGCCGTTCCGCACGTTCGCCCACGACGCCGACGCCCGCCGGGCGCTCTCGATCGCGTCGCTCACCATCGGCTTCCCGGCCAACGTGCCGGTGCTGCACGAGCTGTTCGGGCTGCGCGCCGAGCTCGCCGGCCTGCTCGGCTACGACTCGTGGCCCGACTTCGACGCCGAAGTCAAGATGATCGGCACCGGCGCGGCCATCGAGGAGTTCATCGACAAGATCGCCGACGCCGCCCTCGCCCCCGCCGAGCGCGACCTCGGCATTCTGCTGGAGCGCCTGCGCCAGGATCGGCCGGACGCCGAGCGCGTCGAGTCCTCCGACGCCGCCTACTACGCCGAGGCGGTGCGCCGCGAGCAGCACGACGTCGACGCCCAACTCGTCCGCACCTATTTCGACTTCGCGCGCGTGCGCGCCGGGCTGCTCGACGTGACCGGACGCCTGTTCGGCCTCACCTACACCCCGCGGCCCGACCTGCCGGTGTGGCACGAGGCCGTGACGGCCCACGACGTCACCCGCACCGCCGACGGCGCGCCGCTGGGTCGCATCTACCTCGACCTGCACCCGCGCGAGGGCAAGTTCAAGCACGCCGCCCAGTTCAACCTGGTCAACGGCGTCGAGGGGCGGTACCTGCCCGAGGGCACGCTGGTCTGCAACTTCCCGATCGGCCTCATGGAGCACTCCGACGTCGTCACCCTGTTCCACGAGTTCGGGCACCTCGTGCACCACCTCGTGGGCGGACACCAGCCCTGGGTCGAGTTCTCCGGCGTCGCCACCGAGTGGGACTTCGTGGAGGCGCCCAGCCAGATGCTCGAGGAGTGGGCGTGGGACGCCGAGGTGCTCGCCACCTTCGCCACGAACACCGACGGCGCGGCCATCCCGGCCGACCTGGTGGCCCGCATGCGCCGCGCCGATGACTTCGGCAAGGGCTACTTCGCGCGCACCCAGATGTTCTACGCGGCCCTGTCGTACCACCTCCACCGCGAGAACCCGGCCGACCTCGTGGGCCGCACCCGGGAGCTGCAGGAGCGCTACTCGATGTTCCCCTACGTGGAGGGCACCTGCATGCCGGCCAGCTTCGGCCACCTCGACGGCTACGGCTCGGGCTACTACACCTACATGTGGAGCCTCGTGATCGCCAAGGACATGTTCAGCGCCTTCGACCCCGACCACCTCTTCGACGCCGAGGTCGCGACCCGCTACCGCGACCGCGTCCTCGCCCCCGGAGGCACGAAGGACGCCGCCGACCTGGTCGCCGAATTCCTGGGCCGCCCCTACAGCTTCGACGCGTACGCCGCCTGGCTGGACGAGTGACGACGGCCTGAGCCCCCCGCGCCACCGGTCACGGACCCGACCGTGGGGCACCAGCCGGGGGGTGGACACCCGGCCGTCCGCCGGGGTGCTCGCCCTAGCCTCGTGCCGTGAGGACGAGGCGGAGCGTGCACCGGGCGTGGTGGGTGGCGGTGGTGACGCTGCTCGCGCTGGTGTCGGCGGCGGCGTTCCGGTCGTCCACCGGAGTGCTGTTCATCCCCATCGAGACCGAGTTCGGCTGGGACCGCACGACCACGTCCGGGGCTGTCTCCCTCAACCTGGTGCTCTACGGCCTCACCGCCCCGTTCGCGGCCGCGATCATGGAGCGCTGGGGCGTCCGGGCCACGGTCGCCGCAGCGCTGACGATCGTGGGGGTCTCCTCTGCGCTCACCACTGTCATGTCCCAGCCCTGGCACCTGTGGGTGCTGTGGGGCGCCTTCATCGGCGTCGGCACCGGTGCGATGGCGCTCGTGCTCGGCGCGATCGTCGCCAACCGGTGGTTCAGCGCGCACCGCGGCCTGGTGACGGGGGTGTTCTCCGCCGCGAACGCGACCGGCCAGCTCAGCTTTCTGCCCGTCATCGCCGCGCTCGCGGACGGCCCCGGGTGGCGGTGGGCGGCCGGATCCGTCGCGCTCGTGTCGCTGGCCCTCGTGCCGCTGGTGCTGGGGCTCATGGCCGACCGGCCGGCCGACCTGGGGTTGCGCCCCTACGGCGAGCCGACCGTCGCGCTCGACACGCCCCTGCCCTCGGCCGCTGCCCAGCACCCGACCCAGCACCCGCGCTCGACCCAGCAGGCGTCCTCGGCGGCGGGCCGCGGGGCCGTCGGCTCCGCCTTCGCCGCGCTGGCCCTCGGCGCGCGTCACTGGTCGTTCTGGGCGCTGGCTGGGTCGTTCTTCGTGTGCGGGTGGTCGACCAACGGCCTCATCCAGACCCACTTCATCTCTGCCGCGGCCGATCACGGCATGTCGTCCATGCTCGCCGCCATGCTGCTCGCGATGATCGGCGCCTTCGACATCATCGGCACGATCGGCTCGGGCTGGCTCACCGACCGCGTCGACTCCCGCATCCTGCTGGCCCTCTACTACGGCGGACGCGGCATCGCGCTGCTGGCCCTGCCGCAGTTCATCGGCCCCGACCTCACCGCCGGCATGTGGTTCTTCATCATCTTCTACGGCCTCGACTGGGTGGCGACCGTGCCGCCCACCGTCGCCCTGTGCCGCCAGCACTTCGGGCTGCAGGCCTCCGGCATCGTCTTCGGTTGGGTGTTCGCGAGCCACATGATCGGCGCCGGCGCGGGCGCCACGCTGGCCGGGGTGCTGCGCCAGGACGCCGGCACCTACGACGCCGCCTGGTTCATCGCGGCCGTGCTGTGCGGCCTGGCCGCGGTCGTCGTACTCACCATTCGCCGGCCCCGCGCGTCCGCCCCCCTGCCGGACGCCGTCGGCGTCAGCTGAGCGTGACGCCGCGACCGTCGGGCCCAGCCGCCCCGGCGGTCAGGGCGGCGGCGTAGTCGGCCGCCAGCTGATGGGGGTCGGCGCGGTACGCGCGCAGCCGGCAGCCACGCCCCGACGCGTCCACCGTGATGCCCTCGGCGTCCCAGAACGGACGCGCCGCGTCCAGCACCGGTGACGTGCCCGACGCCGACAACACCCGCCACCACGGCACCGACGCGCCCTGCTCGCGCTCGTCGTGGTCGCGCAGCACCGCCCCCACCTGACGCGGCCCGACCCCGGCCACACGCCCGATGTCGCCGTAGGTCGCCACCCGTCCCGCCGGGATCACGCTGACGGCCAGCAGCACCCGGGCGATGGCGTCGGCGTGCTCAGGAGGCACCGCTCTACCCCGGATGGGCCGGCTCGTCGGCGTCCGAGGCGGCGGACGCCGGCGTCCGCAGCGCCTGCACCTCGGCCGCTGCGGCCGCAGCCTCCTGCGAGGCGCGGGCGCGGCGCTCAGCCTGCAGCCGGTGCGCCATGCGGGCCTCCTGGGCCTTCTTCGCCGCCTTGGCGACCGCCTTGCGGGCGGCCTCCTTGGCCTTCTCGGCCTCGCGGGCCACCTTGATGGCGTGCGCCTCGGCCTCCTCCGCCTTCTTCTTGGCGCGCTTCTCGGCGGCGATGCGCTTCTTCTCGATCTCGCGGCGTCGTTCCTCGGCCTGCTGGGCCATCTTCGCCCGCTTCTTGCGCAGCTTGGCCTCCTTGCGGACGGCCACGTCCGCGGGGGTCTCCGGCCGCTCACCCTCGGCAACAACTCCCGCCGGACCCTCGGGTACCCCATGCTCCTCGTCCGGCACCGCCTCCTCGGCGGCCCCGGGCATCTCCTCATCGGCCAGGGCGGCGGCGTCCGCCTCGGGCTCGACGACGCTGCCCTCACCGGTGATCGCGTCGGCGTCCAACTCGTCGAACCACCAGTCCCGGTCGCTGCGGTAGCGGAACACCACGGGCTCGGCCGCCGCCACCGTGACGGACGCCTCCAGCCAGCCGTCGGCGGCGTGCTCCATCACCAGCACCCCGGGCGTCCAGTCGTTGAACGTGCCGCACACCGAGATCCGGCCGTGGTCGCCCGGCAGGCGGAAGGTGAGCGTGCGGCGTCCGGCCGTCACCGGTGAGCGCTGAAGCATGGCGTCCTCTCTCGCGGGGGCACCCATTCTCCCACGGCGCACGACGCCGGCCGAAGAAGTGTCGGGGCCGCGGGCTAGGATCGTCGTTCGTGGCGTTCCTCGACCCCGTGACCCTGAGCGGCCGGCTCGTTCGGCTGGAACCGCTCACCCCCGACCATGCGGACGCCGTGCGCGACGCCGTGCGCGACGGCAACGTCGGGGAGCTCTGGTACACCAACGCCCCCACGCCGGACGGCGTCGCGTCCGACATCGCCGCCAAGCTCGAGCAGGCCGGACGCGGCGCGCTGCTGCCCTTCGCCACGCGCCGGCTGGCCGATGACCGGATCATCGGTGTGACCACGTACCTCAACCCGCTCCCCGCGGTCCCCGCCGTGGAGATCGGATCCACCTGGAACGCGGCATCGGCCCGCCGCACCGGTACCAACACGGAGAGCAAGCTGCTCCTGCTGCGGCACGCGTTCGAGGCGTGGGGCTGCCGCCGCGTCGCGTTCCGGGCCACGTGGTTCAACCATGAGTCGCGCCGGGCCATCGAGCGCCTCGGCGCCGTCTTCGAGGGCCGCATCCGCAACGACCGCGTCACCCGCGACGGCACGGTGACCGACACGGCACAGTATGCGATCACCGACGACGCCTGGCCCGCCGTCGAGCGGCATCTCACCCACCTGCTCCGCACCCACGCCTGACGGGAACACCATGGATAGCATCCTGCGCGCGCTCCGCGAGGCCCACCAGCTGACGCCGCGCTACGTCGGCATCGTCATCACGTCCGTCCTCATCGCCGCGACCGCTCTGTTGACGCCCTACCTCACCAAGCTGGCCACCGACGAGGTGGTCGCCCAGGTGGGTGGGGGCGGACGCGGCGTGTCCGCGCTGGTCTGGATCGCCGCCGGATTGTTGGCCGTCGAGCTGGCCAACACGTTGCTCAGCAACATCGGCGGGTATCTCGGCGACACGATGTCGATGCGGCTGCGCGCCATCTTGAGCTCGCGCTACTACAACAAGCTGCTCGGGCTGCCGCAGCGCTACTTCGACACCCAACTCACGGGCACGATCATCAACCGGCTCAACCGGTCCATCATCGAGCTCACCCAGTTTCTCGCGTCGTTCTCGAACAACTTCTTCCCCACGCTCATCACCGTGGTGGCCGTCCTCGTCATCGCCGGCTTCTACTATTGGCCGCTGGCGCTGCTGCTGTTCATCGTCTATCCCCTCTTCACGTGGCTCACGATGCTGACCTCGAAGCGCTGGCAGACCCTCGAGGGCCGCAAGAACCTGCAGCTCGACCTGGCAGGCGGCCGGTTCGCCGAGGCCGTCGGCCAGATCCGCGTCGTGAAGAGCTTCGTCCGCGAGCGCGACGAACTCGACCGGTTCGACGACCACTACCGCAGCACCGTCGCGACGACGCACGAGCAGTCCCGCTGGTGGCACCTGATGGACGTCGCCCGCCGCGGTTCGATCAACGTCATCTTCTTCGGTATCTACGTGATCATCTTCGTCCGCACGGCCGGCGGGGAGTTCACCCTGGGCGACATGGTGATGCTGCTGCAGCTCATGGGCATGGCGCGCACGCCGGTGATGATGATGAGCTATCTCGTGGACGCCTCTCAGCACGCCATCGCCGGCACCCGCAGCTACTTCGAGGTGATGGACGAGCTGCCCGAGCCGCGCGCCGCCATCGGCGACGTGCGCTCCCCCGACCTGGACGCCGCGCCGGGCTCCCCCGCGGCTGTGCTGGCGCCGCCGGCCCCGCAGGTGATGGCCGATCCGGACGCCGCAGCGTTCGCCTTCGAGCACGTGCGGTTCGGCTACGACGACACGGAGGTGCTGCGCGACATCACCTTCGCGGCGGCACCCGGGGAGCGCATCGCGCTGGTGAGCGAGTCCGGCGGCGGCAAGACCACGCTGGTGAACCTGCTGCTCGGGCTGTACGCGCCGGACGCCGGCACGGTGCGTCTGGGCGGGGTGGACGCCAGCACGATGCCCTTGGCCGAGGTGCGCGCCCGGACCGGCGTGGTGTTCCAGGACGCCTCGCTGTTCTCCGGCACGATCGCGGAGAACATCACCTACGGACGCCCCGGTGCGAGCCGCGACGCGATCGTCGAGGCGGCCCGTCGCGCCCACGCGCACGACTTCATCGCTCGACTGGCGAACGGCTACGACGCCGAGATCGGCGAACGCGGCATCAAGCTCTCCGGTGGCCAGAAGCAACGGATCGCCGTGGCCCGCGCCATGCTCAAGGACGCCCCCCTGCTGGTGCTGGACGAGGCGACGAGCTCGCTGGATTCCCGCGCCGAGCGGCTCGTCCAGGCCGGCCTGGAGGAGCTCATGGCCGAGCGCACGAGCCTCATCATCGCGCATCGGCTCTCGACGATCTCGACGGTCGACCGCATCATCACGCTCCGCGACGGTCGCATCGACGAGGTCGGCTCGCCCGAGGAGCTGGCCGACAGCGGCGGCATCTACGCCGAGTTGCTGGCGCTGCAGGCGTCCAACACCAAGCGCGACCGCAAGCGACTCCAGCGCTACGACATCACGGGCTGAACCCGGCCGCCGTCCGGCGCCGCGGTCAGTCGGCGCCGGAGCCCTCGGGCGCGACGGCCAGGAGGGCGTCCACGCTGATGCCGGAGACCAGGCAGCGGTCCTTGCGGTTGCGCGTGAGCGCCTGCGTCCACGGGACGAGGCCACCGTCGCCGAGCTCGAGGCCGTCCGGCCCGAGGATGCGGAACGCGGCGGCGGTGTAGGGGTTCCGGTAGGCGCCCGGGGCGTCCACGGTCACCACAATCAGGCCGTCCGCGCTGCCGCGGTCCGCGACGCGCTCGGCGATGGCCGCCTCGGGCGTGTGCAGCTCGATGCGCCCGCCGGGCACCAGCGTGCCGACGATCTCGCGCCAGTAGTCGAGGTGCAGGTCGAGCAGGTCGGCCTCGGTGAGGAAGGCTCCGCTGTCAGGTGCGCTCGAGACGAGGCCGAAGCGGGTCTCGTGCTGCGCCTGGGGGCCGTTGTCCCACGCATGGGCGGCGCGGATGGCGGCGGCCAGGTGGACGCGGCTGTGACCGCTGCGACGAAGACGGGACGCCTCGAGGGCCAGCGGGTGCACCGGGTCGAGCACACTCTCGTTGCCCCGCACGGTGGTGATGACCCGGTTCTGGCTGACGCCGCTCAGGTGCGACACCGAGCCCAAGGTGGTCAGCGGCGAGAGCTCCAGCCCACTGAATTCCTCGGGCAGGGCGCGCCACAGGGCGCCCTGCAGCGCCAGCAGCGCGCGCGGATCGACGGGCGCGGGGGTGAGGTAGCGATCCTCACGCCACCGCTTCATCAGGTCGACGTCGGTCAGCGCGCCGGCGCGGACGCGCGCCACATCGGCCAGGATCGAACGCAGCTCCGCCGGGGGCAGGCCGCGCAGCAGGGCGTCGCGCGCCAGAACGCCAAGGCGTCGCCACACGCGGGAGGACGCGGCAGTGGGGCCGCTCATCATTGGTCTCCGTCACACTCGGAAGCTGTCACCAAACGATTCAATCACACCCACCCAAGGGGCCCCGCACGAGCCGGCCACACCCCCGACATGCGAGACGACCCCCGACCCGCCAGACGACGCCGACGGCCGTGCCCGCTGGCGTCCTCCACGTATTCCCCCGTGCCCAGCGACGCGCAGGTCGGGCCGGAAAACGTCGGACGCCGCTCCTACGCTGGCGTCATGGCGAAGCGGACCAGTCCCGGCATTCCCGGCATCGGCCTTCCGGTGCGGCGCGTCGAGGCCCGCAGCGGCATCGAGGGGGAGCGGCGGGGCTGGCCCTACGACATCGCGGCGGTCCGGACGCTGCTCACCGACGGCATCGACCTTGGGCGGGCGACGATCGTGGTCGGGGAGAACGGCACCGGCAAGTCCACCCTCGTGGAGGCGATCGCCGAGCAGTTCGGCCTCAGCCCGGAGGGCGGCTCGACGGGCGCGATGCACCACACCCGGCGCACGGAATCCTCCCTCGCGGCCGATCTGCAGCTCGTCCGCGGTGTCGGCGGGGGGCGGGGCGGCTACTTCCTCCGCGCCGAGACGATGCATGGGTTCTTCACCTACCTGGAGGAGTCCGGCATGGGGTCCTTCCATGAACGCAGCCACGGCGAGTCGTTCCTGGATCTGATCGGGGACCGCTTCTTCGACCACCGCGGCATCGCCCACCCGGGGCTCTACGTGCTCGACGAACCCGAGTCGGCCCTGTCGTTCAGCTCCAGCCTGAAGGTGCTCGCCCTGCTGCTGGAGGTGCTGGACGCCCCCGGCACGCAGATCCTCATGGCCACCCACTCCCCCGTGCTGGCGGCGCTGCCGGGTGCGACGATCTGGGAGGTGTCGGACGCCGGCCTGACCCCCACGGCGTGGGAGGACCTTGCCCTCGTCGTCGACCTGAAGCGGTTTGTCGCGGGGCCCGAACGCGTCCTCCACCACCTGCTGTCGGGCTGACCCAGTGTCACAGGGTCAGCGGCCCGAGGTCAGCGCGCGCGGCGTCCGGGAGCGATACGTCCGCCCCAGGTGCACCTGGCCGGTGGAGGCGGCGGTGAACAACCGGGCACCCGGCGTCGTGGCACGCTCGGCCACGAGCCCCAGCAGGTGCGTGACCTGCTGCTGGGCGTCGTCCAACTGGGCCTCCAGGTCGAGGATTCGCCGGATGCCCTCCAGGTTGATCCCCTCGTCCTGCGAGAGGTGCTGGATGTGGCGCAGCTTGGCGATGTCCCGCAGCGAGTAGCGGCGGCCCCGCCCACGCGAGCGCTGGGGCACGACCAGCCCGAGCCGGTCGTAGCCGCGCAGCGTCTGCGGGTGCATGTCGGCGAGCCGGGCGGCGACGGTCACGGTGAACACCGGAGCGTCCACGTCCATCGTCGCGGGCAGGTGCTCGGTCATCGTCGCCCCCGAACCCTCAGCCGGCGAACAGGGACGCCCGCGGGTCGCCGGCACCCGCGGCGTCCGCGTACGCCTTGAGCGCGTCGCTGGCCTCGGAACTCAGCTGCGTGGGCACCTGGACGGCGACGGACACCAGCAGGTCGCCGTGCTGCCCGTTGCTCTTGCGGATGCCCTTGCCCCGGACGCGGAACGTGCGGCCATTCGGCGTCCCCGCGGGGATGCGCAGGCGCACCCGCGGGCCTCCGAGGGTGGGCACCTCGATCTGCGCGCCAAGCGCGGCCTCGGCGAACGTGACCGGCGCATCGAGGGTCAGGTTGTCGCCCTTGCGGCCGAACACCGGGTGGGCCCGGACGTTGACGAGCACGTAGAGATCGCCCGCCGCGCCGCCGTTCTCGCCGGCGCCGCCCTTGCCCTTGATGCGGATCCGCTGCCCGTCGTTGACGCCGGCGGGGACGCGGACCTGCATGGTGTTCGTCGAGCGCCCACGGCCGGAGCCACCGCATTCGGGGCAGGGATCCTCGACCACCAGGCCACGGCCGCGGCAGTCGGGGCAGGGCTCCGCGATGCTGAACCCGCCGGCCGACTGGGCCGACTTCATGCCGGAGCCCTGGCAGGTCGGGCACACCTTCGGCATCGTGCCCGAGCGGGCGCCGGTGCCCCGGCAGGCCGCGCAGGGGGCGTCCGAGACGGTCTGCATCTGCACCGTGGTGCCCTCGACCGCCTGGTTGAAGTCGATCGTGACCTCACCCTCGATGTCGGTGCCGCGGCGCGGGTTGCGGACGCCGCCGGTGCGCCGGGTCGTGGTGCCGCCGAACAGGTTGCCGAACAGGTCGGAGATGTTGGCGTCCCCGCCCGAGGCGTTGCGGAACAGGTCCTCCATGTTGACGCCGCCGGCGCCGCCGAAGTTGCCGGGACGTCCGGCCGCTCCTCCCCCGCCGGGGAAGCGGAAGCCGCCTGCGCCACCGAACAGGCTGCGCTGCTCGTCGTACTCCTTGCGCTTCGTGGCGTCCGACAACACGGAGTTCGCCTCGGAGATCTCCTTGAACCGCTTCTCGGCGGAGGCGTTGCCGGGGTTGGCGTCCGGGTGGTTCTCCCGCGCCAACTTCCGGAACGCCTTCTTGATCTCCTCGGGCTTGGCGTCCTTGGAGACGCCCAGGATCTTGTAGTAGTCCTTCTCGAGCCAGTCCTTGGTACTCATGGCGCCTCCTCTCGTTGGGTCAGGACGGGTCGGCCACGCCGACGCGGGCCGGGCGGATCACACGGTCGTTCAGCCTGGCGCCCTTCTGCATGACCGCCGACACCACGGTGACGTCGGTCTCCTCGGGGTAGGGCACGTGCATGAGCGCCTCGTGCAGGTTCGGGTCGAACGGCTCGCCGACCTCGCCGAACGTGGTCAGGCCGTACTTGTTGGTGACCTTCTCCAGCTCGTCGACGATCATCTTGAACCCGCCCCCGACCTCGTCGTGCTGCTTGGCCGCGGCGATGCCGTCCAACACGGGCAGCAGATCGGTGACGACCGCCTCAATGCCGCGCTGCTTGGCCACGTCACGGTCGCGGTCGACGCGTCGCTTGTAGTTGACATACTCGGCGTGCAGGCGCTGGAGGTCCGCGGTGCGCTCGGACGCCACCCGCTCCCAGTCGCTGGCACCCTCGGCCGGTGCGTCGGACGCCGCGGCGCGCTCCTGAGCACTGCCCTCGGTGGGGGCATCGGCGGACGCCTCGGCGTCCAGCGCCGACGCGTCGTCGGGCACCTCGTAGGACGGGGTCTCCGCTCCGTCGCCGACGGCCTCGCCGTCGGGCACCAGGTCGGGGTTCTCGTCGTGGTTGTCGCTCACGTCTCTCCTCATCGTCGCAGCCGTCGTCGCGCAGGGCTGCTGCCAGCGTAGGCCAGCGAGTGTGCCGGGGCCGGAGCCCCGACACACTCACCGGCGGGTGTCACACGGCCGGTGGCCGCGTCACTTGTTGTCGGTGTCCTCGTCGACGATCTCGGCGTCCACCACGTCGTCGTCGCCGGACGCCGGGGCGTCCTGGCCGTCCTCGGTGGTGTAGGCCTGGTCGTCGCCGGACGCCTGCTGGGACGCCTGGGCGGCCGCGTACATGGCCTGGCCCATCGCCGACGCCTTCTCGTTCAGGTCGGTCATCGCGGCCTTCACGTCGTCGTCGTTGTCGGTGCCCTTCAGCGCCTCCTGCAGCTTCTCGAGCGACTCCTGCACCGGGGCCTTGATGTCGTCGGTCAGCGTCTCCTCGTTGTCCTTCAGGAGCTTCTCGGTGCGGAACGCCAGGGCGTCCGCCTCGTTGCGCATCTCGACGGCCTCGCGGCGCTGACGGTCCTCGTCCGCGTGCGCCTCAGCGTCCTTCATCATGCGGTCGATGTCGTCCTTGCCGAGGGCCGAGCCGCCGGTGACGGTCATGGACTGCGCCTTGCCGGTCGCCATGTCCTTCGCGTTCACGTGGACGATGCCGTTGGCGTCGATGTCGAAGCCGACCTCGATCTGCGGCACGCCGCGCGGGGCGGGCATCAGGCCGGTCAGCTCGAAGTTGCCGAGCGACTTGTTGTCGCGGGCGAAGTCACGCTCGCCCTGGTAGACCTGGATCATCACGGAGGGCTGGTTGTCCTCCGCCGTGGTGAAGATCTCGGACCGCTTGGTCGGGATCGTCGTGTTGCGCTCGATGATCTTGGTCATGACGCCGCCCTTGGTCTCGATGCCGAGGCTCAGGGGGGTGACATCGAGCAGGAGCACGTCCTTGACCTCACCCTTCAGGACGCCTGCCTGCAGGCTCGCGCCCAGGGCCACGACCTCGTCGGGGTTCACGCCCTTGTTGGGCTCCTTGCCGCCGGTCAGCTCCTTCACCAGGTCGGCGACGGCCGGCATGCGGGTCGAGCCGCCGACGAGCAGCACGTGGTCGATCTTGTCGACGCTTGTGTTGGCGTCCTTGATGACGTTGTTGAACGGCGCGCGGCAGCGGTCGAGCAGATCCTGCGTCAGGCGCTGGAACTCGGCGCGCGTCAGCTTGAGGTCGAGGTGCAGCGGGCCCTCGGCGCCGGCCGTGATGTACGGCAGGTTGATGGAGGTCTCCTGCGCGGAGCTCAGCTCAATCTTGGCGCGCTCGGCGGCCTCCTGGAGGCGCTGGCGGGCCATCTTGTCCTTGGACAGGTCGACGCCGTTGGCGTTCTTGAACTGCGTGACCATCCAGTCGACGACCCGCTGGTCCCAGTCGTCGCCACCGAGGCGGTTGTCGCCCTTGGTGGCCTTGACCTCGAAGACGCCGTCGGCGATGTCGAGCAGCGACACGTCGAACGTGCCACCACCGAGGTCGAACACGAGCACGGTCTGTTCGATGTCACCCTTGTCGAGGCCGTAGGCCAGGGCGGCGGCGGTGGGCTCGTTGATGATGCGATCGACCTTCAGGCCCGCGATCTCGCCGGCCTCCTTGGTGGCCTGACGCTCGGCGTCGCCGAAGTACGCCGGCACGGTGATGACCGCGTTGGTGACAGACTCACCGAGGTAGGCCTCGGCGTCCCGCTTGAGCTTCATGAGCACGCGCGCGCTGATCTCCTGCGGCGTGTACTTCTTGCCGTCGATGTCGACGGACCAGTTGGTGCCCATGTGGCGCTTGACCGAACGGATCGTGCGGTCGACGTTGGTGACGGCCTGCCGCTTGGCGACCTCACCGACGAGGACCTCGCCGTTCTTGCTGAACGCGACGACGGACGGCGTCGTGCGGGCGCCCTCGGCGTTCGGGATGACGGTGGGCTCGCCGCCCTCGAGAACGGCGACGACAGAGTTGGTGGTGCCGAGGTCGATACCGACTGCACGGGCCATGGTGTGTTACCTCCGGTGTTCGTGGGAACTTCGTGGTTGAGCCTAGCAGACTCACCTGCGAAGTTGAGTTCACCAGACTCAACCTCGGGGCGGGTCAGGGTATTCCCGCCCCGGGCACTCCCGCAGCGTGGGTCACCCGGCGGTGCCGGCGACGTCCGGGTAGAACAGGGCTCGGCGCACCTCCGGGCGTACCCGGGCACCGACGACCGGACGCCCGTCGCTCTCGGCGCGCAGCCGAAGGCCGTGCCAGTCCACGATCACGTCGGAGGCGGTGCGTCCGTACAGGGAGCTGACGACCTCGGCCCTGCCCTCCTCCCCGCCGGGGGCGCCTTCGTGCAGCACGACGTCCCCGGGCAGCACGGCCAGGGTGCCGCTCCCCCGGCCTGGCCCCACCACGACGTCCCGCGCGAGGCGCAGCGGGTGCTCGTCGGCGACGAACCCGCTGTCGGTCAGCTCACCGGGCAGCAGCGTCGCGTCGGAGAGGAAGCCCGCGACGAACGGAGTGGCGGGTTCGTGCAGGAGCCGCTCGGGCGTGTCGACCTGGACGATCGCGCCGGCGTCCAGCACCGCGATGCGGTCGGCCAGGGCGAGCGCCTCGTCCCGGTCGTGGGTGACGTGGATCACCGTGAGGCCCAATTGCCGCGTGAGCGAGCGCAGCTCCACCCGCAGCTGGTCGCGCAGCGGTTCGTCGAGGGCGGAGAGCGCCTCGTCGAGCAGGAGCACCCGGGGCGTCGGCGCGAGGGCGCGGGCGAGCGCGACCCGTTGCCGTTGCCCGCCCGACAGCGTCGCCGGGTTGCGGTCGGCGTAGCCGTCGAGCCCCACCAGGGCCAGCACCTCGGTCACCCGCTCGCCGATCTCGGCGCGCGGACGGCGGGCCCGCCGGAGCGGGTAGGCGACGTTGGCGCCGACGCTCATGTGGGGCCAGATGGCGTGCTGCTGGAAGACCATGCCGAGCCGGCGCCCCTCGGGCGGGACTCCCGCGCCCGGCGAGGCGACGGGCTCGCCCCCGATGGCCACGGTGCCCCGGCTGGGCGCCAGGAACCCCGCGACGGTGCGCAGCAGCGTCGTCTTGCCCGACCCCGACGGGCCGACGAGGGCGACGAACTCGCCGTCGGCCACCTCGAGATCCACCCCCGTCAGGGCCGTGTGGCCGTCCGGGTAGGTGAGCCCCACTTCCGCGAGCGTGACGCCTGCCATGTCAGTTCCTCTCCCTCCCGGCCAGCAGGGCGATGCCCAGCAGCCCGACGATGGTGACCAGCAGCGAGAGCGCCGAGCTGGCGTTGTAGTTGCCCGCCTGCTGCAGGTCGAAGATGGCGACGCCCAGCGTCTGGGTGCCCGGGCTGCGCAGCAGGGCCGAGATCGTGAGCTCGCGCACGGCCGTGAGGAACACCATCGCACCGCCCGTGACGGCCGCGGGGATGGCCAGCCGCAACGCGATGTCGAACAGGGCCCGGGTCTGCGTCGCGCCCGAGGCCCGGGCCGCCTCCTCGAGCGTGACGGGGATGCCGCGCAGCGGCGCGGACACGGCCTGGACGACCAGGGCGAGGAACGCCATGACGTAGGCGACCAGGATCAGCCAGGGGGTGTTGAACAGCCCCAGCGTCGGGGCGACGATCAGCCAGCCGACCGCGATCACGGTGCCCGGGATCGCCTGGGGCAGGATGGCCAGGCCGTTGAGCAGGGCGTTGCCCCGTGCCCGCGTGCGCGTCGTGACGAGCCCCACCAGCAGGCCCAGGACGGCACAGATGGCCGCGGCGAGCCCGGCCAGCATCAGCGAGTTGCGCACCCCCACCTGCGTCGAGCGCAGCCCCAGGGCGCGGCCGAAGTTGTCCAACGTGAGGTGCTCCCAGGCCAGCGGCACCCCAGGGGCGGGCAGAACGGCCTGGGTGGCGAGCGCCACGATGGGCAGCACGGTGATCGCCAGGGCTGCGAGCCACGTGAGGGCCGACAGCGGAAGCCTAGCGCCCGCCAGATCCAGCCGGTGGCGCACCACGGCGGTGGAGTCCAGCTCCGTGTGCTGGCGGTTGACGCGGGCGTCCAGCAGCGCGGCCACGACGGCCATGGCCAGCAGGGCGACGCCGATGGTGGAGACCACGCTGAGCGGCGCGGCCACGGTGCCGGACTGGATGGAGCGGTAGATGAGGGTGGCGAGCGTGTAGTAGCGCTCGGGCAGGCCGATGATGGCCGGGATGCCGAAGTCGGCGAGGTTCGAGACGAACGTCAGGGTGAAGGACGCCACGAGGGCCGGGCGCAGCAGCGGGATCGTCACGTCACGCAGCGCCCCGACGCCGCTGGCGCCGGCGATCCTGGCCGCCTGCTCAAGATCGGACGGGATCCGCCGCAGAGCCGCACCGATGATCAGGTACGCCAGCGGGTAGGAGTGGACGGTGAGGAGGAAGATGATGCCGTCGGCGCCGTAGATGTTCCACAGCGGCGCCCCGAACCCATCGCTCCAGACGCGGTTGACCCCCATGGTCGGGCCGAAGACCCCCAGCCAGGCGATGGCGCCCACGAACGGGGGGATGAACATCGGGGAGAGGGCGAACAGGCGCAGCGCCGCGCGGCCGCGTAGGTCGGTGTGGTCCAGCACGATCGCGAGGTACGTGCCGACCGCGACGGCGCCGATCGCGGAGGCCAGCGACGTGACCACCGAGTTGCGGGCCGCAACGACGACGTCCTCGCTGCCGAGCAGGGCGAACTGGTCACCCTGGACCGCCAGGGCAACCATGGCCGCCAGCGGCGTCAGGACCACCCCTGCCGTCACCAACCACACGATCACGCGCACCCCGGTGAAGGAGTCGGCCCGCCACCCCCGTCGCGGGGCGGGCCGCACCGTCACGGCCGAACTCATGGGCGCGTCCTACTGGAACAGGCGGTTGAAGAGCTCGACGGCCTCCGTCCGCCGCTGCTGCACCTCGGCCAGGTCGAACTCCATCAGTTCCAGGTCGGCCATCGCCGGCGCGCCCTCGGGCGAGTCGACGTCGGTGCGGACCGGCAGGTAGTTCTGCTCGACGGCCAGCTGCTGCCCCTCCGAGGAGACCAGCCAGTCGGCGAAGGCCATGGCCGCGGCCTCGGCGTCCGTGTTCGCGAACACGCCCACCGGCTGGTAGACGTACGGGACGCCCTCGCTCGGGTAGGAGACGGCGATGGGGGAACCCGCGTCTGCGAGGTCGCGCACGAGATAGTCGACGACGATGCCCACCGGCTGCGCCCCCGACGCCACGGCCTGCGACACCGGCCCGTTGGAGTCGGCGATGACGGGCTGGTTCGCCGCCAGAGCCGTGAGCCAGGGCTCGCCCAGGTCGTCGTTGAGCAGCCACACGGCGGCGTTGAACGCGGCGGCACCGGAGACGTCCGGGTTCGGCATGACGATCTGGTCGCGGTACTGCGGGTCGGTGAGATCCTGCCACGACGCGGGTGCGGTGGTGATGGCCGTGGTGTTGTGGGCGATGACCGTCGGGATCACCCGGGTGCCGACGTAGAAACCCTCGGGGTCGACGACCTCCTCCAACAGCCCAGCGGTGTCGACATCCAGTTCCATGAGGAGGTCCTGGTCCTTGTAGTTCTCGAACGTGGGGGCGTCGGCGGCCAGCAGCACGTCGGCCTGCACCTCGCCCGTGGCCAGCTCCGACTCGATGCGCGCCGTGAGGTCGCCGGTTCCGGCCCGGAAGACGTCCACCGTCACGTCGGGATGGGTCTCGTTGAACGCGGCGATGAGTTCCTCGACCTTCGCCTGGGGCTCCGAGGTGTACAGGGTGATCGTGCCGGAGACGGCGTCCCCCGCCCCGTCGGTTGCCGCCGGGGACGCGGCGGGGGCGTCCCCACCCGCACAGGCGGACAGGCCGACCAGGGCCAGCCCGGCGAGGGAAACTGCGAACCTGCGCGACATGGAAGTCCTTTCGACACGGTGGGCGAGCCGCCCGGAGCGGATGCGTCTTGTTGACCGTAGGCACCCTGTGTGAACAGAAGATAACGCATCCCCGACGCCGACTAGGCTCCAGGGACCACCCCGGGCCGGGCGCCCCTGCCCCCAGACGGTCGGCCCCGGTGACCACCCGTGAGGAGAAGAGCATGGCTGAGCACGACCAGTTCCGGATCAGCACCGTCGAGGGCACCAACATCATCGATGTCGCCTACGCCGGCGGTCTGACCCGCGAGGACGAGGAGCAGCTCCACACCGTCCTCGACGCCCTCATCGCCGAGCACGGCTCGGTGCGCGTCCTGGCGCGCATCGGTCACATCGCGTGGTCGCGCATCGAGCCGGCCGCGGCCTGGCTGGACGCCAAGGGAGCCAAGTTCCTGCCCGACGTCGAGAAGGCCGCGCTGGTCAGCGAACCCGGGGCGCTCCAGGCACTGACGGGCCTCTCGGCCCAGGCGGCACCGGGCATCGCGTGGCGCTCCTTCGGCCCCGACGACGAAGAAGCCGCGCTCGCGTGGCTCCGTTCGTGAACCCGGCCATGACCGACACCTATGACGTCATCGTCATCGGCGGCGGGTCCGCCGGTGAGAACGCCGCCCAGTACGCCGTCGAGAAGACCGGCCTCACGTGCGCGCTCATCGAGGCCGAGCGGGTGGGCGGCGAGTGCTCCTTCTGGGCCTGCATGCCGAGCAAGGCGCTGCTGCGCCCGCTCGACGTGGCCGGCGCGGCCAACCACCTGGACGGCATCTCGTCGGTCACGGTGCAGCGTGACGCCCTCCTCGCGCGACGCGACACCTGGCGCAGCGATCTCGACGACTCCGGCCAGGTCGAGTGGGCCGAATCCCTCGGCATCGAGGTCGTCCGCGGCCGCGGTCGCTTGGCGGGCCAGCTTCGCGTCGACGTGGAGTCCGACGCCGGCGTCCGCCACCTGCGCGCGCGGCACGCGGTGGTGCTCGCCACCGGCAGCGAGCCGGTGATCCCGGACGACTGGGCAGCCGTCGACCCCTGGACGTCTCGGGACGCCACCGGCGTCACCGAGGTGCCGGGCAGCATCGCGATCATCGGCGGCGGCGTCGTGGCGTGCGAGGCTGCGACGTGGCTGAACGCCCTGGGCGCCGACGTCACGCTGCTCGTCCGCGGCGACCGGCTGCTCCAGCGCTTCGAGGAGTGTGCGTCGGACGCCGTCGCAGCCAGCCTCACCGAGGCCGGCGTCCGCCTCCGCTTCGGGGTGACCGCGTCGGAGCCCGAGCGCGACGCGCCGGACGCCGACCGCGCGGTGGGGCGTCCGCACGGTGGCCCGGTGAGCGTCACGATCGAGGGCGAGCGGGTGTCGTTCGACGAGGTGCTGGTGGCCACCGGACGCCGCCCCGCCGCCGGCGACCTGGGCCTGGCCGGCGTGGGCCTGGATCCCGACGACCTGGACGGCCGCACCCGGCTCGCCGACGGGCTGTACGCCGTGGGGGACGTGACCGGCGGCCCGCCGCTCACGCACTGGGGCAAGTACCAGGCGCGCCGCGTGGGCGAGGCGATCGCGGCGCGGGCGTCCGGCAAAGATCCGGGGCCGGTCGAGCCCGACGACGCCGTTCCGGTGCCGCAGGTCGTGTTCACCGACCCGCAGGTGGCCCAGGTGGGTGCGACCGCGGCGGAGGCTGCGGACGCGGGCCGGGAGGTGCGCGTCGTCGATGAGGAGATGAGCGCCGCGGCCGGCTTCGGCCTGCTGCGCGACGACGCGTCCGGCCACGCCCGGTTGGTGATCGAGGGCGACCGGATCATCGGGGCCACGTTCGTCGGCGCCGAGGTCGGGGAGCTGCTGCACGCCGCGACGATCGCGATCGTGGGCCGGGTGCCGCTGGCGACGCTGCGCGATGCCGTGCCCGCCTACCCCACCGCGAGCGAGATCTGGCTGCGCCTGGTCGAATCCGCCGTGCGGAGCTGATGCTGCGCCCCTCCCCCCGGGAGACTCACGCCGAATGGGCGTACAGGTCACGGAGCAGGGCGATCTCGGCGCCGTGGTGGATCAGCTCGCGGTTGATGTGGAGCACCAGCGTGATCCGGGGGGACTCGGCGTACTGGGGCGGCTCGGCGTCGCCGACCGGAACGGCCAGGTCGGCGTCGGACCAGGAGGCGATGCCGTCGCGCCAGCGGGCGTAGAGGTCGTCGAGCCGGGCGAGGGCGTCCGCGGCGGTCGAGGGGTAGTCGTAGCTGTCGTAGTCGCAGGGCTCACCGCCGAAGTGCCCGGCCAGCCGGGCGCCGAGCACGCCGACGAGGAGGTGGTTGAGCCGCCAGGCGATGGTCGTGACCGGGGCCGGATCCGGCTCGGGCCACGCCCAGTCGATGGTCCAGTCACCCGCGCCGGGCTGCATCTCCATCGTTGACTCCGCCTTGGGGCGCACGTTCCAGGCGCCGGCGACCGGCTCCCAGAGATACTCGTCGTCCGTCAGCCCGTCCAGCCGCGAACGCAGCTGACCGCGCCAGTGCCAGTCGATTTGCTCGACGAGTTCGTGGGTGAGATCGATCGAGGCCATGGCCCACCCTCGCACAGCAGCGCAGCGATGGGTATCCTGATGCGGTGATGATGTGATGCTATGCTGCGACGCCATGAGAACGACCTTGGAACTGTCCGACGACGTGATGGCCGTCGCGCGGGCCCTCGCCGCGGCGAAGGGGGTCTCCTTGGGCACGGCAGTCAGCGACCTCGCGCGCCAAGGCATCCAGCAGCGAACGGCCCCGACCGCAGACGTCTCGTACAGTCCGTTCCCCATCCTCATCGGCCCTCCTGGCCACGTGGTCACCGACGACCTCGTTGCCGAGCACCGGGATGACTAGAGCCACCCCCAGCTACCTGCTCGATGCCAATGTCCTCGTGGCCCTCTGCCTGAGCAACCACGTGCATCACCGCGATGCCCACGCCTTCCTGACCGGGGTGGAGGGCTGGGCCACGACGCCGCTCACCGAGGTCGCTCTCTACCGCCTCCTGCTCAATCCAGCGGTCGCAGGGAGACCCACGGCCGTGAGGGAGGTGGATGACGCCGTCCGGGGGTTCCGGAAGGACCCTCGATGGTCGTTCGTCCCGGACGCCTCCAGCCTCGCGTTCGCCGGCGTGGACGCCAGTGTGCTCGTAGGACACCGGCAGGCACCCGACCTCCATCTGCTCAACCTGGCGCGCAGCAACGACCTGATCCTTGCCACCTTCGACCGCGCGATGTCGGGCTGGCTGGTACCTGCCGACCGCCACCTCGTCCACCCCATCCCCGTGACGGTTTGAGTCAGAGGCGAAGGATCAGATCGCGTCGAGGTCGGCCAGGAACGTCTCGGCCCAGTGGTCGATGTCGTGCGTCGCGACCTGCTTGCGCAGGGCCCGCATGCGGCGCCGGGTCTCCTGCTTGCCCGCACGGCCGGCGGCCAGGATCGCCTCCTTCATGCCGTCGATGTCGTACGGGTTCACCTGCCAGGCCTGCTTGAGCTCGCGCGCCGCGCCGGCGAACTCGCTCAGCACCAGAGCGCCGTCGTTGTCGCTGCGGCAGGCCACGTACTCCTTGGCCACCAGGTTCATCCCGTCGCGCAGCGGCGTCACCACCATCACGTCCGCCGCCCGGTAGAGCGCCGCCATCTCATCGCGCGGGAAGCTCTGGTGCAGGTAGTGGATCGGGGGGCGTCCGAGCTGGCCGGAGTCGCCGTTGATGCGGCCCACGAGCAACTCGATGTCGTCGCGCAACCGCTTGTACTCCTCGACGCGCTCGCGCGAGGGCGTCGCCACCTGGACGAACACGACCTTCTCCGGGTCCAGCTCCCCGGAGGTGAACAGCTCGCCGAAGGCCCGCACCCGCTGGCGCAACCCCTTGGTGTAGTCGAGCCGATCGACACCGAGGAAGACGGTCTCGGCGGCCAGGTCCTCACGGATCTGCGCAGCCCGCTCCACCACCTCCGGGGAGTTCGCCAGGTCCTCGAACGCCTGCGTCGCGATCGAGATCGGGTAGGCGGCGGCCCGGCCCCGGCTGCCGTCCGGCCGGACGAACTCCTGCCGGTGGGTGTCCCAGCCGAGCCGGCGGCGGAGCAGGTTCAGGAAGTTGGTCGCGGCACCGGGCACCTGGAAGCCGACGAGATCGGCACCCGCCAGCCCCTCGAGCACGGCGCGGCGCCACGGAAGCTGCTGGAACAACTCCGAGGGGGGGAACGGAATGTGGAGGAAGAAGCCGATCCGCAGGTCGGGACGCATCTCGCGCAGCATCGAGGGCACCAACTGCAACTGGTAGTCCTGCACCCAGACCGTGCCGTTGTCGTCCGCTGCGGACGCGGCCGCCTCCGCGAAGCGGCGGTTGACGGCCACGTAGGCGTCCCACCACTCGCGATGGAACTCGGGGAACGCGACCGAGTCGTGGTACAGCGGCCAGAAGGTCGCGTTCGACATGCCCTCGTAGTACTCCTCCACCTCGCCGGCGGACAGGGCCACGGGGATCATGTCGATGCCGTCGTGGTGGAAGGGCTCCAGCTCCTCATCGGGTGCGCCATGCCAGCCGACCCACGCGCCGTCCTTGGCCTGCATGATCGGTACCAACGCCGTGACGAGCCCGCCCGGTGAAGTCTGCCAACCTGCCGAGCCGTCCGCGGCGGTGGTGCGTTCGACGGCCAGACGGTTGGCCACGACCACGAGGGCCGCCCGGGGGGTGTCGGTTCCGGCTTCGTTGCTCGTTGTCATCAGTGAACCTCCTGACGTCCAACCTAGCCCGTCCGGCCTCCGGCGTGACAGGGTGGAGAACATGCACATCACCTCCGACGCCGGCCGCGCCGCCTGGTCCGCCATCGTCGCCGACCCCGCCTCGACCCTCGTGTGCAGCGACTTCGACGGCGTCCTGTCCCCCATCGTCCCCAACCCCGACGAGGCCTGGGCATCCGAGGCCACCCTCGGTGCCCTCGAACGGCTCGGGGGGCGCGTGGCCAAGGTCGCCGTCGTCACCGGACGCCCCGCGCGGCAGGCCGTCCGCCTCGGCCGCCTGGACGCCCGCGACGGCCTCGGGTCGGCGTCCGTGCTGGGGTTGTACGGATTCGAGCGTTGGGACGCCGGGACGGGCGCCTTCGACGAGCCCGAGGCGCCGGCTGGGGTTGCGGAGGCGGCCGCCGAACTGCCGGCGCTCTTGGCCGGGCTGGATCTGTCGGGCGCTCGCATCGAGTACAAGCGGCTCAGCGTCGGCGTCCACACCCGCGAGTTGCCCGACCCGGCGGGCGCGTTCGAGCGCCTCACCGCGCCGTTGGCGGAGCTGGCCGGACGCCACGGCCTGCAGACCGAGCCCGGCCGCCTCGTGATGGAGTTGCGCGCCCGGGGCCTCGACAAGGGCTACGCGATCCACCGCCTCGTCGACGAGGTGGAGCCCACCACGATCATGTACGCCGGCGACGATCTCGGCGACCTGCCCGCGTTCCGCGCCGTCCGCGATCTGCGCGACTCCGGCCGCGTCAAGGCCCTGCTGATCTGCTCCGGTTCCGATGAGCAGGACGCCCTCGTGGCGGTGTCCGACGTGGTCGTCGACGGCCCGGACGGCGTCGCCGCGTTGTGGAACGCCCTGGCAGACGAACTGGCCGGCTGATCGGAACACGCGACCGACGCCTCGGCCCGCTCGGACGGTCGCCGTCACGGGTGCCCAGCAGAACGCTGGCCCTCGAGCGGCCAACGCGCCCTAGGAGCCTGCTGAACAAGGCGTCTATCTGACGGC
>NZ_JACYOT010000023.1 GCF_014858005.1 Propioniciclava soli
CGCTCGGGGGCCGGCGCAGGTTGCGCCGCCGGCCGCTGCGGGCCGGGGCGCGGCCCGGGCGACGGGCGACCGGTCGTCTGCCCGCTCGCCGGACGCGGCGCGGGAGCGCTCTGCCGAGCGGTGGGCGCCGCCGGAGCGCTGCTGGGGGCCGGCGCAGAGCCGCCCTTCAACTTCTCGGTGAGCCGCCGCACGACGGGCGGCTCGATCGTCGAGGATGCGGAGCGGACGAACTCGCCCATCTCCTTGAGGGTGTTGAGAACCTCTTTGCTTTCGAGTCCGAACTCCTTGGCGAGTTCATAGACGCGGACCTTGGCCACTACTCTCCTTCAGGCCCGCGGGTGCGCAGGCCAGCTAGACGTTGCTGCTCATTTCTGGGTACTCATCGAGTGGTCATGAGCGTTAGCCCACCTTCTGGTTGTGCTGGTGTGTTCGCGCGGGTCGCGCGAAGCGCAGCTGACAGTCTACTCCGACTCGGCTCCGATTGCCCAAGCGGAGCCGCCCGCGTCGACGCGCGCGAGCACGGCGGCCACCGCCTCGGCCGGGCCGGGGTCGCCCCGCAGGGCTCGGCCGAGCGCCCTGCGTCGGAGGGCGAGCTGCCCGCAGCCCGGGTGCAGCCAGGCGCCACGGCCCGGCGTCGTGCGTCCCACGACCAGCCCGTCCGCGGTCAACGCGAGCCGGACCAGCGCCGCCTGGTCGTCGGCACGGCGGCACCCCACGCAGGTTCGGATCGGCACGCGGTCAGCCTAGGGCGCTCGCACCCGAACTCCCAGCCTGGGCACAGGAACGCCCGGGCGCTCCGACAGGTCGGCGGGGCTCCATGGGTGCATCGGGGCCCCCGGGGCCCACCTGTGACCGAGAGGAACAACCATGAACACCATCCAGAAGGTCGGCCTGGGCCTGGGCGCCCTGGCCCTGGGCGTCGGCGCCGCCGTCGGCGTCACCAACGCGGCCGAAACGGCCACGGCCGACACCCCCGCCACCCAGACCGACGCGAACGGGAGCACCCCCGCCGACGCCGCCCCGGGCGCCGACGCCGTAGACACCCGCGGCAACCGCGGCACTGACCCGACCACCTCCGGGGCAGACACCGGCGCCGCCGGTGAGGGTCGCCGCGGCGGTGGCCCGGGCGCCCGCATGGGCGATCTGGCCGCCGACCTGGCCACGGCGCTGGACGCCGACGAGGCCGCGATCCAGGAGGCCATCGACGCCACCATGGCGAGCCAGACCCCGCCGTCCGACGGTGAGCGCCCCGACGCAGCCGCCCTGCAGGAGACCCTGGCGACGGCCATCGCCGACCGACTGGGGATCGACGAGGCCACCGTGACCGCCGCCCTGGCGGACCTGCACCCCGGCGGAGGGCACCCGGGGGGCGGGGGCGGACACAGTGCAGACGGTGCCGAGGGGGCCGGCACGGACGGTGCCCCGGCCCCGGACGCCACAACCGAGACGAACGGCTGACCCACCGCACCGGGGCCCGCTCACAGGTTCCCGACAGGTGAACCCGAGGGTGTTGCCAACCGGCCCTGCTCCCATGGTGGGCAGCGAACACCGCTACACCAACGAAAGGACCATGCGCATGAAGACGATTCACAAAGTGGGGCTCGGCGTCGCCGCCGGCACCCTCGCCCTCGGAGGCATCGCCGGCACCACGCTGGCCCAGGCCGAGACCACCGCGAGCCCGACGCCCAGCGCGTCCGGCACCGCGGCGCCGGAGGCCTCGCAGCGCGGGGAGCACGGCGGCAAGGGTGGCCAGCGCGGCGGCCTGCGGGGCGCGGACGCCGCGGCGCTCGCCGAGAAGCTCGGCCTCGACGAGGCCACCGTGCAGTCCGCGCTCGAGACCGTGCGGGAGAACCTGCACGCCCAGGCCGACGACGCGGCCGACGGCACCCGACCCGATCGGGCGGCGCAGCAGCAGGCGATGGCCGAGGCGCTGGCGTCCGAGCTGGGCGTGACCGCCGAGCAGGTGACCACGGCGCTCGACGAGATCCGTGCCGATGCTCAGGCCGACCGCAAGGCGGACTTCCAGTCCACCCTGGACGCGGCGGTCAGCGACGGCACCCTCACCCAGGCCGAGGCCGACGCGGTGCTCAAGGCGGCCGACGCCGGCGTCATCGGCTACGGCGGCGGTCGCGGCCACCGCTGAGACTCCCGCACCACGACGCCCCGGGTTCCGCGCGGAACCCGGGGCGTCCGTGTGTCAGCCGGCTCAGGCCTGCGTGTCGGGCCGGATGTCGATGCGCCAGCCGGTCAGACGCGCCGCGAGCCGCGCGTTCTGGCCCTCGCGTCCGATGGCGAGGCTCAGCTGGTAGTCGGGCACGATCGCGCGGGCGGCCTTGGCGAACTGGTCGGTCACGATGACCTCGCTGACCTTCGCCGGGCTGAGCGCCTCGGCGACGAAGGCGGCACCATCGGCGGAGTAGTCGATGATGTCGATCTTCTCCCCGTTCAACTCGGTCATCACCGTGCGCACCCGCTGCCCCATGGGCCCGATGCAGGCCCCCTTCGCGGAGACGTTGGGGTCGTGGCTGATCACCGCGATCTTCGTGCGGTGGCCGGCCTCGCGCGCGATGGCCTTGATCTCGACGACGCCGGACGCGATCTCCGGCGCCTCCTGGCGGAACAGGCGCTGCACCAGGTTCGGGTGCGTCCGGGAGACCACGACCTGCGGGCCGCGGGGCTCGCGTCGCACCGCCACCACGTAGACGCGCATGCGGCGGCCGTGCTGGTAGGTCTCGTTCGGCACCTGCTCGGCGAGCGGCATGATGGCCTCGAGGGGCCCGAGATCGACCCGCACGGTGCGCGAGTCGCGGTCGGCCTGGACGACGCCGGTGACGATGTCGCCCTCCTTCGCGGAGAAGTGGCCGAACTTCTGCTCGTCCTCCGCCTCCCGCAGCCGCTGGAAGATCACCTGGCGCGCGGTGGCGGCCGCGACGCGCCCGAACCCCTCGGGCGTGTCCTCGTACCAGCCGACGACCTCGCCCTCGTCGTCGGTCTCGGGGGCGAGCACGGAGACGCTGCCGGTCTTGGTGTCCAGGTTCACCCGGGCGCCCTGCACCGGGTGGGCGGACTTCTCGTAGGCGTTGAGCAGGGCCTCCTCGAGGGCGTCCACCAGCACCGTCAGCGGGATGTCCTTGTCGCGCTCCAGCGCCCGCAGTGCGGTCATGTCGATGTCCATGTCACTCCTTGTCGTCGTCGGCGGCCAGCTCGTCGCCGTCGTCGCCCCTGTCCTCGGTGTCACCCAGGTCGTCGGTGTCGTCCTTGCGGAGTTCGACCTGGACGACCGCCTTGCGGATGTCGCCGAGGGCGATCTCGCGCGCGGCGCCGTCGACGTCGAGGGACACCTGGGCCTCGTCGGCGCCGGTGATGCGGCCGGTCAGTTTCTCCTCGGGCAGCGTGAGCGCCACGAGGCGTCCGATGTTGCGCCGGAAGTGGCGCGCCTGCGTCAGCGGCCGGGTGACACCGCGGCTGCTGACCTCGAGCGTGTAGGGGGCCTCCCCCGTGGCCGGCGACGCGTCCAGCGCCGCGGACACCGCACGCGTGGCGTCCGCGATCTCGTCCAGGCTGGGGCCGCGGCCCTCCGGGCCGTCGCCGTCGAGGTAGACCCGCAGCACGGAACGCTTGCCCGCGCGGGTGATCTCGATGCGGTCGACCTCCAGACCGGACTGCCGGGCGGCGGGTTCCACGACCTCGGCGATCGCTGCGTGGTCCATGGGGGCACTCCATCCAGTTGTGTCGAGATCCGAGGGTGTCGAGATCCGATTGCGTCGAGCGGTTGTCGCCGTGACGGTCCCCGCCCGGCTCGCAGGCCAGCATACCCACCCCGCTCGGTGAGGCTGGGCTACCCTCGACGCGTGCTGGGTCCTCACAAGCAGGTGGGTCGTCGGGCGGTGTTGACCGCCGGCCTGGCCGGGATCGCCGGCGTCGCGCTCCCGGGCTGCGCGCTCGTACCGGCCGGCGCCCCGCGTGTGGCGCCCTCGCCCACGGCGACGCCGCTGCCGGGGCAGGTCGCCTTGGGGACGCTGCGGGAGGCGCTCGCGTCCGCCGCGGGAACCCCGTGGCCGGACGCCCACGCCGCGCTGATCGCGTGGGCCCTCGGTGTGACCGCGGACCAGTGCGTCGCCGTCTCGCTGCCCGCCCCGACACCCGTCGCCGCCACCGCGACTCCCCCGGCCGAGCAGGCCGATCCGGCCCTGGTCGCGGCGCTGGCCGAAGCCCTGGGCAGCGCGGCGACGGCGTTCAGGGAACAGTCCGTGGCCGCGTCCTCGGCCCACCCGCTGGTGTGGGCGGCCATGGCGACGTGGGCGCTCGTCACCGCCGACCAGCTCGCCGACCCCATCGCGGCGCGGGAGCCCGCGCGCAGCGTCCTCGACCCGGCCGAGCAGTCGCCGGACGCCGCCCGCCAGGCCGCGCTCGACGCCTGTGCCGAGGTCTCGTGGGGCATCGAGGTGGCAGCGGGGGCGCCGGGGCTCTCGGCGGACGAGATGGCCCGGGCGCGGGGACGGCTCGACGCCTGGGCCGGGCACGCCGACGCGCTGCGCGAAGCCCTCGGCCCGACCCCGACCCCCCACGTGACGCCCGCGCAGCCCTGGTACGAGCTCGATCGGCCCGCGGACGCCACCGCCGCCCGAGCCCTCCTCGCCCGGTTGGAGGCCGACGCGCTGCCCGTGCTGGGGCGCTCCTTCGCATTCGGGGAGGCCTCGCCGCGTCCGCCGTTGCTGGATGCGCTGGCCGACGCGGCCGCCGACGTCCCCCGGTGGGGCGGGCTCGTGGAACGCTGGCCCGGGCTGCCGGCGAGCTGACGCGCGCGTCCACCCTCGCTCCCGCGGGCGAGGTCAGGCCACCAGCGGGGCCACCATGTCCCACGTCAGCTTGACGCCGAGGGCCACGATGACCACCAGGAACACCCGCCGGACGAAGGCGTTGCCGTGGCGCAGCGCCGTCCGGGCACCGGTCAGGCCCCCGAGCAGGTTGGCCGCCCCCATCGCCAGGGCGATGCCCCACAGGATGTTGCCGGTGGCGCCCAGCACGACGATGGCCGCGAGGTTGGTCGTCAGGTTCGCCAGCTTCGCGTAGGTGGTGGCGCTCAGGAACTCATACCCCATGACCCCGACGAGCGCGATGAGGAAGAACGAGCCGGTGCCGGGGCCGATGAAACCGTCCCACAGGCCGACAACCAGGCCGATCGCGCCGAGCAGCGCGAAGGCCCGCGAGCCCGTGTGCTTGGCCCGGTGCTGCAGGCCGAGCTGCGGGCGGCGCCAGGTGTAGGCCCCGACCCCGACCAGCGCGGCGAGGACGAGCGGGGTGAACGCCGCGCGGTCGAGGAAATGCGTCAGCCGTGCGCCCACGGCCGAGCCGGCCGCGGAGCCGGCCACGAGCGGCAGCACTCCCCACCAGGCGATGCGGACGCGTCGCAGATAGGTGAGCGCGGCGACCGATGTGCCGAGGAAGCTCGGCACCTTGTTGGTGCCCGAGATGGTCGGCACCGGGGTGTCGGCGGGCAGGCCGATCAGCAGGCTCGGCAGCTGGATGAGACCACCCCCGCCGACGATCGAGTCGACCCACCCGGCCAGGAAGGACGCGGTGACGAGGAAGGCGATCGTCGCCAGCGGCAGCTCGAGCCCGGTCACGACCGGTCCGACCGTCCCGGTCGCACCGTCGTGGCCGCCGTGTCAGGCCGGGCCGCGGTGGCCCACCGGCAGGGCCAGCCGCCCCGGGGCGGCATCAGCCGCGGACGAGGTCGATCACGTGGGCGGCGGCGTCCCCGGTGGAGACCTCCGACTTCGCCCCGGTGGCGCGGTCGCGGACCTCGATGACTCCCTCGGCCAGGCCGCGACCGACGACGACGGTCGTCGGCACACCCAGCAGCTCGGCATCCTTGAACTTGACCCCGGGGCTGGCCTTGCGGTCGTCCAGCAGGACGGCCACGCCCGCGGCGTCCAGGCCGGCGGCGAACTCCTCGGCCCAGGCGAGCACGGCCGCGTCCTTGCCGGTGGCGACGACGTGGACGTCGAAGGGCGCGAGGTTGCGCGGCCACGCCAGGCCGCGGTCGTCGCAGGTGCTCTCCGCGACGGCCGCCACCGCCCGGGAGACGCCGATGCCGTAGGAGCCCATCGTGACCGTCACGAGCTTGCCGTTCGGGTCGAGCACCTTCAGGCCGAGGGCGTCGGCGTACTTGCGGCCGAGCTGGAAGATGTGGCCCATTTCGATGCCCCGGGCCAGGCTGAGGGGGCCGGAGCCGTCGGGCGCGGGGTCGCCGTCGCGGATCTCGGCGACGTCGATCACCCCGTCGCTGGTGAAGTCGCGGCCGCACACCAGGTCGTACACGTGGTGACCGGGAGCGTTTGCGCCGGTGATCCAGCGGGTGCCCTCGACCACGGCGGGGTCGGTGAGATAGCGGACGCCCTTGCCGTCGGCATCCAGGCCGAGCGCGCGGCCGTGGGCGCCACCCTGGGTGTCGCCGTGGGTGTCGCCGGGGCCGATGTAGCCCTTGACGAGCTGGGGGTGGGCGGCGAACTCGGCGTCGCCGAACGGCTCCACCTCGGCGGGTTCGACGGCGGCCTCGAGACGCTTCATGTCGACCTCCCGGTCCCCAGGCAGGCCGATCGCCAGCGGCGTCCGGCTGCCGTCGGGGTGGCGCAGGCAGACGATCACGTTCTTGAGTGTGTCCGCGGCCGTCCAGGCGCGGTCCGCACGGGGGAAGCGGTCGTTGGAGAGCGCGACGAGGGACTCGATGGTGGGCGAGTCGGGGGTGTCCTCGACGTGGGCGGCCGGCGCGTCCGAGGCGTCCTGCGCCGCGGCGAGCGGGCGGCGGACGGCCTCGACGTTGGCGGCATACCCGCCGGGGCTGCGGACGAAGGTGTCCTCGCCGATGTCGGCCACCGCGAGGAACTCCTCCGACGCCGACCCGCCCATCGCGCCCGAAGTGGCGGACACGATGACGTAGGTGAGCCCCAGGCGGTCGAAGATCCGCTGGTAGGCCGCGCGGTGCCGGGCGTAGGAGGCCTCCAGACCGGCGTCGTCGATGTCGAAGGAGTAGGAGTCCTTCATGACGAACTCGCGGCCCCGCAGCAGCCCCGCGCGGGGCCGGGCCTCGTCGCGGTACTTGGTCTGGATCTGGTAGAGGCTGAGCGGCAGGTCCTTGTAGGAGGAGTAGAGGTCCTTCACCATGAGGGTGAACAGCTCCTCGTGGGTGGGGCCCAGCAACAGGTCGGTGCCCTTGCGGTCCTGCAAGCGGAACAGGTTGGGGCCGTACTCGGTCCAGCGGTTGGTCTCCTCGTAGGGCTCGCGGGGCAACAGCGCGGGGAACCGCACCTCCTGGGCGCCCATGGCGTCCATCTCCTCGCGGACGATCTGCTCGACCTTGTGCAGCACCCGCAGCCCGAGCGGCAGCCAGGAATAGATGCCGGGCGCGACGCGGCGGATGTAGCCGGCGCGCACGAGCCAGCGGTGGCTCGGCACCTCGGCGTCGGCGGGGTCGTCGCGGAGCGTGCGGACGAAGAGTTCGGACATGCGGGTGATCACGAACGCCAAGCCTAGGGGATGGTGTGCGTGGCGACCGGTTGGGGATCGCCCGGCGGGCGCAGGCGTTGCGGACGCCCGAACCCGCGTGCGGGGCGTTGCCCTGTCGTTGGCACCGCCGCCCTGCTGCTGCCGCCGCCACCCTGTCGTTCGGGTCGCCAACCCTGTCGTTTGGGTCGCCTAGCCTGTCGTTCTGGTCGCCACCCTGTCGTTCTGGCCGCCACCCTGCTGGGAGGCCACCGCCCTGCCGTCGCAACGGCAGGGGGGTGCGCTCCGGGCAGGGGGGCGACAAGAAGGGCAGGGTGGCGGTTCCGTGGCGGGGCCCCGCACGTCCGACGAGGGACACACCAGCCCGGGAGCCACCCCGCTCCCGACGCTCGGGGCGTCCGGGCTGCGTCGCGGATCAGACTCCGGTTCAGGGGCGCGTGTGCACCGGATCGGCGTCGGTGGTGGGCAGCGGGGCGGTGGTGGCGTGGTCCTCGAGGTCGGCGTCGCCGCGCCGGGTGGCGATGAGGCTGGTCGTGACGACGAGCGCGAGGATGCCGATGATGACGCCGAGGGACGCCAGGGTGGGCACCTCCGGGATCCACGACCACACGCCGTGCGCCCAGTGCAGCACCAGCTTGACCCCGATGAACGCCAGGATCGCCGCCAGGCCGTAGCCGAGGTGAACCAGCTTGCCGAGGGCGCCCTCGAGCACGAAGTACAGCGCGCGCAGGCCGAGCAGGGCGAAGGCGTTGGTGGCGAAGACGAGGTAGGGGTCGTCGGTGATGCCGTAGACGGCCGGCACCGAGTCGACCGCGAACACCACGTCGATGCTCAGGATGGCCAAGATGACCAGGGCCATCGGGGTGAGCGCGCGGCGTCCGTCGCCGTCCTGGGCGGTGAGGGCCGGGCCGTGGTACCGGTCGGTGACAGGCCAGAAGCGGCGCACGAGCCTGACGATCTTCAGCTCGGAGACGTCGATGTGCTCGTCCTCGGGGGCCATCGCGTCGCGCAGCGTCTTGATGGCGGTCGCGAACAGGATCGCACCGAACAGCAGGAACGCCCACGACAGCGAGCTGACGAGCTGGGCGCCGACCGCGATGAACGCGCCGCGCAGCACCAGGGCGCCGACGACGCCGAACAGCAGGGCACGCTGGCGCAGTTCGCGCGGCACCGCGAACGCGGTCAGCAGCAGCATGAACACGAACAGGTTGTCGACGCTCAACGTCTTTTCGACGAGATAGCCCGTCATGAACTCCAGGCCGCGGTCGCCGCC
This sequence comes from Propioniciclava soli, assembly GCF_014858005.1. Lineage (GTDB taxonomy): Bacteria > Actinomycetota > Actinomycetes > Propionibacteriales > Propionibacteriaceae > Propioniciclava > Propioniciclava soli. The sequence continues at coordinate 8,780 of NZ_JACYOT010000023.1, forward strand.
GTAGGTGTTCCACACCCACGCGCCGAACGCCAGGGGAAGCGCGATGTAGAACACCGACCAGCCGACGGCCTCCTTCATGGAGACCTCGTGGGGCTTGCGGGTGAGCAGGAAGTCCATCACCACGAGGGCGAGGACGGCGGCAATGGTGATGCCCCAGAGCAGGGGTGTGCCGACAGGCATGGAGGCTCCTCGGTCTGTTGAACGGCCGAGGTCTCCTTCACCCGATGGATCGGGCGTCGCACCGGGGCTGCCATGGGGCCACCGCACTGACCGGTCGCGAACTTGGGAAGTACTCCCCTCAGGCAGCCCAGCCTACGAGGTGGGTGACCGTTCCATCAACTCGGTTGCCAACGACCCCCTCAGTCCACCCGCACCCGCACCCGGGGACCGCGATGGCCAACCATCCGGGCAGGCAGCGACGCAACAACCCCCGACCCGCGGGGACCTCAGAACAGCACGGACGCCAACGCGCCGACTTCGGCGTACCCACACCGGCGGTAGGTCGCGACCGCGGGGGCGTTGAAGTCGTTGACGTACAGCGACGCCGTCCGGCCGCTGGCGACGATCGCGTCCGTGACGCCGGCCATGCCGCCGACCGACAGCCCCCTCCCCCGCAGCTCGGGTTTCACCCACACGCCCTGCACCTGCGCGACCCGGCTGCTCATGGCGCCCAGATCCGCCTTGAACACCACCTCGGCACCCTCGACGATCGTGAACGCCCGGCGCTGCTCGATCAGGGACCGGACGTAGGTGCGGTAACCCACGGGGTTGGTGATGAGGGGGTCCTCCTCGAGCTCCTCGTGGTACATCGCGGCGGCCGCCCTGAAGTAGGAGTCGAAGTCGTCGGCGACGGCGAGGCGCAGGCGGGGGTCGGCGGGGGCGTCCGACGCCGCCGACCGCGCCATCAACAACTGCCGCGGCCGCATCACCCGCACCGCCTCGTAGCTCTCCCCCCAGCGCTCACACAGGGCGTGCCACAGGCCGAGCACGTCGGAGGCCGGCCCGACCATCGCGATGAAGTTGCGCCAGCGGCCGAGATCGTCGACGAACGCGGCGCGCGCCTCGGCGTCCATGTTGACCGGGACGCAGTTCGCGCCGAGGTGCAGCAGGGCGTAGGGGTTGCGGCGCGGATACCCCCACACCTCGCCCACGCCCCCGGGTGCCAAGACGCCGGCGTCCACCCGGGAGGCGAGGAAGCAGTTGACCACCGGATCCGCGTCGACGATGCGCGCGACGCGGTCGCGGTCGCGCTCGTCGAGGACGCGGCAGTGCCTCAACTCACCGTCACCTCCGGCTTCTCACCGGTGTGCTCCATGTCGGCCGCCAGCTTGTTGGCCTCCTCGATGAGCGTGGCCACGATCTCGGACTCCGGCACGGTCTTGATGACCTCACCCTTGATGAAGATCTGGCCCTTGCCGTTGCCGGCGGCCACGCCGAGGTCGGCCTCGCGCGCCTCGCCGGGGCCGTTGACGACGCAGCCCATGACGGCGATGCGCAGCGGCGCGGTGAGGCCCTCCAGGCCGTCGGTCACCTCGTTGGCGAGCCCCCAGATGTCGACCTGGGCGCGCCCGCACCCGGGGCACGACACGATCTCCATCTGGCGCTGCCGCAGGTTGAGCGACTCCAGGATCTTGAGGCCGACCTTGACCTCCTCCACCGGCGGGGCCGACAGCGACACGCGGATGGTGTCGCCGATGCCCTCGGCGAGCAGCACCCCGAAGGCCACCGAGCTCTTGATCGTGCCCTGGAACGCCGGGCCGGCCTCGGTGACGCCCAGGTGCAGCGGGTAGTCGCACTGCGCCGAGAGCTGCCGGTAGGCGTTCACCATGACGATCGGATCGTTGTGCTTGACCGAGATCTTGAAGTCGCGGAAGTCGTGCTCCTCGAACAGGGACGCCTCCCACAGCGCCGACTCCGCGAGCGCCTCGGCCGTCGGGCCGCCGTGCTTGGCGAGGATGCGCTTGTCGAGCGACCCGGCGTTGACGCCGATCCGCAGGCTCACGCCGGCGTCGGTCGCCGCCTTCGCGATCTCGCCCACCTTGTCGTCGAACTGCTTGATGTTGCCCGGGTTGACGCGGACGGCCGCGCATCCGGCGTCGATCGCCGCGAACACGTACTTGGGCTGGAAGTGGATGTCCGCGATGACCGGGATCTGGCTCTTCTTCGCGATGATGTGCAGCACGTCGGCGTCGTCCTGGCTGGGGACGGCCACGCGCACGATGTCGCAGCCGGACGCCGTCAGCTCGGCGATCTGCTGCAGCGTGCCGTTGATGTCGGTGGTCTTGGTGGTGGTCATCGACTGCACCGAGACCTGCGCACCGCCGCCGACCGCCACCTTGCCGACGTTGATGCGGCGGGTGGGGCGCCGGGGGGCGAGCACCGGCGGGGGCGTGGCGGGCATGCCGAGGTTGACGGTCATGGAACTCCTTAGGACAACTGCATCGGTCTGACGATATCGGCCACGATGACGATGAGGCCGCAGAGCAGCAGGAATCCTGCCACCACGTACGTCACCGGCACCATCTTGGCCGTGTCGAGGGGTTTGGGTTGCGGCCGGCCCGTGAGGCGGGCGGCCGCGCGGCGGACGCCCTCCCACAGCGCGCCGGCCATGTGGCCGCCGTCCAGGGGTGGCAGCGGCACGAGGTTGAACAGGGCCAAGAAGAGGTTGACCGCGGCGAGCAGGTTCGCGAAGAACGCGACGCGCGCGCCGGCGTCCACCTGGTCGGACGCCGCCACCTGCCCCGCCATCGCGCTGGCACCCACGATGGACACGGGGTCATAGAGGCTCCGGGGCTGGCCGGTCACCAGGTCGACGGTCAGGTTCCAGACCCGCACCGGGAACTGCGCGAGGGCCACCACCGACTGCCGGGTCATGAGCCAGAGATCCGACAGCGCCTCGCCGGGCCCGCCGCGCTGGAACTCGCTCACCGGCATAAACCCCAGCCAGCCGGCGTCCACCGCCCGGCTGGGGTCGAGCGTGGCGGGCACTTGGCGGACCAGGGTGTGGACGGTGGGGAGGGTCAGCTCGGTGCCGTCCCGCTCGACGACGAGGGTCATCTCGCCGCCCATGTTGGCGCGGATCAGCTCCGACAGCTGCCCCTGGCTGTGGATCGCGGTGCCGTTGAACGCCACGATCCGGTCCCCCGCCTCGAGCCCGGCCTGCACGGACGGGGTGGGCTGGTCGGCGTCCGTGCACGTCATGTCGTCCCGCGGCTCGGCGACGAGGCAGTTCACGGTCGAGGCGACCACCGGCTGGTCGCGCCAGGCGCCGTACAGTCCGACGACGCCCCACATCAGCACGAACGCGATGAGCAGGTTCATCGCCGGGCCGCCGAACATCACGATGAGTTTCTGCCACGTGGCCCGCTCGTGGAACAACCGGCCACGGTCGGCCGGCGTGATGTCCTCCCACTCCGCGGCTCGGGCGTCGTCGGCGAGGCGCTGCAGGCGGGAGTCCTTCGCGGTGGGATCGAACGGCGGGTACATGCCCAGCAGCTGGACGAAACCGCCCAGCGGGAACGCCTTGATGCCGTACTCGGTCTCCCCGCGGCGGATCGACCACAGCGTCGGGCCGAACCCGACGAAGTAGCGCGGCACCTTCACGCCGAACAGCTTGGCCGGCACCATGTGCCCCACCTCGTGCAGCGCCACCGAGGCCATGAGCAGCGAGAAGAACGCGATCGCGAACACGATCGTCCACACCAGGGTCATGCAGGCGCCCCCGCGAGCTCGGCGGCCCGCCGGCGCGCCCACGCGTCCGCCGCGAGCACGGCGTCCACGCTCAGATCGGCGTCGGCCACGTGAGCGCCGCCCAGATGTTCTGCCACCACGGCCTCCACGGTATCCACGATGCCCAAGAACCCGAGGGTGCCGGCGCAGAAGGCGTCCACGCACACCTCGTTGGCGGCGTTGAACACCGCCGGCGCCGTGCCGGCCGCGCGGCCGCAGCGCCGGGCGAGTTCGACCGCGCCGAAGGCCTCGCTGTCGAGCGGCTCGAAGTGCCACGAGCGGGGCACGGACCAGTCGTAGGCGGACGCGGCGTCCGGCACCCGCGCCGGCCACGCCAGGCCGAGCGCGATGGGCAACCGCATGTCGGGCGGGGACGCCTGGGCGATCGTCGAGCCGTCGACGAACTCCACCATCGAGTGCACATCCGAGCTGGGGTGGACGACGACGGTGATCGCGTCGTAGTCGACCCCGTAGAGCAGCGCCGCCTCGATGAGCTCGAGACCCTTGTTGACCAGGGTGGCGGAGTTGATCGTGATGACGCGGCCCATGTTCCAGGTGGGGTGGGCCAGGGCCTGTTCGGGCGTCACGTCGGCCAGCTCGGTGCGGCTGCGGCCGCGGAACGGCCCGCCGGAGGCGGTGAGCACCAGCCGGCGGACCTCCTCGGCGCGCCCCGCCCGCAGCGCCTGCGCGAACGCGGAGTGCTCGGAGTCGACCGCGACGAGCTGGCCCGGCGCGGCGGCGTCCGTGACGAGCCGCCCGCCGATGACGAGGGACTCCTTGTTGGCCAGCGCCAGCGTGGTGCCGGCCTCCAGCGCGGCGAGCGTGGGGGTGAGACCCGCCGCGCCCGTGATGGCGTTGAGCACGACGTCGCAGGGCAGCGCGGCGGCACGGTCGTTGCCGCCACTCCCCCAGATCTCGGGCGCGTCGTCGCCAAGCCGTTCGCGCAGGGCGGCGGCCGCGGCGTCCGTGCTGAGCGCGACGACGTCGGGGCGGAACTGGGCGACCTGGGCGGCCACGAGCTCGACGTTGGAGCCCGCGGTGAGGGCCCGGACGCGGAACTGCTCGGGCCGCGCGGCGACCACGTCCAGCGCCTGGGTGCCGATGGAGCCGGTACCGCCGAGGATCACCACGTCACGCATCTGGCTAGTCTCTCACCATGCGCGCTGAAATCGAGTCGCTGGCAACGTTGGACGCCCACCTCCGCAGCACCGGGTCGCTCGCGGGGTGCATCGTGAAGTCGATGGACCTGCGCGGCCGCGGCGCGGTGCTCGAGCGCGTCGAGGTGCACAACGCGTTCTTCCTCGGCTGCCGGCTCAAGCACCGCACGGCCACCTCGCTGGCCGAGCGCGGCGCCACGGTGTTCCCGCGGCTGCCGCAGGTGCCCTTCGACGCCTACCGGCCCGCCCTGTACGCCGCAGAGGACCTCTACGCGGGCCTCGAGGCCGGGTACGCGACCACCAAGGACGCCGTCATCTACGCCTGGACCCTGCGCGACCGCTCCCGGTTGCTGGACGCCGGCGTCGCCCAGGCGTTGCACGACCACTTCATGTCCGACGGGCTCGCCGAGGCCGTGCCCGAGCCGCGCACCGCGGTCGGCGTCATGGGCGGCCACGCCGTCGGACGCGGCACGCCCGCCTTCGTCGAGACCGCCCACCTCGGACGCCGCCTCGCCGAGGCCGGGCACCTGGTGCTCACCGGCGGCGGGCCGGGCGCGATGGAGGCGGCCAACCTGGGCGCCTCGCTCAACGGCACGGCCGCCGACGTGGAGGCCGCCTGCGCGCACCTGGCGTCCGTGCCGTCGTTCGAGCCGGACGTGGGCGCCTGGGTCGGTGCGGCGATGGAGGTCAGGCGGCGTTGGGACTGCACCCGGGCCAACGTCGGCGTCCCCACCTGGTTCTACGGCCATGAGCCGCCCAACGTGTTCGGCACCGGCATCGCGAAGTACTTCGACAACGCGATCCGCGAGGACATCCTGCTGCGCCTGTGCGGCGCCGGCATCATCTATGTGCCGGGCCGCGCGGGCACAACCCAGGAGATCTTCCAGGCCCTCACGCGCAACTACTACGCCTCCGACGAACGCCAGGTGACCCCGATGATCCTGGTCGGGCGCGCCTACTGGCAGGAGCAGCTCCCCGCATGGCCGCTCGTGGCGGCGTTGGCGTCCGGGCGGCTGATGGAGCCGCACGTGCACCTCGTCGACAGCATGGACGAGGCCCTCGAGGTCGTCCCGTCGCCCTCACCGACGAGGCGCCGGACGCCCCCGGGCGAGCAACCACGCACCGCGAGCGACGAGTAACAGCCCCACGGCGAGGACCACGACCTTGGCCCCGCCGTCACTGAGCTGCCAGCTCACGGCCGACGAGGCCAGGCAGCACAACCCGCCCAGCACGAAGCACAGGCCGGTGTGGTGATCGGACGGGGGTTTCAACGACCACCGCCCGGGCCTCCCCGACGTCATCATCAGGCGCCTTGGGCGGCCAGCTGCCCGCAGGCCCCGTCGATCTCGCGGCCGCGGGTGTCGCGGATCGTGGCCGCGATGCCGCGCGCGTTCAGGCGCCGGACGAACTTGTGCTCGTCGGCGCGCCGCGAGGCGGTCCACTTCGACCCCGGGGTCGGGTTGAGTGGGATCGGGTTGACGTGCACCCAGTGCGCGCCGCGGCCGTCGGCGGTGAGGAGCGCGCCCAGGGCGTCCGCCCGCCACGCCTGGTCGTTGACGTCGCGGATGAGCGCGTACTCGATCGACACCCGGCGCCCGGTGGTGCGGAAGTAGGCGTGCGCGGCGTCCACCACCTCGGCGAGGGGGAAGCGGGTGTTGATCGGCACCAGCGTGTCGCGCAGTTCGTCGTCGGGCGCGTGCAGGCTGACGGCCAAGGTGACCGGCACGCCTTCGGTGGTGAGCTGCCGGATGCGGGGCACCAGCCCGACGGTCGAGATCGTGATGCCGCGCGCGCTGAGCCCGATGTCGTCGACCATGCGGCGGACCGAACCCATCACGGCGTTGTAGTTGGCCATCGGCTCGCCCATGCCCATGAACACGATGTTGGTGAGGCGGACGCGGGCCGCTGCGGCCACCACCTGGGCCACGATCTCGCCGGTGGACATGTTGCGCTGCAGGCCGCCCTGGCCGGTGGCGCAGAACGGGCAGGCCATGCCGCAGCCCGCCTGGCTCGACACGCACAGGGTGGCGCGTCGGCGTCCGGAGCCGCTCGACCGCTTGCCAGCGACGCCGTACTCCATGAGCACGCTCTCGACCAGCGCGCCGTCGTGGAGACGCCACAGCGTCTTGACCGTCGTGCCCTCGTCGGCGGCCTGCTCCCGCACCGGGCTCAGCAGCGCCGGGAAGAACCGCTCGGCCACCTCGTCGCGCGCGGCGGCGGGCAGGTCGGTCCATGTCGAGGGATCGGCGTTGGCGTGGCGGTAGTACTGGGTGTCGAACTGCGAGGCCCGGAACGGGGGCAACCCGGCGTCCGTGACGGCGCCGCGCCGCTCGTCGGGGGCCAGGTCGGCCCAGTGCCGCGGCGGCTTGCCGCGCCGCGGGGCGTCGAAGCGCAGCGGCAGCGTCCGCCCGGCGCGGGCGTGGGCGTCCAACTCGTCGACGCGGGCCTGTTCGGCGGCGGTCAGTCCATCGGTCACCCGACAAGGCTAGCGGGCCCCTCCGACAGCGGGCACGGGCGGGGGCTCAGCCCCCGGGGACGAAGAGGTACATCACCCACCACGCGGGGGCAGCGGCGACCAGCATGGAGTCCAGGCGGTCCATGATGCCGCCGTGCCCGGGCAGGATCGAACTCATGTCCTTGATCCCGACGTCGCGCTTGATCGCGCTCTCGATGAGATCGCCGACGGTGGCGAACACGACCACGACGAGGCCGAGCAGGACGCCGACCCACCAAGCCACCCCCAGCACCCCCATGCACAGGGCCACGCCGACCCCGACGGTGAACACGGCCGAGCCGACCAGACCCTCCCACGTCTTCTTGGGGCTGAGCACGGGCGCCAATGGCGTCCGGCCGAAGAGCACCCCCACCGCGTAACCCCCGGTGTCGTTGGCGACCACGCAGAGCAGGAATGCGATCATGCGCGCCGCGCCTTGGTCGCCGGCGAGGATCAGCGCGGTGAACGAGCCGAGCAGGGCCACGTAGCCGATGATGAACACGCTCCCCGCGGCGTCGCGGACGAAGTGCTCGTGCCCCTTGGGCAGACGCGCGATCAGCGCCGCCAGCACCGTCGCGCCGAGGAACGCCAGCAGGGCGGAGTGCCACGGCATGTCGAGCAACCCCACCCCCGTGGACGCCGCGTAGGTGCCCACGATCATCGCGAAGGTACCCAGCACGATGGGCTTGATCGCCGGGCGCACGCCCTGGCGGCGCAGCGCCCAGTTGATCTCGATCGCCGCCAGCGAGAGCATCACGGCCGCGAAGACGATGAAACCCCAGTGGAACCACGCCAGCGTCACCACGACGAGGCCGATCAGACCCACCCCCACGGCGATCGCGGCCGGCAGGTCACGGCCCGCGGACCGCCGCTTGGTGGTGGGTGCCCCCGTCGCGGGGGCAGCGCCGGGAACGTCGGCCATCAGACCTCGAGCAGCTCGGCTTCCTTGGCCTTGAGCAGGTCGTTGACCTGCTCCTCGTACTTCTTGGTGACCGTGTCGAGGTGCTTCTCGGCGCTCTTGGCGTCGTCCTCGCCGATCTCCTTGTCCTTCGCCAGCTTCTTGACCGCGTCGACGGCGTGGCGGCGGTTGTTCCGGATCGCGACGCGCGCCTCCTCGGCCTTGGTGCGGGCGACCTTGATGTACTCCTTGCGGCGCTCCTCGGTGAGCTGCGGCATCACGATGCGGATGACGTTGCCGTCGTTCGCGGGGTTGACGCCGAGGTCGGAGTCGCGGATCGCCTTCTCGATGCCGGCCATCGCACCCCGGTCGAACGGGCTGATGAGCACGATGCGGGCCTCGGGCACCTGGAAGGTGGCCAGCTGCTGCAACGGCGTCTGCGCACCGTAGTAGTCGACCATGAGCTTGTTGAACATCGCCGGGTGGGCGCGCCCGGTGCGGATCGCACCGAACTCCTCCCGCGCGTGTTCGACGGTGCCCCGGTTCTTCTGTTCGGCGGAGCTGACGATCTCGGACGTCATCGTGGATCCCTTCGGTGGATGGGTGGTCAGGCGTGGACGGACGTACCGATCTTCTCACCGGCAATGACGCGGGCGATGTTGCCGCGGACGCCGAGGTCGAAGAAGATCATCGGGAGGCCGTTGTCACGAGCCAGGCTGATGGCGGTGGCGTCCGCCACCTTGAGGTCGTTCGCGAGGAAGTCGGTGTACGTGAGCTGGTCGTAGCGACGGGCCTCGGGGTTGGTGCGCGGATCGGAGTCGTAGACGCCGTCGGTGCCGTTCTTGCTCATCAGCAGCACGTCGGCGCGAATCTCGAGGGCGCGTTGAGCGGCGACCGTGTCGGTGGAGAAGAACGGCATGCCGGAGCCGGCGCCGAACAGGACGACCCGGCCCTTCTCGAGGTGGCGAACGGCCCGCAGCGGAATGTAGGGCTCGGCGACCTGGCCCATCGTGATGGCGGTCTGCACGCGGGTGGGGACGCCGGCCTGCTCCAGGAAGTCCTGCAGGGCCAGGCAGTTCATGACCGTGCCGAGCATGCCCATGTAGTCGGCCCGGCGGCGCTCCATGCCGCGCTGCTGCAGCTGGGCACCCCGGAAGAAGTTGCCGCCGCCGGTGACGACGGCGACCTCGACCCCGTCCGCCACGATCTCGGCGATCTCGTCGGCGACGCCGGCGATGATGTCCGGGTCGACCCCGACGCTGCCACCCCCGAACGCCTCTCCGGAGAGCTTCAGCAGAACGCGGCGGTACTTCGACATCGGGACAGGTCCCCCTTCACAGGTGGTGGTGACGCGGCGGGCCGGCGGCCGGTGCCCGCTCCGGCCGGGGCCGGACGGACGAGAAGTGGCGTGCACCGTATGGACGGTGCACGCCACTGTAGTTGAGAACCGAGGACTGCGCCGGGGTCA
>NZ_JACYOT010000024.1 GCF_014858005.1 Propioniciclava soli
GGACTGCGCCGGGGTCAGGCGCCGGCGGCGAAGCGCACGAAACGCTTGACGGTCACGCCGTTGTCCTTCAGGAGCTGGCCGACGGTCTTCTTGTCGTCGGACACCGACGGCTGCTCCACGAGGCAGACCTCCTTGTAGAAGCCGCCCAGGCGACCCTCCACGATGCGCCCGATGATGTTCTCGGGCTTGCCCTCCTCCTTGGCGGTCAGCTCGGCGACGTGGCGCTCCTTCTCCACGACGTCGGCCGGCACGGACTCCCGGTCGAGGTACTGCGGGCTCATCGCCGCGATCTGCATCGCGATGCCGCGCACGAACTCGCTCGTGCCGCCGGTGTACTCGATCATGACGCCGACCTGCGGGGGCAGGTCCTGGCTGCGGCGGTGGAGGTAGATCTCGGCCGGGGCCTCGAAGTGCGCCGCGTTGGCGAGCTCGAGCTTCTCCCCGATCTTCGCAGCGAGGGCGCCCACGGCGTCCTCGACGGTGGAGCCGGACGCGAGCGTGGCGGAGCGCGCCGCCTCCACCCCGTCGGCCTTGGCCGCCTCGACGGCCTCGACGATCTCCCCGGCCAGCGCGACGAACTCGTCGTTCTTGGCGACGAAGTCGGTCTCGGCGCCAAGCTGGATGAGCGAGGTGCCGGCTGCGGCCACGAGGCCGTTGCTGGCCTCGCGGTCAGAGCGACCGCTGACCTTGGCGGCGCCCTTCACGCGCAGGATCTCGGTGGCGGCCTCGAAGTCGCCCTCGGCCTCGGTGAGCGCCTTCTTGGCGTCCATCATTCCGGCGCCCGTGGCGTCGCGGAGCTTCTTGACGTCAGCAGCAGTGATAGCCATGTCTGTGCTTCCTTGTTCGCTGGTGGGCTGGATCAGTTGGTCTCGTCGGCGGACGCCGGCGCATCGGCCGACTCCGCGGACGCGGGCGACGCGGCGGACGCGTCGATCTCGGCCTGGACCTCGGAGGCGTCGCCGGACGCGCCGGCCACGGGGGCCTGCGCGGCCTCACCCTCGGCCGCAGCGTCCTCGAGCGCGGCGGTCTCGGCGACCGCGCCGTCGACCTCGTCGACGAGCTGGCTGCCCTGCAGGTCACTGCCCTCGACGGCCTCGGCCTCGGACGTGGTGGCCTGCACCTCGGCGGCGCCGAGGAGCTCACGCTCCCACTCGGCCATCGGCTCGGCCTCGGTGCCGCCGGCGGACTGGCCACCCTGACTGCGCGCCAAGAGGCCCTCGGCCACGGCGTCGGCGATGATGCGGGTCAGCAGGCCCACGGAACGGATCGCGTCGTCGTTGCCCGGGATGGCGTAGTCGACTTCGTCGGGGTCACAGTTGGTGTCGAGGATGCCCACGATCGGGATGCGCAGCTTGCGCGCCTCGTCGATCGCCAGGTGCTCCTTCTTGGTGTCGACGACCCAGATGGCCTGCGGCAGCTTGTGCATGTCGCGGATGCCGCCGAGGGTCTTCGCCAGCTTGTCCTTCTTACGCTCCTCCTGCAGGAGCTCCTTCTTGGTGAGGCCCGAGCCGGCGACGTCGGTGAAGTCGATCGCCTCGAGCTCCTTCATCTTCGCGGTGCGCTTGGAGATGGTGGCGTAGTTGGTCAGCATGCCGCCCAGCCAGCGCTGGTTGACGTAGGGCATGCCCACGCGGGTCGCCTGCTCGGCGATGGCCTCCTGGGCCTGCTTCTTGGTGCCGACGAACAGCACCTGACCGCCGCGGGCGACCGTGTCGCGCACGAAGGAGAAGGCCTGGTCGATGTAGGTCAGCGACTGCTGCAGGTCGATGATGTAGATGCCGTTGCGCTCGCCGAAGATGAAGCGCTTCATCTTGGGGTTCCAACGACGGGTCTGGTGCCCGAAGTGGACGCCGCTCTCGAGCAGCTGACGGGTGGTGACGACGGCCATGGCCGGGTCCTTTCCTCGCGGGCGCACGGGGGCGACCCGCATTCGGGTTCGTTGCGGGCCGAGCTCTTCGGCCCCCTGATGCGGACGCCGCGCCCCACCCACGCCTGGCGTGGGCACCCGGGGCGAGACCCGAACGAGGTTCGGTCTGACCGCATGCGAAGTCGACCCGGATCTGCCGAGTCGCTGCCGCCAGTCTAGTCCCGGGGCGATCGCGGGGGCAAAGCGGAGCTGACTACGGGTGACACCCGCGTCCTAATGTCTGGGCGTGACGAGGCTGAATCGGGGGTGGGCCAGGCGCGCAGCGGCCTGGTGCGTGGTGGCCCTGCTGGTGGCCCTGCCGGTGGTGGACGCCGCGGCCCCGCTGGCTGCCGCGGCGTCGCTCGGCCAGCTGCCGGTGCCGGGGGCGGTCGTGACGGGTTTCGATCTGCCCGAGGTGCGGTGGGGTGCCGGGCACCGCGGGGTGGATCTGGCGGGGACGCCGGGCGAGACGGTGGTCTCCCCCGCGGCCGGGACGGTGACGTTCGCCGGCGAGGTGGCGGGGCGGCACGTGGTGGTGGTGACGCACGACGACCGGCGCTCGACGTTGGAGCCGGTGACGGCGAGCGTGGCCGTGGGCACCCGGGTGGCCGCCGGCGATCCGGTGGGAGTGTTGGACGCCGGGCACGCCTGCCCGGCCGCGGCCTGCCTGCACTGGGGCTTGAAGCGCGGCGAGGAGTACCTCGACCCACTGATGCTCCTCGACGGGTCCACGGTGCGGTTGCTGCCCGCCGATGCCGCCGCGGGCGTGCGCGCCCGCGCGGCCGCACGTGAGGCGGCCGCCCTCGCGGCGGCCGTGGCGTCGGGGCTCGGCCCGGCTGGCGGTGCCGCGGCGTCCGGGGCGGCACCGCCGGGGTCGGGGGTGCTGGCGCTGCCGACCGCGGGGCGGCTGGGCTCGGTGTTCGGGCCGCGCTTCCACCCGATCTTCCACGAGTGGCGCATGCACAACGGCATCGACCTGTCGGCCGGGTGCGGGACGCCGCTGCTGGCCGCCGCGGACGGCGTCGTGAGCCACGTCGGCTTCGACGCCTCGGGTGGGTGGCGGCTGGTGATCGCCCACGGCCAGCTCGGCGGGGTGGACCTGCAGACGGTCTACCTGCACGCCCAGGGGTATCGCGTCCGGGTCGGGGAACGGGTGACCCGCGGCCAGTTCGTGGGCACGATGGGATCCACCGGGTGGTCGACCGGCTGTCACCTGCACTTCTCGGTCAAGGTCAACGGGCGTCACGCCGACCCGCAGCGGTGGCTGGGGTGAGGGGGGTGCGTGCGGCACGCGAGGGGCGCCTGGCCGGGCCGGCGCGGGGCGGGTGGGGCCTAGGCGCTGGGCCCGGGTCAGGCGCGGGGGTGCGCCTGGCGGAACGCGTCGCGGAGCCGCTCGTTGGTGACGTGGGTGTAGATCTGCGTGGTCCCGAGCGAGGCGTGGCCGAGCATCTCCTGGACGCTGCGCAGATCCGCACCGCCCTCGAGGAGGTGGGTGGCCATGGCGTGCCGCAGCCCGTGGGGGCCGAGATCGGGGGCGTCCGGCACGGCGGCCAGCGTGGCGTGGACGATGCGCCGCACGACGCGCGGGTCGATGCGCGCCCCCCGCTCGCCGACGAACACGCACTCCCCCGCCGCCGGCCCCGCGAGCAGGGGCCGGACCGCCAGCCACGCGGCGAGCGCCCGCTCGGCGGGCACGCCCAGCGGGGTGGTGCGTTCCTTGTCGCCCTTGCCCCGGACGCGCAGCAGGCGTCGGTCGGCGTCCCAGCCGCCGGTGTCGAGACCGCACAGTTCGGAGACGCGCAGCCCGCAGGAGTAGAGCACCTCGATGATCGCGGCGTCCCGGAGGGCCACGGCCTGCTCCCGAGGATCCTCGGCCGCCGCGATCCGGGCGGCGAGGTGTTCGAACACCCCGGCGGTCGCCCGTCGGTCGAGGGTGGGGGGCAGGTTCCGGTCCGCCCGCGGGGCGCGCAGGGCCGCAGCCGGGTCGTGGGGCACGCGCCCGGTGCCCACGGCCCAGGCGAAGAACACCCGGGCGGCCGTGGCCCGCCGCGCGACCGTCGTGCGCTCAGCGCCCCGACGGTGCAGGTCGGCCAGCCAGGCGCGCAGGTCGCGGTGGTCCACCAGCGCCCAGTCCGCGGTCCCCCGCCCGGCGAGGAAACCGGCGAGGTTCGCGAGGTCGCCCGCATAGGCGCGGCGGGTGTGGGCGGCGAGGTTACGCTCCCAGCGCAGGTGGGAGGCCCACGCATCGAGGGCGGGCGCCAGCCCCGCCTCGACGGCGTGCGCCGGGCTGGGATCCGCCTCGCGGGGATCCATCGTTGGCTCCACCTCGTCGGGCTCCATGCGGCCCAGCGTGCCAGAATGGAGCGGTTGCCCCCGGCCAGCGCGCGCCGGTGGAGCATGCAAACGCACGGGAGAGGAACCATGGCGATCGAAGAGCTGATGACCGGCGGCACGGTGCTGCGCGTCACCCGGTGGGGCGAAGCGGTCATGCACGCCGAGACGAAGCCGGTCACGGAGTTCGACGACGACCTGCGGAGCCTGGTGGCCGACATGTTCGCCACCATGCGCGCCGCCCAGGGCGTCGGGCTCGCCGCCACCCAGGTGGGTCGCGACCTCAGCCTGTTCGTGTACCAGTGCCCCGACGACGACGACGTCGTCCACCATGGCGCCATCTGCAACCCGGTCGTCACCACACCCACCGGCAAGGAACGCAGCCTGGATTCCACCGACGAGGGCTGCCTCTCCTACCCCGGGGGCTACCAGGCCCTGGCCCGCCCCGACGTGGCCACGTGCACCGGGGTCGATCCCTGGGGCGAGCCCGTCACCGTCCGAGGCACCGGCCTCCTGGCCCGTTGCCTGCAGCACGAGACGGACCACCTCAACGGCATCGTCTTCGGCGACCGGCTCTCCTCGCGCGCGTTCCGCAAGCTCACCGAGCAGAAGGACGCCGTGGCCCACCTCTACCCCGATGACTGGCCGGTGACGCCGAAGAAGAAGACCGCCGACGACTGATCGGCGGCCACCGTGCGGCAGTGCGGCGGCTCGGCCCGGGTCAGCGCAGCGCCCAGCAGGCCACGGCCGTGGCGGCGGCGACGTTGAGCGAGTCGACGCCGCGGCTCATGGGGATCGAGACGACGACGTCGGCCTGATCGATCCACCGCTGCGACAACCCGTCCCCCTCGGTGCCCACCACCAGCGCGAGGCGCTCGGGCACCCCCGCCGCCACGTAGGCGTCCAGGGGCACGGCGTCGGGGGTGAGCGCGAGCGCGACGACGGTGAACCCGGCCTCGCGCAGGGCCGGCAGGGCCGTCGCCCAGTCATTGACGCGCGCCCACGGCAGCGCGAACACCGTCCCCATGCTGACCTTGATCGCGCGGCGGTACAGCGGGTCGGCGGCGCGCGGGGCGAGCAGGACGCCGTCCCAGCCCAGGCCCGCCGCGCCGCGGATCAGCGCCCCGACGTTGGTGTGGTCGACGACGTCCTCGGCGACGACGAGGCGGCGGGCGTCGAGCAGGTCGGCCATGCGGGCCGGCGCCGCGCGGTGCAGGGAGGCCAGCGCCCCGCGGTGCACGTGGAAGCCGGTGACGGCCTCGGCCACCGCCTCGGTGACGACGTAGACGGGCACGTCGGGCCGGGCCTCCCACAGGTCCGCCAACCCGGGCAGCCACCGCTCGGCGAGCAGGAACGAGCGCGGACGATGGCCGGCCTCGACCGCCCGGCGGATCACCTTCTCCCCCTCGGCGATGAACAGCCCGCGCTCGGACTCCAGCGAGCGTCGCAGCGCCGTGTCGCGCAGCGCGACGTAGTCCCCCAGCCGCGGGTCGGACGCGTCGGCGACCTCGATCAGCACCGGGTCACCACGTGACGCGGACGCCCTCGCGCCAGCGTGTGAGCCAGGCCGGATCGGAGCACGCCAGCTCCTCACCGCGGTTCCACAGCCCGAGGTAGAGCCCGCGGGCCTCACCGGTGACGGTGGTCGCGTCCGTGGCCACGACGCCCAGGTCGGGCAGCTCGGCGACACGCGAGGTCTCCGTCCCCTCCGCCGAGGCCTCCACCAGCCAGCCGGCGTCCACGTCCGACGGCGTGACCAGCACCTCGTCGGGCTCCGCCGGGGTCAGCTCGTACCGCGGCCGGGGCAGGAAACCGGTGAGCAACTCGTCCAGCCCGTCCGCGGCGAACGCCGCCGAGAACCACACCTCACCGGCCTGCGGGGAGCGCCCCAGCCGGGCGGCCATGGCGTCCACGGCGTGGATCGTGGTCTCGTGGGCCATGCGGCGCGCCCACGCCAGCCGCAGCGGCGGGGCGTCCGGAAGGAAGAAGTCGCCCGACAGCTCCTCCGGCGCGGACGCCAGCGCGTTCAGCAGGTCGACCAGGCCGTCGTCGAACCAATCGAGCAGATCGTCGGACGCGGCCGCCTCGGCCTCGACGTCGGCGTCTGGCCGCTCCCCCTCACCGCGGATCCGCCCCGCCGCCCACCGGTGCACGAGGCCGACGTGGGTGACCAGGTCGGTGACAACCCAGCCGGGGCACGTCGGCACGGACGCGCCCAGCCCCGCGCTGGCAGCATTGCCGCGCAGCACCGCCCCCGCCTCACCGAGGGCCTCGCCGTACGCACTCCATTCCAGCACTGTGACCACGTCCGGACTCTAGCAATCGCGCCACTAGGGTGTCCGCGTGGCCCCACGCGCAAAGATCCGGCTCGATCCGTTCCTGATGGCGATCATCGCCGCCGCGGCGATCGCGTCCGTGCTGCCGGCGCGAGGCATCGGTGAGCCGATCCTCGACTGGGCCACGCGCATCGCGATCTTCTGCCTGTTCTTCCTCTACGGCGTCCGCCTCAAGCCCGCCGAGGCACTGGCGGGGCTGCGGCACTGGCGGCTACACCTGACGATCCTCGCCTGCACGTTCGTGCTGTTTCCCCTGCTGGGGTTCGCGCTCGGCTTCGTGCCCGGCGCGGTGTTGCCCGCCGCCCTGCTGCCCGGGCTCGTCTACACCACGCTGTGCCCCTCCACCGTGCAGAGCTCCATCAACTTCACCTCGATCGCCCGCGGCAACGTCGCGGGCGCCATCGTGAGCGCGTCGGCGTCCAACCTGCTGGGGGTCGTCGTCACCCCGTTGCTGGCCATTGCGCTGATGAACACCACCGGACAGGCGTCCGTCGGGTACGGCTCGATCGTGAATCTCATGGCGCAGATTCTGCTGCCGTTCATCCTGGGGCAGCTCTCGCGGCGGTGGACGGCCGACTTCGTGGCGCGCCACAGGAAGCTCAAGCTCTTCGATCAGGGCTCGATCGTGCTGGTCGTCTACGCGGCGTTCTCCGAGGGCGTCCGCGAGGGCATCTGGGGCATGGTGTCGGTCGTCGACATCCTGATCCTCATTGGCTTCTGTCTTGCCATCCTCGCGCTGATGCTCTGGTTCACCTGGTGGCTCGCCCACCGGCTCGGGTTCAACCGTGAGGATGCGATCGCCATCCAGATGTGCGGCACCAAGAAGTCACTCGCGACGGGCCTGCCGATGGCCACCGTGCTCTTCGCGGGCCAGCCCATCGGGCTCATCATGCTGCCGCTCATGGTGTTCCACCAGGCGCAGCTCATGGCGTGCTCGTGGCTCGCCTCCCGCTACGCCCAGGATCCGGACGCCGCCGCGGCGCCCGCGTGACGCCCGGGTCGCTCAGCCCGCGACCGTCCTGAACCCGGCGTTGCCCATGGAGGAGTCCGGGGTGTTCTGGGAGCGGGCGGCGTTGCGGTAGCGATTGCAGTACGACGCGTGGCACAGGTAGCTGCCGCCCCGCAGCACGCGCGCCGCTCCCGTGGCCGGGCCCTGCGGCGAACGCGCGGGGGCGTCGGTATAGGCCGTCGGCGAGAACCAGTCCGCGCACCACTCCCAGACGTTGCCGACCATCTGCCACAGCCCGTACCCGTTGGGTTCGAACGTGCGGACGGGCGCGGTGGTCAGCCAGCCGTCCTCGCCGGTGTTGTGCCGGGGAAACGTGCCCTGCCAGATGTTCGCGCGCCAGCCGCCGGCGTCCACCGCGTCGTCACCCCAGGGGTACGTGGCGGACGCGAGGCCGCCCCGGGCCGCGTACTCCCACTCCGCCTCGGTCGGCAGGCGCCGCCCCGCCCAGGCGCAGTAGGCGACCGCGTCGTTCCAGCTCACGTGCACCACCGGGTGGTCGGCCAGATCGTCGATCGTGGAGTCGCGCCCGCCGGGGTGGCGCCAGTCCGCGCCACGGACGCCCCACCACCACGGGGTCCCTGCGGCCGGGCCCATGACGTCCACGCGGGGTGCGGTCACGGCGAGGTGGAACACCGCGGAGAACCCGAAGGTCTCCGCCTCGGTGCGGTGGCCCGTGTCCGCGATGAACGCCGCGAACGCCGCGTTGGTCACCGACGTCTCGTCGATCCAGAACGAATCGAGGCTCACCTCGTGGCGCGGCACCTCCCCGTCGCCCGGGTTGCGGTCTCCGGAGGAGTCACCCCGCGTGTACGTCCCTGCCGGGATCCGCGCCTGGGGAATGGGGTGCCGATCGGCTCCCGACCCGGGCAGCCACGATCCGTCGTCCGGGACGGTGTCGGGGCCGGGCTCCCGCCCCGGCGGCCCACAGGGGCACGACGGTCCGGTCATCGGCGCACCGCCACGGCGACGCCATCCCAGCCCTTCGGCCCGACCGTCTGCAGGGCGGTGGCGTCCCAGCGTGGGTCGGACGCCAGCGTCGCGAGCGCCTGCCGCGCGCCGGCCGCGTCGGGATCGGACGCCGCCTCGTCGTCCGCGATCCGGCCCCCGCGCACGACGTTGTCGATGACGACCACCGCGCCCGGCCGGGTGAGGGCCGCTGCCCGGTCGAGGTAGAGGGGCAGGGGGGCCTTGTCGGCGTCGAGGAGGACGAGGTCGAAGGGCTCGGTGGCGCGCTCGACCAGAAGGGCCGAGGTGCTCGCCGCCGGGCCACACAGAATGTCGACCCACGCCGAGACCCCGGCCGCCTCGAGGTGCCGTCGGGCCACGGCGGCGTTGCGCCGCTCCAGCTCCAGGGAGACGACGCGTCCGCCCGGCCCCACGGCCCGGGCCAGCCAGATCGTCGAATACCCGGCCAGGGTGCCGAACTCGAGCACCCGGCGCGCCCCACGCACCGTGGCGAGCAGGTGCAGCAGCTTGCCCAGCGTCGGGGAGACCTCGATGCCCGGGGTCGTGACCTCGGTCGCCGTCCGGGCGGCGACGAGGGCGTCATCCTCGGCGACGAGCGCCGTCAGCAGCCCCTCGACCGCACCGATCCGGGTCGCGTCCATGGCCCCATGGTCGCACAGGGCGACCATCGGGCCGGGATCCGTCAGGAGAGCACCGGCGCCCACTCCGGGCCGGTCTGGCCCAGCTTCTCGTCCAGCTTGGCGAAGATCGGCGTCGGCTTGGCCAGCGGCGTCCCGGCCGTGATCGGGCGCGACTCCCACCGGGCCAGCTCGTCGGCGTAGTCACCCATGAGCGCCGGGTAGCTGGGGCCGCCCTCCTCGTCCAGCGTGACGATGCGCGGCTGGGCCGCCCACACGCCCGAGCCCCCGAGGGCCTCGAACACCTTCTGCGCCGCGTGCGGCATGAACGGCGTCAGCAGCGTGTTGGCGTCGCTGACGACCTGGAGCGCCACGTGCAGGATGGTGTCGCGGCGGGCGGGGTCGTCCTTCTTCTTCCACGGCTCGTTGTCCGACAGGTACTTGTTGGCCAGCGACACGATGCGCATCGCCTCGGTGATGGCCTGCTTGAAGCGGGCCCGCTCCAGCAGCTCCCCCACCGTCGTGAACGCCTCCTGGGACGCCGCCAGGAGCGCCTCGTCGGCCTCGGTCAGATCCGTGGCCTCGGGGATCGCGCCGACGTTCTTGTGCGCCATCGACACCGAGCGGTTCACGAGATTGCCCCACTCGTTGGCCAGCTCGAAGTTCACGCGGCGAACGAACTCATCCCACGTGAAGTCGGTGTCCTGGTTCTCGGGGCCCGCCACGGCGATGTAGTAGCGCAGGGCGTCCGGCCCGAAGTCGGCCAGGAAGTCGCGCACGTAGATCACGTGGCCCCGCGAGGACGCGAGCTTGGAGCCCGACATGGTGAGGAACTCCGAGCTGACGATCTCGGTCGGCAGGTCGAGGCGTCCGAACGCGCTCGGCTCGCCGCCGCGCGAGCCGTCACCGTTCGCACCGGTCAGGATGCCGGGCCAGATCACGGTGTGGAACGTGATGTTGTCCTTGCCCATGAAGTAGAAGGAGCGGGCATCGTCGTTCTGCCACCACTCCCGCCATGCGTCCGGACGCCCGACGCGCCGCGCCCACTCCACCGACGCCGAGAAGTAGCCGATCACCGCGTCGAACCACACGTAGATCCGCTTCATCGTCTCGTTCTCCCACGCGGGGAGCGGGATCGGGACGCCCCAGTCGAGGTCGCGCGTGATGGCGCGGGGCTTGAGCTCCTTGGCGAACTCGCGGCTGAACCGGATGACGTTGGGACGCCAGTCGTCGCGCGTCTCCAGCCACTGCTGCAGGGCGTCGGCCAGGGCCGGCAGGTCGAGGAAGAAGTGCTCGGTCTCGACGAACTCGGGCACCTCGCCGTTGATGCGGCTGCGGGGGTTGATGAGGTCGATCGGGTCGAGCTGGCGGCCGCAGTTGTCGCACTGGTCGCCGCGGGCGCCGTCGAAGCCGCAGATCGGGCACGTGCCCTCGATGTAGCGGTCGGCCAGGGTGCGCCCGGTGGAGGGCGACAGCGCCCCCATCTGGCGCTCGGCGACGACGTAGCCGTTGCGGTGCAACGTCGTGAAGAGTTCCTGGACCACGGCGCGGTGGTTCAGCGTGGTCGTCCGCGTGTAGAGGTCGTAGCTGAGGCCGAGCGCCTGCAGGTCCTCGACGATGACCTGGTGGTACTTGTCGGCGGTCTCGCGCGCGGTGAGCCCCTCCGAATCGGCCTTCACCTGGATCGCCGTGCCGTGCTCGTCGGTCCCCGACACCATGAGGACGTCCGAACCCACCATGCGCTGGTAGCGGGAGAAGACGTCCGCGGGCACGGCGAAGCCGGACACGTGCCCGATGTGGCGCGGCCCGTTGGCGTACGGCCAGGCCGCGCAGGTGAGGATCCGAGAAGTCATGCGCCTCATCCTAGGGCAGCCGCCCCGGCCGACCGGCGGCGCTGCGCCCCGCGGATCGCCTGTCGGGTCAGCCCTCCGAGGCGGCCGCGTAGCCGGGCTCGATGACGTCGGCGACGAGTCGTTCGCGCTCCGGATGGGGCAGGAAGCCGGCGCGCGCGGCGTCCACCGTGAACCGGCGCAGGTCGGCCAGGTCATAGCCGAAGGCGTCCACCAGAAGGCCCATCTCGCGGCTGGGCGACGTGCGGCTCATGAGCCGGTTGTCGCAGTTGACGGTGACGACGAACCCGAGGCGCTCCAGCAGGCCGAAGGGATGCTCGGCGACCGTCGCGCACACGCCGGTCTGCAGATTGGACGTGGGGCTCAGCTCGAGCGGGATGCGCCGGTCGCGTACCCAGGTCGCCACCGGGCCGAGGGACCAGCCGTCGCCGTCGGGCGCGATGTCCTCCACCAGCCGGGCCCCGTGCCCCAGCCGCAGGGCGCGCTCGGCGATGGCCCCGGCGATGGACGCCACCCCCGCGGCCTCGCCGGCGTGGATGGTCACCGGCACGAGATGGTCGGCGAGGTACGCGAACGTCTCGTGGTGGCCGCCGGCCGGGAAGCCGTCCTCGGGGCCGGCCAGGTCGAAGCCGACGACGAGGTCGTCCGCCCCGAAGCGGGCCAGGTCGGCCACCTCGCGGCTCGGCGGGGTGTGGCGCAGCGAGGTGACGAGCTGGCGGGCGACCATCGGCGTGCCGGACGCCGCGGCGTCCGCCATGCCCGCGCGCAGGCCGGCGCCGACGGCCGCGACGGCTTGGCGCAGGGTGAGCCCCCCGGCCGTGTGCTGCTCCGGCGCCCACCGCGCCTCGCCGTAGACAACGCCGTCGGCCGCCAGGTCAACCACCCACTCGCGGGCGACGCGTTCGAGGTGCGCGGCGGTCTGCATCACGGCGATCGTGTGCACGAACGTCTCGAGGTACTCCACGAGCGTGCCCGACTCCGCCGAGGCGTAGAACCACGTGGCCAGGGCGTCCGGGTCATCGGCCGGAAGGGGATGGCCGATCTCCTGGGCGATCTCGAACACGGTCGATGCGCGCAGGCCCCCGTCGAGATGGTCGTGCAGCACGACCTTGGGCAGGGCGGCGATGGTCTCAGGGCTCAGGCTCACGGTGATCTCCGGCTCGAAGTCAGGTGGGCTGACCATCTTCTCACGGGCGCGGGTGGCGAGGCCGTGTCGACAACCCATGCACAAGCACGCCTTGTCGACGAGAAATCGCCCGTGGGTGTCGACAACCCATGCACCAGCACGCGTTGTCGACGCATCTCGGCCGGACGGTGTCAGCATGGGGGCACAGACGTCCGCGGGGCCACAACGACCACTTCCACCCCGGGTTGCTGCAGCGGCTGCCGGAGCCGTGTGTCGCCTCGCCGTCGACGTCGGCTGCGGTCAGGGTTTGCAGGGGTCAGGGTTTGCAGGGGTCAGGGTCTGCAGGGGTCAGGGTCTGCAGGGACTGCACCGACCGCACCGACTGGTCGAACGTCACGCGTGGCACCGGGCGGCCGTACGGCACATCAGGGAGCAGCCGCCCGCACCCCGTCGGCGTCGACGTCGTAGGTCACCCCACCGAGCCTCAGCCCGCGCAGGCGGGCCGTCGGGTCGAAGTACTCCAGCACCGGGTTGGCGGTGACGGCCCCGTCGGGGTGGGCGTGCACGCCGAAGAGCGACTCGATCACCAGCTCGCACCAGGCCCCGGCGGACGAACACGCCCAGTCGATGAGGTAGGGCCACTGGCCGGGGGCCTTCCGGGCGCCGCCCTCGATCGGCTCGACGACCTCCTCGACGAAGTGCGCCTGGCCGGGTGGGCCCTGGCGTGTCGTCCGCGCCAATCCGGGCAGCCACGCGGCGACCGCGTCGGCCCCACCGAGCTGGATTGCGGCGCGGGCCGAGTCGGCCGGCCACGCCGGGTAGGCGCCGTTCCACTGGTGGTCGGGCCGCACGGAGAAGCCGGCGTTGGCGTCGCAGGCCGAGAGCGCCCTCATCCACGACGGCGTCCGCAGGTGATCCACGAAGAACCGAACCATCTCGGCACGGGTCTCCCCGGGCAGGTCTTGGGGGATCGTCGTGCCGACGGTGGAGAAGTCGTAACAGTGCCTGACCGGCACCAGTGTGCCGTCCGGGTGACGGGCGTTGAAGAAGCCCTCGCCCGGCCGGTAGAGCTTCAGGATCTCGGGCACGAGTTCGTCGGCCAGCCGCTCCAGCTCGTCGGCCCCGCCGGGTTGCCCCTGACGGCGGCTCAACGCCGCGGCGGTGCGCATGCACCACACGTTGGCGGCGTTGAGCGAGGCCACCTCATGCACATAGGTGGAGACGCACTCCAGCAGATTGTCGATCTCGCCGTAATCGGCCAGGGGTGATCCCACCCGCTTGTCCTGCCAGGCCAGCGCCCATTCGCGGACGTGGTCGCCCACGGTCCTCCCACCGTCGACCGGTTCGTCCAGGAACCCGGCGTCACCGGTGACGGTGACGTAGTCGGTGACCAGCCGCACCATCGCGTACTGGTTGACGGAGTACCAGTTGCCGGCCGGCCCACCGGTCAACCACTCGGTGCCGAAATGTTCGTTGATGTCGAGCCCGATCCAGTGCAGGATCTGCTCGCGCATCTCCTCCGGGTCGTTCAGCGCGTGGACGAGTGAGGAGAGCGAATAGTCCCAGATGAACGTGGTCGTCTGCCAGTAGCGCGGCATGAGCGTGTCGTAGTGGCGCGACCGGACGCCGGCCGGGTTCTCGCGGCGGAACCACAGCACGCCCATGGCGCCCCACCAGTACAGCTGGCGGAGCGCGTCGTTCGACGTCTCGAGCAGCGGCAGCGCCCCCGAGGTGACGTCACCACCAGGGGTGAAGAGGTCGGCGAGCTCGCGGTTCCACATCTCCTCGGACGCCGCGATGGCCCCGTCCACGTCCGCCGCCAGGGCGTCGAAGGAGGACGCCACGTCGTGGCCCTCGTCACCGACCACCACGATGAACGCGCCCACCCACGTCTCCCCCGCCCCCAGCACGGCCCTGACCGCGACGATGCGGTCGTCGTCCGAGGCGTCGACACCGGTCCCCGACGCGTCGACCAGCCCCTGCAGCGCGGTGACCTGGGCTGTCGGTTCGAGCGACCCGTGGAAGGCCATTCCCTTCGGGGGCGACGCCGGCCTGGCCCGGCGACGTGCCCCGTCGCGCTCCTGCACGGTGTACCCCCGCGGCGGTTCGGCGCGCCGCCAGGGCACGCTCTTGACCACTTGCGCGTCGACCCAGGCGCCCAGCTCGAGCTCACGCTCCCCACCCTCGTTGGTCACCTCGATGCGCACCACCGCGCCCGGAGCGCCGGGGGGGCAGGACGGTGACCGTCTCGATCCGCCAGTTCTCGATGACCGTTGCTCGCGTGACCCGGTCGGGCCGCCAGGTGTGCTCCACCGGCTGGCCGAAGCTCTCGGCGAGTCGGCCGCCCACGTACAACCGCCCGGTCACACACTCCCCCTGCGACACGGGGGGGACGTTGAGCGAGCTGATCGCCAGCACGTCGTGGCCGACCTGGGCGACGGCCACGTGGTTGGTGAGCCCGAAAGGGTTCAGCATGTCGTCGAATCGGTCGACCACGGTGGCGCTGACGAAGTCGTCGACGATGGGTACCGGCATGGGCTTCTCCTAGTACTGGCCGAGGGCGAGGCCCTGGGTGAAGTAGCGCTGCGTGCACAGGAACAACACGAGCGTCGGCAGGGACACGAGCAGTCCGCCCGCGAGCACCACCGGCATCGTCGAGCCGCCGTAGGTCGACTGCAGCGCCGCGAGGGTCGTCATGACGGGCCTGACATCGGCGTCCTGTGAGAGCGAGAGGCCCAACAGGAGGTCGTTCCAGATGAACGTCGCCTGGAGGATAAAGACGGCGAACAGCGCAGACTTGGACATCGGGAGATAGATCCGGAAGAAGGTCTGGAACGCATTGGCCCCGTCGAGGGCCGCCGCCTCGTAGACGTGCTGCGCGATGCCCGAGAAGAAGTTGCGCAGCACGAAGGCCGAGAACGGCACCGAGATGACCGTGTAGATGAGCACCATGCCGAACCGGGTGTCGAAGATGCCCACGGTCACATAGCCCATGAACAGCGGCATCAGCACCATCTGGATGGGGAACACGGTCGCGGAGAAGATGATGACGAACCACATGAAGGCCCGCCTCACCTTGAGAACGACCAGGGCGAAGCCCGCCATGGCGCCGATGATGACGGCGATGATCGGCGACACGACCGCGTAGATCAGCGTCGACAGTAGGCCTTGCGCGATGCGGCCCCGGTCGAGAGCGGTCGCGAAGTTCTCGACGATCCCGCCCAGCCCGTCGGGGATCCACACGGTCGCGTTGCCGTAGTTGGCCGACAGCTTGGCGGCGTTGATCAGCATGAGGTAGATCGGGATCAGCCACAACACGCCAAGGACGACGAGAATGGCCTTGCGGACGAGTTGCATGTCAGAACTCCCTCGCCGGCGCCAGCTGACGCCGCAGGTAGAGCAGTGATGCGCCGACCGTGACCACGGTCAGCAGGAGGGCCACCGCCGCCCCCAGGCCGTAGTCGTTGAGCATGAAGCTCTGTTTGTACATGGTGATCGCGAGGGTCTCCGAGACGCGCCCGGGGCCGCCCTGGGTCATGCCCCAGACGATGTCAAACGTCTTCAACGAGCCGACGATGCTGAGGCCCACCACGACCGTGGTCATCGGCGCCAGCATCGGCCACGTGATGTTCTTGAACAGTGACCACCCGGTCGCGCCGTCCACCTTGGCCGCTTCGATCGGCTCGGTCGGTATGGACTGGAGACCCACCCCGAAGAGCAGCGCGTTGACACCGGCCCCCTGCCAGGTGGCTGCGGCGATCATCACGAACGTGTTGAGCGGCCAGTCGAGCAACCAGCGCGAGTCGGCGAACGGCAGGTGCAGGAACTCCATGGCCTGCGTGAGTGCCCCGTTGGTCTGCAGGATGAACGAGAAGATGACGCCGACCGCGATGCCCGAAATCGCGTACGGCAGCAGGAACGGCAGCCGGTACCAGAACGAGCCCTTGAGCCCGTGGGCCAACACGGCTCATCACAGTTGAGGGTGTAGCGGCGAGGTGAGG
>NZ_JACYOT010000025.1 GCF_014858005.1 Propioniciclava soli
GGTAGGTCAGCGACCGCGTCCGCGCGGGTCGTGTCCGGGGCGGGTCGGGATGCGTTCGATGGTCGGTGTGGGGGCTTGGGGCCGGTCGGTGGGGGTTTCGTGGGTCTCTTCTGCGGGGGTGAGCCGCTGCTTGACGTCGTGGAGGCGGGCGAGCTGGCTGTCGGCGGCACGGCGGGCGTTGGTGTTCCACGCGCGCACGTGGTCCTTGAGGGTGCCGCGCAGGAAACCGGCGGGCAGGCCGAGCCGGTCGCCGAGGGCTTGGACACCGTCCTCCCAGCGGTCGGGGGGCTGGGCGGCGAGCACGGCCACGGCTCCGAGGGCGGCGTCGGGGGTGGGCAGGTTGCTGATCCGCTCGTTGATGAGCGCGTCGGCCAACGGTCCGGCCTGGGTGAGCGCGTGGTTGAGGGCGGCGGCTTGGCCGGTGGCCAGCAGTTCGGCGGGATCTGTGCCGGGGTTCAGGATGGCGTAGCGGGGGTCGAGGCCGTGGGGGGTGAGCATCCAGTAGTCGCGTTCGGCGGCGAGGCGTCCGGCGAGGTCGGCGTCGGTGGCGATGATCGGGGTGCGGTCGAGGTTGGCGAGTTGGGTGGCTTGCAGGTTGGTCAGGCTGGTGCCGAGGGGGGCCAGGCCGATGTAGCGGCCGTGGCTGGCGAGGGTGATGGCGTGGGCGTCCATGGGGCCTTCGGCGAGCACGGGGATGCGGGTGGGGTCTGCGGTGAGGAGGTGGGTGGCGCCGTAGAGCTGGTTGCCCTTGTGGAACAGGGGCGTGTCGGGGGTGTTGAGGTACTTGGGTGCCTGCTCGTCGGTGCTGTTGGGGTTGCGGCGTCCGACGAACCCGAGCACGCGGTGTTGGTCGTCTTGGATGGGCAGCATGACCCGGTCACGGAACCGGTCGATCAGGTTCCCGTTGCGGGCGGTGGTGGCGACGCCGGCGGTGAGCATCTCCTGGTTGGTGATGCCGTGGCCACGCAGGTGGTCGACCAGGTTGGTCCAGCCGGCTGGTGCGAGTCCGGGCCGCAGGTCGGGGTGGTCGTGGACGTCGACGCCGAACCGGTCGGTGAGGTACGCGCGCGCCCAACTGCTTGTGAACGTGTGCTGGTAGAAGCGGGCGGTGAGCTCGTTGACCAGTTCGAGCCGTTCCTGGCTGGCGGGGCTGTCGTGCCACTGGTCGGCCTGGTCGAGCAGACGGATCGTGTCCGCGGGGTCGGCGTCGAGGCGTAGGCCGGTGCGGATGAGCGCCTCCACGGTGAGGTCGTCGCCGTCCCATTCCAGCGGGGGCTCGGGCACGTGGGCGGGCTCGCTGGCGGCCAGTTCGCCCGGGGCGTGCTGTTCGTGGGGGTTGGCGACGAGGATCGGGTTGGCGGGGGTCCAGTCGTCCCACAGGTCGGCGGGTGGCGCGTCGGTCTCGAGGGCGTCGGCGGGGGTGTCGTGGCTGTCGGCGAGGCGGGTGACGTCCTCGATGAGGGTCTGGATGTCGCCCACCTGGTGTGGGCTGATGAGGGCGTCCAGGGGCCAGCCGCGCTGCAGGCCGCGGTCCACGGCGTCCACGAGCGTGACCCACCACGGGCTGGCCTGCATCGCTGCGGCGTGGGCGCCGAGTCGTGTGGTGAGTTCGGGCAGCCACTGGTCGGGGGTGCGCCGTTCGCCGGTGCGTTGGGCGTGGTCGAGTTGGCCGGCGATCCGCCACCACAGGGCGGCAGCGGGGTGGTCATCGGGCAGCGGCTGCACGCTGGCGGCTTCCAGCAGGGGCCGCACCTGGGTGCCGTGGCTGGACAGGTAGCCGAGCTGGCGGGCCAGTTGGGGCAGGTACGGGTCGGCGGTGATGGTCGCGGACAGGTCGGCCAGCAGCGGTCCCCATTCGGCCAGGGCGGGGGAGTGGTCCTCACGCAGGCGGCGGTCCAAGCCGGTCTGGTAGCGGCGGATGGTGCTCTGGAACTGCGGGTCCCCAGTGGGCCGCAGGTCGGCGGCGTCGACACCGGTGGCGGCGCGGAACACCTCGACATCGGCCACCAGAGCGATTGGCGGCGTCCAGCTGGAGGACCGCACCCACGCGGGCTGGCTCGCACCGTTGAGGGTCGCCTGCCGGACGTGGTCGGCGAGCGCGCCGACGAGGGTGCTGCGAGCACTCAGGTAGGGACCCCAGGTGGGGTGGTCGGCCAGTCGGGTCGGGATGCCGGGCAGCCACGGCAACGGTCCCCGGTCGCGGGTGCGGGTCTGGAGGCGGGCGACGAGGACGGACGCTTCGTCGCGGGCGTCGCCGAGCGGGCTGCTGGTGAGGGCGTGTTGGGTTTCTGCGAAGGGGTCGCGGCCGTCGGCGGCGATGAGGAGGAGCCGGTTGACCAGGGTGGGCCACGCGTCGCAGTCGGTGATGCCGGGCACCATCGTGTTGATGCGGCGGGTGAGGTGGCGGAGGAGGTCGGGGTCGGTGATCTGCGCGGCCGCTACGCCGATCGCGTCGGCGTAGCGGCGGGTGGCATCGGCCAGCTGGGTGGCCGGGTTGGCGGCGATCCGGGTCTGCGTGGTCGCTGAGACGGGGGTGTCGTCGCGGCCGAGGATCTTCTCCAGCATGTCGGTGGGGGTGAGCGGGCTGACCGTTTCTGGGGCGAAGGTGGTGTGTTCGTTGCCATCGGAGACCACGGCCAAGTAGGCGTGGTTGGCTTCGCGGCCGCGGGTCATCATCGTGTACAGCAGCTGGCGGGATTCGCCGCCGGACAGGACGCCGTGGGTGGTGTCGACCGAGATGCCCTGGGCGGTGTGGATGGTGGAGGCGTAGCCGAGGTTCTGTAAACGCACCTACCTCTCACACAAGTAGGAAGGTGGGGCCGAAGCATGGGCCACAACGAGCAAGCACAGGCCACGGAACAGTTGCGGGCGGTGGTGTACGTCAGGATCAGCGACGACCCGGAGGGCACCGAGCGCGGCGTGGATCGGCAGGAGGCGGACTGCCGGGCCTACGCCGCAGCTCACGGGTGGGAAGTCGCGGGAGTGTTCCGTGAGAATGACACGTCGGCGTTCAAGCAGCGCACGATCACGCTGGCCTCAGGTGAGCGGGTGCGACGAGTGATCCGCCCGCAGTTCCGCGCCATGCTCAAACACCTTGACGCTGGTGAGGCGCAGGTGATGATCGCGTATGACTTGGATCGGGCGGTGCGCGACCCCAGGGACTTGGAAGACCTCATTGATGCGAAGGTGCTCAGCGGATTCTCCGTCCGCTCCGTGACCGGCTCGCTGCGGTTGGACACGGACTCGGATGTAGCGATGGCGCGGGTGCTGGTGGCGATGGCGAACAAGTCCTCAGCAGACACCGCTCGCCGTGTGGCGAGGGCGGCGAAGCAGCAGGCCATCGAGGGTGCCTGGCACGGCGGCCGGGTGCCGTTCGGATATCGCGCCGAGAACGGTGTCCTCGTCATCGATCCGGTGACGGGACCGCTGGTGGTTGAAGCGTTCCAGCGGGTGCTGGCCGGTGACTCGCTATACAGGATTCGGAAGGACTGGAACGAGCGCGGCATCCGAACGACGCAAGAGTGTGCATGGTCGGATCGGACGTTGAAACTGATGCTCCGCAACCCTTCCAACAAGGGCGTGCGCGAGTACCGACCCGTGATGCCGGACGGAAGCCGTGCGAAGACATCGAAGATGCAGGTGAAGGCGGCGTGGCTTGCGATTGTGGACGAGGACACCTGGCAGCAAGTCTCCGACGTGCTCGACGCGAGGAAACAGGCCCGGAACTTCCATCAGCCCGGTACTGGGGCGGCGAAGCGCATGTACCCGTTCTCAGGTCTGATCCGCTGCTCGGCCTGCGGGCGGGCGATGCTCCACCGAGGCGTGGTGTATCAGTGCATCCAGCCCACGCGTGGCGGCTGCAATCGTTCGATCCGCTCGGCCGAGATTTCCAAGCTCGTGGAGGAGGCGGTGTTGGCGACGTTCGAGCAGATTACCCTCAGCCCGTCGAAGCGAGCGACGCCCGCTGCTGACATGGGGGCGCGAGTCGGACTTGCCGCGAGGCTCGACGCCGACCGGGAACGCTTGGCCCGACTAGACGATGACCATTACGACGGGTTGATCGACAAGGCCATGTGGGTGCGTCAGCGCGCGCGGATCGCCGAGCGGATCGAACACACCCGGCGCGAGTACGCCGCCGCCCTACCTGAACAGACCGGACCAGGCATCGACAGGACCACCGTCGCCAAAGAGTGGACTGGTCGCACCCCGCTGTGGCAGTACCAGGCGGCGAGCCTGATCTTGGAGGCCGTGCTCGTTCATGCGCTACCAGAGGGTACGAATGGTGCGACCCCAGCTCGTCGCCGCAACGAGAGTGTCGAGGCGTTCCATGTTCGTCGTGCCGCGTACCGTGCCGACGTTCTCGCGCACAGGGTCGAGTTCGTCTGGCGCGCCTAGCCACTGGATCTCGCAGGGCGCTGTCGGCCCCGCGTCCTGACCGATAAGCGGTTCAGGGTACGGAGCTCTCCTGTGCCCCGGTCACGGCTCCTGCCGTGGACCGAGGTGCCGCGCACAGCCCCCGTAGCTCGGCCAGCACAGCCGGATCGTTCACTTTTGAGGGCAAGCCTTGCGCGTGGCGGGAGGCGGCTGCCAGGCGGGCGCCCGGCGTCGAGCCGGTCGGTCCTGTCGGTGGCGGGGAGAAGGTCGCGGGGGTGGCGGTCGGGGTTCTCATACTGACAGGTGCGACGCCCCGCCCGCCCGCGCACCGTCAAGGCGCAGGGGCCGGCTTACTCGTGTGGCTTCGCGGCCCAGATCGCGGCCAACAGGCCGGTGTCACAGCGCAGCGAGTCCAGGGGTTCGCCACTGAGTAGACGAAGCAGAACGCCGTCGCCGGTCGCAGTACCGGCGTGCTTTGGGTCGGGGTGCCCCAGCACGATCCGCAACAACGCGGACCATGACCTCGGCGGCACACCCAGCAGCGCAGGAACCGTGTGGTCGCGGCGTAGCACCTCCACCGCGTTCGCCCGTGAGGTCAGATCGCCAAGCCGGTAGGCGACATGCTCTACGCAGTCGGCCACGATCCCGGCATCCCACCCCGTCGAGGCGAACAACTCCACTGTGTCCGACAGGGCTGTAGCGACCCGGACGCGGTCGCCGTCCTGTGACTCGTCTTCGTCGTCGGTCTCGGCAGTGACGGCGAAGGCAGGGTGGTAGTCGGCCAGGTGCTCTCGTTCAGTGAACCGGATGGCGTCGTGGAATCCAGCGATCCGGGAGGTGTGCCGGACCTTGCCAGTGGAGACCAGCATCCCAGCAGCCCGAACCTCGACGCCGCAGGTGATCTGCACGGCGCGAGTGACCACCGCCCAGGGATTACAGGCTTTCCGCGTTGAGGGGGCGAGCATGACCTCGAACGCCGCCGAGGCAACCTCCCAGGCATCCAGCCCGTGCTTACGGGCCAGCCGCTGATACCTGGCTGCCGTGTATCGCATCAGCTCCGCTGCTTCACGATCGCCCTGCCAGGCCCCAGGCCCGGTCTGGTGCAGCCGGATCAGCAGGGCACGCAGCCGTTCGGGGCTCTCGAACTTCCTACTGGCTGAGTCGGTCGGGGCCGCAGCATCGTCGCTCGGGTCGGGTGGGGTGTGTTCGGTCACGGTGACGCCTCCCGTGAAGGAGGTGCGCCACCAGCACCCAAACCAGGACGCGCGCCACAGCGCCCCTACACCCGCCGTCCATCAGTGGAAGCGCGACATGCTCGGCCGTCCTGTCGGTGCGAGACGGCTTGCCGGAAAGTCCGTCCGACGGCCCTGCCAACGCCTTGCTGCGGAGGTTTACCCCGTCCCGTGTCTCATGTGTCGCGTCGGTTGGCGATGATGATTGACGGGATCAGCAACCCGAGTGTCCAGGCGAGGACGACGGCCCAGGAGGCGATCGCGGGAGGTGCGGTGTCGGGGACACTGGCGAACCAGAGGGTGTAGGAGGCGATGTCGGGGAGGAAGTACCAGTTCTGGCCTTGCAGGAGTGGGCTGAGGATGAGCAGGTACACCAGCAGAATCGCTGCGGCCGGGATGGCTTTGCGGATGAGCAGCCCGAGAGCTGAGCTGAGGACTGCCATCAGGGTGAGGTAGCCAGCGGCGCTGGGGATGATTCGCGCGGCCACGTCGAGGTCGGCCTCGGCGATGGGGACGCCTGTGGTGAGAAGGATGGTGGTGATGCTTGTCGCGACGATGAGCAGAGCGGCGGCGAACGTGATGGGCACGAGTGCGACGGTCGCGGCCAGTCGCCAAGTGATTCGGTCGGGTATGGCGATGAGGGTGGTGCGGATCTGCCCTCCGATGTATTCGGAGGTGCTGGCGATGACGCCGAGGAGGAAGAAGCCGCACTGTGTCCAGGTGACGGCGGTGACGCCGTAGTCCAGGATGTTCACCGTTTGGTCGGGGCCGATGTTCGCGCTCGTACCGAACGCGATGGACAGCACGATGGTGAGCGCGAGCGTCCCGCCGAGCACGAGCCAGGTTGCAGGCAACGACCAGAGCTTGGATGCCTCGGCGCGCACGGCGTCGGTGAATGCTGTCGCGGGGGTGCGGAAGTCGGTGGTCGTGGTCATGCGTCTCTCCGGGTGAACACGGCTCCAGCGGCGATGAGAAGCGCGATGACCCAGGCGGCCATCACGAGCCCGCCGGTGAGCGGGGCGATCTCGACACTGGTGCTCACGGTGGTGAACATGCGCATCCCGGCCAGGTCCGGCAGATAGTTGGCAGCGGGGATGCTCTGCGCGAGTAGGTAGGTGACGGTGACTGCGGAGGAGTTCGCGACCAGGACGGCCATCGGGATGATGCCGTTGCGGGTGAGCACGGTCAGGCCGAACCCGAGCAGCGCCATCAGCACCCAGTAGACGACCGCCCCAGTTGCTCGGGCGAAGGTGTCACCGTCGAGCGCGGGAGCATCCGGGCCGAGCAGGAGGTGGACAGTTGCGAACACCAGAGCGATGGCGACGACGGCGAGGACCGCGGTGGCGATGGCGACCGCGATGACCTTGGCGAGCAGCAAGCGGACTCGGGAGGGAACGGCGGTGAGGGTGGTGGTGATCTGTCGGCTGCCCGCGGACTCCTCGCCCTCGGCGGTGTACTCGCTGCCGATCGCGGCGACGCCGAGGATGATCGCGCCGAGCACGCCGATGGCGAGTTCGGAGAAACCTGTGTCCGATCCTGGTGTGGTCGTGAGGCTGGTGATGACGGCGATCCCGGTGGGAACGATGAGGCCTGCGGCGACGGCGAGCCACACAAAAGGCAGCGTGGCGAGCTTGGACAGCTCCGCGCGCAGCGCCCTCATCGTGCACCCCGGTCGCCGGTGAGCGCGAAGAACGCGTCTTCGAGATTCTTGTGGTTCCCGGTGACCTCGGCCAGCGTGCCGTCTGCGACGATGCGCCCACCCACGATGACCACGACGTCATCGACGGTCTCGGCCAGCTCGCTCATCAGATGCGAGGACAGCAACACTGTCCGTCCAGCTTGGGCCTGCTCTCGCAGGAACAGCCGTATCCAGCGGATGCCCTCGGGGTCCAGGCCGTTTACCGGCTCGTCGAACACCAGAGCCCCAGGGTCGGCAAGCAGCGCGGCGGCGAGTCCCAGACGTCGGCCCATGCCCAGCGAGTAGGTAGACACCCGCTTGTTCCCGGCATCGGCGATCCCGACCAGCTCCAGTAACTCTTCGACACGGGCGTTGCCGATACCTGCCGAGCGAGCGACCCAGCGCAGGTGGGCCCGGCCCGTGCGCGAGCGATGCGCGCCGGACCCGTCAAGGACCGCCCCGATACTGCGCAGCGGGTCACGCAGCGACGCGAATCGTTGCCCGTCCACGAGCGCCTGCCCGGAGGTGGGACGGTCCAGACCCAGCAGAATGCGCAGTGTCGAGGACTTTCCTGCGCCGTTCGGGCCGAGGAATCCGGTGA
The DNA here is from genome assembly GCF_014858005.1 of Propioniciclava soli. GTDB lineage: Bacteria > Actinomycetota > Actinomycetes > Propionibacteriales > Propionibacteriaceae > Propioniciclava > Propioniciclava soli. The sequence continues at coordinate 7,886 of NZ_JACYOT010000025.1, forward strand.
CCCGGCCGGGACGGGCATGGAAGGTGATGTCGGTGAGGATGTCGCGGGCACCGCGGCGCTTGTTCACATGTTCGAAGGTAAGCATGCACTCCATGCCAGCAGGGCACGCGAGCAGGCACACCACAGTCAGGGGTGGTCTTGTCCGCTTGTTCTCACACCACGGGGTGAGGACAGCTCCGAGCCCGCTTCCTAAGATTGAGGAGCATGGAGCACGTTGAAAAGCCGTCCTCTTCCTGGGGGTCGCGCGCATGGCTGATCGCTGCGGGCGTGTTCGTCGTGCTCCTGCTCGTGTTGCTCGCGCTGGAGCCGAGTGCCCCCTATCTGATCGCTGCGCTTTCTCTCATCCTCGCGGCGGCGGTTGGGGTGACGACATGGGCGTTGCTGCGCACCCGCGCTGCGCGTCGGTCCTACGAGGAACGTCTGACCGAGTGGGCTGCCGAGAAGGCCGTGCAGGCTGAGCGGCTGCGGATCGCCCGCGACCTGCACGACCTCGCCTCCCACGGGCTGGGACTGATGACCGTGCGTGCCGCCACCGCGAACCTCACCGACGACAAGGAGGACGGCGAGCGACGCCAGGCACTCAGCGACATCGAGCGCGTGGGACGCGAAACCACCACCGAACTGCGCGGCATGCTCGCGCTCTTGCGGACAGGCGACGACGGCACTGCTCCCTTGCGGCCGGTCGACGCGCTCACCGATCTTCCGGGCATCATCGAGAGTGCGCAGCGTGCCGGGCTCACGGTCGAATTCCAGCAAGGCGACCTCGGCACTGTTCCAGCCGGCGTGCAGCTCGCCGTCTGCTCCACCGTCCGCGAAGCCCTAGCTAACGCCCTCCAGCACGCCGGGACCACGACCGTTCGCCTCTCGATCGAGCGTGACGCGACCGGCATCGCCGTCGATGCCCGCGACGACGGCCCCATCCCCGGTTGGAGCCCCCATAGCGGCACCGGGAACGGGCTCCGCGGACTGCGCGAACGGCTCGCCGTGCACCGCGGCACCCTGACCACGGGATCGACGGGAGCGGGCTTCCGGCTCATGGCACACATCCCCGAGGAAGCCGCATGACTCCCCTCGCGCCCTCGTCACCGGGACCCGGTGTGCGCCTGCTCCTGGTCGATGACCAAGCCCTGCTCCGGCACGCCCTGCGCATCGCCATCGACCGGGAACCCGACCTCTCGGTCGTCGGTGAAGCAGGAACCGGTGCTGAGGCCATCGCTGCTGCCCGCGAACTGCGGCCGGACCTCGTGCTCATGGACATCCGCATGCCCGAGGTGGATGGGATCGAGGCCACCAGGCAGATCACGAACACCCCCGAACTCGCACACACACGCGTACTGGTCTTGAGCATGTTCGAACTCGACGACTACGTCTATGGTGCACTGCGGGCAGGTGCCAGCGGGTTCGTTCTCAAAGACGCCCGACCCGACCAGCTCATCGACGCCATCCGCCGCGTCCACCACGGCGAATCTCTCTTCGCGCCGACGATCCTCACCAGCCTCATCGAGCACTACCTCGACCACCGCACGTCAGGTAGATCACGCGGTCCCGAACAACTCACCGCGCGCGAGACCGAAGTGCTCACCCTTATCGGACGCGGACTCTCCAACGATGACATCGCGGCCGAACTGACCGTCTCCCACAACACCGTCAAGACCCACATCAGCAGCCTGCTATCCAAACTCGCCGCACGCGACCGCGCCCAACTCGTCATCGCCGCCTACGAACACCGACTCATCATCCCCAGCACGCACAGCAACCGCGCCTGAATCCTCCGACCAGATCAGCGCCAACCCGCTCAGTCACTCGCTTACACGCTTCTGTCTTCCTAACCGACAAAGTGAAATGAGTATGCACGTATGCCACCGTGGGTGGGGCGTGCGCACCTCCCTCATGAGACGACTCATGAGGGAGGCCCAGATGAAGGGTGGGGTGATCCTGTTCCGGGGCAGCGGAGCTGCCGCACGCCGGTATGTCGAGGCCGACCGCTCCCGCGCGGACGATTACTACCTCGGCGCGGACGACGCCGTAGCCGAGTACAGCGTGCTTGACGGCAGTGGTGAGGTCATGGCCACCCGTTCCCTGGCCGCCGAGGAGTATGAGGCGTGGGTGGACTGGACAGAGCCGATCACAGGCGAGTCGATGGGCACCCCGCGTGCGGCCGCTGAGGGGACGAAGGGTTCGCCGTTGTTCGCGGAGATGACGATCAACGCGCCCAAATCCTTGTCGGTAGCCGCTGCCCTCCATCCCGAGGTCTCCGAAGCCCTCGACGCCGCCCAGCACGATGCGCTCGGGGAAATTCGCCGGTGGCTTGGTCAGCACTCCGTCACCAGGGTCGGCCCGCGTGATGCTCGGGAGGTCGCGCCCATTGAGCACATGCAAGTCGTCGGCATCCGGCACAAGACCTCGCGGGCCGGTGATCCCCACCGGCATATCCATATGCAGATCGGCACTCGGGTGTGGGCGGCTGGGAAGTGGCGAGCACTCGATACAGCCGCGTTGTTCAAGCAGCAAGGCGCGATCCGCGCCCTCGGCACCGCGGTCATCGCCGCGCACCCGCACCTCGCTCAGACCCTCGCAGAGCGCGGGCTGACTCTCGACCCGGTAAGTGGCGAGGTGATGGAGTTGGAGCCGTTCAACGCGGTCATGTCGAAGCGGTCAGCGCAGATCAGACGCAACCTCGACCGGCTCGAAGCCGAATGGGAAACCGAGCACCCCGGCGAAGCGCTCGGCCCGGTCATGACCGCGAGGTTGCAGGGCATCGCTTGGACGCACCAGCGGCCTGGGAAGAAGCCCGCCGATCTGAAAGATGAGCAGTGGTGGATGCAGGAACTCGCCGACGCCGGATACGACCCCGCTGAGCGGCAACGCAGCACCGTGCAGCGCCTGGTGCTGTTGGATGATCTTGCTGTGCAGGAGGTTGCATCAAGGGCACTGGATCGTTGCGCCGCCGCGTCATCAGCATGGACACGGCACACGGTGCAGGAGCATGTCACCCGCATCATCACCGAGCACGGCGTGCACGCAGCACCGGCTGAGTTGCGGGAGTTCATCACGATAGCGACCGAGCTTGCAATATCGGATTGCTTCTCCGTGCTGCCGCCGGATGCGGCGACGCCGGAGCATGTCGCGCACCTGACCAGCCTCACCGTGGTCGCCGCCGAAACCGCGCTGCGTGACCGGCTCACCGCTGCTGTGCGGGAGCAAGGGCCGGAGCATCCGGACGTGAGCGAGGCCGCACGCGCGGCGGGGCTGGACGAAGGGCAGACGGTGGCTGCTGCTGCGGTTGCGTCGTCTGATCCGTTGGTGATCGTGGAGGGCGCTGCGGGCAGCGGGAAGACGACGATGCTGCGCACCGCCATCGACGTCGCCACCGAGCATGGGCGGGGGTCGCGGGTGGTTGCGCCGACGCTGCGTGCGGCGCAGGCCGCGCACGAAGAACTCGGCATCCCCGCTACCTCCGTTGCTGCACTGGTGCATTCGCACGGGTGGCGGTGGAACCGTGACGGCGTATGGACCCGCCTGGCCACTGGCGACACAGACCCCGACACAGGACGCACCTACGCCGGCCCGCCGCACGATGCAGTGCTGCGCCGGGGTGAGCGGGTGATCGTGGACGAGGCCGGGATGCTCGACCAAGACACCGCCCGCGCACTCCTCGTTGTGACCGCCGAGGCGGGCGCGACGGTTGCGCTCGTCGGCGACCGCGCCCAACTCCCCGCCGTCGGACGGGGCGGGGTACTCGACATGGCAGCGCAGATTCGTGGCCGTACCTACGACATGACCGAACTGCACCGGTTCGCAGACGCCGAGTACGCGGCGCTCACGCTGACCATGCGCGACCGGGAGAACCCCGGCGACGTGTTCGACCGACTCGCCGCAATGGGCCTCATCACCCTGCACACCGACGAGGAGCAGTCCCGCGACCACATCACCACCCACGCCCGCGAGAGGGAGGCGATCACGGTTGCCTCGAACGACGAGGCCGCCGCGTTGAACGACCGCATCCGCGCGGGGCGAGTCGAACGAGGCGAGGTCGATGACACGATCACGGCGACAGGCAGCGACGATCTGCCTATCGGTCGGGGTGATCTGATCCAGACGCGGAAGAACGACACCGCGCTCGGCGTGGCGAACCGGCAACAGTGGATCGTCCAACACGTCGAGAACGATGGCACCCTCTACGCGCGAGAAGCCGCCAGCAGATGCAGAAACCCGCGCACGGTCGCCCTTCCGCCTGAGTACGTGAGCGAGCACGCGCACCTGTCCTACGCGGCCACCGCCTACGGCGTCCAAGGCGCAACCGTCGATACCTCGCACACGATGCTCACCGACGCGACTAGCGCGGCTGGCGTCTACGTCGGCATGACTCGAGGCCGCGAGCACAACCGGCTGCACGTCGTCGCTGAGAGCATGGCTGATGCGCGGGTGCAGTTCGTCGCAGCGATGGAACGCGACCACGCAGACCGAGGCCTCGACCGCGCCACCGCACGAGCCGCCGAAGCGGTGCGCGGCATCGTCAAGAGCGGCCCCGTGTCGTTCGTGAACCAGGAAATTGTGTCTCTTGTGCAGCGCGCGGAGCTTGCTCAGGCGCAGGCTGAACGCTGGCAAGAGGTCGCTACGGTTCTTGCAGACCTCCGTGCCGCGGAGAGCACCAGGCGCGAGACAGCGCGTATAGCCGAGCAGGATGCGCGAGAGCGGGCCGAGCAGGTACGCGACGAGGTCTCCGCGCCTGTTTCCGCCGCAGCGAGAGATGCTCTCGCCAAATGGCAGGAGGCTGTCAGCGCCGAGCGTGTGGCAGGAGAGCAGGCGCGGACGGCATCGTGGTTCGGGAAACGGCGTGCCCGCGATGAACACGAACACGCCAGAGCACGAGCATCCACAGCGCGTCAAAGCCTGGCCAACGAGTGGGGTGAGATTCCAACGCTGAACGAAGCAGCCGACAGCTGGGTCCAGCGAGTCACCCGTTCGCGGGTCGATGACGACCCGCGCGTGTCCGATGCTGAGCAGCAACAGCAGGAAGCTCGTGACGCGCTATTGTCCAGACCTCAACGCGCACAGGAAGCACGGGTCGCGGCCTACGCGCGAGTGTTCGGCGCGGAGGCTGTGACCCGCAATCGGCAGGCGTACCCTGAGCGCGAACCCCGCGCAGCAGGCCGTGAGATCAGCAGAGGCCGCGAGGCGGGCGAAGGAAGAAGCTGAGATGCTGCGCTCGCTCACCCCGACTGAAGCCGCAGTGCGGATCGAGCAGACTCGTGCCGCGCAAGCCGCGCTCGCTGCTGAGAGGGCCGAGCGGGAGCGCGCCAGCCAGGAGTTCGGGCAGCAGCGGAGCACCCCTGGACAGGGCGGCGTCAGTCGAGGTCTATAGGCTTGATGGCATGAGTTGGTTGGTACGTCGGAAGAGTCAGGCGTACCGGCTCCGCGACGACGGCGACATCACAGCCGAGCAGATCGGGCCGCTGCACCAGGGTTCCCCGATGCTCGAATGGGGATCGATCGGCAAGACCGTCACCGCCCGGATCACCGAGCAACTCGCTCACGCAGGCACCCTCGACCTCTCAGCGCCCGTCAGCGAGTACTTGCCAGAGGCGAAGCTGTCGACGGCGGTCGATGTTCGATCCCTAGTGATGCACACCTCCGGTCTGCCGAGAGTCCCGAAGGGCATGGTCACGACCGTGGCAGAAGCGCGCGACCCGTACGCGAAGTACACGACCGCGTATTTCGACGCCAAGGTGCTACCGACTCTCGCGGAACAGCACAGCGGCACCGTGGGCACGTCCGACTACTCCAACCTGGGATACGCCGTGCTGACCCGGCTGCTCGAAGTCGTCACCGGACGTGATTGGTGGACACTCGCCACCAAGGAAGTATTCACGCCGCTCGGTATCACCGACGTGGCGATCCGCCCGGACCCCGAGCGCGTGCCGGTGCTGCGCACCTGGGCGGGTGGCATCCGCCAGCAGTGGGCGGACACCGGCCCGTTCATCGGCGCGGGCGGAGTGCATGGCACCTTCGACGCGCTCGAACAGTACGCCATCGCTATAGCCGCACAGTCACCCGGCGTGAAGCCGTTCGGGTGGATGGACGATCCCACACTGTGGTGGCACAACGGCCACAACCGCGATCACGGAGCATTCATCGGTGTCTCGCATGATGGATCACGGGTCGTGACCGTGCACACGCTCGGCTACAACTTTGGTCGAGCCGACAAAATCGCCACCAGAGTCGAACGAGACCACCCTCCACCCTGACGGTATAACGGGTAACCGTCAGCTTGCTGCTTTCGGGAGAACCTTGGCGAGCGCAAGCCGGAACGAGATCAGGCGAGCGATCATCGATCGTTGCGCCGTCTGCTTCGCAGCACCAGGGGCTGGCGACGTTCTTTGTACGTTCGCGAAATTCCGTATCGCGTTGATCGCAAGGTGTTGCGCGGTGTCAAGTGCGCTGTGCCCGTGCTGCTCGATGGGTACGAGAACCGCGTTGGCGGCGTGAGCTATGACATGTTCCGCGACCGTCCGTGGCGTGCGCACGTCCCGGTCGCCGGATAGCACGAGCATCGGCCAGTCAAAGCCCGCAAGCGCTCCACGGATGTCAACGGGGTCGGCCGCGAACGGAGGGAACCTGTCGGCGAGTCCTACGAACGATTCATCGCTGCGCAACGGCCCCAAAGTGGGTTCGTGCGGGAGGCCGTAGCCGAGTTCGGTGAATGCGCTGCGGGCGACCAGATCAAACTCCATGAGGAACGGGCGGGTCTCCATGACGTCCGTAGCGCCGAGTCGGTTCAGCCATGACCACACACGGGCACCTTTCCCTCGCTCCAGCAGGGTGAGCATCGTAGCGACGAGTTCTGGTCCGCCGGACTCGTGCAGCAACTGGATCGGGAATCCGGCATCTCCTACCGGGATCGTTCCGCGGTCAACAAGTTCACGAACGCGCGATGCGTGTTCGGTGGTCGTCTCGGTTCCGTGCCAGTAGAGGCGGTTCAGTTCCCGCGCGGTTTCGTGTTTACTCAAGGCGTCGAGCATCGGGGAGTCCAGGATCATGCCACTGACCCGGTTCGGATACAGCGCGCCGAACGTGCCCGCCAGGTAGCTGCCGTAGGACGACCCGTACACGGTGACCTGCTCGATGCCCTCGGCGTCGAGTACAGCGGTCAGATCGCCGAGCACGTCGCGGATGGTGATGTCTTCCGGGCGGAGGTCGATGCCGTCCTTGGTTTTACGCGACATGCCGACGCCGCGATGCTCGACCATGAGCACGTCGATCCCGTGCTTGGTCGCGGCGGCGCGGAACCGTTGGTAGGGCAAAACTGAGCCCAGGCCAGGACCGCCGGGGATTACCAGCACCGGAGCTGAGGCCCGGGGGCCGCTGCGTACATACGCGAGCGACAATGCCCGGTCATCCGACAGTTCACGAGTGACCGTGGCGACGCCAGGACTCTTCGCGAGAGCACTTCGACGCCGTTGCCAAGCGTCGTGAGGCATGCTGCCGTTCGTCGTCTCAGTGTTTCGCGCGTTCGTCATTCGTGGTCTTCTTTCGGTATCGCGCGTGCGGCGCGGCGCACGATGCTGTTCGCATCGTTCAACGTCATTTCTGAACCGGGTGTGACCAGCTCTAAGCACACTCCAGCGATGAGAGCGCTCAGTTCGAGTGCTCGTGTGCGAATCTCGGAGGGGTCAAGGTGTCCTTCCTTCGCGAGGGCTTCCAACCATTCACGGATGCGTTCGCGGGATCTGACGGTCGACGTCTCCAGGAACTCGTGTGCGAACGGCGCACCCGCAGGATCGAGGCCGACCCGGTACATCCCGAACCACACGTCGAGCAAATGCGCTGATTCCTCCGATGTCGGCACGAACTGCAACATGCACCGCTCCAGCCGATCCGCCGCCGAGAGCCGGTGGTTATGAATCTCGAAGTCCTCGGTCTCGTAATCCACCAGCTTCGCGATCAGCGCCTGATGCAGCGACTTCTGGTTAGGGAAGTAGTGCCGAAGCGTCCCCATCCCGATGCCCGCAGCATCGGCCACCGCGCGCACTGACAATCGCTCCATCCCGGACTCTGCCAGCAATCCCGCAGCAGCCGACAGAATCCGCTCCCGCCGCTCCTCGTGACCCGAATACGCCATACACTGAAACTAGCACGACGTGCTACTTTCAGGTTCCGCGCATCTCCTTCGCTGGCCGATCAGCGCGCCACCCGCGAGAATTCGCGTGCCCACTGCGCTCCCTCAGCCACACTGACGGCGGCATGGATATCCTGGAACCGCGCACACGCGCACGATCACGGGTGAGTGTGTTTGGGGCACCTCGGCTACGCGATCACCGCCCACCGCGCACAGGGCGTCACCGTCGACACAGCGCACGTCCTGGTCGAGCCGACGACCACGCGGGAGAACCTCTACGTCGCGATGACTCGCGGCAAACACTCCAACCGCGCCTACGTGATCCTCGACCGCGCCGACGACCACGCCCATCCGCATCCCGGTGACAACCCCGACGCCACCGGCAGGTCGGTGCTCTACGGCGTCCTGCACCATGTGGGTGCCGAGCTGTCCGCGCACGAGACCGTCACCGCCGAACACGAGCAGTGGGGCACGATCGCCCAGCTTGCCGCGGAGTACGAGACCATCGCCGGCGCAGCCCAACACGACCGCTGGGTGACCCTCATTCGCGCCGCCGGCCTCACGTCGGAGCAGGCCGAGGCGGTCGTGGAGTCGGAGACCTTCGGTGCACTCACCGCCGAGCTGCGCAGGGCGGAGGCCAACCACCGCGACCTGGACCGCTTGTTCCCGCGCCTGGTCGCCGCGCGCGACCTCGCAGACGCTGACGACCTCGCCTCGGTCCTGCACCACCGGCTCGCCCGCGCCACCGCTCGCCCGGCCGGGTCCGGACGCACCCGCAAGAGTCCCCGGCTGATCGCGGGGCTCATCCCGCCTGCCCGGGGCGAGATGAGCGACGACATGCGCCACGCCCTCGATGAGCGACGTGAGCTGATCGAGCAGCGAGCCGATGCCGTCCTCGACACCGCTCTCGACCGGGGCGCCGCCTGGACCACACTCCTTGGGACACCGCCGCGGACGGCAGCCCAGCGGCGGGCATGGCGCCAGCAGGCCAGGACGGTCGCGGCCTACCGCGACCGATACGGCATCACCGACGACACACCCCTGGGTGCCCCGGCCGCGTCGACCGCGCAGAAGATCGACGCCGACCGCGCGCAGACCGCCCTCGACCACGCCGGCCGAATCATCAACAGCGCGGATGAGCCCACGACGCGTCGCACGCAGGAGCGGGACCCGCTCAGTCTGTAATCACATGAACCTGAAGCAGGCTTGGCCGATCCACAAGACCCGCGCCACGCAGGTCCATCCTCTGAGCGACCGTCTCCATCACAGGCCCGTCACGGCGCCGTCGATCGAGACGGGTGCTGGGTCCGGTCCATTCGTATAGAGCTGCGGCGGGGTCCAGGTGGCCCGCAGGCGTCGCGTGCCCTGGTGGGAGGGGCCGAGCGCGAACGAGTCGATTCTGGATGCGGCCTGGTCGGTGACCAGCCGTTCAGTGAACAGCAGTCGCGCCACCGACCGCAGGACGCTGTCGTCCAGGCCCAGCCCGCGCAGTGGTGCCAGGGGATCGATCGGCCGCACCATCCACCCCATCTGCTGGCCGAGCAGCGAGGTGCCGAACAGCCCATCGGAAAGCGCCTGCTGGACCACCTCGTCGGCCGATATCCCGTTGATGGACGCGCGCATGGTCGAGCCCCGCTGCTCCTGGATGACCAACGTCAACCGCTCCTCATGACCGATCGTCGAGACGGTCCTGGTGGACAGCTCCGCGATCTGCACGGGCAGCGCGATATGAGGGGAGGCGAACGGGACACCGCCGGCCCGGCTGTCCCGCAGACGCACCAGCTCGGCATGGACCGCGTCGCCGCGCACCGACGCGGTGAGCGAGATCGTCTTCCCGTCGTTGGTGATCTCGCGCGCACGAAACAGCGTCCGGCCCACCCGCACCCAGGGGGCCAGCTCCTCCGCAGCCAGCTCCTCCAGACGTCGCCGCACCCGCCGACCGAGGTCGTCCGGGTCACTCCATGGGCTCGTCGTGTACAGGTTGCGGGCACCCTGGATCAGATCGCGCTGCGCACCGTCCATCTCCCCGCCGGTCTCGCCGTGCACGAACAGGCACAGCCGCAGGCCGTTGCGCTCGGCCTCCAAGAACTCCGCATGCGTGGCCGAGTACCCGTCGGGCATCCGCACGCCGTAACGCGAACCCCACATGCCCACGTAGACCTCGGAGCTGCGCACCCCGGAGAGGTAGGCCTGCTCGGCCGAGATGTCCTGCGCTCCGAGATCCTCGAACATCACCGCCGTCGCCCCGACCGACTCGATCGCTGCCCGCACCGCGGCCCGCTCGTCGGGCATGTCGGTGATCAGGCTGGACACGAACACCCGCCGCCCGCGCGCCCACGCCCGCACATCCTCCCCGGCGCCAGCCAGGGAGGCCGAGCGCTGGTCGATCAGCAACGACGCATCATCCATGCCTCAAGTCCACCACGGACACGCCCAGACGCGGAGCGCACACGCGAGCCGCACACCCCAGCGAGCGCGGGCGCCAGGCACCTTCGCCTCTTCCCGATGTCTGCGCGGCGTCGTACACTGACTCCTGAGGCGGCCTCTTATGCGGCGCTGTCGCTCCTTGCGACGGTATGACCCTCCCGGGAACGGACGGTCCTTTCAGGTTCTTGTTGCCGAACCCTTGAAGAGGTCTGTCCATGCTCCGACTCATCTGGGCTCTCAGCGTCCACACCCGCTACTTCCTGCGCCGCTACATGCCCACCAACATCCTGCTCGACACCATCCGCACCCGCCGCGGACTGCGCTGGGGCCTGCCGGCGATGCTCCTGGCCATCCCGTACTTGTACGCCGCGAACCTCTGCGTGCAACTCATCGCCGGCGGCGGTCCCGGCTGGCTGCACCTACTCGTGCTGCTGTTCATCTACAACGCGATGAAGTTCGCCATCATGGGACCGGTCAGCCTCGTCCTCCTGCTCCGCGCCCGCCTCCGCGAGCACGCCACACGCCGCCGCGAGCAATGTGCCGACCACCGGCCCATGGTCGCCGCGTAGGAGGGGGAGGTGCGTGATGGGCGCGTACGTGAAGAAGACCGCCCGGCGCCGCTACGACGAACGACAGTTCGCCGTCCGCGCGGTGCACCGTGCCCCGCCCGACCTGCACAAGCTCAGCGAAGCCCTGATCCGCCTCACGCTGCAAGAGGTCGGCCAGTCACGGGGACACCGCGGCGACCAGGAGGCTCTCGATGCCGATCGGGCTTCCTCGTTCCCTAACGCGAGGAGCAGGCCTTCCCTCGCGGGCAGCACGGGCGGCACCGCCACTCCGCGCGGACCGACGTCACTGACGGCCGTCGCTGATAGCCTGACGTTAGACCCCGCAAGAGGAGCGTGCGAGAAGATGGCGGAAGAACACGAAGTTCTCACGACGGAGGAGGCTGCCGCGCTGCTGCGCGTGAGCACCAAGACCGTGCTCGCGCTCGCCCGCGAAGGCTCCCTGCCCGGCGAGAAAGTCGGACGGGCCTGGCGCTTCCTCCGCAGCGACGTTCTCGCAGTGGTCCGAGGCAGCAAGGACACCGCGAAGAGTGTGGGGGACTGAGTGACAGCACGCGATACCGTCCGCACGTCCCTTGCCAATCGAGACGCTCTCGCTGAACGGGGGACGTCATGATCGACATGTCTACGTGGGAGGAGTTGGTCGTCGACGTTGTCAACGACGTCCGACTCGACCCGCGCAACGTCCGACTCGACATCCCCGAAGGCGTTCCGGAATCCGACATCGTCCAGGACTTGTTCACCAACGAGAAGGCACTGAGCCTCGTCGAAGGTATCGCCAAGGTCGGCCTGCTGACACACGAAGTTCCCATCGTCCTGGAGCGTGACGGTCAACTGATCGTGGTCGAGGGAAATCGACGTGTCGCCGCGCTGAAGGCCATCCAGAACCCGTACCTCGCGCCCGATCACCAAGCGCGCATCGGAAAGCTCGCGCAGTCCGTGCCCGATCGTGCCGCGATCCGCCGTATCACCGTCAAGAAAGCGCCTTCGCAGGACGATGCCGACCAACTCGTCGCAGCACTTCACACCGGCAATCAACGCGTGGCGTGGGGTCCCGCCAGGCAGGCCGCGTTCTTCCAGGCGCAGCTCGACGCCGGCAAATCGCCGGAGGAGCTGATCGCCCAGTATCCAACGATCGACGTCCGCAAGTTCATCACGCGGAGCAAGATTCTCGAACTGTTCCGCAACGTCACCTACGACGACCCGTCATTGGGCGACTACGCACGCAAACGCCGCTTCCCGGTGTCGACCCTCGCGCGCCTCTACGAGAACGAGAGGTTCCTCGACCTCGTCGGAATCCACATCCAGAACGGCACAGGAGAGGTCACCCTCGTCTCAAGCGCCGGCCTGTTCAAGCGAGTCGCGACAAAGATCGTGAGCGACATCCGCGACGGCGTGATCAACACGCGTACCCTCAACAAGACCTCAAGCGACCGATACGTCGAGTACATGGACGACCTTCGCGACCTGCTCGACGAGCATAAGGACGACGAGCCAGCCAACGGCGAGCCGGACAGCACACACTCCGACGCGTCGAACCCCGCGGCGAACGGCAGTCAGCCCTCGGGCTCCGACGGTCAGGAGCAGAGATCGCAGGCTCGTGACGGCGCAGATGGCGACTCTCCCGAATCAAATGACGCTGGACGGGACAAGCCGAAGCCGCTTCCGCGTAAGAGGAACTACCTCAACACCGACAACCTGACCGTCCCGACGTCGTTCCCCGCTTCGATACACGAGATCGTGAAGGAGCTGTCGGCGCTCAACATCCAGCGCTTCCCAAACGCGACACTTGACTTGCTCCGGACCTTCCTGGAAAAGACGATCAAGGCCCACGCCGAGGTGCTCGGCGAGGAGATCAAGAAGAGCTCGAACGAGCAAGGCTTCGTGTACCTCTCGAACTGCCTCGTCTGGCTCGAACAGCACTTCAAGTCCACCGGACAGACCGCATTCATCCAGCCCGTTCAGAAGATCCGAGGTGGACGCTACGGCTTCGTGGGCTCCAAAGCACACCTCGATGCCACCAACCACAACCATCACATTTTTGCTACACCCGACGACGTTCGTGAATGCTGGGCGACCATCGAAGGAGTCATGAAGGCGGTCCTCAAACCATGACCCAAACAGCGACATCTGCACGTAAACGAGTGACAATCTCACCGCTGCGTTACCCCGGTGGCAAAGGCCTGCTCTACTCACGCCTGCGGACCATCATCCGAGAGAACAACCTCACCTCAAGCGTGTACGTCGAACCCTACGCAGGGGGTGCGGGCGCGGCTCTTGCCCTGCTCGTCTCCGGTCAGGTCGAGCGGATCGCGATCAACGACCTTGATCCTGCCGTGTTCGCGTTCTGGAACGCAGTCGTCACTCAGCCCGACGAGTTCACCGCGCTAGTCAATAGCGTCGAACTCTCCGTCGATGAGTGGGAACGACAGCGCGAGATCTATCTGACCTCCGCCCGCGACAACCACCTCCCGCTCGGGTTCGCAACGTTCTATCTCAATCGAACCAACCGCTCAGGCGTCCTCAACGGAGGACCCATCGGCGGGAAGGACCAGACGGGCAACTACAAGATCGACGCTCGCTTCAACCGCGAGGGTCTGGCCGAGCGCATTCGTCTGATCGCGCTGCACGCAGACCGCATAGCCGTGACCAACGAGGATGGTCTGCGTGTCATCGAGCGGTACTCGGACCGCGACGACGCCTTCATCTACGCCGATCCGCCCTACTTCGAGAAGGCAGGATCGCTCTATCTCAACGCCTTCCAAGACTCCGACCACCGCGCTCTCGCTGACTGCCTCAAAGGTGTGCAGCGGGCAAAGTGGATTCTCACCTACGACAACGTGCCGCAGGTCGCAGAACTCTACGCAGATCTGCGCAGGAGACTCTTCGCACTGAACTATTCGGCTCACCGTGTGATGAAAGCCAGCGAAATCATGGTGTTCTCGACGGAACTGTCTATTCCCGAGGAGATCGAGTCTGCCCATGCCGGCCTCGTGCAGCTGGCAGACGCCGCTACAGAAGGAGCACGCTGATGGCGCGGCTGGACAAAGCATCACCCGACACGCTCTCTCTCGACCTCGCGAACCCGCGCATCCCCGACGCGAAGTTCACTGACGAGGAAGAGGCAATCGCCTACCTCTACGCACAGGCCGACCTGGGCGAGCTGATCCAGTCCATCGGCAACTCAGGGTGGCTCGACTTCGAGCCTCTCATCGTCGAGGAATCAACACGGACCGTCGTCGAGGGCAACCGGCGCCTCGCGGCCTTGCGCATCATCGCGAGCCCCCGCCTCCAGCAGCAGTTCAAAGTGACGCTGCCGCAGCCACTACACGCGAACGCCATACCGACCGAGATCCAGGTCAACTACGTCGGTAGCCGCAAAGAAGCACGCGACTTCATCGGTTTCAAGCACGTCAACGGCGCCTTCAAATGGGACTCCTACGCGAAGGCGCGATTCGCGCATTCATGGCTCCAAGACGGAGACGACATCGACGAAGTCAGCCGCAGGCTGGGCGACGGACACAACACCGTCAGCAGACTCGTCAACGGCGTCGTCGTGCTAGAGCAAGCGGAGAACACCAAGCTCTTCGACCGCGAACTCCGTTCTAAGAAATCGTTCTACTTCTCCCACCTCTACACCGCGCTCTCGACAGCCAACGTCCGCCAGTTCCTAGGACTACCTGAGAGCGACAACTCGGTGCTTCCGTCCCAGCCAGTGCCAGCATCGCACCGAGCGCATCTACGTGACCTCCTGTCGTGGCTCTATGGTCAAGAAGACGAGCCATCGCTGATCAGGAGCCAGAACCCAGATCTCGGACGACTCATCAACGTGTTGGGCAGCGAGCGGGCAATCCGAGTGCTCGAATCCAACCGTGACCTGGACCGCGCCTTCGATGTCGTCGAAGACAAGGCAAAGGCGTTCGAGAAGGCGTTCTACCAGCTCGCCAGCTCCGCCGAAGACGTCTCCCGCATCATCGCTCGCTACGACCCGAAGTCCGATCTGGTCGACGACGCGGAAGCAACCCTTCGCGTGGTGACCATCGTGGTCAATGCGATGAAAGAGGCACACCTCGGAGGCCGCTCTTCCGATGAGAGTTAATGCGCCTCTGGACCGCTCGACGAGGAGCGTCGCGGCCGACTGGGTGGAACTGCATGCCCTGCTGGATGCGTCCGTCGCGAATGAACAGAGCCTGATCCGAAGCCAGACCGTTCAACGGGAACCCGACCATGGCAGCCTCCTGACTGACATCGACGCTGAGCTGGTCGACGAGGAGATTCTGGAGCCCGAGAACGACGAGCTTTCCGAGCGTGTCTACGAGGAGCTTGCCTACCGCGAGCGAGTGCTCGGCGCTCGGTATCCGTTCGAGCTTGTGTCGGAGTACGGCAAGTGGGCCCTCCGGCGTCGCGCAGCGGAGAGTGACGCCGAGGTCGCAGCACACGACTGCTACATCTGCTGCCTCCTGATCTCTGCGATCCACTCCGAGCTTCTGCCGACGAAGAGCGACCACGAGGTGTTCAAGTCAAGCGCGAGAGCGCTACAGGTCGAGTCATATCTGACGGCAGCCGAGGTGCTGGGCGGCCGCGCGTACTGGTTCGGTTCCCCACGGCCCGATGGCTCGGGAATGCTCAAAGCGATCCAGGACCTCGCGTCCTCAATGGGCACCGCAGTGGCGCCGGAAGAGCGGCCCTTGGGTCTCTCTGCCAATGCCGCCGACGGCACCGTGGACATCGTCGCGTGGCGTGCATTCCTCGATGGACAGGCAGCCTCGATCGTCGCGTACGGGCAAGTGGCTTCCGGCCGGAACTGGACCGCTAAGCCCATCAAGTCCTTCATTGATGGCCATTTTCTTCCCTGGTTCGACAAGGCGCCGTCGCACAAGCACATCGAGATGCTCTTCGTACCGTTCCCACAGCACCATGAGCAGTCCGAGGAGAAGAAGCTGGACTTTCGTACCGTCGCTTCGGAGAAAGCCCGACTTCGTGAGAACGACTACGGCGTCGTGATCGACCGACTTCGGCTGACCGAGCTGATGGCACTCTCGAAGGTCAGCGGAAGGTACGACAAGCAGGAGTACGAGCTGCACGAAGACTACGTTCGCACCTGGGCGGCAGGAGCACTGTACTACGCTGAGGGGACGGACGCGGCAGCCTGACCGGCGGGTCCTCGTGTCACGTCATGGTTAGTGACAGGACTCTCAAGCAAGGAGTGGCGGCATGTCATCGACGGAGTACTCCTTTCCGGTTGCAGTGTCGCAACTGGGCGAGCAAGACTCGCGTGAGTCTCAGAACGCCCGCGCCGTCCAGTGGCTTCTGGAACAGCGTGGCGGTTCCATCGTTGTCGTAACGCCGCAGAAGCAGTTCGACAGCGACATCCTCCGGCGCGTTGCTGCTCGTCCAGGAGTCACACACATCACCTGGCGCGGCTTGTTCACGGGCTCGCTCGCGAATCACCGTGTGCTCTATGCCTGGCCGGACCGGAAGCACCTCAACGATCTTTGGGGCGCAGACGCAGATGCGCTTGTCGTCATCGAGTGGGGGAGGGCCGAGACTGCGACGTGGATCGAGGACGCGAACCCAGTGCGACTTCTGCCCGGTCAGACTGTGCAGCCCAGACCTCAGCCGGCACCCGTGGAAGCGGCCGAGCCGTTGCCGAACGGCGTCGGGGAGATCCTGGAGCACATCGCCGCTTGGGCAGCTGGATACGACTCGGGTCTGAAGTGGAACGAAGAAGACAAGCTCAAGGCGGACATGATGAACTGCCCGGAACGATGGGCCCCCATCACCGTTGAGCAAGTTCGAGCCAAGTGCCGTGAGCTGAAGATGCGGCCCAACGACATCGAGACGATCACGGGCTTCCTGGAACGCAGGAAGCAAGGACGCCGCTTCAACGTGAGAAGCACCTATCGCGACTTCAGATTCGCGCAGTAGACGCGACTCGACCGTCATCACCGACGCAAAGACAGACTCTCATGGCAGATCAAGACGCTCACTTCCGCGTGATGGATGAGGCACTGAAACATCCAGATGGCCGAGCCAAGGGCGGAGAGCCCTGCGTGATTTGTGGCAAGTCGGTGCCGGCGAGCGCCCACTGGGTGCAACGAGACCGACATGTGTGCTCCGGACGGTGCAACAACCTCCTGCGTCGCCGCTACGGTCGCGGAAGCGCGAGCATCAACGCCGAACGAGTGGCGGCGGCAGTCGAAGCCACCGGGCCGCGACCGAACCCACGAACCAGCGGCCCTCGTGTCTTCCGCACCCTGCCGGATGCGCGCCCGCCCGAACTGCCTATCGAGTGGGAGGGGTACGGGCCGCATCCAGGTGATGTGGTCGAGCGCCACGGCATCTTGACCCAGTACCTCGTCCAGGACATGCCCGATGGCTACTTCACCTCGCGCATCGTCGTAGCCGTTGCCGAGAGCGGTGACATGTTCGTAGCAGGGGCGACTGATGATGGCTACTACTCGTCCCTGGTGATCGGACCGCACGGTCCAGGAGGCGAACGCCTTGAGGGTCGGCTATTCAGCCACACCTTCGGCATAAACGGCGTCCTGTGTCAATGGCGCCGCGAGCGGATCACGGATCTACAGCCCGACGGCGTGGACTACTTCTTCTGGGAGTGCTACGCCGCCGTCCCTGTTGACGCGCCGGCCTACCCCGAGCCGATGCACTCGTCGCGCTACCGAGCGGAGATGGATCGTCGTCGCCGAGTCAGCAGCAATGCGGCAAAGCACGAGCGCCGGGCCCGTTCAGAAGCCACCATCGAGCGGTTTGATCCAGTGGAGGTGTATGAACGAGACGCTTGGACTTGCGGCATCTGTGGAGGGAGGGTCGATCCACAAGTGCTACACCCCGATGCCATGAGCGCGAGCTTGGACCACGTCGTTCCCCTGTCGAAGGGTGGGGACCACACTCGCGGCAACTCGGTCCTCGCCCACCTGATCTGCAACATCCGAAAGGCAGCGAGTTGAGAGTGCGCCGACCTCGGCGTGACGCGGACAACCGAAGTGGACCAATCAAGTGACCAACAGCCTGCAAACGCTGCAAAACGAAATGCCCAGAGCAAGCGGCTGATACGGAAAACACCAGGTCAGGGGCGGTAGAGCCGTCGATTCCGGCACCTGGGGGTCAAGGGGTCGCAGGTTCAAATCCTGTCAG
>NZ_JACYOT010000026.1 GCF_014858005.1 Propioniciclava soli
CCGCCGGACGAACAGACGCACTGCACAGCGGACCACGGATCGGCTCCTCGGAATGGTGGGGGGTGTCAGCTAGAAGGGCACCAACAGGGTAGGCCCGGGGCACACGGATGTGAGGGTCGGTCATCGACTTCTGATGTGGGTCCGGTTGGTACCCCGGTTCAGGGGCTTGCATTGGCCGACCCCCTGAACCCTAAGAGTCATCGCATGCGCTGGTACCAGCTCGCGCGCCATGGTGTCGCCAACGTTGAGCAGCTGGTCGACGTCCGCGCCGCCCTGACGCTGATCGAGCGCCACTTGGGTCAGCATGTCGCGGCTCTAGATTCTCCCCTTGATACCCGTCCGACGGTAGTGCTGCGGGACATCGGGGGTGATCGCCCGAGCAATGCCTTCATAAGGCTCCGGGCGGTCCTCCGGGAACGTGACTAGATAGCCTTTGCCGACGACACACTCGGCCATGCCCTTCACGGTGACTCGGGGGAGCGTTCGGTGGCTGACGGACCTTTGACTCGCCGGGGAGTAGGGCGGTTACCGACAACTACAGCGACGACGACATGCTGCGGCGATGCGCCAGGATCAGCCCTGCGCTCGGCGACCCAGGCGAGGTCGGGCAGCGGGCGAACGCCTGCGGAGTGGTCGGTCACGTCCAAGACGAGGAGCTGGCTGAACGGCTCGCCGGATCCGGAGTACTCCGCTGCCTGACCGAGGTAGCTGCGTTCGAGCGCCTGTGGCGTCGCGTCGGCGAGTTCGCGCTTCACCTCGGTCACAAGCTCGATGTCGCCAAACCTGACCGTGATGTCAGCCCTGCCGGTCGCGATGCCTGAGCGCTCGGCCCGCACCCGGCCCGCGAACTCCCACGGGCCGGCGAGCCACACGTAGAACTCGTACTGCAGGTCCGCCTCGACCGGCAGCGGCTCCCCCTTCGGCGGGACGCTGATTATGTTCTTCATGCCGTGCATGAGCGGTCCGCCGCGGTCGTAGCGGTCGAGCAGGAACGACAGCGTGCGCTTGAGGAGCGCGGTCATCGCGACCCTGGCCTCGCCGACGAATCGGGGGTTGACCTCAAGGGCGGCGACGACGGAGTCACGCATCCGCGCCAGTGTGGGATGCTCAGTAGACCGTGTTTGAAGGGGGGCTGCGACGGCCTCGGCAGAATGGAGCACTTCGTCGTCGAGGCCCGCGAGTTGCTGACACACGTCGTCGCCGAGTGCGAGCAACGACGGCGCGAGCCTGCGGACGCGCTCTATCGCAGCGCCACGGCCGGTTTCTCGCCAGCTGGCGGCGGATGTGCCTTCGGCCGCCGCCACGCGCGCGGCAGCTAGGACGTCGGCGGTGGCGGGAGGCAGGACGGGATCCCCGCTCGCGAGGTCGTTGGCGACCATGCGCTCGAGCTGGCCGAGAAGCACGGCCTTGCGGGCGACGCCGCTGGCAACCGAGGGCCGGACCGCGGCGAGAACTCCCGGAGCCGGGTTGATGGCGCGTTCGGCCTCGTACACCGCGGCGAGCTGTCCGGCCGCGGCGCTTGCGTCGAGCCAGCTTTCCTCGCCAAGCCGATCGGCCGCCTGGCGCAGGTCCAGGACGAACGCCAGCCACGCCGTCTCGGCATCCTCCGCACCGGCGCGCCAGGCGGGCTGATGGACGCCTAGGTGCCACGCGGCTCGGCGAGACATCACGCCAGCCAGCACCTGGGCCGAGGCTGCGACTGCGGCCCAGTCGGCGCGGGCGAACGCGATCACCGCCTCGCATCCGGCGCCGTACGCGGCGGAGTCATCCCGCTCTCCGTCGAGCGCCTGCGCGCGGGAGAACATCGCCGCGGCGTCGGCTAAGCCGTCGACGGCGGCGGACGCGTCCGCGGTGGACAGCGCGCGGCGCATCTGACGGCAGGCGAGTTCATGCGCCGCGTCGCCTTCGGCGGGCGTCCCAGCGAGCGCATTGAGAACGCTCGTCAGCGGCTCCGCGACCCTGTCATCAGCCCCCCACACCTCCAGCGCGATCCCGATTAGTCTGGGAAGCGCGTCGACGTAGTCCTCGGGGAACGCGTCTGGCGGCGCTGCGAGCCGGTCGAGGACCAGGAATGGCCGGGCGAGCCCGGCGATAGCGGTCCTGACCGCCGCTTCCAGCCTCGCCGCAGCGACGATCGGTGCGCGGCCGATCACGTCGTCCAGGCCGGCGAGCATCGCGTCGTGGAGTGCCGGTCCGGCGGCGGCCGCGGCGGGGCCGCCGAGCAACGCGTCGACGGACTCCTGAAGCGCGAGCACGCTCGTCTGCAGATCGAGGCCGGCCGCGAACTCCCGCACGAAATCGCGCCAGTCGTTTGGGTCGGCGTCTGACGCCGAGACGAGCGCGCGGGCGGCCAACGGCGCGAGTGGGTCGCTGGCGAGCGCGGCGAGGACCGGACCGGCGTCGTCGGCGCTGCCCAGTGCGGATGGGTGTGCTGTCCGGCCAGCATGCTCGGCGTCGAGGAGCGCGATCACTAATGGGTGGTCCACGCCGCGCCACCTCCTGTTACGCCCGCCGGTCGGATCAATCACCAGAGCGGTTCGTCGTGACCGGTCGGGGCGATGACCGCGTCCTGCGGCAACCTTCCCAGCGGAAGTGACTGGTCCGCGGACGTCGTCAGAACCTGCAGCCCGGGCGTGTCCGCGGCGGCCCCCACGAGCGCGTCCAACAGCGCGGCGGCATCCGAGTCCTGAACCTCCTCAGCCTTGAGGCTGTCCAACATCAACAGCCCGGGATGCGTCGCGATGCCCCGCCGGTGACCGACGCGCAGTAGCGCGAGGACCGTGGCGATCCGCAGCCGCAGCCGCTCGCCGGGCGACTGCGCGGAGAACCCGCCCGCCTCGGTGCCGCCCTTGGCAACCTTGAGCGCCGCCGAGCGGTTGATCCGGATCTCGGTCACCGATTCCATGCCGAAGCTGCGCGCCAAGACGGCGATCTCCTCGCCTAGCTCGTCGAACAACTCGCGGGACGCCTCGACGAGGTCGTCTTCGAGCTCTTTGACGAGCGCGGCGAGGACCGCATCAGCCGGGTCGACCGGCGCGAGGTCGTCCTTGGGCAAGACGGCGAGCGCTCCTTCCGCACGAGCGACAGCGAGTTCTAGCGAAGTGCGCTCGTCGACCTCGGCGGCTTCCCTTGCCTGGCGGAGTTCTGCCTCTGCCTCCGCAAGTCGCTCCGAGAGTTCGGCAGCCTCCGCCTGGGCGCGCTCAAGCGCCTCAAGTGCGGCAGCCTCGGCCCTCGATGACGCCTCGACCGCGGCAGCCAGCTCGTCTTCGGCTTCGCGCGCGGCCTCGACGTTATCGTCGGCGGCGATCGGTTGCGCACATACGGCGCAGGCGTGGCTCTCCGCCTCCCTAGCCTTGCGCTCGGCGGCGACCGGCGCTTCGCACCTGGGGCAAGCCGCCGGGTCGAGGCCATGAAACAGCGCCCACGCGACCGCTGACTCACGGTAGTCGTTGAGCGCTCGTTCGTCGTGTTGTCGGGCCGCGCGGGCCTGCCGGCACAGCGCGCTGGCGCCGGCCCAGTCTGCCTCCGCGTCAGCCAGCCGCCCGGCCAGCGCGGTCACGTCGGCGGCGGCCGCGGACGCCGACCGCGCGGGCAACCGCCGCGAGAGATGGTCCAGCCCTGCGCGCGCACGGTCGAGCGCTTCGAGCTGCTCGCGGCGGGCGTTACGCGCTACGGCCGCCGCCGCCTGTGCAGCCGCGTCCTCCTTCGTGCGGTTGCGCGCCGCGTCGCGAGCGGCCTTCACCCGGGTGAGTAGCGCAGCGCCGGGCAAGTCCAGAAACACCGTCAGTAGCCGTCCGGCCAGTCCCGCCATGACGGTCTCGCCGATGAGGGCGGAGTCGCGCCCTGCGGGCAGGTACAGCGCGCCGAAGTACGACGCCCACCGGTGGGTCTGCACGCCGCCTGTCTTGATCGCCGCGAGTAGCGGCTCCAGCGACAGGCGATCCAGCATGAACGCATCCACCGCGCGGGCGTACTCCTCGGCCGAGCCGGCCGTCAGCACGCTCCGGGATCCTGACGACCCGGGTATCAGACTGGCGAGGTCGTCAGCTTCCAGGATGGCACCACCGGCGACCGCGCCATCGCGCATCGCGACACGGAATCCGGTCGGTCTTCCGTTGATCTCGACGTCGCACTCGACGTCGCTGAGCCACGCGGCGACGTCTCGCTGGAGCTCGCGGGGTTCGCCGCGCAGGCACAGCGCAATCGCCTCAAGCAGCGTCGTCTTGCCCCGCAGGTTCGCGCCGACGGCCATAACAACCCCCGAGGGAAAGGCGAACGTCGCGTCAAACGGGCCGGTGCCCTGCGGACCGGCCTTCGAACCGCGCAGCCGGAGGCGGGCCACTCTCAGGGACCGGACGGTCGCGGGCACGTGCGAGTTGGGGACCGCGTGCGCAGCGAGAACCGCCTCGACGAGGGCCGGATCGGCCCCGCTGCGCGCCGCGACCCGACCGGCTAGCGGCGGGTGCTGCGGCCCCGTCACGCGGCACCCGCATGGCGGATCGCGATGAGGCGCCCGCGGACCCGGCTCGAGATCGCCCCGATCCGGGTGTTGTACGTCGTGTCGGCGTATTCCTGCTGCAGATACTGCTCATCCTTGAGCTCGGTGCCGCCCCGCCCGGCGGTCACCTCAACGAGCAGCGCCACGCGGTCGACGTAGTACTGCAGCACAGGCTCCTGGGCGACGATGTCGCGGGCGACCTGCCGGCCTAGCCCCGTCAAGTAGTAGTTATGCTGCCGGGTCCTGCCAGGAGTTCCCTCGCGACGCCGGAACACCAGACCCGCGCCGGCGAGCACGGACAGTGCAGAGTCGAGGGGCTCGTACGCGCCGAATCGGTAACGGAGCATCGGGTATCGGCGGACCTCCGGCTCCTCCGACGTCAGGATTCGCTCGGCATGATCCAGAAGCGCGACGTCACCGCCCTCCTCGAAGCGGTCAAGGAGCATGTTCGCGAAGTAGTCCGGGTTGCGGAGCCAGAAATCGAGCTTCTGCAGCAGAACCTGCGTACGCAGCACTCCGACCGCCCCGTCGGGCGCAGCAGGTGGCGGCGGGTCGCCGAGTGGCTCAGCGGCGCCGTCGACGAGGAGCAGCAGCCGGACTGCGTCCTGCATTCGGCTCGTTGTGGGGGTGACAGGCAAGCCAAGCTCGTGCGTCACACGGTGTCCATCCGTCGCATACCCGACATTCTGCCGCTTCCGACGGCGGGTGGGGCTGCAATCGCCGAGCAGCGTGGCGGCGAGGCGAGCGGTGCCCAACCTCGCGCCGCCACCATCGGTCTCCAAACGCGCTTGAACCTCGCGGCATGAGCGCGCTGTTCCTGATGTTGTGTTGGGCCGCTCGGCCCGCTGATCGGGTGTCCAACGGGGTGTACTCCATGGACGCCCCGAAACGGCTGCTGGCTTGAACGTAAACCCAAGCCTCCCGTGTGTGGATGTGATGGCTTGGTGGCGGGCTTCTGTGATCGCTCAGTGGCGGTGCAGGCGCGGTCAGGTGTCCGCCGTGGTGCGGTGCAGCTCGCGGTAGATGGTGGTGCGGGAGACGTTGAACAGCTCGGCGAGCTCGGCCTGGGTGTGCTCGCCAGCCGCGTGCAACGTCAACAGATGCTTGCGCTGAGAGGGCGAGAGCGTGGGCTTCTTGCCCTTGAGCTTGCCCTTGGATCTGGCGATGGCCATGCCCTCGCGGGTGCGCAGGCGGATGAGGTCCGCCTCGAACTCGGCCACCATGCCGAGCACGTTGAACAGCAACCGGCCGACGGCGTCGTTGGGGTCGTAGACGCTGCCTCCGAGACTGAGCGCCACTCCCTTGATGGTGAGCTCGTCCGCGATGTCCCTCGCGTCCGGGAGCGAGCGGGCCAGCCGGTCGAGCTTGGTCACCACCAGGGTGTCGCCGTCCCGGGTCGCGGCCAGCGCTTCGCGCAGCCCGGGCCGGGCGCGGGTCGTTCCCGTCAGGCCGTGGTCGAAGTAGATGTTCTTGCTCTCGACTCCGAGGCGCTCAAGCGCTTCCCGTTGGGCGGAGAGATCTTGCTCGAGAGTCGAGACGCGCGCGTAGCCGACATGCATGTCCCCATTGTTGCAGTTAGCCTCCCTTCACCGCCCATGTCACCGTACGGGTCTTGCGTACATGGCGATCCCTCGTAAGGAGTCGTCGAGGAGGAAGCTCTCTCGACGTACGGTGAAGGTTCCCCTTACGGGCATGCGATCTGGGCTGACGCCTGTGACCGAGTGTTCAGTGCGCGCTGTATAGTTCAGTCCATGCTGACTATTGCTTCGCGTCTCGACGTGATGAACCGCCTGGGTCGTGCACTGGCCGACCCCACTCGATCCCGGATCATCTTGACCCTGCTCGACCATCCCGCTTACCCGGCGGAACTGGCCCGAGATCTGGACCTGACACGCCCGAACGTGTCCAACCACCTGGCATGCCTGCGCGATTGCGGGATCGTCGTCTCCGAGCCCGAGGGTCGTCGGACACGATATGAGATCGCCGATTCGCACCTGGCGCAGGCGCTGACGGCACTGGTCGATGCCACCCTGGCAGTGGACGAAGACGCCCCGTGCATCGATCCCGCCTGCTCGCTTCCCGGATGCGACGCAGCTGGGGTGGGCGCATGATCCTCACCTCGGTCTTGCAGGCGATGGGCCTGTTCGCAGCGACCAACATCGACGACATCATCGTGCTCTCCCTCTTCTTCGCGCGAGGGGCAGGCCAGCGCGGCACTACCGCCCGCATTCTGGCCGGCCAGTACCTCGGATTCGCCGGCATCCTCGGTGCCGCGGTCCTAGTGACCATCGGTGCCGGAGCATTCCTGCCCTCGGCAGCCATCCCGTACTTCGGTCTCATCCCTCTGGGCCTCGGCCTCTGGGCCGCATGGCAGGCCTGGCGCGGAGACGATGACGACGATGACGACGAGGCCAAGGTTGCCGGCAAGAAGGTCGGCGTGTGGACAGTCGCAGGCGTCACCCTTGCCAACGGCGGCGACAACATCGGCGTCTACACCCCTGTCTTCCTCAGCGTGGAACCTCTCGCAGTAGTCGCCTACTGCATCGTCTTCCTCGCGCTCGTCGCGGTCCTGGTGGCCCTGGCAAAGGTCGTCGCCACCCGCCCCCCGATCGCCGAAGTGCTCGAACGCTGGGAGCACATCCTCTTCCCCATCGTTCTCATCGGCCTCGGCATCGTGATCCTCGTCAGCGGCGGAGCCTTCGGACTCTGACGTAGCGGCAGCGATCCAAACGGCCCCGACCGGGCGCACCCCTCTCGGTTCAGACCGCGACACCTACCTGCAGCCAGTCCTGCGTGATCGCGGCAACAAGACCGCCACGGAGCGCTGCAAAAACCCCGCCACCAAGCGAACGAAGCCACAGCCTCACCTCCATCGTTGCCGCTGAGTGTTGCGCTAGAGTCCCCAGCAAGGTCAAAGCCACACACTTGCTCGAAGGTCTAAACATGCCGCCACACGGAGAGACGGTTGGATACGTCCGCGTCTCCAGCACTGACCAGAATCTTGCTCGGCAGCTCGAAGCGATCGGCAAGGTGGACCGCCTGTTCCACGACAAGATCACCGGTAAGTCCCGCGCCGACCGCAACGGACTACGCGACTGCCTGGCCTACATCCGCGATGGAGACACCGTCCTGGTGGCCTCCATGGACCGCCTCGCCCGCTCTCTCATCGACCTGCAGCAGATCGTCGACGAGATCCTCACCAAAGGCGCAGCCGTCACCTTCCTCAAGGAGAAGCAGAGCTACCGCCGCGCCAACCAAGACCCCATGGGCCGACTCCTGCTCCAGATCCTCGGTTCCTTTGCCGAGTTCGAACGCAACCTGATCCGCGAACGCCAAGCTGAAGGCATCAAGCTCGCCAAAGAGGCCGGCAAGTACGCGGGCCGCCGTCGCGCGCTGACCCCAGACCAAGTGGTGCACGCTCGCGAGCAGATTGCGCTCGGCGTCCCCAAGGCACACATCGCGCGGCAACTCGGCGTTGATCGAACCACGCTGTACCGGAGCTTGGCCGCGGAAGTGCCAGCAGCCTCGCGGAAGGATCCACATGACCAGTAGCACGGCCAGACGGCGTCCAAAGGCTGTCGGTGCTGACTGGCAGAGTGGCTCCCATGGGTAGGCATGAGGGGCGTCTCGAACTGACGTGGACCAACAAAGACAAAACGCTCCTGTCCACCGGCGACGGCCGCTACGACTACACGTTCGTCGACCCGTCGGACCGCCGCGTAGCCGAGGTCCGCCTATTGCATGAGGTGGACCGGGTTGAAGCGCCTACCCCGACGGAACGCCCCTCTGAGCTGCCGACTCCCACCTCCGACAATCTGCTCATCACGGGTGACGCGATGCACGCCCTCGATGCACTAGCAAAGATTCCGGAGTACGCCGACCGGTACCTCGGCCAAGTGAAGCTGGTCTACATCGACCCGCCCTTCAACACCGGGCAAGCCTTCGCCAACTACGAGGACGGCATCGAGCACTCGATCTGGCTCACCATGCTCCGAGACCGTCTGAAGCAGCTGAAGCCGCTGTTGGCGCGGGACTCGTCGGTTTGGCTCCACCTAGATGACACCGAGGTCCATCGTTGTCGCGTCGTGATGGACGAGGAGTTGGGATCCGAGAACTTCGTCGCTGAAGTGGTGTGGCAGAAGGTCACCTCCCCCCGAAACGACAGCACCGGGATCTCGGGATCCCACGACGTCATCTTGGTTTACCGCGCCACGGATGCTTGGCGGCCCAATCGTGTCGCTCGTCTCGCTGCGTCGAATACGACACGTTACCGATCGCGTGACGGTGACCCGGTGCCGTGGCGCGATGGCGATGCCACCGCGGGCAAGGCGGCGACTAACCACCCTATGGTCTATGCGATCCAACACCCAGTCACCGGCGGCCTCATGTACCCGACACCTGGCCGATGCTGGGGCAAAGCCCAGTCCTGGTTCCTCGAACAGATGAACGAGTATGCGAACTACGAGTTGCGTGACATCGGCGACGAAACCCAGAGGGCAATGATCTGCGGCACGACCCCGGACCTGGTGAAGGCCGGGGTGCCAGCCATCATGCTCCTGGACCCGGTCGAGGACTCGGCGCGCAGCGCGAGGGCGCGGCACGCCGAGGGGATGTGGCCTGAGCTGGTCTTCCTGAACATCGAGAAGGAGCGCATTCAGAGGAAGAAGCACCTGGTCGACGAGGGCCGCGTGCCGGAGACCCTCTGGCAGTCATCGGAGGTTGGCGGCTCCCTGAGAGGAAAGAACCAGGTCCGCAGCCTTTTCCCAAACCAAAGCGTCTTTGCCACCCCGAAGCCTGAGGAACTGCTTGAGCGCATCATCCACATCGCCTCAAGTCCTGGGGACCTCGTGCTCGACTGCTTCGCAGGATCTGGCACTACGGCCGCAGTAGCGCACAAGCTTGGACGACGTTGGGTCACCAGCGAACTCCACGCAGCGACGGTGAAAGCCTTCACCAAGCCTCGCTTACGGATGGTGATCGAGGGGACAGATACGGGGGGCGTGAGCCGGGTGACCAGACGGGAGGCTGACTCGGACGTAGAGTTGCCCGACGGACTGAGCGCCGCACAGGCGCACGAGTTCAATCGTCTCTTGACCAGAGTTCTTCAATCAGAGTTTGTGAAGATGACGCCAGACGTCCTCCGGTCCATCCGAGCCGCGACCCGCACACACGATGTGACCTCGGTGGTTTGGCACGGCGGAGGTGGATTCTCGCACGTCGAGGTTGGACCCTCGATGTTCGAGGAGATCGGTGGCATGGTCATGTTGGCCGAGTGGGCGACCCATGGCGCTCTGTCCGAGGCAATGTGTGCCCAGCTCAGCGCGCGCTACGAACCCGACGGCATCTTTGCAGGCCGGCAGGGCAGACGACGGCTCGCAGTAATCGACGGCATGGTCGGCGTGGGCACCATCGACGCCATCGTCGAGCAGTTGGCCGACGGTGAGAACGTCGAAGTGTGGGCCACTCAGATCGACGACGGTGCGGCAACACGGTTGAAGGAATTGCGTCCGGGTTCGCGCGTTTACCGCATCCCGAGCGCCGTGCTGGACACATACCGGCGCAGCAAGGCCGACAGGACGCCGTTCGGCGGGCAGCGAGTGGAGGAGGGCTGATGGGCGACCTGAACGTGGACCGCGAACTGTTGGACGAGGTCGCGGAACGGCTCGATCTTCGTCAAACGAACCGGCGCGCTGTCGAGACCGTCCTTCTTCGAACGTCGCTGCATTACGACCTCGACGGGAACGACAGTGTGTTCGAGTGCATCGTCGACGCCGCGACCGGTGTCGGGAAGACATACGTTCTGGCCGGATTGATCGAGTACCTGGCGTTGGCGGACCCGCCGGCTCGCAACTTTCTCGTGATGGCGCCAGGCCGAACGATCAGGAACAAGACGATCCGAAACTTCACTCCGGGCGACAAGAAGTCACTTACGCCGGGCATGCGATCGGTGCCCTTCCTGGTTACCGCCGACAACTTCGACAGTCCCGCAACTCGTGCTGTGATGGAGGATCCGACGCGCACCAAGGTGTACGTGTTCACGGTGCAGGCGCTCACGTCTGCAACGGGGGAGGGACGAGCCACCCACGAGTTCCAGGAGGGCTTGGGCACGTCATTCTACGAGTGGCTGGCACGGCAGGACGACCTGGTCATCTTCGCTGACGAACACCACTGCTACCGCGGACCAGCGTTCTCTCGCACCATTCGCGAGCTGAATCCCGAACTCGTCGTAGGACTGACCGCGACCCCGGAAAGGGCTGACGAGAAGTTGGTCGTCTACCGATACCCGCTGGCTGCGGCGATCGCTGACCAACTCGTCAAGACACCCGTCGTGGTCGGCCGGCGGGACGACCGCAACGACGCAGAGACGAAGCTCCTTGACGGTGTCAGCCTGCTGCGAAAGAAGGAACGCGTCCTGAGCCGATACTGCGAGGAGAACGGGCTCGATCCGGTGAACCCGGTGATGCTCGTAGTAGCGCGCAACATCGAAGAGGCTCACGAATTCCGCGACGTACTCGACTCTGCCGATTTCGACGGGGGCGCTTGGGTGAACCGCACCCTTCTGGTCCACTCCAGACTGACCGGCGACGCCAAGGAGCAGGCTCTTGCTGACCTGGACGCCGTTGAAGACCCCGACTCGCCGGTACGAGTCATCATCAACGTGGGAATGCTGAAGGAGGGCTGGGACGTCAAGAACGTCTACGTCGTCGCCTCCATGCGAGCCTCGGTGTCCGAGGTCCTCACCGAGCAGACCCTGGGGCGCGGCCTACGGCTGCCGTTCGGCAGCTACACAGGCATCGAGTTCCTCGACACCCTCGAGGTCCTCGCCCACGAACGCTACGAGGCTCTGCTGGAGAAGCGGAACGTCCTGAATCAAAGCTTCGTCGACTACTACACCTACGCCGAAACCCGCACCCGACCAGACGGCACATTGACCGTCACCACCAAGGTCGAAGAAGTCACCGCTGACGTGTTGCCCGGCTTCGATTCACCCCTCGCAGCCCAGTCCGGTCGGACTACGGCTTCGCCTTCGTCCCCCGGCGCGGCGCAGCCGACGTCCATCGTCGACAGCGACACCCGCCAAGCCCAAGCCGACGATGAGGCGCAGGACGAAGCTCAACTTCGCGAGTACCTTCCTCTGGTGGGCCGCGAACCGATCCTGATCCCCAAGGTGAAGTCGGTTCCGGTGCCCGCCCACGTGAGCCTCAACGACATCGACACCGACGAGTACACACGATTCGACCGGCTCGGCAAAGCACTCACCACCGAGCTGTCCACCGACCTGCGACGCACCAAGATCGTGGCCAAACGTGTCAGCGATCGTGCCGTCAAGGTCGGAGTGGAGGCAGCGACTGACGAGATCAGCGCAACCTTCGTGATGGACGTCCCGCTGGAGGCATCCCGCCAGATGCTCCTGGAACACGTCATGGCCGTGAAGGGCGTCGCGCAACGCCCCGCGGAGATCGGTGCAGCCCAACGCATCGTCGCGCGCGTCATCGACGCGATGGGCGAGGACGCCGCGCCCAGCCTCTCCGCGTTCGGGGAACGCTGCGCGCAACGCCTCCAAGCGGAAGTCTCGTTGGCGCTACGCGATGCCAGCAACGCCCAGGTCAGCTACGAGGACAAGGTGGAACTCGTCCCCCTCGAGAAGGTCCGCGCCGCTCGCAAGCGCCAACTCGACGGACACCCGGACGGCGGCTTTGACCGCAACGTCGCCTTCAACGGCTGGGAACGCAACCTGTACTCCAACGCGTGGTTCGACACCAAGCCCGAGTATCGAGCGGCGAACGCGATCGACGAGGCCAAGAGCGTGATCGTCTGGGCGCGGCTTCACCGCAACGACATCCCGATCACCTGGACCGCAGACGGACGTCAGTACAACCCCGACCTCGTCGTCATCGAGGAAATTGACGGACGCCCCCACGGATGGCTCGTCGAAACCAAGGCTGACAAAGACATCACAACCGAAGAAGTCCTTGGCAAACGTCGGGGCGCCCGCCGGTGGACAAACGTTGTCAACTCATCGCCTGAAGTCCGGGACGTCGAGTGGCACTATCTGCTGCTGGCGGAGCGCGACGTTAGCGATGCGCAAGGATCGTGGGACCAGATGAAGGGATTCGGGCGATGACACTGACGCACCTGGTCCGACCCTGGCTCGGTAACGCCTGTCAGGTGCTCCCGCTGGCCATCCAGATGGGAAAGGATGGCCACCGTGTCGTGGGACCTCGACTCGTTCGACGATGACGCCGATGAAACGACGTGGATGCAGGGGCGACTCAGCGGCCACACATACGTCTCCCGGGGCTTCCCATTGAAGCGGTCAGGGTCCGACGACGACGGCAAGCCGGCTCGATTCATCACCAAGGTTTTTGATGGCGATGGCTGCGAATCTGGGACCGTCGAAGTTGATGGCGCTGTCTGGCCCGTGGCGTCGTCCCCGGCTGGTCGCTCGCAGGTGAAGCTTCTGGTGGCGGGGTCTTCTGACCGGATCAAGGACCTATGGATTCAGAAGTTGACCACCACCAAGGACGGCGCGACCAAGGCTGGGAGCGTGCTGCACCTAAGAAGCGAAGACGCCCAAGCGCTCGCGCAGCTCTTTCGCAACCTTCCTTACTTCCCGATCGAGGGTGAGCTCACAACGAGACTGGATGATGATGTCGTCCGCAGGCTCTTCGCCGATCCCACTGCGCTCGCCGGTTACGACCTGGATCCAGAGGTCCTGAGGACTCTGATCGCTCAGGACGCGAATGCGAAGGACATTGTTGCCACTGCTGGTCGCCGGGCCGCAGTGGCCCACTTCCGTAATCTCCTCCAGGATGAGGACGCATTCGCAGCTGAACGGGAACGGTTGGGCGCACATGGAGACGAGCCCGTCTGGCAGCGCTTCTTCGAAGACAACCCATGGATCTTAGGAGTGGGTCTTTCCACCCAGTTTCTCACTTCATGGAACGCTGATCGTCTTGAGCAAGTGGTCAGTGGCTACTCGATCTCGGGCCGAGGAAAGAGAACCGACGGCCTTCTCCGCACGGCAGGCATCATTCGCTCAATGGTCTTCGCGGAGTTCAAGACCGCGAGATCTGGTCTGCTGGAAGCTCGAGAGTATCGCCCAGGGTGCTGGCCCCCTTCGAAAGAACTGACCGGGGGAGTCAGCCAAGTCCAAGCGACAGTACACGCGGCCATTTCCGACATCGGACATCGGATTGCGAGTTTGGGCCCAGACGGGGCGGAAGTTCCAGGAGACTGGACGTACTTGTACCAGCCCAGGTCCTTCCTCGTGATCGGTACCCACTCGGAGTTCGTTGGTGATCAAGGAGGTCACCGGTTGGACAAAATTCGTTCTTTTGAGCTATATCGTCGAAGCCTCAACTCGCCCGAGGTGGTTACCTTCGACGAACTCCTAGCCCGTGCCGAGTGGATCGTGAGTCTCGAGCCCGATGAAGAGAGGATTCAATGACGTCCATGGGCCAGGAACCCTTCGGCCCCTCTCGGTTGTCAGGGCGTCCGGCACCGCACCTAGCGGCTCACTTGCTCGACGCCGCAGTCCACCACGCACGTGGCTGCTTCATGGGATTCGACGGCGAGGCCATGGCGGTCGGCTTGGAGCGCGCGTACCACGCCGGCGCGTTCGTCGAATTCCTCAGCAAGGCTACAGTTGCTGCAGTTGCGCCTGCTCTACTCGTGGAACCAAACGATCTTGAGTCCCAAGCCGCTGTTCTTCGATTAGGTGGGTCTGTCGATCCCACCGCGATGGCGAACATGCGAACGATCGCTGCGATGCGAGCGCTTCAGATGTCGGAGGCTGCCACGTGTCGCCCTAAGTCAGAGGCGGCGCGAAGGATCCTTAGTCTCCGCAACGGCGCCGTTCACATGGCCATCACTCCAGCTGACGAACTCGAGATTCCGGATCTTCTTGCTGCATGGATTCGCATGGTGTTCCCAGTCGTCGGGCTCACTGAGGACGACTTCTTGGGAGAGGAAGTCGCGAAGGTCATGGCAGAAGCATTCGGAGATCTGCAGGTTCGCACCAGGAAGAAGATCAAGGAGGCGGGCGATAGGTTTCACTCTTGGTTCGACGGTAAGAATCCAACGCAACAGGCCCTTATTCGCGCGGCTAAGGAGGATCTAGCTAAGGCTCCGAGGCACGATTACTTGGAGCAGATTGGCTGCCCTGCCTGCGACAGTCAGGCGTGGCTTTTGGGCCAACTTGACGTCTGGGGTGAGTACGAAGGGCCTGGCGAGACCAGCCTGGAGTGGGCAATTGCGATGGAGCTGTTGTGTGGTGTCTGTGGCTTGGAACTGGACGAGGTGGAACTCGCGGCGATCGGGATTGAGCCTCAACCGGACTGGGACATATAGGGTGGCCTTCCTCCGCGATTCAATAGGGCTCACTCCCATGATCTGACCCTCTGGCGGGCGCTGCCACATGCCTTCGAACCGTGGTGCCGTGTCGCTATCCCACAATGAGCCGCAGGGCTGGCCGCTGATCCGGCTCCCCGAGTAAGTCGCGCACCAGCACCGGGCTGATCTTCAACGCGTCGGCGAGTACAGGCAACGGTGCGCCATGGTCCCCGGCGAGTTCGGCGGCCTTCTTCAGCAGTGTCGGCACCTCCCCCGGGTATGAAGCAGCTGGATCCGCCTGACCGTCGTAAACGGCGGACAGGCGCTGGTACGCCCGTCGTGCCGAAGACTCGGTCGTGCGGCCCCGCTCGACCATGCGCCGGACCAGCGATGTTGGTGCAACACCCCAGGTTCGGCCGAGCTTGGTCAGTGCCGCAATATCGAGGCGTTGTGGCAGGGTGGCGTCCATCGCTGACGCAGGGGTCAGGAGCGCTGCGGCGAATGCGTCGGCCTCCTTCTCGATCATGGCTGTTGGCTCGGTTACATCGCCGTGTAGGAGGAGGTGCCCGATCTCATGCGCTACGGAGAAGCGATGCTTGAAGACGTTCTCGGTCCGGCGAGGCGTTGTGACGATGATCGCCCGTTCGAGAATCATGACCGAGAAGGCGTCGACGTTGGCGACCTCGCTGTGGGGACGTACCGCCACGATGATGCCGTGGGATTCAGCGGTCGCAACGAGGTGCTTCACGGGACCATCCGGCAGGCTCCAGTGGTGACGTAGCATGGCCGCCGCCTCTGCAGGCGTTGAGCCAGTCGGGATGCTCGGTAGGTCGCCCTGAGGGAGCTTGACGTAGCGCTCCAAAGCAAAGGCGAGTTCCCAGATCAGGGTTGCTGTGGCTATTGCCTTCTGTCGGTCGCTGACCCGGGCCGCGCGAAGACTACGGAAATGCGGGTTCACGCTGTCAATGCGTGCCAACGGGCGGCCGACGGAGAAGAACTCGGGGCGCACCTGCAGGGTCTTGGCGAGCCGCACGATGACCTCTGGCCGGGGGGAGTTGATCCCGGCCTCGTACTGGCCAATAGCGGCCGGAGAGACGCTCGCCTCGGCCGCGAGGTCAGCCTTGCTGATGCCGAGCCGGACCCGGGCTTGGGTCAGTCGGGCGGGCTCGAACCTGCTGCCAGTGGGAACTGGCAGGTCGAATAGGCTGGGCGGATCCTCACGCATCGGGCCCCGGCCGATCCTGATTCTGGAGCTCCACGACAGGCTCGGTCGGCGCACCGCTGTCGAAAGCCTCCACGTCGGACGTGGGATCGCCGGCGTCGAGCTCCGGCTCCCAGATGGCCTCGAGGCCGTGCAACTCAACCGTTCCATCGGCGTTGAGCCCCGCGACTGCCCACTCGATCTTCTGGAGCTGCCATGGAACGGAGCGGACCAAGATCAGCACCACTGGCATCGGGTCGTCGACGGCAGCCATCAATGTGGCAGTGGACTCCGTGCCGTCCGCGTCGACGGACGATTCAAGGGGAATGGTTTCGTCGAAGGTGGGCTCCCACAGCATCGCCGGGGGCGTGGGGGCAAAGAATCCGTTCTGACGCGTGGGGCTGGAGGCGAAGTTCGCGATCGCGTTCGAGTCCTCGGGGACGCGCCACACGTAGATCAGGCAGCCGTTCACGATGCCGACCTTGTGGCCGCCAGGAGGCAGTTTGTGGGAGTTGAACCCTCGCGCGCTTAGTGCATCGCAAGCATCGTCGAGGAGGTCGCGCCATTGGCTACCAAATGCCATCCCGTACTTTGTTCCCGAAGCTTGGTGCGCTGCGGCAAAGCGGTCGTGCGCGTCGCGCACGACATCGATCATCAGGGCCCGGACGCCGTCGGATTGATCGCCGAGTGCATGGGTAGGAGAGTTCGGAACCATCAGTTGGCCTCCTTGAGCCTTGGCTGAGGCCTCGGGCGGCCTGCCCGACTTCAGTATGCCACATGAATCGCGCACTGCTGCTTCAGTGATGGGCAGCGCTCGCTAGATGCGTCGGGTCGCCACTGCCAGCGAGGGTGACCTAGACGGGCAAGCCCGAATCCTTCAAGGTCATGAAGGCCATCATCTTGGAGGGGACCGACATTTCCGAAGGGTCGAAGATGGTCGAGACCTGATTCGTTCGAGAAGCCGGTGGATGTCTCACTTTCCCCACGTGGTGGTCGTCGCATGTACGTACCGCTGAGCGGAGGTACGTCTCATCTTGTCGACGATCGGACAACCGGTCGGTTCTGGACGCCGTCCCCCCACCACTGCTCGCTCAGATCAGCACGACTCGACGCCGTATCGGTCAACTCTCTAGCGGCAGAAGCGTGAGCAATTCTGAAGCCGCTGTGAGCAGTCGCAAGTCCTCCAACAAGTGGCGGACCATCTCCGGGTTGGTGGTGGTCAGGGTGGTGAGGATCGTGGTGCGGGCCTGGGCCCGCTCGTCGTCGGTGGGGTCGAGGGCGGTGAGGGCCTCAACCAGGCGTCGGACCAGCCACGGG
>NZ_JACYOT010000027.1 GCF_014858005.1 Propioniciclava soli
GTGTCGCGCTCACCCCCACCTCAAGGTTGAAGAGCCCGTATCGAGAGGTTGCCGACTATCGGACTCGTGAGGAGAAACTTCAGGAGGTTGCCACGGCTTCCCTTGACGATGGTCTGTGGCGACAGGTGACACCCAACGCGGACGGCGACTGGATCAACCAGCGAAGCGATTCCTACCAAGCCTTCACTCCCTTGGCAGCTCCCCAAGGACGTCCATTAGCAGTCTTCAAAGTGCAGTCCGCCGGGCTCAAGACCAATCGGGATGCATGGTGCTACAACTTCTCTCGGCAGAGAGTACTGAACAACATGCGCTCCATGATTGATACCTACAACACGCAGCTGGCCATAGATGACCTAGAACGTGATCCCGCCAAGATCAGCTGGTCAACCGACCTAATGACAAAGGCGAAGAAGGGCGTGGCTGGATACTTCTCCGAGGATCGCGTAGGCGTCGCTGCCTATCGTCCGTTCACTAGAACTTGGCTCTACTACGATCGGTTCTTCAATGCCGCCCCATCCTTGCTCCCTCGAATCATCCCCGCGTTTCCCGCCAAGAATCTCGGCATTTGGGTTCCGGGTCCTGGCTCAAACGCCCCATTCCAGTGTCTGGTCACCAACGCCCTACCGGACTTGGTCCTAGGGGGCGCTGGGAACCCGGGTCTGTTCTTCGCACGGTGGACGTACGAGCGGGCCGCCGATGGCCCCAGTCAGGGCAATCTGTTAGAGGACCCGGCCGGCGATGTGGACGAGTGGGGTTACCGTCGGGTCGACAACATCACCGACGAGATCCTGACCGCGCACCAGGAGGCGGTCGGGGAGCAGGTTTCGAAGGATGATGTGTTCTTCTACGTGTACGGGGTGCTGCATTCGGAGCAGTACCGCACGACGTTTGCCGCGGACTTAAAGCGCATGCTCCCCCGCATTCCGCTGGCTGGGTCTCGGGAGGACTTTGAGGCGTTCGTCGCGGCGGGACGCGCTTTGTCGGAGCTGCACGTGGGTTACGAGAGCCTCGAGCCGTACCCGTTGCATGAGCAGGCGCCGGCGTTTGGGGATCCCTGGCAGGTGTTCCGGGTCGAGAAGCTGCGCTGGGTCGACAAGGCCACCAAGAAGGCGATCCGCGTGAACGGCCAGGTGGTCTTGGGTGACATTCCGGCGGCCGCGCACCGGTACATGCTGGGCTCGAGGTCGGCGTTGGAGTGGATCATCGACCGTTATCAGGTCAAGACGGACAAGGCCTCCGGGATCGTGAACGACCCGAACGACTGGGGTCGCGAGCACGGCGACCCGCGCTACATCGTGGACTTGATCAAGCGGGTGACGCGGGTATCGGTGGAGACGATGAAGATCGTCGACGCCCTCCCGACGCTCCCCCTCGACGACTGAACAGGCGAGTGGTCGTGCCACCAGTGCAGTACCGGGTGGTGGGTCGTTGTCCGCAGTGTGCCAGCGAAGTGGTGCTGCTCGACGCCGCGGATCGGCTGCCGCCGCACCACACGGCGAAGGGCAAGGCGGTGCTCGTTCCAGGGTGACCCGGTCCGGGTCCGTCGGATCAGTGAACCCCCACCCGCCAGGACGTCGACGTCGGCGCGGAAGTTGTCCCGCAAGCAGGCCAAGCGTGCGAAGCAGCGGGCGATCCAGGCGGTGATCCGGGCGGGCAAACGAACGTCTCTATGGGGCTCTTCATACCTGCGCCACGGTACGGCGGCCTGCAGCAGTCCCCCTCCGCGGAGGCCTCGAATTCGCTTGGAGAGGTCCAACTCAGGAGTTGGGACAAGCGAGACAAGCATCCTGAATCGGCCGCAGCCGTTGCAGACATGCACCTGGCCATCAGCAACCGCACCCGCACATACCGAATGGCGTGGCCCCCAGCTAACGCATAGCCGTAGAGCAGTGAGCGCTGGGTCGGCAGCATGCGTAACCACGTCCGGCGGTCCGATGCCGCCAAGCAGCTCTGCTAAACCGCGTAGGTACCCCTTCCTTCCAGCGCCGAGTAGAGCGTCTGTCGGCTCACTCCGAGGTCTCTCGCTACCCGCGCCTTCGGCACCCCCTGCTCGATTCGCGACCGTGCCTGAGCTATTCCCTCGGCGGTGAGCTTTGGGGCTTTGCGGTACTTGCCTGCGGCCTTCGCGAGGGCGATCCCTTCGGCTTGCCGCTCGCGGATGGCCTCGCGCTCGAGTTCGGCGAATGCCGCGAAGACCGTCAGCATCGCGCGCCCTTCCTTGGTGGACACGTTGAGCATGGGCGAGTCCAGGAACTCGATCGCGACGCCCTTGGCCGCCAGCTCGTCCACGATCCGCAGTAGGTCCCGGGTGTCACGGGCGAGCCGGTCGATCGACTTCACCCGGATGGTGTCCCCCGCCTGGGCGAACGCCATCAGCGTGCGAAGCTTCTCGCGATCGGCGACGCTCTTGCCAGAGAGCTGCTCCTCGACCAGCACGTCGACGCCGGCGAGTGCCTCGCGCTGTCGCTCCAGGTTCTGGTCCTTCGAGCTGACTCGCGCGTAGCCGTAAACCCGTCCACGCATGTCTAGACCTCCCGGCAATACCGTCCAATAGAAACCACTTGGAGGTTAGTTTACGCTCAAGAGTCCCACGCGGTCACCCCGTCTACGGAGTACACCCTGTTGGACGTCCGAGCAAGCGGCCAAGCGGCCCTCATCCCCCTGGGCGCCCATCGGGTGTGCTCGACTCTGCCGACGGGCGTGTGATTACTCAACTGCCCAGTAGCGGACGTTCGCACGTCGGTGGACCTGACCGTGATCACACACCCAGCACAGCTTCCGTATTGGCGCCCTTGGCGCCATAATGGCTCTATGCCGAACATCCAGATCAAGGACGTACCGGAGGACACGCATTCGGTCCTGCGGCAGCGGGCGAGTGCGGCGCACCAGTCCTTGCAGGAGTATCTACGGTCCAGGTTGATCGCTGAGGCGGCCCAACCGACTGTGGACGAGGTGCTCGCCCGTGCGGGCGGTCGGGCCGGCGGTTCGCTGTCGCTGGCTGACGCGGTGAGCGCGTTGCGGTTCGACCGTGCTCGTCATTGACGCCAGCGTCCTGGCCGTCGCCCTGCTCGACGACGGCCCGGACGGTGACGCGGCACGGCATCGGCTGCACGGGGAACAACTCGCCGCCCCGGCACTGATCGATCTCGAGGTGGCCTCTGTGTGGCGAGGACTGGCCCGCGGCGGCCACCTGGACCCACGTCGAGTCGGGTTCGCTCTGGATGACCTTCGGGAACTGCCGCTCCAACGCGTGGGCCATGCCCCCCTGCTGGCTCGCTGTTGGGAACTGCGGGACAACCTCACAATCTACGACGCCGCCTACGTCGCCCTCGCCGAAGCACTGCAGGTGACCCTGCTCACCGGAGATCGCCGCCTCGCCAGATCCACCGGCCCACAGTGCGCCATCGAGGTCATCAAGACCAACCGCTGACACGACTTCGCCGCCCGCCCAGCGGATCTGGTCTGCCGATGGTCGTGACCTCGCGCACATGCCGAGATTCGAGCGGGGTCTGTCCGATTAACGGTGGGCGGCACTGGCGTTTACTGGTTGTTCCCTGCCGGGTCGAGGCGGCCCGGGAAGGTGATGGCGAACGCGTTCAGTGCCGGCTTCCACCGGTTCATCCATCGTTTCTTGGCGGTGCCGGTGGGGTCAAGGGATCGCGCCACGAGGTAGAGGCACTTCAGGGCGGCTTGGTCGGTCGGGAAGTGGCCACGGGCCCGGACGGCCCGCCGGAAGCGGGTGTTCAGCGACTCGATCGCGTTCGTGGTGCAGATGACGCGGCGGATCTCGACGTCGTAGGCCAGGAAGGGAATGAACTCCTCCCAGGCTGAGCGCCACAGCCCGATCGCCGCCGGGTACTTCGACCCCCAGGTGTCGGCGAACTCGGCGAACCGAGCCTCGGCAGCGGCCGCGGTCGGGGCGGTGTAGACCGGCTTGATGTCACGGGCGATCGCGTCCCAGTTCTGCCGGGCGGCGTACTTGAACGTGTTCCGCAGCAGGTGGATCACACAGGTCTGCACCACCGTCTGAGCCCAGACGGTGTTGACCGCCTCCGGCAGGCCCTTCAGCCCGTCACAGACCAGCATGAGCACATCGGCGACACCCCGGTTCTTCAGCTCGGTCAGGACGGCCAGCCAGTGCTTAGCACCCTCCCCGCCGTTCCCGGCCCACAGGCCCAGGATGTCGCGTTGCCCGTCGACGGTGACACCGATCGCGACGTAGAACGCCTTGTTGGTGACCTGTCCGTCGCGGACCTTGACGTGGATGGCGTCGATGAACACCACCGGATAGACAGGGTCCAATGGCCGGTTCTGCCACTCGACCATCTCGGCGATCACCTTGTCGGTGATCCGGCTGATGGTGTCCTTGCTCATCGACTGGCCATACACCTGCGCGAAGTGGTCGGTGATCTCCCCGGTGGTCAATCCCTTCGCCGACAGTGACAGCACCATCTCATCGACCCCGTTGAGCCGGCGTTGTCGTTTGCGGACCACCACCGGCTCGAACGTCCCGTCGCGGTCCCGGGGCACCTCGAGGGTGACCGGGCCCAGCTCGGTGTGCACCGTCTTGCCCCGGGTGCCATTGCGTTCGTTGCGGCCCTCGCTGTCGGCCTTCCCCGCCCGGTCACCGTGCTCGTAGCCCAGGTGCTCGTCGAGTTCAGCTTCCAGGGCACTCTCCAGGACCTGCTTGGTCAACGTCGCCAACGGGCTGCCCGGCCCGACCAGACTCACTCCCTCAGCACGGGCCTGCTCGATCAACTGCGCGGCCACCGAATCCGGGGCCACCTTCCTTGGATTCGTCACAGCGGTCATCGTGTCGTTCACGACACCCTGCCTTCCTCACCGGGCCTACCCCGGCGTGTCGGGCCAGACCACCCACCGTTTCTCTGACAGTCCCTTCGAGCGTCCTGGGAGGATGGCTCAGGGAGGCTTTATCCCTGGTAGAGCCAGACCCAGTTGCCGTCGAGATCAGTGACTGCGCTGGCGCGGGGCATCCCTTCGGCGTCAGTGATCGGTACTGTTTCGGTCGCCCCGGCTGCGAGAGCTTGGTGGTGAATGGTGTCGAGGTCGGGTACGAGCAGGCCGAGGGTGCTGCGTCCGGGGCAGTCGAAGTCGGTGTCGTCGACCAGGAGTAGCAGGAAGAAGCCTGGCTGGCCGTAGTCGCCGAACAGGTAGCCGTCGTAGTCCGCGTCTTCCGTGTGGCGGATCACCTGTGCTGCTAGGCCGAAGGCGTCCTCGTAGAAGCGCCGTGCTCTGTCCTTGTCGGCGACGCGGATCTTCAGCTGGACCGGAACAACGGTGGTGGCGACAGTGGGCATAGGTA
This sequence comes from Propioniciclava soli, assembly GCF_014858005.1. Classification (GTDB taxonomy): domain Bacteria; phylum Actinomycetota; class Actinomycetes; order Propionibacteriales; family Propionibacteriaceae; genus Propioniciclava; species Propioniciclava soli. Next base: position 5,324 of record NZ_JACYOT010000027.1, read on the forward strand.
CTCCTTCGGAGGCGTAGGCACTGCACTGGGCGATCTGCTGATCGAGATGCTTGCGGGTGCGAACAAGGCGGTCGGCATGTGACTCGAGCAACGCCCGCGCCCGGTCTGAGGAGGGTGCCGCGACGATGTCGCGAACGTCGGGGAGGGGCACGTCGAGCCAGCGCAGATCGGCGATGAGCCTTGCCGTCGTGAACAAGCTGGTGGAATAGCGGCGGTAGCCGGTGTCGGGGTCGACTTCGGTGGGCTTGAGCAGGCCCAATGCGTCGTAGTGGCGCAGCGCATGCACGCTGAGCCCTGCGCGCTTGGCGAACGGCCCGACGTTGAGGAGATCGTCACTCATAACTCAAGAGTCGGGCTTCGGGTTACCTGAGAGTCAACCCCTGTCCCGGGTGGTCTATAGGGTCACTGGCGGGTCCTCCTCCGAACTGACTCCGGCAGCTGACGCACGCTATTGCCGCCGTCAGGTCTGTTCTCCCACCGGGGTTCGGTGACAAGGATGTGGTCTTCCCACCTCAAAGCCGCGCGTACGGGCATGAGCGACCCGGACGCCGGGTCGCGGCGGGTCAGTGAACCGACGCGATCATCGGACGACTTGAGCGTCGCAACAATCCGTCCTGGAGTTTCACTGAACCGCATCACCGCCTGCAGCAGAGGATCCGACTGGATGGGCGAAGTCCTGCGGTGAGGAGATGCCGCCAGCTCTCGCCGCTGGAAACGGGAGGCAGTAGCCTCCCTTTCATGAGCGTCGATGCCTCCACCCCCGTGCACCGGCCCGAGTCGGGCAACGCCGAGAAACTGAACGTGCTCGCTGTCGTCGCCTTCGTCCTCGCGATCCTCGTGGCTGGACAGATCGTCGGCTTCGGCTCGGTCACCTTGGCGATCTTCGCCGTCGGCGCTGGCCACGTGGCCCTTCAACAGATCAAGTCCCGCGGGGGCCGTGGACGAACCTTGGCCTTGTTCGCCTTGGCCATCAGCTATGCAGCCGGTATCTGGGGGCTGGTCACAACGGTGTACTGGGCGATCCTGCTCGCCGGAGCCACCATCAACCCCTGAGGCGGCCGCCCGGAACATGCGCTCGTAGATCGCGCACAGGACGGGCTCCTGGAGACGGTTGTAATGCCGCGCACCCTGCCCGGGTTGGCAATCTTGGCTGCGCCATGACTTCGTGCCGGCTCTCAGTCCTGGCCGACAGAACGCCCTGTTCTGCCGCGCTGAGGACGTAGCCTCCGGCTGGCGTTCGACTCTGCCGCGAGCCTCGCATGCTGCAGATGTCAGATGGTGATGGTGCCGGTGGTGCCGTTGATCGTGATGATTTGGCCGTTGGTCAGGGTGGTTGTGGCTCCTGCGGCGCCCATGACTGCGGGGAGGCCGTATTCGCGGGCGACGATGGCGGCGTGGGAGAGACGCCCTCCGGTGTCGGCGACGATGGCGGCGGCGAGGCCGAACAGGGGTGTCCATGACGGGTCGGTGTAGTGGCACACGAGGATGTCGCCGGGCTGGAGCTGGTCGAAGTCCTGAGGCCCGGTGATGACTCGTACTGGGCCGGTGGCCTGGCCCGGGCTGCCGGCGGCCCCGGCGAGTCTGGTGTCCGCGGGCTGGTCGGCCCGCGCCCACCAAGCTGCAGCCGCGTGCGGTCGGTCAGCCTCACGCTGGCTGGCGGTCGCGCGTGTTTCCTGAGTCGATGCAGGTTCGGTGAGCGCCGTCGCGATCTCCGGCAGGGTGAGGTACTTGAGGTGCTCTGGCGTGTCGAGGGCTTGTCGATGGTGGAGCCGGGCGGCGATCTCGTTGGTGACTCGGCGTGCGATCACGTAGGCGTCCTCGATGAGGTAGACCGATGCCTCCCGGGCGACGTGTCCGTCCCGCCAGGCGCACAGGGTGCGGACGAATCCGCGGCGGGCCGGGCTGGGGAGCCTTCGGGTGATCTCGTCGACCAGATCCTGGTGGGAGGCGGTGTCGTTGGGTCGCTGTGGGGCGCGGCGTACGGCGGCGAGCGTTGCGTCGAGGCTGGTGTGGTCCTCGCGCCACGAGCGGTGGGAGAAGGGAAGGTACAGCTGGGTGGTGCGGGCGCCGTGCTGGTCGAGAAATTGCTGGTAGGCGTCGCGGTAGGCGGGGCTTTCGGGATCAAGGGCCGCGAGGCGGTGGAGGTCCTTGTCGATCGTCACGGTGGTGTACTCGAGGTCGCCGAGTAGGTCGTAGGCGTCGAGGTCCCGCCGCCTGGCCAGGGCCAGGTAGCGGCCCAGCCGCAGGGCGGTGAGTTGGGCGGGGCCGACGTAGTCGAGGAACCTCGCGCGGGCGATGTCGCTCACGAGCGCCAGCACCTGGTCGAGCAGCGTCAGCAGGTGCTGGTTGGGAACGGCGGTGAGTTCCGCGGGCAGGACGGCAGCCAGTTGCCTGCGATAGGTGGCTTCCACGGAGGGCCATCCGGCCGGGTCGGGGGCTTGGTAGCGGAGGAGCCGGGCCAGGCGCCAGCTGAGGTGGACGTCTGGGTACGCGGCAGTGAGCGTCCCGTCGGGTTCCATGGCGATGAGCTGGTCGATGGGGGTGGAGGTGATGCCGATGCTGCTCATCCCGGCTTGGAGTTGGCGGTGCATGGGGATGATCGCGGCGAGGTCGAGCGGGTAGGGGCCCGGGTAGTGCTCGACGAGGTCGGTGTGGAAGGTGCGGGACGCCTTCCCGATCCGGCGCCCGGACACGGTGGTCGTCGGGGGTTGCCGGGTCTCGGCAGGCGCAGATGCAGTGGTGGTGATGGGGCGAGCTTGGAGGAGCCACAAGGTGCTGCCCGTGTAGGCCCATTCGAGGTCCATGTCGATGCCGTAGTGGTTCTGCACGGCCTGCCCAAGGCGGGCGAGCTCGAGCACCTGGGTGTCGGTCAGGCAGAGCCGGGTTTGGTCGGCGGGTGCGACGTTGGTGGTGCGGGTGGTGGCACCGTGGCGGTCGATGCGGGTCTGCTTGGCGCCGAGGTGGCGTTCGAGGACCGTGGCGGTGGTGGCGCGGTACTGGTCGGGGGTGACGGCGCCGGAGACGATGCTCTCCCCGAGCCCCCAGGAGGCGTCGATGAGTGTCTCCTCGCTGCCTGTGATCGGGTCACGGGTGAACAGGACGCCAGAGGTGTCGGCGTCGACGAGTCGCTGGATGACGACGGCGAGGGCGACGGTGTGGTGGTCGAAGGCGTTGTGTTGGCGGTAGTCGACGGCGCGGGTGGTCCACAGCGAGCCCCAGCAGCGGCGCACGGCATCCAGGATGGCTTCAGCACCGACGACGCCGAGGAAGGTGTCCTGCTGCCCGGCGAAGGACGCGTCGGGCAGGTCCTCGGCTGTGGCGGAGGACCGTACGGCCACTGCTGTTCCCTCGCCCCACGTGGCCAGTCGGTTGGTGATCTCTTGGGCGACGTGGGCGGGGACGGGCTGGGCCTCCACCGCCGCTCGGACAGCGTCCGGACCCTGCGCGAGCAGCACGTCGAGGTCCAGGTCGGCGACTGCGTTGCGGTAGGTGTCGGCGGTGATGATGAATCCGTCGGGGACGGGGAATCCAGCGCGTTGCAGCTCGCCGAGGTTGGCGGCCTTGCCACCGCCGGTGGCCAGGGTCGCGTCGATGAACGGGATGGTCATGAGGTACTCCAGGAGATGACGAGGCCACCGACGGCAGCCGCGGAGAGCGAGATGAGAAGGCCCGCGCTGGCGACGGGTGCAAGTGTGTGGGCCGGCCAGAGGCCGAGGATGGGTAGGAACAGGGCCGCGCCGGCATGGCGGGCCAGTTGGACCAGGGATGAGGCGCCAGCAACCTGCCCGGCACTGGCGGCTGTCTGGGTTCGGGTGAGGAGCGCCGGCAGGGCCGCACCGCAGCCCAGCCCGACGCCGGCTGCGCCGAGCGTCAAGGCCGTGACATTGCCGGGGGCCGCCACGGCGCAGGCGGCGAGCAGCAGGAGCCAGCATCCCGTCACGGCTCGACGGTGTGACGCGAGGGTTCCACCGAGCACGCTGCCGACCGCGGAAGCCAACAGCATCGGCAGCAACCGCCGGCCGATCGCCGATGCGTCCAGATGGTGCACCGCCTGCAACGCCCAGGGCAGGAACGTGACCACCGACACCATCACCCCGCCCAGAAGGAACGCCATGGCAAGGATCCCCGCCAGGGAGGACCCGGCCGACCGCAGCGCCATGTCACCGTGCCGCACCCGCCACCAGCCCGCCGGCTGGGCCGCGGTCGGCATCGACATCGACGCCAGAGCCCACCCAGCGACGACAAACGGGACCGTGGCGGCCATGCCCCAACGCCACCCGATGAACTCGGTGGCCCAGCCACCCCACAACGGACCGACCACATTCGCCAGCACCTGCGCCAAGCCCATCAGGCCAAAGGCGTGGCCCCGTGCACGATCATCGTCGAGCAGCCCCACCACGGCCAAGGCTGCAGGGACCAGCAACCCGGCCCCCACGCCCTGCACCAGACGGAAGACCAACAGCATGCCCATGCTGTGTGAGAGACACACCCCGACGGTAGCCAGGCCGAACACGCCCATCCCGGCCAGGTACATCGGGCGAGCTCCGACGCGATCGGTGACGACACCCGCCCACGGCAGGACCAGCGTCGAGGCGAGCAGGTAGATGCCCGACACCCATGCGTAGGCGTCGCGGTGCCCCAGCTCGCCGATGATCGTCGGGGTCGCGGTCGCCAGCAGTGTCTGCTGCAGCGTCGAGGCGCACATGCCCACCGTCGCCGCGCACAACGCCACCACCACACGCCGGGATGCCGAAACAGTCATCAGGACACCAGCGCCGCCAGCACCAGGTCCAGCTGGGCCGACAACCGCTGGGGTAGGGCAGGGCCCTCCATTTCCCACGTCCACTGCGCCACGGGCGCGAAGTACGCCGATGCGATCATCGTCACCGCAGCGTCGCGATCCACCGAACGGAACTCACCCGACGCGATCCCCTCGTCAACGACAGACCCCAGCAGGGAGAACAACGGCCCCCGCGACGACGCCACATCTCGCTGACCCAACGACGACATCCGGGCAATGCACATCTGCCGCGCCGACGCCTCGTGCTCCACGAACCAGTCACCCGCAGCGCCGAAGACCCGCTGCAGCCTCACCGCCGCACCAGCCCCCGGGGCGTCCGCAAGCGTCATGGCAGCCATGACCTGCTCGCCAAGAAAGGACAACACATCCTGCTTGGTCGCGAAGTATGTGAAGAATGTCCCCTTGCCGATATCTGCGGCTTCTGAGATCTGCGCCACCGACGTTTGCTCGAACCCCTGCGCCAAGAACAGATCCAGCGCAGCTTCAACGATCCGCTGCCGGGTCGCCTCCTTACGGCGCGTCACGCGCTCACTCGCACTCATGAACTTAGAGTAACAAGAAACATGACCGCGGTCATATTTGCCCCGTCGGGTTCTCGAGTCATGGAGGTGTCATGTCCGGCCACAGCCCCCCGCCGTTGCTTCACCCCATCCTGTTCGACGTCGCCACGGATCCACTCGTGCGGGCCGTCGCCGCGCACTTGGCCCGATACAAGGGCCTCACCCGGTCGCACACCGAGTCCGACCTGCGGATCTACCTGCGCTGGTGCGCGGAACACCGCCTCGACCCGTTGAGGGCCGAGCGGGCGCACATCGAGCTCTGTGTTCGCTGGATGCAAGAGATCCGCGGCTTCAAGGCCTCAACGATCTCCCGCCGGCTGTCTGTGGTGATCGGCTTCTACCGCACCTGTGCCATCGACGGCATCATTCCCGCGTCGCCTGCGGAGCACGTCAGGCGGCCGAACGTGCCACCCGAATCCCCCACCCTGGGCCTGTCCCACCTGCAATTCGAGGCCATGCTCACCGCGGGCAAGAACTCCGGCAACGTCAACGACTTCGCCCTGGTCGCCATGCTTGGGCTCCTCGGCCTGAGGATCTTCGAGACCTGCGGAGCGAACATCGAAGACCTTGGCGAAGAGCACGGCCACCGCGTCCTTCGGGTGCGGGGCAAGGGCGGCAAGGTCGTCCAGACTCCGCTACCGCCCGCCGTGCAGCGAGCTGTCGAGCGCGCCGTCGACGGCCGCACCACCGGACCGATCCTGCGGTGCACACGCGGAACCCGGATGGACCGTCACTCCGCCACCCGACGCCTCCGCGCTCTTGCGAAAGCGGCGGGTGTGACGACGGCGCGGATGCACCCGCACATGCTGCGCCACACCTTCGTCACCACCATGCTCGACGCCGGCGTCGACCTCCGCGACGTGCAGATCGCCGCCCGCCACGCAGACCCACGCACGACCATGCGCTACGACCGCGCCCGCAACAACCTCGACCGGCACCCCAACTACATCCTCGCCGCCTACATGGCGTCAGGAACGTGAGCCGACAGACGCACTACTTTGCCGCACTGTGCGCGAGGGTAGCCTGTGGCTTTCCGGTACCCGTGGCGCACGCACGCTCATCAGCGGTGTGCGATGGCAGCCTGTCGTCAGGCAAGGCGCGACGCCTTGCCGAACTATGGTGAACAGGCACGATCCCAGAGGCGACCGCGAGAATCAGAGGATTCGACATGACCGTCATTGACAAGTTCCGCTCTTTGGTCCCTCTTCATGTCGGCCTCGTTCTGGCCTCGACGGGCGTGGGGGTGACCGTCGCGACTCACCTGGCGGTGCTCATCGGGGCACTGTCTCACACCGACGTCACTGGTGGCCGGGTGAAGGACCCTCGCCGAGGTCGGGAGATCGCCACGGCCAGTCTCATCACCCAAGTCCCGGTTGTGATGCTCGTCGCGCGCAACGCGACGCGGACCGGCCGGACACCACGCGCCGAGCGCGTGGCCATGGGCGTGCTTGCCGCTGCGTCCGCTCTCAGCATCCCGGTGCAGCTCCTCGGTACCGGCTTCGAGCGCGCAGCCATGGCACCGACCGCCGCAGCGCTCGCCGTGGGGTTTGCACGGCTGTCCTTGGGAGGGGACTAGCCAAACGCCGATAAGGGGGGCGGTTTGGTCCGAGTCGGCTCCGCCTGGCCCTCAGGGTCCGGCCCGTGTTCGTGTGGAGCGGTCCCGCCCACTACTGCGGATGGCGGAAAGGGATGACCAGGACGAACCATTCCGGCCCACCAGCACTCGTGTGCCGGCAGGAGCGTCACTCTGCGCGCACCGACTCGAGAGGCACCCCGTCCGAAACCGGACGCACCGAATCGTGTGGGATGCAAGCGCGCAGCCGGTCTTCGCCATCGCTGACCAGGGGGCAGTCGGTCCTCAAGCCGTCAAGCCCAGTGCTTTGGCCCGCTCAAGAGTGAGGATCATGGCGCCGAAGTCGTGGCGGGCTAGGGCCATGAGCTGGGGGTCGAGTTGCTCGTGGGGTCGCCGTCTGGTGGCGTACCAGGGTTCGAGGTCGCGGGCCTCGACCAGGACGTGGCTGTCGTCGAGCCGGGTGGTCCGCCACCCGGACAGGTCGTTGGCAGCCTCGAGGTGGCGGTCGGTCAGGATCTGGATGCCGCACGGCTGGAGGACGACCTCGTCCCACCGCTCCGGATAGCTCCGGTAGGCGAACCGGGCATCCGACTCAATGCCCGGTATGTCGGCGTTGAGCAGCGTGCCCATCCCCTGATGCGAGACCGACGCGTAGGAAACGCGGTCGAGGGGGGCCGAGACCAGGGCTTCCCGGAAGTCGGCGACGATGTCGCGCCACCGCCAGTCGGCCGCCGCGCGGATGAGTTCGAGGCCCCAGTCATTGACGATCAGGTGGCTGACCTCCAGCCTCGCCTGGTTGTAGTTGGTCGAGAACCCGGATCCGCGGCGCTCGGCGTCCTCGATCAGGATGCCGCGGGCTGCCTCGGCAGCGACCCAGAAGTTGGCATACCCTCAGCCGGTGCTGACCAAGACCTTGCCACCATGACCGGTCAGCCAGCCCAGCCCCACGTCGAGAGCGCGGGCGTCGGCCCGCGGCTGGAGCGCGAGGTTGGCGTGTAGCCCGCGCGAGTCCCAGTCTCCGCGGCACCACATCGGTGGTGCCGCGACCCCGGCCCCGGTCAAGGTCCCCTCGATCCCGGCGGCGGTCAGACGGTCGGCGAGCTGCACGATCCATGGGTTGACCTGCTCGTCCGGGCCCTCGATGAGCAGCATCCAGCCCTGCGGGCCGAGGAACCAGCCCCCGTTGTCCGGGCCCTCCTCGACAGCAGGCAGGGCGGCGTCCAGGGTGCCCTCGTCGACCTGCTGCTTCGTCTTGAGGAGCAGGTAGTTCGTGCCCTCGCCGCCCAGCGCCTTCGCCGTCCGGGCGATCCCCTTCCAGTTCACCTCGACCACGCGCGCCATCCTGCCGCCACCGCTATCGCCATCGCTACCTAGTTGGCCCCGTGCGAAGACGTCACCGCTGGTGAGCCCTTGCCCACCGGGACAGCCCTGCCGTGGTTTGGTCTGGCCGGACATCGGGCCTTGCTGCACGGTTTGGGTGATCCGGTGTCGGGCCTTCGTTCATCGGCGGCCTCCCTCACCCTGTCAGTCGTGGTCAGCGGTGCGGTTCGACGATGGCCTCCGGCCTGGGGCGGGCCTCGGTGTCGGGGGTGGTGGCGGCGCCACGCAATGTGTGGTCGAAGAAGGTAAGGCCCAGGCCGTTGATGATCTGGTGGCCTCGGCGGCCGTCGAGAGGCCCGGACCAGCCTGTCAGTCGGAGCAGGGGCGTCCACGCGGGCAGGTCGGTGAAGTCGATGTGGGAGAGCCCGTCGATGCGGACGAACCAGCCCTCGCCGGGCGCCTTGTCGATGACGGCCCGCTGGGTCTGCTGGTGGACGTGGATCTCGTGCTCGGTCCAGCCGCCGGCAGCGTCGCGTTCGCGGCGCATGGCGTCCGCACCACGGGTGATGACCATCACGGGCTGCGGGATCCCCCGCTCGGTGGCGGCCTGGGTGAGGGGGGCCTCTAGGATGAGGGTCGCGCGGATGCGGTGGTCGCGGGCGGACGCCTCCGCGACCGTTGTCCCGCCGAGCGAGACCCCGGTGGCGCCGATGCGGTCCAGGTCGAGGTGCGGGCCGAGCCCGTTGGGAGCTTTCGCGAGGTCTGTGAGGTGGTCGAGCGCGGAGGACACGTCGGCGGCCAGGTAGGTGGCGATCCCGGTGGGCAGAGGGTGGCCGTTCACCTCGGGTGCTGGCGTGGTGGGTTCGATGCCCTGGTAAAGCAGCGGGTCGAAGACTGGTTTCAGCCCCAGCACGGGTGCCACGTAGCCGTCGGGCAGGGTGACCGCGGCGGAGGCGCCGGGCTGGTCGAGGGCCACCACGATGTAGCCGTGGGAGGCGAGTTCCAGGGCCTGGAACGTGCTCAACGACCGGGAGCCCGACAGCCCGGTGCACGCGATGATGACCGGGTGCCGTCCCTCTGCCGGGGCAGCCTCAAGCAGGGTGGGCGTCACTGCAGCTGACACCCCGGCCAGTAGCCAGCTCGGCACCCCGAACAGGCGGGCGATGGCATCGGTGAAGGCGGTGTCGGCGAGGTAGCGTGCCCGCGGTCCAGACGCCCCCGGCGCGGCGGGATACCAAGCCTGAGCGACCAGGGTACGGCGGCGGGCGGCGTCCCGGCTGGTGATCTCCGGCCGGGAGGTATCGGTCCAGGCCAACGTCGTAGTGCCGATCGGGTGTGGCCCGGTCGTGGCGGCGAATCGGGGCCACGGCCACGCCCAACCGGCCGCTACGACGAGGACGACACCCAGCATGCCGGCGGCCGTCACCATCACACGCGCTCGGGGCATGACCCCATCATGCCGGGCAACCCGTAGCGCGCCAGAACCGGACCATCCCCGCGCTGCTGCGGACATCCGGAATTGCCGCGGCTGGTGCTTGCGGGTCGGACCGTGGCCAG
>NZ_JACYOT010000028.1 GCF_014858005.1 Propioniciclava soli
CCCTCCTCCAAAACCCACCACTCCACGGGACTCACACGTCGTTGGCTCCCTTACACTCCAAAATCGCCCGAAGCGAGCCAGCAGAATCGAACACCACGAAGTCGGGAGCGGGATGCACGGCAAGTCCGAACTGAGCCTCCACCGCGCTCTGATTGTGGGACCCAGTACGGATATGTGACACACCATGGGTCATGAACAGTTCCTCGACCGCATCTTCGATGAAACAGCATGCGCAATCTCAAGGTGACCACCACCCTCACACTGGCCTGCGCCCTGACCGTGCTGTCCGGGTGTGCGCCAGAGTCCTCGACGCCGACCCCCACGCCGACGATCCCGTCACCCACGGTCGCCCCCACCCCGACCCCGACTCTCTCGGTGGACCAAGCGCAAGCGGCGAGAGTCGTCACGAACTTCTACGAGGTCCAGAACCAGGTCGCCTCGAACTACGAGATCCCACTCGAGGCCTTCTACGGTGTCGCGTCTGGGGATCTGGCTGCCGACGTGCTGAAGGAGTATCAGCAGTTGCGTGGGTTGGGTGTCCGCCAAGTGGGGGATGACACCGTCGAGATCAAGAGCGTCGAGCCGTCGGCTGCTCCGTTCTTGGTGGACGTCTGCGTCGACACATCTTCCTCCGACCTTGTGGACGCCGATGGCCAGTCCATCGCGGGCGGAGGGCCAACTCGGGTCCTGCATCGGTTCGGTGTTGCTCCGCACCGGGCTGCGGGTCAGTGAGTTCACCGCGCTGCCCGCCGACGCCGTGGTCATGTTCGGCCAAGCGCCGTGGCTGCACGTGCCGGTCGGGAAGCTCCGCGACGACCGCTACCTGCCCCTGCATCCCGACCTGGTCGACCTCATCGACCGCTACCGCGCCGAGTACGTCCCCGACGACCACCCGTTGCTGCTGCCCCGCGAGAACGGCCGGGCCGCGGACCGGCACTCGGTCACCCGGATCCTGAACAACGCCGCCACCGCAGCGGGGCTGGGCCACATCCACCCCCACCAGCTTCGGCACACCCTCGCCACCCAGGCCATCAACCGGGGCATGAGTCTGGAGGCGGTCGCGGCGATGCTGGGCCACCACTCCCTGACCATGACCCTGCGGTACGCCAAGATCGCCAACCGGGCCGTCGCCGAGGAGTTCTTCGCCGTCACTGACGCACAGCCCGAGCCTTAGTCGATCTTCAGTTAGGTCCGGGGCGCTCCGAGTTGTCGCCAGCGCCCAGCAGGTGCCGCTCGCCCGGCTGGTGCCGGCTGGCCCGAACACGCCGGTGTCGGACGAGGCCACCTCGCTGATCCACCCAGCACCGCGCGGCACCTCCAGGGCTCGATGCACGTCCTGCTGGCGGGGCAGGACGGTGGTCCCGATCGCGCACCGGCTGCATACCGCCCACGACGCCTACCGGATCGAGGTCGTCGTCAACGGCCGCATCGCCGAGCTGGGGTCGCACGAGGAACTGATGGAGTTTGACGGTGAGTATGCCCGGCTGTGGCGGACCTGGCGCAGCTGAGCCACGCGGTCCCTTCAGGCGCGCGGCGGAATCGGAGGGTGCGCCGCGCCCGGGTCGGGGCGGGTGAGGCGGAGGACGAGACCCCAGCGCTGCTCGAGCGCGTCGACCAGGGCGGCGGAGCCTGGGTCAACGTTAGTTCCGGGGGCGATCTCCACGGTGGCGCCGCCGTCCTCGTCATCGATCACCTGGACCACGGCCACACCACGCGCCAGCAACTCCTCGCGTGCCAACAGCCCGCACAGCAAGCTGAGAGACGTGAGGTAGCGGCCGCGCTGGGGGGCCTCGCCGCCGGTCACCAGGTCAAGGGCGCCGTCGGGAGCGACGAGGCTGATCGGCACGCCGTAGGTTTGATCCGCGCGGCGCACCAGCCGCACGGCCCTGTCGGTCACGCCTGCGCCGACGCGGACCTCGAGGCCCTGCGGCGTCCGCGTGGACTCGGCGTGCACGCCCGCAGCGGTTAGTTCGGCCAACACGAGGAGCCGGACGAGCTCCACGCGATCCGTCTGGTTCTCGTTCATGAGTTGCCTCTCTGCGCTGGGGTCGGCGCCCCGGGGTGCCCACCCGGGATGGGGTCACCATCAGTAGTGGGTTCGGTGGTGGGAACGCGGCTGTCGTCCCGTTCCGAGCATCTCGGAAGCCGACTGTCGCAACAACGGATTCATCCCCAGTTGGCAGTGTGGTTCGCGAAATCGTCAGACTCGGCCTTGAAATGGCAGTCCCTGGAGGGTGCCGATCCGCCCTCGGGGGCGATCCGAGGTGACGGTCAGGGCTACCATTGTGCAATGGAAATCACGAGCTTCGACATTGCTTTTCGTGGCGGCCAAGGCATCCTCACCCTCACCACTGACACGGGTAGCTGGTCGTTGACGAACCACTGGCTGAACGACCGCTTCCCCGCGCTGGTGGCCGCGGTGGAGCAGGTGCTCGCCGGCGTCGAATCGGTGGCGTGCCGCTGGCCCGGGCCCGTCAACGACGGCCACATCATCGATCTTGTCGCCGATGCCGAGGGCGGTGTCAGCCTCGCCGTCCACGCGTTCGCCCACGAGGAGGGGACGTCGGCCGCCGAGATCTGGAGCGCCGCGCGCGGCGCGCTGGTCCTGGAGTGCCACCAGTCGCTGGCCAGTTTCGTCATCCTCTTCGCGGACGCCGTGCGGCGGGTGCGAGCCGCGTCGGTCGACGGGAGTGGGCTGATCGTCGACTATCCCCGGCCCTTCCCGGCGGCTGCCTTCGAGCGCATCGAGACTCAGGCCATGCGGCTCGGCTACCAGCCGATGTCGATGCTGGACATGGGCTGGCGCCCCGAGTGACCTGGGCACGGCCAGCTGAGCGGCCGCTCAGCTGGCCTCGTCCGCGACGAACGGAGTGTTCGCATCGGCGCACCGCAGACCCGACAGACAGCGCACGCTGACCTGGTTCCTGCCGCCCAAGTGGTGCGTGGTGTAGAGCTCCCGCAACCGCCGGTACAGCGTCCTCTCGGACCAGAAGAAGCGGCGCGCGATCATGCGGATGGAGTCGGGGGAGAGCAGCAGGCAGAGCAGGTTGCGGTCGCAGCGCGGATCGTGGCAGCAGGGCTCGGGACGGGGCGGAGTCGGTCCGAGGGCGCGTGGCTGAGGAGTCCTGCCGACGTGGCGCGTGTGCGTGACGGTCCGGTCGGCCAGGGCCACCGGAGTTGCCGGCAACGCGGCCTGGGCGTCCAAGGATGCGCGCACCGCGGCGTGGACGGCCTGCGTCAACTGGGAGTAGCCGGAGGAGGCGGGATCGCAGGCGACCTGGATGATGACGACGATCGTGGGATTAGGGGTGGTGTCGTTCATGGGGACCTCGACGGTGGGAGTGGGTGAGGCGGGGAGGGCGAGCCAGGAGTCGCGGACTCCCAGGTTCATCGGTCCGTGGACGTGGTTCGTGCGGCACGCTTCAGGGCAGCCAGCCACAAGAGGGTGGCAACGCCTCCCACGGCAAGCGTGAGACCGGCAGCGACGACGCCGCGCCCGCCCACGGCCGACTCCGGCCAGCCGAGGAGACCCAGCCACCACCAGCCCGTGCTCGCCAACGCACTGCCGCCCAGAACCAGGCTGAACGTGTACACCACGAGCGAGGCGCCCAGTGCCGTCGGGACCCCGAACCGGGTCGTCAACCACAGGTTGACGGCGTACCACATCATGGCCACGAGCCACAGCAGCAGTCCGTAGCGGCCCGCACCGACGCCCAGGACGGGCAGGGCGGCGCCGGCCGTCACGAGGGCCACGGGCGTCAGGAGGGCCGCGCCGGCGACGAGGCTGCCGAGGACGAACCCGGGCCGCGAGACACGCAGCGACGTGATGCGCCAAGCCTCCCGCTGTGCAGACCAGACCAAGCCGCCGAGCAGCGTGGAGAGGACGGGGAGGGTCACCCACGTCCCGAATGTGGCCGAGTGCCGGCCGCCCCACGTGATCGCCACGGCGACGGTGAGGATCAAGGCCGTCACGGTCGTTCCACCGAGCCAGGTGTGCCGCAAGGAGACAGCCACCGCTCGCAGAGGGGAGGCTATGCGTCCGGCTCGCGTCGTGCCAGCCGCAGAACGCGGGAAGCCGAGAGGCGTCACAGGCCTCGCCTCAACGTCCTTCAGCCTGCGGGACGGGCTGGGCCGGTCCAGCAACGGCGCAGCCAAGATCTCGACGAGCAGGAAGGCGGCGGCCACCAGCGTGGCGGCGACCGTCGGCACGATCGGGTTCCACGACCAGACCGGCGAGTCGGCTTCCAGGGCGACGCCGTTCGCATGAATGCCCAGGAGGGGCATGGTGGCCTGCACGGGCCAGGACCACGGCAACCACGCTCCCGCGGGGGTCTCCGCCGTGAGCGTGCCAGCGACTTGGATCACGAGGGCGACCCCGACGGCGGCGTAGCGGCCGAGCAGTCGTGTCGTGATGAAGGCCAGGCTGGCCGGGGCCCACGCGGTGAGCCACATGACGGCGGTGAGCGCCGCGAGCCGTCCCGCGTCCGCGGGGGTGACGATGCCCTTGGCGGCGCCGAAGACCAGCCACGGGAGCGTCAACGCCATCGTGGTGGCCAGCAACTGGATGGCCGCCACCGTGGCGCGCGCCGCCATCGTCGTCCTGCGGTCCACCGGACGCCAGAGCGTTCCGCCTCCGCGAGCCGCAGCCTCCCGCACCAGGGTGGTGGAGACGAGGAGCGCTGCCGTCGGGCCCTGCAGCACGGTGGTGTAGAGGGACAGCCACGCGAGCATCCGTCCCCAGCCTTGTTGCGGCCCGCTGCCGATGGCGAGCCAACTGAGCCCCAGCAGTACGCAGAGGACCAGCGCCGCCCACGGCAGGCGGGTTGCTGTGCTGTGCTTCGAACGAGCCAACTCCGAGGCCAGCGACGGACGATAGGTGATCACATGCAGGGTCATGCCACACCCCGCTGGACCGCGTCGAGGTAGACCGCCTCCAGGTTGTCCGTGAGTGAGCCCGTGGTCGCCTCGAACACGAGGGCACCGTTGGCCAGGATGCCGACGTCGTCGGCGAACTGGGTGACCTCGGCCAGCTGGTGGGAGCTGACGAGCACGGTGCGACCTTCGGCGGCGAGGGATCGGATCATCGTCCGAAGCTGGATGATCCCGTCGGGATCGAGGCCGTTCTGCGGTTCGTCGAGGATGACGACGGGGGGGTCCGTGAGCAGGGCGATCGCCAGCGCGAGGCGTCCCTTCATGCCGGTGGAGAAGGTGCTGACGCGCTGGTGGGGCAGCCCGTCAAGGCCCACCTGGCGCAGCACGGCGGCCACGCGCTCCCCGCTCGTGCCGGTCAGCAGGGCGTGGACGCGGAGATTCTCCGTCGCGGACAGGTGTCCGTAGAGCGCCGGCCCGTCGATGGTCGCCCCGACGTCGCCCAGCGCTGCCCGCTCGAAGGGCCTGCCCAGCAGGTACACCTCGCCGGCGTCCGGTTCCAGCAGACCCAGCAGGATCCTCAGGGTGGTCGACTTGCCCGCGCCGTTGCGGCCCAAGAGGGCATAGACGCGTCCGGGCTGGACCGACAGGGTCATATGGCGAAGGACGGTCCGGCCGTGGAACGACTTGGCGACATCGGTGCATCCCAGCATCGGGAGGTTGGTCATGACCCCATGCTCGTGCGCCGCGACGAGGCCGGGCATCGTGCTTGGGAAGGGTTTCCGACGCCGCCTTGCCGTCGCGACTCCGCCTGGAGAAGGAGATCACCGAGGCGACAGGGGATCACCGCCCAGCCCGACCGTGTGCGCGAGGATGGCGAGCGCCACGCGGTCCCGCGCGCCCAGCTTGGCCAGCAGGCTGCCGACGTGCGTCTTGACCGTGGTCTGGGCGATGACCAGGTGGGCCGCGATCTCGGCGTTGGTCAGCCCTTGGCCGACCAGGCGCAGGACTTCGATCTCGCGGTTCGTGAGCGCGTCGATGGCGGTTCCCCTCGCGTTCGTACGTTCGTGCCGCAGCGCATCGAGGAGGGCTGGGGCGGCCTGGGGGGACACAACCGCCTCGCCGCGGTGGATGGCGCGGATGCCCGACAGGACGATGTCGGGTTCCGCGTCCTTCAGCAGGAAGCCACGCGCGCCGGCAGCGACCGCGTCCAAAACGAGTTGGTCGGTGTTGAAGGTGGTGAGGATGAGGATGTTGGGCGTGCCGACGCGTTCGACCAGCAGTCGGGTCGCCTCGATGCCGTCCATGACCGGCATGCGCACGTCCATGACGAGGACGTCGACGGCGGTGTGCTCGCAAAGGCGCAGCGCTTCCTGTCCGTTAGCGCCCGTGCCGACCACGAGCATGTCGGGTTGGGCCCGGATCAGGGCGGCGAAGGCCGACACCATCAGCGGCTGGTCGTCGACCACGGCGACGCGGATCATGGGGCGACCCCTCCGATCGGAATCGTGCAGGCGAAGTGGAAACCCGAGCCGCGGGGGCCGTAGTCCAAGGTGCCTCCCAGCAGCTCGACGCGTTCGCGCACCCCCAGGAGCCCGAAGCCCGGGGAGTCCGACTCCCGGTAGCGGTCGTTGTCGACCTCGGCCACCACGCGGTCCGGGTCGTCCTCCTGCCGGATGGACACGACGGCCTGCGCGTCGGGACCGCCGTGCTTGATGACGTTGGTGACGGCCTCCTGGGTGACCCGCAGCAGGGTCTCCCGGACCAGGTTGGGCCAGCGGGCCTGCCACTCGGCCAGCGTGTCGTCGTCAGGGAGGTCGGCGTCCACCCGGATGCCTGCAGCTCGGGCCGCCTGGACGAAGGTGCGCACCTGCGAGAGGTCGCCCGCGACTGCCCCGGTCTCCTGGTCCCGGAGGAGACGCACCAGTGTGCGGATCTCGGTCAGCGCCTCGCTGCTCGTCCGCTTGATGGTCAGCATCGACTCCCCGAGTTGCTCCTCAGAGCCGACGGCGATGGACGTGCTCGCCTGCACCTGGATGACCGCGAGGTTGTGCGCGACGATGTCGTGCACCTCGCGTGCGATGCGCTCACGTTCGCCGGTTCGGGCTCGGTCGATCCGAGCGACAGTCTGGGCGTCGAGCCGCTCCCGCTCCCGACTCAACTTCCCCTCGTAGACGATGTCGCTGTGGCGACGAGCCGCGCCGAGCACGAAGGCGCCGAGGATCGTGACGAGGAAGAGGAGGGTCCAGACGTTCTGGTCCGTCCGGCTCGGCAGGAGCCGCATGGGGCTGAAGTAGCCCACCGCGATCGCGGCCACGAGACCCATCGACGCCCACCCGAAGGGTTCTCTCCGCGCCGTGAGGTGGACGGCCAGTGGCAGGGCGAGGAGCACGGGAGAGACACCCAGGTTGACGGGGGACTGCCACGCGAGCACGTCGAGGTAGCCCAGCGCGATCACCGTGACCGCTGTGCTCACCCGCGGCAGGTCATGGCGAACAGCCAGAGCCCCCGTCACCGCGACGTGCACGCCGAGGTTGCCGAGCGTAATCCACGTGGCTCCATACCTGGACAAGAGGGTCGCCTCGAGCGCGGTCACGACCAGCGCGCCTGCGGCCAGCACAATGGCCGTCGCTCTGAGGGTGGCGGCGTGCATGATGCCACCCTAGCGACCCGGGCACGGTCCGCCACCTGGAGGGCTCGATGCGCGCGCTGCTGACGGGCCTGATAGGATAGGGTGGTCTGGCGGTGCTGGGGGCTCTTGGGCGCAGGTGGGGGACGCCGCATCCACGGTCGCTTCACCCCGACCCCAGGCTCTGGGCTGAACCTGGTCGAGGTCTGGTTCGGCATCATCGAACGCCAAGCCATCCCCGGGGAACCTTCGCCTGAGCCGGTCAAGTCCAGCGCGGTGGTGTACGAGCGATTCTTCGTTTCATGCGGTGAGTTGGACGGGTTCCTCCTGTTCGGTGGTGCCGGGGATGTCACGACGGTGTACTGGGCGATCCTGCTCGCCGGAGCCACCGTCAACCCCTGAGGCGGCCGCCCGGAACATGCGCTCGTAGATCGCGCACAGGACGGGCTCCTGGAGACGGTTGTAATGCCGCGCACCCTGCCCGGGTTGGCACTCTTGGGTGCGTCATGACTTCGTGCCGGCCCTCATTCCTGGCCGACAGAACGCCCTGCCTGCCGCTGGCAGCGCTGTCAGTCGCGGCCGAATCGCTGGAAGGCGGCTTGGCGGGTGGTGTCGAGAGCGGCGCCGATGACCGTCCAGGAGTCGCCGGCATCCCGGGCGGCCTTCACGGCATCCCGGAGTTCCTGCTCGGCATCGGCTATGGCCTTGCGGGCGGCGATGATCCGTCGGAAGTGGGCGGCGTCACGTGCCGGATGGGTCGTCGGGTCGACCTGGTCCAGCCCGTTGGCGTTGTTGCGCGTCTTGATCGTCATCGTGTTCACCTCACTTCAAGTAGTCGTAGAACTTCGGTCGCAGGAGATCTGCATGGATGATCCGGGTCGGTTGTTCAGCAGGGACTGCTACCAGCTCCAGCAGCCGACCTTGTCGGTCGGCGCCGATCACGAGGAGACGCTCCTGCCCGGCGTACTCGTACTCGACGAGACGGATGGCATTGCGCCACGCGTGGTCGATGTCGGCGTCCGTGATCCCGTGCTTGCGCGCCGAGCCGCGGATCTCCACACGTCAAGACTACCTTGACGCTGAGCGGGGTTGTCAAGCTCATCTTTACATCTGGTCTTGCCGCATGGAGCCGTAACGACAAGGTGCCCACCCGCCAGCCTGCGCTTGTGGAGGGTCCACATCGGCACCAAACCCGGAACCGAAAGTCCTGGCGTCGGCGGGCCGTTCGTGTTACGGATCGGATTCCGAATCGGCGTGTCGCGAAGGCGACAACCATCCCAAGGTGGCCCGCAAGGGAACGATTCCGCATGAGGACGCGAGGTTGTGAGATCCCCACAAGGTTCCCGGCTCGAGCGGTCACGTCTCGGTCTCGCTGTCATGCCTGTTATGCGGCTCTTCATACCTGCGGTGGGTCCAGGGTGAGTCCGCCGCCGATGAGGAGCATGCGTAGCCGGTAGTTCTCTCGGTTCCGGAACCCTCGGGCGATGCGGCGGTGGAGCTCGATGAGCCCGTTGATTGCCTCGGTGCCGCCGTTGCTGGCGCGGTCGGTGTCGAAGTAGGCCAGGAACGCGTCCTTCCACTGTCTCAGGGTTCGGCCGAGGCGGGCGATCTCGGGGATGGGGCAGGACGGGAAGCCGTCGACGACCTGCTCGGCGAGCTGGCGGCCGCGGGCGGGGTCGGGGTGGGCGTAGGCGGCCCGAACCCGTTGGGCGCACTGCCAGGCGACGTGGACGGCGTCGTGGCGCTCATCGGCGGCGATCGCCGCGGCGAGGCGAGCCTGTTGCTTCTCGGTGAGCCGCTCGGCCGCACAGCGGAGCACGTTCCGGATGCCGTACAACGGGTCGCCAGAGCGGCCACGATGCCCCAGGGTCTCTTGTTGGACGCGGCGGCGCACCTCATCGAGCGCATGCCCGGCGAGGGCGACGACGTGGAAGGCGTCGAGGACGGCGGTGGCGTCGGCGAGCTTGTCGTCGATCGCGTTCTTGTAGCCGCGGAACGGGTCCAGGGTGGCGACCTCGACGTGGGTCTTGAACGTCTTGCCGCGTTGGTCGAGCCACGTCTTGTACACCGTCCCCGACCGGCCGGGCACCAGGTCGAGGAGCCGGGCGTGCACTCGTCCGTCCTTGTCACGGGTCAAATCGACCATGCCGGTCAACTCCTTCGGTCCGCGCTTGCGGGGACTCACGTGGTGCCACAGGTGCTCATCCACCCCGAGGGTGGTCACCCCGGCGAACCGGGCCTCGTCGTCGGCGAGGGCGCTCAGGATGGGTTGGATGGAGCACCACACCGTCTTCCATGCCACCCCGAGTTGGCGGGCCAAGCCGTGGATGGAGGCGTGTTCGCGGCGGACCTGCTCGATCACCCACCGGCACGCCCGCGTGGTCAACAACGCCCGCGGGCGGGCGACCTGCTCGTCCTGCTCGGTGAACACCCGGGTCGCACACGCAGGCTCCACGCACCGCCACGTCCGCTTGCGCCACCGCAGTCGCGTCGGCCGAGCGAAACACGGGATGTCGACCAGGCTGGTCGTGCGCCGGCCGTGACTCTCCGCGACCACCCCGCACGACGGGCAACCCACCACCGTGGACGCCGACTCCATCGTCACCACCAGCACGTCGTGGACCTTGTCGACGTCGACAACGTGCAGGCCCTCCAGACCAACGAGCAAGTCGCAGTGGTCACAGTACGAAGGGGTCGTGGCAGCGCAGCAGCACCCCGTAGGCTCGGACACGT
>NZ_JACYOT010000029.1 GCF_014858005.1 Propioniciclava soli
CTCACCCCGCGCTCCGGCGTGTCGCGCTCACCCCCACCTCGGGGTTGAAGAGCCTGTTATGCACGTGATCTTGCCCTGTCTGTTCCTGTTGGCTTCGATGGCCCTGAGGGTGTGCCTGTCGGTTGGGATGGGGGTTTCGGGGTGTCGATCGTTGTCGGAGTGAGTCGCCCGCAGGGCTCGTCGGGCAGGCCGATTGTCACGTGTGATGAGCCGTTGGTCGCGGACTACTTGGAGTTCTTGGCGGGCCGGGCTGATAGTGCCCCGCTGAGTGGTGGGCTTTCGAGGGAT
>NZ_JACYOT010000003.1 GCF_014858005.1 Propioniciclava soli
GACCCGCCAGAGCTTGCCCGAACTGCTTGGCGGCCGGCTGCCCAGGGGCCACGCCTTGCTGTATTGGGCAGGCGGAACTGGTCGCAGGCGCCACGGATTTGGCGGAGGTCATCGGCGGCGCCGTGGCTCTCAACATCCTCTTTGGCCTTCCCCTGCCGCTGGGCGGGCTGATCGTCGGACTCGACTCGATGGCGCTATTGGCGGTGCAGTCCAGGCGGGGGCAGCGTCCCTGAGTTCATGGTGATGGGCCTGCTCGCGATCATCACCATCGGTTTCGGGGCAGGACTGTTGGTGAGCCCGGTCCGACTGGTGCGCGGCCGCGGCGGGCGCCGTTACGCGGTTCGAGGGCGCTCCGACCGTTCTGCTCGCGGCCGGCATGTTCGGCACAACCCTCAACAGACACGCCCTTGACCGCCTCGACGTCGCCGTAGGAGTAGTGCAGGTTCTCCACGTGGATCGCGGGGTTCAGCCATGGCCCGCACGCCCCTTCCACAGGTGAACCATTGGCGATTGTCCCCCTCCCAGGCAGGTGGCGCAGTCCGAATCGCTGCATACCTCCCGCGTAGCCCCGCTCGCGGACTGGCAGACAGGCGACCCCGCTCAAGAAGCTCGGACTCCGTCTCGAAGACGCGAGACTCTCGATCCTGTTGACAGGTGGCCAAGGGCCGCGCAATCGCGGCCACCAGCCGCGCGGCCAAAGCCGAGGCCCGCGCGCAGGGCACGTTCGACACGTGGGTGGAGGGCGCTGCACCATCGTGCGACATCCGGCAAGGTGAGCGACCCGCCCGCCCGCGTGGCATGCTGGAGACGAAATGGACAGTGATCCGAAGGAGATGCCATGAGTAGCGACGACGATCGATCCTCGGAGCGGGCATCGCGCGAGGAGACAGGCCACGCTCCCACCGAACATTCGGGGAAGACCACTGACCACGGCCCGGGCACGTACGTGCGTTTCGGGCTGATGATCTTGACGTCCTCTCTGGTGATGTACATCGTCATGTACCTGAACACTTACTCGATCGACCACGTCTTCTGGAGTTGGACGCGGTTCTTCATGACGATGATGTCCGCGGCGACCATGACGGTGATCATGTTGGCCTTCATGATGGGGATGTACCGCAACCGGATGGTGAACGCGGTGATCGTGGTGGGAGCTGTGGTGGTGTTCGGTGCGGGCCTTGCCCTGGTCCGCACTCAGGCCACCATCGGTGACGTCGCGTGGATGCGCGCGATGATCCCGCATCACTCGATCGCGATCCTCACCAGCGAGCGCGCCCACCTCGAGGATCCGCGGGTCCGTGCGTTGGCTGACTCGATCATCGAGGCGCAGCGCAAGGAGATCGAGGAGATGAAGGCCTACATCAAGGAGTTGGAGTAGGGGGACCAGCTCCCTGTGCAGGCGGCCGAGGCGACGCGCGATGCTCGGCGACGGCCCGTGCACCAGCCCGGGTGGTGATCGTGGAGGGCGATTCGGTGCACGGGCCGCAACCGAACGCGTGGTCAGCGAGGCCGATCTGCCGGTGGGGGACGCGAGTGGAGGGCTTGGAGGCCGCCAGTTGACCAGCTCTGTGAGGTGCGACCGGTCGCGGCATGGAGGGAGGTGAGGAACGTCGACAAATAGTTGGCGTGGGTCTTGCCACTGACGGCGAGCGCGTCGGCGATCTGTGCGTTAGGCCGGCTCTTGGCCAGGGGGCCGAGCACCTCCGCCGCGAGCGAAGGCATCATGATCTTCGTCGCTGCAGCGTTCATCCTGTGGATTTCGGTGGTGCGGTCTCTCAACCCGCTCCCGTTGGACGTGGGCGTTGGGCTGGGCGTTTCGGTGGTCGCGTCCGCCGTCAACGGGGCGGTCGCCGTGGTCCTCATGCGAGCCGCATGCACCGCTCGATCACGCTGACCGCTGACGACAAAGACCTGATGACCGACGTGTGGGCCTCGGCGGGAGTCGTGTCGATGCCGGCCGCATGCAACGCCTTGATGAGCATCTTGAACTCCTGCACCTAGTTCGCCTCGCGTGCCATAGGCCGCGTAGCCGTTGTGCGGCGCGAAGAACCCGATCGAGTTGTAACCCCAGTAGTTGCTCAGCCCCTGGGCGACCAGGTGCGGGTCGTTCACGAACTGGTGGACCGGCATCAGCTCCACCGCCGTGACCCTGAGGGAAGTGAGGTGATCGACGATCGCGGGCTCCGCCATGCCCGCGTACGTGCCGCGCAACTCCTCCGGCACCCCCGGGTGCAGCCGGGACATTCCCTTGACGTGCGCCTCGTAGATGACCGAGTCGTGGTAATCCCCATTCGGCGGACGGTCGTAGCCCCAGTCGAAGTAGGGATTGATCTCCACCGACGTCATCGTGTGGCCCAGGGAGTCCTCGGTGTTCGGGCTGCCGGATCATCGAACCGGTACGAGAACAGCGACGAGTCGCCGTCGATCTGCCCGTCGATCGCCTTCGCGTACGGGTCCAGCAGCAGCTTCGACGGGTCGCAGCGCAGACCGGCGGCCGGGTC
The DNA here is from genome assembly GCF_014858005.1 of Propioniciclava soli. GTDB lineage: Bacteria > Actinomycetota > Actinomycetes > Propionibacteriales > Propionibacteriaceae > Propioniciclava > Propioniciclava soli. The sequence continues at coordinate 2,502 of NZ_JACYOT010000003.1, forward strand.
ATACGGGCCGTGGACGCGGTACCCGTAGCGCTGCCCCGGCTGGGCCCCGGGCAGGAAGGCATGCCACACGTAGGCGCTCGACCTCTGTCAACCGGAAGCGCTCCTCATTCCCCTCGTCGTCGAGAAGGCACAGGTCCACGGCGTCCGCCGCCGCGGAGAACAACGCGAAGTTCGTGCCACTGCCGTCATGCGTGGCGCCCAGCGGATATGACCGGGCCAGATTTGCATCTGCCCACCCTCCCACGCCCCTGGGCAGTGTCGGGTCCGGTTCGACAACGCCGCCGCCGAGGCGTGCTTCAGTTCCCCGGGATGGGGGTCCCGTCCCGTCACACCTTCGGCAGCACCCATCGGGCCCAGGCGGTCGTGATCCACTGGTGCTGCGGCTTCCACAACCACGACCGGCGACACAGCACGGTCGGCATGATCAGCCCTCCACTACGAACGAGCCACGGCGGCGATGTGCCTGGAGGGACGGGGACGATCCGTGCCGCCAGTCTTCTTGTGACATCGTCGCGCTCCTGTCCACGGCGGAGAGTCGGCGCCCGTTAGGGCGGGTGTCCTGTTCGCCCGGCCCGCTGCCAGGAGCGCGTCATGAATCGTCAGCCACACCGCCTCGTCACGGGGACAGCGTTGTGGCTCGAGTGGGCCGGCGCCGCGCCGTCTGCGACGACGCCGACCAACTCGTGCGTCCACATCGCCAAGGGCTGTGGAAGGCATGACATGGACGCCATCGCTGTCGAGTGGTTCATTGCCCGGCCGTTGCTAGTGGATGCCCGGAGAGCCCTCCTTGCGAGCCTCGTCCTGACCGGATCCGAATGCTGGCAGCGGTGCGGTGAACGCCCTGCGGATCTGAGCCGCGAAGCTGGGCGGCCGTCGGCCTATGCTGGGGGGCAGCCCTGGACGCCAGAATTGTGCGCGTTCGGGGTGCAGAGCTGTTCCCCACGTATTCCCCACGAGAAGGTGACGGCATGGCTGAGGCCCATCAAAATACCTTGTCAGGGGGCCATTCTCACTGGATAGAAGAGAGCTTCAACTCCTCTCTCGCGCACCGGGAGTAATATGTCCGGCCCGGCTAGACCATGGCATGATCGATTCAGGAGCCCCCCGTGGGAGTCGGTGCGCGTCGGGATCGGCTGCCCTACTGGCGGTTTCTGTGGGCCGCGATACCGTGATGGGCATGGATCCGAACGCCTTGGCCGCCATCATTGCGGCAGGAGCCGCCATCCTTTCTGTTGTCGTTTCGGTCGTGTTCGGCATCCTGAATGCCCGCTTCTCAAACTGGTCTGCGCTTGCCGCCGAGGAAGCACAACGGCTCGCTGGCCGCCAACTGGAGGCTGGGGTGTCGGCGACCGAGCAGGCCTTGCAGCCCTACTTGTGGGCCGACCTGCGCCCCCGGGCCGATGGGATTCTCTTGGTCCTCCACATCGGGAACAGCGGACCGACGGTGGCCACGCGCGTGCGGGTCCGCTTTGACCCGCCCCTCGCCGAATTGGCCGAGGAGGACCGCCGGGACCGCATGAAAATGACAGAAGAGGCACTATCCAACGGGCTAGCCTCGCTGACGCCAGGCCGCACGATGGAATGGACCTTGGGCCCGGCCGGCGTCCTCGTTCCGGCTGACAAGCCTGCACCCTCGGTGCGGGTGACGATCGACGCTGATGGTCCCTACGGGGCCCTCCCAACGCTGGTGTACGTGATCGATCTGGAGCAAGTCAAGTACTCAAGCGGTCGGGGCGAGGGACTGGGGATGATTGAGCGAGCGATCAACCTGGTCGCTCAAGAAGCGAAGCACCTACGCCAGACCGTCCGTTCACTCGGCGACTCCGTGGACCAGCAACGACCGCGAACGGACTGATCGTGCCGCAATGCGCCGATCCCTCCAACCCCATTGCCCCAATCGGCCACGACCTGCACCTTGCCCTCTGCTGCCCCGCCCCCAGCGGCAACCCGTTTACCCGCCGCGAGGTGACACTTGCGATCCGTTGACATCACCCAGCCGTTAGACTGCGGAGGTGACAACACATCTTTGGATGGATTGGCGAGAACTCACCAGGTTCACCGAAAGCGGGCGGCTCGCCTTCAACCGCGAGGCCGCCCTGTGGTCTACGTTGCAGTTGGCAGACAAGAAGGCAGCGAGTCTCCAGAGCCCGGCCGGAGCCGGACGCTACTCGGTGGCATTGGATGACCACATAAGTACCCTGCAGGACCATACAACTTTTCACGCTGCCGTTCTTATCCACTCATACGCTCTGGCCGAATTCTCCGCATGCGTTCAGTTGGGAATCGACTCACGCTCCGCGGGCGGTGTTGAGTCCTGGGGGGCCGCCCTGCTGCAAAGCAACGGCCAGAACTGGGGCAAAGTGCTTGATGGTGAAGCTGGTGCCGTAGAGGTTGCAGTCTGTCGGAATGTGTTCGCACATGGGTCACGCGAGATCGACGCCCAAGCCGCATCGCGTTTAGGTGCGGCGGGCTCCTCACTTTGGGCATTGGGGGATCAAGTTGGACTCAACTACGACGACCTCCGGCTCTTTCGAGATCGATTGCGCAGCCTTCTGCGTGTCGGCGGGCTCTAGCCAAGCCCAGGACCTCGTTGGGATCTGCAGACGGCGTAGACTCGCTTGCCGTTTTGGCCGATGTGTGGCCTAGGAACCAAGTAGCGGGAGCTGCTCGTTGCCCCGGTCGCTGCCTCACGCCGCATCGTGCGGTTGCGCCCCGGGGATGCGGACGCGAGCGAGTGCTCGCTCTCATTCCCACGGAGCCTTATGGGCTCATCACAGTTGAGGGTGTAGCGGCGGGGTGATTGTGGCGGCGTGTCGGTACTGCGCTTGAGGGTCGAGGCCTCCCGATGATGGAGCAATGATCAGAACCTGTGGATGGCTCGCGGCGAGGTGACGTAGAGAAGACGTACCTCCCGAGCAAGATCGAAGCCCATGCTCAAGTTCGGATCGAGGTCGGCGTTGGCGCGCCGGCTCGGTAAGGTACGCCCATGCTCAAGGTAGTCCACGAGGAGAACCAGCCCCAGCAGCACGTCCCGGCTGCGGTCGGTGGGTCGTTGCTCAATGAGCTGGCCCGCGACGGCGCGCGGCAGATGCTCGCTGCGGCGCTGCTGGCCGAGGTCGCCGCCTAGGAGCCTGCTGAACAAGGCGTCTATCTGACGGC
>NZ_JACYOT010000030.1 GCF_014858005.1 Propioniciclava soli
CCGCCTCGGCGGACTCCCCCCAGCACCCGAAGAATCCGGCCCGCACGGCCACTGAACCCCGCCGCCACGCCCTCCGGGAACGGGGGCCGGTTCTCCAGGAACGATCCTGAGCCGACCCAGCAACACTCACGGGCATCCATAGCCCCTCCAGAACGCTCGTCGGTTGTAGGAACCCCACAAACCTGCCCCGGCCCGAGACGATCCGCCCGCCACCCGAGCGGATGTCTCACAAAACTGTACCTTCACGAGATGCTTGGTCATCCGGCCAGATATGCAAGAACCATCGAGCGGGAATCAACCTCTTGATACTCTTGCGGCATGAGGATCATCGTGTGTGGGGCAGGTATGGGTGGTCTCGCGCTGGCACACGGACTCTCGGGGAAGGCTGAGGTCGTAGTTGTAGAGCAGGATGTCGCTGCCGCGGAGACGGGCGGGTATCGCATTAGCCTCAACGATGAAGCCTGCGGCGCACTCGCAGATTTGATCCCAGGGGCGCTGATGGAAGAAATCCGGCTGGTATCAGACACCGGGAGCGCGTTCGAGCAGTTCACCATCGCGGACTCCCAATTGCGTCCGATCGTGGTCGCGGCTGAACCCACCGGACAGGACCGCATCTTGGCGCAACGCCAAGTGCTGAGAGTCCTGCTTGCGAGGGACATCAGCGCCTCGATCCGATTTGGATCGACAGTGCGCGATGTAGCACAGGATGACACGGGTGCAGCGGTCACGCTTTCAGATGGCTCCGTTGTTGATGGTGACCTTGTGGTGGCCGCCGACGGCGCAAATTCGACGGTCATCTCTTCGTTCCTCGGCACGTCGCCCACCCGCGATCTTGGTCTCACCGGTATTGCGGGATGGGCACCGCTCGGAACAGACGACCCGCCGACCTACCTGCGCCGGGGTCCGGCCTTGGCGTTCGGGGCCGACGGCACCGGCGTCTTCCTCTCGATCTACAACCCCCCCTCGCGAGCTGCGACCGACCCGACAGTTGCGGCTTTGACCGGCGGGCCAGCTCTTATCTGGGGCACGATTAACCGCAGCGAGAGCCTCAGGGGCACCCGACACACATCGGCAGGTGACCTGGTCCAGCAGGCGGGCGCGTTGCTCACGCGATGGTCGCCCTGGCTAACCGAGCACGTGTCGGCCTCGGACCTCGAACGTGTTGCAGCGTTCAGGTTCCGGGCGGCAAACCCATCCGGACCGATCGCAGATTGGACGCCTCGCAGTGTCACAGGGCTCGGAGATGCGATCCACGCGATGCCACCGACCGGCGGTCGGGGTGCGTCGACGGCCATCTGTGATGCCGCCGACCTCGTTGATGCCATCACCGAGCATCTGGATGGCGCCCCGTTATACTCCGCACTCGCCCGCTACCAGCGTTCTATATCACCCCGGGCCCGCGCAGCGATCCGTGAGTCCCTTGGTCCCGTGCGAGTAATCAACGCTCTGCGTCATCGACCAGCGCAAGCCCTGGCCCGACCTCTGCTGAGCGTCGCGGGTGCGTGGGGACAGCGTCGCTATCGCGGCACGCCATGAAGGCGGCGCTCCGATCAGGAGGTGACCCCAACCTTGTCTTGGTGCTGTGGGAATTGCAGCAAACTGCGCGTGAAGCCGCACGTCATCTCGAGCGGACAACCAGAGCCGCGGGGATCAGCACGGCCGAGTTCGGCGTGCTGGCGTGCACAACCGATGACCCTGGGATCACGCAGGCGCAGATCGCGCGCCAACTCCATATTCGCCCTCAAGCGCTTACCGCTACCGTCAACAAGCTCCAGCGCCGCGGCCTCATCCGCGGCAGTATGGAGGGCCGTGGTCGACCATCTCACCTCACAATCACCGATCAGGGACGAACTGCCCTCGACGCCGCATGGCCATCGATCGTCGCCCTCAATGAGCCCGCTAACCTGCAGCTCACAGAGGATGCAGCGAGCTCTCTTGCCGCACAGCTCGCCCAACTGCGTGAGAACCTGGCCACGACCGGACCAGCGACAGCGCCTCGCTGACGACGTCGTCGAAGCCGCAGCGGCCATCGTCGATCACCGTCACATAGCGGCCACACAACGCCGCCACCGAGCTATCAACTCCACACCTCACCACCCTGACCACCACCACCACCCCGTGGCTGGTCCGCGACTTGGTTGCTGCCCTCCCCGCCCTCGACCCCACCGGCGACGAGCGGGCCCAGGCCCTCACCGCCATCCTCACCACCCTGACCACCACCAACCCGGAGACGGTCCGCGACTTGGTTGCTGCCCTCCCCGCCCTCGACCCCATCGAGCTCGTGGAACTCAGCTGCCCCATCGGTGAGGAACTCTGCTGGCTCCCCTTCGTCGAGGTTCCGCACGGGGAAGGATTCACCGATCACTGGTGGCACAGCCCGTCGACGAGAGGAGACGGGTCTACCGGGCCTACCGGGACAGCTCTGAGGTCGCCCGGGTCCTCGTGGACGACGACGTGGGGATCAACCCGGACTACAACAACGTCCCCGACGTCGGCGCGTCTGGCTTGGAGATCGTCTTCTTGGAGGTGCATGAGGCGCAGCGCGGATCAGGCGTGGGTCGCGCGTTGGCCGAGACCCTCCGCTGGCGCCACACCGGCCGTCGACTGGTCGCCTACGCGAAGAAGGACGCTGACGGGTTCTGGGCCACGCTGGGCTGGATTCGCCACGTGCACGCAGATCCGGCCAATAGCGACTGGCTCACGTTGTTCATCTCACCGGCCCTGTAAAGCACGCCTTCGGGCTTTCAGCCGGTGATGCGGCGGGTGACCTTGGTGTACTCGTGCTGGACCAATGTGGTGTCCCCGACTTGCGTCCACTGCCCGGCGAAGCCGTGGCCGTGGTTGAGGCCCAGGCAGGAGCAGGTGCAGTCGTCGCCGCGGGCATTCTGGCACCTGGTGTCGCACTGTTCGGTGGTGCTGTAGATGAGCGTCACGTCGACAGCTCCCCAGCGTTCGACCAGCGCCTCGACCAACGGCTGCAGGTGGTTACGCGCGATCTCCCACCGTCCTGGGTGACTCTCCGTGGCGTGAACCCACTCGGGGCGAATCCGGTCCCCCAGCCGGTCCTTCAGCCAGGATCGGTTGTCCTTCCGGTAGGGCATGCGGAGGTGCAGGCGCCCACGGTAGGGGCGGTACACGGTCGGGATTCTCATGATCGGAGCGCTTCAGGCGACAGTCGACGTCGACCCAGCTGCAGGCGGGGTCGTCTCCTCATCCCAGACAGCGAGGTAGTCGTTCAAGCCTCCGCCGAGGAGCCCGTACAGGGCTCCGAACGCGACGAACAGCAGCAACGGCGAGGTCAGTTCCTGGGCGGCCGTCGCCGGCGTCTGGGTGAGGACGGCGACCACGGCCAGCCCGATGAACGCAGCCCACGCGGCGATGAGGAGGCGGATCCACGCTGTGGCCTTCGCCCACTTCTCCAGCGAGATCGAGGCGCCCTCCTCCAGACGCCCCTTCAATCGCTGCAGCAAGAACAGCGCGAACCATGCGCCGGCCACCAAGCCGGCCACCAGGGCAATCACGACGGCAGGCGCTGCGTGCCCAGCGTTGACCAATGTGTACCCGAGGGTGACGGCCACGAAGGTGGCGATCGCAGCTACGACGAGAGCGGCCAGGCGCAGCCAACGGGTGTACTTCAACAAATCCGTGGGGGTGGACATGCCTTGAGACTAGGCCATCTCCACCACAGGATGGCGCGAGGCACGGCCGCCACCACATGCGCCAGCCCCCGCCCGCCCCACGGCCACCACGTAGTGTCGAGTGTGGCTGGTGGTCGAGCGCCTCCTAGGGGTGGGTCCGCGAGTCGACCACCAGCCCCCACCCCTCGCCGGACGCTGTGACTTCGGCGATCTCCCACGCGGAGGCGGCGCGGCGGCCACCACGTCGGTACGGTGTGAGCGAGCCGTTGATGTGTGAGGGAGCAGCGTGGCGACGAAGACGACGATCCATGACGTGATCGAGGACTTCCAGCAGGCCCCGACGAATGTGGCCAAGGGCGAGAAGTTCGAACGCCTGATGGTCGACTACTTCCACCTCGACCCGACCCTGTCGGCAACCTACGACCTGGTCGTACGTTGGCCGGACTGGGACCACCGTGAGGGCACCCACGACTCGGGCATCGACCTGGTCGCCCGCAACGCCGACACGGGTTTGTGGACGGCCGTGCAGTGCAAGTTCTTCTCCCCCAACCACTACCTGCAGAAGGGTGACATCGACTCGTTCTTCACCGCCTCGGGCAAGGTGTGGGACGGCATCACGTTCGACAACCGGATCATCATCTCGACCACCGACAAGTGGTCCAAGACTGCCTCCGACGCCCTGGCGAACCAGACGATCCCAGTGCAGCGGATCGGCCTCCCGGAGATCTCCGAGTCACCGATCGACTGGATGTGGGCGTCGAAGGACCAGCTCGAGGTCCAGCTGAAGAAGGCCGTCCGCTACAGCCTGCGCCCTCACCAGAAGGAAGCCCTCACCGCCATCCACGACGGGTTCACCACCCACGACCGCGGCCAGTGGATCTCCGCCTGCGGAACGGGCAAGACGTTCACGTCGCTGAAGCTGGCCGAGCAGATGTGCGCCGACAACGGCGGCTCCCTGCGCGTCCTGTTCCTGGCCCCCTCGATCGCGTTGGTGTCACAGACGTTGCGGGAGTGGATGGCCCAAACCCAGACCACGATCCGCCCGTTCGTGGTGTGTTCGGACACCAAGGCATCCAAGGCAGCCGAGGACATCAGCACCCACGACATCCCCCTCCCCACCACCAACGCCACCCGCCTCGTGCACGAGATGAGTCAGGTCGGACTCCGCGGCCGCCAGATGACGGTGGTGTTCTCCACCTACCAGTCCATCGACGTCGTCGCCCAAGCCCAACAACTCGCGGGTACGGACTTCGACTTGGTCCTGTGTGATGAGGCGCACCGCACCACCGGCGTCCGGCTGGCCGGCGAGGCAGACGAGTCGGCGTTCACCCGCGTCCACGACAACACCTACCTGCCCGCCGCCAAGCGGCTCTACATGACCGCCACCCCGCGCTTGTATGGGGAGGCGGTCAAGCAGAAGGCCGACGAGGCCTCCGCCGTCCTCACCTCGATGGACGATGAGGCCACATTCGGACCGGAGTTCCACCGGCTCGGGTTCGGCGAAGCCGTCGAACGGCGCCTGCTGGCCGACTACAAGGTGATGATCCTCGTCGTGGAGAACGGCGCGATCGCCCCCCGCCTGCAGGAATCCCTCGCCACCGTCGACCACGAGCTCGCCCTGGATGATGCCGCCAAGATCGTCGGCTGCTGGAACGGCCTCGCGAAACGCACCCAGGACGGCGACTTCGGCACCAACCCGACCCCCATGAAGCGCGCGGTGGCGTTCAGCCAGAACATCCGCGCCTCCTAAGCGTTCGCCGACGCGTTCCCTCAAGTCGTCGACACCCTCACCAACACCGGCGACGACGAGGGCCCCACCTGTGAGGTCCAGCACGTCGACGGGAGCATGAACGCCATGATCCGCGGCGAGAAGCTCGCCTGGCTCAAGGCACCCATCCCTGATGGCGAGTGCCGCGTCCTCACCAACGCCCGCTGCCTGTCCGAGGGCGTCGACGTGCCCGCCCTCGATGCGGTCATGTTCCTCCACCCCCGCAACAGCCTGGTCGACGTCGTCCAGTCCGTGGGCCGCGTCATGCGCAAGGCACCCGGCAAGGAGTTCGGCTACGTCATCCTCCCCGTCGCCATCCCCGCCGGCCTCGCCCCCGAAGAAGCCTTGAAGGACAACAAGCGATTCAAGGTCGTCTGGGACGTTCTCAACGCCCTCCGTTCGCACGATGACCGGTTCAACGCGATGATCAACACCATCGACCTGGACAAGTCCACCAACGGCAAGGTCACCATCGACTTCATCGGCAACCACGCCGCCACCGACACCGAGGGCGGCACCGACAAGCCGACCAAGCCCGGCGTGCAGCTACCGCTGTTCGCCCTGCAGGACTGGAAGGACTCCATCCTCGCCCGGATCGTGAAGAAGGTCGGCGACCGGGAGTACTGGGACCAGTGGGCCGACGACGTCGTCCACATCAACGCCAACCAGACCGCCCGCATCACCACCATCCTCAAGACCGCCGACCAGCGGCTGCAGGGCGAGTTCGAAGCATTCCACCAAGGCTTGCGGGACAACCTCAACGACAGCATCACCCTCGAAGCCGCCGTCGACATGCTGTCCCAACACCTCATCACCCGCCCCGTGTTCGAAGCCCTCTTCGCCCACGACAGCTTCGCCGCCCACAACCCCGTCTCGATCACCATGCAGAAGATGGTCGACGCCCTCGCCGGCCACGGCCTCCACGCCGAAACCGCCCAACTCGACAAGTTCTACGCCTCCGTCCGCCGCCGCGCCGAAGGCATCCAAAGCGCCGGCGGCCGCCAACAGGTCGTCAACGACCTGTACGAACAGTTCTTCAAGAAGGCCTTCCCCAAACAGTCCGAGAGCCTCGGCGTCGTATACACGCCCATCGAGATCGTCGACTTCATGCTCCGCGCCGCCGACGACGTCTGCCGCCAAGAATTCGGCTACGGCCTCACCGACCAGGACGTGCACATCCTCGACCCATTCACCGGCACCGGCACCTTCATCGTACGACTCCTCCAGTCCGGCATCATCCGACCCGAAGACCTCGCCCGCAAGTACACCAGCGAACTGTGGGCAAACGAGATCATGCTCCTCGCCTACTACATCGCCTGCGTCAACATCGAAACCACCTACCAAGCCATCGCAATCGCGAACGAACCGGAAGCTGCCGACCACTCCTACCAGCCCTTCCCGGGCGCCACCCTTACCGACACCTTCCAGATTATCGAGGACGGCGACCGGGCGGACACCTCGCTCATCCCCGTGAATAGCGAGCGCATCGAATCCCAGCTCGCGGCCCCTATTCGTATCATTGTTGGCAACCCCCCCTACTCAGCCAAGCAAGACTCTGCCAATCCCTGTGCGTCAGGCTGAGGTGAGACACCGCCACTGAGTTCGATCCCTTGCACGGGGCGAGAAGCGAGACACCTGATGACCATGACTTTGGCAGATGCCGCCCTCGATGATGGAGCGGTGAGCCCACGAGCTGATCGACCTAAGCGACGCACGTTCACGGCCGAGTACAAGGCGCAGATCGTGGCCGAGTACGAGGCGGCCGACCACGGCGAGCGGGGCGCGATCCTGCGCCGCGAGGGTTTGTACTCCTCGCACATCACGGAGTGGCGCAAGGCCGCCGAGGCCGGCGCGGTGTCGGCGCTCGGACCCAAGGCTGGCCGTGATCGTCGCGATCGTGAGATCGACGCGCTGCGGAGGCGTGCAGAGAAGGCCGAGGCCGAGCTCGCGCGGACCAGGGCGGCGTTGGACATCGTGGGAAAAGCACACGCGCTCTTGGAGACGCTCTCCGAGAGCACGGGCACGCCGAAGCCGCCGCAGCGGTGATCCACCCCGCTGTCGACGAGCTCACCGCGCATGTCCCGGTCACGCGAGCCTGTGAGCTGGTGGGGCGTGCCCGTGGCAGCTACTACCGCGCCAAGCAGCCGCAGGTTCACGGGCCGAAGTCGAAGCGCCCGGCTCCGCCCAACGCCCTGACCGAAGCCGAGCAGACCCAGGTCATCGAGGCGCTGACCAGTGCGAGGTTCTGCGACAAGTCGGTGGCCCAGACTTGGGCCACGCTGCTGGACGAGGGCACCTACTGGTGCTCGATGTCCACCATGCACCGGCTGCTGCGCGCACACGGCGCCTCAGGTGAACGGCGTCGCCAGGCCACCCATCCGGCAAGGAAGAAGCCCGAGTTGCTGGCCACCAAATCGGGGCAGATCTGGAGTTGGGACATCACGAAGATCCGTGGCCCCGGCCGCGGGATCTGGTTCCAGCTCTACGTCGTGCTCGACATCTTCTCTCGCTACGTCGTGGCGTGGACCGTGCAGACGGTCGAGGACTCCGAGATCGCGAAGACGATGCTCGAGGAGGCGATGGGCGTCCACGGGATCCCCGACGCGGTCCACGCCGACCGGGGCACCTCGATGACCTCGAAACCCGTTGCCCAGTTGCTGCTCGACCTCGGCGTCGACCGATCCCACTCCCGACCACGGGTGTCGAACGACAACCCCTACAGCGAGGCCGCGTTCAAGACCCTGAAGTACGCGCCCGTGTTCCCCGACAACTTCCGGTCCCTGGCCGATGCCAGGGCGTTCTGCGAGGCGTTCTTCGCGTACTACAACCACGAGCACCGTCACTCCGGGATCGGACTCCACACCCCTGCCTCAGTCCACTTCGGCACCGCGACCGAGATCCGCGCCCAACGTCAAGCGACCCTCGACGCTGCACACGCGGCCCACCCGCACCGCTTCGGGACCCGCCGACCCCAAGCACCCAAGCTGCCCACGGCAGCCTGGATCAACCAGCCCTCACCGGAGGCCCTCATACAGACCGCCTAACGAGACGTGTCTCAGACTGCTTGACATCTTCCGAATGACGACAACGCCAACCTGAGCTACCCAAGCTTGGACCGAAGGATTGCAGAGACCTTCCTGGCGCAGGGTGCGGGCAACGCTCGGGGCAACATGTACGACTCCTACCTCCGCGCACTTCGATGGTCCCTTGACCGTCTGGGGGACACTGGCGTCTTGGTGTTCGTGGCGAACAACAGCTGGATCGATGGGGCTGCTGCGACGGGCGTTAGAAGAACACTTGCTTCCGAGTGTGCAGCAGTGTGGGTCCTGAATCTGAAGGGAAATCAGCGCACGGCAGGCGAGACCTCAAGACGGGAGGGTGGCAAAGTATTCGGCATGGGGTCACGCGCCGGTGTGGCCGTGTTCTTGGCCATCAAGCGTCCTAGCGACTCGTTCCGGGTGGCGTATCGAGGCTCTTCACACTTCCGGTGGGGGTGGCGGGGTGAGT
>NZ_JACYOT010000031.1 GCF_014858005.1 Propioniciclava soli
GCGCCGTCACCCACCCACCCTCGATTGGGAAGAGCCAGCAAAGATCACTGCTGGTCTTTCGCGAACCAGGCCGCAACTTTCTTTGCGAACTCAGCCTCCATCTTCAACCGTCGGTTCTCCGAGCGGAGCCGTTCCAGCTCGGCCCGCTCGTCCTCGTTCAACGGCCGGACCGGTTCACCATCTTGCGCGTCTCGCGCCTTCTTCACCCATTTCCCCAAGGTCATCTCATGCACGCCGATACTGCGCGCCACATCGGCGACCGAGCGCCCGTCATTGATCACGAACTCTACCGCCGAGGCTTTGTACTCCTCCGTGAACGCCCTCCGTGTCGATCCCATCGTCGGTTCCTCCCAAGTTCAGGAACCCGCGGAATATGCCCCACCCTCCACCAAAGCGGGAACGGTCCAGAGCAAAGGCGGTCGCCCACCCGCGTTCGACCCCAGCGCCTACAAGGACCGCCACGCTGTCGAATGTGGCATCAACAAGCTCAAACACCACCGCGCATTCGCCACCCGCTACGACAAACTCGCCGTCCGCTTCACCGCCACCACCCACATCACCGTGATCAACGGATGGCTCAAACGACTTTCGTAACAGGCTCTAGGTGTACCCGGCCAGGACGTTGGTGGCAGTTCGGGGGTGTTGACGTGAGGGGAACCTCCGGGTGGGGTGTGGCTTGTCGAAGGCCCACATCCACCACGGAGGTTCCATGTCCCACGGTAGTGCCCGGTTGACCGTTCACGGTCGGCTGCTGATCGTGCAACGTCATCAGGCCGGCTGGCCCCAGTCCCAGATCGCCGCGGCGATGGGGGTGTCCCGCAAGTGCGTGCGCACGTGGCTGGACCGGTACGCAGCCGAGGGGCTGGCAGGCCTGGAGACCCGCTCTTCGAAACCACACACGACTCCCACCAAGACCAGTCCGGCTCTTGAGGAGCGCGTGCTGGCCGCGCGGGCCACCCACCGAGCTGGGCCCGATGTCCTGACCACGATCGTCGGCGTGCCGGCCCGCACGATCTCCCGGATCCTGCGCCGCCACCAGGTCGCCTACCTGCGTGAGTGTGACCCGATCACCGGGTCGGTGATCCGCTCGTCGAAGCAGACCGCAGTCCGTTACGAACGTGACCATCCCGGCGAACTGGTCCACATGGACGTGAAGAAGATGGGTCGGATCCCCGACGGCGGCGGGTGGCGGGTCCACGGTCGCGGGAATGTCGCTCTGGACCGAATCAACGGGCCCGGGTTCGACTACGTCCATTCCTTGGTCGATGACCACTCCAGGCTCGCCTACAGCGAGGTCCTGACCGACGAGAAAGGCACCACCTGCGCCGCCTTCCTGCAGCGGGCGATCGGCTACTTCGCCGCACACGGCATCACCCGGATCGAACGCCTCATGACCGACAACGCATGGGCCTACCGCTACTCACTACGCGGGCTATGCGCCGAACACGGCATCCGGCAGAAGTTCATCAAACCCCACTGCCCTTGGCAGAACGGCAAGGTCGAGCGGCTCAACCGGACCCTGGCCACCGAATGGGCATACCGCCGCACCTACACCAGCAACCAAGAGCGCACCGCAGCCCTTGCGCCCTGGCTCGAGCACTACAACACTGCACGAGGCCACAGCGCACTCGGAGGGAAGCCCCCGATCAGCCGACTGCTACCAACCTGATGGCCGGGTACATCTAGGCGACTTGGACTCGTTCATCCCCGATGAGGTACTCGATGGACAGGGCGAGCCTGAGGGAAACTTGATCTCCTGCAGGCATCACGTCTAGCCTCGTGCTTTCATGACGGTGGGTGGACTGCAGTGGCCTGGGATGGCGAAAGTGCCCCTGACTTGGGATGATGTGTTTTGCGAAGCATAATCATTCAACAAGCGAGGAGCACCTTCGAGGTGAAGAGTACCGGCTCGTATCCCAGGGTTCATGTCGATACCGCGAAGGTGACCGCGGTCGGCCAGGCTGGCGGGATCCTGCTGACCGAAACCATCCGCGCGGCCGGCCTGGACCGGGCCCTGTCGGAGGCGCTTTCCCGGTGGCGGAAACCGTTGGCGGTCCACGACCCAGGCAAGATCATCTGCGATCTGGCGATGTCGCTGGTGCTCGGCGGTGAAGCGTTGAGCGACCTCGCCACCCTGCGCGCTGAACCAGGGGTCTACGGCCCGGTGGCGTCGGATCCGACCGTGTCGCGGCTCATCGCGGCCCTGGCCGAGGACGCGGACAAGGCCATCAAGGCGATCGCCGGAGCCAGGCAGCAGGCCCGCGCCAGGGTCTGGGCCCTGGCCGGTGAGCATGCCCCCGACCACGAGTCGACTGCCGAGGATCCGGTGGTGATCGATCTCGACGCGTCGCTGATCACCGCCCACTCGGAGAAGCAGCGCGCGGCTGCGACGTTCAAGCGAGGCTTCGGGTTCCACCCGTTGCTGGCGTTCGCCGACCACGGGACGGACGGCACCGGCGAAGCCCTGGAGGTCCACCTACGCCCCGGGAACGCCGGTTCGAACACCGCCGCCGATCACATCACCGTCACCAAACAAGCTCTCGCGCAGCTCCCCGACCGGAACCCGCGGCCCGGACGCCGCGTGCTGATCCGCGCGGACGGGGCCGGCGGCACGAAGGAGTTCACCAAGTGGCTGACCGGGCGCAGGGTGGCGTACTCGGTCGGGTTCACCCTCCCCATGGACACCCCCGACTTCTACCACCTGGTCCCTGAGTGGGTTTGGGTGCCGGCCCTCAACAGCGATGGCGAGGCTCGCGAGGGGGCCGATCTTGCTGACTTCACCGGACTGCTGGATCTCGACGGTTGGCCTGCCGGGATGCGGGTGATCGTCCGCCGCGAACGGCCCCACCCCGGCGCTCAGCTGCGGTTCGACGACGTCGACGGCTACCGGCTCACCGCCTTCGCGACCAACACCACCCTCGGCACCCGGCAGCAGCTGGAGCTCAGGCATCGTCGCCGCGCCCGCTGCGAAGACCGGATCCGGATCGCGAAAGACACAGGCCTGGCCAACCTCCCGTTGCACGGGTTCGACCAGAATCGGATCTGGTGCCAGATCGTCGCCCTGGCCTCCGAGTTGCAGGCCTGGAGCGCGATGCTACGACAAGCGAGTCACCTCGGTCTCCACCGGCCGCGGACAGCGCAGTGTCAACGAGCAGCTCACCCGCGAACGTATCCTGGATGTCGCCGACCTACAGGGGATGCCGAAGGGTCGTGCCGTCGTGCTGGCCTCCGGTACTCGTCCCACGCTCATCACGACGCAGCCGTGGATGAACGGCCCGCACGCCGCAGCCGTCAAGGCGTCGATCGCCGCTCATGACCCGAGTGCCACGACGACGCTCGATGACGCACAGCGGGAGCTCGTCGACGTCGGCCGGAACCTCGCGGCCCTGGACGATCCGGTGCGGTCATGAGCGGGCTCGGCGAGTGGGACACCGACGCCCCCATTTACGACGTTGAGGCCACTTCGATGGCTGACGTCGACGAAGAGACCGACGAGCCCTTGGGCGCACCCGACATCGTCGGAGAGAGGGTTGCCGCCGAGATTGATGGCCTCGATCTGGCCGCGATCGCCGGCGGCCTCGTTGCTGCAACCGTGACCAGCGAGATCCACCGCCAGGTGAAGCGCGAAGTCGCTCCTATCGTCACCGAAGCAGTGAAAGGTGTTCTGACACCGGAGCGCCTCGACGCGCTGCGCCAAGTCGCCGCCGCTGCTGCGGAAGCCGAACTCAGCCCTCCGGGCGAGCCTGAGGTCGTCGAGGACGACGTGCCGACCCTCTACTACGGGTCGGTCGACGAGTTCGTACGCGAGTTCATCTGCCCGGTCTTTCGTCGCAACGTCGGTGAGGAAGGCCGCGCGGATTATCGCTGGTCAGCACGCTGGTGGGAATCCGCCGAAGCGATCACGCGCCTCGAGGCGCTATGGCGGGCCTGGGAGCACCTGCGCATGGATCCGTCCACGGGAATCTCGGTGTGGCTGCGCGATCACGCAGACCACCATCTCGGAGTCCTGATGAGCGCGACGGGACCGTGGGCGCGGTCTAAGGACACCGCCGGGCCGCACGAGCCCTTACCCTACGAGGCTCCGCCAGCCGGTCTCTTCCCAGACGTCCGAGACGCCTGATCTCGATGGCGGCCTACCCCGTTCGGGGAAGGCACGCGGGCTGCCGGCGGGCAGTTGACTGCCCATCTGAGGGTACTAAAGTTCCCAGATTTCCAGCTCAACAACGAGCCGTCGTAGGTTCGTGTAGGTTCGGAGAAACCCCTAGATGAAAGGTTCATCATCATAAAGATCAAGAAGTTCGCCATCCCCCTGGCGGTCGTCGGGATGCTCGCTGTCGGGACGTCGGCCTGGGCCGGCACCACGTTCCAGGGCTACAGCACGACCGTCGGCAAGCTCAACGGTAACGGCTACACCGCGTACCAGACGAAGGTGGGCGCCGGCACCGCGGCCGATCTGCGGAGCGGCACGGTGGGCGCCGACTACGTCGTCGACGCTCGTCTCCAGGCCGCCGCCGGCACCGGCGGCTGGGCTCGCGACGTCGGCGACAACGACACCCGCCAGCTGTGGAACTCCGTGCAGAAGGGCGCGAGCGCCCGCGTGCAGTTCAGCAACGACTGGAACACCGCCGTCGACGTCCAGGTCTCCGGTACCTGGCGCAGCAACTAGCGCCACCTAACAGGTATTGGCACGCTCCGGCGTGTCAATACCTGTTTCGTGCGCAGAGGAGACAACGCGTTGATCCGCCGATACCTGCCCAGCATGGCTGTGGTCCTGCTCCTGATCGCCTCACCCGGCCTCTTCGGGTGGTGGCTGGTGAGCGACTACGCGCTGGTCGACCGCTACGACCACTTCACCCTGGCCCTGAGCAGCCTGGTCCCGCTGGCGTTCCCGCTGTTGACCACGTTGCTGTACGGGCTCTATTTCAGCCAGGAGCTGTCGG
Organism: Propioniciclava soli; assembly: GCF_014858005.1. Lineage (GTDB taxonomy): Bacteria > Actinomycetota > Actinomycetes > Propionibacteriales > Propionibacteriaceae > Propioniciclava > Propioniciclava soli. The sequence continues at coordinate 4,941 of NZ_JACYOT010000031.1, forward strand.
CCGGAGCGTGGCTGCCGCTCCAGCTGCGTCGCGGGAGACGCGGATACCTGCTGCGCCATCTTGGCCGAGCTGCTGCTCTCGGATTCGTGGCTGGTGCCGTGATGATCGTGATCGTCGGCGTCCTGACGCTCTGGGCGACCCCGAAGTTCGGCTGGGTGACCTACTTCCCTGATCCCGGGGCTCGGGTGCCTGCCGAACGGTTCACCTTCGCTCAGCTGCTTCCCCTGGGCGACGCCGCGTTCCTCAGCTCGTATGCGGCCTGGGTCGGGGTTCACGCAGCTCTCTACGGGATGCTCGGCGTCCTCGCGTTGGTGAACGTGAGCAACCGTCTGCTCGCGCTGGCGTTACCCGCGGTGGGCCAGTTCCTGATCGACTTCCTACTCGCCGTCCTCGGGCTCGAACGGTGGGGCATGATCGCGGCGGTGTTCCCGTTCAACCTTCGCCAGATCCCGCTGTATGTCCCGATGCTCTCGACACTGGCGTTCCTGCTGATAGTGGCAGCACTTGCGGCCTGGACACTATCTGCCCGACGCTCACCGGCGGGCTACCAGTGATCTGGCTGCGTCGCTACCGCGGACTCCTGTTCGCATCTGTGGCGACCCTGGTCGCGGGAGCACTGACCGCTCTCGCGTACCGAGGCCAGCTCCTGACGGCCGCTGACATCGCCCAGGCCCCGTTCGGGGCGTGGGACGTGGTGCTGATGACCGCCCAGGATCCGTACGTCATCGCGTACTTCCTGTGGCCCGTGCTGACCGTCGTGCTCGGGCACAGCATCTCACTGCGCGCGCGGCCCGCGGTCCTCCTTCGTCACGGCTCACGAGCCGCGTTCGTCCTCGACGAAGCGGTGCGCGCCGTACCGGTGGGAGCGGTCCTGGCGATCGCCTTGACGGCCAGCTCCTTGGTGGGAACAGCCGGGCTCGGCTGGCAGCTGATGTGGAGCCCGCTCGCCCTGGCCCGCGAGGACCTCGTCGCGTCGCTGCATGCCCAAGCCACGGCCGGGCTCGCGTTCATCCCGGTACTAGCCGCACAGGTTCTCTACCTGGCCGTCTCAGCCGCCTTCCTCGCTACCGGCGTCGCCATCCTCGCCCTCACCTCCACCCGGCACTACCGCCTGTTCGTCATCGCAGCCGCCCTATCGATGCCGGTCATCTTCAAGGCCTGGCCGCTTCCGCCGGCGAGCAACCCGATCAACGCCCTGGTCACCGCGCACGCCGTCATGACAGGGCTCCCGCTATGGGCCGCACCCACGGCCTGCGTCATCGGCATCGCCGTGCTCGGCGTCCTGGCGTTCGGCATGGACCGACGGCCCGTGAACCGAGCCTGGCCAAGGGTGCGGATCGATCGCCGTTGGGCGTGGTACTGGCTGATCATCGGCAGCGGCATACTGCTCATGACCCCGCTTCAGGATCCCGAGCTGCCCCTGGCCTCCCAGCTCCTCTACGGAGCGAGCACCGAAGGGATGTCGTTCCTGCACTGGGCCTTCGCCGTCATCGTGTGGGTCGGTCTCGCGCTGGTCCTCATGCTGCGCTGGTCACACACCCTCACCACACGCCTTCCCGACCTTCTCCTGCGCCACGGCCGTGCGACCACGCTCGTCGCCCGCGAGACCGCCCGCGACGTCGCCTCCGGCCTCGTCAGCGCGATCGCGCTGCTCGCCGTGACCGCAGCCCTCGACGCCCTCACCGGCCGCCCCATGCTTGACTGGGCCGATGCACTCCACCTGCTCCTGGCCGGGCCACTGGTCGCCGCGTCGATCGCGTCAGCCGGCGTCATCGCCGGCTGGCTTGCTCACAGCGTGACGCCGATGACCCTCACCCTGGTCGCCTGCACGATCCTCACAGTGCCGGCGCTCAACCCCGCCTGGCCCTGGCCCTCAGCACTCGCGTTCCTCGGCGCGCGCCCACCCGAAGCCGCGCCCACTCTGCTCATCCTCTACGCCGGCGCGACCCTCGCCGCGCTCCTGATCATCCTCACCCTCTTGGCCCGACGCCAAGCACCCTCTTTCGACTGAAAGGTTCCCATGGAGTACGCAGCCACGCTCACCGCCGTATCCAAGTCCTTCAAAGGACTCGACGTCCTCCAAGACGTGAACCTCGCCGTCCCGCGCGGCTCCCTCTGCGGAATCCAGGGACCAAACGGGTCCGGCAAGTCCGTCCTCTTCAAGCTGATCTGCGGTCTCGTCACCCCAGACGCCGGTGAGGTCTGGCTGTCACCAGACCTCCGTGAGAAAGGCGACTCCTACCCGATCGGTGTCGGTGCGATCATCGACCGCCCGGGCTACCTCCCCGGGCTCACCGGCTTGGAAAACCTCCTGGAACTCGCCTCCATCCGCAAAGTCGCCAGCCGCGCCGACGTCACCACAGCCATGGAACGAGTCGGCCTCTCACCAGGAACCCGCCAGCACGTGCGGAACTACTCCCTCGGGATGAAACAGAAGCTCGCGATCGCGCAGGCCTTCATGGAAGGCCAACAGCTGCTGCTCCTCGACGAGGCCTTCAACGGCCTGGACGCCTCGAGCGTCGAGACGACTCGTCAGCTCCTCCGCGACCTCAACGCCGAAGGACGCACCATCGTCATCACGAGCCACCAGCAAGAAGACATCGACACCCTGTGCGCCTCCGTGTGGCGGATCAACCACCACACCCTCGAACCCGTCACGCCTTCCTGATCGTGTCGGCGCTATCGATGTGGTTCGAGGTCATCGGAGCGCTCTAACTAGGGGGGTCCCTCGGTGCCGTTCGGAGTGCCTCCGCCGAGGCGACTACGCCGACAGGGGAGCCGCGATAAGGGAACGCCCCGCGAGCCAGCAAGCAGGGGGCACTAAAAGTGCTGCGGGCATCGAGCACTGCCCGCAGATCGGTGCGGATCGGACTCTCATCTGCCCCCTTCCACGAATCTGCAGGCCGGCGGAGGTCGGTAGGCCCTACGCGGTGAAATCGGGTGCAGGTTCGACTCTCGCCCGTCCGTGTTATGGTGCGTGAGCGGGCAACGAGGCCCGCTCAAAAGACAAGGAGCCCCCTCCATGAATCGAACCCTGAAGACCATGATCGCGACGTTTGCCACCCTTTCCTTGACGTTAGGGGTGGGTGTCTCGACGGCGGTGGCGGATGGCAGGTCCCTGCCAGGCGTTACCTGCTCCTCTGCCAGTGCGACCACTAGCTCACGAACCTTGACGGGGAGGAGCTACGTAGTCACTCAATCAGTCCAGGGGTTTGGCGGTTGGTACAGCCAGTCGTGGGATGTGAACTATCTTTCTGGTCCTTTTGTTCAGACGAAGAACTGGGGATTTAGGCAGATCCTTGGTGGTCAGGTTGCGACTCCTTTGAATATCACCATCCATGCGGTGGAAAGCCGATGCTGAGCATCGCGCCGTCCCGCCCTCTCGTGTTCTCGCTGGTGCTCTTCACGCTGATGAGTGGTTGCGCCGGGGCGCCTGGGCCGGGAACCGAGCCGATGACTGCTCCGGCTCGTACCGAGAGGTTGGAGTTGGCGAAGGAGTGCTTGGCTGAGCGCGGGTGGACCGTTTCGATCGCCGATGGGGGTATTGCTTCTGGTCTGATCCCTGATGGTCAGATTGAGAAGTACCAGGCTGCGGTGGAGGAGTGTTTCTCGTCGCTTCCGCCGGGAGCGGGGTTTGATGACATGCCGGAGCGGGAGCGCCGGGACAGCTATGAGTTCTTCGTCCAGACGCGGGAGTGTTTGGTGAACGGCGGGGTTGATGGCTCTTCCCAATCGAGGGTGGGTGGGTGACGGCGC
>NZ_JACYOT010000032.1 GCF_014858005.1 Propioniciclava soli
CCACCCCGACACCCTGGGCTCCCGCAACAACCTCGCCAGTGCCTACCGGTCGGCTGGGGACCTGGGCCGGACCCTCCCGCTGTACGAGCAGACCCTCACCGACCGTGAGCGGGTCCTCGGCCCCGCCCACCCCGACACCCTGGGCTCCCGCAACAACCTCGCCCGTGCCTACCGGTCGGCGGGGGACCTGGGCCGGACCCTCCCGCTGTACGAGCAGCCCCTCACCGACCGTGAGCGGGTCCTCGGCCCCGACCACCCCAACACCCTGACCTCCCGCAACAACCTCGCCCACGCCTACTGGCAACAGGAAAGGCGGGAGGAAGCACTCAGCGAGTTCACGACGGCAGCGGAAGCCGCGGAAGCGTTGTTTGGCCAGTCCCACGAGGTAACGCGCGCACTCATCGGGAACCGTGATGAAGCTCGACGACGATTGAGTCAGCCGGACTGAGCTTGCACGATCACCTGTGCAGTCGACCGCGCTGGTGCACCCATCGGCAACGGGTCCGCGTGAGCGAGTCAGTCGGAGTCATAAGGGGTCACACGACGGGCGCTTCATCAGTGCCAGCTCGCAGCGCCGTGTGCAGCGTCTGGCGACTCACTCCGAGATCCCGCGCTATCCTCGCCTTCGGCACCCCTGCCTCGGCCCGGGCACGGGCGTCGGCCACCTGCTCTGACGTCAGCTTGGGTGCCTTGCGGTACTTACCAGCCGCCTTGGCCAACGCGATGCCTTCACGTTGCCGCTCACGAATCGCCTCGCGTTCAAGTTCGGCGAACGCCGCAAACACGGTCAGCATCGCCCGCCCTTCCTTGGTCGAGACGTTGAGCATGGGCGAGTCAACGAACTCGACCGCGACGCCCTTCTCGGCCATCTCGTCCACGATCCGCAGCAGGTCACGGGTGTCCCTGGCCAGCCGGTCGATCGACTTCACCCGGATGGTGTCCCCCACTTGGGCGAAAGCCATCAGCGTGCGGAGACGTTCGCGGTCGGCGACGTTCTTGCCCGAGACGGTCTCCTCGACCAGCACGTCGACCCCGCCCAGGGCTTCACGTTGACGGTCGAGGTTCTGGTCCTTCGAGCTCACCCGCGCGTACCCGTACACCCGTCCAGTCACGTCTAAGACCTTCCGCTGATTCCGTCAACCAAGGGTTCCACGAACTTCAATGTACGCAGGAAGCGGACGGCGTCCAAGGTGCTCAGCGAGTACACCCCGTTGGACACCGAACAGCTGCGCGCGAGTGGGCCGGCAGCCTGTCTACCCACCCAGCAGACACCCGCCACCCCCGTGGCTACTCCTCTCGGAAATCTCAAGTAGATCTCCTACCGGCGGACGCCGCGGCGCCGGTCCGGGCTCGTCTCAGGGGGACTGGAAACCGAACGTCAGTGAGTCGCGAGTGGTCGTCGTCTCCTGTGCGTGACCACGTGCGCGCTCGACTGGACTGGCTCGGTCCCTTGGCTCAAAGGCAGACTGCGCTTATGGCGGAGGACAGTGTGTGGGTGGCTCGTTTGGTGGCCGCGGCCAGGTCGGGCACCCAGCTGGATCTTGCCGGGGAAGGCTCAGCCAATCCGGCTGAGGCCGACGACTGGGATTCGGGTAGGACGATCCCAGCCGCTGCTGTCCGGGCCGCGCTACTGACCAAGGGCCTTGACCCCGATCCCCGAGGGCTGCGAATCCGGGGCGCCAACATCATCGGGTCTCTTGATCTAGAACACGCCACATTGCCCTGCACGCTCACCATCACCGACTCGCGATTCAACGAGCCCGTCTTGATGGAAGGCCTTGCCTGCCGCCAGCTGGTCTTAACCGGCAGCCACACCCCCGGCCTCGACCTGGACGGGGCCACGATCACCGTCGGGATGTTCCTCACCGGAGGGTTCACCGCCACCGGCGAGGTGCGGGCGCTCGGGGCCAACATCGGCGGCCAGCTGAACTTGCGGGGGGCCACCCTCACCAACCCCGACGGCTACGCCCTCAACCTGGACCAAGCCACGATCACCGGCCACGTGTTCCTCGACGAGGAGTCCACCGCCACCGGCGAGGTGCGGGCGCTCGGGGCCAACATCGGCGGCCAGCTGT
>NZ_JACYOT010000033.1 GCF_014858005.1 Propioniciclava soli
GCTGTCCTTGCGGGGGGCCACCCTCACCAACCCCGCCGGCTACGCCCTCAGTCTGGACGGGGCCACGATCACCGGCGGGATGTTCCTCGACGAGGGGTTCACTGCCACCGGTGGGGTGCGGGCGCTGGGGGCCACCATCGGCCTGCTGGCCTTGCGGGGGGCCACCCTCACCAACCCCGCCGGCGAAGCCCTCAACCTTGAACGGGCCACGATCACCGGCGGGATGCTCCTCGACGGGTTGTTCGCCGCCGCCGGTCAGGTGACGATGAGGTTCGCCACGTTGAACGTGCTCGTCGGCAGTGACAAGCCCCCGGGTCAGCTGGTTGTGACGGGTTGGCGGCTGGGCGACATCCATGGCGTACTCAACGACCCCAAGACGATGACCAGCTGGCTGGACGCAGTGCCCGCAAAGGAGTTCGCGCTGCAACCATGGCATGAGGCGGCCGCCGTCTACGACCGACAGGGCCGCCCAACCCATGCCAAACGGATGCGCGTCGCGGCCGCCCGGAGGGTGACAGATCGCAGCAAACTCCCGACCAAGCTGCTGAGAACCCTTTACGGCTGGTTCGCCGGCTACGGCTACTACCCACTGCTGGCCGGGGCCTGGCTGATCGCCGCAGCAATCATGGCCGGGACTCTCACCTTCTTCTTCGGGGCCACCCAGGCCTCAACCAGTGGCGCACCGCTCGATCCGGGACTCTACGGGGCAGCCGTGGTGATCCCACCGGCAGCAGGAATCATCCCGTCCAGCTGGACCATTACCAGCCCCCTATGGTTGGCCTGGACCCTGATCGCCCTCAAAGCCTTCGGCTGGCTACAAACCGCCATCCTGATCGCCGGCCTCACCGGGCTACTCAAGAAGAACTGAGAAGCACACCCCGTTGGACATCCGAGCCAGCGGCCAAGCGGCCCTCATCCCCTTGGGCGCCCATCGGGTGTGCTCGACTCTGCCGACGGGCGTGTGGTTACTCAACTGCCCAGAGTGGGACGTTCGCCGGTGTCCATCTTCGAGTCTCAGCGGGCCAAGGCTCATCCGTTCCCGATGTATCCCCCACTGTCGAGACCCACGACTACCCGAGGGCGAGCGGCCTCGCGACCGTGCTGCAGTCTGCTAAATGGGGCACGGCCTCGATTTCTCACGCGGGAAGGGCTCAAATGGAGACCCCAGCGGGCATGATGAATCCGTGGACGCGCTCGAACTCATCGTTGACGAGGGACGCCCCGCCAGCGCGGGGCGCTTCTTTCAGTTGGGCGTTGACCTTTTGGCACTGTTGGATGAGGCGTCCGAGCTGCCCGTGGAGTGGACCGTCACACATCTGGAGACCGGCTCGGCGCTCGCAGTGATAGCGCCGCCTGAGTATGCGCCTGCGGAGGCCCGTCACCTGAGAGCCGTTGTGTCTGACCTCGATTCCGTCGCGCATGACGGACCCCTTCCCGACTCATGGACCCCGGATGCTGTGAAGGCGGCGCACCGGTTTGTCGCACACGGGCAGCCGGCCGACGTCGACACCGATTGGGTGCCGCCACGCCTTCGACTGGTGACTGATGATGGGCTCGATGCGGGTCCATCCGTGAGTTTGACTCCTCATCTTCTTGGCGGACTGGAGACCTTGCAGCCGTTCGAACGCGAGATGCCTGGCTCGGTGCGCGGCACCCTCGTCGGCGTGAACGTCTCGAGAGGGAACCGGGCTTCACTACTGCTCCCAGATCGACGCGTTCTCAGAGTCTCCTTCCCGACCTCTCTCAGGGAGGCGATGAGGGACGCGCTGCTCCAAGACGTAGAGCTGGCAGGGACTGTGCGGCAAGACGGCGATGGTCGAGTCTTTAAGATCCGAACCGAGGAAGTTGACGTGCTGATCGAACCTGAGGTGCGTTGGTCCGACATCTTCGGAGCCGCACCTGACTTCACGGGTGGCATGCCTGCAGACGAATGGTTGAAGGAGCAGCGTGGGCAGGCCTGAAGTAATCAGCAAGGTGGTCTTGGACGCGTCGGCGCTCCTCGGGGTCGTGATGGGCGAAAGGGCCTTCCTGCCCCTGAAGCCGATGCTAGAAGCGATCGACCGCGGCGACATCCAACTGGTTCAATCGACCGCGATGCTGGTGGAGTTGCGCCCACGCCATCCCCGAGACAACTCCACGCACGCCAAGATTCGTAGCGACTTGGTAGCCCTGTTGAGGTCGCCGCGCACCCAGTTGGTCGACGTGAACACTTTGGTTGCGAGCAAAGCGGCCGAGCTGGCAGTGAATCACGGACTGAAGACTTGGGACGCCATCCACCTCGCCACAGCTGTACTTGCGAATGCTGACGTTCTCGTGGTCAGAGACAGCAAGTTCCCCGAAGGTGAGTGCGAGGGCGTTTGGATTACGCCGCCGTTCGACCTCAACGAGGGCATGCTGCCTTTCGAGTGACTCCGCGAGTGACCCCGGGCATTTCGTTGTCCAGCCCTGCCGGTGGACGCTCAGGGTGGAGGCGCCGGGGTCGCGTAAGAGGCGCGTGTCGCGACCTCGTGATAGGTTCGCTGGCTCGCTTGCAACAGGAGGGAGGGAAATCCGATGAAGAACGAACGCTCGACGCGTGACCAAGTGCGTGAACTGCTGCGCTCTGCCGGCTTCGGCCTGATCCAGTTCGATTCGCCGCTGCAGGCTGACTCGAAGCTTCGGATTGACGTCCTCGCTTGGGCGGCCGACAGTACGGGAGAGCTCGTCCCCTGGGCAGTGGTTGAACTGAGGAGCGGCCAGTTCAAGACACCTGAGTTGACCCTTCCCAGCCTAGCCCGGAGCCGCGACCTTCTCGGCAGCGTTGATCACTACGCCGTCGTGAATCGGCAGTGGTTCAAGGCAGACCGCGGCGTACGTTCGCTCGAGCCCGTCGATGGCCCCACTCCTCCTCCGTATGGGACCGGCGGCTTCCTCGCTGACGAAGAGATCGCGACTTCGCTGTTGCTGAAGCGACTCTGGCGCGAGGCGGACCTGGAGCGCTCTCGCGGCGTCCATGAGGACTTCTTCCCGTCCGCGGAACTGCTGGCCGAGACCGCGATCCCGGGAATCGAGGGCGGGAGCGGTGAATTCGTTCCCGTGCGCCCAGATGTGTTGTGGCGCGCGCGCCGTCGAGCACTCATGCAGTTCTCTGCGAACTCCCGGGCCGGTAGTGACCTGACGTCGCATCCGGTGATCGCGACTGCGGTCGCCGCGCTGACGGGGTCGCGGCTCGCCGGCACAGTGTTAGACCCGTTCTGCGGCACGGGATCCTTCCTGTGGGCAGCGATGGATCTGGCCCTCGCCCATGAGGCGCCGGTCGAGTTCGTAGGCATCGATATCAACGAACGGCTCGCTGACCTCGCGGCCATGATCGGTCGCACGGCCCCGTTGATTACCACCATCACCCATGGGGACGCATTCCGAGAGCCACTTCCGCAGGCGGACGTCGTCCTTGCGGCCCCGCCGGTTGGCATGCATCTCCAGGAGCCACGGAACCTCATTGACGGCGCGTCGACAAACGATGCAACTGTTGCCGGAGTCGACTTGGCGGTCCGCCAACTCCGACCGGGTGGACGCGCCATCGTCCACGTCGGTGCAGGCTTCACCTTCCAACACACGGCCGAGCGCTTCCGTCAGTACCTGGCGCACGAGTGTCGAGTCGCTGCCGTGCTGGGTCTGCCCAGTGGTGCGGTCCCCGGGACTGGCGTTCGGTCCGTTCTTCTGGTCATCGACAAGGCCGAGCCAGGCGACACGTTCGTGGCGCAGCTCGGCGGGGACTGGGAGACGCAGCTCAAACCCGGTGGAGCGGCGCTGACAGCAGCGCTCGACCACCTCGACGATGGTGCGGCGGCGGGGTAACACCATGCTCAACGTCGCCGTTCTCGATCTTCGCAGGGAGAGCAGCTGGGATCCCGGTCGTCTCACCGCCGACGCCTTTCGATGGCCGGCCGACGCCCCGGCCGCCCCTCTGCGTGAGTTGGCCACCCGCTTGTCACCGCGCTCGTCGGCAGACGAGGGGGCTGCAGTCATCACGCCTGCCAGCATCGATCCGCTCACTGGGGCGCTACGGCGACGTACTCAGCGCTACCAAGGGGCCGTCTACCAGGTGGGTGCCGAGCTGCGCCCTGGCGACCTCCTCCTGCCCCGGCGTCCGGACGGGACCGTGGTGCGCATCAGCGAGCACCTCCAGGGCGCGCTCTTCACATCGACCTTCATGGCGATCCGGGCGCTCGATGACAGCACCTCCCTATGGACGTGGGGAGTACTAAACAGCGTCTCGGGGCGCCAGATGCGATCGGCCTACGCCGCGGGTAGCGTCACCGCCTCGCTGACCTCGGCGACCCTCATGGATCTTCCGATTCCGTTGTGCCCCCCGCTCGCGAGTCCAGTGTTTGACCACCTGCGGCAGGTAGAGCGCGACACCCGGCTTCCCGAAGAGGAAGCGGTAGAGACGTGGTGGCGAACTACCGATCTCAGGGGTCAGGAGTGGCGGCTCATGCTTTCGACCCCTGAGCCGGAGCTGCTTGAGCAAGGCGAGTCGCTGAGTAACTTCTGCAGCTCGATTCTGCGTGGACGCAACGTTCGCCCGGTCGCCGTCGAATCCGAAGAAGTCGGCTTCTTGCCAGTCATGGACATCGGCGTGTTGAGCGGCCGCCTACCGAGGCGCTGGGTCCCAGCAGAGAGCCATGGACTGATCCGTATCGCCGTTGGTGACGTAGTACTGGGTGCGCTCGGCGAACGTGCACACGCAACTGTCGCGAGGGAACCTGCTGTCGCCGATCAGAACGTGTTCGTGCTTCGCCTCCATGACGTCTCGCAGGCGGATGCGGTAGCGCAGTACCTCAACGGGCAGCAAGGGTTCGCGATGCGACGCATGCTTCTCTCGGGGATGGTGATCCCGTCACTGCGTAAGAGCGACCTCGTACGCTTTCCGATCCAGCTCGACCTTGTTGGAGGTCTGGGCGAGGCAGCGCCGTCGTTGCCGCTCGCGTCGCGACTGGAGCAGTTGCTTTGGACTGGCTGAGATGCGAGTTCTCGCCGCTCGTGTACGCGGAGTTGTACCGGCTGCTGTCGAAGCGGCGAGACTTCGCCGAGCCCTTGGGGTTCAGGCTGGGGGAGATCAACTACTCCATCGATTGGCTTGAGGAAGCCACCGGTGCCTACGAGGCGAAGTGGGCCCACGACCTGCATTACCTGACGGGCGATTCGATCGCCGATTTCGCGCTCACCCAACCCGGGCACGCCGAACTCGCAACCTGGTTACTCGCCGGACTCTCAGCTCGGGGCTCGTGCTATGACCTCTCATCTGACCTGGCTACCGCTGTTCTGGAACGGGCCAGTCGTGACGTTCCAGGACTGCGTTCTCCGCTGCACGCTTCAGTGAGTCCCGCTATCTACGGCTGGACGCTTGGTCGCATCGTGGGGGACGAGGAGTTGCCTGCGGCCCCTGCAGCGCTGCCCTCGGATGAGAATGCGAGGAAGGCCTTCGTTGGCTTCATGCAGCACGTCCTGCTGCTTCAGTCGCTGGCCCCCCCTTGGCCAGAGATGATGACGACTGCGACCTATTGGCGCGGCTACGGCATCGCCGAGGCGTTGCTGCCCGAGCACGGCAACGGCGGCATGGCCCTCCGCCAGCTGATCAACGAGGCGAGCCGCTCGATGGCGCCCTCGATGTACTCGAACCTCAGCCGCTACTTCCAAGACTTCAACACCCTCCGCCACGCGGTCTCACACATCGCCGACGACGACTCGCGACCGAGGTTCGTCGAGGTTGCCGACGCGATCCAAGAGTGGCCCGACCTCCGGATGGCAGTTGTCGGGCTCACGCAGTTCGTGTTCCAAGAGGTTGCGAACGAGTTGAGGGAGACCCCGCCACGATCCGTTCGCCCGGGCGTATGGGACACGCTGCTCCACGAACTCGCGACCGATTGGTAATGTATATAGTCGTGCACCTCATGCCGCGATGAGCGACTGACGGTCAGTGTTGGCTCGCACCCAGTCTCGCGCGGCGTTCTCGTTGATGGGCCTTGAACCGCCCTGAGTTTGGTGGAGGCTCCTGACCTTGGAAACGAGGATGGAGTTATGCCGAAGGAGCTGTCGAATGGGAAGCCGACGACGCGTCGCTACTCGGTCGAGGAGAAGGCCGCCGCGGTGCGGATGGTGAGGACGCTGCGCGCTGAGCTCGGTGTCACGCAGGGGACCGTGCAGCGCGTCGCGACGCAGCTCGGTTACGGGGTCGAGTCGGTGCGGATGTGGGTGAAGCAGGCCGACATCGATGACGGTGTCACCGTCGGCGTGAGCTCGGCTGAGGCGCAGCGGGTGAAAGAGCTCGAGCAAGAGAACCGGGAGCTGCGGCGGGCCAATGAGGTGCTCAAGCGGGCTGCGTCTTTCTTCGGGGCGGAGCTCGACCGCCATTACCGGCTCTTCACACTTCCGGTGGGGGTGGCGGGGTGAGT
>NZ_JACYOT010000034.1 GCF_014858005.1 Propioniciclava soli
CGTGGGCACGCGGACAGATTGTTCAGCAGGCTCCTAGCGTGGGTGATGAGCCAACCACCGGGCCACGGAGGCCGGGGGGTGAGCCAGCGCCGGAGCAGGAGCTGCGGCGATTCCTCGATTTCAACGGAGCAGTCATGCGAAAGAAGACGACACTCTCGGTCGCCGCCCTGTCCGTGATGGTGCTGGGACTTTCGTCGGCGTGTGCGGCCGGCCCCCAGTCCGTGACGCAGTCCGGCTCGCAGGGGTCGGCAGGTGCCGATGGGAGCCAGGAGTTGACGTGGTCGGGCTGGAGTGATGATGCGACCGCCGCGGCGCTCATCGAGCAGTTCGAAGCGGACAACCCCGGGGTCACCGTCAAGCACGTCGGCCTCCCCTGGCCCGGCATTCTCACCCAGATCAACACCGAGCTGGTCTCGGGCACCGCGTCCGACGTGGTCACGGTGTTCCCGGGCAACGGCAACCCCATCACGGTGCAGACCCTCGCGAAGGGGAACTACCTGGCCGACCTGTCGGACCAGGAGTGGGTCTCTGAGTTCAGCGACTCGAACAAGAGCGTCATGACGGCCGACGGCAAGGTGCTCATGGCTTCGAACAACTCCGGCATCATCCCCGCCATCTACAACTCGGCGGCGATGGCGGAGGTCGGCGCCACCCCGCCCACCACGTGGAGCGAGGTCATGAACCTGTGCGCCACCGCGCAGTCCAACGGCAAGGTCGCGTACGCGTTGGCCGGGCTGGCGGGCGGCAACTTCTCCCACTACGTGTACGCGCTGACGTCCACGCTGGTCTACGAGCCCGGGTCGACGTTCGCGCAGGACATGACGGACGGCACCGCCACGTTCGCCGGATCGGAATGGAGCACCGCGCTCGAGCAGTACCTCGCGATGCGGGACGCTGGCTGCCCCAGCGAGAGCCCGCTCGGCACCAGCATCGAGGTCGCCCACGAGTAGGTCGCAACGGGCGAGGCCCTCGGCATCGTCACGGTGAGCCAGCAGATCTCGACGATCCAGGAGGCCGCCCCGGAGGGCGCCGAGTTCGTGACGGCCCCGTTCCCGGCCACCGACAATGCCGCCGACACGGTGCTTCCGGTCGGTCTGGGCGCGGGGTACGGCGTGAACGCCAAGGCCGAGAACCCCGAGCTGGCCCTCAAGCTGATCGACTACTACATGTCGCAGGAGGGGCTGCAGACGGCCGTCGACGTCGGCTCCAACTTCCCCAGCATCCCGCTCGAGGGCTACACCCCCAGCGCCGTCCTCTCCGGTGTCGCCGACCAGGCGCAGACCGGCAAGACCGCGCCCTACCCGGATCAGCTGTGGCCGAACGCGAACGTCAACCAGGTCTACCAGGACCAGCTCCAGCAGCTCCTGGGCGATCGGACCACCGTCGCGGACGCGCTGGCCACCATGGACACGGCCTTCACGGGCTGACCTCCCTCCCCCGCGCGGTGCGATGCTCCTCTCCGGGCGTCGCACCGCGCACCCCCTCTCACCGTCGAGACTGAAAGGCCCACCCCGATGGCGTCGTTGACCGAGACTCCCCTCACCGAACCCGCCGCACGGCCACGCAGACGCCGGCACCGTAGTGCGGCCGCCGCCGTGTGGTGGCTCATGCTCCCCGCAGCCGCCCTCTACATCTTCGCCGTCATCATCCCCAGCGTGCAGGGCGGCGCCTACTCCCTGACGGACTGGGATGGCGTCAGCACCGACAGTCAGTTCGTGGGCCTGCGGCAGTACGTACTCATCTTCACCGATCCGTACGGCCAGACCGCGGTCAAGAACACCGTGCTGATCACGGTCGTGGTCACCATCGTGCAGAACCTGCTCGGCTTCTTCATCGCCCTCGGCGTGAACGCGCGGATCAAGTCGCGCAACATCCTGCGCGTGCTGTTCTTCGCCCCCGTCGTGATCACGTCGATCGCCATCGGCTTCCTGTGGCAGAACCTCTTCGCGCCGAACGGCGCCATCAACCAGGTGCTGGAGCTGGTCGGTCTCGGCGCCCTCAGGCAGGACTGGTTGGGCAACGCCGACCTCGTGGTGTGGTCGATCATGATCGTCATCATCTGGCAGAACGTCGGCTACTCCATGGTGATCTTCCTCGCCGGCCTGCAAGGAGTGCCCGAGGAGGTGCTCGAAGCCGCCGCCATCGACGGTGCCGGCCCGGTGCGCCGCACCTGGCACGTGGTCCGCCCCATGCTCGCCCCCGCGATCACCATCAATGTGATGCTGTCCGTCATCGGTGGGTTCAAGATCTTCGACCAGGTGTTCACGATGACGAAGGGCGGGCCCGGCGGGGCGTCCAACACGATCTCGACGCTCATCTACCAGAACGCCTTCCAGCTCGGCCGCTTCGGCTACGGCGCGGCCCTCGGCGTGGTGCTGACCGTGTTCGTCGCCGTGGCCTCCGTCATTCAGTACCGGCTGCTCTCGAAGCAGGAGGGTTGACATGTATCGCTACACGTGGCGCACGGCCATTCTCGAGGCCGTGATGATCCTGACCGCACTCATCTTCTTGTTCCCCATATACGTGCTGTTCAGCCTGGCCTTCAAGGCCCCCGGCGACCCCAGCTCGCTGATCGCCCCGCCCGCCCAGCCGACCTTCGCCAATTTCATCGATGCGTGGAATCAGGGCGGTCTTGGCGGCGGGCTCGTCAACAGCTTCATCGTGACCTCCATCACCGTCGTGTTGGTCGTCATCATCTCCGCGGCCGCCGCATACCCGCTCTCGCGGGCCGGTGCCCGCTGGAGCAACGTCGCCTACTTCGGCTTCCTCGCCGGCCTGCTCCTCCCGGCGCAACTCGGCCTGCTGCCGCTGTACCAGACCATTCGGGACCTGGGGCTGCTCGGATCGTTGGCCGGCGTCATCTTGGTCAACGTCGGTGGCTCGATGCCCTTCTCGATCCTCCTGTACGCCGGCTTCCTGCGAGCATTGCCCACCGAGTTCGAGGAGGCGGCCGCCATCGATGGGGCCAGCCCGTTCCGGACGTTCTGGTCCGTCGTCTTCCCCCTCATGCGGCCCATCACCGGCACCCTGGCCGTGCTCACCGCGGTGGCGACGTGGAACGACTTCCTGACGCCGCTGCTGTACCTGTCCGGCTCGGACCAGCAGACGATCACGGTGGCCGTCTACGGGTTCGTCGGCCAGTTCGGCGCCCAGTGGAACCTCATCTTCGCCGGCATCGTGATCAGCATCCTGCCGATCCTGATCACCTACTTCCTGATGCAGCGCTCCATCATCCAGGGCTTCGCGGGAGGGCTGAAAGGCTGACGCGGCACCGCGTCGACGCTCCTCCGCCCCGGCCCGGGTCACCCGGGCCGGGCACCGCCCTCCGTCCGGAAGAAGTTGCATGGACCTCCCCTGGCTCTGGCTGCCCCACGACCCCACCGACTCCGGTTCGGTGGCTCGGCTGGCTCGGTTCCGCAGCGAGTTCACGTGGGCCGGGGCGTCGGGAGCCGCGCTGCCCCTGCTGATCACGGCCGTCCACCGCTACCGTCTTTTCGTCAACGGGACGCTCGTCGCCGTCGGCCCCTTGAAGCCCGGCCCGGCGGACTGGTTCGCCGACACCGTCGACGTCGCTCCTCACCTCACCACCGGAGGCAACGTCCTGGCGCTGGAGGTGCTGACCTATCGGGAGGACGTCCCGGGCAACGCGTCGCTGCGGCGGGGCGCCGCCCCCGGGCTGTCGGTCAGCGGACCCCTGCCCGGAGGTGCCGATGCCGCGGACGCCCTCCGCTGGCGATGCAGCCCGTGCCCGGGGCGGACCTTCCTGCAGGGGGTCAACACGGTGTTCCTCGGAATCCAGGAACGTGTCGACGCCACGCTGGAGCACCATGGGTGGCTCGATGCGGGGTTTGACGACCGCGCCTGGGCCGTTCCGGTGCCGGCACCGCGCCCCCCAGGCGACGCGGCGATGTGCGTCCTGCCCCGGCCGGTGCCGCCCCTGGCCCTCGAGCCGTGCCCCTGGGCGGGTATCGCGCGCACCCGTGGCGACGACCCCGGTTGGGAAGCCCTGCTCGGGGGGCGGCCGGTCACGGTGCCGGCCCACCGGGAGGTGGAGGTCGACCTCGACGTCGGCGTCCTCACCACGGCGTTCGTCTCCGCGGCCATGTCCGGTGGAGCCGGCGCGGAGCTGACCTTGACAGCCGCCGAGTGCTACGAGGGCGAGCCGATCGACCTCCCCTGGCTCCGACGCAAGGGCGATCGGACGGACGCCCGCACCGGCGACCTCCACGCCGACCCCGACCACTACCGGGTCGCCGGCCACGGCAGCCCGGACGCCCCCGAGCTCTGGCGCCCCTTCTGGTTCCGGACCGTGCGGTACCTGCGCGTCCGGGTCACCACCGGGGACGAACCCCTCACCCTCCGCGGCGTGATGCTGACGCGCACGGGTTACCCGCTGGAGGTCACCGGGTCGTTCCGGTCGTCCTCTCCCCTCCACGCCCGGCTGTGGGAGACGAGCCTTCGGACGCTTCGCAACTGCATGCACGACACCTTTGAGGACTGCCCCTTCTACGAGCAGCTGCAGTACGCCATGGACACGCGCTCGCAGGCCCTGTTCTCCCTCCACATCTCTTCCGACGACCGGCTGGTGCGCCGGGCGATCAGCGACTTCGCGGCGTCCGGTCATCCCGAGGGTCTGACCCGGAGCAATGCCCCGGGCATCATTCCCCAGGTCATTCCCGGCTTCTCCCTCTTCTGGGTGTTCATGCTCGCCGACCACCTCGACCACGTGGGAGACCGGTCCTTCACCCGGCCCTTCCTGCCCCGCGTGCACGCGATCCTGTCGGTCTTCGACGCGGCCCTCACCGAGGACGGTTTCGTCCTGTCCCCTCCCGACCGCCCCGACACCCACCCGGACGGTGAGATCTGGAACTTCGTGGACTGGACGGACGCCTGGCGCGCCAGTCGCGGCGTCCCCGAGCTGGGCGAGCGGCGCGCCAACACCATCCTCACCTTCCAGTACGCCACCGCGTTGCGCAGCGCCGAGCGGATCGCCGACGCCTGTGGCGAACCGGGCGCAAGCGCCGAGTACCGGGCGCGCGCCGAGGACGTTATCGCCCGCATCAACGCCAGTTCGGCCTGGGACCCGTCCACCGGGTACTACCGCGACTCCGACTCCGGCGTCCCCATGAGCCAGCACGCGCAGGTCTGGGCGGTGCTTGCCGGCGCGATCAGCGGACCGGCCGCGCGCGACCTCCTCTGCCGAGCCGTCGGGGACGCCACCCTGACCCGGTGCTCATACGCGATGTCGCACAGCCTTTTCGACGCCGCGCGGATCGCCGGTGCCCACGAGGTGGTCGACTGGACGCCGTGGCAGGAGATGCTCGAGCTGAACCTCACCACGTGGGCCGAGGACGCGGTGAGCCATCGCAGCGACTGCCACGGCTGGGGCAGCGTCCCGCTGCAACACTTCCCCCGCTGGGTGTTGGGCGTATCCCCGTTGAGCCCGGGCTTCGCGTCCGCCGGCGTGGACCCAGTGCCCGGCGATCTCCGCTTCGCTGAGGGGGTGGTGCCCACGCCGCACGGCAGCATCGCGGTGCGCTGGGAGCGGGACGGGGCGGGCACCGTCCGCGTGAGGGTGGACGCGCCGACGTCCATCGACCTGGTGATTCCCGAAGGCAGCACCGGGGTGAGCTGGTCGCAGCGCGACGACGTGCAGAGCATGGACTTCGAGCTGCCTCATCACCGTGACGGTTCACCGTCGGGCGATCGGATCGAGAGGGACGGCGAAGCGGCGGGACGGTGACGTCCCGCCGCTGTGTGCCCGCGTCAGTTCTGCGGGAGTTCGCCCGACTCGGCCGGATCGGGGGCCGACTCGTCCCGCTCAACCACCAGCGTCACCCGGGACACGACGGCCGCGATGGCACCGATGCCGACCAGGGCGGGAGCCATGGCGGCGGTGAGAACGGTGACCGCCAGGCCGGTCTGCAGGGGGATCTCCAGCAAGGTGTCGCCGTCGCGTTTCAGGATGATGCGACGCACATTGCCCTCGTGGATGAGTTCGCGGACCTTGGTCAGCAGGTTGTCGCCCTCGACCTCGAACTGCTCGGACGGGTGCTCGTTTTCATTCATGGTGCATTCCTTTCTGGTGGGCGACATCTGCCATCGCCTCGATGTGAACAATTTTTTCGTTGTGTGGCCCTCGGCACATCCTTCGTGCGCACCGGATGGGTGTACTGCGTCCGTGGTATTCGCTCGAGGATTGGAGGTGGGCCGTCACCCGGCAAGTGCGCAGTCCCCGAGGGGACGAGGTGACACCTCTTCACGGCAGCGCGAACGCGCGCTGTGCTGCGCGCCCGATCCCCGGCGTCCCCGACCCGCTGCCACGCCGCCGTCACAGAGGATGTCGGTGCCCGTGATGTAGCTCGCCTCGGGGCTCGCGCAGAACGCGATCACGGCGGCGAGTTCATCGGGGCGTGCCGCCCGGGGCAGCGGGGCCCGGGGCAGGTAGCGGTCCGCGGCGTCGGCCTCGGCCTGCCCGGTTCGGCGTCGACGTCCACGACCACCCCGACCTGCGGCCCGGACTCGCGCCGGCCGGCTGGACCAACCTGGTCGACCACCTGCGTGGCCACGGCATCACCAACCAGGAGATGCTCACCGCCGGCGTCGCCAGCACCGCCCGCAACGGGAACCTGATCGACCGGTTCCGTGACCGGGTCATGCTGCCCATCCTCGACGCCGACCACCGCGTGCTCGGGTTCGTCGGGCGCCGCAACCCCACCAGCACCGACGAGCGGGCCCCCAAGTACCTCAACACTCCCGACACTCCCCTGTTCCACAAGGGCAACCAGCTCTACGGCGCCACCCACCTGCTTGCCGCCGATCCCACCCGCATCCCCGTGCTCGCCGAAGGGCCCATGGACGCCCACGCCATCACCCTGGCCAGCCACGGCCGCTACGTCGGTCTGGCCCCGCTCGGCACCAGCCTGACCAACCTGCAGGCCACCCAACTCGCCAGCCTCGACCGCAGCCCGATCATCGCCACCGACGCCGACCTCGCTGGACGCCTCGCCGCCGAACGCGACTACTGGGTGCTCACCCCCCACGGCCTCGACCCCCGCTACGCCATCCTGAACCCCGGCACAGATCCCGCCGAACTGCTGGCCACCGGCCAAGCCGCCGCCCTCAACCACGCGCTCACCCAGGCCGGACCGTTGGCCGACGTGCTCATCAACGAGCGGATCAGCAACCTGCCCACCCCCGACGCTGCCCTCGGCGCCGTGGCCGTGCTCGCCGCCCAACCCCCCGACCGGTGGGAGGACGGCGTCCAAGCCCTCGGAGACCGGCTCGGCCTGCCCGCCGGTTTCCTGCGCGGCACCCTCAAGGACCACGTGCGCGCGTGGAACACCAACGCCCGCCGTGCCGCCGACAGCCAGCTCGCCCGCCTGCACGACGTCAAGCAGCGGCTCACCCCCGCAGAAGAGGCCCACGAAACCCCCGCCGACCGGCCCCAAGCCGCCACACCGACCATCGAACGCATCCCGACCCGCCACGGACACGACCCGCGCGGACGCGGTCGCTGACCTACCCTCAGACCAACCCGCACAGGAGCACACCCCATGGACGCCCCCACCCTCACCGCCACGGCGGCCGCCACCATCGGTGGCGTCCTGCTGGGTGAGTACCAGCGCCGACGGCTCAACACGCTCACCTACCGCTACCCCGAAGAGACCACCCAGGCCTGGCCCGAGCCCGGCCCCCGCCGATGGGTACCCCTCGCCCTGGCCGGTGTCCTCGGGGCGCTCACCCTGCGCTACACCGCTACCGGTGCGGCCGTCCACCTGCTCCACCTGTACCCGCTCGCGATCGCCGCACCGTGGCTGGTTGCCGTCGACGCCGACGTGCACCGCCTGCCCTACCGCACCACCATGCTCACCCTCCTCGCCAGCGTCCTCGGCGTCGTGGCCACCGCAGCACTGACCCGAACATGGCTGCTCGCAGCCGTCGCAGCACTCGGCTGGGCGCTCAGCTACGGCCTGTTCTGGGTCCTGCACAAGGCCGGTCGGGGTGCGCTCGGCTACGGCGACGTCCGCCTCGCCGGCCTCATCGGACTCACCACCACCCCCCTCAGCGCCTCAGCCACCTGGCTGCCGTTCCTCCTCGGCACCCTCACCGCAGCACTGTGGGCGTTCACCCAACCCCGCCAGCCCGGCAGCCGCCACGCCTACGGCCCC
>NZ_JACYOT010000035.1 GCF_014858005.1 Propioniciclava soli
GGTTGTTCGGCGGTGTCCTACTCTCCCACACCCTCACGAGTGCAGTACCATCGGCGCTGAAAGGCTTAGCTTCCGGGTTCGGAATGGGACCGGGCGTTTCCCTTTCGCCATGACCACCGAAACAATCTTGAATTTTTCATCCCACACCCACCAGGTGTGAGGGACAATCGGGCCAACCAACCCAACCTCAGGGGTTGTTGTTCCAGATATCGTACAGTGGACGCGAACACACACAAGTCAATGCCAACACAACATTTTTTTGGTGGTGTGACAAGCCCTCGGCCTATTAGTACCAGTCAGCTCCACACATTACTGTGCTTCCACATCTGGCCTATCAACCCCGTGGTCTCCAGGGGGCCTTACCCACTCAAGGTGGTGAGAGTCCTCATCTTGAAGCGTGCTTCCCGCTTAGATGCTTTCAGCGGTTATCACTTCCCAACGTAGCCAACCAGCCATGCACCTGGCGGTACAACTGGCACACCAGAGGTTGGTCCGTCCCGGTCCTCTCGTACTAGGGACAGCCCTTCTCAAGACTCTAACGCGCGCAGCGGATAGGGACCGAACTGTCTCACGACGTTCTAAACCCAGCTCGCGTGCCGCTTTAATGGGCGAACAGCCCAACCCTTGGGACCGACTCCAGCCCCAGGATGCGACGAGCCGACATCGAGGTGCCAAACCATGCCGTCGCTATGGACGCTCGGGCAAGATCAGCCTGTTATCCCCGGGGTACCTTTTATCCGTTGAGTGACGGCGCTTCCACACGCCACCGTCAGATCACTAGTCCCGACTTTCGTCCCTGCTCGACATGTCTGTCTCACAGTCAAGCCCCCTTGTGCACTTACACTCGAAACCTGATTGCCAACCAGGCTGAGGGAACCTTTGGGCGCCTCCGTTACCTTTTGGGAGGCGACCGCCCCAGTCAAACTACCCATCAGGCACTGTCCCTGAACCCGATCAGGGTCCGAGGTTAGATAACCAGAACGACCAGAGTGGTATTTCAACGATGACTCCACACCCACTGGCGTGAATGCTTCACAGTCTCCCACCTATCCTACACAAGTCGTACCGATCACCAATACCAAACTATAGTAAAGGTCCCGGGGTCTTTCCGTCCTGCTGCGCGTAACGAGCATCTTTACTCGTAGTGCAATTTCGCCGAGTTCGTGGTGGAGACAGCGCCCAAGTCGTTACTCCATTCGTGCAGGTCGGAACTTACCCGACAAGGAATTTCGCTACCTTAGGATGGTTATAGTTACCACCGCCGTTTACTGGGGCTTAAGTTCACCGCTTCGCCTCACGGCTAACAGTTCCCCTTAACCTTCCAGCACCGGGCAGGAGTCAGTCCGTATACATCGTCTTACAACTTCGCACGGACCTGTGTTTTTAGTAAACAGTCGCTTGGGCCTGGTCTCTGCGACCCTCCCCGCTACCCCCAGCAATGTGGGTTCACGGTTCAGGCCCCCCTTATCCCGAAGTTACGGGGGCATTTTGCCGAGTTCCTTCACCACGATTCTCTCGATCGCCTCAGTATTCTCTACCTATCCACCAGTGTCGGTTTAGGGTACGGGCGGCTCACAACTCGCTCACGAAGCTTTTCTAGGCAGCATAGGATCACCCACACCAGAAGCCGAAACCCCCAGTGCCATCAACTCTCAGCCACACAGCACACGGATTTACCTATGCGCCGGCCTACCATCTTAGCCCACGACAACCATCGCGTGGGATGGGCTACCTTCCTGCGTCCCTCCGCAGCTTGCCTACTACCAGCTCAGGTCACAGACTCAACCACCCACAACCCCCGAAGGGATCGACGGGCAATCTCGCGTGCTTAGTATCACTAGCCTCAGCACGGGCGTTGCTTCGCCGGTACCAGAATATCAACTGGTTGTCCATCGACTACGCCTGTCGGCCTCGCCTTAGGTCCCGACTCACCCAGGGCAGATTAGCTTGACCCTGGAACCCTTGGATAATCGGCGGACGGGTTTCTCACCCGTCATTCGCTACTCATGCCTGCATTCTCACTCGCATGCCCTCCACGACTGGGTCACCCCGCCGCTTCACCGGACACACGACGCTCCCCTACCCATCCACACACCTAGAGACAAAGTCCCAAGTACACGCGTGAATGCCACAGCTTCGGCGGACTGCTTGAGCCCCGCTACATTGTCGGCGCAGAATCACTTGACCAGTGAGCTATTACGCACTCTTTCAAGGGTGGCTGCTTCCAAGCCAACCTCCTGGTTGTCTTCGCAACTCCACATCCTTTTCCACTTAGCAGTCCCTTAGGGGCCTTAGCTGGTGATCTGGGCTGTTTCCCTCTCGACTATGAAGCTTATCCCCCACAGTCTCACTGCCGCACTCTCACTTACCGGCATTCGGAGTTTGGCTGATTTCGGTAAGCTTGTGGGCCCCATAGACCATCCAGTGCTCTACCTCCGGCAAGAAACATGCGACGCTGCACCTAAATGCATTTCGGGGAGAACCAGCTATCACGGAGTTTGATTGGCCTTTCACCCCTATCCACAGCTCATCCCCTCGGTTTTCAACCCAAGTGGGTTCGGGCCTCCACGACGTCTTACCGTCGCTTCACCCTGGCCATGGATAGATCACTCCGCTTCGGGTCTAGAGCATGCGACTCAAACGCCCTCTTCGGACTCGCTTTCGCTACGGCTACCCCACACGGGTTAACCTCGCCACACACCCCTAACTCGCAGGCTCATTCTTCAAAAGGCACGCCGTCACCCCACAAGGAGGCTCCGACGGATTGTAGGCGGCCGGTTTCAGGTACTATTTCACTCCCCTCCCGGGGTACTTTTCACCTTTCCCTCACGGTACTTGTCCGCTATCGGTCATCAAGGAGTATTTAGGCTTGACGGGTGGTCCCGCCAGATTCACACAGAATTCCAGGAGTTCCGTGCTACTTGGGAACACTGCCACGAGAGACACACTTACGCCTACACGACTATCACGCACTATGGTGCCCCATCCCAGAGGCTTCAACTTCGCATGTCTTTTATCACTCGCCCACCAGATGACAGCCCAGTGAAGCAGGTCCCACAACCCCCAGCATGCAACGCCTGTCAGCTCTCACACACACCAGGTTTGGCCTCATCCGCTTTCGCTCGCCACTACTCACGGAATCACAATTGTTTTCTCTTCCTGCGGGTACTGAGATGTTTCACTTCCCCGCGTTCCCTCCAACACCCCTATACATTCAGAGTGAGGTCGCCGGACATGACTCCGGTACTTTCGAGGTTTCCCCATTCGGACATCCACGGATCAAAGCTCGCTTACCAACTCCCCATGGCTTATCGCAGGTTGCAACGTCCTTCATCGGCTCTTGATGCCAAGGCATCCACCGACCGCCCTTAGTAGCTTGTCACCAAAAAAACGATCAACAAAAACTACAAGATGCTCGCGTCCACTATACAATTCTCAAACAACAACCACCCACCAACCACCCCACACCAACCGATGCAAGACAAGCTGACAGCCAGCAAACAAATTTGGTTTGAAACCCCACCCGCCCCCAACAAACACCAGGGACGACACAGTGGAAATTCCAGAACCCAACAGCGCGCACACACCCCCACCCACAACCAACACACACCCTTCCACACCCACACCCCCCAAAAAAGAGGGCCGAGCAGTACCAGACGCGCACCAGCCACCAGGCAAGAGCACTCGATCAATGCTTCCACAATCAAAAACCCACCCCACCCCCACCACACACGGGCGAGAAAGCAGGACGCCTCCGGGCCAGTCAGACCCGATAGACAATGGGCTCCCTAGAAAGGAGGTGATCCAGCCGCACCTTCCGGTACGGCTACCTTGTTACGACTTAGTCCTAATTACCGATCCCACCTTCGACGGCTCCCCCCACAAGGTTGGGCCACCGGCTTCGGGTGTTACCGACTTTCATGACTTGACGGGCGGTGTGTACAAGGCCCGGGAACGTATTCACCGCAGCAATGCTGATCTGCGATTACTAGCGACTCCGACTTCATGGGGTCGAGTTGCAGACCCCAATCCGAACTGAGACTGGCTTTACGGGATTCGCTCAACCTCGCGGCATCGCAACCCTTTGTACCAGCCATTGTAGCATGCGTGAAGCCCTGGACATAAGGGGCATGATGACTTGACCTCATCCCCACCTTCCTCCGAGTTGACCCCGGCAGTCTCCCATGAGTTCCCGCCATTACGCGCTGGCAACATAGGACGAGGGTTGCGCTCGTTGCGGGACTTAACCCAACATCTCACGACACGAGCTGACGACAGCCATGCACCACCTGCACACCAGCCCAAAGGGAACATCCATCTCTGAATGCGTCTGGTGCATGTCAAACCCAGGTAAGGTTCTTCGCGTTGCATCGAATTAATCCGCATGCTCCGCCGCTTGTGCGGGCCCCCGTCAATTCCTTTGAGTTTTAGCCTTGCGGCCGTACTCCCCAGGCGGGGCACTTAATGCGTTAGCTACGGCACGGAACCCGTGGAATGGGTCCCACACCTAGTGCCCACCGTTTACGGCGTGGACTACCAGGGTATCTAAGCCTGTTTGCTCCCCACGCTTTCGCTCCTCAGCGTCAGGAAAGGTCCAGAGAACCGCCTTCGCCACTGGTGTTCCTCCTGATATCTGCGCATTCCACCGCTCCACCAGGAATTCCGTTCTCCCCTACCTTCCTCAAGTCTGCCCGTATCGAAAGCAAGCACACCGTTAAGCGGCGTGTTTTCACTCCCGACGCAACAAACCACCTACGAGCTCTTTACGCCCAATAAATCCGGACAACGCTCGCACCCTACGTATCACCGCGGCTGCTGGCACGTAGTTAGCCGGTGCTTCTTCTCCGCCTACCGTCTTCAATTCGTCGGCGGTGAAAGCGGTTTACAACCCGAAGGCCTTCATCCCGCACGCGGCGTTGCTGCATCAGACTTCCGTCCATTGTGCAATATTCCCCACTGCTGCCTCCCGTAGGAGTCTGGGCCGTATCTCAGTCCCAGTGTGGCCGGTCGCCCTCTCAGGCCGGCTACCCGTCAAAGCCTTGGTAGGCCATCACCCCACCAACAAGCTGATAGGCCGCGAGCCCATCCCCCACCAAAAAATCTTTCCACCCACCACCATGCAGTGACAGGTAATATCCGGTATTAGCTGAAGTTTCCCACAGTTATCCCAGAGTGAAGGGCAGGTTGCTCACGTGTTACTCACCCGTTCGCCACTAACCACCCCAAAGAGTGATCCGTTCGACTTGCATGTGTTAAGCACGCCGCCAGCGTTCGTCCTGAGCCAGGATCAAACTCTCCATCGAAAAACAATGACGAGCAAAACCTGACCAACCAACCCCC
>NZ_JACYOT010000036.1 GCF_014858005.1 Propioniciclava soli
GTGGGGTGGCGGATCGGCCGCGCCCACCACCCGCGTGCCGGGGACCTGTGGTGCCCGTGGGACCGCACCTGCGGGGTGATCGGCCCCCAGGGCTCGGGCAAGACCCTCGACATCCTGGTCCCCGCCCTGCTCACCGCCCCCGGTGCAGCGTTGGTGACCCTCACCAAACCGGCCGACCTGCTGCTGTCGTGGCAGGCCCGCACCCGCGACGGCCGGCCCTGCCACGTCCTGGACCCGTTCGGCGCCGTCCCGGGCCTGCCTGAACTGGTGTGGAACCCGATCGACGGGTGCGTCGACCCGCTGGTGGCGGAACGCCGGGCGAAGGCGTTCACCGCCGGCACCGTCAAGGCCGGCGCCTCCGGCAGCGGTGATGCCGCAGCCCGGTTCTACGCCGCCGAGGCCGCCAAGGTGCTGCAGGGCTACTTCCACGCGGCCGCGCTCACCGGGCAGACCCTCGACGTCGTCCTGCGCTGGGTCGCGAACCCGCTGGCCACCCAGGAGCCAGCTGAGATCCTGCGCGAACACCCCGACGCCGCCCCGTTCTGGCACGGCCT
>NZ_JACYOT010000037.1 GCF_014858005.1 Propioniciclava soli
CGCCACTCAGGAACCCGCCGAGATCCTGCGCGAGCACCCCGACGCCGCCCCGTTCTGGCACGGCCTGCTCACCGGCGCGCTCACCGGCGACGACCGCACCGCCGGGAACACGATCACCACCGTCCAGCAAGCGTTGACCTTGTTCTTCCAGCCAGACATCCGCCGTCGCTGCATGCTGCGTCCGGGGCATCCGGCCACCGACATCGCCGACATCATCCGGCGCGGGGGCACCATCTACCTGCTGGGACGCGAGGACCCCTACGCCAGCGCCAGCCCGCTGATGACCGCCCTGGCCGAACACGTCCTCGACACCGCCCTCGCCCTCGCCACGGCCAGCGAGCACAACAAGCTGTGCCCGCCGATGCTGGCCTGCCTCGATGAGTTGCCCTCGACCGCACCCCTGCCCACCCTCCGCATCCGGATGGCCAACGAACGAGCGTTGGGCATCTCGTTCATCTGGGCTGCACAGACGTGGCGGCAGCTCGCCGCCCTGTTCGGCGAGCAGGAAGCCCGCGCCCTGCTCGGCCTGACCAACGTGCTGGTCATGTTCGGCGGCAGCAAGGACGGCGGGTTCAACCGAGAGATCTCCGAACTCGTCGGCAGCGTCCGCGTCGCCCGCACCACCTGGCAGACCGGCGGCAAGGGTGGCCGCAGCGTCAGCGGGGAGGACATGGCCATCCTCAAACCCGAGGAAGTCCGGCAGATCCCCACCAAGCAGGCCCTCGTCGTCCCCGAGAACGCACCCCCGATCATCGCCAAACTGTCGCGCTGCATCGAGGGCAAGACCGGACGCCAACTGTTGGCCGAACTCGACGCCACCCGCACCATCGTCGAGCGTGCGCGTGCTGACGAGGTCTCCATCGAGGCCCGCCAACTCGCCGCGCTGGCCAACGCCCGCCGTCACGCGCTGACCGAGGCGGCCGACCACGATGGATAGGACCCCGGACAAGTCGCTGGTGTGGGCGTTCCCCACCCCCGACACCCCACTGTTGGCCGTCGCCTACCGCGACCTCTACCTCGCCGCAGAGGGCACCGCCCAGCAGAAGGAGATGCTCGGCGACCCGGCCCTGCTCCCGCGCCCTTGGGACCCGGCCACCTGCCAGGACCCGCTCCTGCGCCAGGAAGTGTGGGACTGGCTGGAGGAGTTCGTGGTCTGGTTCAACCGCGAGTACGTGTGGGACCCCAACGCCGGCATGATCCCCTCCTGCTGGCCCCAGCACCCCCACCTCGTCCACGAGATTGCCGTGCTCGCCGACCAACGCCGGCGTGCCGGCATCGCGACCACCAGCGACCTGCTCGAGGACTGGCACCGCTACGCCGTCCCCGCCTTCATCGACCGGATGAAAGCCCGCCTGAAGAACCAGTGCGACGACAACCACCCCAGCTGGCCCGCCCGCGGCCGCCACGCCCGCCTCCTCAACGAAGCCGACACGCGCCTGCGCGCCTACGGCAGCGACGTCACCACCCTCACCCAGCAACTCACCCAGCACCACCGGGCCGCCCTCCTGGCCGAACCAACAGCGCGCCCCAACCTGTCTTGCGTCAGGGATCGTGTCGCATTTCGGGGTTTGAATCAGACCACACTGTGGGGGTCTGGCTGACCCGAGAGTGAGTGTCGATGTCCTCGACGAACAAGGATGCCGGGGCGAGCCCGGCGAGCCCTACGCGGCGCGCGAAGAAGTTGTTGGCGCCGTCGGTGAAGTACGAGATCTTCCTCCAGCTCGTGCGTGGCGAGACGACCATCAACGCCGCCGCGGAGGCGGCGGGGGTGGACCGTTCGACGATCATGAAGCTCCGCCAGGTCGCCAAGGAGGGCGCGATGGCGGCCTTGTCGGCGTCGAAACCCGGGGTGGGCAAGACCCCCCGGGATGTCGAGTTGGAGGCCGCGAACGCCGAGGTCGCCCGGCTGTCGGAGGCGGTGAAGGAGTTGGCGGTCAAGCTCACCTTGCTGGAGGGAAAAGGGGGCTCCGGATGGCGGTGACCGAGCCTGTTCCGGTGCGTGTCGACGCCGTCGGCAAGGCCGGCCTCCTCGGTCTGGTGGACCACGCGGTCGGCGAGGGCTGGAGCTTGCAGGCCGTGTGCGAGGTGCTCAAGATCAGCCGGCGGCGGGTCGAACGCTGGCAGGCCCGGCGCACGGACCTGGCCGACCGGAAGCCCGGCGGGGTCGCAGTCAACGGTCTCCTCGACGATGAGGTTCAGCAGATTCTGGCGGTGTTCAACGAGTGGGGCGAACGGGACCGCTCCCACCGGCGGCTGGCGCATCGGGGCTCGTATGTGGGCCGGTTCTGGGCATCACCGTCCACCGTGCGCAGGGTGTTGATCGAGTCTGACAAGCACTTTCGTCCGCTGCCGCGGCCGGTCCGCGGGGAACGCAAGCCGTTCCCGGACTGGGCGTCCTACAAGCCGAATTCCCTATGGATCTACGACACGACCCACTTCACCCGCTGCGGAGCGAGAGTGCTGATCATCGAGGACCTCGTGTCCCGCAAGTGGCTCACCCACCTGGTATCCAGCGAGGAGACCACCACCCAAGTGCAGGCCGCGTTCACCACGGCCCTGGAATCCGAGGGCCTGCTGAAGGAAGCCCTGGCTCGGGCGGCGACCGGCCGGGTCGACCCCGACGCCGACGACGGCCTCACCCCGCTACTGCTGGCGGTATCGGACAACGGGTCGCAGATGATCGCCACCGGCACCCGCCGGTTCATGGCCCTGGTCGCGATCGCGCAACACTTCGGCCGGCCCTCCACCCCGACCGATCAGGCGTGGATCGAGTCGTTGAACGGCACCCTGAAGGCCGAATGGCCGCACCTGCTGGCGATCACCGACCCGGCCGTCCTGCGGGCCGAGCTCGACCGCATCCAGATCGAGTACAACACCGTCCGCCTGCACTCCAGCATCGGCTACGTGACCCCCGACGATGAACACCAAGGCAGGGGCGAGGCCATCCGCGCCGCCCGCCGCAAGGGCCTGCACGACGCCCACCAGCGTCGTCTTGCTCACCACCGCCAACGGCGGAACAATCAGATCCACAACCACCGTCCAGACCCGCCAGGGGTGGACTGATCAAAGCCGCGAAATGCGACATTTGAGCTGAAACAGGTCAAACCTCCGCCTGGTCGACGGCAGCCAAGTCGACCCCGACACCGGGGAGATCCTCCGATGAACCCC
>NZ_JACYOT010000038.1 GCF_014858005.1 Propioniciclava soli
GCCGAGCACCACCGGGCCGCCCTCCTGGCCGAACCGACAGCGCGCCCCAACCTCCGCCTGGTCGACGGCAGCCAGGTCGACCCCGACACCGGGGAGATCCTCCGATGAACCCCCAGCCAGACCAGCAGCTCGACCTGCTCGACTTCATCCCCTACACCGACGGCGGTCGGCAAGGCGCCCCACCACCGCCCCCCGAGGTCACCCAGTGCCGGTGGTGCCACCACAGCGAACCCAACGGACTCCTGCTCCGCAACAACCACACCCCCGACAGCTACCGCGCGATCCAGACCACCTGGTGCATCGCCATGGACCTCACCCTGAGCCACCTCATCTACTGGCAACGACGCATCCACGACCAGGACGCCACCCCGACCAGCCGGCGCCGCCCAAAGCACGAGGAGGACCCCCGCCAGGGCATGGCGCGCAGCATGGAACGCGCCCTGGTCGTGTGGCAGCACCGCCGCGACGAGCTCGACGCCCAACTCGACGCCCTCGACATCCCCCGACCCCACCGAACCGAAGAGGCACCGCCCGTCATCGAGCACGTACCCACCCGGCAACCGCCGGCCGCACCCATCCCCGAACAACGAAGCCACCAGCCCCCGGCGCCATCACCCTGACCCGTTCCCAGACGCCATCCACGTCAAGCATCAATGGTGGGGTCGACCCATCAAGGGTGGGGTTGATACTTTAAGGGTGGCGGTTGCCCCCCCGAGGAGTGGGGGAGCGTGCGTACCGGAAAGCGTCAGCGGCGCCCGCGACAATCGAGACGACCAAACAGGCGAGGAAAGGCGGACGTGGTGAGCCAGGACTTCGAGTACGTGACCATCGGCCCCAGTGACGAGTTCAGCGTCGGGACGTCCCCCGATGGGGAGCCCGGCATCCTGATCGAGCAGACGGCGTTCGAGGAACCGGATCGGTGGCTGTGCTTCGGTGAGGGGTTCGATGACGTGCGGCGGATGCGCGAACTGGCCGCTGCCCTGCACGACCTGGCCGCCCGCGCCGAGCGGGGGGAGTGGCGGACGGCATGAGCGCCGAGAACGAACCCGCGGCCGACCCGGGCCAGTTCCTGCGCGAGGTCGCCAACGCCGATGAGGGCTGGTCGGAACGCTACGGCGGTCCGGAAGGGATCGCCCGCTGGACCCTGAACCTGCAGGACGCCCTCAAGGAACAGGCCAGCGACCTGGCAGCGGTCCGAACCGCCGCCATCCGGGAGATGCTGACCACCCGCTCCCTGGCCGACATCGCCCAAGCCCTCGGCGTCAGCAAGCAAGCCGTGTCCAAGGCCGCCAACAGCCCCACCTGGACCGACCCCCGTTGGTGACGTGGCTGGCCAGGACGAGGCCAGCAACCGAGGCCGACGCCCTCGGGGGCGTCCGCCGGCGGGC
>NZ_JACYOT010000039.1 GCF_014858005.1 Propioniciclava soli
GCTCCTCCACGTCGGCAGCCTCGCCGCCACACCCGCCACCCGACGCGCGGATCAGCCCCACACCCCCGGCACCACCGACGGAGCCGCCCAAGCCATGGCCCCGCTCAACGCCAACATCGCCGAGCTGCGCCGCCTCGGCGGACTCCCCCCAGCACCCGAAGAATCCAGCCCGCACGGCCACTGAACCCCGCCGCCATGAGGTTGACCCCGAATCCCGGACAGGTGGTTGTTTGGTCAGGCGGCTTGGAGGGCCGTCTGGTCGGCCTGTCGGGCCAGGTGGTGTTCGTACTGTAGTGGGCTGAGGTAGCCGATGCTGGAGTGGCGTCGGCGGGCGTTGTACCAGGCGTCGATCCAGGTGTAGGCGCCGCGGCGGGCGGCGCCGATCGTGGCGAACACGTGCCGGTGGTAGTACTCGTTCTTGAACGTTGACCAGAACGATTCGGCGGCCGCGTTATCCCAGCACACCCCGGTGCGTCCCATGGAGCGGAGCAGGTCCAGCTCGCCGCACAGGTCGGCCAGCTGCTGGCTGGTGTACTGGCAGCCCCTATCGGCGTGGAAGATGACTTTGCCGGGCAACTCGCCGCGTAGGGCGACGGCCTGGCGGAGCGCATCCTCGACCAGGTCGGCCCTGAGGTGGTCGCGACGGTGCGGCCCAGGACCCGGCGGGTGTGGCCGTCACGGACGGTGCACAGGTAGGCCCAGCCCTCACCGGTGGCCAGGTAGGTGATGTCGGAGAACCAGGCGGCATCGCGGCGGCCTTGGTCGAACCGGCGCTTGACCAGGTCGGGTGCCGGGTCGGGGTTCGGGCCGGGCACCGTGGTCGGGGGATGCCAGGTACGCGGGCTGATCCCGGCTATCTCGGCTTGCCGCATGCATTTCGCGACCGTCTTGACCGACACCGTCTCCCCGGCGTCGCGCAGGTCGTGCAGGATCCTCGGCGCCCCGTAGGTGCCATCAGAGGCCTTGTGGAACTCCACGATCTTGCTGGTCAGCTCAGCCCGCCGTTGCTCGGCCCGGGTACGCCCGGCCGCTTGGCGCCGACACCATTCGAAGTAGCGGCGCCGATCAACCTTGAGCAGCCGGCACATCCGGCTGATCGTGTAGTTCGCCTTCTCCGCGTCGATCACCTCGAAGCACTCCTGCCGGGAGTGTTCTTCGCTGCGAAGAAGGCTGCGGCTTTTCCCAGGAACTCGTTGTCCAACCGCAGCTCGGTGTTCTCCCGCCGCAGCCGCTCCAACTCGGCCCGCTCCGAGGCGTCCAGCGGCGCCTCCGGTGGGGCACCGATCCGGTCGCGCTCCTGCTGGACCCAGCGGCCCAACAGCTGCGCACCCACGTTGATCTCGCCGGCGACCGTTGCGATCGTCCGGTCGGTGTCGATCACCAGATGCGCGGCCTCCCGCCGATACTCCGGCGTGTACGTCCTTCTCTTCCTCGTCGATCCCATCGAGGACATCCTCTCCGGCGGTCCCCGACAAGGGAACCCGCCAAGACGGTGTCCGGGTTACGGGGTCAACCTCACGTGGGTCATCGGATGAGAAAGATGAGGATGGCCAGGCTCGCGGCGGCTGCGGTGAAGTACAGCGCGGCGATCTTGCCGCTGGGCTTGGTGTGACCGGTGGCGTAGCGGTTGTAGAGGGTTTGCAGCCGGGCTCGGAGGCGGTCTTGGTAGAGCAGGCCGATGATCAGGACCGCGAGGGTCGGCAGGGCGTAGATCGCGGTGTAGCCGATCAGCACGGGCACCGCGGTCTCGGGGCCGATGCCGGTGTCGATGAGGCGTTCGACGGCCAGGAACATCGGGAACGCGTTAGGGATGTCGCTGATCGTGGCGACCAGACCGAGCGGAAGCGCGGTCCAGGCGTTCACCCAGGACGGCAGCCCGTACCCGCGCCGGGGGCGCGCGGTGAACCGGCGGACGCCGAGAACGATGAAGACCACCGTGATGATCGTGAACAGGATGCGACGCAGCCACAGCGTCAACCCGTCCAGCCAGGTCTCGGCGGCGTTGAGCCCGAAGTAGAGCAGCAGCGTGAAGGTCCCGAACGTCACGAACGCCCCGACCGCGTACGCCCACCCGGTGGCCGCGGGCCGCTTGGCGGCCAGCAGGATCACCACGACGATCCAGATCGTGGAGACGTTGACCGAGTCCAGCAACGCCAAGCCCACCAGGGTGAGCAGCAGCCCCACAGTCACCGCGGATCACGTGCGCCGCCCCCGCCGGATGTGCCGGGTGCACTGGGGGTCTCGGTCGTGTAGGCGAGGGTGGTGAGGTGGTTCGCGATCCTGGCCCGCATAGAGGGGTGCAGGGGTGTGGTGAGGGACTCGATGAGCCAGAGCCCGTCGGCGGCCAGGCGGGCGATGAGCTGGCTCAACTCACCCGGGGAGATGTCTGCATGCTCGGGCAGTGGCGGGGTCCACCGGGCCAGGACCCCGTTCCAGGGGGCGTGCATGGCGGGGTCGTTGACGGTTTCGAGCATCAGCAACAACTCGGCCCGGGTCGCGCTGTGGGTCGCGACCTGGGCGTAGGCGGCCAGACGCTCAGCATCACTGGCCCGTTCGGCGGGTTTGCCCGCGGCCTCGGTGAGAGCGGTCTCCCACTGTTCGGCGAGGTGCTCGTGCAGCGCCTGCAGCATGACCTCGCGGGTGCCGAAGTGATACAGCAGCCCGCCTTTGGTCATGCCCGCGGCCTCGGCCACGGCCTCGAAGGTCACCGCGGTGACCCCGCCGGCCTCGATCACCCCCAGGGCCGCATCGAGGATCTCGGTCCGCTTGCTGGGACGCATAGCCTCTGCCTCCACTCCCGCCCGGTCAGTGGTTGCCCGAGAAGGCCTGCGACTGAGTCCCCGGCCCGTGGTGGCGCAGCAACCGTCCGGTGACCGCGGCCCCGACCGCCAGGACCACGGCGAGGATGATCATCGTGACCAAGAACCCGGTGTCGAAGGCACTGCTCGCCGCCTCGATGATCGCCCGGTCCCCGCCCGCTGTCGCCAGCGCATCCGACAGGCTCTCGTGCGCACCCTCCGGCGCGCCGGCCGGGAGCCGCACGGTGGTGGTGTAAACGAAGGTGAGCAGGCTGCCCAACAACGCGACAGCGGTCAGGGACCCGAACTCATACGACACCTCCTCGACCGAGGACGCCATCCCGGCACGGCGGGCGGGCACATTGCCCACAATCGCGGTCGAGGCCACCGACATCGCCCCACCCAGCCCGGCGCCGGTAACCAGCAGCCCGGCAACCAACACACCGAACACGTCGGCCTGCACACCGATGAGCACCACGACCACCCCGAGCGAGGCGACCGCAAGGCCCCCGGCGATCAACGGCAGCAGGCCGATCCTGTGCAGGAACGCCCCGCCCAACAGCGCGGTGGGCAGCGACCCGATCGCGACCGCCGCGACCAGCAGCCCGGCCTCCAGGGGGGTGAAACCCTCCACAAGCTGATACCGCTGGGTCGTGACCAGCTGGGACCCGCCGATCGCGAACATCGAGAACGCCGCCGCCAGCACCCCGGCGCTGAACGCGGGATTGCGGAAGATCGAGAACTCCAGCAGCGGCTGCTCCAAGCCCCGCTGACGGCGGACGAACAGCACCGACCCGACCACCGCGGCCACCAAGCCCGCACCAACGATCACCCAGTTCTGCGGGGAATGCGCGAGCTCCTTGATGAAGAACACCGCACCCACCAGCGCGACCATCGCCTGCAACGACGACACCAGGTCCCACCTCTTGGACGGGTCGGGGTCGTTGGGCGGTGCGATCAGCACCGCCGCGATCAACGCGGCGATCACCACGGGCACGTTGATCAGGAACACCGAGCCCCACCAGAAGTGCTCCAGCAGCACCCCGCCCACGATCGGGCCCAGCGCCGCACCCACCACCGCAAGGCTCCCCCACACCGCGATCGCGAAATTGCGCTCACGCTCAACCTCGAACGAGACCCGGATCAGCGCCAGCGTGGCCGGCATCATCGCCGCCGCGCCCACCGCCAGCACCGCACGCGCCGCGATCAGCAGACCCGCCGACGGCGCGAACGCCGCCCCCAACGACGCCACCCCGAACACCACCAGACCGATCAAAAACATCCGCCGGTGCCCGATCCGGTCCCCCAGCGTGCCCGAGCCCAGCAACAGGCCCGCCATCACCACCGGATAGGCGTTGATGATCCACAAGCTCTGCGACCCCGACGCCCCCAACTCCTCGGTCAACGTCGGCAACGCCGTGTACAGGATCGAGTTGTCCAGAGTGATCAACAGCAGCCCCGCCGCCACCGTCACCAGCAGACCCCACCGCTGCCGCTTGCTCAAACTCACGTCATCACACCTTTCCGGAACCGAACTATCACCACCCGTAACTATACCATACGTACGGTACAGTTACGACTGGTGATAGGTGGCCGGGCTCCACACCAGCCTTGAACGCACAACCCGGACCCTCAGAAAGACACCGAAGCGGACAGCGCGCACGCTCCCCGAAGACTGGCCTGAGCATCACCACGACCAGATCGACGCCTTCCGGAAGTCGCATGCGCAATCACACCCAGAGTTGATCGCTGCAACCACCCACTGGCCTACGGCCAATGCAACCATCCGCACCACGATCCTCACCACCCTGACCACCACCGCCCCGTGGCTGGTCCGCCACTTGGTTGAGGCCCTCCTCGCCCTCGACCCCACCGACGACGAGCGGGCCCAGGCCCGCACCGCCATCCTCACCACCCTGACCACCAACCCGGAGATGGTCCGCGACTTGGTTGCTGCCCTCCCCGCCCTCGA